>NZ_JASVEN010000007.1:0-332063 GCF_051710265.1 Bradyrhizobium sp. U531
CTCCGACATGGAGCTGCAGAGCTTCTGGAGCGTGCTGAAGAAGATCGGCCAGGGCGTGCAGACCGGCGTGAACATCGGCCACCAGCTCGGCGTGTTCAGCGCCGGCCAGCCCGGCCTGCAGCCGGCGGCGGCGGCCCCGCCGACCGACATGGAGCTGCAGAGCTTCTGGAGCGTGCTGAAGAAGATCGGCCAGGGCGTGCAGACCGGTGTGAACATCGGCCACCAGCTCGGCGTGTTCAGCGCCGGCCCCGGCGGTCAGCCTGCCGCGCCGCAAGTCTCCGACATGGAGCTGCAGAGCTTCTGGAGCGTGCTGAAGAAGATCGGCCAGGGCGTGCAGACCGGTGTGAACATCGGTCATCAGCTCGGCGTATTCAGCGCCGGCCCCGGCGGTCAGCCTGCCGCGCCGCAAGTCTCCGACATGGAGCTGCAGAGCTTCTGGAGCGTGCTGAAGAAGATCGGTCAGGGCGCCCAGACCGGCCTCGATATCGGTCGCCAGCTCGGCGTCTTCAACGCCGGCCAGCCCGGTGGCACAATGCACTAAACCCAACGCGCGGAGGGCGGGCGAGTCCGCCCTCCGCGCCCAGATGTGATTGGAAACCAGATGGCGGATTCAAACGCGTCGCAGCAATTCATCGTGCAGGGAGACCCGGTGAAATCCGGTCAGCTCAACGACCACTTGCAGCGTGAACCCGGCGTGAAGCGAGTCGCGCAAGTCGCACCCGACGTCGTCATCCTTTCGATGACGAAGACACAGGCCGATCGCCTGAAATCGACGTTTGCCACGCTCGTGGTCGAACCGGATTCAGCGCTGAAGCCATTCGATGCCGACTGATTTCGGTGGGCAAACATTGGACACGCAAAACATCAAGGAGGCCGCAGATGGCCACGAAGGGCAAATCAGGAACTTCCGCGCATGGCGAGCACGGCGCGGCCGAAGTGGCGACGAACGGCAACGGGGCGCTTCCGGATCAGGGCGCTAGCCCGTCACCGTCCCGAGGGCAGGGGCCCGCAACGATCGCGGCGCGCCCGTCGCAATTCATGATCGCGCCGCAGCAGCAGCCCGGGCTTGCGACCTTCAGCGTCGATTTTCTGACCCAGCAGCTCAACAACAGTCCCGACATCGAAGTGGTGAAGACGGTGTCTCCGCCGCGCCTGTTCGGATTTCAGAGCGCAGATATCGGACAAGTGCCGCTCAGTCCGCTGGTCCTCGCCAAGATGACTCCCGACAAGGCCAAGTTGCTGCAGACCCAGGCAGGCGAGCGTTGCGCGGTGGAGCGTGACGAGCGGCTGAGCTACATGCTCGACCCGACCACGCCGCAGCTGCCCAATCCGGGCGTGCTGACGCCGCTGGCTGACGGCTTCACCACGACGATCGAAGTGCTGGGCCAGGACGGCCCGCTGTCCGAAGCCGAGGTCTATGTGTTCGGCAGCATGTGGCCGGCACAGGGCATCACCGACGCCACCGGCCGTGCCACGGTGACACTCCAGGGCGAGTCTCCGGAGACCATCCGCTCGATCCTCGTCAAGCCGAAGATCGACTACTGGACTTTCTGGCTCGATCGTCCGCAGCTCGTTCCCAACAGCGTCAACCGCATCGTCGTGAGAGCGCTCGGCGCGGTCTTGCGGAACTTCCCCGGCCAGCAATTGATGGGCTGGGGTGAGCGTGCGATGAGCCTCGACCGTCTGCCGCCGTCCTTCGACGGCGCCGGCATCAAGATCGCGATCATCGATTCCGGCCTGGCGCCGACCCATCGCAACCTGCACGGCATCACTGAAGGCACCAGCATCGTCGGCACCGACAAATCGGCGTGGACCGTTGACACGATCGGCCATGGCTCGCATTGCGCTGGCATCATCGCCGGCGGTCCCGTCGGCCCCGGCGGAGGAATCCGCGGCTTCGCTCCTGCGGCGGAAATCCACATCTGCCGCATCTTCCCCGGCGGCCGGTTCAGCGATCTCGTCTCCGCGCTCGATTACTGCATGGAGCATGGCATCGATGTCGCCAATATGAGCCTGGGCGGCGGCGAGCCTTCGCGGATCATCGAGGACCGCATCGTCAGGGCCAAGCAAATGGGCATGGCCTGCATCATCGCGGCCGGCAATTCCTCGGGGCCGGTGCAGTTTCCGGCCTCGACGCCGCATTGCCTCGCCGTCGCAGCGCTCGGCAAGTGGGGCGAGTTCCCCGATGACAGTTATCATTCGCAGCAAGTCCTCGACGGCTTCCAGAGCCGCGATGGATATTTTCCGGCCAAGTTCTCCTGCTTCGGGCCGGAGGTCGACGTCTGCGCGCCCGGTGTCGCGATCGTCTCGTCGCTTCCCGCCGACGGCTTCGGTGCATGGGACGGTACCTCGATGGCGACGCCACATGTCACGGGCCTGGCCGCGCTCGTGCTGGCGCACCATCCCGACTTCACCAAAGGCAACTTCCAGAATCGCGATGCACGCCGTGTCGAGCGGCTGTTCCAGATTCTGAAGGACACGTCGACGCCGCTGCAATTCGGCGATCCGAATCGTACCGGCGCTGGATTGCCGAACGCGATGCGGGCCCTCGGCCTGGAAACCGGCGTCGCCCCGGTGGCCACCGCTGCTGCCACCGCAACCGATCCTTCGCTGGCCACGCTGCGACGTCTGCTCGGATTGCAGCCGGTCGAAGCGCCGAGCATGGTTCCGGCGGGCTCGCCGACGCCGCAGTCCGCCGACCCCGTGCAGGGCAGTGCGAGTCACGTCGCGCGCGGTCCGGCGCAAACGGCGGGCGCGATGACGCTGCAGTCCGTTGATCCCACGCAGAACGGATCGAGCTACGTGGCGCGCGGTCCCGCACAGACCGCGGGCGCGACGGTCGCTCCCATGATGATGGATCCTGATCCGGCTCAGATCCGGGAGATCATGCACAAGGTCGGATTGCTGTAACGCGCGTGCTCTCGATCTGGAAAAGGGGCGCAGCAACAGCTGCGCCCCGAGTGCTTATACGCGCTGAGGCATGCCGGCGGGAACGATCGTCTGGACGATCGAGGAATCCAGGGCTTCGTAATCGTGCAGGCCGATTGCGTCGTAGAGCTCCGCCCGCGTCTGCATCCGCTCGACGACCTTGTGCGTGCCGCCGTCGCGCGCAATCGCGGCGTAAAGCTCGGCCTGGGCCTTGTTGGCGACGCGCAGCGAGGAGACCGGCCAGATCACCATCGCATAGCCCATCGCTTCGAACTCCGCGGCGGTGAAGAACGGCGTCTTGCCGAACTCCGTCATGTTGGCGAGCAGGGGCACGCCCGGCATGCGTTCGGCAAATGCGCGAAACATCTCGGCGGTGTTGAGGGCTTCCGGGAAGATCGCGTCGGCGCCTGCGTCAATGTAGAGCCTTGCGCGGGCGACCGCGCCGTCGAGGCCTTCGCTCGCGGCAGCGTCGGTCCTGGCAATGATCACGAGATCGCGCCGGGCTTTTGCCGCGGCCGAGACCTTCGCCGCCATGTCGTGCGCGTCCGCAATTTTCTTGTCGTTGAGATGGCCGCATTTCTTCGGCAGGATCTGGTCCTCGAGATGAAGCGCGCCCGCGCCGGCATCCTCGAATACGCGCGTCGCATGCATCACGTTCAGCGCCTCGCCATAGCCGGTGTCGGCGTCGACGAGCAGCGGAAGTCCCGACGCGCGGGTGATCTGGCGAACGAAGAAGGCGACCTCGTCGACGGTGATGATGCCCAAATCAGGCAGGCCCATCGATGCGGTCATCGCCGCGCCCGACAGATAAAGCGCCTCGAAGCCAGCCGCCTTGGCTTGCAGCGCCGCCATGCCGTTATGAGCGCCCGGCAGTTGCAGAATGCCGGGCCGCTTCAACAGCGCGCGAAAACGCTGGCCGGCGGATTCGCGGGGAAGTTCGGCGGCAACGAGATAAGTCATCGTTCAGAGCTCCAGATCAAATTATGCGCTGCGCCGCGCCTGCGCGGCCGTCTTGGCGGTTCGATAGAACACGTTGCCCTCGAACAGCCGCCGCGCGGTGCGATAGACCGCGCCGTGAATGGCGCGGGCCTTCGTGGGGTTGTCGGCATGCTCGACCGCGGCATCGACCACGGTCGTGCCGGATGGATGGGCGATAGTGATCGGGCCATCGCCGGCGCGGGCGATCCGGTTCGCCAACGTGCCCTCGATGCGGACCGCGATCGCAAGGCAGGTGGCGCCGGTGATCGGGACCGCGCGATGCGGCTGGCCGATCGAGATCATGCGGATGCCCAGCGACATCTCCGCAGGCTCCAGACGCCGTCCCGAGAGGGTCGTCATCTGCCTCGGCGACACGATCATCGCGACCTTGGGCACGCTCGGGATCTTTGCGGCGGCCGCGACGTCGGGCGCAATGCCCATCGCCACCGAGGCCGCGCAGCGGATCGCTTCCATCCGCGCGAGGAACACCGGATCGCTCTCGAGCGCATTAGGCATTTCGTCGCCGGCCTTGCCGACCGAATCGGCCGCGACGAAGACGCAGGGGTTGGCGGCATCGACAAGCGAGGCCTCGATCGTGCCGAGGCCCGCGATCTCGAATTGATCGCAGGCGCGCCCCGTGGGAAGCAGGCGCCCGGTCCTCGTGCCGCCGGGATCGACGAATTCGAGCCGGACCGGCGCGCCCTGTCCGCCGACGCCGTCGATCGTCATGTCGCCGTCAATCTCGACCTCGCCATCGCTCATGGGGAAGCGCGCGACGATGATCTTGCCGGTGTTGGTGTTGTGAACGCGCACGACCGCTTCGCCGTTCGCGGGTGCGCTCACCAGGCCTTCGCTGACGGCGAACGGGCCCATCGCCGAAGACATGTTGCCGCAATTTGCGCTGTAATCGACCGCGGCATTCTTCACCTCGACCTGCGCGAACGTATAATCGATGTCGGCATCGGGACGCGTCGGCGCGCCGACCACGCAGACCTTCGACAGCGACGACAGCCCGCCGCCCATGCCGTCCAACTGGCGCCCGTTGGGGTCGGGCGAGCCCATCACGGCCAGAAAGATCGGATCCCAGAGCGCGGGATCCGCCGGCAGATCCTTTCTGTTGAACACGATGGCCTTCGAGGTGCCGCCGCGCATGAAAGTCGCCTTGAGCTTGTTCTGGGGCATAGAGTGATCCATTGCATACTAATGTATACTTTGGATACCAGTGTATACATTCGTGGTTCGGCCTGCTACCCTTATTCTATTCGGTGGACGCTGATGGCCTCGTTCCAGACAGGCGTCGCGACGCCGAATATCTTGCGTCGATCATGGGGTCCGTGCGTCGGAAGATCGGGCGCGGGCAATGATGGACGGCCTGGCGCCTCACGCTCGCATGAGATCGCTGCTGCCGAATGAGATCGGGAAGACTTCATGAACGACGCCATGGTGTTGCCGGACCGCACGAAGTTCGCATCTGCTGCCGATTACGCTTACGCAGCGCTGCGGCGTGAGATCGTCGAAGGGCGCTTTGCCCCCGGGCGGCGCATGCGCGAAGTCGAGCTGGCGGAGCACCTCGGCATCAGCCGGACGCCGACGCGGCAGGCGCTGACGCGTCTCGAGCTCGAGGGCCTGCTCGATCTCCGCCCGCGAACCGGGCTGGTCGTGTCCGTTCTCGACCTGGATGCGGTCGAAGAGCTCTATGAGATGCGCGCGGCGCTCGAAGGCACGGCGGCGGCGATGGCCGCAAAGCATGCAAGTCCAAAAGACCTCGCCGCACTCGCCCGGCTCATTGCCGAAGGTGAAAAGCTCGATCGCGATCCGCCGAAGCTCTATCGGCACAACAGGGAACTCCACGACGCCATCCAGGTCGCCGCGCACAACCGCTATCTCGAAAAGAGCTTGTCGGCCCTTCAGGATGCGATTGCTCTCCTCGGGCCGACGACCTTGGCTGACAAGGGCCGCTTCGCTGTCGCCCAGGCCGAGCACGCCGCCATCGTGCAGGCGATTTCGCAAAGAGACGGCGAGAAGGCCAACCATTTGGCGCGCACGCATGTTCTCAATGCGCTCGAGACCCGTCGTGCAATTCTGGCGAAGGAACGCGAGTTGGAAGCGCGCCGCGAGCACGACGGCGCCTGAACTCCTCGTGCGCTGCTGACCATGTTGCGTTCAGCGCCGTCTCGATCCGCCATCTGACCTCTCCCGTTTCTGTAATCGACTGTTTTCAGAGCGTTTTTCTCTGCGGATCGCGCACGTCTGAATTATCTTGCATTCCGATGTATACAGAGGTATTCACAAGAATACAGAAGCTGAGAAGACGCAGGCGGGAAGGAACGGAAATGCACGAAGAGTTCGATGTGATCGTCGTTGGCGCTGGAAACGCTGCTTTGGCTGCGGCGGTCTCGGCGAAGGAAAACGGCGCAGATCGTGTCGTCGTTCTCGAAAAGGCTCCCCGCGAAATGCGTGGTGGAAACACCCATTGGAGCGGCGGTGTGCTGCGCTTCGCCTATGACGAGCCGCGCGAGATCGGTGCCCTGCTGCCCGGGATCGAGGACGAGTTCGAGAATTTCTACGACGGCATCTCGCCCTACACGCAGGAAGACTTTCACGGCGACCTCATGCGCGTCACCAACGGGCGTACGGATCCGATCCTGTCGCGCCTTCTGGTGTCGAACTCGCAAGCGACCGTTCGCTGGATGAAGGACACCGGCGCCATCAAGATGGAGCCGGCGATCAGCCTGTCCGCCGTCAAGAAGGACAATGTCATGGTCTGGGCGCGCGGCCTCGTGGTGCGCGCCGCACATGAGGGCGTCGGCCTTTCGCGCAGCTGGTTCTCGACCTGCGAGCGCATGGGCATCGAAGTGCGATACGGCAACGCCGTCTCGGAGCTGCTCGTCGACGACAATGGAAGCGTCGTCGGCGTCAAGACCAAGGACGAGGAGGGCGTTCGCTCGCTCGGCGCGAAGGCCGTCGTGCTCGGCTGCGGCGGCTTCGAGGCCAACGTGCAGATGCGCACGCAGCATATCGGCCCGCTGGTCGGCGCCGCGAAGGTCCGCGGCACGCCGCACAATCAGGGCGACGGGCTGCGGATGGCGCTCGCCATCGGTGCGATGCCGTGGGGACAATGGAGCGGCTGCCACGCCACCCCGATCAGCGCGGACTGGGGCGACTTCGCGCCGCGCGAGATGACCGACCGCAGCAACCGCCTGTCCTACGTCTATTCGGTGATGATCAACCGCAAGGGCAAACGCTTCGTCGACGAGGGCGAAGACGGCGCGCTCTTCACCTACGCCAAGTTCGGCCGCGCGATCTTGGCAGAGCCGGGCGCCAAGGCCTACCAGCTGTTCGACAGCAAGGTCGTTCACCTGCTCGAGCCGCGTTATGCGACCAGCGACCCGATCAAGGCCAATTCGCTCGAGGAGCTGATCGCGCAGCTCGATATCGACGACAAGACGCAGGCGCTCAAGACGGTCCTCAACTACAACGACCACGCGCGCTCGGCGGACGAGGGCTTCGATCCCACCAGGAAGGACGGCCTCTCGACCAAGGGGCTCGATCTCGAAAAGACCAACTGGGCGCTTCGTCTCGACAAGCCACCTTACTATGCCTACAGCGCGACCGGCGGCATCACCTTCACGTTCGGCGGCCTCAAGATCAACGAGAATGCCGAGGTGATCGGCACCGACTGGCGCCCGATCAAGGGTCTGTATTGCTGCGGCGAGCTGGTCGGCGGCCTGTTCTACGACAACTATCCCGCCGGCACCGGCCTCGTCTCGGGTGCGACCTTCGGCCGGATCGCGGGGCGTAATGCCGCGGGCCTGCAGAGTGTGGCGCCGGCCAAAGCGGTGGCATCGCGATGAGCGCCAGCGCCACGACGATGGGATTGGCGGCGCGGATCCGTGCCTGTGATCCGCCGCGAGACGCGAAGGCTGTTGCGCGTGCGCGGGCAGCCATCATCACGGCGTTTGGCCGGACGCTGTCCGGCGCGCCGAGCGCAATCACCACGGCATTGCTGGCGACGTCAGGTGTCGCCGCGGCCGGCGGCTCCGCGCTGGTGTTCGGTACCGAGCGGCGCACGAGCGCGATCGATGCCGCCTTGGTCAACGCCACGGCGGCCGTTGCCGGATCCGACGCGTCTGCCGATGCTGCGCATGCGGCCTTTGTCGTTTCGCTGTTCGGCCTGTGCGAGGAGCGCGGAAAGACGGGGCAAGAGTTCGTTGACGCGTTGATCGCCGGCGCCGAGATCTCGCGGTCTCTGCCATCGGCTGGCCGGCTCGAAGCCGCCTTGCTGGGCAGCATCGCTGCCGCGGCGCGGTTGCTCGGGCTGAGTGCTGCGAAGATCGCCGCCGCGCTGCTGATGGCGGGCGTGGCAAAGGCCGGCACCCTCGCGGACGGACAGGGCGGCGCTGAGGCTCTCCTGGTCGGTCAAGGCCTGAGAAACGCATTGCTCGCGGCACTGCTGGCCGAAGCAATGGACGAGGCATCCTGCAAACAGATGATCGAAGGCGACCAGCGCGCCGCCGGCGAGGCCCTTCCGGGAGCGGAAGCGCACGATCTTCTGGCGCTCAAATCGTCGCCGGGGGCCGATCTCTGGGATCAGTTCGATCAGCACGTCGGCGCCATCCTGCCGCGCGATGACGTCGCTCCGCTGTTCGAGCGGCTCGAGACCATCGAGAAGGTGAAGGATCTCGCGACGGTCTCGCGCCTGTTGCAGGGACGCGGGCACCGAGCGGCGCCGAAGAAGGTCGTGTTCGCGCCCCGCGGAACGCATGAGCCGGAGGAGACCAATTGGGTCCCTTGACCCCGCAAACGAGGACGATGGCGTGAAGCCGCCATCGCAAACGACTGGCATTGCCTGACAAGAAAAAGCCGAGCCTGAAAACAAACGAGCAAGGCAGACAAGAGCAACATCTGGGGAGAGATTGGAATGAAGCGTTTTGAGTTGATTGCCGTGCTGGCCGCGTCGGTCGTCTGTTCCGCCGCCCACGCCGAAGACAGTGTCACGATCGGCGTGCACGCCAGTTTTTCCGGTGCGGGCGCCGCGTTCGCGGAAGGCATGCTCGCCGCCACCGATTTCGCTGCCGAAGACGCAAACAAGGACGGCGGCCTCGAGGTCGGCGGCAAGCGCTACAAGATCCTGTTCAAGCAATATGACGATCGCTACCGCGCCGCGGACGCGGTTACGGCCATGGACCGCCTCATGATCCAGGACGGAATCCGCTTCGTGGTCGGCCCGATGGGCTCTGCGGCGGCGGTGGCGACAAAGGACCAGACCACGTCCGGAAAAGTCATCACCATGACGCTGGCTTTCACGCCGCGGGCTCTTGGTGCCGACGCGCCGTTCGCCTATCGTCCTGTCATCACCACCGGCGAGTTCTCCGATCCGCAGGTGGCGTGGCTGATGAAGAGCACGTCGGCCAAGCAGGTCGTGTCGCTGCTTCCGAACGACGAGACCGGGCAGCAGATCGGCGTGGCGAATTTCAACTCCTACGCCAAGGCCGGCACCAAGCTGCAGGTCGAGTATTTCGAGCGTGAGCGCGTCGATTTCGTGCCCGTTCTCACGCGCATCCTGATGAAGGCGGACGGCCTCGAGCTCGGCGGCAATTCTCCGACCACGGCCGGGCTCATCCTCAAGCAGGCCCGCGAGCTCGGTTACCGCGGCCCGGTCTTCGTCACCGGCGGCGACGTCTCGGCGGAGATGCTGAAGGTGGCCGGCAAGGACGCGGCGGAAGGCACTTATGTCCATCTGCCGATCGACACCGGCCTGCCGGATACCGCGGCCTACGTAACCCGCTTCAAGGCCAAGTACGGGCAGAACATGAATGGCTTCAGCCCGTTCTTCTATGCCGGCCTGCAGATGCTGTTCACGGCCATGAAGAAGGCCGGGACCGTCGACGACACCACCAAGATCGCCAAGACCCTCGATGGGCTGTCGGACGTCCCAACCGCGATGGGCAAGGCGGGTTGGACCGGCGAGCAGAAATACGGGATCAAGCACCAGATCGATCTGCCGTTCTATGTCGGGCAGATCAAGGACGGCGTGGTGACGAAGGTCGCCACCTGCGATGTCAACGCCTGCAAGTAAGCATCCGCTGAAACGGGCGAGGCGCCAGGCGCGCCTCGCCGATGCGATTGGAGTCGTCCCGTGAGCATGGACATCATTCTGGCCCAGACGATCGTGAATGGCCTCATGGTCGGCATGATCTATGTGCTGATGGCCATCGGTTTCACCATGGTGTTCGGCATCATGCGCATCGTCAATTTTGCGCATGGTGAGTTCTACATGGTCGGCGCATTCCTGTTCGCCATCCTCTACGGCAGCAACGAGATGCCGTTCGCCGTCAGCGTTCTGCTCGCGGTCGGCGCGACGGCCCTGCTCGGGCTGGTGATGGAGTGGGTCGTCTTCCGCCGGTTTCGCGGCAACGAGCTCAACGGCATGATCGCCTCCGTCGGTGTCGCTCTCATCATCCAGAACAGCGCGCTGCTGATGTGGGGATCCTCGGCACGCACCGTGCCGCCCGTCGTCTCCGGCGTTCTGTCCGTCGGCGGGATCGTATTCCCCTGGTCGCGGCTGGTGGTCATCATCGGGGCGATCGTCGCCGTCGTGTCGCTCAACCTGTTGATCGGGTACACAAGGATCGGCCGCGCCATGCGGGCCGTGGCGCAGGACTCCGAAATTGCCCAGGTGCAAGGCATTCGCGTCGACGTCATCTTTCCCGCGGCGTTCGTGCTCGGCGTCAGCCTCGCGGCTTTCGCCGGCGTCCTGATGGCGCCGGTGCTGTCGGTCTCGCCCTTCATCGGGCTGGCGCCGACATTGAAGGCCTTCGTGATCGTCGTCATTGGCGGGCTTGGCAGCGTTCCCGGCGCGGTCGTCGGCGGATTGCTGATCGGCCTGATCGAGAGTTTTGCCGGCACCTTCGTCAGCGCCTCGCTGTCCGAGATCCTTCAGTTCCTGGTCGTGATCGCCGTCGTGTTGCTGCGCCCGCAAGGTCTGCTCGGCCGAAAGGAGCGTGAGGCGTGAAGTCTCCAGCCATCAAGCCCCTGCATTATGCCGGAATCCTCGTCGCGGTTGCGCTTGCGGCGCTGCTGCCCTGGTTCGCGCCGAACCAGTTCTACGTTCACCTCGCGACGGTCGGCTGCATCAACCTCATGCTCGTGCTCGGCCTTGCCATCATCGCCCGCGCGGGTCAGCTCTCCATGGGCCATGGCGGCTTTGCGCTGGTCGGCGGATATGTCTCGGCGCTGTTGTCGATGAAGGGCTGGCCGCCTCTGCTGACGCTGTTCATCGCAGGATTGGCCGCGGCCGTCATCGCCGCCGCCCTGGGCTGGATCATCCTGCGTCTGCGCGGCGTGTATTTCGTGCTGGTGGCCTTCGCGTTCAGCCAGATCGCGGTGCTGCTCGCGCTGGACATGAGCTCAATCACCGGCGGCGCGAACGGGCTCGTCGGCGTGCCCCCGATTTCGATCTTTGGCTATGTGCTGCGCGCCAAGCCGCAATTCTATCCCTTTGCACTCGGCTGCGCGTTGACGACGCTGCTCCTGACCTGGCTGCTCTACCGTTCGCCTCTGGGGACGATGATGGCGGCCACCGCCGAGAACCAGCGTCTCACCGAATCCTCCGGCATCGACACGCACCGCGTCCAGGTGATCGCCTTCACGATCGGATCCGGCATCGCCGGCTTCGCCGGTGCGTTGTCGACGCATTATCTCCGCTTCATTTCTCCTGATTCCTACACGTTCTGGGAATCCGTCTCCTACCTGACGATGCTGGTTGTCGGCGGCCGCGACGGTGTGCTCGGGCCGGTCGTCGGCGTTCTCGTCCTCACGCCCCTGCCGGAGCTGCTGCGATCCACCGAAGGCCTCCAGCACATCATCTACGGGACGGTGCTGGTGCTCTGCCTGATGTTCGTGCCGAACGGCCTCGCCAGCATTGTCCAGATGTGGCGTGCGCGCCAGCGCGTCACGACGACCAGCGCAACGCTCGTGGCCGGGGAAATGCCATGAGCATGCTCGAGGTCGAGCGCCTGAAGCGATCCTTCGGCGGCCTCGTCGCCGTCCGGGATGTCAGCTTCGAGGTCAACGAAGGCGACTTTCTCGGTCTGATCGGCCCGAACGGCGCAGGCAAGACCACGCTGTTCAACGTCATCTCCGGCGTCCTCCCGCCTTCGGCGGGAACGGTCCGGTTCATGGATCGCGATATCTCCGGGCAGCCTGCCAACCAGACGGTGCGCCAGGGGCTTTCGCGAACGTTCCAGGCCGCAACCATCTATCCGGAGGCAACGGTCATCGAGAACGTGTCGCGCGGCACGCTTGGCTCGAGCCTGACCGGCCTGTGGGGCGGGTTCCTCTCGAACAAATGGCGCGTGGCGGCGGAAGAGAAAGCACTGCATGTGCTCGACCTGCTCGGGTTGGCGCGCCGCGTGGGCCTGAAGGCGCGCGAGCTGTCCTATGGCGAGCAGCGACGCCTTGGCGTTGCGATCGCGCTCGCCAGCGAACCCCGGCTGTTGATGCTCGATGAGCCCGTGGCCGGACTCAATCCTGAAGAGGCGGCCGAGCTCGCGTCGGTGCTGCGGCGGGTCAAGGCGGAGCGCGGCGTCACAATGGTGATGGTCGAGCACCACATGCGAACCGTGATGGGCCTCTGCAATCGCGTCGTGGTGCTGGATCACGGTACGCTGATCGCGCAGGGAACGCCTGCGGAGGTCGTATCGAACCCGGTCGTGATCGAGGCCTATCTCGGCAAGGAAGCGGTCCATGCTTGACGTCCGCGGCATCAGCGTCGCCTACGGCCCCCTCACGGCGGTCCGCAATCTGAGCCTGTCGGTTGCCGCTGGAGCCATCGTGTCTCTCATCGGCTCGAATGGCGCGGGCAAGACGACCACGATGAAGGCCATCATCGGGCTGAAGCCGGTCAGCGGTGGCGAGATCCATTTCGACGGCGAACGCATCGACGGCCTCGCCGCCCCGCAGCGGGTGGGGCGCGGCATTGCGCTGTCGCCCGAGGGGCGGCGCGTGTTTCCGCAGATGAGCGTGCTCGACAATCTCCTGGTCGGCGGCTACTCGCAGCGCGACAAGGCGCAGCAGAACAAGACGCTGGACCAGATCTACGGATATTTCCCGCGACTGGTGGAGCGGCGGAGCCAGATGGCGGGTTCGCTGTCGGGCGGCGAGCAGCAAATGGTCGCCATCGGCCGCGCGCTCATGGCAAGGCCGCGCCTGCTGCTGCTGGACGAGCCCTCGCTTGGGCTGGCTCCGATCATCGTCGACGAGATCGCGCGCATCATCGCCGAGATCAACCGTGATATCGGTGTGTCCATCATCCTGGTGGAGCAGAATGCGAAGCTTGCGCTGAACCTTTGCCACGAGGCCTTTGTGCTGGAAACCGGCGCGGTCGCGCTCAGCGGCAAGGGCCAGGATCTCCTGGCCAGCGACTATGTGCGCCGCGCCTATCTTGGTATCTGAATGATTCTGTCTGGAAATTCCGGAGTTTTGACATGACTGACACTTCGACCTTCGGCTTCATCGGTTTGGGCGTCATGGGTGAGCCCATGTGCCGGCATCTCGTGCAGAAGACGAAGCAGACCGTGCTGATCCACGACATCAACCCCGAGCCGGTGGCGCGCCTGGTTCAGGCCGGCGCCGTCGATGTCGGCTCGATCGCGGGGCTCGCGAAGGCCGATGTCATCTTCATCTCGATGCCGAGCGGCGAGCATCTCAAGAAAATCTGCGAGATGCCGGGCGGGCTTCTCGAGCTTGCGCACGCCGGCCAGACCATCGTCGACCTCTCGACCAGCCCGCTGAAGCTGACGCGCGAGCTGGCGAGCGTTTTCGTGGCGAAAGGCGCCGACTATGCCGATGCCCCCGTCGCCCGGACGCGCACGGCGGCCGAAGCCGGAACGCTCGCCATTTCCGTCGGCGCCAGCGCAGGCGTGTTCGCGCGCATCGAGCCGCTGCTGCGTTGCTTTGCCAGCGAGGTCACCCATTGCGGCGACGTCGGATCGGGCCAGGTGGTGAAGATCCTCAACAACATGGTCGTGGTCGGGACGGTGACCGCCTTGTGCGAGGCCGCCGCGATCGCGAACGCCGCGGGTGTCTCGACCGACACCTTGTTCGATGCCTTCTCCAAGGGCTCCGCCGACAGCTTTGCGCTGCGCAATCACGGCTACAAGGCCGTTGCGGCGCGCGAGTTTCCCGAGCGGGTGTTCTCGACCGACTACATGCACAAGGACGTGTCCTACGCGCTCGACATGGCGAAGGACGCCGGCATCGAGGCAAGGGAGGCCGCGCTCGGCGCCAGTCTCCTGACGGAGGCGTCTCGTGCCGGCTTCGGCGCCAATTACTGGCCGGTCATCGTGAAGATCATCGAGCGCTCCTCGAAATAGCGGTCCGGTGCCGGCAAGCCGGCTGAACCATCAAGACGAACAATCAACGGGAGGACGTCGTGCGGGTGCTGTTGCTGACGATCGCGCTGCTTCTGTCGAACTGGAGCCTGGCAGCCGCGGAAAACTATCCCTCGCAGAGAATTACCGTCATCGCGCCCTTTGCCCCGGGCAGCGGGACCGATGGCGTCGCGCGCATCGTGTTCCAGCGGCTGTCCGAACTCCTGAAGACGACGATCGTCATCGACAATCGCGTCGGCGCGAACGGCGCGTTGGGCGCGACGGCAGCGGCGCGTTCGGCGCCGGACGGCTACACCTTGCTGGTGGGTGGCACCTCCACACATGCCGCCAATCCCAGCATGCTGAAGTCGATCCAGTACGATCCGGTCGCCGATTTCGTTCCGATTTCCCAGTTCGGCCTGTTTCCCTATTTCCTGATCGTCGATCCCGGCCTGCCGGTGAAAAGCGTCGCCGATCTTGTGGCACTGGCCAAGAGCAAGCCGGGCACGTTGACATTCGGCTATGCCAACGCGCTCGGGCAATTGTCCGGCGAGGCCTTCCGGCGCCGCGCGGGCATCGATATCGCCGCGGTACCCTACCGGAACAGCCCGCAGGTCGTGACCGACATCATCGCGCAGCGTGTGTCGATGACGTTCATGGACATGGCGCCCGCGGTCTCGCAGGTGGAGGCGGGCCAGGCGCGCGCGATCGCCACCACGAACCCGGCCCGCGCTGCGCAATTCCCTGACATTCCGACCATGAAGGAGGGCGGGCTCGCGTTCATCAACATCTCCGCATGGTCCGGCCTGTTCGCGCCAAAGGACACGCCGCCGGAGATCGTCGCGAAACTGTCGGAAGGCGTTCGCGAGGTGTTGGCGGAGCCCGAGATCCGCAGCCGTCTCGCCGATATCGGCTTCGAGGCGAAATGGATCGGTCCGGCGGATTTCGCTGGGCACGTCAAGGACGACATCGAATTGTGGGCGACGACAACGAAGGAAGCTGGCATCGAGCGCCAGTAGGGACCGACATGTCCGAGTATGAAATCTACGCGATCCGATACGCGCGCAAGGACGAGCGCCGCGCATCGGAGAACTTCATCGACAAGAGCGACGTGCCGGATACCCAGATGCCGCTGGATTTCTTCGTCTGGGCGTTGGTCAGCCGGGACCGCACGGTGATCGTCGATACCGGCTTTGACGAGAAGGCGGGCAAGCCGCGCAACTATGCCGTGACGCGCCCGGTCGCCGCTGGCTTGAGGCAGATCGATATCGATCCTGATAGCGTCAAGGACGTCATCCTGACCCACATGCATTGGGATCATGCCGGCAACCACGATCTGTTTCCGCGTGCGCGTTATCACGTGCAGGAGCGCGAGATGCATTTCTGCACCGGTCGCTGCATGTGCGACGCCGAGCAGAACAAGGCCTACAACGCGGAGGACGTCAGCCATATCGTCCGGCGGAACTTCGAAGGGCGCGTAACCCTTCATGATCCCAACTCCGCTTTCGACGACGGAATATCCCTGCACTGGCTGGGCGGCCATACGGCGGGACTTCAAATCGTGCGGGTGAAGACACGCCGCGGTTACGTGGTGCTGGCCTCGGACGCCTCGCATTATTACGCCAACATCCTGCGGCGCCGGCCGTTTCCTGTGCTGTTCGACACGAAGCAGATGCTGAACGGCTTTGCGGTCATCGAGAAGCTGGCGGATAGCCCCTCGCACATCATTCCCGGTCACGACCGGCAGGTGCTCTCGCTGTTTCCTCCCGCCCGCGAAGGGATCGACGGGATCGCGCGATTGGACGCCGATCCCCTCGGGAGTCCAGCCTAACCATCAACCGAAGCCAGACCTGAAGGCGCAGGATTCGCCGTCCGGATCAGACAGGCAATTCGCCAGTTGCGGAGACAATCGACCATGCCCAGGAAGTACGGAATTGCCATTGCCAACGAGACGGTCAGCGCGCCGAACCAGGAATGGTTCGCCGCTGTAAACCCCTATACCCGCGAGGAATGGGCGCAGGTCGCGCAGGCGAGCCCCGCGCAGGTCACGGACGCGATCGCGGCGGCGCGACGGGCCTATGACACCGTCTGGAGCAAGACCACGGGGCTTGCCCGCGCGACCTTGCTGAACAAGCTCGCCGATCTGCTCGACGCGCAGGCCGAGCGCATCGCGATCATGGAGAGTACCGACAACGGAAAGATCATCCGCGAGACGCACGGGCAGATGCATTTCGCCGCGCGCGCCTACCGGTTCTTCGCGGGCTGCGCCGACAAGATCTTCGGCGACACCATTCCGCTCGACCAGCGCGATGTGTTCGACTTCACGCGCCGCGAGCCGATCGGCGTTGCGGTTCTCATCACCGCCTGGAATTCGCCGATGGGCCTGCTCGCCAACAAGCTCGCGCCGGCTCTGGCGGCGGGCAATTGCGTCGTCATCAAGCCGTCCGAGCATGCGTCGGTGACGACGCTTGAATTCGCCGAACTGGTCCGGCAAGCAGGCTTCCCCGCGGGTGTCGTCAATGTCGTGACCGGCGATTACAGGACGGGGCAGGCGCTGCTCGCCAGTGGCCGGATCGACCGCGTCAGTTTCACGGGAAGCCCCAACGTCGGCCGCCAGATCGCGGCGGAGGCGGGGCGGTCGCTCGTCCCGGTTACGTTGGAGCTCGGCGGCAAGTCTCCCAATATCATCTTCGAGGACGCCGACCTCGACAAAGCGACGGTCGGAGCGCTTGCCGGCATTTTCGGTGCGACCGGGCAGACATGCATCGCCGGCTCGCGGCTTCTCGTGCAGCGTTCCATTCACGACGAGATCGTGAAACGTCTGGTCGCCCGGGCGCACAAGATCAGGCTCGGCAATCCCCTGGACAAGGCGACGGAGATGGGGACCGTGGCGAACGAGCCGCAATTCGAGCGCATCCTCAAATGCATCGGCGATGCGCAAAAGGAGGGAGCGGTTCTCGCATGCGGCGGCAAGCCTGCGACAGGCGATGCTCTTGGCAACGGCCTGTTCATCGAGCCGACCATCTTCACGGGCGTAGAGAACAAGATGGCGATCGCCCAGGAAGAGGTGTTCGGACCCGTGCTCTCGATCATTCCCTTCGATACGGAGGAGGAAGCGATCGAGATCGCCAACGACAGCAAATATGGCCTGGCGTCCGGGATCTGGACGACGAACCTGTCGCGCGCCTTGCGCGTGTCGCGGGCCGTCCACGCAGGAACGGTCTGGGTGAACACCTACCGCGCCTCCAGCGCGATGGCGCCCTTCGGCGGTTTCAAGGAATCCGGTTTCGGCAAGGAGCGCGGCGTCGCGGCGCTGGACGAGTTCCTGCAGACCAAGAACGTGATGATCGATTTCTCCAACGAGGAGCGCGATCCGTTCGCCCTCAAGATGTGAGGTGCGCCGCCGCCGAACGGCGCGCGCAACTCATCTTTCGAATAGAGCGGCGCGAATGTGCCGTCTCCCATCTCCGGAGCCGCAATCGGTCTTCTGGAGCTTGCGGCGGTCGATGAGATCGCCGTCGCCCTCAGGGCGTCCTCCCTGGACTTGAGCTCCGTGACCCCCTGGGGTCGCGGAGCTCTTTTTTCTTGGATAGCCGACTGCCGGCCCGTTCAGGCGCGGCGATGTGATCGAGGCGCCCAGGTGCTGACGAGGTCGGCAGTAGGCGTCAGAAAATGCATTATCCTGAGGTAGGAAAATCGCGCTTCTCCCACCCTTTCGCCTGACTTGCCAAGCTTTCCGGCTCATTTCCCACCTGCGCTCGTGAAAATTACGCAGTCTGGGTGTTGACCGCCTTCAAATAGAATGCATTATGCATTCTATGTTGGTCACTGAAGCTCAAGGCAAGGCTCTGCTGCGCAGCGCCGCCATCGCCACTCCTTCCAGTCAGGAATTGCGCTCCCTCGACGAAGCGCGGGCCTGTCGCATCGCGCTGCCTGTCGCCGTGAAGGCGCAGGTCGCTGCCGGCGGACGGGGAAAGGCCGGCGGCATTCGCAAGGCGAGCTCCGCCTCGGAGCTCGAAAGCGCCTTCGATGCGATCATGGGGATGCGGTTTGCGGGTGAAGCGCCGTCGTCCGTCCTGGTCGAGAGCTGGCTCGACATCGACCGCGAGCTCTATCTCGCGGTCGCGATCGACAGCCGGGTCGGCGGCTTCAACGTGCTCTATTCGCCGCGCGGCGGCGTCAACATCGAGGATGGACCGCCGCCGCTGAGCTACCCGGTCGGGCTCGCGCGCAATTTTCGCGCGCACGCCTTTCGCGCGCTGCTGGAGCCGGTCGAAAGCGATCCGAAGGTGCGCGAGCGCGTCATCTCGACTGCACGCCGGTTGCTGGAGATCGCGCAGGCCAGCGAATGCACGACGGTCGAGATCAATCCGCTGGTCGTTGCCAAGGGTGGCGCGCTGATTGCCGCGGACGCCAAGATCGTTCTGGACGAAGCTGCGGGCTTCCGCAGGGCCGCCACGGCATCCGCCATCGCAGCCTCCCGCGACAAGGCGGAGCCCGACATCCGCCGCTGCGAGGAAGCCAACCTGATGCTGGTCTGGCTCGACGGCGAGATCGGGCTGATCTCCGGCGGTGCCGGCATGACCATGGCCGCGATGGACGCGATCGACGGCGCCGGCGCACAGCCTGCCTGCTTCCTCGACGTCAGCGGCAACCCGACGCCGGCGGGATTTGGGCTTGCGTTCGACCTGCTCGACCGCGCGCCGAACGTGAAGGGCATCCTGGTCAGCATGTTCGGCGGTGGGCTGCACACTGACCGCGTGGCGAAAACGCTGGTCGAGCTGCTGGCGCGGCGAACCTCGGCGAAGCCGGTGACGCTGCGGCTGAACGGCACGCGCAGCGATCTTGCGACCACGATCCTCCGCGAGGCCGGCCGTCAGAACCACGCGACGCTGGAGAGCGCGGTAGCCGATATCGTCAAGCGCGTGGCGGGAGCGCAGTCATGAGCATTCTTCTCGATGCTGATGCCCGCGTGCTGATCGTCGGCATCACCGGCAAGTTCGGCACCTTCTCCGTCAAGGATCTCGCGCAGAGCCACACTGATGTCGTCGCCGGCGTGGCGACGGGGCGCGGTGGCCAGGCCATCGAAGGCGTTCCGGTGTTCGCAAGCGTCGCGGCGGCGATGCGGGAAACCCACGCCAATGCGGCACTGGTCTACGTGCCGGCCGTCGTCGCGCTCGATGCGGTGCTGGAGACGATCGAAGCCGGCTGTCCGCTGATCGCATATCCCGGCGACGGCCTGCCGGTGCTGGACGCGATGGAGATGCGTGCGGCCGCGCTCGAGCACGGCGCACATCTGGTCGGGCCGAACTCGCCCGGACTGATCTCGCCCGGCAAGGCCAAGCTCGGCTTCATGCCCTCGTTCTGCTACGCGCCCGGGCCGATCGGCGTGATCTCGCGCAGTGGCTCGCTGTCCTATGAGGCTTGCTTCCGCCTGTCGTCGGCGGGTCTCGGCCAGAGCAGCGTCATCGGCATCGGCGGCGATCCCGTGCGCGGCGTCAACGCGGCGGAAGCCATCGCGCTGTTCCACGAAGATACCGAGACGCGCGCCATCATCTATCTCGGCGAGATCGGTGGCTCGGAAGAATATGCCCTCGCCGAATACGCCAAGCGGCCGGACGCAAAGCCGGCGGCGGCTCTGCTGGTCGGCCGCACCGCGCCCGCCGGCAAGAAGATGGGGCACGCCGCCGCGATGATCGGCTCCTACGCCGAGACCTGGGCGGCGAAGGTCGAGGCGCTCGATCGCGCCGGTGTCGTGATCGCGCGCGATCTCGACGGCCTCGCCTCTGCCGCCGCTTCGGCGCTGGCCCGCGCCATGAAACCCGCAGCCTAGCAAGACTCAACTCGTACAGGGATTGGAGACGAAAATGTCAGACGTGATGGAAAAGGAAAAAGAGGTCGGCCACGCCCCGGCGGAAGGCAAGATCACCGACGAAGCGATCGCGCAGGCGCGGGGCATGATCGGCCTTCAGCTTCGCCCGGAGGGACCGTATCTTCAGGACGCGACCGAAGACACGATCCGCAATTTCTGCAACGGCATCGGCGATCTCAATCCGCTGTACCGCGACTCCGAGCACGGCCGCCAGAGCCGCTATGGCACCAACGTCGCCCATCCGATGTTTCCGATGGCGTTCGGCTGGATCGGCCGTACCCGCTGGGGTCTTCCCGGCGTGCACGGCTTCTATGCCGGCAATGACTGGGAGCTGTTCCGCCACATCCGCCCGGGCGACCGCATCACCGCGATCGAGCGCGTGGTCGGCATCGAGGTGAAGGAGAGCAAATTCTCCGGCCGTCTCGTGCTGCAATATGTCGAGGCCACCTATTCCAACCAGCGCGGCGAAATGGTCGCCCGCGCGCTCGGCACCTGCACCCGCCACGAGCGCAAGGCCGCGCGCGACGCCGGCAAGTACAAGGACATCAAGCCCTACGAATACACGGCCGACGAATTCGCCGCGCTCGACGAGGCGATCCTGAAGGAAGACGAGCGGATCCGCGGCACCAACATGCGCTACTTCGAGGACGTCAACGAGGGCGACGAGCTGCCGCCGATCGTGCGCGGCCCGCTCTCGCTGATGGACACGATGGGCTTCCTGGTCGGCTGCGGCCGCGGCCACACCCACGGCATCGTGCTGAAATCCGCCGTCAAGCATCCCGGCCATTTCTTCCGCAATCCGGAAGCCGGCGGCGGCATCGAATATACCGGCATTGGGCATCACCGCGAATCCGTGGCCAAGGAAGTCGGCGTGCCCGGCACCTATGATTACGGCCCGCAGCGCTCGTCCTGGCTCGCGAGCCTCGTCAGCAACTGGATGGGCGACGCGGCTTTCCTCAAGCGCGTGCGCACCGAGATGCGTCGCTTCAACACCATGGGCGACTCCACCTGGTGCAAGGGCAAGGTCACCAAAAAGTACGTCAAGGACGGCTTCGCACTGGTCGATCTCGAGATATGGGGTGAGAACCAGCGCGGCGAGCTGACCACGCCGGGCCTTGCCACCGTGATGCTGCCCTCGCGCGACGTGAAGAACCGCGTGTTCTTCGACGGCGCGGGGCTCGAGCTGGAACTGCCGACCATCCGCTGAAGCCCTTTTCTGCCCAGACAAGAACCGAAGCGTGGTGCGCCACGCTTCGGACCCAACCAAGAACAACAAGAGGAAGCGTTGCCATGACGGACGAGGCTGTTGCGCCTCCGCTTGCGGGCGTCATTGCCGTCGAGATATCGCGCGGCGTTGCGGCTGGCCATGCCGGCCGGCTGCTCTCCGTCCTCGGCGCAGAAACAATCCTCGTCGAGCCGCCGGAAGGCAATCCTCTTCGCCGCGAGCCGCCGTTGCTTCCGCCGGCCCATGAAGCGAGCGCGCTGTTCGCGTTTCTGGCGGCTGGCAAGATGAGCGTCACCTGCGATCTGACGACGTCAGCCGGACGGGCGGGACTGTCCGCATTGCTGACGGAGGCCGATGTCCTCGTGCATGATCTCCGCCTCGACGAGCGCGCACATCTCGAACTGGATGAGCAGACGCTCAGGGCCCGCCACCCGAAGCTGATCGATGTCTCGGTGTTGCCTTTCGGCGCCTTCGGACCGAAGGCCGACTGGCGAGCCGAGGAGATCAATCTGATCCACGCGTCCGGCGAGGGCTTTCTGCTGCCCAACGGCCTTGCCGCAGAGCTGTTTCCCGAACGACCGCCGTTGAAGGTCTATGGTCATTTCGCGGAGTATCAGGGCGGCGTGGTCGCCGCGCTGGGTGCGCTGTCCGCGCTGGTCGGCCGCGCGCAAGGCGGCGCCGAAAGCGTCGATGTCTCCATCCAGGATGCGACGCTCGCGGTCGGCGCGTTCGCGCTGCAGCGCCTCGGCGACGGCTCGCTGGAGCACCGCAGCACGCGTTCGTTCAAGTACGGTGGCGTGCTCGAATGCGCCGACGGTTATGTCGAGCTGCTGACGCTCGAGGAGCGGCAGTGGCGCGGCCTCATCGAGCTGATGGGGCGTCCCGATTGGATGCTCGATCCCGCGCTTTCGGACTCGCTGGAGCGCAGCCGGCGCGGCCCGGAGATCAACCGTGCCATTCGCGCCTGGGCACGCGAGCAGCGGACCGCGGACATCGTCACGCGAGCCCAGGCGCTCGGTGTGCCCATGGCGAAATATGCCAGCCCCGCCGAAGTGCTGTCCGGTCCGCATGAGGCCGCGCGAAATTTGTTTCAACCGGTCGAGATTCCCGGCGCCGGCCGGCTGCCGGTGCTGTCGGCGCCGTTTCACGTCGACGGCGCCGCGCTGGCCTTGCGAAGCGGGCCGCCCCGGCTCGGCGAACATCAGCACCTGCTCTCGGCCAGGCGCCATCGTGAACGGCCGGCCATTGCCGCGGAGGTCTCATGAAGCCGCTTGCCGGAGTTCGCATCGCCGATTTCACGCTGCATGCGGCCGGGCCGTTCTGCACGCACATTCTGTCGCAGCTCGGCGCGGAGTGCATCAAGGTCGAGAGCGCGGCGCGCCCCGACATCTTCCGCAAGCCGCATCCGGTTTACGGCCGGATGGGTCCGGCGAGCTTCGACCAGGTTGCCTCCAACAAGCTTTCGATCCGCATCAATCTGAAGGACGCCAAGGGTATCGCGCTGGCAAAGAAGCTCGTCGGTGTCAGCGATCTCGTCTGCGAGAGCTTTCGCCCGGGCGTGATGGAGCGCCTCGGCCTCGGCTATTCCGCGCTCGCCTCGCTGAAGCCTGAGGTGGTGATGGTGTCGGTCTCGTCCTCGGGCCAGAGCGGACCGGACTCTCATTTCGCCGGTTACGCGCCGTTGTTCGGCGCCTGGGGCGCGCTCGGTTATCTCACCGGCTATGAGGACGGGCCGCCGGTCGAGATGCGGCACGTGATGGATCACAGCGTCGGCATGAACGCGGCCATGGCGGCGGTGGCTGCGGTGTATCGGCTGCGCCAGACCGGGCGCGGTGGGCATGTCGATGTCAGCGCGCGCGAGGTGGCTTGCTCGCTGGTCGGCGAAGCCCTGCTGTTCGCCGCCGCAGGCGGAGAACCGGCGCGGATCGGCAATGGCCATCTGCGGATGGCGCCGCATGGCGTGTTCCGGACCCGCGAAGAGGATCGCTGGCTGACCATTGCCGTCGGGACCGACGACGAATGGCGGCGGCTGGCGAAGCTGATCGATGCGCCGCATCTGTTGTCCGATCCGCGGTTCCAGACCAAAGCGAGCCGTCACATGCACCGGCAGGTGCTGAATGGCGAGGTCGAGCACTGGACCATGACGCGCGAGGCCGGTGAGGCCGAGCGGAAGCTCCAGGCCGCCGGCATCGCCGCCCACGTCTCCTGCAACATGGAGGACATCGCTCACGACCGACATCTGCGCGAGCGCGGGACGGTCGTCGATGTCGTGGACACGACCGGCCGCGAGCGCGCTGCGCTGAAGGCGCCGATCCGCTTCTCGAAGTCCGAGGTCGGCATGACGCGCGGCACGCCGCGTCTCGGCGAGGATGAGGATTACGTATTCGGCGAGCTGCTCGGCCTCAGCCGCGAGGACCGCGACACGCTGATCGACCAGCAGGTGATTTACTGAACGCTTGAAGTGGAGTTGCCGTCATGAGCGAGAGCACCGCATTGGCCGACGAGGATTGGCAGGCCTGGGTAGGCCGAACGGAAACGATCCGCGAGCGGATCGCGCCGGACCGCGTCGCTGCGCTGGCCGCCGCGCTCGGCGTGGAAGGACATCACGCCGCCGGCGCGGACCTGCCGCCGGGCTGGCACTGGATTTTCTTCAATCGCCTCGTGCCGCGGCAGGAGCTGGGCACGGACGGACATCCAAAGCGCGGCGGATTCCTGCCGCCGGTGTCCCTGCCACGCCGCATGTGGGCCGGCGGGCGGCTCACCTACCACAAGCCGCTGACCATCGGCGGCGAAGGTGTTCGCGAGAGCACGATCCTGAAGGTCGAGGCCAAATCCGGCCGCGCCGGCAAGCTGGTCTTCGTCACCGTCAGCCACAGCATTTCCTGCGACGGCGCGCTTTGCGTCACCGAGCAGCAGGACATCGTCTATCGCGAGGCGGCCGCGCCGGGATCGCCGGCGCCTGCGGCCACGCCGTCTCCCCAGGACGGCGTGTGGTCGGAAGAGGTTCGGCCCGACACGGTGCTGCTGTTCCGCTATTCGTCGCTGACGTCGAATGGCCACCGCATTCACTACGACCAGGCCTACGCGCAAGCCGAGGAGAATTACCCCGACCTCGTCGTGCACGGCCCGCTGACCGCGACCTTGCTGCAAGGCTTCGCGGAGAAGCATGCCGGCAAGAAGCTCAAATCCTTCGAATTCAGGGGCGTCTCGCCGCTGTTCGTGAGCTCGCCGTTCCAGCTGGAGGGAAAGGGGGACGGGCGCACGCTCGACCTCTGGGCCAGCGGACCGGGCGGTGCGCTGGCGATGAAGGCTGCCGCAGAGGTCTGAACGCCTCGCGACGGTCCAGGAAACAAGAAAGAACGGCGGAGGCGAGGGCGATGAGATCGGCGCATCTTTCTGTTGTCCCGGTGCAAGGCGGCGAGGCGCGGTGCGCGCCCGCGGTCGAGCTGCGCGGCGTCGGCAAGACCTTTTCTTCGCGCAGTGGTCGCGTCGACGTCCTCAGCGGGTTGAACCTCTCGCTTCAGAGCGGCGAGTTTCTCGCCATCGTCGGCCCCAGCGGCTCCGGCAAGTCGACCGTGCTGAATCTGCTCGCTGGCCTCGACCGGCCGACAACGGGGTCGGTGTTGTGTGAGGGCGCGCCGGTTGGCGCCATCAACACCGGGATCGGCTATCTCACCCAGCATGACAGCCTGCTGCCGTGGCGGACGGTGGAGCAGAACATCGCGGTGCCGCTCGAGCTGCGCAATGTCGACCGCGCGGAGATCGCCGCCCGCGTGCACGAGCTGATCGCGCAGGTCGGTCTCGACGGCTTCGAACGTCACTACCCGAGCCAGCTCTCCGGCGGCATGCGCAAGCGCGCGATGCTCGCCCGCACGCTGATCTACGACCCGCCGGTGCTGTTGATGGACGAGCCGTTCGGACCGCTCGATGCCCAGCTCAAGCTGGCGCTTCAGGCCGAGCTTCTCGAATTGTGGTCGTTGCGGCGCAAGACGGTGGTGTTCGTGACCCACGACATCGTCGAGGCGATCACCCTCGCCGATCGCGTCCTGGTGTTCTCGCCGCGACCCAGCCAGATCAGGCTCGACGAGCCCATCAATATTCCGCGGCCGCGCGAGGTGCATGAGGTGCGCTTCCATCCCGCCTTCGAAGAGCATTACAGGCGGCTCTGGGCCGCTCTCGAACCGCCGGCGAGGCGAATGTCATGAGCACAGAGGCACTGTCCGATACGCGAGCTGAACCCATGCTCGGCCAATCCGGCCGCGTGTGGCTCTACCGTACGGTCTTCGTGATCGTGATGCTCACTGCATGGCAGGCCGCATCCGGCACATTGCTCGATCCGTTCTGGGTGAGCAGCCCTGCGGCGGTTCTCAAGACGCTGGTGGAGTGGACCGCGAGCGGGCAGCTCGCCTATCATTTGCTCATCACGTTCAAGGAAACCGCTGCCGGCTTCGTGTTGGGAGCGACCGCCGGTGTCCTGTTCGCGCTGATGATCGGCGCGAGCGACATCCTGCATCGCACCGTCGATCCCTTCGTCACGGCTGTGTACGGCGTGCCCAAGGTCGCGCTCGCGCCGCTCTTCATCATGTGGTTCGGCATTGGCCTCGCGCCGAAGATCGTGCTCGCGGCGATCAGCGTGTTCTTCCTGGTGTTCTTCTCGACCCTGCGCGGCGTGCGCGAGGTCGACCTGAAGATGGTCGATGCGTTGCGGACCATGGGCGCCGGGCGGTTCGCGGTCCAGCGCATGGTGATCTTCCCGTCCGCGCTGCCATGGCTGTTCACGGGATTGAAGCTCGGTCTGCCCTACGGCTTCGTCGGCGCGGTCGCGGCCGAAATGATGGCCTCGAATGCGGGCATCGGTTACCTCACGCAGAATTCCGCCGGGCAGCTCGATACCGCCGGGGTGTTCGCCGCGCTGTTTGCCCTGATGGTCGTCACCACCCTCCTCAACGAAGCGCTTGGACGGCTGGAGAGCTGGATCTTCCGTTGGCGCTGAGGAGACCTTGCGGCAACAAGAACAAGAGGGAGGACATCATGATCACGCGCCGGACGATGTTGGGAACTATCGCGGTGGGAGCGTTGGCCGGCTCGGTCACGCCGGTCCTGTCGCAGGGCGCCGCCAAGCCGGTGACGATCGCGATCGGCGGTTACACCTTCGCCTATCTGCCGCTGCTGGTCGCGACGGCGGCCGGCTACATGAAGGATGCGGGCCTCGACGTCTCCCTGATCGACACCGGAAGCGGCACCAACAGCATGGCGGCGATCCTCGGCGGCAGCGTCGACGTGGCCGGTCTCGTGATGAGCGACGTCATCCTTGCGGTCGCCAAGGGCCAGAAGATCAACGCCTTCGCGCCGCTGATGTCGCAATATGCGAGCGACGTGGTGATCGCGAAGAAAACTGCCGAGAAGATCGGTCTTGTGCCGGACATGCCGCTGAAGGAGCGCATGGCCCGCATGAAGGGCCTGACGCTGGCGATCTCCGGCCGCGGCAGCGGCACCGACAAGATCTGGCGCTATCTGCTGTCGCTCGGTGGGCTCGATCCCGAGAAGGATGTGAGCCTGACGGTCGTCAAGCTCGACAAGATGTATCTGGCGCTGCGCTCCGGCCAGATCGATGGCTTCAACACCACGGCGCCCGCGAATAACCAGGCGGTGGAGGAGGGGCTCGCGGTATGGGCCGCGCGCCCGTCGCACGGCGAGGTGCCGGGTATCGAGAATTTCCTCTACACGGTCCTGTGCGGTCGACCGGATTTTCTCGACAAGAATCCGGAGACCGCCGCAGCGCTGGTCCGTGGCATGACCAGGGCATCGGAATTGATCCGCAGCGATCCCGAGGCGGCCGGCCAGATGCTGCACGATCGCTACTTCCAGCAGACCGACACAGCGCTCATCAAGCGCACGGTCTCGGATCAGCGCACCACCGTGTCGGTGCCGCCGACGTTGTCCGAGCAGCAGTTCGCGCACAACATGGAGTTCGAGCTGAAGTTCAGCGATGCCGTGCGCGGCGTGACCTACCGCCAGGCGATCGATCCGCGCTGGCTGGGGGCGTAGGTTATGTGCCGCCAGCGTACCCTCTCCCCTTGTGGGAGAGGGTGGCACGCCGCATAGCGGCGTGACGGGTGAGGGGTACTTATCCGCGAATTCGATAATGCTTGTTTGCGGAGACATACCCCTCATCCGGCGCTTCGCGCCACCTTCTCCCACAAGGGGAGAAGGAGGATAGCATCACCTGAAACTCACATCCGTGCTGTTCTTGATCGCGGCGAAGCGGGCGAGGCAGCGCAGCGCACTGTCGTGCTCGTCGGTGGTCCCGCCGGCGCAGCAGTCTTCCAGCACCGTGCAGGCATAGTCGCGGTCGTGGGCTTCGCGCGCGCCGGTGTGCACCACGCCGTTGGTCGAAACGCCGCTCAGGAACAGATCGGTCACGCCATGGGCGCGCAGGATCGGCTCCAGCGAAGTGCCGTAGAACGGGCTCACCCGATGCTTGACGATGTCGAAATCGCTCGCTTCCGGCGCCAGCTCGGGATGGACCTCCGTACCCCACGTGCCGAGCTTGAACATGCCGGCGGCCTTGGCGCGGGAAAAGATCGGCGAATTGGGCGGACACTCCCGGTAATCGGGCGAAAAGCCGACGCGGACATAGCCGATCAGCGCGCCCGCTGCGCGCGCCTTGGCGATGACCGCCTTGGTGCGGCCAAGCACGTCGCGCTCCTTCATCAGCGGCACATAGGTCTTGGCTCCGCCGCCATTCTCATGGACGAGGTCGTTCAGCATGTCCATGACGAGTAGCATCGGCTTCATAGCGTCTCCTTCTCAGAGTTCTTGTTTTCAGAGCCTTTGGACCTGGTGCCGGTGTCCGCTCGCGCGGGCATGCTGTTGCGCAGCTCGGTCCAGCCGGTCTCGATGTGCTGGCGCATCGTCAGCATGGCGCTGGCGGCGTCGCCCTCGATCACGTTCTTCAGGAGTTCATTGTGCTCCTTGGCGGCGCGCACGGCCCGGCCGCCGATGCGGTTGATGACGTCGAACGGATATTGCGCCCACAAGACCTGCACGAAATGCAGCGTCTTCGGCAGCCGCGCGAAATCATACATGCGGCGGTGGAAGCGGTAGTTGATGCCGCGTGCCGCGGTGCTGTCATTGGCGAGCGCGGCGTCCTCGAACTGTCGCGCCAGTTCGCGCAGCTCGGCGATCTCTTCGGAGGTGATGTTGCGCACCGCGCTCTCGACGAGCTGGGTCTCGAGCGTGATCCGCAGCTTCAGGATCTCCGTGGAGGCCTCGACGTCGAACGGTGCGACCGTGGCACCGCGATAGGAGTCGCTGGACAGGTAGCCTTCGGCTTCGAGCAGCTTCAGCGCCTCGCGGACCGGCGTGATGCTGATCTTCAATTCCTGCGCGATCTCGGTTTGCTTGAGCCGGACGCCGCGCGGCAGCCGCCCCGAGATGATGCCCTCGCGGAGGTAGTCGGCGACCTGTTCCTCTTTCGTCCGATATTCCATTTGATGCCGCAGCCCCCGACCGATTTGCCGCGGCTACCATAGACGCGGGCCATCAGGGAGGATAGAAGTACAAACGATAATGCATAATGCATAATCGAGGTTGTCGCCCGATGTCCAGCTCTTTGTCCCGATCGTTCCTGTTTGTCCCCGCCAACCGGCCCGAGCGCTTCGACAAGGCGCTGATGTCGGGTGCTCACCGGGTCATCCTCGACCTCGAGGACGCGGTGGCCCCCGGGGACAAGAGTGCAGCCCGCGGCGCCATCGCCGCGTGGAGCGGGCGGGCGGATGCGATCGTCCGCGTCAACGGCGCGGACAGTCCATTCTTTGCCGCCGATATGGAGATGATCCGCAGTGCCGGCGTGACCAGGCTGATGCTGCCGAAGGCCGAGCCCGGCGCTCTCAATCGACTGGTTTGTCTGGTGGAGGGCAAGTGCGACATCATCGCGCTGATCGAAACCGTGCGGGGATATGCCGAGCTGCGCAGCATAGGCAAGAGTGGGCTGGTTTCGCAGTTTGCCTTCGGCAATCTCGATTTCGGCGTCGATGCCGGGATCACCGAAACGGCGGGGGAGCTCGATCCCGTCCGCCTGCAAATCGTTCTGGAGTCCAGGCTGGCCGGATTGGCACCGCCGATCGACGGAGTGACGACCTCGTGGACCGATCCCGCCGCCTTCGGCGCAGCCGTCGGCCGGACCAAGTCGCTCGGCTTCGGTGCCAAGCTCTGCATCCATCCGGCCCAGGTCAAGCTGGTCAACGAAGCCTTCCTGCCGACCGCCGACGAGCTCGATTGGGCGCATCGGGTGATGCAGGTTGCAAAGGAGGGGCAGGGCGCCGCGGTGGCGCTCGACGGCAAGATGATCGACGCGCCGGTGATCCGCCGCGCCGAGCTGATCCTGGCGGGAGCGGCGGAAACTTCTATATAATGCATAATGCATTTTATGTTGACCGACCGGGTTCCGGCCGCTAAGGATCATTGCACAAGAAAAACAGATCTCGGGGAGGGCCTATGAAGAGGCGTGACTTTCTCAAGCTATCTGGCGCCGCCGCGCTCGCGTCGGCCTATCCGGGCGGCCCGCTGCTCGCCGACGAGATCGGCGTCGATGCCGCTGCCAAGACCATCACCATCGGCGGGTTTACCCCGATCACGGGGCCTGTCCCGTTCTACGCGATCCTGACCCACGCGGCCGACGCCTACTTCAAGAGCGTCAACGAGGCCGGCGGCATCAAGGGCTGGAAGATCAACTACGTGACGCTCGACGACGGTTATGATCCCGCCCGCAGCGTCGCCGCGGTCCGGCGCCTCGTCGAGGACAGCCACATCTTCGCGCTCGTCGCGGCGGTAGGCACGGCGACCAATGTCGCCGTCATTCCCTACGCCAAGGAGAACGGCCTTGCGATGATCGGCCCGATCGGCGGCGCCAGCGCCTTCTTCGCCGTGCCGAATATCTTTCCGCTGTTGCCCGACTATGGCTGGTCGGCGGCCTCGAATGCCGAATTCGCCGTCAACGATCTCAAGCTCAAGAAGATCGCGCTGCTGTGGGAGAACGACGAGCTCGGCCGCTCCGCCAAGCGCGGCTTCGACCTCTTCATGGAGGCGAACAAGCTGACACCGGCGGAATCGGTGCCGTTCGAGGTCAAGACCACGGATTTCACACCGCATATCCGCCGCGTCGCAAATGCGCAGGCCGACGCCTCGATCCTGTTCGGCTCCAACGCCAATCTTGCGGCGGCGCTGAAGGCGGCCGACCGCCAGGGCGTCAAGCTGACCTGGTTCGCGCCGTTCTTCACGGCCGATCCCGCCACCTACAAGCTGACGGGCGATCTGCTCAACGGCGTCTACTTCTCGTCCTGGCTGCTTCCGGTCGACAGTGCCGAGCCCGAGATCAAGGCCTATCGCTCAGCCGTGACGAAATACTATCCGAACGATCCGGTCGGTGTGTTCGGCCTCAACGGCTGGAGCAATGCCGCGCTGTTCGGCAGCATCTTCGGTGCGCTGGTCGACAGCGGCAAGCCGATCACGCGCGCCAATCTGATCGAGGCGGGCAATACCTTGAACAACGCCTCGGTCGGCGGTGCGCGTAAGGTGACGTTCACCGGCTCCGATCATCGCGGCACGCGCCAGGAGGCGATCCTGCAGGCGCAGGGCTCCTTCGTCATGGTGCGCGACTTCAAGCCCTATCCGGCCGTGGCCTTCGACGCCAAGCCGGCCTGAGTCGATCGCGTCGGCGGGTGATCGCAAGACGCGATCGCCCGCCGCTCGCTGAACTGCCGGATCCTTACCAAGAAGAACAAGGAAAATACCATATGGCTGGATCGCCTCTGAGCGGCCCCTCGCGCCTCGACGGACAAACTGCCCTCATCACGGGAGCTGCCGGCGGCATCGGCCGTGCCGTCGTTGCCGCCTTCTGCGAAGCCGGCGCCGACGTTATCGCCACCGACATCGTGGAAGACGGCGGCAAGTTTCCCGCCGGGGCGAACTATCGCCGCTGTGATGTGACGGACAGGGCTGCGGTCGAGAAGCTGATCGACGACGAGCTGAAGGCGCGCGGCAAGATCGACATCCTCGTGCTCTGCGCCGGCACCATCGCCAACACGCCGCTGCCGCAATCGACCGACGAGGAGTGGGAGAAGATCCTCGCCGTCAACCTGATGGGCACGGTCAATCCCGTCCGGAAGCTCTATCCGGTCATGGCCGAGCGCGGCTTCGGCAAGATCGTGGCGCTCGGCTCGATCGCCGCCAAGATCGGCGGCGTCGCGTCGGGACCGGCCTATGTCGCGGCGAAATCGGCCGTGCATGGCCTGATGAAATGGGTTGCCAAGAATGGCGCCGGCAAGGGCGTCTACGCCAACATCATCGCGCCGGGCCCGGTCGAGACGCCGATGTGGGCGACGGTCACGGGCCGTGCCGCGCCGTCGGCGAACGGCAATGTGCCGCTCGGGCGGTTCGGCCAGCCCGAGGACATCGCGCAGAGCATTCTGTTCCTCTGTTCGCCGGCGTCGAACTGGATCACCGGAACGGTGCTCGACGTCAACGGCGGCATGTTGATGGATTGATGCGATGAGCACAGCAGAAACCATCGGCTTCGTCGGCCTCGGCGTCATGGGCGGGCCCATGTGCCGCAACGTGGCGAAGAAACATTCCGGCCGCGTGCTGATGCTGGATCGCGATGCGGCGGCGGTTGCGGCCCTCTCCGACACCAGGGCGGAAGCAGCAAGCTCACTCGAGGCACTTGCGGCCGCCGCCGACTTGATCTTCCTGTCATTGCCCGGCGGACCGCAGGTGGAGGCGGTCGCGAGCGCGATCGCGCAAGCCGCAAGGCCCGGAACGACCATCGTCGATCTCAGCACCACGCCGGTTGCGCTCGCGCGCAGCGTGTCCGACCGGCTGAAGGCGGGCGGATTTCACTTCGCCGATGCGCCGGTGGCGCGCACGCGGGAGGCCGCGCAGCGCGGCGAGCTCAGCATCATGGTCGGCGCCGAAGCGCAGGTGTTCGCGCGGATCGCGCCGCTGCTCGGCTATATGGGGTCCGACGTGACCCATTGCGGCGAGGTCGGCTGCGGCCAGGTCGTCAAGCTGATCAACAATGCGCTGGTGTTCGAGAACACGCTCGCGCTCGCCGAGATGATGGTGGTGGGCGAGCGGGCCGGCGTGAAGCCCGAAACGCTGCTCGGAGCGGTGTCGAAGGGCTCGGGCGACAGCTTTGTTCTGCGCAATCACGGCACCAAGGCAATGCTGCCGCGCAATTTCCCGGACAAGGCGTTTCCGCCCGAATACGTGCTGAAGGATCTCGATTACGTGCTTCAGCTCGCCGCCGACACGGGCATCCGGCCTGGTGTCGCCGAGCTCGCGCGCCGCTATTACGCCGCCGCCTGCAAGCAGGGGCTCTCGGGCCGCTACTTCCCCGGCGTCATCGAGTTCATCGAGAAGGGTGGCACGCCCGGCGAAGGGCAGGAGTGACGTGGCGGGATTCATCAGGGACATCCTGCCGCTGCTGTGGTCCGGCCTGATTTCGGGCTGTCTTTACGGTGTCGGCGCGCTCGGCCTTGTCATGGTGTTCAAGAGCTCGCGCGTGGTGAATTTCTCGCACGGCAATCTCGCCTGTCTCGGCGCCTTCGTCGTCTACGGCTTCTCCAGCGGCAGCCTGCTGAGCCTGTCCTGGGGCAGCGCGGTTGCGCTGGCGCTCGGCGTCGCCTGCACGGTCGCGGTGGTCAGCTATGCCCTGATCGCGCCGATCGTCTTCAAGTCCGACCTTGCCTCCACCATCGCGACGCTCGGCGTCGGGTTGATCCTGCAAGGCGCGGTGCAGCTCGTGTTCGGCGCCGATATCGTCAATCTCGACCTGCCGGTGCCGCGCTACAGCTTCAGCCTGGGCGCGATCCGCGTCTCCTCCTACGATCTCGCCGTCCTCGCCGTCACGCTCGCGGTCGTCGGCGGCCTGTTCGTGATCATCGAGCGTACCAGGCTCGGCGTCGCGTTCCGCGCCGTGTCGACCAATCCATTTGCCTGCGAGGTCTGCGGGCTGAATCTGCGCTCGGTGCACCTGTTCTCCTGGCTCGCCGGCGCCGTGCTCGGCCTCATCGCCGCACTGCTGATAGTGCCGACGACGTTCCTCAGCTCGACGACGGTGCCGTCCTTCATGCTGCAGGCGTTCACCGCGGCCGTGGTCGGCGGTTTCTCCAGCCTGCCGGGTGCTGCCGTCGGCGGCATTCTGGTCGGCATCGCCATGAACCTGTTCTCGTTCTACGTCGCGCCCGAGTTCATGAACACGTTCCTGCTCGGCGTGATCCTGCTGACGCTGAACTTCTTCCCCAACGGGCTGCTGGAAAGGGCGATCGGTGGCCGTGTCTGATCTCGCGCAGGCGTCCAAGGCCGACGTGTCCGCCCGCGGCGCTTATGTCGACGTCGTGCGGCTGGCCATGCTCGCGCTGGTCGCGGTCCTGTTGCTGGCGCCGCTGCTCGCCGGCGGGTTCCTGATCTACAGCCTGTCGCTGTGCTTCGCCAACGCGCTGGCGGTGCTGTCGGTCAGCATGCTCGTGCGCTATGGCGGCGAGGTGTCGATCGGGCACAGCTTCTTCGTTGCGCTCGGCGCCTACGCGGTGGCGATCGTCGAGCACCGGCTCGGCCTCTCGATCGTGGTGAGCCTGCCGCTGGCGGTTCTGCTCGGCGCGGGCGCCGGCTTCGTCTTCGCGTTTCCCTCGCGCCGGCTGTCCGGGATCTATCTTGCGGTGGCGACCATGGCGCTTGCGCTGGCGCTGCCGGAAATTCTCATCGGCTTCGAAAAATTCACGGGCGGGTTCGAAGGGCTCTACATCGCGCAGGACCTGGTCCCCGGCATTCCCAAGGCGTTGCAGCGCTACTATGTCGCCCTCGCGGTGCTCGTGCTGGTTTGTCTCGCGCTCGCGCATTTCCGCAAATCGGCGCAGGGGCTGGCGCTGTTGATGGCGCAAGCCCAGCCGCGCGCCGCGGAAGCGATGGGGATCACGCGAAGCTGGGCGCGGATATCGATCTTCACCCTGAGTGCCGCTCTTGCCGCGCTCGCCGGCGCGCTGACCGGTTTTGCCTCTTCGACCGTCTCTCCGAACAGCTTCACCTTCTTCAGCGGTGTCTTCCTGCTGGTCGGATCGGTCGTCAGCCTCACTCGGCTGTCGCTGCCGGCCGCGCTCGTCGGCGGTGCCTTCATCACGCTGGTGCCGACTTATCTCGCGCAAGCCGGCGACTGGGTCCCGATCCTCTACGGCGTCGCGCTCGTCGTCGTGACGCTGGTGGCGAACGCCGGTGATCTGCGCCGCTTCCTGCCGCGGGGGATCCGGCGATGATGGAAGCTGTCACCAGCGACGGATTGGTCGCGGAGGGCATTTCGCTCTCCTTCGGCGGGCTCCACGTCCTCGACGACGTGTCGATGACGTTGCGGCCCGGCGTGGTCACCGGCCTGATCGGACCGAACGGCGCCGGCAAGACCAGCCTGTTCAATTGTCTCACCGGGCTCTATCAGGGCCAGCGTGGCCGCAGCAGCTTTGCCGGCACGCCGCTGAACGGCCTCGGCCCCGCGCAGCGCGCCGCATGCGGCATCACGCGCAGCTTCCAGAACCTGGCGATGTGTCCCGAGCTGTCGCTGCTGGAAAATGTCCTCGTGGGTCTCACCCTGACGCGGCGGTCCGGCTGGTTCAGCGCCTTCGTGCCGACGCCGGCGCAGCGGGCCGAGCAACGGGATGCGGAACGGCGCGCCATGGCGGCGCTGAACGAGCTCGGCATCGCCTCTGCCGCGCATGAGAAACCGTCCGATCTGCCGCCGGGAACGCTGCGTCTTGCCGAGATCGCGCGCGCGGTCGCCTGCGAGCCCAGGGCGATCCTGCTCGACGAGCCGGCGGCCGGTCTGAATGCGGTCGAGACGCGCGATCTGATGCGCGCGTTGAAGCGCCTGATGCGGCCCGATCTCGTGCTGCTCGTCGTCGAGCACGACATGGACCTGATCATGGAGCTGTGCGAGCAGATCTACGTGCTCAATTTCGGCAAGATGATCGCGAGCGGCACGCCGGCCGAAATCCGCGCGCATCCGGACGTGATCCGCGTCTATCTCGGAGACGAGGCCGATGACTGAGCTGTTGTCCGCACGTGGTCTCTGCGTCAGCTACGGTGCGGCACGCGCCGTCGAGAATGTCGAGCTCTCGGTGCCGGAAAAAGGCGTGGTGGCGTTGCTGGGCGCCAACGGTGCGGGCAAGTCGTCCATCCTCAAGGCCATTGCGGGCCTCGTGCCGGCGGAAGGCGAGTTGCGCTTTGCCGGCGAGGACATCGGCGCGCTCGCGGCGCGGCAGCGCGTCCGCCGCGGCATCGTCTATGTGCCCGAGGGCCGTCAGGTCGTCGGCTCGCTCACGGTTGCCGAGAACCTACTGCTCGGCGGCTATTTCCTCGATGCGCGCACGCAGCGGCAGCGGCGTGACCTCATGCTGGAGCTGTTCCCCGAGATTGCGGGCCGCCTCAAATCGCCGGCCTGGATGCTGAGCGGCGGCGAGCAGCAGATGCTGGCGATCGGCCGCGGCCTGATGAGCGCGCCGCGCCTGCTGTTGCTGGACGAGCCGTCGCTCGGGCTGGCGCCGCTCTTGATCCGCCGGGTGTTCGAGCGCCTCGTCACCATCAAGCAGGATACCGGGCTCGCGATCATGCTGGTCGAGCAGAACTTCCGCATGACCATGAAGGTTGCCGACGAGCTCTATTTCGTTCGCAATGGCGCGATCGTCGGCCATCGCAGCGCGGCGGATCTTGCGACGGCGGCAAGCCGGGCCGAGGTCGTGGATGCCTATCTCGGCGCGGGCCAGCCGGCGCCGGCATGAGGGAGTGAGAAGGATGCGCCTCGAAGCCAGAGAGATCACCAATGGATTGGCGTTTCCGGAAGGACCGGTCGCGCTGGCGGACGGCAGCGTCCTCGTCGTCGAGATCGAAGGCGGCCGGCTCACGCGCGTGCTGCCATCCGGCAAGAAAGAGGTGATCGCGCAACTCGGCGGCGGCCCGAACGGTGCGGCCATCGGACCGGACGGCAAATGCTATGTCTGCAACAATGGCGGCTTCTCCTGGCACAAGGACACGAGCAACTTCGCCCGTCCCACCGGCCGGGCCGAGGACTACACCACGGGCCGCATCGAGCAGGTCGATCTCGACACCGGCACTGTGAAGACTCTCTATGACAGTTGCGGCGGCGTCCATCTGAAGGGGCCGAACGACATCGTCTTCGACGACAAGGGCGGCTTCTGGTTCACGGACCTCGGCAAGACCTATGGCCGTCTGATGGACCGCGGCGCGGTCTATTACGCACGCGTCGACGGCTCGATGATCAAGGAGGCGATCTTCCCGATCATGACGCCGAACGGCGTCGGGCTGTCGCCGGACGGGCGCACGCTCTATGTCTCGGAAACCGAGACCAGCCGGGTCTGGAGCTATCCGATCACGGGCGAAGGCGAGGTCGCGAAGGAGCCCTGGCCGTCGCCGAACGGTGGCCGGCTGCTGCACGGGCTGCCGGGCTATCAGCGTTTCGATTCGCTGGCCGTGGAGGCTAGCGGCAACATCTGCGTCGCAACGCTGGTCCGCGGCGGCATCAGCGTCTTTTCGCCTGACGGCCGGCTGATCGAATTCCACGAGGCGGACGAGGTCTATTGCACCAACATCTGCTTCGGCGGCGCGGACATGCGCACGGCCTTCATCACGCTCTCGGGCACCGGGCGGCTGGTCGCCGTCGACTGGCCAAGGCCCGGTCTTGCCCTCAACGACCCTCTTACTGCGCGGCGGTAGAGCGCGACCCCACTGACAAACCTCCCACCCCCGTGTACCGTGACGACGGATTCATCGCGGGCGAGGGAGGATCGGCGGTTCGTGACAGCCGGCAGCGGAACAGAGAAGACGGCACCGATCATCGGTTCCAAGGAGCGTCGGCGCAAGGAATCGGACCGGCGCATGCTTCGGGCGGCGGTGGCGCTGATCGGCAAGCATGGCACGGCCGGCGCGAGCCTGGCCGATATCGGCATCGCAGCCGGTTACAGCCGTGGTCTTCCGGTGCAGCGCTTCGGCACCAAGCTGAGCCTGCTGGAGACCGTGATCGACACCATCCAGGACCGCTTCATGCGCCAAGTCGAGCGGCGGATCGACGGCCGCACCGGCTGCGAGGCGCTCGCCGAGCGTATCCGGATCCAGATGGAGGCGGTTCGCGACATGCCGGATTCGGCGATCGCGCTCTACCATCTCATCGTGGACTCCACCGGCACCGTGCCGGAGCTGAAGCCGCGCATCGCCGAGCTGCATGCCGTCTACCGCGATAATCTGCGCGCCTATCTGATGCAGGCGCGCAAGATGGGCGAGCTGCGCAAGGACGTCGATATCGAGCAGAACGTGCGCGCGATCTCCGGTGCGATCAGCGGCATCTGCATCCAGGCGCTGGTGTCCGGCGACACCAGGAAGCTCGGCGAGGACGCCGAGTTTGTCGCCGACCTCTTCATCGACCGCATGATGGAGCCCGGCTCTGCCAAGGCCAAACCGAAAGCCGGCCGGGGCGTCAGGGGCAAGGCCACGCCGCAGCGCGCGGCGCGCTAGCACCGGAGCTGCCTTCAATTTCGAGACAGGCCGGGTCCTGGCTGGACGCCTCGCGCGGAAGGCTGCGGCGCAGGGCCGCGGCGTTGCGCTCGGCAAATGACGTCGACCCTCTCCATTAGTTGCTAGTCAGCAAGCAACTGATGTGGTAGCTAACCCGCCAACAACTGAAACAATCGGTGTGGAGGCAGGCGTGGCGGTCAGGACAGGCATCTTTGCAGCCGGGATATTGCTGGCACTGGGCTTACAGGCCTCTGCCGCCGACAAGAAATACGGTCCCGGCGTGACCGACAGCGAGATCAAGATCGGCAATACCGCGGCCTATAGCGGGCCGGCTTCGGGGTTCGGCCTCATCGCCAAGACGGGCGAAGCTTATTTCCGCAAGATCAACGAGGAGGGCGGCATCAACGGCCGGAAGATCGTCTTCCTGTCGTATGACGATGCCTATTCGCCGCCGAAGACGGTCGAGCAGACCCGCAAGCTCGTCGAGAGCGACGAGGTGCTGTTCATGTTCAACGCGGTCGGAACGCCGACCAACTCCGCCGTGCAGAAGTACCTCAATGCCAAGAAGGTGCCGCAGCTCTTCGTCTCCAGCGCGGCCCAGAAGTGGAACGATCCGAAGAACTTCCCCTGGAGCATGGGTTTTGCGCCGTCGCTCGAGACCGAGGGAAGGGCTTACGCGAAATACGTGCTGGCGGAGAAGCCGAACGCGAAGATCGCGATCTTCTATCAGAACGACGATTTCGGGAAGGACTACCTCAAGGGCATCAAGGCGGGCCTCGGCGACAAGGCCGCGGCGATGATCGTCGCGGAGGAATCCTTCGACGTCACCGAGCCGACCATCGATTCCCATATCGTCAAGCTGAAGGCCGCCGGCGCCGACGTTTTCTTCAACATGGCGACGCCGAAATTCGCGGCGCAGGCGATCAAGAAGATCAACGAGCTGAACTGGAAGCCGCTGCAGCTCCTGAGCTTCGCGTCGGCCTCGATCGGCAGCGTCATCAAGCCGGTCGGGTTCGAGAACGCGCAAGGCATCGTCTCGGCGACCTATTTCAAGGATCCGAACGATGCGCGATGGAAAGAGGATGCAGACTTCAGGGCTCTCAACGCCTTCCTCGACAAATACATGCCGGACGCCAATCGCGCCGACACGCTGATCATCAACGGCTACAACCCGGCGCTGCTGCTCGTGCAGGTGCTGAAACAATGCGGCGACGATCTCACGCGCGAGAACGTCATGAGGCAGGCTGCCAGCCTGCGGGATGTCGAGGTCGGGACGCTGCTGCCGGGCATCAAGGTCTCGACGTCGCCGACCGATTACGCGCCGATCAAGCAATGGCAGCTGATGCGCTTCGAGGGCAGCAATTGGCAGCTGTTCGGCAGCCTCGCCGGTGGCGATTGATCCCTGGCGATTGGCGATAAGGAGGCAGCCATGTTCTCACTGGCGAACAAGGTCGCGGTCGTGACCGGCGGCGGGCGCGGCATCGGGAAGGGCATCAGCCTTGCGCTGGCGCAGGCGGGCGCGACCGTGATCTGCACGGGGCGCAGCGCGGCGCCGCTGGAGGCGACCGCGGCGACGATCCGTGCGCAGGGCGGCCGCGCGCTGGTTCTCGTCAACGACATCGCGCAGGCCGGCGCGGCGCAAGCCATCGTCGACCGTGCGCTGTCGGAGTTCGGACGGCTGGATGTCTGGGTCAACAATGCCGGCAGTGCCGCGCGCGAGGATGTCGGCCCGCTGATCGACCTCGATGAAGGTCAATGGGACCGGGTCGTCGGCCTCAATTTCAAATGGACGTTCTTCGCGGCCCAGGCCGCGGCGCGCGCGATGACGGCCGGCGGCGCGATCATCAACATCACCTCGCGCTCGGGCTCCCAGCCCAATCCGATGACGGGGCAGTACGGCGCGGCGAAGGCCGGCGTCGACAACCTCACGGGGACCATGGCGGTGGAATGGGGCCACCTCAACATCCGCGTCAACGCCATCGCGCCGGGACTGGTGCTGACCGAGGACAATGCGGAATTCATGTCCGGACCGCGGGCGCAGAAACAGGTCGACGTCGTGCCGCTCGGCCGGCTCGGCACGCCTGACGACATCGGCCCGCTCTGTGTCTATCTCGCCTCGGACGAGGCCGCCTGGATCTCGGGCATCGTCGTCCAGGCCAATGGCGCCAGCCGGGTTCCGTTCGGCTACCTCGCTTATCTGCACAAGATCGCGAAAGCGAAGCAGGAGGCGTCGGCCGCGACATGAGCTCATCGGAACGGCTCGAACCCTACCGCCGCGCCGACCTGCGGCCGCTCTACGATCCCAAGAGCGTCGCGATCATCGGCGCTTCGCCGCGGCCGACGTCGTTCGGCGCGCGCACGGCGTCCAACCTTAGGGGATTCTTCGGCGGCCGCACCCTGCTCGTGAACGACAAATATGACCGGATCGGCGAGACCCCCTGCTATCCGAATCTCCGCGCGTTGCCGCAGCTTCCTGATGTCGCCCTGATCACGACGCCGGCGGCGAGCGTGGAGCCCATCATCGAGGATTGCATCGACGCAGGCATTCCCAGCGTGATGCTCTACGCCTCGGGCTTTGCCGAGATCGGCACGCCTGAGGCCATCGAAACCCAGAACCGCATCGTGCGGCGCGCGCGGGAGGCCAATCTCCGGCTGCTCGGGCCGAACTGCGTCGGGCTTCTGAACTACACCAGCGGCGCGCGCATCACCTTTGCCGCGGTCCCCGAGACCCGGCCGCTGGCGCCGTTCGCGATCGGGCTGGTCAGCCAGTCCGGCGCGCTCGGCTTCGCGCTGGCCCAGGCCATCGAGCGCGGGGTCTCGTTCAGCCACGTCCTGACGTCAGGCAATTCCGGCGATGTCGACGTGGCCGACTGGATCGCCGTGCTGGCGGAAGATCCGGCCTGTGCCGTCATCGCCTGTGCGTTCGAAGGCATCGCGCATCCGCTGAAGATGCTCGCGGCGGCCGAGCGCGCCTGGGAGCATGACAAGCCGCTGGTCGTCTTCAAGCTAGCGACCGGCGAGACCGGCGCGGCGGCGGCGCTGTCGCACACCGGCTCGCTCGCCGGGTCGGACGCGTCCTGGCGCGCCCTCTTCGAACGCGGCGGCGCGGTCGTCGTCGACAATTTCGAGGACCTGATCGAGACCGCCGCCTTCTTCGGCAAGGTCGGCCGGCCGAAGGCCGAGGGCGTCGCGGTGCTCGCCGGCTCCGGCGGCGCGGCGATCATGGGCGCGGACAGCGCCGAGCAGCACGGCGTGCCGCTGCCGCAACCGGAGCCGCGCGTGCGCGCCGTGCTCGAGGCGCGCATTCCGCCGTTCGGCGCGCCGCGCAACCCCTGCGACGTCACCGCGCAGGTGATCTCGGACCCGGAATCGCTGATGGCCTGCGCGGACGCGCTGTTGTCCGACCCGAACTATGCCGCCCTGGTTTACGGCTGCCCTTACGCCTATGCGCCGGCCACCGAGCGCCTTCCGCACCTCAGCGCGCTCGCCCGCAGGCACGGCAAGCCGATCTGCGCGGTGTGGCTGACGCAATATCTGGAAGGGCCGGGTTCGGACGTCATCGAGCGCGATCCCGATATCGCGATCTTCCGCTCGATGGACCGATGTTTCGCGGCGCTGGCCGCCTGGACGGCGCGGGCGGATCGCGCGGCGCATTTGCCGGCCGGGCTCATCGTCGATGCCGAACGCCGGGCGCGCGCCGCTGCGCTATTGCCGCTAGGGGAGACCGTGCTCGGCGAGCGCGATACCAAGGCGCTGCTCGCCGCTTATGATGTCGCGACCTCGCGCGACATCCCGGTGGCGAACGCGGATGAAGCGGTGGAGGCGGCCCGGCGGCTCGGCGGCAAGGTCGCCATGAAGATCGACAGCCCGGATATCGCGCACAAATCGGAGGCGGGTGGGGTCGTGCTGGGCGTCGAGGGTGAAGCAGCCGTGCGCGCGGCTTTCGATGCGATCATGTCGTCCTGCGCGAAGGCCGCGCCCGGCGCGACGCTGCATGGCGTCATCGTGCAGGAGATGGTTGCCGCGGGCGTCGAGATCATCGTCGGGATCAAGAACGATCCGGGCTTCGGGCCGATGATCCTCATCGGCCTCGGCGGCGTCCTGACCGAACTGCTGCGCGACAGCGTCACGGCGCTTGCGCCGGTCGACGAGCGTGAAGCCTTGCACCTGCTCGCACGCCTGCGAGGCGCGGCGATCCTCGACGGCTTCCGCGGCTCGCCGCCGGTCGATCGCGGCGTGCTGGCGCGCACCATCAGCCGGATCTCGGTTCTCGCCTGCGCCCATCGCGACCGCCTGCGCGAGCTCGACGTCAATCCGCTGATTTGCCGCGGCGAGTCCGTCATCGCGGTCGATGGCCTCGCCGTGGTCGGCCCGTTGCCTGAGAGGGAATCATGAACTTCGAATGGAGTGCACGAGACCAGGCGTTCCGCGACGAGGTCAGGTCGTTCCTGGAGCGCGAGCTGCCGCCGGACTGGGAGACGATCGCGCGTCACGGGCCTGGCTCGCGGCAGCAGACCGAATTCTCCCGAACCTTCTGCGCCAGGTTGGCGGAAGCGGGGCTGCTGGTGCCGCATTGGCCGAAAGAGCATGGCGGGCGCGGCAGCTCGGTGTGGGAGCACTTCATCCTGGGCGAGGAGATGTGGGCGGTCGGCGAGCCGCGCGGCCCGCAATACATGAACGTCAATTGGATCGGCCCGACCATCCTTCGCTTCGGCACCGAAGAGCAGAAAGCGCGCTACATCCCGGAGATCGCGGCCGGCAACGCAGTCTGGTGCCAAGGATTCTCCGAGCCGTCGGCCGGCTCCGACCTTGCTTCGCTGCGAACCCGCGCCGATCGCGATGGCGATCACTTCGTCATCAACGGGTCCAAGGTCTGGACCTCCTATGCCGGTCTTGCCCAGCACTGCTTCCTGCTGGCGCGCACCGGCGGCAGCCGCAAGGAAGGCATCTGCATCTTCCTGATCTCGATGCAGACGCCGGGGATCACGGTGCGGCCGATACCTGCGCTGGTCGGCAACGGTGACCTGCACGAAGTGTTCTTCCAGGATGTTCGCGTGCCCGCGTCCAGCATGCTCGGCGAGGAAGGCAAGGCGTGGTCGTTGATCACCTACGCGCTCGCCAACGAACGCATCGGCCTGCCGCGCTATCAACTGTCCACGCGCATGCTCGGTGAGATGGTGCAACATCTCAAGGCCAGCGGCTCGTGGAGCGACGATATCGTCAGGTTCAGGGCGGGACAGGCGCTCGCGGCTTGCGAGGCTGCGCGCATGCTGGTCTATCGCGTCGTCGACCAGCGCTCGCGCGGCCTGCCGCCGAATGCGGAATCGTCTCTGGCCCGGGTCGCGATCGTCGAGGCCGATCACGCCGTCGCCAATTTCGCGCTCGATTTCGTCCCGGAAGCGTTTTCGGGCGACATCCTGCCATTGCTGAGGCCGCATCATGAGCGCGCGATCGCGGCCGGCATCGCCTCCGGCGCGGCCGAGATCCAGCTCGGCATCGTCGCCACCGATTATCTGAATCTGCCGAGGAGCTAGGCGCATGTTTCTCGATATCAGCGACGACCAGGATGCCCTGCTGACGACGACGACCGCGCTGCTGGCGCGCGCCAAAAATCGCGTCGTGCTCGGCGGCAGCAAGGCGTCCTTCGATCTCGAGCTCGATGCGGACCTGGAAAAAGCCGGCGTGCTCGATGCCGCGTCCTATCCCGAGTTCGGCGTGTCCACCGCCGCGCTCATCGTGCACGAGGTTGGCCGCAGCGCGTCCATCGCGGAAGTCGCGGCATCGGCCGTGATCCGCCCATTGATTTGCCCCGATGCGCCGCGGCCACTCGCCGTGCTGACGGGCGATCCCGCTCGGGCCGTGCGCTTCCTGCCGGTCGCGCGCGCCGTGCTCGTGCTGTCGAATGCAGGCGCGTCTTGGTTTCCGGTCTCGCCTGACGATATCGACGTCGTCGATGCCTATTTCGCCTATCCGATGGGGCGGCTGCGCGATCCCGCAAGCTGTCTCGCGCGTGCGCAAGCTGTCGCCGATCCGATCCTGGCGCGCCGTCTTGCCCAGCTCGCGGTGGCGGCGGAGATCACCGGCGTCCTTCAGGGCGGCCTCGACAGCGTGATCGCCCATGTCACCGACCGCAGGCAGTTCGGCCGGCCACTCGGCACGTTCCAAACCGTGCAGCATCGGCTCGCAGCCTGCGCCTCGAAGATCGCCGCAGCCAAATGGCTCGCGTTCAAGGCCGGTGGCGCCGGTGCAACGCACACGGACGTGGTCGCGGCGCTCGCGAGTGCGCAGTCCGCCGTCGATGCGATCGTCTACGATCTGCACCAGTTCCTCGGCGCCATGGGGCTGACGCTCGAGCATCCCCTGTATCGCTGGACCTATCGCGCCAAGCACCTCAAGTCGGAATTCGGCGGAGCTTCGTGCAGCAACCGGGAGCTGGCCGATCTCTATTGGGGTGAGCCGTCCGTCCAAAAGGTCGCGCTCTTGGCCTGAGCGCAGAAGCCCGTCGTTGAACCGGCATCGGGAGATGCGGCGCTCCCGTCAGGATCCCTGAACCCGGCGGCGAGCGATCTTCGACATCGATGTCCGTGCCCTCAGCCTGGAGCTTCTCAGGCCCGCTTCTCGTCGCGCCCATCGAAGCATTCGACACCTCACAAGAAGGCTTGACCCGCGCGATCCCAGACGCGAGAAATTGCGCATGAAGGGGCGTTGGCGCGCCTTCGTTGTGCGAAAAGTATTGTCGGGACAATCGATGGATTGGGAGCGGGTCAGGATATTCCTGGAGGTCGCGCGCGCCGGGCAGATCCTCAAGGCGTCGAAGAATCTGCGCCTGAACCACACGACCGTGGCGCGTCAGGTGACCGCGCTGGAGAAGAGCCTGAAGGCGAAGCTGCTCGAGCGGCATACCGCCGGCTGCACGCTGACCGCCGCGGGCGAGGCGCTGGTCCAGGCGGCCGAGCGCGCGGAAAGTGAGTTTTTGAAAGTCGGCGCCAATATCGGCGGCAGCGCGGACACCATCAGCGGCACGGTGCGCGTCGGCGCGCCCGATGGCTTTGGCAATTTCTTCCTCGCCGGGCATCTCGGTGCACTGGCCGCGCGCCATCCGGGGCTGGTCATCCAGCTCGTGCCGCTGCCGCGCACCTTCTCGCTGTCGCGCCGCGAGGCTGACATCGCGATCACGCTGGACCGGCCGAAGCAGGGCCGGCTCATCCTGTCCAAGCTCACCGACTACAGCCTCAGCGTCTACGCCTCGCGGGATTACCTGGAGCGCGAGGGTCCGATCGAGGCGCAGGCCGATCTCGCCGGCCGCCTGTTCGTCACCCACATCGAGGACTTCGCCTACAGCCGCGCGCTCGATTACGCCGCCGCCCTCGGCCGCCTGATGTCCCGCCGCTACGAATGCGGCAGCATCGTCGCGCAGATCGAGGCCGTCCGCGCCGGCCACGGCATCGGCATCCTGCACGACTACGCCGCCAGCCGTTATCCCGAGCTCCGCCGCCTGCTGCCCGAGATCCGTTTCGTCCGCAGCTACTGGCTGACCTCACATCCCGACACGCATGGAACGCGGCGCGTGCAGGAAGTGCATCGGTTTATTGCGGCTTCGGTGAAGGCGGCCCGGGGAGCGTTCGAGGCGGGGTGAGGGAGGGGTACGTAGCATGGGTAGGGCACTTGCGAAACGCGTCAGGGTTCATCGCGGTCGAGGCTGCGTGGATTTCACGTCGAGGCGCCCGATGCGGGTTCGACCCCCGGCGGTTTCGAAAGTCACTAGCCGTTCATTGCCTCCGCAGCCTCATGCGTACGCCGTTACCTTGTTTGCGACCTACTTGAGGGCGTGTACTTGTCTGTCGCTATCTGAAACGCCCCCGTCGAATAAGGCAATCTCGCCGCGCACAACGGACGACGGAGTCTTAATCCCCAATGGAAGGCAGAAGGAGCGCCGTATAGGGCTCAAATCCGCTTCGCACGCTCCGCGCGCTTTCAACTATAGTTTCAATTGACTAGAGAGCACCGCTGCCGAACTATCCAAAGTTTAGGCAAGGTGTCGGCGCGACTGTTCAGGGGGGCGGCTCTTCCGAAAAGCAATATCGATTCTCGATCGCTCCTGAATTCGCCATTGCTCGAACCAAGCGTCCATAATCTTGGTGTGGGCGACGACCAATTCAGCGGCGGCGTTGTCCGTCTCAACTGACTGCTTTCGAACCTGATTTTTTGACATCGCGAATCACCCCTAAGCAATCTTCTTACCAAAACTTAAACGGGACGTGAATCCTTGGCACACGGCATTACAAGAATTGAGTACCCGGAACTCTTTATAGGTTTCGTCGCACCAATCGGAACAGACATGCGTGCGTCGATCAACAGCTTTTCCAGCTATTTTAAAGCTGAGGGGTACAATGTTGTTCCGATCAAAGTAACAGCAGTCTTTGACAAGATCGCTTCCTTTCTTCCCCCTAAGAAGAAGTTAGTCCAAAGCGACGAGGCCGGCCGCCTAGAGACATACATCAAGTACGGGAACCAGCTTCGAGCGATTTTCGATGACGATCAAGTCCTGGCGGCAATAACGATTACGCGAATTGTTCAATGGCGCCGCGCACAAAGCGTTGCGCACAAAGCCGCCGCACCTGAGAAGAATATTTACCTACTTTACCAGTTTAAGCGACGTGAGGAGATTGACCTCCTTCGATCAGTTTATGGCCGCGCGTTCTTTCAAGTGTCGGTCTATTCGCGCAGGGGCGCCCGTGTCGATAATCTTTCGAGACGTTTTGCGGAAGGTCACAATCGAGGGAACACGAATACTTATCGAGGTGAAGCTGAAGAAATTGTTCAGCGAGATGAGAATGAATCTGATGAGCAGCATGGACAGCGAGTATCAAGAATCTTTCACGATGCGGATGTAATCGTCAATTCCGACAAAGGGGAAGAAGATGTCGATCGGCAAGTCAAACGCTTTTGCGATTTGTTATTCGGCTCAAATAGAATTTCTCCGAATAGGAATGAATACGGAATGTTTGCGGCCAAAGCGGCAGCTTTGCGAACGCTCGACTTGTCGCGCCAAGTAGGTGTCGCAATCTTCTCAGCGGATGGAGAGATTATTTCGATGGGGTCCAATGAGGTCCCCAAAGCCGGTGGCGGTACTTATTGGTGCGACGATCCTGAAGGGCATGACGATCGTGATTACCAAAGAGGTCACGATGCAAACGATAGGCGGAAAGCGCAGTTGCTGTTAGAGCTTCTCGAGTTGGCCAAAGTGCGCGGCGCAAAGAAGCTTGCTTCTGATAAGAAGATTCAAGAATCTCAGTTCATGGATGCACTTGAATATGGTCGCATCATACACGCAGAAATGTCGGCAATTTGTGATGCTGCTCGACTTGGTCGCTCGGTCCAGGATGCCATCCTGTTCACGACAACATTTCCTTGTCATCTCTGTGCTAAACACGTTGTGGCGGCCGGCATTAAGAAAGTAATCTTCCTTGAGCCCTATCCCAAGAGTCTTGCTGCGAACCTTCACTCGGACTCAATAACGATCGAGGGAGCGGATCGGGGCAAGTACGCAACGTTTTCGGGGGTGAGTTTTGAGCATTTCGACGGTGTTTCTCCGCGCAGGTATCGCGAATTATTCGAGCGATCGAGCAGAAAAAATTCGGGTGAGTTTCAAGAGCGGATCAGTGGCAGTAAGCAGCCAATCGTTGATCTAAAGTTTCCGTTCTATTTGGTGTTGGAGAAGCAAATTATCGAATCTACAACGGAGTCCTTGGCCAAGATCAATATGCCGGTAACCGCTCTAGAAGAGCAGGGTATAGTGAGGCGGGCGACCGGAATCAAAAAGTCAAGAGGGCGAAGGCCTCTTAAGATGAAAGGTAGATAAAGAGCCGGTGGGCTTCGGGAGGGCTGCGTGGGTATATATAATAGCGCGGAGTTTATGGGTGAGACGAAAGCGCATTCGGAAAATTTCTATGTCATTCATTATTCCTGCCAAAGCCTGTACGATGATAATGAAGCACTCTCTCCGCGGATTACATCGATTGCGATCACGCACTACGCGACACAGCAGACGGTTAGCTTTTCGACGCATGCAATAGCTGAAGAACTCCATATACCTCGCGAATCTGTTCGAGATCGTTTCGATGAGGTAGAGCGTGAATTGCTCAGAGGTTTCTACGCATTCATACGCGATCGACGAGACAAATATTGGATTCATTGGAATATGCGAAACCTCACCTATGGTTTCGAGCACTTGGAACATCGGTACAGGGTTTTGGGTGGTAACGATGCGCCTGTGATTCCGGTGGAGCGAAGGTTGAATCTCAATGATCTTCTCGCCGATCGCTATGGCGGCGACTATGCATCTCATCCAAAGTTGAAATCATTAATGGAATTGAACGGGGGGATTCATCGGCACTTTCTTACTGGTGAAGAAGAGGTGCAAGCTTTTCAAAACAACGAATTCATAAGAATGCATAATTCAACCTTGAGCAAGGTTGGCTTTCTGCATTCTGTCATTCGCAGGCTTATCTCCGGCAAGCTGCGGACAGCATCCCGTGGATTTGGTATTGCGCTAGATCGGATTTTCGAGAGCCGGTATGCGAAAGCTGTTGGCCTATTCGCAACTGCGGTTACGATTGGCGTTGGCATCTGGCAAATTCTTCTCTGGTTTAAAGAGGCGATCCCGAAGGCCGGATAAACCTTGGTGAGCATGCGCGCGTTGAATTGATGCCGTTCGGCTGTGTGCTCATTCTAAATAGCTGGCAGTCCGTTAGGCAAAACCCCCGCCCCTGTTTCGTCACCCCGTCAACCCCTTCCCGCAAAAATATTCCGCTTTACCGAAATTCGGTTTTGGCGTACATCTCGCTCATCCCGGCTCACCAGGAGGGGCGATCTCGAGGTCGTCTTGATCGCGAGCCGGGCTTGCGGTGGACGCGGCAGCGTCGGCACGAGAGGGGCGGGCAGGGCGGGGTGTTCCTGTGAGCCTGACACCCGCGTGCGACGAGCGGCGCTGCTAGGTTCGTCTCGTCTGTAAGTTTCCGGCCTTGTCGACGGGGTTGGAAATACTGCGGCGAAAGGGCGGGCCGCGCGTACGGCAAAACCGTGTGGTCCTGGCCGTCGTTGCTACGGTCAAGTCCGGCGAAGATGCGAGCGAGCCCAACCGGGCAGACTGCATCATCCAATTCGCGGGGCGAGGGAGGCCAAAGGAAAGTTCGGCTCCCGGGAGAGCACGGCATAAGTCGTCCGACCACCGCGCAGGGAAGGCCGAGTGATCGGCACCACCTGTATCTGCTGTGCGGTTTCCTGCGTGTGCTTTTCGCGCAGCAGACCGCGGGTGCGATGTCGGCACCCGGCCTTCCCTGCGCCCTCCTAGACGAGAGGGCTCACGAGATCAGGCAAAGCTCGGGCGAAATTCGCCGCGAGGCTGCAAAGCCGTGTCGGGATGGGACGGCCATTGGTACCAGCAATTCGCAGCCGGCTGATACGGCACAGAGCTGGCGGGGGATCTGGTCAGTGTCGGTGCCAGATGACAGGCATGGACGCAAAGCGGGGGTGGCTAGGGCAGGAATGAACGAGCTCCCGGTCGGGAAAATTCTCGGAAAGCTGCGCCGGCTCAGCTCGGGCGCCTCATGCCCGCATCAGCCGCAGCGCCAGGCATCGGCGCCCTCCAGGTCCGGCTGGAGACCCTGCTTGGTCCCGTCTCAACTAATTGATGGAGGCATCGCCGCCCGGCGCGCGCGGCGAGGAACTTGCGTGCCAGATCGGAGCTTGAATCCGCGGGCCAGAGTCGCCGCCGATTGCTGGCCTGCACGGCCCGCCTCCAAGCCCCCATGCCCCCCAGGGTGGGCCGTGCTTCATCAGAAGGAGACGCAATTGTCCGAACCGACCGATCAAGACATCAGAGACCGCGCGCACCATTTGTGGGAGCAGGCCGGCAAGCCCGAAGGCCGCGAGGAGGAATTCTGGCACGCCGCCGAGCAGGAGCTGCGCAACGAGGACAAGTCGAGCACGCTGCGTACGCCGGACACGCTGTGACCGACAAGACCTGCCCATTCTGCCAGGGGTTCGGATGGGTCTGCGAAAACCATCCGCTCCGGGCCTGGAGCGGGAAGCTCGGCGGCTGCCGCTGCGGCGAGGGCATGCCCTGCGCCTGCAACACGGCGGAAGACCCCGAGATCCGCGCGGTGATCGTCGAAGCCGACACGACGTGGCATTAGCGCGTCGGCTCGATGTGATGGTGCGTCGTGCGTAGGATGGGTAGAGCCCTTGCGAAACCCATCATGCCTCGACGTCGCCCAAGCTTGATGGGTTTCGCTTCGCTCTACCCATCCTACGCGCTCCGCATCCGCCGCACCGCTTCCGAGGGAACAGACCATCCCCGCAAGGCATTCAATGTCTGAACAGGGCGGGCTCTGACAACAACACTTTCCCACGGCAGTGCCAGCGGTGGACGAACAGAGGAAGATAGAGCACCAGATCGAACTCGCCACGCGAGCGGCCGCGCTCGTCAAGGACGAAACCACCGGCCATCGCTTCCGCAGCTTTGCCGAAGAGCTGAGGCGAAAGCTCCGCCGCATGCTGCGCCGCGGCCAGGTCCGCGCGCGTGCCTACGAGCTCTGGGAGCAGGCCGGACGCCCCGTGGGACGCGAGCTGGAGTTCTGGCTCGAAGCCGAGCGGCAGCTGGAAGATGAGCGGGAGGAGCGGAAGGGCTCCGATGCGCCCACGAAAGGATAGCTGGTGGTCCGATAACCGGGCATCAGCGCGGGGATCAAGAAAAAGCCGCCGGGCTCTTCACCCTGGCGGCCTCGAAAAGTCCGTAGCTGTCGATTGTCGCCGCAGCCTCACGCGTACCGCCGTTACCTTGTTTGCGGCCATGCCGGATCACTGTACGCGAGGGCGTGTGATTCTGCTGTGATCTAAACCACACAGCAAAGCGGTGTTGTCGCAGGAAAATTCCCGCGAACTGCGGTTGCAGGTCGCGCCGCCGCACCAGGCTCCGTCATTGCGAGCGCAGCGAAGCAATCCAGAGTCTTTCCGCGGAAGCAGCCTGGATTGCTTCGCTGCGCTCGCAATGACGGGGAGAGAGCGTGCTCCACACTCCGCTCTCGTGCCCCGGACGCAGCGCAGCGCGACTTCAGCGGTGCGCTGCAGAGCCGGGGCCCATCCATCCGCAGGGTGCCGTGTCGCCCTGGGTCCCGGCTCTGCGCTGCAACGCTCACGCGTTGCAGCTTGTCCGGGACACGAGCGTAAACGCCAACGATGCCGCCGCTCCCTCAGGCCCGATACCACGCCGCCAGATTCCACGTCGTGACGTCCCAGCCGGACATGTCCACCATGAGGCTGTTGACGTTGGCGTTGACGACGTTGCGGGAGAGCAGCGGCAGGAAGACGTTGGCCTCGCAGAAGGTCTCGTCGACCTTGATCAGCAGCGCGGCGCGCTTGGCGGGGTCGAGCTCGTTCTGCGCGGCCTTGTAGGCCTTGTCGGCTTCGGGATCGGACCAGCGCGAGATGTTGCGGCCGAGCCATTTGTTGTCCTTGCTGGCGACCTCCCAAGAGACGCACTGGTTCAGGAAGCGCTCGGGGTCAGGCTGCGGCTGCGTGGTGTTGTACATCTCCATGTCGGCGTAGAACTTCGAATAGGTGTCGGGATTGCCGACGTCGGAGGAGAAGAACACCGAGGCGGTGACCGCCTTGATCTCGATGTCGATGCCGGCCTTCTCGCAGGCCTGCTTGATGATGGCCTGCGTCTTCTGGCGCGGGGCGTTGGTCGAGGTCTGGAACACGTATTTGAGCTTCTTGCCGTCCTTCTCGCGGATGCCGTCCGCGCCCTTCTTCCAGCCGGCCTCGTCGAGGATCTTGTTCGCCTTCTCGATGCTGAACTCGTATTTCAGCTTGGGCGACTTGAACTGCTTGGGCGCGTTGACGAAGCTCGCGGTCGCGATGCCGCCGCGGCCGTAGATGAACTTCTGGATCGAGTCGCGGTCGATCAGGAGGTTGATCGCGCGGCGGACGGCGGGATCGGACAGCGAGGGGTGCTTGGTCTTGGCGTTGGAGCGCTCGCCGTCCACGTCGGTCCAGGGGTCGGTGGTGTTGAGGATGATGAACTCGACATTGCCGGAGGGCGTGATGTCGAGCTTGCCCTTGCCGCTCGCCTCCATGCGCTTGAGCACCTCCTCCTCCACCTGCATGTTCCAGGCGAAGTCGTATTCGCCGGTCTGCAGCACAGCGCGCGCCGCCGACACCGCATCGCCGCCGCCCTTGATCTCGAGCGTGTCGAAATGCGGCTGGTTCTTGATGTGGTAGTCGGGATTGCGCTCGGCGCGGATCAGGTCGCCGGGCTTGAACTCGACGAACTTGTACGGACCGGTGCCGACCGGCTTCAGATTGCCGGGCGCCTCGCGCGACTTGGCGCCGGCATAGTCGCCGAAATGATGCTTCGGCAGGATCTGGCCGACCGAGCCGACGAAGGGATCGGCCCAGAACGGCGTCGGCGCCTTGAACAGCACCTTGACCGTATGGTCGTCGATCTTCTCGACCTTGATGTCCTTGTAGGATCCTGTGCTGTAGGCGGCGGTGGCGAGATCGGCGGCATAGACCCAGGTGAAGACGACGTCGTCGGCGGTAAAGGGCTTGCCGTCATGCCAATTGACGCCCTGCTTCAGCTTCCAGACCACGCTCATGCCGTCGGGCGAAAGCCCGCCATTCGCCTTGGTCGGAACCTCGGCGGCGAGGCACGGGATCAGATTGCCTTCCTTGTCCCAGCCCGCGAGCGGCTCGAAGAACACGCGCGAGGCCATCTGGTCCTTGGTGCCGATCGCGAAATGCGGGTTGAGCAGGGTCGGGGCCTGCCAGAACAGCAGCTTGAGCGGGCCGCCGCCGCCGGCCTTGGTCGGCTTGTAGGGCAGCGTGGCGTCCGCCATCGCGACGTCGTGCCAGACCAGGATCTGGCTGGCGATCGGGGCCGCGATCCCGACCGCGGCCACCTTCTGCATGAACGAGCGTCGCGACAGCGTGCCTTGCTTCACCTGTCCGACCAGACCCCGGATTTCGCTCTCGTTCATCAGATAACCCTCCACCTCGACGACATCGATCGCCGGCATCATGTTGCATCACGCACGAGGCGGCAATGCCGGCGTGGCTGCAAGGCCATGCGACGAAATGACGATGGGGAGAGTTCTTGCGGGGCAGGATCCGGAGCGTTACCCGGATCGCCGCCCGGCAAGACCGGGCGGCGAACCAGTGCGAACTTAAGCGAACTTGGGGAAGTTCAAAGGACGCGAGGGAACGCTAACCCGGGCGCAGCAGGCGCATCAAGTTTCGTGATGTTGCCGCGGCCGGAGATTCATTGCAGCCGCCGGGAAATCGCCACATATGAACCCGCGGCGAGCGGCCCCGTCGCCAGCCGACATCTACCTGATGCCGAGCACGCCGATCGCCAGGGCCGACAGCAGCAGGGCGTGGCCGAGCAGCTGCAGCGCCGTGTTCGGCTGCGCCAGCCAGCGCGTGATCCTCTCGGAGAACGACAAGGTCGTATCGGCGAACAGGGGCTCGTAGCTGTGCCTGAAGAAGCGGCGGAGCTTGGTGCCGAGCCCCGAGGTCAGCATGGCGTGGAACGTCGACATCATGGCGACGAAGACGACGGCGCCGAACGGTTCGTCGACGAATTCGGCCGCGTTGATCAGCTTGATCAGTAGCGCGACGCCGGAATACATCGGCACGCCCTGAAGCACGAAATAGAGCGCAAAACATTCGAGCCATTTGCGGCCGGTGAGCTTGGGAGCGGCAAGTGCGGTCATGGTCCAGTCCTCGAGAAGTTCCGGTGGTGATGCCGCCAATCTCGCGCGCCGCGTGCCGCACTGCCGTGATGCGGCTCACGCTTGCGCAAAGGCCGTCGCATCAGGCGCGAATTCGTTTCGCGTTTGCGGCCGAACGGAGAAGGCGTACCCGCTCCCGGCGCTCAATTTGGATTTCCATTTCATTGATTTCCCCTTGCGGAGAAGCGAATACGGTTCCAATCATTCGTGCTTTGCCATGGAGACCAAAATGTCATTTCGCCTCCCCCTGATCCTCGCAACAGTGCTCGCCACCTGGTCGGCGGCAAGCTTCGCCGAGACCATCAAGATCGGCGTGACACCGGGGCCGCATGCGCAGATCCTCGAGGCGGTGAAGCCGATCGCGGCGAAGAACGGCCTCGACATCCAGCTGCTCGAATTCTCCGACTATGTCGTGCCGAACGCCGCGCTCGATGCCGGCGAGATCCAGGCCAATTCATTTCAGAACCAGCCTTACCTCGACAATCAGAAGGCCGATCGTGGCTACAAGATCGAGTCTGTCGCGCTGACCGTGAACTTCCCGATCGGCGTCTACTCGAAGAAGCACAAGGCCTTCGCCGACATCCCTGAGGGCGGCAAGGTCTCGATCCCGAACGATCCGACCAATGGCGGCCGCGTGCTGCTGCTGCTGCGCGACAAGGGCGTGATCAAGCTGAAGGACGGCGTCGGCTTCAAGCCGACCGTGCTCGACATCGCCGAGAACCCGAAGAAGCTGAAATTCATCGAGGTCGACGCGGCGCAGGCACCGCGCGCGCTCGACGACGTCGATGCCGCCGCGATCAACACCAATTACGCTACCCAGGCGGGCCTCGACCCGGTCAAGGATCCGATCCTGCGCGAGGACCCGAAGGGTCCCTATGTCAACCTGATCGCAGTGCGCACGGCCGACAAGGACAAGCCCTGGGTCAAGATCCTCGTCGACAGCTACCACACGCCGGAGGTCAAGGAGTTCGTGCTGACCAAGTTCAAGGGCGCGGTGCTGCCGAGCTGGTAGGCAATCTGCCCAGCTGCAGCGCAGCGTGGGCGATCGGGGCGGCCTTGCGCAGGAAACTTGGGTATGAGCCCTGCGCAATGCCCGCTTGTCTGGAGCGGCGTGACCCGACATCATCGGGGGCCTGGCCATCCAGTCTGACAGGGGTCGTATGAAACGCTTAGCAAACCTGAAACGCCTGGGCTTCTTCACGCGTCTCCTCGACGAGGCGCCTCCCGCCGAACGCTATCGCTTCGCGGCCGAGCAGATCGTGCGGGCCGAGAAAGCGGGCCTCGATTCCGCATGGATCGCGCAGCACCATTTCCACGAGCGCGAGGGCGGCCTGCCGTCGCCCTTCACCTTCCTCGGCTATGTCGCGGCGCAAACCTCGCGCATCCGGCTCGGCACCGGCATCGTCACGCTGCCGCTGGAAAATGCGGTGCGGGTGGCGGAGGACGCAGCCGTCCTCGATCTGCTCTGCAACGGCCGCTTCGAGCTCGGCGTCGGCACCGGCGGCAATCCCTCGGCCTTCGCCGCCTTCGGCCTCGACAGCACCCAGCGCAACGAGATCTTCGCGCGCAATCTGGAGGTGGTCCGTACTGCCCTGGTCGGCAAGCCGCTCGAAGGCGGCGACACCATCTATCCGCAGCGGCCGCAACTGGACAAGCGGATCTGGCAGGCGACGTTCTCGGTCGCGGGCGGCGCGCGCGCCGGCAAGGCCGGCGACGGCCTGCTGCTCTCGCGCACCCAGCCGCGATCGAAGGAGGCGCCGAAGGCAACGCTCGCCGAGATCCAGAATCCTGTCATCGACGCCTATCTGGAAGCGCTGCCCAAGGGGACCGAGCCGCGCATCATGGCCTCGCGCAGCATCTTCGTCGCCGACGACCATGCCGAAGCCCTGCGCCTCGCCGATATCGGGCTGCGCCGCGCGCTGCCGCAATTCATGAAGGGCGGACATCTTCCGCCGGGCGAGACGCTGGACGAGATGATCACTGCGTTCGACACCCATGTCGGCGATGCCGACCACGTCATCGCCTCGCTGCGGGCCGATGCGACGCTGGAGCGGATCACCGATCTCGTCTTCCAGGTGCATTCGGTCGACGCGCCGCACCCTTACGTCCTGCGCTCGATCGAGCTGGTCGCTGAGAAGGTCGCGCCGGCGCTGGGCTGGACCCGGACGGCGCCCGACGTGGCGCTGGCGGGCTGATCGGACATGAAGAGCATCGCGTTGAACGAGGCCGAGGAATGAGCACGCAGGATATCATCGACACGCTCGCCGGGATCGCGCCCGGCTCGGCGCTGGACGCCATCCGCGCCCGCCGCCTGCAGGCGCGCGAGAATGCGCAGAAGAGTTATCTGTCGCTGTTCGAGCCGATCGACGCCGGCGACTTCTCTCTTGTCGAGCGCGCCGCGGTCGCGGCCTTCGTTACCGGGCTCCATGGCGAATCCCCGGTTGCCTCGTTCTATCGCGACAAGCTTGCTGCAAACGCAGACGGCGCGCGGCTGCTGGAAGCGATCGATGCCGAGATCGCGCGGGGCAGGACCTCGGGGCCGTACGGCTCGTATCCGGCCGGTCCGCTATCGGTCGAAAACACGGCCGGCCTGATCTACCGCGTCAGTGCGGCGGGCAAGACGGCGCTTGGCGCAAGGCTCGCGGCTGCGTTCGAGCAGGCGCATTTGCTTGTGTTCCGCCCCCGCGATGCCGCGGATGCCGACATGAAGGCACTGCTTGCCGCCGGCTGGTCGACCACCGGTATCGTCACTTTCTCCCAACTCGTCGCGTTCCTGTCGTTTCAGGTGCGCGTCGTCAGCGGTCTGCGCACGCTCGCCGCGGCAAGCGCGTAAGGAGGCAATCATGAGCACCGTCAATCCGCCCGTCGCCTTCACCCAGGACGAGCTCGGCTGGGTCTCCTGGATCGATCCGCTGCCGGAGGCCGAGCTGACCGAGCGCCACTTCAACGGCCTCGTCGACCGCGCCCGCGCCAAGTCGGAATACTTTCGCCTCCTGGTGCGCGATCCCGAAGTGCTGGAAGCCCGCACCAAGACCGACAAGGACATCTTCTACAACGTCGCCGACGGGCTGCCGCGCGCCGAGCGCGAGCTCGCGGCTGCAGCGACCTCGCGCTACAACGGCTGCATCTATTGCGCCTCGGTGCATGCGCGCTTCGCCAGCACCTATTCCAAGCGCCGCGACGACGTGCAGCGCCTGCTCGACGAAGGCGTCAAGGCCGATCTCGGCGAGCGCTGGAATGCGGTGGTCAAGGCCTCGGTCGCGCTGGCGGAAACCCCGATCGCATTCGGCCCCGAAAATATCGCGGAGCTGCGTAGCGCCGGCCTCGACGATGCCGAGATCGTCGATGTCATCAACGGCGCCTCGTTCTTCAACTGGGCGAACCGGCTGATGCTGTCGCTCGGTGAGCCCTCGAAATAGGCAATCCCACCGGCACGAGAATTGCTGCTTTGTTTCAACACCTGACTGGATGGAGCTGTGCATGAGCAACATCAATCGCCGAAACCTGGTCACGGGCTCGCTCGCCCTGATGGCGGGGGCAGCCTTCTCTCGCGCCGCCTTCGCCGACGCTGATCCGATCCTGCTCGGCGTCAGCGGCCCGCTCACGGGACCGAACGCGCAATACGGCACGCAATGGAAGCAGGGCTTCGATCTCGCGCTGGATGAGATCATGGCGGCCGGCGGCATCAACGGGCGCAAGCTCGCCTACCAGTTCGAGGACAGCCAGAGCGATCCGCGCCAGTCGGTCGCGATCGCCCAGAAATTCGTCTCCAATCCCGCCATCGTGCTGGAGCTCGGCGATTTCTCGAGCCCAGCCTCGATGGCGGCCTCCCCGATCTATCAGCGCGGCGGCCTCGTGCAGTTCGGCTTCACCAATTCGCACCCTGATTTCACCAAGGGCGGCGACTTCATGTGGAGCACGTCCGTGAGCCAGGCTGATGAGCAGCCGCTGCTGGCGGCCTATGCGGTCAAGCGCCTCGGCCTGAAGAAGCTCGCGGTGCTGCATCTCAACACCGATTGGGGCCGCACCAGCCGCGACTACTTCACCAATGCCGCCAAGGAATATGGCGCCGAGATCGTGGTCACCGAGGGCTACATCGCGGAGGAGCGCGACTTCCGCTCGACGCTGGTGCGCGTGCGCGACGCCAACCCGGACGGGCTGATCCTGATCTCCTATTATTCCGACGGCGCGCTGATCGCCCGTCAGGCCCGCCAGGTCGGCCTGAAGCAGGTGATGTGCGCTGCGAGCTCGGTCTACTCGCCGAAATTCATCGAGCTCGGCGGCGAGGCGGTCGAGGACGTTCACGTCGGCACGCGCTACTTCCCCGAGGACACGCGGCCCGAGGTGCAGAAGTTCATCGCGGGCTTCAAGAAGAAGTACAACGGGCAGGAGCCGGACGCCTTCAACGCCTATGCCTATGACGCGATGAACATGGCCGCCGCCGTCGTCAAGATCGGCGGCAGCGATCGCAAGGCGATCCGCGAGGCCTTCACCAAGGTCAAGGACGTTCCGAGCGTGATCTTCGGCGCGGCGACGTTCGACGTCGCGACCCGCCGCGTCAAGGGCGCCATGAACGCCGAGCTCGTCGTCCGCAAGGGCCAGTTCGCGCTCTGGGACGGCAAGCCGACTTAACCTGATGGCCGGAGCGGGGGCTCCGGCCGCTTCCCTCTCGACGCGGTGATACCAGCGTGTCTTCCTGGCTCGACTACACGATCAACGGGCTGATCGTCGGTAATGTCTACGCCCTCGTTGCGGTCGGGCTCGCGCTGATCTTCGGCGTCAGCCGGCTGATCAACTTCGCGCAGGGCTCGATTTACCTCGTCGGCGCCTATATCGGCTGGGTGGCGGTGGTGCAGCTGCATACGCCGCTTCCGCTCACCATCATCGTCGTTGCGGTGGCCGCTGCGATCGTCGGGCTGATCATCGAACGGTTCGGGCTGCGGCCGTTGCAGAACTCGGTACGCATCGCGCCGCTGCTCGCGACCATCGGCATCAGCTTCGTGCTCGATCAGCTGGTGATGCTGACCTTCTCGCCGAACCCGCGTGCGCTGCCGAGCCAGTTGCCGGATGTCCGCTTCCAGGTCGGCGGCGGCACCATCGGGCCACTTGACCTGCTCATCGCCGGCGTCGGCCTCACCAGCGCGTTGCTGCTGTTCGTGTTCCTGCGCTACTCCAAGCTCGGCTGGGCGGTGCGCGCGGCGTCGCAGGACCGCGACGCCGCGATGCAGATGGGCGTCGACGTCAACCGGGTCAATCAGGCCGTGTTCGGCATCGCGGCCGCGCTCGGCGGTGTCTCCGGCATGCTGGTCGGTATGTACTACAACCAGATCGACACCGCGATGAGCCTGCAGGCGACGCTCAAGGGCGTCGTCGCCGAAGTCGTCGGCGGTGCCGGCAACGTGCCCGGTGCGGTGATCGGCAGCCTGCTGCTCGGCCTCGTCGAGAGCTATGGCGTCGCCGTGTTCGGCACCAGCTACCGTAATCTGTTCGCGTTCCTGCTGCTCGTCGTCGTGCTCGTGCTTCGGCCGAACGGCCTGTTCGCCAGCGCGCGGCAGGCGCCGCCCGAGCCGCTCACCGGCACCTTCATCGCGCCGAGCCGTCCGTTGCGCATTCCGCGCTGGGCCCTGGCTGTTGCCGCGGCCGGCTTTGCGATCCTGCCGTTGTTCCCGGTCTCGTTCTACGTGCTCCAGACCCTGATCAACGCCTGGCTGCTGGGCATGCTCGCGTTGAGCCTGACGCTGGTCGCGGGCACGATCGGGCAGGTCTCGCTCGGGCATGCCGCGCTGCTGGCGATCGGCGCCTATACTTCAGCGCTGCTGTCGCTGACGGCAGCCGTCCCGGTCGGGCTCGCCGTCATCGGCGGCGGCCTGATGAGCGCCGCGCTCGGCACCGCGCTGATCTCGCCGTCGTTCCGCCTGCGCGGGCACTATGTGTCGATCGCCACGCTCGCCATCGGCGAGATCGTCTCGCTGGTGATCCTGAACTGGGAGAGCGTCACGCGCGGGCCGATCGGCATCTCCGGCATCCCGCCGCTGTCGCTGTTCGGCTACGAGCTGATCAGCCCAGCCTCGATCTACTGGTTCAGCTTTGCCGTGATGGTGGTGCTGGCGCTGCTGCAGGGGCGGTTGCTGAGTTCGCATCTCGGCCGCAGCTTCCGCGCCATCCGCGACGACGACATCGCCGCGCGGGCCTATGGGCTCAGCCTGAACCGCTACAAGTCGCTCGCCTTCATCTTCGGCGGCTTCGCTGCCGGCGTCAGCGGCGGCATCGCGGCGCATCTGTATTCCTACATCAACCACGAGACCTTCAACACGCAGCAATCGATCCTGGCGCTGACCGTCGTCATTCTCGGCGGCCTCGGCAATGTCGTCGGCGCGATCCTCGGAGCAGTGGCGCTGGTTGGTCTGCCTGAAGTGTTCCGGATCGCGGCGGAGTACCGCATCCTGATCTACGGCATCGTGCTGCTGCTGCTGGTGCGGTTCAGGCCGCAGGGCCTGTTGGGGACGATGTGATGGCGGAGCAGTCTCACATGCTGTCCCTGCGCGGGCTGACGCGCCGCTTCGGCGGCCTCACCGCCGTCGATGCCATCGACCTCGATCTGGCCAAAGGCGAGCTCGTCAGCATCATCGGCCCCAACGGTGCCGGCAAGACCACGCTGTTCAATCTCGTGACCGGCCTCGACCGGCCCGACGCCGGCACTGTCCGCTTCGAAGGCCAGGACATCACGGGCCTGTCGCCGGAGCGGCTCGCGGGCGAGGGCATCGCGCGCACCTTCCAGCTCGGCCGTGTCTTCGGCAATCTCAGCGTCATGGACAACGTTCTGATCGGCGCGCACACGCGGCTGCGCGCGGTGAAGCCGGCCGTGCCGGTGATTGGCCCGCTGCTGGAGCTGGGTCTCGCACTGCTGCGCCCCGCCAGCGTCAAGGCCGAGGAAGAGCGGCTGCGCGAGGAGGTGAAGGTCATCCTCGCCCGCTTCGGTGAACGGCTGCTGCCACGGATCGACCAGCCCGCCTATAGCCTGTCCTACGCCAATCGCCGCCGCGTCGAGATCGCGCGTGCGCTCGCGCTCAAGCCGCGCCTTCTGCTGCTCGACGAGCCCACCGCTGGCATGAACCCGACCGAGACCGCGGAGATGCAGGCGCTCGTCGCCGAGTTGAAAGCCGAAGGGCTGACCATCCTGCTGATCGAGCACAAGTTGGAGATGGTAATGCGCCTCTCCGATCGCGTCATCGTCATGGACGAGGGCAAGAAGATCGCGGAAGGTTCGGGCGAACAGGTGCGCAGCGATCCCAAGGTGATCGAGGCTTATCTCGGCCACGGGTTGTCAGGAACGTCGGAGCAGGAGAGCGCGGCATGACGACGAGCGCCCCCGAACCGCTGCTGGCGCTGTCGAACGTTAATACGTTCTACGGCCAGGCCCAGGTGCATTTCGATCTCTCGATTACGGTCGCGCGCGGCCACATCGTCTGCCTGCTCGGCGGCAATGCCAGCGGCAAGTCGACGACGATGAAGATCATCCTGGGGCTGGTGAAGCCGCGCTCGGGCGAGGTGACCTTCGACGGCGCCTCGTTAATCGGCCTGACGACACCGCAAATCGTCCGGCGTGGCATCGCCTCCGTGCCCGAGGCGCGGCGGTTGTTCGCGGACATGAGCGTGCGGGAAAACATCCTGATGGGCGCCTTCGTCCGCAACGACCGCGAGGCGATCGCGCAGGATCTCGACAAGATGCTGACGCTGTTTCCAAAGCTCGGCCAGCGGCTGTCGCAGCGCGCCGGCTCGCTCTCCGGCGGCGAGCAGCAGATGGTCGCGATGGCGCGCGCGCTGATGAGCCGGCCGCGCATGATCGTGATGGACGAGCCGACCATGGGCCTGTCGCCGCTCTATGTCGATCGCGTGCTGGAACTGATCCGCACCATCAACCAGGAAGGCGTCTCGGTGTTCATGGTCGAGCAGAACGCCAGCCTCGCGCTCGAGATCGCGCACGAGGCCTATGTGCTGCAGACCGGCAAGATCGTGCTGTCCGGGCCCGCGCGTACGTTGAAGGACGATCCCCGCGTGCGCGACGCCTATCTCGGCGGTTCCGAAGCGGCCTGACGCAGTGCGCTGACCTCTCCACGTCATGGCCGGGCTTGACCCGGCCATCCACGTCTTGCCACCCAACACGAAGAACGTGGATGCCCGGGACAAGCCCGGGCATGACGACTTCCGTGCTCACGCCGTCGCAGCGCTCGCGATCTGCTCCGCCGGCAGATCGTCGCCATTGGGATCGCCCGGCGCGGTCGCCCAGGCCAGCTCGACCAGCGTCACGAACCGGCGGCCGCCGCCATCGAGCTGGACGACGATCAGGCCCTGCTCCTCCATATAGCCGAGCAGCCGCTGCGCGCGGCGCAGCGAGTGCGAGCCATAGGCGCGCGCGATCGCGGCGTCGCCCGGGCAGGGCCAGCCTTCCTTGGCGGCGCGCGCGATCATCATGAACACGCCCTGCATGTCGTCGGGCAGGATCGAGGCGCGCAGCGAGACATCCTGCCAGGCGTCGTCCTCGGCCAGATCCGTGCCGAGGCCGGCGCGCGCATGCGTCAGCATGCGGCGAAAATCGTTGAGATCGGGCACGGCGGCCCCTAAGCCCTCGATGCGGCAGCGGACGACGAATTCCTGATAGAGCACGCCGATGGCGCGGAAGCCGGCGTCGGGCTCGGCGAGCACGGCGCGCAGCGTGCGATTAACGCGCTCGCGGCGCTCGGCGAGCTCCTCGGCACTGACCGGCACCTCGACCGCCTCCGGCTGGATCACCGGCGTGGCGGCGGCCTTCGCCGCGCGCAGCTGCTCGAGCAGATCCGGCGCGGGCCGGCGCTGCGGCCGGCTGGCATCGGGCGGCGGCGCGGCCAGGATCATGGCGCGCATATCTTCCGTGGCCGCCTCCGGCATCGGCATCAGCCGCGGCGTCGAGTTGCGCGGGCTTGTGTCGGTCGGGCCGATGTTCAGGCGCAGCGGACGGCGCGACAGCGCGGGGCCCAGCGCCATGAACTGGCCGCGCTCGAGGTCGCGAAAGGCTTCGGCCTGCCGACGCTCCATGCCGAGCAGATCGGCCGCGCGTGCCATGTCGATGTCGAGGAAGGTGCGGCCCATCAGGAAGTTGGAGGCCTCTGCCGCGACGTTCTTGGCGAGCTTTGCGAGGCGCTGGGTCGCGATGATGCCGGCAAGGCCGCGCTTGCGGCCGCGGCACATCAGATTGGTCATGGCGCCGAGCGACAGTTTTCGCGCCTCGTCCGAGACCTCGCCGGCAACAGCCGGCGCGAACAGCTGGGCCTCGTCGACGACCACGAGCATCGGATACCAATGGTCGCGGTCGACGTCGAACATCCCGCCGAGAAACGCGGCCGCACGCCGCATCTGGTTCTCGGCGTCGAGACCTTCGAGATTGAGCACGGTGGAGACGCGATGCAGCCGCGCGCGCTCGCCGGCGACCTGAAGGCCGCGCTCGGTGTGGTCCTCGGCCTCGATGACGAGATGGCCGAAGCGTTCGGCCAACGTGACGAAATCGCCTTCGGGGTCGATGATCGCTTGCTGCACCCAGGGCGCGCTCTGTTCAAGCAAGCGTCGCAGCAGATGCGATTTGCCGGAGCCCGAATTGCCCTGCACGAGGAGGCGGGTCGCCAGCAGTTCCTCGAGGTCCATGGCAGCCGCGGCGCCTGCCGTGGTCAGCCCCATCTCGATCGCAACCGTCATGCCGACTCAAGTCCCCGTCATTCGCGGACAGGGGCTTATCAATCCCGCCGCGGCGCGTCGAGCGCCACGGCGCGAATCATGCGGCGTTGCCCACGGCGGCGTTCACCGTCATCCCTGGAACAATGAAGAGGAGTGGCGTTCAAGCCGCTTCGATCGGAGTTTCACGCGAAAATTGGCGATGTTTTTACGGGGATGCGCTACCTCTCGGTCATTCCGCCTGTCGGCAGGTGCGAGGAAACGCCTACCATGATGAGCATGCTCGCCGGCCCCGCCACGATCACGGTCACGGTGTTTGGCGTCGTGGCGCTGGTCACGCTTGGCATGGGTATCTACTGGCTCTTCAACAAGCGGGCACGATTGAGGGATATTGCCGAGATGAGGGCGAAGCTCGACGAGCTCAGGCCCTCCGACCCCGAATACGGCGCGGTGAGAGCGCTCTACACCTCGATGGTCCTGGATGCCGCGCGTTGGGGCTTCTTTGCCGGCGAATCCGGATCAGGCGGCCATGGCGGCAGCGCCGATCACATTGGCGGCGACCATGCCGGCGATGCCGGCGAAGGCGGACACGCTCATTGATGCACGAATGGCTCGGCGCGCGGTGGCAATGCCTTGCGCGATCGGCGTCGTCAGCCCTTGGGCGCGGCTTCCGGGTGCCCTGACAGCCGTAAAAGTGCGGGCCGATAGGGGGCTTGCGGATCGTCGTCCTCATTCTCCGGGATGACGCAGGAGTCGAATTCCTGCCTGATCCGCTCCATCTCGGCGATGCGCTCGTGCAATCGCTGCAGATGTTCCGGCGACGTCGCCCGCCAGAACCGGAACGTGTCGGCGGTGAGCGGCACGAACGCCGTGCCGAACAGCGTCGGCTCGGGAACGGCGGTGCGTCCGAGCAGCAGGTAGCGGTTGGCGCCGGAGACGACGAGGGTGGCATAGCCGCGGTTTCCGATCCGCCTGATGCCGTTCAGCGACCATTCGGCGAGCTTGCTGAAATAAGGCTCCTCGCGCCAGCGATCGGGGCAGTGGTCGTCGACCGTCACGTTCACCGCATCCTGGCTGAAATGGACGATGATGCCGGACTTCGCCGGGAACCAGTCGTCGTCGAGATGTCCCTGCAGCCAGGCGCAGACGAAGGAGCGGCACATCTGCGGACGGCGATCGTAAATCGTGCATCCCGTGCCGGTCTGCCAATGCTTGCAAAGCTGGTTCACCGGCTTGTCGACGGCGGCCACCTCGAGAATGTCGCAGCAGGCGTTGCACGATCCGCATTGCCGGGCCAGCGGCGGCGCTTTCGGCACGTTGGTCGCACGAAAGCCCTGGCCGTCGCGGACCAGCAGCTTCTGCTTCTCCAGCGTGCTCAAGGCGCGCTCGATCTTGAGACGGGACAATCCGGTCGCGTCGATGAGGCTCTTCATGGTTGTCGCGCCGGCCTCCACCGCGCGCACGACCTGCAACGTCGACTGATCCATCTTCGGTGACTTGTTCTTTCGCCCGTCGTCCGGCTGCCGCGGGCAGGTCTGGAACCTGCTGCCGGGAACCGGGATCTGGAGTATCTGCCCGAGGCAATTCGGCAGCTTCCGCTACGTAAGGCCAGACCTCGCATGGATGCAAATTTTTCGCAAATCGGCGACCCCCAGCGATAGCTGGGGGCAGGCCAAATGCGCTGATTCCGGGCTTCAGCGGCCGGATTCGATGACGAAGATCAAATCAAGCCGGCCGGGGGCCTCGAAGGATGCGCGGCCGAGATGCGGCCGGGCCGTCGCCCTTCGAGGCTTGCTCTGCAGCGCTTTGCGCAGCAGAGCGCGCACCTCAGTGAAGCGCCTTATTGCGCGCCGGATCCGCCCTGCACGATCCTCTCGTTCAGCTTCAGATCCACGGTGTCGACCGTGCGGTCGATCTCGGGATTGGGCACGCCGAGCTGATGCGAGATCAGCTTCACCAGGAGGTCGACGCGCTCGATGAAGGGCGCGCCGCCCGCGACCGCGCGCGCGGCCGACGACGGCTTGAGCAGGCTCTCGGCGGCCTTGGCGTATTTCGCGAACGGCACCTGGTCCTGCGGATCGGCGCCGAGCTTGCGGGCGATCGCGTCGACATGATCATAGATCGTCTGCGAGCGCTTCAAATCGCCATGCACGGCGTCGCGGATCGACTGGGGCTCGTGCGGCGTGATGCAGCGGTAATTGCCGGTCAGCAGCATCGACCATTTCGCCAGCGGCACGAACAGGGAATCGAACACCTTCAGCTTCACCGGCACGTCGTGGCCGTCGAGCGTCACCGCGTCGATGTCGGCCTCGAGCTCGCGCAGCACCTTGTTGTGCTTCTCGTCGGCGAACACCGACGCCTTGAAATTCGTGGGCAGGCCGACATGCAGCACGTTGGCGGCTTCTTCCGGCGGACGGAACGCCTGCGGGTCGGGCGAGCACAGCGTCACGAGGCCCGGCTCGAACCGCTCCCACACCTGGGCATTGGTGTAGGCCTCCTCCAGATCCATGTCGGCGAGCGCCGGGATCCGCTTCAGATAGGGCAGCGGCGGCATGTTCATGATCGACAGGCAGGGCAGCTTCGCCGCCGCGATCTTGACCATGAGCATGCGCACGGTGTGGTTGGTGTATTGCGGCTCCTGCATCGCAAGGCCGACCAGGTCGTAGCGCGAGAGGTCGACATTCTGCGGCGTCACGGCGTCGAGCTTGCCGGGCAGGTTGCGCGAGAAGATCGCCCGGTGCACCGCCTCGTCGCGCAGCTTGATGCGCACCTCGGTACCTTCGCGGTTGATCAGCTCTGCGGTCTTGGCGCGGCAGACCAGGGTCACATTGTGCCCGGCCATCAGCAGCTTCGTGCCCAGCAGCGAGCCGTAAGAAGCCCCGAGAATCAATATGTTGCGCGCCATGCTCCGTCCCTTTGACAATGTGTGTGATTTTTCAGCCCCGGCCGTCATCCGCGGGCGAGTTGCCGGCATGTAAAGCGAAGTCAGCGGGGATGGCAACTGGGATAATGCATACAAGGACGCGCCGGAGGTCCCCCAGCGGTCGAGCGCCCGGGCGGGCACGGGCAAGGCTGTTCTGATTTATAGAATTCGAGTCCAGCCGCCTCGGCGTGTAATCACTTGTCGTGAGAACGTCACATAAGTCGTCACGGTCGGCGCGACGATCGATGTGCCGCGCCGATTACCTCCGCTGCCTCGCCAGTGGCAGCGGCTTGGCGGCAATCCGCCGCAACTCACCATATCGTGCGTTCACAATGGCGGCTTACACGGTCATGTCTGTTGTCTCGACCGGCCACGTCATTCCGACCTGCCGGTCGCAATAAAAGACGACCAAGCCGCATCACTGGCGTGCGCGGCAAACGACTGTGGATCAGCGGCGGAGCTGGGACGTGACGATCGAGTTGAGAGGGCCTGGATTTCGCGCCGAGGCCGGCTCGTTTGGAATCAGGACCGCGTGTGAAGACCCGGGCGCACATCGGGGTGCGCGCTGATGGCGTTGTCCGGGGGCTGACATGGAAGGTGATCACTGGCCGCACGGCTCGTGCGATGGCGCCGGCCGAAACCTGGGCCAGTTGCGCAATCGCGCATCCGGATTCTTCGAGAGCCTGTCGGTCGCAGAGCTCGTGCGCGAGGCGCACAGGCATCTCTGGGTTTCAGACTGGCTGCGGGTTGCCGACGATTACCGGACCTTCGCCCGATCCGCGCGTGAGAGCGGATCGATCCGGACCGCGCAGGAAGCGTGGCTGTGCTCGCTGACCGCCCTGGAAGTCATCAGGAGCGTGTCTTGCCCCGGCGATGTCGAAGCCGCCGATCTCGCGGACGAGATCGCGATCAGCCTGAAGGGATTCTCGGATGATGCCGGTCGCGCGATCGAGCGCGTGACGATCGACGGCTTCGACGAGGGGGCGTTAACCGGCTTCTTCGTCCCGGCGCTGTGCCGTGCGCCTTCCGCGCCTGCGGTCATCTGCGTCAGTGACGAGGACGTCACACTGGGCTCGATGATGATCAGGCTGTTGCCGGCCTCGCTCCGCCGCAACATGTCGCTCCTGCTCGTTGACGTCGGCCGTTCCTCCGTTCGCCGCCCCGTCAAGCCGGAGCATATGCTTCATAGCTGGCTGGACTATCTTCAGGCGCGCCCGGATGTCGATCCGCAGCGGATCGCAATCTATGGCGAAGGGGCGGGCGCCTGCGACGCCTCCCGCCTTGCCGGCTCGGATCGCCGGATCGCTGCCGCCGTTTGCGATGGCGGTGTCATGACGCCGGTGATGCGTGGCGCATCGCTTCGCTGGATGACCGGCTCCGGGGAGGCCGATCTCGACGGCGCCATGCCGGTGTCCGCGGCGCCGCTGCGCCGGATACCGTGTCCGCTTCTGATGGTTGTCGGAAGCCGCTCGATGATGTGGGAGCAGGATGCCCTCGAGCTGCAATCCGCCTATCGGCAGGCCGGAGCCGATTGCTCCGTCGTCGTTCCCAACCACATCCCGCATCCTCTCGGTGAGGTCGAGAATTTCGTCGCCGTCGACGACTTCGTGTTCGAATGGCTCGACAGCAAGCTTGGCGCCGCGCCTCAACTCGATCCCGTGACCTATCTCTAGAAGGTCAGCTCCAAGAGGCCGGGCGCTCGCTCGGGCGGATCACGAGGCGTCGATGGCCAGCAACCGCGCCGCCAGCCGGGCATTCTTGGCGATCTTGGCCAGCGCAGCGTTCATTTCGGCGAGGGTCTTCTCGTCGAGATCGTTGAACATCGTCGAGTTCAGCGCGAGCTTTCGCTTCGAGAGGTGCTCGATGTCGGCCGTCGCCTTCGCGGTCAGCGACATCAGAACGAAGCGGGCATCGTTCGCCGCCGGCCGCCGCGAGAGAAAGCCGGCCTTCTCCAGGATCTTGGTCTGGTTGGTCACGAACGCCGGATGAACGCGGAGCTTGTTCGCGATGTCGATGCCGGCGACGCCTTGCCCGTCGTCCAGCTCGGTGATCGCCATCAGGATCAGCCATTGCGGCTGGGAAATGCCCAGCAGCCCGGCCCAGCTGGTGTGGATGTCATCCAGCTGCGCGTGAATTTCGACGACATTCCAGATGAAGTCCCTGATCGCTCTGTCGAGCTTCTTCTCGATCATGCCGCGTTGCCCCCCGTTTGGCGTTGATCCTTTTTTTTATTGTTCTTGGATCAGTGTTCTACCGGGATATCGCGAGGGCGTCTCCTGTGTCGCGCTCTGAACTTGGTTTGCAGACGCGACATTGTGGAAAGGGTCTAAGCATTTGATGCTTGCGTAAATCAATTAATTCAATTACGTCTCAGCCCACTCATTCTTTGCTGCTCGTGACCATGTCCGTGGACAGCGATGTGAGACCTCCAAGAAAGCCCTCGGGATGCCCCCTGAGGGCTTTTTACTTTTTATTCAGTATGTTGGCTTGGTTTGCCATCCCCTCTGTTGCTCGCGCGCAACATCTCCCGCCGAACTTACGTTTCATTAAATCAATAAATTGAGGCGGTTGTTTTTATAAACTATACGTGAGGCACGACGGAGGGGGGGCACCTCACTGTCGTTTCAGTCCGGACCTTCGGTGCGGATCTGAATTGAACGGAAATTATGAGGGTGAAGCGGTGTCCTCCAAGGAAGCCGAGCCCCCTGAACCGACCTGGAGGTTTACCTAATGAAGTTGACGAAAACGCTTTTGCTCGGCTCGGCTGCCGGCCTAATGGCCGCCTCCGGGGCGTTCGCAGCCGATCTTCCCGTGAAGGCCAAGGCCGTCGAATACGTGAAGGTCTGCTCGCTGTACGGCGCCGGTTTCTACTACATCCCGGGCACCGACACCTGCATCAAGCTCGGTGGCTATCTGCGCGCTGAAGTCGCGCTGGGCACCAACAGCTCCTACGGCGCTGCCAACGGCTCCCCGGCCGGTGCGCACAACCGCCTGAGCAACTACTACACCATGCGCGCTCGTGAAGACCTCAACATCGACACGCGCACCGCGACCGAGTACGGCGTCGTCCGTACCTTCTTCGACGGCGTGTTCTCCTGGACCACCGGCGGCTACCAGGGCTCCGGCTCTGCGACCGGCGGCACCGTCTACACCGGCAACCTCGGCCTCAACACCTCCGGCGCCACCCCGGCTCTCGTTGGTTCGTCGATCAACGGCACTGACGGCGCGACCTCGGGCGGCTCGCTCGGCGTGTACTACGCCTTCATCCAGTTCGCTGGCTTCACCATGGGTAAGGCCGTGTCGCAGTTCGACGCGCCCTGGACCAACTATCCCGGCAACAACTTCGACGGTCTCGTCGGTGGTTCGGGCACGGTCACCGGTGTCAACCAGTTCACCTACACCGCTGACTTCGGTCAGGGCGTGACGGCTTCGTTCTCGGCTGAAGACGCGACCAACTACTACCAGGCCGGCAACATGAACCTGACGGGCGCGACCGCGGGCGGCATGGTTGGCGGCACCTACGGCTCCAACGCCATCGGCGGCTCGCGTTCGCCGAACCTCGTCGGTCAGGTCCGCGTCGACCAGGCCTGGGGTATGTTCCAGGCGTCGGTTGCTGCGCATGACAACCACGTTGCCTACTACGGCGCCACCGAGACCACCGGTCACCCCGACGACAAGTGGGGCTGGGCCGTTCAGCTCGCTCTGTCGATCAAGAACATCCCGACCGGCGCGGGTGACGTGATCAACATCCAGGCCGTCTACACCGACGGTGCGACCCGCTACAACTTCCAGAACCTGGCGGGCAGCTCCTACTCGATGTTCGGCAACTCGGGCGTTGCCTACCAGAGCGTCGGCTTCGCCATGGCTCCGGACACCGTGTTCATCACGGGCGGTTCGCAGGAAACTGTGAAGACCTGGGGCTTCCGCGGCGCCTACACCCATAACTGGGATGCCTACTGGAACACCGCGGTCTACGGTGCCTACGCTCAGGCGCAGTACGGCTCGGTCGCCAAGACCGCGCTCTGCGGCGCTGGCGGTGGCGGCGGCGTGTTCGGTGGCCTCGCCGGTGTCACGGGTTGTAACCCTGACTTCGCCGTTGCCCAGGTGGGTCTCATCACCCGCTGGACCCCGGTCAAGAACCTGACCTTCTCGGGCGACCTCAACTGGACCCACCTCGACCAGAAGTACTCGGGTACGGTTGGTTACGCCGGTGCCGGCACGACGGCCAAGCCGGCCGCCCTGTACGAGCTGAAGGACCAGGACAGCATCACCCTGCTCCTCCGCGCCCAGCGCAACTGGTAAGATCAGTCGAATTTTTTCGACGAGCACCCGGCGGGAAACCGCCGGGTGTTTTTCTATGCGCGTCGTTTGCGTGATGTCCGGCGCGCCATAGCCCGGGCGAGCGCGGCGATTCCCCGGGGCGTCAGTCGCGGGGATCCCGATGTGGCGAGGCCCCGCACCGGGCGGCGCTTCGCGCCGAATCGTTGGCTCCTCGAATGATCGGCACCGTCGCCCGCCGCGCAATGGCAGGACCGTTGTCGCCGGAGATGCTGGCCTCGTCAGTGAGCCTTAAATGGGGATGACGGCCAGCTTGCAGCGGGGGCGTTCGTCCCTGCTGCAGTGGGGCCATCCATCCTTCGAGGCTCTCCATGGGACGCGTTGCGTCCCATACCTCCCGCCTCAGGATGACGGAATGGGCGAGGGCGGCTGCGTTGTCCGCTCGATCCGGGATTTATCAACCTGCGTTGATCTGCTTCTCAAGAGACATTCTATCATATCGAAATTCGGATTTGCCGCGCCCCGCTCATCCCAGCTCGCCAGGGTTGATTCGGTCAACGTCGGGCTTCAGTGCGCAATGTGAACGAGGTGGGGAATGACAGTGTTGCTAGGGAGGGAGCTATCACCCCATCGGCCGTCATTGCGAGGAGCTCTTGCGGCGAAGCGATCCAGAGTTCCTCAGCGGAGGGATTCTGGATTGCTTCGCTTCGCTCGCAATGACGAGGAGAATTCGTGCGCTATGCTTTACTCACGCGCTCTGGACTCATCTCTTCGTACCGTGCCGCGTGCTTGCGTCCCGTCGATGCGAAGCCACACTTCGCCGAGTCGCATCGCATCACTATACGAACGTGCGGCGTTTCAAAACGAGCAGCGGTTACGAAATGATCCGCAAGCCTTGCGCAATGATGCCTTCGAAAATTGCGAATGGCTAGCTTTGGCTCGCCATTCGTGCGCGATCGAGATGCTCCTCGATCTTCGGGCGATCGCGGGTACGCTCGAAGCTGGTGCACAGCAGCTCGGTCTCCTCGAGCGAGATTGGAGCGCGATAGAGCCGGCACATGAATTCGGCGTTCGCGCGCCCCTTGGCCGTGCCCGGGCCGCGCTCGGCGAGAAACATGCAGTCGCGGCAGACACTGGCATCGAGCCGCTGATGCGCTGCGTCGAGGTGATTGAGGACCTCACGCAGCGAGTCGCGCAGCTTGGCGCATTCGTCGTTGCCGAGCCCCCTGACAGCGTTCACCACGTGATTGATCGGATCGTGCTGGCTCAGGCATTTCTCGCCCTGCGCGGTGACGTGCAGGACGACAGAACGCTTGTCTTCCTGCGACGGCTTGCGGACGAGAAACGACTTGCTCTCCAGCGTCTTCACGATTTGCGATGCAGTCGCTCTGGTGGCGCCGATGAATCCGGCGAGCGCGGAGGGCGTACGCGAAAACCTGTTGGCGCGGCCGAGAAAGCGCAGCGCCATCCATTCCCGATCGCGCAATCCATGCTGGTTGCCTTCGAAATACCAAGCCCTGGCCGCCTGAACCAGCAGCTCGACGGCTTCTCGTGCCAATGGCATGAACCTACCTCGTCCCCGGAACTTGGTTTGCGGCGTCCCGAAGCCGCTTTGCGCTGTGGCCCGCGAATCCTTCGAAAGACATCAGGCGGGCGCAGTCGCGCGGCGCACGCGTCGTGTCGAGATCTCGTTCGAAAGAACGAATGGCAGCGCGCCCAAGCTTGATCGATGGAGCTTGCGTGCTGCGGAGTGGGAAGCCGCTGCGTTGGCATGCCAACGGCGTCGTCACACGGGAGCCCGGTTTGCCGTCGCCAGCCGACGATGGATCGGAATAGTTCAACCGAAGCCCCTGAGTTCAAGTCACACGCAGACGTTTCTTATATTCCGCCGAAACGATGAATGAGCTTCTCAACAAAATCAAGTACAGACCCTCGCGCGCCCCAGATGTCGTTGCGTGCGAATGTAACGTTCAAGACAATCTCGCTCGGTCGGTACACATGATAGTGAATGCAATACGTTGTCGGGCGAAGCATATGCACTCGGCTCTACGACACTATGATTGCGCCTGATCTTGCCGTCTGTGTCTGGCGCAAATTGATCGAAGCTTGTGCAGGATGACGGTGCGTATCGGCACGTCATCCACAACTTGTGCGAGGGTGAGCCCGATCGTCGGAGGGAACTCGCTGGGAATACACGTGCCGGTTGCTGGCCGTCATATGCGCGAAAACGCTCATGCGGCTGTTTTCGGTGCAGCCACCCATTCCCCTCAACCCAACGGTTGAGACGTTACGGCACAGTCCCGCGGGACCTGGAGGAGGCGGGCGCCTGTCGCGCGCGCCCGGTGTTTCGACCTGCTAATCGCCCCTGAGCATGTCCCGGAGCTCGCGGAATGGATCGGCGCTCGGCGCAGCCGAAGCATCCTGCCGCATCGCGTTGTAGATCTTCGGGACCATGTCGACGGCCTGATCGAGCCCCGAATCACGCCCCGACTGATACCCGCCCATCAGTCGGAGGTCGCGCGTATCCTCGTATTTGGCGATCATGGTGCGCAGCTTGCTCACCAGCTCGCGCTCCTCGGGGTCCCAGACGTTGTGCGCGAGGCGGGAGACCGAGGCCAGAACGTCGACGGCCGGATAGCGGGCCTGGTCGGCGATGTGCCTGGAAAGCACGATGTGTCCATCGAGCGTGCTTCGGATGGTGTCCGCGATCGGCTCGTTGTGATCGTCGCCGTCGACCAGCACGGAGAAGATTCCCGTGATCGTGCCCGAGCCTTCCTCACCGGGTCCGGCGCGCTCCAGGAGGCGCGGCAGATCGGTGAACACCGTCGGCGCATAGCCGCGCGCGACAGCGGGCTCGCCGGCGGCGAGCGCGACCTCACGGGCTGCGTGGGCGAAACGGGTGATCGAATCGACCATGAGCAGGACCGATTCGCCGCGGTCGCGGAAATACTCGGCGACCGCCATGGCGGTTTTCGGCGCCAGCCGTCGCATCATCGGGCTTTCGTCGCCCGTCGACACGATGGTGACGGCGCGGTGGCGATCGTTGCCGAGCACGTCCTCGATGAACTCACGCACCTCGCGGCCGCGCTCGCCGACCAGTGCCAGCACCACAGTGTCGAAACCCTGGCTGCGGGCGAGCATGGCGAGCAGCGTCGATTTGCCGACGCCGGAGCCCGCGAAGATGCCGACGCGCTGGCCGGCGCAGATCGGCGCGAACAGGTCGATGACGCGCACGCCGGTGCGCAGCGGCTTGTGCACGCGCGCGCGCTTCATGGCGGACGGCGCCTCGGCCTCCGCCGAAACCGCAAGGGAGCCCGGGGTAAGGGGACCCTGTCCGTCGAGCGGCGCGCCGAGGGCGTTGATGACGCGGCCTTTCCAGCTCGGATCGGGCGCAAAGGACAGAGGCGGCATCCGGTAGGCGACCGAGCCGAGGCCGCCGGCGAATTGCCGGTCGAACGGCTTGGCGACGATGCCCTCGCTGTCGATCCGCACCACCTCGCCGATCTGGGGCTTACCGCCGGAATTGACGCCGATGAGCTCGCCGAGCCTGACGAAGCGCGACAGGCCGGAGACACGGAAATGCGTCGGCGCGATCTCGGAGATCGCGCCGCTGACGCTTGCCAGGGGAGTGCTCTGCTGCAGCTCCAGCAGCGCCCACTCGAGTTGTCGAAGAGCGTTCAAGGAAACCGTCCAACCTCAATCCTGATGCGCACGAGGCGCGGTCTACTTGCCGGGTTCGCCCAGCGTCCGAATGGCGTTCTGAAGCGAGCCCTCGGTGCCCTCGATCATCGAGTTGGTGCCGTCGAAGGCGCGCGAGGCCGCTATCAGCTTGGTCAATTCCATCATGGGGTTGGCCCCGGAACCCTCGACATAGCCCTGCTTGAAGCCGTCGCGCGAGAAATCGGCGATGGCGGTGGCGGGCCGGTCCGGCGTGACGCCGGAATTGCCGTAGCGCTCGAGATTGGCGTCGGCGGGGATGTTGAACAGGCCGATGGTGCCGATCTCGTTGTTGTCCTGGGTAATCGCGCCGTTGCGCGCGACCGAGATCGGTCCGCCGTTGGGGTCGAGCGTGAGCTGCGCGCCGCCGGAATCCACGACGGGGAAGCCGCTCACGGTCTGAAGATCGCCGTTGGGGGCGATCTGGAGGCGGCCGTCGCGGGTGTAGACCGTGCCGTTCGGGCCGGCGAAGGCGATCCAGCCCTGGCCGACCACGGCGACGTCGAGCGGGTTGCCGCTCTCGGTGATGTTGCCCTGCTCGCGCGAGATGATGTTGTCGCCGGGCGAGGAGAAGGCGACCGGATTAGGGCCGGCCTTGGACAGCACTGTCTCGAACTTCACCACGTCGGTGCGAAACGCCGCCGTGTTGACGTTGGCGACGTTGTTGGCGATCGTCTGGAGGCGCTTTTCAAGCGCGACCTGGGCCGACAAACCCACATAAAGGGCCGATTGCATGACTTACCTGTTGAACCTGATGTTCTGAAGAGTCGCGAGCATGTTGGTATCCATGCTGGCCGAGGATGCGCCCCCGATCAGCACCAGCGCGGAATTGGTCGAGCTGTCGCTCTGGGCCTGGGTCGCGTCCCACATCGCCGCAAAGCGCTGCACGAACTTGGTGACCTTGGCGGGATCCTGGAAATCGGTCAGCTTGACCTTGTTGGTGATCAGCTTGGCCTGGGCGTCGATGTCGGCGGCGCTGATCGTCGAAGGCAGGCCGAGCGCGGTCTGAACCACCTGCGTCAGCGCCTTGTCCGCGAGGACCTGGTAAGCGGTCGTGATCGTGGAGGCCTTGCGGGTGAAATACAGCGCCAGCCGCAGACCCTCGTTCTGGTCGCCGGCCTTTTGCTCCATCGTCTGCGTGACGTAATGGGTCGCCGTGCCGGTCGTGGCCTGGGTTGTCTTGGTCGCGTTGGCGCCGAGGGCTGCGAAATTGAAGGCCGTGGCGAATTCCCGGTAGCGGGTGTCGGTCAGCTTGTTGGCGAAAGTGTCCTTGTTGCCGACACCCTCGGTCAGGACCTTGCGCATGAACGCCTTGGCGTAGGTCATGTCGCTGAGGCCGTAGGCCTTCATCGCATACGAGTAGAGGCGATAGTCCTTCAGGAAGTCGTCGATCGTTTTGACGTTGCCGATATGGCTGAGGAAGTAGTCGGTCTCGCGGCTGACATCCGGCTGCGTCGCGACCTGCGTCAGCGACTTGCCCATGTCCTTGGTCAGCCTGGTGTAGTCCGCGATGGTGGATAGCATGACACGCGCCCTTCTGGCCGCTGTTGCGACGCCGCCCCAAGCTGCCGCCGATTGCTTGCGCGGGGCTGGCGAGGCGGGAAGCCAGCCTCGCGCAAGGCTCGACGACTAGATATTCCCGATGGGATCGGCGATGGAGCGGCGCGTTGGGCAGTTTCGTGGGGGTTTTCATCACGGTGGCGGCGCTGCTCGGTGGGTTTGCCGCCATGGGCGGGCACCTGGGCGTGCTGATGCAGCCGTGGGAATTCGTGATCATCATGGGGACCGCGGTCGGCACCTTCATCGTGGCCAATCCGTGGAAGACGGTCGTGGACACCGGCGTCGCCTGCATGCAGGCCATCACAGGCGCGGTGCCCGGCCAGCGCTACTACCTTGACCTGCTCGGCGCGCTCCACGCCCTGATGCGCGAGCTCAGGGGCAAGGGCCGCAACGAGGTCGAGGCGCATATCGACGATCCCTCGTCCTCCGAGATCTTCAAGGCGTTCCCGAGCGTGCTCGGAGATCCCTCGCTGCTCCAGTTCATCTGCGACTATGTCCGCCTCATCATCATGGGCAATGCGCGCACGCACGAGATCGAGGCGCTGATGGACGAGGAGATCCACACCATCGTCAAGAGCAAGCTGGCGCCCTATCATGCGCTGGTGACGGTGTCCGAGGCGCTGCCGGCGCTGGGCATCGTCGCCGCCGTGCTCGGCGTCATCAAGGCGATGGGCGCGCTCGACCAGTCGCCGAAGCTGCTGGGCGGCTTCATCGGCGCGGCCCTGGTCGGCACCTTCGCCGGCATCTTCCTGTCCTATGGCGTCCTTTCGCCCTTCGCCATCAAGATCAAGATGACGCGCGAGAAGAAGTGCCGCCCCTACATCATCGTCAAGCAGACGCTGCTGGCCTTCATGAACGGCGCCATGCCGCAGATCGCCGTCGAGCACGGCCGCAAGATGATCGCGAGCGGCGAGCGGCCTTCGATCGACGTCGTCGAGAACGAGACGATCGCAGGTCCCAAGGCCGTCGTGTCCGATGCTGAACCCAAGGCGGCCCGCGCATGATGATGAACGACGTCGAGGTCGATCAGAAGAAGCAGCTCCCGAACTACTTGCTGGACGCTGCGGGCATTTCGATCGAGCGCATGCCGATGCTCAATGTGATCTTCGATCGCATGGCGGCATCCTGCACCGACAGCCTGCAGCCGATGGCGGGAACGCCGTGCTATTTCTCGGTCAACGGCATTACCAACGATCCGCTCGGCGACATCATCAAGGACTACGAGGGCAACGCGGTCGCGGCCGTGCTTTATGCCGAGCAGTGGGACTCGCGCGTCATCATCATGCTTGACCGCGACTTCGTGTTCACGATGGTCGAGGCGATGTTCGGCTCCGACGGCGCCGAGCCGCCGCTCGACGTCGAGCGCACCTTCTCGAACATCGAGATCCGGCTGGTCCAGGCGCTGTTCGAGCGCTTCGCCAAGGCGCTGCAAGGCGCCTTCGCCGGAACGTCCAACGTCACCTTCCGCGTCGAGCGGGTCGAGACGGCGATGGCATCGCTGGCGATCGGTCGCGCCAGCAACATGTCGATCTGCGCGAACATGATGGTGCAGGCCCTCTACCGCGGCGGTCAGATGTTCCTGATCATTCCGCACTCCGCGCTCAACCCGCTCAGGCAGAAGCTCGCAACCGTCACCGCCAGCGACGGCCGCACGACCGATCCGCGCTGGCGCGAGCAGATGGAGAGCGAGGTCCACCGGACCGAGGTGACGCTGAGCGCCGTGCTCGACGAAAAGATGATTTCGCTCGAGGATGTCGTGAAGTTCAAGGTGGGGCAGGTGCTGGAGCTGGAGGCCACGCCGCGCACGCTGGCCCGCCTCGAGAGCAACAATCAGGTGCTGTTCTGGTGTCAGATCGGCCAGCTTGATGGCTATTACGCCATGCAGGTGGCCGATCCCGTCGATCAGAAGCGGGAGTTCGTCGATGATATCCTATCTCGTTGATGCCGTGCTGCTGATCGCGCTCGCCTTCACCAGCATGCGGGTGACCAAGATGCACCGCGAGCTGGCGCGCTTGCGCAGCTACCAGGGCGAATTCTCCACCATCGTGCACGAGACGGCGGGTGCCTTCGACACGGTCATCACCGCGGCGCATGATTCCACCGCCAATCTCGGGCGCCTCGCCAACGTGCTGAGCACCAAGATCGACCAGGCCCACGAGGCGATCGCGGCGCTCGATGCCCGCAGCGGGCTTGCGCCGGCCGCGACCGCCGGTGGCCCCGAAGTGAACAAGCACTGAAGCCGAAGCCGGCAGAACCAATACGAGCGGAAATACCAAGAGGCGATACCAGATGGCGCAATCCTTCGACTATGACTCTGCCACGCGAGCTGCCGCCGACGAGGGGCATACGGAAACGACCCCGCTCGAGCGGCTCGCGGAAATCGCCGCGCGCACGGCGGAGGAGAGCGGCAAGTTCGGCAATGTCGATGCGATCCTGCGCATTCCCGTCACCATGCAGGTGGTGCTGGGATCGGCGACCATCCCGGTCGCGAACCTGATGAAGCTCGGCCGCGGCGCCGTGGTTCCGCTCGACCACCGGGTCGGCGAGCCCGTCGACGTCGTCGTCAACGGCCGCATCGTCGCGCGCGGCGAGGTGGTCGTCGTCGAAGAGGACAATTCCCGCTTCGGCGTCTCGCTCACGGAGATCGTCGGACCGCTGGGGCAGGGCGATAGCTGACCATGGCGGCACAGGTCGGCATCGCTCCCATCAAGCAGCGAGGCGTTGCTTCGCTGGGTGGAACGGAAAAGGTCGCGGCGCTCCTCCTGGCCATGGGCCGGCAGGCGGCCGCGAGCGTGCTCGCGCAATTCGAGCCACAGGACATTCGCATCGTCACCAAGGCCGCGGCGGAGCTGCGGCCGATCACGGCGCAGGAGCTCGAATCCATCGTCGAGGAGTTCGCCCAGCAATTCTCGATGGGCGCGAACATCCTCGGCACCCTCGGCGGCCTTGAGGCCGTGCTCGGCGACGTGCTTCCCGCCGACCAGGTGTCGGCGATCATGTCGGACCTGCTCGGCAATTCGAGCCGGTCGGTGTGGGACCGCGTCTCATCGGTGTCGGAGAACTCGCTGGCGACCTACCTGTCCAAGGAGCATCCGCAGACCGCGGCGCTGATCCTGTCCAAGGTCAAGCCGTCCTGCGCCGCCAAGGTCATGAGCCAGCTGCCCTCGAGCCTGCGCAACGAGCTGATGCGCCGCGTGCTCAGCCTCAAGCCGATCGTCGACGACGCGATGAAGGTGCTCGAGAAGACGCTGCACGAGGACCTGACGCTCAATTTCGCCCGCAATCTCGGCGCCGACACCTACGCCCGCGTCGCCGACATCATCAACAAGATGGAGCGCGGCCATATCGAGGACATGCTCAAGAGCCTGTCGGAGAAGCGGCCGAAATCGGCCGAAGTGCTGAAGGAGCTGCTGTTCACCTTCGACGACGTGACCAACCTGACGCCGAAGGCGCGCACCATGATCTTCGACCAGGTGCCGACCGATCGCATCGTCATCGCGCTGAAGGGCACCGACAAGCACTTCCGCGAACTGATCCTGTCCTCGGTCGCATCGCGCGTCCGCCGCGTCGTCGAGCACGAGCTTGCCATCGGCGAGCCCTCGAACCAGCGCGACGTGCTGGAGGCGCGGCGCGTGATCACCGATCTCGCGCTCGACCTCGCGGAGAAGGGCGAAATCGAGCTCAACCCCGAGCAGGAGGATGAGCTGGTCTTCCGCTGACCGCTGAAAGGGCATGGCAGAATCATCAGATCAGGAGAGCAAGACAGAAGAGCCGACCGAGAAGAAAGTCCGTGATGCGCTCGAACAGGGCAAAATTCCGGTCTCTCGGGAGGCTTCCATGTTCGCCTCGATGGCCGCGCTGCTGGTCATTATGGCGTTCCTGATCGGTCAGGGCGTGCAGCAATTCACGCCGACCTTGACGAACCTGCTGGACGATCCGGCAGGCTTCCCGCTCTCCACCGGCGCCGACGCGCAGAACCTGCTCACCGTGGTCGGCCTCCAGGCGCTGCGGTTCCTGACGCCGCTGGTCGTCATCCTCATGGTGTTCGGGCTCGCCTCCTCGCTCCTGCAGAATGCGCCGCGCTTCGTGCTTGAGCGCATCCAGCCGGACCTGTCGCGCATCTCTCCGATCGGCGGCTGGAGCCGGCTGTTCGGCGTGCGCGGCTTCGTCGAATTCGGCAAGTCGCTGTTCAAGCTGGCCGCGGTGACCTCCGTGGTCGTGTTCGTGCTGCGCTCTTCGGAGGCGCAGGCCTTCGAGGCGATGTACACCGATCCGGTCGCGCTGCCGGAGATGATCCTCAACATCGCGATGCGGATCGTCTCGGCGATCTGCATCGCGACCATCGTTCTGGTTGCCATCGATCTCGCCTGGGCGCGCTTCCACTGGCGCCGCGAGCTGCGCATGACCAAGCAGGAGATCAAGGACGAGCACAAGCAGGCCGAGGGCGATCCGCTCGTCAAGGCCCGCCTGCGCTCGCTGGCGCGCGATCGCTCGCGGCAGCGCATGATCTCTTCCGCCGCGCGCGCGACGCTGGTGATCGCGAACCCGACGCACTTCGCGATCGCGCTGCGCTACAATCGCGAGGAGAACCCCGCGCCGATCGTCGTGGCCAAGGGCATGGACGTGATCGCGCTGAAGATCCGCGAGGTTGCCGAGCAGAACCGGATTCCCGTCATCGAGAACAAGGCGCTGGCGCGCGCGCTCTACGAAGCGGTGCAGGTCGACCAGGTAATCCCAGCGGAATTCTTCCGCCCGGTCGCCGAGATCATCTACTTCCTGCAGTCGAAGCAGGCGCCGCGAACCGAGAAGGTTCAGTAGAATTCCGAGGACGACGTCTCGCCCAACAGCTTGACGAAAGCTTAACGCCCTAGGCTTCTCCCCGAATGGACAAGTATGGGGCTGTCGTGGGACCGCTTTATCTCTTCGAACTCGCATCGTCGCAGGCGCGCTATCTCGAGCTCCGCCAGTCGACCATTGCCACCAACGTCGCCAACGCCAACACGCCGGGCTTCCGGGCGCGCGATGTCGAGCCATTCAACAAGATACTCGACGGCATGCCGGTGCGGCTCGCGACGACGTCGCCTTCGCACATGCAATTGTCCGCGGCCGAGACCGACACGCGTGCGACCGCGAAGAAGGACAGCTGGGAAGTCGTCCACTCCGGCAACTCCGTCAGCCTCGAGCAGGAAATGATCAAGGGCAGCGACGTCAGTCGCGACTATTCGATGAATTCGGCGATCGTGCGGTCGTTCCACCGCATGATGCTGGCCGGTGCGAAGACTTGAGGTGAACTGACATGCTGGATTCCCTGCAGGCATCGTTGACGGTCGCGAGCTCCGGGCTCGAAGCGCAATCGACGCGCATGCGCATCGTCTCGGAGAACCTCGCGAACGCGACCTCGACCGGACGCACCGCCGGTGCCGATCCCTATCAGCGCAAGACCATCACTTTCGATGCGGCGATGGACCGCGCCTCGGGCTCGCAGCTCGCGAAGGTCAAGGAGATCGGCGTCGACACCACGCCGTACCGCGTCGAGTACGATCCCGGACATCCCGCCGCCGACAAGGCCGGCTACGTCAAGATGCCCAACGTCAACATGATGATCGAGATGGCCGACATGCGGGAAGTGAACCGCTCCTATGAAGCCAATCTCCAGGTCGTGAAACAGGTCAGGTCGATGCTCGGCATGACCATCGATCTCCTGAGGAGCTGACGATGCTTGAAGCGATTTCATCCACGGCGGTCTCCGCGGGACAGCTAGCGACCCGCGCGACCGAGACTCAGGCGATCTCGCCCGCGGCGACGGCGGCGGTCCAGACCACAGACGACGTCGGCTTCGAATCGGTGATGAAGCAGGTGACGTCCGACGCGATCGGAACGCTGAAAGCGGGCGAGGCGGCGTCGATCTCGGCGATGCAGGGCAAGGAATCCACGCGCAAGGTCGTGGAAGCGCTGATGTCGGCCGAGCAGGCGCTGCAGACGGCCGTCGCGGTACGCGACAAGGTCGTGCAGGCCTATCAAGAAGTCGTCCGGATGTCGATTTGATCTGAAGGAGTGAGATAAGTGAAATCGCTCGCCATTGCGGCCACGGGCATGAATGCCCAGCAGACCAACATCGAAGTCATCGCCAACAACATCGCGAACATCAACTCGACGTCGTACAAGCGTGCGCGTGCCGAGTTCACCGATCTGTTCTATCAGATGGACCGCATGCAGGGCGTCGCCAACGTCAACGGCTCCTCGCCGATTCCCGAAGGCGCCAATCTCGGCCTCGGCGTCAAGTCGGCGGCGATCCGCAAGCTGCATATCCAGGGCGCGCTGACGCAGACCGGCAACCCCTACGACATGGCGATCAACGGCCGCGGCTGGTTTCAGGTGCTCGGCCCGAACAACGAGGTGCAATACACCCGCGCCGGCTCGTTCAACACCAACGCCAATGGTCAGCTCGTCACCATCGACGGCTATCTGCTCGACCCCGCGATCACGGTGCCGCAAGGAACGGTCGAGATCACGGTCAATGCCACCGGCCAGGTGTTCGCCAAGCTCGACACGGAAGTGAACCCGCGCCAGATCGGTCAGCTCAACCTCGCCAACTTCGCCAACGAAGCGGGCCTGGAGCCGCTCGGCGGCAATCTCTACAAGGAGACCACGGCGTCCGGCACGCCGGTGGTCGGCCTGCCCGGCGATTCCGGATACGGCAAGATCAACCAGAAATATCTCGAAGCCTCGAACGTCGATCCGGTCAAGGAGATCACCGAGTTGATTTCGGCGCAGCGCGCCTACGAAATGAACGCCAAGGTCATCCAGGCCTCGGATGAAATGGCCCAGACCGTCTCGAAGGGCATGCGCTAGTTCCGGTGTCTTGATGTTGAACAGGGGAGGCCTGATCATGCGCGGGTTGGCCGCCGCGCTGCTGGTTCTGGCTTCGGCGCGCCTCGCCGTGGCCGAAGAGAAGCGGCTGCCCGTGCCGGCGGTCTCGATCCGCGCCGGCGAATTGATCCGGGACGACATGATCACCGAGCGCGCCTTCGCGCCGAGCCTGCTCGGCGTCGCCATGTTCATCGAAGGACGCCAGGTCCTGGTCGGCCGCATGGCGCGGCGCGCATTGCTGCCGGGCCAGCCCATTCCCAGCAACGCAGTGGAAGATCCCTGGACGGTCGCCCGCGGCGCCATGGTCAAGGTCGTAGTGGAAGACAGCGGCCTGTCCATCGTCACCTACGGCGCGGCGATGCAGTCGGGTGCGGCCGGCGCGCTGATCCCCGTGCGCAATACCGATACCGGCGTGATCATCAGGGGCGTCGTTCAGGCCGACGGCACCGTCAAGGTCGTGGACGGGTCATGACCAGGATCCTCGTTGCACTCGTCCTGCTGCTTTCGGCCGTCGGTGCCCATGCCGCCGTCCGCGTCAAGGACATCGCGGACATCAAGGGCCTGCGCGAGAACCAGATCGTCGGCTACGGCCTCGTGATCGGCCTGAACGGCACCGGCGACACGCTTCGCAATGCTCCCTTCACGGAGCAGTCCCTGCAATCGATGCTCGAGAACATGGGCATCAATGTCAGGAACGAGACCACCAGCACCAACAATCCGCCGCGTCCGACCACGTTGCGCACCCGCAACGTCGCGGCCGTGATGGTGACCGCGGACCTCGCGCCCTCGATCGGGCCCGGCGAGCGCATGGACGTCACCGTGTCCTCGCTTGGCGACGCGACGTCGCTGCTCGGCGGCACGCTGGTGATGACGTCGCTGCGCGCCGCGGACGGCGCGGTCTATGCGGTCGCGCAGGGCGCGATCACGGTCGCCGGCTACAGCGTCGGCGGCCAGGCGCAGAACGTCAGCCAGGGCACGCCGACCGCCGGGCGCATCCCGAACGGCGCGCTGGTCGAGCGCGAGGTTCAGGGAAGCCTCCGCGAGATGGAATTCCTGGTGCTGGAGCTGAAGAACCCCGATTTCGTCACGGCAACGCGCATCCTCGATGCCATCAACCGTTATGCCGGCGGCCGCTATCGCGCGCAGATCGCCTTCGAACGCGACTTCCGCACCATCGTGCTGTCGAAGCCGCGCCACATCGGTCCGGTCCGGTTCCTGGCCGAGATCGGCGAGCTCACCGTCGAGCCGGACACGCCGGCGCGGGTGGTGATCAACGAGCGCACCGGCACGGTGGTGATCGGACGCGACGTGCGGATATCGACCGTTGCGGTGACGCACGGCAATCTGACGGTTCGGGTCACGGAAATGCCTGTCGTGTCGCAGCCCGCGCCGTTCTCGCGCGGCCAGACGGTGGTCGTCCCGCAAACCGTGGTCGAGGCCAATGAGGCGGGATCGCAGGTGGCGATCCTCAGCGGCGTGGACCTGCAGCGGCTGGTGCGCGGCTTGAACCAGATCGGCCTGAAGCCGTCGGGCATCATCGCGATCCTCCAGGCCATCAAGACGGCCGGCGCGCTCCAGGCCGACGTCATCGTGCAATGATGCACAAGCGTCGTGCAAGCTTGGTCGCTCAATGCTGGGGTCTGAAGCGAGAATCGTACGCGGCCCGATGCTGACGCTGGAACACAAAGCCAAACTCCTCCTGCTGGTCGCGGCATCGATGCTCGCGAGCGCCTCGCCCGTGCTCGCGCTGGACGAGGCCAAGCCGTCGAAGCCGCTCAATTTGCTGTCCTTTGCGCGCGCCCGCGCGGCCGGACCGCAAAAGCCGCAGCCGGTCACGACGGCGCCGAGCGGCAATGCATCGATCCAGGCGACCGCATGGGCCGCAGAGGATTCCGACCCCGCGGCCACCGGCGCGGTGCCAGCGTCCGGGACGCCTGCGCCTGCTCCGGCGGCTGCGCCGACACCTGCGCCCGCACCGGTTCGTCCCGCCAAGCCCGGCAGCATCACGGCGCCGCCGAAGCCCGCGCCGCCGCAGGCCGCGGCGTCCGCGGACAACGAAGTCGCGCTGTTCTGCAGCAACGTTGCCGATCCCGCCGTCGACGCGAGACTGGCCTGGCAGCTCAAGGAGCTGGAAAAGGCCGAGAATCTGCTCCGCGAGCGGATCGCCGAGGTCGAGGCCAAGCGCGCCGAATACGAGAAGTGGATGGCGCTGCGCGACGATTTCCTCAAGAAGGCCGAGGCGAGCGTCGTCGAGATCTATTCGCGCATGAAGCCCGACGCCGCGGCGACCCAGATCGCCGGCATGGCGGACGAGACCGCCGCCGCCGTGCTCGCCAAGCTCAGCCCGAGGAGCTCGAGCGCGATCTTCAACGAGATGGATACGGCACGCGCGGCACACCTTGCCGACCTGCTTGGCGGCATGCGTCGCGTGGATGACGGAAAGACCAGATAGATGAAGAAGCCGATCCTCATCCTCCCGCTTCTCCTGACGTCCCTGCTGCTGGCCGGATGCATGCACGATCCGGCCGAGGTCCTGACCGGCCCGCAGATGTCGCCGGTCGGCGCCGGCCTGCGGACCCAGGCCGATCCGATTCCGGTGACGCCGCGCATGCGCACGCCGGTCAGCTTTCGCTCGACCTGGGACGACGGCACCGATCTCTACCGCGATCCGCGCGCCCGCCGCACCGGCGACGTCGTGACTGTCATCATCTCGATGCAGGACAAGGCCAAGCTCGACAACAAGACCGGCCGCTCGCGCGATTCGCAGATCAAGTTCGGGCTCGACTGGCTGATGGACGTCGCTGGATGGCAGGACAAGGGCTCCACCAACGCCAACCTCAGCACCAACACCCAGATCAAGGGAAACGGCCAGATCGACCGCACCGAGGACATCAAGCTTTCGATCGCCGCCATCGTCACCGACGTGCTGCCGAACGGCAACATCATGATCAGCGGCTCGCAGGAGTTCCGCGTCAACACGGAGATGCGCGTGCTCAATGTCGGCGGCATCGTGCGTCCGCGCGACATCTCGCGCACCAACACGATTTCCTACGAGAAGATCGCCGAGGCGCGCGTGTCCTATGGCGGTCGCGGAAATCTGTCCGACGTACAGCAGCCTGGATGGGGACATCGGATCTATGACGCCGTGGCACCATTCTAACGGCCGCGCCGGCAGGGCCGGGCGAGGGCAGAGGACGTCATGCGCCTGATCGCCGCCATCGTGGTGCTGACCCTTGTCGCGATCGGTGCGGGCGCGCTGGCCGGTCTGCATCTGTTTGCGACCGCCGAGCGTGTTGCCGACGCGAAGAAGAGTGCGACCCCGCCGCCGATCGCGTCGAGCTATGCCGGCAGCGCGCGGCTGCGAAAATTGTCTCCGATCGTGACCAATCTCGGCGCACCCGCCAACAATTGGGCCCGCATCGAAGCCTCCATGGTGACCGAAAGCATGAACGACGAGGAGGCCGGAATCCTGGCCGCGCACATCAGCGAAGACATCGTCACTTACCTTCGCTCGGCGTCGGTCGCGCAGTTCGAGGGATCGCGCGGGCTCCAGCATCTGCGCGACGATCTGAGCGAGCGCGCCAACATCCGCTCGTCGGGCAAGATCCGCGAATTGATCATTGAGACCTTGGTGATCCAGTGAGAGTGAGAGTCCTGCTGCTTGCGCTGATCCTGATGGTGCTGCCCGAAGTGGCGCTCGCCCAGATTCCGGACCTCAACTCGCTGCTGCCGCCCGGAAACGGCTCGACCAGCGGCCGCATCATCCAGCTGATGGCCCTGATCACCGTGATGTCGGTGGCGCCGGGGCTGCTCATCATGGTGACGAGCTTCACGCGGTTCGCGGTGGCGCTGTCGTTCCTGCGCGCCGGGCTGGGCCTGCAGACCACGCCGGCCAACTTGGTGCTGATCAGCCTCGCGCTGTTCATGACCTTCTACGTGATGGCGCCGACCTTCGACCGCGCCTGGGAGACCGGCGTCCAGCCGCTGATGAAGAACGAGATCTCGGAAGAGCAGGCCTATCTGAAGATCACCGATCCGTTCCGAGAGTTCATGCTGGCCCATGTCCGCGACAAGGATCTGCAGACCTTCGAGTCGCTCGCAGCGGAAAGCTTCCGCAAGAAGTTCGACGACAAGCGCGTCGATCTGCGCGTCATCATCCCGGCCTTCATGATCTCCGAGCTGCGGCGCTCGTTCGAGATCGGATTCCTCATCATCCTGCCGTTCCTCGTGATCGACATGATCGTGGCGACGCTGACCATGTCGATGGGCATGATGATGATGCCGCCGACAATCCTGGCGCTGCCGTTCAAGATGCTGTTCTTCGTGCTGATCGACGGCTGGAATCTGCTCGCTTCGGGATTGGTGCGCTCGTTCTCGTAAAGGGCGGCGATCGCCCGGCGCCCTGTCATGGTTAGCGAAACGTACCGCCTTATGGTTAGCGGTAGGTAATATTAACCATCTGATATTGTTGAAGAATTCAAGCCGATCTTAATCCGCGAGCAAGATTTCGCGTGTTAGCAATGCGGCACGGCGGGTTGGACCCCACCCACATTAGTCCAAAGGCATGATGCCGCCCCTCCGTACCGGTGCAAGTCCGGTATGTCCCCTGATGAAAATGTAACGCGTACATAAAGGGACATTCGCAATGTCAAGCCTGCTCACGAACTCGTCCGCCATGACCGCGCTCCAGACCCTCCGGTCTGTCAGCTCGCAACTCTCCACCACGCAGAGCCGGATCTCCACCGGTCAGCGCGTGGCCACCGCCGCGGACAACGCCGCCTACTGGTCGATCGCCACCTCGATGCGCGCCGACAACGCCGCGCTCTCCGCCGTCTCCGACTCGCTCGGTCTGTCGGCCGCGACCGTCGACACCGAGTACACCGCTCTGAACAAGGTGCTCGGCGACAGCAACTCCGGCCTGACCAAGCTGCAGTCGCTGCTGGTCGAAGCCAAGACCGCCGGTATCGATCGCAGCAAGATCCAGTCGGAAGTCAGCCAGATCCAGCAGGACATGAAGAACGTCGCCGGCGCGGCGACCTTCAACGGCGTCAACTGGCTGAGCACGAACGCCTCCACGCCGACCACCGTCAACCTGGTGTCGTCGTTCTCGCGTGTCGGCTCCACCCCGACCACCAGCTCGATCACGGTGACCGTCGCCAACTACTCGCTCTACACCTCGAGCACGAACGGCATCCTCGACACGGTGAGCGGCAGCGCCTCGGTCGACAGCCTCAACATCGGTGCGTTGACTGACTCGGCCGCCGACCAGACCATTCTCGATGGTTACATCGCGAAGGTCACTGCAGCGATCGGCACGGTGTCTTCGGGCGCCGCCAACCTCGGCGCCATCAAGAACCGTATCTCGAACAACTCCGAGTTCGTGAAGTCGCTGATGGACTCGGTTGATCGCGGTATCGGCCAGCTCGTCGACGCCGACATGAACCAGGAGTCCACCCGCCTGGCGGCTCTCCAGGTCCAGCAGCAGCTCGGCGTTCAGGCGCTCTCGATCGCCAACAATAACAGCCAGAGCATCCTGTCGCTGTTCCGCTAAGTCCCAGAAACGTCTGCGGAGGGCCGCGCTTCGCAAGAAGCGCGGCCCTTTCGTTTGGCGCGTTCGCCGCGCGCCATGATTTTGGCATCTGTTGCGAAAGGATCACAGGGCCACAAGCCCCGCACAAGCTTCACTGGCTAGTCTCGCCGTTACGACGGGTTGGGTTCACGCGCATTTCCGCAAACCCAAAGGCATGATGCCGCCCTGTCGTACCGGTGCAAGTCCGGTATGTCCCCATTCAATCTGTTTTCAAAGGGACATCAAAGATGGCTTCCAGCCTGCTTACCAACTCCGCTGCAATGACTGCGCTCCAGACCCTCCGGAATGTCAGCGCCAGCCTGCAGACCACCGAAAACCGCATCTCCACCGGCCAGCGCGTCTCGACCGCTTCGGACAACTCGGCCTATTGGTCGATCGCGACCTCGATGCGCGCCGACAACGCCGCGCTCTCCGCCGTCTCCGACTCGCTCGGTCTGTCGGCTGCGACCGTCGACACCGAATACACCGCTCTGAACAAGGTCATCGGCGACCAGAACTCCGGCCTGACCAAGCTCCAGGCGCTGCTGGTCGAAGCCAAGACCGCCGGTATCGACCGCACCAAGATCCAGTCGGAAATCACCCAGATTCAGCAGGACATGAAGAACGTCGCCAACGCGGCGACCTTCAACGGTGTCAACTGGCTGAGCACCAACGCGTCCACGCCGACCACCGTCAACCTGGTGTCGTCGTTCTCGCGCGTCGGTGGCACGCCGACGATCAACACCATCACGGTCACGGTGTCCAACTACTCGCTGTACACGTCGTCCACGAGCGGCATCCTCGACACCGTGAGCGGCACTGCGTCGATCGACACCATCGCCATCGGCTCGCTGACCGACTCGGCCGCCCACCAGACCATCCTCGACGGCTACATCGCGCAGGTCACCACCGCGATCAACACGGTCAGCCAGTCGGCCGCCAACCTCGGCGCCATCAAGAACCGCATCTCGAACAACACGGAATTCGTGAAGTCGCTGATGGACTCGGTGGATCGCGGTATCGGCCAGCTCGTCGACGCCGACATGAACGCGGAATCGACCCGGCTCCAGGCGCTGCAGACCCAGCAGCAGCTCGGCGTTCAGGCGCTCTCGATCGCCAACCAGAACAGCCAGAGCATCCTGTCGCTGTTCCGCGGCTAAGCGGCGCTTTCGAAAACGACCGTGCTCCCTTCGGGAGCACGGTCCCCGCCGTGAGCGGCGGAACTGGCGGCACATGACGTGCCCGCAATCGACCCCAACGCCAAATTTGAACGGCACGCCGCAACCGACCGCACCATGATGCGCTCCGGGGCGTCCGCGCGTTGCCGAAACGCTGATTGCGCCTCAAGCTTCTTGTAAATTTGCAACGCCGTGCCTGCGAACTGACACAATCGCGTCCTCGCGCAACCTTCAGACAAGGTTGGCAGCGGAGTGTCCTCTACGTTCGCATTGGTACGAGGTCATATGCTGTTCAGTCGTGCGCAGATACAGCAACTGCTCAACAATCTGCTGGAGCTTGGGCCGCGACGCCTGATGGCCTTGGGACTGATCGGCTTTGCCGTTCTCGTCACCGTCGTCGGCGGCGCGTATTATCTGAGCCGTCCCGAGTTCGAGACGCTCTACACCGGCCTCACCCGCGAGGACGTGACGCGGATGGGCGCTGCGCTGCGCGAGCAGAACATCACCTTCGACGTGAATACGGCGGGCGACGCGCTCTCGGTGCGTCCGAGCCAGACCATGCAGGCGCGGATGCTGCTTGCCGAGAAGGGGCTGCCGACCAGCGCCAATTCCGGCTACGAGCTGTTCGACAAGATCGGCTCGCTCGGCCTGACCTCGTTCATGCAGGAAGTCACCAAGCTGCGCGCGCTGGAAGGCGAGATCGCGCGCACGGTGCAATTGATGAAGGGCGTCAAGGCGGCGCGGGTGCATATCGTGATGCCGGTACGCGGCTCGTTCCGCGCGACGCAGCAGCCGCCGTCGGCCTCGGTCGTGCTGCGCACCGACGGCGCCATCGAGGCGCGCACGGCGCAGTCGATCCGTCATCTCGTCGCCGCCGCCATTCCCGGCATGAGCCGCGACAAGGTGACGGTGCTGGATGCCGACGGCTCGATGCTGCTCGCCGAAGAGGACGAGGCGAGCGCCGCCCCGACCAAGATGGCGAGCCTGCAGAAGACGGTCGGCGGCATGGTTCAGGAGAACATCCGCAAGGCGCTGACGCCGTATCTCGGCCTCGACAATTTTGAGGTCAGCGTCGCTCCGCAGCTCTCCACCGACAAGAAGCAGATCAACGAGACCGTCTACGATCCCGAGAGCCGCGCCGAGCGTTCGGTGCGCAACGTGCGGGAAAAGGAATCGTCGCAGAACGCCGATCGCTCGACGCCGACGACGGTGCAGCAGAATCTTCCCGATCAGCAGGTGAACGCCGGCGGCGGAAAGAACTCCAGCGAGGACAAGACCCGCCGCGAGGACGTCACCAATTTCGAGGTCTCGTCCAAGACCACGACGACGGTGAGCGACGGCTATTCCGTGAAGAAGCTCTTCATCGCCGTACTGGTCAACCGCGGACGGCTTGTCGCCGATCTCGGCGACAAGACCAATCAGGCCATCGTCGACAGCAAGCTCGCCGAGATCAGCCAGCTCGCGGCGACGGCCGGCGGGCTGGACAAGGCGCGCGGTGACCAGATCCAGGTGACGGCGGTCGACTTCATCGAGGGCTCGCGCGAACTGGCGCCCGTGCCGCCGATCAGCTTCGTCGAGATGATCAACAAGCAGCTCGGTAGCGTCATCAACGCCGTGACGATCCTGGCCGTTGCTTCGATGCTGGTCTGGTTCGGCTTGCGGCCGGCGGTCAACGGCATTCTGACCCATCGCGCCCAGCAGGAGCAGGTGGAAGCCGCCGAGGCCGCCGAGATCGAAGCCGCCGCGGCGCTGGCGCTGGCCGACAGTCAGGACCCCGAGCTCAATCTCGTCGAGGACCTCGAAGGCAAGATGCAGCGCACGCCGCAGAAGCGGCTGGAGCAAATCGTCCGGCTCGATCAGGCGCAGGCGGCAGCGATTCTTAAAGACTGGATGCGACGCGAGGAGGCGGCATGAACGCGGCAATTGGAAAGCTCCTGACGCAGTTCGACGCGAACGGCCGGGCCAAGTCGCCACCGCCTCCGCCGCCCAGGATGCAAGACGTGCTGACGCGGCCGAAGGAGATCGTGCGCGAGCCGCAGCCGCAGCTGCAGGCTCCGCCGCAGCAGCAGCCCCAGTCGCCGCCTCCGGCGCCGAAGGCGGAAGCGCCGCCGGTCAATCTGCTGGACGATGCCTACCGGCGCGGCCTTGCGGCCGGTGTCGCGGAAGGCGACACCAAGCTCGCCGAGGAGCGCGTTCGCAGCGCTATCCGGCTCGGCGAGGAGCGCGCCAAATGGTCCGATCAGCAGGCGGTCGCGATCGTCAGCGGCTTCGAGGCGGCGTGCCGGGAGATCGAGACCAATATCGCAAGCTCCGTCGCGCGCATCCTGTTGCCGTTCCTCGCCGATGCCGTTCGCGACAAGGCGATCGGATCGCTGGTCGAGCAGATCGCGGCGCTGACCGGCAGCTCGTCGGCGCCTGCGTTCAAGGTGACCGGCCCGAGCGAATTGCTCGAGCTCGTGAAGACCCAGCTCCAGGCGTCCCGGCGCATCGGCATCGAATACGAAACCGCCGAGATGCCCGAAGTTCGCGTCGTCGCCGATCAGACGGTGATCGAGACGCAGATCTCGGCCTGGAGCGAACGCCTGAAGGAAGCCCGCCGGTAATCCGCCATGGAAGAGGTCAAGCACGAGCTCGTCATCGTCCGTCGCCGCAGCGCCTTCGCCGAGGAGGCGCATCACGGCGGCGTATGGAAGATCGCCTATGCGGACTTCATGACCGCGATGATGGCTTTCTTCCTGGTGATGTGGTTGCTCAACGCGCTGAACCAGGACCAGAAGCAGGTCGTCGCGAGCTATTTCAACCCGATCAAGCTCGCGGAGAACGCGCCGGCTCCGAAGGGCCTCAAGGATCTCTCCAAGAAGGAGCCGACGTCGTTCGAAGGACAGGACGGCAGGCGACAGCCGGCCGGTCCGAGCGAAGAGCGCCGCGGCGATTCCCCGACAGCCGAGAAGCCGCCTTTCTATGAAGAGAAGGTGCTGTTCCGCGATCCCTATGCCACGCTCGCCGAGATCGCGAGCAGCGCCAACCAGGCTTCGGGCCAGCGCCGCGCCGGCGCGCTGACATCGGCCGAAGAGGACGGCCTCAAGGGCGGCGATGCCTACCGCGATCCGTTTGACCCCGGCTATTGGAAGCTGGCGCCGCAGGCGTCCAAGGACGCCGATCGCATGATCGAGAGCGAGCCCAAGCCGAACGGCTCCGCGCGCGACGCCGCGTCCGCCACAAATCCGGGCGAGCCGCAGGCGCGTCGGACCAAGGCGGACGATGCCGGCGGAAGCGTGGCCATGAGTGTGGATTCGTCGTCCGCGAACCCGTCGCCGTTGTTGCCGCCGTCCCCCGCGCCGGCGCCATCGCCGCGCGACGGCAGCGCCCAGGCAGCCGGCCAAGCGAACAGTCAGGCGACCGTTCAAGCCAACGCCGCCGCGCAAGCGCGTCAGGGCGATGCGGCCAAGGAGAACGAACCGCGCGATGCCGCGCAGGCCCAGCAGCCGACCATCAAGCAGCTTCAGTCCGCGATCGCCGAGGCGCTGTCGGACATCAAGGCGGGCGCAGGCCCGGCGGCCGAGGTGCGTCAGGTCGAGGAGGGGCTCCTGATCAGCCTGACGGACGATGCGAGCTTCGGCATGTTCGCGGTCGGCTCGGCCGAGCCGCGGCCTGAACTGATTCGCGTGATCGACAAGATCGGGCCGCTGCTGACCAAGCGCCAGGGCATGATCATCGTCCGCGGCCACACCGACAACCGGCCGTATCGTTCGGAGACTTACGACAATTGGCGGCTCTCCACCGCGCGCGCCCAGATGGCCTATTACATGCTGGTTCGCTCCGGCGTCGACGCGCAGCGGATCGAGCATGTCGAAGGTTACGCCGACCGGCGGCCGAAGCTTCAGAACGATCCGGCAGCGGCGCAGAACCGCCGCATCGAGATCCTGATCCGCGAGAAGCGCCCTTGATCAGGCCGCTGCTCTGCGCCGCTCTGTTGCTGCTGCCGTTCACGGCGGGAAGCGGGCTTGCTCAACCCGCGCGCCCGTCGGGCGAGCCCTATGAGCTCGTCCGCGCGTTGCAGGCGGTGCAGGACGGCATCGCCAACGGCGACACCGCCGCGCATGGCAGCCACATCGCGCTGATCAGGCAGATCGGCGAGAAGTTTCTCGCCGCCGATCCGGCCGTGTGGAGCAATCCGCAGAACAGCCAGGCCGTGGTCATCTACCTGCTCAGCGGCGGCGCGCCGCAAATCGTCCGCAAGCTGCCGCGCGACAGGATGGCCGTGGACGAGCGCCTGTTCAACGGCGCGCTCGCCTATGTCGAGGGCCGCCAGGAGGAAGCGCGGGAGCAGCTCAAGGACGTCAAGCCGCGGACGCTGCCCTCGGGCCTGGGCGGACAGGTCGCGCTGGTGCAGGGCGCGCTGTTCGCGCGCGCCGAGGCATCGTTCGCGATCGAGCGCCTGGACGATGCGCGCCTGCTGCTGCCCGGCACGCTGGTGGAGGAGGCGGCGCTGCGTCGCGAGATACTGCTGGTGGGGCAGGCGGAGGATTTCGACAAATTCGAGTTCCTGACGCTGGCCTATCTCCGCCACTACCGCAATTCGATCTATGCCGGCGATTTCTGGCAGCGCTTCTCCACCGGCTTGACGCAGTCGAGCCTGGCGCTCGACCAGCGCCGCTTTGCGCGGATCACGGCGCTGCTGGAGCAGATCGATCGCGCGAGCCGCCTCAAGCTCTATCTGGTGATCGCGCGCGCGGCGATGGTGCGTGGACAGCTGGCCGTGACGCGGCTTGCCGGCGAGCGGGCACTGACGCTCAGCGCCGACGCTTCCAGCGAGCGCGAGCGGGCGCATTTCCTCCGCGGCGCCGCGCGGGCGCTCACCGACGAATATGACGGCGGTCTCGCCGAGCTGAAGGCTGTCGATCGGTCGAAGCTGCCCGAGCGCGACGTTCCCCTCTTCAGCGCCACGGTGCAGCTCGCGCTCGATGTCCGCAAGCCGCTCCCGGGCGCTTCCGCAGCCGCCAAGCCTCCGGCAACGCCGGCGCGTCTCGATCTGGCGTCATCGACCGTGGCGCTCGCGCGCGCGCAGAAGCAGCTCGGCGAACTCGAACTTCTCACCAGGGACCGCCGTCCATGACCAAGCTCACGGGAACCACCGGACAGCTCTTCTCGGGTCTCGCCGAGAGCCTGAACATGCGCGGCACCGCGCGCGCAGCCAAGGGTGCCGGGGGCAAGTCGCAGGCGAGCTCCTCGTTCAACGATCTGCTCCATACCGTCTCGAACCTCGCCAAGCAGGCTCTGAACGAGGACGGCGGCGATACGACCGCGAAGGCCGCACCGCTGCGCCCGCGTCTGGCTCACACGACCGAAACCGACAAGCCGAAAAACGCGGTGGCGCACGAGCGCATCGCGACGTCGGAGCATTCAAAGTCCAGCGACGAGCCGTCCGACAAGAAGACCGACAAGGCGTCGGAGAAGCAGCGCCCGGCCGATCATGCCGCCAAGGCGGGTGTTCAGGCTTCATCGAACACAGCCGTGGTGATCGGGCAGGAGATCGCGGCCGCGCCTGCTGTGAAGCCGCAGCTGCAATTGCAGTCCGCCGACAAGGATGCGCCCGCGCGCGAGGAGCGGTCGTCGGGGAAGCGTGAGATTCAGGGTACGGCGAAGGCGACGGCCAACGCCTCTCCGTCCAATGATGCTCCGGCCCCGGCGCATTCGCGCACCGCGGCTTCGCAGTCGGAGCAAGCGCCGCAACCGTTATCTGCTCAGGACAGCGAGCCGTCCGCGATGCCCGCGACATCGGGCTTCGAGGCGGTCACGGCCAATGTCGAGCGCGCGGTCAAGGCCGCGGGGCGCGATGCGCTGCCCGAAACGACCAAGGTTACGGTGGTTCAGCAGGAGACCCATATGCCTCCGGCGCAGTTCAGCGCCCCGCAACAGGTCGCCAACGCGGTCGTCGCCGAGCTGAAGGAGTCCGCAAGCCCCGCGGCACCCGCAGCGCCCGATCTCACGGCTTCCCAGACCAATGCGCCGGATCAGCCGCTGAAGATCCTGACCCTCAATCTCGAGCCGCCGGCACTCGGCAACGTCACCGTACGCCTTCGTCTCGTCGGCACCGAAGTGTCCATCCATCTCGCGGCCGAGCGCAAGGATACCAGCCAGATGCTGGACCAGCAGCGCGACTCGATCCGCGATCTCATGCAATCGGCCGGCTATGTCGCCGACGTCGCGCCCGTCCAGCACGGCTCGCTGGACGGATTCCAGAGCGGCTCCGGCCAGTCGCAGCCGCAGTTCTCGGGCCAGCAGCAGCCGTCGTCGCAGTCGCAGGGAACGTTCAGCGGTGCCGGCAACTCGTCCGGACAATCCGACGGCAATGCCAGGCAGGCCCGGCAGGAGCGCCAGTCCAACCAGGAGACGCGTCATGATCAGGACGTGGGCCAGCAGGCTAGTCGCGGCCCTGTTTATCTGTAACGCGGGCGCGGCGGCAGCGGCGACCGACAACGCGCGCCCGTGCGAGCGCGAGATGGCGCGCGCGGCCCAGCAGCACGGGATTCCGCTCGGCATTCTCTACGCGGTCGGTCTCACCGAGACCGGCCGGCGTGGCGCGCTGCATCCTTACGCGCTCGGGGCCGACGGCCAGACTGTGTTCGCGAGGGATCTCGATGACGCCATGGCGAATTTCGAGGCGATACGCGGCAAGGGCATCAAGCTGATCGATCTCGGCTGCATGCAGATCAATCACCATTTCCACGGCGACAAGTTCAATTCGGTGCGGGCGATGTTCGATCCCGCCAAAAACGTCGACTATGCCGCGCGTTTCCTCAAAGAGCTGAAGCAGCGCGAAGGCAGCTGGACCATGGCGGTCGCGCGCTACAATGCGGGTCCCAACAATCAGCCGGCGCAGAAGCGCTATGTCTGCCACATCGTCGCGCATCTCGTCTCGAGCGGCTTCGGCGCCTGGACAGACAAGGCGCGATCCTTCTGCCAACCGAAGACGACATGACGTGACGACCTAAGCAACGAACGATGCCACGACGATAAGTTGTGCATCGTCCCAAATCATCAGCCCCGCGCAAGCAAGACCCCCCATTGTAACTGCAACCTACCAAAGGAGCCCCTTTCATGAGCCTGTATGGTGTTATGCGCACCGGTGTTTCCGGGATGAACGCGCAATCCAACAAGCTGTCGACGGTCTCGGACAACATCGCCAACGTCAACACGACCGGTTACAAGCGGGCTTCCACCGAATTCTCCTCGCTGATCCTGAAGAGCGGCTCCGGCAATTACGATTCCGGCGCGGTCGAGACCACGGTCCGCTACGCCATCTCCGACGCCGGCAACTATCACTTCACGACGTCGACGACGGATCTTGCGGTCCAGGGCAACGGCTTCTTCGTGGTGCAGGACGCAAACGGAAACAACTTCCTGACCCGCGCCGGCGCCTTCGTGCCGGACAACACCGGTAACCTCGTCAACACCGCTGGCTTCCAGCTGATGGGCTACAACATCGCGAACGGCGCGGTGCCGACCGTTGCCGCCAACGGCTTCGGCGGTCTGCAGGTCATCAACGTCAACCAGATGGCGCTGCAGGCTGCGCCGTCGACCAAGGCGACCGTGGCCGCCAACCTCGATCCGAGTGCGGCGGTTGTTGCTGCACCAGCCGCTGCGGCTGGTCCGTCCAACTACACCTCGAAGACGTCGATGGTAACCTACGACAATATCGGCAACGCGGTGACGCTCGACGTCTACGCGGCGAAGACCGGCGCGAACACCTGGGACATCGAAGTCTACAACGGCGCGACGTCGCTGACGGGCGGTCCCTCTGCCACGACTGCGTTCAGTTTCGACGTCACCGCGACCGGCAAGGGCAAGCTCGCCGCCGCGAGCCCGACCTCGCTTTCGGTCGCGATCCCCGGCGGCTCCGCAGCCTTCAATATCGACATGTCGGCCATGACCCAGGTCGCGGCCGCCTTCGATTTCAAGGCAACGGTCGATGGCAACGCTCCGTCCGCGGTCGAGAAGGTGAACATCGACGACAAGGGCATCGTCACCGCCGTGCTCAAGAACGGCACCACGCTGCCGAGCTTCCAGATCGCACTCGCGACCGTGCCGAGCCCGGATCACCTGACGCCGGAGGTCGGCAACGTCTATTCGCCCAATCTGGAGTCCGGAAACGTGCAGGTCGGCCTCGCCGGCCAGGGCGGTCTCGGCACCGTCAAGTCAGGTGCGCTGGAGGATTCCAACGTCGACCTCGCGGACGAGCTAACCTCGATGATCGAAGCCCAGCGCGGCTTCACCGCGAACTCGAAATCGTTCCAGACCGGCGCCGACCTGCTGGACGTCGTCGTCAACCTGAAGCGCTGAACTCTTCAGCGCTCGTTTCGGGCCGGAATACGTCATGTCCATTACCGCCGCTCTCAACTCCGCCCGCTCCTCGCTCATGGCGTCGGGCATCCAGTCGGCGACGATCTCGCGCAACATCGCCGGGGCCAGTGCCCCCGGCTATTCGCGCAAGCTCACCATGCTGGACAATTTCCCCGGCGCCGGCGTCTACGTCGCCGCGATCCAGCGTGCGGCCTCTTCCGGCCTCTACAACAACGTCCTGGTCGCGACCTCGTCGTCGGCCAAGCAGAGCGTGATCTATGACGGCCTGCAGAAGATCGCGGCATCGACGGTGGACGATCCCGAGCTCGAGCAATCGCCCACCGCCCAGCTCAACAAGCTGAAGCAAGCGCTGCAGCAATACGCCAACTCCACCGACAATGCGACGCTGGCCCAGGCCGCCGTGACCTCCGCCAAGGACATGGTGACGGCGCTCAACCAGGCCACCAAGACCGTGCAGTCGGTCCGCGAACAGGCCGACGTCGACATGACGACGTCGGTTACTAACATCAATCAGCTCCTCACCCAGTTCCAGACCGTCAACACCGCGATCGTGAAGGGCACGACCACCGGCGACGACGTCACCGACTATCTCGACCAGCGCGACAGCATCGTCTCGAAGCTGTCGCAGGAGCTCGGCGTCACCATGTCGCTGCGTCCCAACGGGGATGCGGCGCTCTATACCGACAGCGGCGTCGTGCTGTTCGACAAGACGGCGCGGACCGTCAGTTTCGCGCCGACCAACGCCTACACGGCCGGCACCACGGGCAATGCCGTCTTCATCGACGGCGTCCCGGTGACCGGCGCCAATTCGGTCATGCCGCTCAAATCCGGCAAGCTCGCCGGCCTAGCCCAGCTGCGCGACCAGGACACGGTGACGTATCAGAGCCAGCTCGACGAAGTCGCGCGCGGCCTGATCGATGCCTTCAAGGAAAGCGATCAATCGCCCGTCCCGACGCTGGCCGACAGGCCAGGCCTCTTCACCTATCCCGGCTCGCCCGCGATGCCCGCGAGCGCGACCATCTCGGTCGGTCTCGCCGGCACGATCTCGGTCGCGGCGTCGGTCGATCCGGCAGCGGGCGGAAACCCGAACCTGCTGCGCGACGGCGCGATCAGCGGCGTTCCCGCGTATAATTACAACACGACCGGCAATGCCGGCTTCTCGACGCGGCTCCAGCAGCTCATCAACAACATGAGCGCGCCGCAGCCGTTCGACGTCACGGCGCAAGGCAAGCCGAGCGGCAGCGTGATCGAGTTCGCCTCGTCCTCGGCGAGCTGGATCGAAAGCCATCGCAAGGCCGCCGACGACAGCGTCCAGTACCAGAACACGCTGCTCGACCGCAGCACCGCGGCGCTGTCCAACGTCGCCGGCGTCAACATGGACGACGAGATGGCGTTGATGCTCCAGGTCGAACGCACCTATTCGGCCTCGTCCAAGATCATTTCGACCGTCGATCAGATGTTGCAGAGCCTGCTGGCTGCCGTGGGGAATTAAGTCATGATGAGCGCCAATTACATCTCGACCCTGATGCTGTCGTCATCGCTGAGGTCGTCGATCACGAACAACCAGAGCGCGCTGACCAAGGCCTCGAAGGAAGCGACCACCGGCCGTTTCGCCGATGTCGGCCTCGAGCTCGGCACGGGGACGGGCCGCGACCTGGCGCTGCGCGCCGATTTCAACTTCGCCGACCAGCTGGTCGACACCAACGAGCTGGTGTCGGGGCGCCTCGACGTGACCCAGAATCGGATCACGCAGCTCGGAACCACGGCCTCGGAATTCCTCAAGAACCTGATCGCGGCCCGCGACGCCGACAGCGGCGCGAAGATCATCCTGCCGAGCGCGTCCGCCAACCTTCAGGACCTCATCGGCGCGCTCAACGTCTCCTATAACGGGGCGTATCTGTTCGGCGGCATCAATACGCAGACCGTGCCGGTCGCAAACTATGTAGCCGGTTCGACCAGCAAGAATGCCCTCGACGCGGATTTCGCGGCGATCCCGCCCACGGGCTTCGGCTTCCCGCAGTCCTCGGCCAGCGTGAGCACGATCACGCCGGCGCAGATGCAGAACTTCCTCGACAACACCCTCGATCCCGAGTTCGCAAGCCCGGCTTGGAACACCAACTGGTCGTCGGCCACGGACCAGACGCTGTCGAGCCGCATCTCCACGACCGAGGTCGTCGACAGCTCGGTCAGCGCCAACCAGCCCGGCTTCCGCAAGCTGGCCGAGGCCTACACGATGCTCACCGATCTCGGCAACACCAGCCTGAGCAAGCCGACGTTCCAGGTTGTGGTCGACAAGGCCATCAGTCTCGTCAGCGGCGCGATCAACGATCTCGCGGTGCTCGGCGGCACCGTCGGCTCGATCCAGCAGCGGGTCACTGGCGCAACCGAGAAGCTGAAGATCCAGAAGGACATCCTCAACAACCAGATCGTCAAGCTGGAAGCGGTCGACCCGACCGAGGCCTCGGTCCGGGTCAACACCCTGCAGACCCAGATCAAGACGGCGCTCGCGCTGACCTCGCAGCTCCAGCAGATCAGCCTCATCAACTATCTCTAGGGTCTGGTTCGCACCTTGTCCTGTAATTCGGTCTCCAGCGCAGAGTGGTTCTGATGACGTTTGAAGCCTATGAAGCGGTCGTCGACGAGAGTGGTTACGAGGCGCGGGGGCGCGAGCGGCAGGCCCTCAGCCTCGGCATCGACCGGCTCGAGCGGCTCCAGCGTGGGCGCTTCAGCCTGGAGGACCTGGTCGAGAGCCTGCTCTATGTGCGGCGGCTGTGGACGATCTTCATCGAGGATCTCTCGCACCCCGAGAACGGCCTGCCGGAAAAGCTGCGCGCCGACATCATCTCGATCGGCCTGTGGGTCGTCAAGGAAGCCGATCGCCTCCGCGAGGAGCGGTCGAACGACGTGATGCAGCTCATCGAAATCAACCGCCTGATCCGAGACGCGCTTTAATGAAAGTTTCCTTGCGGGCGGGCGAACGAATCTACATCAACGGCGCGGTGCTGCGCGTGGACCGCAAGGTCTCCGTCGAGCTCGTCAACGACGTGATGTTCCTGCTCGAAGGGCAGGTCATGCAGGCGTCCGACGCCACGACGGCGCTGCGGCAGCTCTATTTCATCGTCCAGCTCATGCTGATGAACCCGACCGACATCCGCGACGCCGCGGCGCTGTACGCGCAGCATTCCGCGGCCCTGTGCGCCGTGTGCGAAAGCCGCGAGATGCTGGACGGGCTCGGGGCAGTCAACGAGCTGGTCGAGACGACCCGTTACTTCGAGGCGCTCAAGCGGATCCGGGCCCTGTTCCCGGTGGAGCAGGCCATCCTGGCCGGCGCAATCGCCATTTCCCCCGTCGAAGCTGCCTGACAGCGGAGAGAACCATGAACGTCACCAGCGCGACCGACAGTACGAGCAACTCGTCGAATGCCACCGGATCCAACACGACGACGGCGAGCTCCGGCGTCGACTACAATACGTTTCTTCAGCTCCTGATCGCCGAGATGAAGAACCAGGATCCGACCAATCCGATGGACACCTCGCAATATATGAGCCAGTTCGCCCAGCTCTCGACGGTCGAGCAGGCGATGCAGACCAATTCGAAGCTGGACGCGCTGCTGTCGTCGCAATCCCTGTCGCAGGCCAACAGCCTGATCGGCAAGACCGTCAGCTTCACCGACTCCACCGGCGCCAGCTTCAGCGGCAAGGTCGTGTCGGTCGCCATCAACAGCGACGGCTCCATTGCGACCCTCCAGGACGGCACCAAGGTCGCGGTCGGGCCCGGCCTCACGATCAGCCAGTCATGAACGAGCGCGACGCCCTCGATATCGTCCAGGCCGCGATCTGGACCATCATCGTCGCCTCCGGGCCCGCGGTCGGCGCCGCGATGCTGGTCGGCACCGCGATCGCACTGATCCAGGCCCTGACCCAGATCCAGGAGGTGACGCTGACCTTCGTTCCGAAGATCATCGTCATCCTGCTGGTCGTTGCCGTCTCCGGCTCCTTCATCGGCGCGCATCTCTCGACCTTCACCGAGATGGTCTATTCGCACATCGAGCACGGCTTCTGATCCGCAGCGGCGCTCGGCCACCACCCTCGCGTAAGCTTTGCACGGCAGATTGGGGGCGGACCCTCTGCCGGTGACCCATGGCCGATACGTTAGCTGCTAGCCTGCCGACCCCACGACGATTGGGGGCCGACGCCTTTTTCGCGGGCGGCATCGTGGCCATGCTCACGATCCTGTTCCTGCCGATCCCGCCGATCCTGATCGATCTTGGCCTCGCATTCTCGATCGCGCTGTCGGCGCTGATCCTGATGGTCGCACTGTGGATCCAGCGACCGCTCGACTTCTCTGCCTTCCCGACCGTGCTGCTGATCGCGACCATCCTGCGCCTGGCGCTGAACGTCGCGACCACCCGACTGATCCTGTCGCGCGGCGGCGAGGGCGAGCAGGCCGCCGGCCATGTCGTCGCCGGCTTCTCCAAGTTCGTGATGGGCGGCGACTTCGTGATCGGTCTGATCATCTTCGCCATCCTGGTCACGGTGAATTTCGTCGTGATCACCAAGGGCGCGACACGTATCGCCGAAGTCGGCGCGCGCTTCACCCTGGATGCCATCCCCGGCAAGCAGATGGCGATCGACGCCGATCTGTCCGCCGGCCTGATCGACGACAAGGAAGCGCAGCGCCGCCGCCGCGAGCTCGAAGAGGAAAGCGCCTTCTTCGGCGCCATGGACGGTGCCTCGAAATTCGTCCGGGGCGACGCCATTGCCGGCCTGCTCATCACAGCCATCAACATTTTCGGCGGCATCATCATCGGTGTCACCCACCACGGGCTGACGCTGTCGCGTGCCGCCGACGTCTATACCAAGCTCTCCGTCGGCGACGGTCTGGTGTCGCAGATGCCGGCGCTGATCGTATCGCTGTCGGCGGGCCTGCTGGTCTCCAAGGGCGGCACGAGGGGTTCGGCCGAGCAGGCGGTGCTGCGCCAGCTCGGCGGCTATCCGCGCGCGGTGTCGGCCGCGGCGCTGATGATGTTCGTGCTCGCCTTGATGCCGGGGCTGCCGCTCGCGCCCTTCATGCTGCTCGGCGGCGTCATGGCCTTCGTGGGATACTCGCTGCCGAAGCAGCAGGCCGCCCTGAAGCAGAAGGAGGATGCGCGCAAGGCCGACGAGCGCGCCCAGACCGAGGCCAAGGAATCGGTCAAGGAGCAGCTCAAGACCGCCGAGATCGAGCTGGCACTGGGTGGCCACCTCTCGGTCCATCTGCTGGGATCGCGCACTGAGCTTGCCCACCGTGTCGCCAAGATACGCAAGAAATTCGCCAAGCAGTACGGCTTCGTCATTCCCGAGATCAAGCTCTCGGACAATCTGTCGATCGATCCCAAGGGCTACCAGATCCGGATCCACGACACCCGCGTCGCCCATGGCGAGCTCAGGCTCGGCGAGGTGCTCGTGCTGGTCGACAAGGACGGCAAGCCCGACGTGCCGGGCGAAGAGGTGATCGAGCCCGCGTTCGGCATGAAGGCGCTGTGGGTGACGGAAGCCTTCACCGACGAGGTCAAGCGGCAGGGGTGCAAGCCCGTCGACAATCTCTCGGTGCTGCTCACGCATCTCAGCGAGGTGATCAGGGCGAACCTCGCCCAGCTGCTGTCCTACAAGGACATGCGCGCGTTGCTCGACCGGCTCGATCCCGAATACAAGCGTCTCGTCGAGGATCTCTGTCCCTCGCAGATCTCCTATTCTGGCCTGCTGGCGATCCTGAAGATCCTGCTGGCCGAGCGGGTCTCCATTCGCAACCTTCACCTCATCCTCGAGGCGATCGCCGAGATCGCGCCCCATGTGCGGCGTTCCGAGCAGGTCGCCGAGCATGTGCGCACGCGCCTTGCCCAGCAGATCTGCGGCGACCTCTCCGACAACGGCGTGCTCAACGTGGTCCGCCTCGGCAACCGCTGGGACCTCGCGTTCCACCAGAGCCTGAAGCGCGACGCCAAGGGCGACGTCGTCGAGTTCGACGCCGATCCGCGCCTGATCGAGCAGTTCGCGACCGAGGCCTCCGCGGCGATCCGCAAGTTCACCGAGAACGGCACCAGCGTGGTGCTGGCGGTGACGCCGGAAGCGCGCCCCTATGTCCGGATGATCCTGGAGCGGGTGTTCCCGACATTGCCGATCCTGTCGCATGTCGAGGTGGCGCGCAGCGCGGAGATCAGGGCGCTCGGAGCCATCTCGTGATCAACGGCCTCACCGACAGCGTGCTGGTGACGTTCATCGTGTTCTGCCGCATCGGCGCCTGCCTGATGCTGGTGCCAGGTTATTCCAGCGTCAACGTGCCCGCCCAGGTCCGCCTGTTCGTGGCACTGGTCACGACCTTTGCGCTGGCCCCGATCCTGATCGCCATTCTGAAGCCGCTGACGGAAAACGCGGCCCCGTTGACGCTGGCGCTCCTGATCTGCTCGGAGCTCCTGGTCGGCAGCGTCATCGGGCTCGGCGGGCGCGTGTTCTTTCTCGCGCTCCAGACCATGGCAACCGTGATGGCGAGCGCGATCGGCCTCAGCAACATCCCGGGCACGCCGGTCGCCGACACCGACCCGGCGCCGGCTTTGGTACCGCTGATCATGGCGGGCGTCACCACGCTGTTCTTCATCACCGACCAGCATTGGCAAGTCTTGCGCGGTTTGATGAACTCCTACGACGTCTGGCAGCCCGGGAGCAGGATCGGCGGCAGCATGGCGCTCGACCAGCTCGTCGGCCGCCTGTCGGAAGCCTTCGTGCTGACGCTGCGCATCACAAGCCCCTTCATCGTCTATTCCGTGATCGTCAACCTGGCGGTCGGGCTGATCAACAAGCTGACGCCGGCGATTCCGGTCTACTTCATCTCCGTGCCCTTCGTGCTGTTCGGCGGCTTCCTGCTGCTCTACCTCACGAGCGACGAGCTGCTGACGCAATTCATGCTCGGTGTCTCGTCCTGGCTGGCGGGGTGACCGGCATGACCTCGCGCGCGGACAAGCTCGGCCGGATGGTTTCGCTGGTGAAGCTGCAGCTCCGGCTGTCCGAATGGCAGCTTGCCCAGCTGCGGCAGCAGGAGAGAAGCCTGCAGGACGAGCAGGAATGGCTGGTCGGCGCGCTCAACGACGGCAAGCCGCCGGCGGGCTCATCGAGCGATTCGATCGCGCGACGCCTCAACAGGGCGAGCGTCGGTGCGCGCGCGGTCGAGGCGCAGGCCGCCCAGCAGCTCGATCGGGTTCGGGCAGAGAACCGCCGCGTGAAGCAGCTCCAGGAGGTCGCGAAGGCGGCGTTGGCTGACAAGCTCCGCGACGCCGAGAAGCGCTCCCTCGAGGAAATGACGGGACTAAGCCCTGCCGTGGGCGCGTGGACGCCACGGCCAGCCAACCGGAACAAGACATGATCGTGACAGCGACACCCGACCTCGTTCTCGACGTGCTCGAGGCCGGCGATCCCGTGACGCAGCGCGCGGCGACCGCGAAGCTCGACGCGTTGAAATCCTCTGATGCGAACTTCGCCGCGACGATGGACGCCGAGGTCGGCAAGGCCGCGGCGGCCGCCGCCGAGCGATCCGCGACCAGTACGGCCGATATGCCGTCGAATGCAGTGCAATCGGATGCGGTGAACGGCGCGCCGGTGCGGGTGATCAAGGCGCCGGCCTCCGGTGAGGTGTACCGCAAGTTCGAGGCGTTCATCCTCCAGACCTTCGTCGAGACGATGCTGCCGAAGGAGTCCGAGGAGGTGTTCGGCAAGGGCACCGCGGGCGGCGTCTGGAAGTCGATGCTGGCCGAGCAGCTTGGCAACCAGCTGGCGAAGGGCAAGGGCATCGGCATTGCCGAGCGGCTCGCCGCCGCGCATCCGCCGCCGCCTGGCCCGGCAGGCAAGGCCGGATGACGATACGAGGAATGGGTGACAGACGTTGAGGGGTGAATTTCCTATGCAGGCACAAGACAGCGCGGCGGCCATGGTGATCGAACAGCCGGTCGCGGATATCGAGATGATCACGACGGAGGCGGCGGCCGACGATGCGCTGCTGCCCGTGCTGCTGCCGGTCATCAGCAGCGAGGCTGTGCCCGACGGCGCGGAGGCGACCAGTTCGGACGAGGTGCGTGGCCTCCTGACGGCGATCCGCCGGCTCGAAGGCATCGTCGAGGAGGAGACCGTCGCGCTCACCACGGGGCAGAAGATCGACTTCGACGAGTTCAGCGCGCGCAAGAGCCGCAGCATGCTCGAATTTGTCCGCCTGATGCGGGCGCGGATGCATCTCGGCGGCGAGATCGAGGTCACCGAGCAGATTCAGCGGCTGCGCGAGAAGCTCGAGCGCAACCGCTCCGTCCTCGAAATGCACTATGACGCGGTGCGCGAGGTCGCCGGCATCATCGTCAAGGCGATCAAGGAAGCCGAGTCGGACGGCACCTATACCGGTCGCGCAGCGCAGGACGGAAGATGATCAGGCTGGTCTTGGCCGGGCTCTGGGTCTGCATCCTCACCGCGGGCACCAGCTATGGGGTGGCCTATTGGAAGGAGAACGGCAGCCTCCTGCCGGCGAAGGACGAATATCTCGACGGGCTGCAATACCAGAAGACGCGGGCGCTGAGCGTGCCCATGGTCGAGAACGGATCGGTGCAGGGCTATATCGTCGCGCGCTTCGTCTACACCGTGGAGGCGCGGACCATGCACCAGCTCAACGTTCCTCCGGAGCCGTTCGTCGTCGACGAGGCCTTCCGCCGGATCTATGCGGATGATCGCCTCGATTTCCGCAAGCTCGCCCGCTACGACCTCTCCATCCTGACCACGGCCATCAAGCAACGCGTCAACGAGCGCATGCAGGCCGACATCGTCCAGGACGTCCTGGTCGAGGACTTCAACTACGTCTCCAAGGAAGAATTCCAATCGAAGCCGTAAGCCGCGACGGCTCGACGTTAGGGGCCGTTTCTGCGGCCATCCTTCGAGACGCCCGCCGTTGGCGGGCCCTCAGGATGAGCACGGAGTGCGTGGCACCAATTTCAGGGCATATCGGCGCCGAATAGCCTCATCCTGAGGAGGCGCGTCAGCGCCGTCTCGAAGGACGAGGCGTGCACTCAGAGGTGCCGCCGACGTGCCAGATGCCATCCTCGGCGTTATCGAGAAAACGCACGTCATCGTCGCTCGGCAAAGATCATCTCATCGTCTCCTTCCCCCAAACGTGCAACGGCCTCCGCGAAGCTGATTCGCGGAGGCCGTTGCCGGTTTGATGGCAGGCGCCTGCCGGGTCAGTTTCCGGCGGAGTACGCGGCCGGGGCGGAATGCGTCCGGTTCAGGAGGATGCCGACCTCGTCGAGCTCCTGCATCGGCTCGTCGAGGTTGTCGCCGGCGGGAATGTCGAGGCGGTAGCCGACATAGCGCCGGGCCACGATCGCGTCGAAGCCGAGCCGGTCGCGCAGCTTCTTGCGCAGCTTGCTGACGTGGCTCTCGATCACGCTCTCGTCGAACGTGGATTCGAAGATGCCGTAGACCGCGTTGAAGATCTGCGTCTTGGTGATCCACTTGCCGTGGTTGCTGACCATGTATTCGAGGATGCGCAGTTCGCGGCGGGGCAGGGTGAGGGCGTGGCCCGCGATCTCGGGATCCCGGCCGTTGAAGAAGACCTGGATCCTGTTTTCGCAGGGCCTTGGCAGCTCGCCCACCCGGCGGCGCGCGATCGCGGCCGTCCGGGCGAGGATTTCGCGAAGGTGAATCGGCACGTGCACGACGTCGTCGACACCAGACTCGAACAGCTCGAGGGTGTTCTTGAGCATCTTCTGGCCGCTCATGGCGATGATGGGAGCCGAGGAGCGCTTGCGCATGGCCCGCGGCAGGCTTCCGCGGGCGTCGCAATCCCCGAGCAGGAAGGCGTCGACCGCCGCCAGATCCGATTCACTGGCGGATTGCAGCCATTCCCAGAATTCCCCGGAGGAGAATCCGATCGAGGATACGCCTTCGCGAACGAGGCCTCCCACGTAGCTGTTCGCGACGCTCTCGCGATCATCAACGATTATATACATCAGTCTTTCGCCCCTGTTTCACACTTGTTGCGGCCGGTTGGTTGTTTGTGATGCCCGGCTCGGCAACGTGCTGTTTGACGACATTCCTTCCCGCGAACCGTTGTTATGGTTTCGATATTCGCGGGCAGCCCTACGCATTCAGTGCCTGCGTGTGCAGGCCTGTTACTTCGACTCGATACTGAACGCTTACTGTGTGAGGCTCGGCGGGTGTCTTACGGATCACCTCGCGGAGCGAATTGAGAAACGACCTAGAACAGTTGCGCCAAGTTGCTCATCGCGTCCGTACGCCACTGAAACTTTTGCCGATCTCCTCGCCAACTGGCGAGAATCACTTGTTAGGACCGTAACGCTTGCCGATTTCCGATCAAGCGTGCGGAAAAAAGCGATTGCTATGTGTGTTTGATGCTGTTGATTCGTTTCGGGTTGTTTCTTGATATATTCAATCGCATCAGTTGATTTGGAATCCGAACTAGTTTCGCACCGTGACGGTCGTAGTGTTCCGTATCTCCGTATAATTACAGCTATTTCAGGTAGTGCTGCGGTTCATGCAAACCGGTGTTTTTTCAACCCGGGATTGATGCGTGTGCTGGCTTTTCCACATGCGACAATTCGACTCATGGGCGGCATCGCGACTCCAGCTTGGCGAAATCTTGGCGAGGGTGTGTCTTTCGAGTCGCACTCTCGCCACGTGCGTGGCGAGATTTGTCTTCGCGATGTCACATCGCGCGCGATGAAGATCTTTCGATGCGCACGTTTCAGGCAAGCTTCGACAAATAACGTCACCGTTCGACAGACCGAACCGAACGGAGCATTTTCACATGTTGTCCGATGGACAAGCTCGTCCCAACGCGACCGCTGATGTTTCCGCGACGGCGAAGCCGGCTTCCGAGCCGCGCGATATCAATGAGAATACGGCGCGCGCAAACAAGCCTGCAGCAAATGTAAAACGTGCTTCGCCCGCAACGAGTGACGAAGTTCTCGCGAAGGAAGCGCTCGAAGGGCTGAAACGCATTCGCGCCAAGGCGCGTCTCGACAAGATGGCGATACCCAAGCCTCCGCAGACCGTGATGAAGCCGGCCGTGATCGTCGCCAAGCCGCCGCCGCCCCGTCCGACCTGGGTTGCGCCGCTCGCAACATTGGCAGGCGCCGCCGTTCTCGTGGTCTGTGCCTGCACCGGCGTGATCGCCTATCTCACCACGCAACCCGCGCAGACCAACGTCGCGGCCAATACGGAAATCAGGATCCTGCGCGAGACCGTTGCGCAGCTGCGCAAGCAGGTTTCGGGCGTGTCGGAAAATCTCGATGGCCTGCGCACCGCGGTCGATCAGTCGAGCAAGGCGACCAACGACCGCTTCGGCCGGTTTGCGGAGAATTTGGACCGCATCGAGCGGGTGAGCTCGTCCTCGACGGCAAAGCTCGACAAGCTCGCCCAGGTGCAGGTCCAGGCGCCCGCGCCGGCAACGGTGCAATCGCAGCCGTCGTCGCCGCAGGGGGCAATGATGGCGTCGGTCGCGGCGCCCGAGTTCACGGGCTCGGTGGCGCCGTCCGAGCGCTCGTCCGTGCCGCGGAAGGTGATCAAGGGCTGGTCGGTCCGCCAGGCCTATGAAGGCATTGCGATCCTGCAGGGCCCTAACGGCGTCATCGAGGCCGTGCTCGGACAGCAGGTGCCCGGTCTCGGCCGCATCGAGGAGATCCGGAGCGAGAACGGACGTCTGGTGGTGGAGACGAGCGGGGGCGTCGTCTATTCGTCGCGAAAAGCTGCGCCCTGAAGCCAAGCCTGTTTTCTATTGGCGATGATGTTCGAAGCTGGTGCATAGCAGATCGACCTCGGCTTCCGCGATCGGCGACCTGAATAGGCGGCAGCTGAACTCGGCCGGCGCCTTGCTGTCGGTGCTGGGGCGCTCTTCCCGGAGGAAGATGCAGCGCTTGCAGACGTCGGTGTGGTGGCGCTGCTCGGCTGCGTCCGACTGATCCAGCACGTGGCGGAACGTGTCGCGGAAGCGAATCTTGACGTCGTCTTCGAGCCCGGCAATCGCCTCGACGAGAACGTTGACGGGGTCGCGCACCAGGAATTTCTTGCCTTGCTGCGTCACGCTCAGCATCACCGAGCGCTTGTCCGTCGACGAGCGCTTGCGCTCGATATAGCCGAGCCGCTCGAGCTCCCCGATGATGAACGAGGCGGTGCCGCGCGTGGTGCCGACGTAACTCGCGAGCGCCGACGGTGTCCGGGAAAAGCGGTTGGCGCGGGAGAGGAAGCGCAGCGCCATCCACTCGCGGTCGCGCAAGCCGTGCTTGGTGCCTTCGAACCACAGGATGCGCGCAACCTGCTCCAGCAGTTCAATCGATTCACGTGCCAAATTCATTTCAGGTCCGGGGGCGGATAAAGTTTTATTCAATTGAGCCTTGGGTAGCGCAATCAGGACTGACGAGAATGAGGTCCTGCGGCGGTCTCGTCCGTTGCCGGACGACGGACGGTCGCCTGAGGAAGAAGCTCTTCCTCGCCGGAGAAGGAACTTCCGGACGTGGAACTAGGGCGTCACAAAGAAAGTTCGAGTAAACCGCAGCGCTCAACTCATCCGAAAATTTCAATCAAATGACGACGGCGCACGTGCGAACGACGGCGAGATGCGAGGCGTCAGCAACATGATGTGTCGTTGCAGGCACCGCAGTGCCCATTTGTTGCGGGTCAGCGGGTCGAATCCGCGAACGCGCGTATTGCCTGCCGCGGATGACGGCGTGATCAGCCGCGAGGAGAACCATTCTTCTGGGTTAATGGATGTTGCGATGCAACGCAGCTAGACGGTTAAGTCCGCCCATCGGCATAAGGGATGTCAAACCGTCGATCGGAATCGAGCAAGCTGCGCCACGCTGGGTTGGACGTCGCAATGAGCCAGATGCCGGAGACGGCGCCGGTGAAACGGAGGAAGGGTGCGGCGTGAAGATTTAGGTGCTCGCAGGCTGGTGATTTGCGTTTCGCCGGCAAGTATTGGCGAATGCGGCGCCCCAGGGGGAAAACACCATGTGCAGCAGGAAGGGATAGATTGATGAGCTTCGAAACCACCGTGACGTCCGACGTCGTCGGGCTGACGAAAGTCGCCCCGGTCTCGCGCCGCGGATTCATGAGCGCCACGGCGGCCGTGGCGGCCGGCTATACGCTTGCGGCCGGGCCCGTGCGCGCCGAGCCGATCACGACCGACACTGGCGGGCTCCAGGTCGGCGAGGCCAAGATCAAGGTCGGATCCGAGGAGATGCCCGCCTATTTCGCCCGCCCGGCCGGCAACACCAAGGCGCCTGTCATCATCGTGGCGATGGAGATCTTTGGCCTGCACGAATACATCAAGGACGTGACGCGGCGCCTCGCCAAGCTCGGCGCATTCGCGATCGCGCCCGACTATTATTTCCGCAAGGGCACCGATCTCACTAAGATTACGGACATCAAGGACCTCCTGCCGATCGTCAATGCCAAGCCCGACGCCGAGCTGCTGTCGGACCTCGACGCGGTGGTGGCCTGGGCGGGGTCGCAGGGCGGCGACGCGGCCAAGCTCGGCATCATCGGCTTCTGCCGGGGCGGGCGCACGGTCTGGGAATATGCCGCCCATAGCGGCGCGCTCAAGGCCGGCGTCGCCTTCTACGGCACGGTCGTCGATCCCGCCAATCCGCTCTGGCCGAAGAGCCCGATGCAGCTCGCGCCCGAGATGAAGGCGCCGGTGCTCGGCCTCTATGGCGGTGCCGATACCGGCATTCCCGTTGCCCAGGTCGAGCAGATGAAAGCCGCGCTGGCGGAGAACAAGAAGACCGCCGAGTTCAAGATCTACCCGGAAGCGCCGCACGGCTTCCACGCCGATTACCGCGGCAGCTATCGGAAGGACGCGGCGGAGGATGCCTGGAAGCAGGCCGAGGCCTGGTTCAGGAAATACGGCGTCCTGGGCTGAGGCCGGGTCAAAACAAAAGGGCGGCCGATTGGCCGCCCTTTTCGCATGGGTGCAGCGCTCTCACTTCGTCATCGCGCCATAGACGATGTCCTGGACCTGCTCGCGGAAATATTTCCTGAGCTCGCCGGGCGCGGCCGTTCCCACCACGACGACGAGACGCTCCCGGGGATCGCAGAAGAACTGCGTGCCGTAAGCGCCGTTCCAGGTGAACTCGCCGGGATTGCCGGGGACCGACGACAGGCCCTCGCTGGTGCGGACCGCAACCGCAAGGCCGAAACCGAAGCCGGCGCGATGCGGCTCGACATTGGCCACGTTGTTCTTGATCTCGGGACCGAGATGGTTGGTCGTCATGTGGTGCACGGTCTTGGGCGAGAGGATGCGCTGGCCGTCGAGCTCGCCGCCGTTCAGCAGCATCTGGCCGAAGCGGACGTAGTCGCCCATCGTCGCGAACGAGCAGGCGCCGCCGCAATCGAACTTGGTCGGGCTATCCAGCAGCTTGATCGACTGCGGCTTGCCGGTCAGCGGATCGTTGGCGAAGGGACGGGCGAGGCGAGGGCGCTGCGCATCGGTCGGGTGGAAGGTGGCGTCCTTCATGCCGAGCGGCTGCCAGACATTGGCGGCGAGATATTCGCCGAGCTTCTGCTCGCTCACCTTCTCGACCACCGCGCCGAGCACGTCTATCGAAAAGCCGTATTCGAATTCGGTCGAGGGCTGATGCGCCAGCGGTAGCTTCGTGATGCGGTCGATGAAGGCCTGGGTGTCGCCTTCGATCGCCGGCGCGACGCCGTCGGGGTATTGCCGCGCCACCGGGCTCGACGAGTCCGGGCGGCCGCCATACATCAATCCCGACGTATGCCGGTAGAGATCGTGGATGAAGATCGGCGAGGCCTGGGGCACAAGGTTGAGCGAGCCATTGGCCTCGGTCACGCCGACCTTCATGTCGGCAAAGCCGGGATAGTAATTGGACAGCTTGGCCTGCAGCGGCAGCCGGCCCTGCTCCATCAGCGTCAGGCCCGCCACCGCCGCCATCGGCTTGGTCATCGAGGCCAGCGCGAAGATCGCGTCGACCGGCATGGGCGTGCCCTTGTCCGGGTCGAGCATGCCATAGGCCTTGTAGTGCACGAGCTTGCCGTCACGCGCGATGGCGACGACCGCGCCGGGCACGCGCTTGGCGGCGATCTCCCGCGCAAAGAAATCGTCGAGACGGGTGAGGCCCTGTTTGGAGAAGCCGACATCGTCGGGGCTTGCTTCGGGCAGCGGCGCGGCGCGTGCTGCACCGAGCGCGATGACGGCAGTCGCCGCCGCGATCACAGCGATCGTCTTGTTCATGGCATCCTCCCAGGACGCGAGCTCGTTAGGCGCTGGCTCGCTCGACGCCTAGATCACGACCCGGCTGCAATGAAGTCAAGCGCGCACCGGGCATGTCTGGGAGGCGGTTGGGACGTGGCGGAACCTATCGTCCTTCGTCCGTACGCCACAGCGCATCGAGGCCGTGCCGATAGGTCGGGTGGGCTAGCGTGACGCCAAGCTCGCGCTTCAGCTTCGCATTGGAGACGCGGGCGCTGTTGGCATAGAAGCTGCGCGCCATCGCCGACATCTCGGCGGTCGCGAAATCCTCTTCGGGCGGCGGCGGAACGCCCATCAGCTTCGCCGCATAGGCGATCACGTCCTGCGGCGGCGTCGGCTCGTCGTCGCAGACGTTCCAGATGCCGCCGCCACGATGGTTCACGGCGGCCATGATCGCGCTCGCGATGTCGTCGGTGTGGATGCGGTTGAAGACCTGGCCGGGCTTGATGATGCGCCGGGCCGTCCCCGCGCGCAGCGTCGTCAACGCGTTGCGGCCGGGACCGTAGATGCCGGCGAGCCTGAGGATCGCGGCATCGCCTTGCGCTGCGTCCATCCAGGCTTGCTCGGCGGAAACCCGCAGGCGGGCGCGCTCGAGCGTGGATTGCGGCGGGGTGTCTTCGTCGACCCAGCCGCCGTCGTGGTCGCCATAGACGCCGATGGTAGAGAGATAGACGATTCTGCGGCGGCCGGTCGCCAGCACGTCGCCGAAGGCGGCGATGGCGGGATCGCCGCTGGGGCCGGGCGGGATCGACACCAGCAGCACATCGGCGCTGCGAAGCTGCTCGATTGTCTGAGGCGACGGATTGCTGCCGGCAAAGCCGTGCACCGCGATGCCGGCGAGGTCGTCGCGCTTTGCGGGATCGCGCACGGTGCCGGCGATATGAGAGAAGCCGCCGCCGAACCGGCGGACGAAGTGCCGGACGCTGTAGCCGAGGCCGAGGATGAAAAGCCGCATGCGTCTCCCGTGCAGGTCGAAGTTCCCAGGCACGCCGCCGCGCGCCCTTCGCTCATAAGAGATTTTTGGGTCCAGCAAAAGATATTGCGATTTGTCCCGCCTGCCGCCCCGGGCGATGGTCGCCTGTCACAGGGAGGCACCGAACATGCAGGCAGAAGCGCTCGCCTTGGCGCCGGCGGACGGGCTGATCCGGCGCGCCGCCGCGCTGATCTTCGACGTCGACGGCACCCTCGCCGAGACCGAGGAGCTGCATCGGCAGGCTTTCAACCATGCCTTCGCGAGCTGCGGTCTCGGCTGGCAATGGGACCGCGCGGTCTACAAGGACCTGCTGCGAGTGACCGGCGGCAAGGAGCGTATGCGCGCCTATCACGCCCGGCTGGAGGTCGCCCCGCCCTTGTCTGATACTGAGATCGCCGAGCTCCACCGCATCAAGACCGCGCATTATGCCGAATTGATCGAAACCGGCTGCTGCCCCTTGCGGCCGGGCGTGGCCGAGTTGCTCGCCGCGGCGAAGGCGAGGGGACAGCGGCTTGCGATCGCGACCACGACCTCGCATGGCAATATCGATGCGCTGCTGGCGCAGGCGCTGGGGCCGTGCTGGGCGGCGGCGTTCGATGCGATCGTCGCCGGTGACGATGTCAGGCACAAGAAGCCGGCGCCGGACGTCTATCTGGAAACGCTCGCGCGGCTGAAGCTGGGCGCGGCCGGCTGCGTCGCCATCGAGGATTCCGCCAACGGCCTGATCTCGGCCTCACGCGCCGGCATTCCGGTCCTGATCACCCGGAGCATGTTTTTCCGGGACGAGGATTTTTCCGCGGCGCGGTGCGTGCTGGACGATCTATCGGAACTTGGGGCCGGGCAAAGACCTGAAAGACAGCCCGACTTGCATTAGGCCTGTACTCATCCCGAGCGTGGGTCCTTGCCCCCGGAGCGGACGTCCGCGCCATCCGGCGTTGCCGACGCGCAAGCAACTTCGGTGACCTTGGAAGCGCTCAGGGGCTATTGGACAAGCCGCCTTTCCATTCCGCGGGTCCCTTTGTCTTGCGCGCCCAAAGCAACGCCAACGGACCCAACAGGATTCCGATCGCAAGCACGACGAACACCAGCAGCCAGCCATTCGCGCTCTGCGGACCGCCGGCGATGTCGAGCGCGACGCCGGTTCCCCACGCGCCGGCAGCTGACAAGCCGAAGCCGACCGTGGAATGCAGGGCCAGCGTTGCACCCCGATGCTCAGTGACGGCCGCGGCCGACATGCCTGCCGTCAACGCGCCCGAGTCCGCCGGTACCGTCAGGCCGTAGAGCATCAGCAGCAGCGCGAGCACCCATGCGGGTGCCGTTGCGTTGAGGCCGATGACGAGCGCGATGCAGGCAGACGCGATCATTACGATCGTGATGGCGCGATGCCGTCCGAACTTCAGGGCGGCCTCGTTGCCGAGGATGCTGGCGGGCATCGAGATCACCGCGAAGCAGAAGCTCATCAGCACGGGCGTCATCCAGGACGGCCCGCCTTGATGCGCAACGACGAAGGTCCAGAATCCGACCAGCCAGGTGCGAATGCCGTAGAGCTCGAAACAGTGCGCGCCGTAACCGAGGATGTAGCCGAGCGCGTCGCGATTGGCGAATACGGGTGCGAAATCCAGCAACCGTCCCGTCTTCGGGACAGGCCGCCGGCCCTCGATCAGGAGGCATGCAACAACCATCGCGATCGGGCCGATGCCGGTGACGTAGAACGCGGTCCGCCATCCCCAGCGATCGGCCAGGACTTGCGCAACCAGGAATGACAGTCCGACGCCGACCGAGAAGCTCGAAGTGTACAGCGTCACTGGTCGCGAGGTGTCACCAGCGGGCAATCGATCCGTCAACGCCTTCAGCCCCGGCATGTAGGCGCCGGCAAAGCCCAGGCCTGCGAGCGACCAGATGAGCGTGCCAGACCAGAACCCCTGCGCAAAGATGCCGAACGCGATGGTCGCAAGGCCGCTGACGATGGAGCCGCACAGCAGCACGATCCGCGCATCGATGCGATCGGTCAGCGTCGTCAGCACGGGGACGGCGAGCATGTAGCCGAACGCATAGCCGCTCGCCATCAGCCCGCCTTCGGCGGCGGACAGGCCCCACGCCGGCATCAGATGCTGCGCCAAATTCGCGGACAGCGTGACGTGCGGCAGCAAATTGCCGAGCTGGCCGATACACATCACCGCGATCAGCGGCCTCCCGCTCAAGCTCCGAATGCTCGCCTCCCCCTCGGATCCTATCTTGCCTGGTCTGCACGCAGAAACAGAAGCGCGAAAAACGCGGAGATCGAGGCCAGCGCACTGATCCATAGCGCACTGCTGCCAAGATGCTCCACCATGACCCCGAGTGCGAGTGGCGCGAGCGCGCCTGTGGCCCGGGACGGCATCGAGATCATGCCGACACGTCTGCCGAAGCCCGCCGGCCCGAACAGCGCCAAAGGAAGCGTGCCGCGGGCAATGGTGATGATGCCATTGCCTGCGCCATACAGCACCGTGAAAGTCGATGCGAGCACGGGGCCGCCCGCGACCAACGCAACCACGCCGATCGGATTCATCAGCATGGCGAGCCGGGCCGACAGCAGCGGGTGGAAGCGGCCGAGCCATCCGGCTTCCAGCAGGCGGGCACCGACCTGCGCGGGCCCGATCAGGGCGCCTGCGAGCAAGGCTTGCGCCGGCGTCGCGCCGAACGCAACCAGCATTGTCGGCAGAATGGCCGAGACACCCGAGCTGACGAAGCTTGCGGCCGCGAACATGTAAGCCAGCAGCAGCATCGCGAACGTCTCGCTCTGCCGTCCGGATATCTGGCCCCCGCCTGGATCCGGCCGCGGCTGCTGGTCCAACGGAACGGCGCGCGGCAGCGACAGATTGAGCGGCAGTGCCAGACAGATATGGATCGCCGCCCACACCCGGCAGGCGATGCGCCAGTCATACTCGGAGGCCAGCCACGTCGTGAGGGGCCAACCGAGCGTGCTGGCGAAACCCGCGATCAGGGTAATGCCGGTGATGGTCCGCCGCGCATTGCTGCCATAGATGCGCGCAAGCGTCGCGAACGCCGCTTCGTAGAGGCCCATGCCCATGCCGATACCGAGCAACACCCAGGCCGCAATCAGCACTGCAACGCCATGTGCCAGAGACAGGAGGAGCAAGCCTGCCACGAAGACGAGGTTCGAGACCGCAAGCAGACCACGCCCCCCGAACGTATCGATGGCATGTCCCACGCGCGGCCCGAGCAGGCCGGAGATGACGAGCGCACCCGACAGCGCGCCGAACACGTAGGTCGGCGCAAGACCGAGATCGCGCGCAATCGGCCCGGCCAGGATGGCAGGCAGATAATAGCTCGACGCCCACGCAATGGTCTGCGCGGTTCCGAGTGCGAAGACGATTGCGAGCGGACCGGTCCCCCGGCCCGCCGGGAACTTCGTCATGAGCAACCGCACCCCGCGCGACCTTCCGTCTTGGCCGTTTCATCGGCGGCACAGCAGGCCGACGGCTCCGCCTTCGCCGGACCGCCGCAGCATCCCGCGTCCGCCGCCTCGACACCGGCGCGGGTGCAGACGCCGGTCTCCGGCAGCACGAGCTCGACGCGCGCCGCGGCCTTCTTGTCGCCGGCGATATCGGCCGCGATCGAGCGGACCTGCTCGTATCCGGTCATCATCAGGAAGGTCGGCGCACGACCGTAGGACTTCATGCCGGCAAGGTAGAAGCCCGGCTCGTCGTGTGCGAGTTCGCGCGCTCCGTGCGGCCGAACCGTGCCGCAGCTATGCTCGTTGGGATCGATCAGCGGCGCGAGTGCGACTGGAGCCTCGATCGCCGGATCGAGCCGCAGCCGTAGCTCGGACAGGAACGAAAGATCGGGACGAAAGCCGGTGGAGACGATCAGCTGATCCGCCACCACGCTTTGCGCACCGCAGCCGCTGCCAGTCGAAATCCTGAGGCGGCCCTCGGAGTCAGACACATGCGTGACGCCGAAGCCTGTTTCGACCTTGATCTTCCCGGCGGCCACGAGCGCGGCGAAGGTCGAGCCCAACTCGCCGCGCGCGGCAAGCTTGTCATTGCGACCACCGCCGAACGCCTTTGCGGGATCGGCGCCGCGCAACAACCAGATCGCTTGGGTGGGCGGCCCCTCGGCCGCGAGCTGCACGAGATCGATCAAGGTGCCCACCGCGGAATGGCCGGCGCCGAGCACGGCAACGGTCTTGCCGGCATATCTGGCACGTTCAGTGCCCCGCACATCCGGCATGCCATAGGCAATGCGGTCGGCGCGGTCGCGCTCGCCGATCGCGGGCAAACCGTTGCTGCCAGCGGGATTGGGAGAGAACCACGTGCCTGACGCGTCGATGACGGCATCAGCGTGAAGCACCTCGGGGCCCTTGCCGTTCTGATAGCGGATTTCGAACGGCGCCTGCTCCCTGCCTTTGGTCTTCGCCTTGTCGAAGCCGGCGCGACTGATCGCCGTGACCCGGCTCGAGGTCCGGATCGTCTCGCCCAGCGGTGTGCGCGTTGCCAGCGGCGTGAGGTATCGCTCGATCAGCTCGCCTCCGGTCGGATAGGAGTGCGGGTCCGGCGAATTCCAGCCCGTCGGCGCGAGCAGCCGCGCCGCCGCCTTGTCGACATTGTATTCCCACGGCGAGAAAAGCTGGACATGCTGCCACTGACGGACTGCATGCGCGGCTTCGGGCCCAGCTTCGAGCACGACGGGAGCGAGTCCGCGTTCGAGCACGTGTGCCGCCGCGGCGAGGCCAACCGGCCCGGCTCCGATGATGGCGACCGTCTTGACGACTGGCTTGGCGTTCATTCCGCGTTCTCCCATATTTCTAGAATCATCGAATGATTGGACAAATGATTCACGCCGCCGTTTGCGCGCCCTTGCATCCCGCTTCGTCGGCACAACATTCCGCTGCCAGGAAATCGACCAGGCCCCGCATCGCGTCGAAATTGGCGTGGCAGATCAACGTCGTCGATTCCCTGACCTGACTGACGAGCCCGACTGCAACCAGGGTCTTGATGTGATGCGACAGCGTGGACGCGGGGACCTTCAACTTCTCCTGCAGACGGCCGACGGGCATGCCGGAATGTCCGGCCCGGACCAGCGCCCGGTAGATCTGAAGCCGGGTCTGGTTACCCAGGGCCTCCAAACGTTGAGCTGCATCGGCGATCTTCATGACCTCACGGTGCGCCCGCTCACACACCTTGTCAAACTATATTTCTAGAATATTCGAATTAGTGCGGCAGAATTGGAGTTGACGTCGCCCCTTTAGTTCCATAAATCTGGATATATGGAAACCGAAAAAGCCGTCCTCGCTCTCGCCGCATTGGCCCAATCGACCCGTCTGGAGGCATTCCAGACGCTGGTCAGGCACGAGCCCGACGGCCTTGCCGCGGGCGACCTCGCCCGCCTGCTGGAGGTGCCTCAGAACACGCTCTCCGCGCATCTGGCGATCCTGACCCGGGCGCGCCTCGTCTCCTCCGAGCGGCATGGCCGCTCGATCGTCTACCGCGCCAATCTCGACGAATTCCGTGACGTCACACTCTTCCTGCTGCGCGATTGCTGCGGCGGGCGACCGGAGGTCTGCAATCCCGTCGTCGAGACGTTGCAATCCTGCTGCACGCCGAAACGGAAGGAACGAAGCCGTGCCTGACCCCATCTACAACGTGCTGTTCCTGTGCACCGGTAATTCGGCACGATCCGTCCTGGCCGAGTCGATCCTTCGGAAAGACGGCGCCGGCCGCTTTCGCGCCTTCTCCGCCGGCAGCACGCCCAAGGGCGCGGTGCATCCACTCGCGTTGCGCACGCTCGAGAGTATGGATTACCCGGTCGACGGCATGCGTTCGAAGAGCTGGCTGGAATTTGCGGTTGCCAATGCGCCTGTGATGGATTTCGTCTTCACGGTTTGCGACAACGCCGCCGGCGAAGCTTGCCCGATCTGGCCGGGCCAGCCGATGACGGCACATTGGGGTATTGAAGACCCTGCTGCAGCCGAAGGTTCCGAATTGGAGAAGCAAGCGGCATTCGTCACTGCCTTCCGCTATCTCAAAAATCGGATCGATACCTTTGTGAACCTGCCGCTCAGGAGCATCGACAAGCTATCGCTCGGCACTCGGCTGCGCGAGATCGGCCGCTCCGACGGCGCGACGTCGGACAGAAACGACGTGGCTTGACGATGAGCATCTTCGAACGATACCTCACTTTGTGGGTTGCGCTCTGTATCGTCGCCGGCGTCGTGCTGGGTCACGTCATGCCCGGCTTCTTCGGCACGGTCGCGGCGGCCGAAGTGGCCAAGGTCAATTTGCCGGTCGCAGTGCTGATCTGGCTCATGATCGTGCCGATGCTGCTGAAGATCGACTTCGGCTCGCTCGGTCAGGTCCGGGAGCATTGGCGCGGCGTCGGTGTCACGCTTTTCATCAACTGGGCCGTGAAGCCCTTTTCGATGGCGCTGCTCGGTTCCTTCTTCATCGGCCACCTGTTCGCGCCGCTGCTGCCGGCCGGCCAGATTTCGTCCTACATCGCCGGCTTGATCCTGCTGGCGGCCGCGCCGTGCACCGCGATGGTGTTCGTGTGGTCCAATTTGTGCGAGGGCGAGCCTCACTACACGCTGAGCCAGGTCGCCCTGAACGACGTGATTATGGTGTTCCTCTTCGCGCCACTGGTAGGCCTGCTGCTCGGAGTTGCTTCGATCAGCGTTCCCTGGGGCACGCTGCTGCTCTCCGTCTTGCTCTACATCGTGGTTCCCGTGATCGTCGCGCAACTGTGGCGCAAGGTGCTGCTACGAAGCGGCGCGACCGGCTTCGATCGCGTCATGCGGGCGCTGCAGCCCCTGTCACTGGCTGCGCTTCTCGCGACGTTGGTGCTGCTATTCGGCTTTCAGGGCGAGCAGATCGTCCGGCAGCCGCTGGTCATCGCCATGCTCGCCGTGCCGATTCTCGTGCAGGTCTATCTCAATGCGGGCTTGGCGTACTGGCTGAGCCGGCGATTTGGCGTGGCTTGGTGCGTCGCAGCCCCAGCCGCCCTCATCGGCGCGAGCAACTTCTTCGAGCTCGCGGTCGCCGCCGCGATCAGCTTGTTCGGCCTGGACTCCGGCGCTGCGCTGGCAACCGTGGTCGGCGTGCTTGTCGAGGTCCCGGTGATGCTGTCCGTCGTCCGCATCGTCAAGGCGACAAGGGGCTGGTACGAGGCCGGTGCCAGCAGAGCTTCGACGGCCCTAGAAGCCCGTCAGTGAGGCACGGAGATCCGACCATGAGTGTCACGATCTATCACAACCCCGACTGTGGCACCTCGCGCAACACGCTTGCGATGATCCGGCAGAGCGGCGTCGAGCCCGTCGTCATCGAATATGTCAAGACGCCACCATCGCGCGAAAAGCTGAAAGAATTGATCGCAGCCATGGGAATAACCGTCCGCGCATTGCTGCGCGAGAAGGGTACGCCATACAAGGACCTCGGCCTCGGCGATCCCAAATGGTCCGACGATGAACTGATCAATCAGATGCTCGTGCATCCCATATTGATCAATCGCCCGATCGTGGTGACGACAAAGGGCGCGCGTTTGTGCCGCCCCTCCGAAGCGGTCGTCGATCTCCTCGACAACCCCGTCGGCCGTTTTGTGAAAGAGGACGGCGAGGTCGTGGAGGGGCGATAGCTGCCGCGCAGTGCGCGAGTGTCCGGTCAGGCCTTGCGTGTTCGCCCCGTCAGTGCACGCGGTGGCTCATACGATCGTCCTCGGCCTGCTCGACAATCTGCGCAATCGGGCTCGACTGGTGATGCACCAGTCGCCACTCGTCGCCGACGCGGCGGAAATGGTTGGCCGCGGCCAGGGCGGTGCCGTCGACGATCTCGATGCAGAGCACGCGGGCGCTGTCGCCGTCGACGATCGCCTGCGGTTCGGCGCAGACGATCTGCGGCCGCTCCGGGTTTTGCAGGATGTCGCGCCAGCTTCCGATCACGGTGGCGCGGCCGATAATGGCCGGCCAGCCCGGATGGATGCAGGAAATGCCGTCGTCGTCCGCCCACATCCGTTCCATGCCGGCAAAGTCGCCGGTCGAAAAGGCGGTGTAGAAGGCCGCGTTGGCGGCGATAACCTTGCTGTCCTTTGTCATGCTTCCCCGGTGCGGCAAGGACAGGCAAAAATCAAGCGCGACTTCCGTCCGAAATCGCGCTGAGATTTGGACTGCAGTGCAGCATGCCCACTCAGTGGTCAGGCCGAGACCAGCGTCTCCACCGCCCGCCGCGCGCCTTCTTTATAAAGACGGCCGAGCGCCGCGGTCACGGCCTCGCGCAGCCGCGGCTCGGCACCGAGCGGCCCGAACACTTTTTCGACCCCGAGCAGCGCCGGCGCCAGCCGCTCGGCGACGGGGCCGGCCTCGCGCGCCAATGCGGCGAACTCGCCGGCGAGGGGGTCGCGCACGTCGATGGCGCGGCCCTGTTCGTCCGTTGCGGCGACGTAGCGCATCCAACCGGCGACCGCGAGCGCATGCGTCGCGATCGGCAGGTCTTTGGCGAGGCGATCTTTCATCGCACCGAGCAGGCGCTGCGGCAGCTTTTGCGAGCCGTCCATCGCGATCTGCCAGGTGCGGTGATGCAGCGCCGGGTTGGAGAAGCGCGTGAGCAGCGAGGCCCGATAGGCAGCAAGGTCGGTGCCGGCGGGCATCGTCAGCGTCACCGCGGCGTCCTCCATCACCCGCGCGGCGAGGCGCGCGAAATGCGGATCCTGCATGGTGTCGGCGATGGTCTCATAGCCCGCGAGATAGCCGAGATAGGCCAGTGCCGAATGGCTGGCATTGAGCAGCCGCAGCTTCATCAGCTCGAACGGCTTGACGTCGGTAACGAGCTCCACACCGGCGGCGGCAAGATCGGGCCGGCCGGCCGTGAAACGATCCTCGACCACCCATTGCGTGAAGGGCTCGGTCATGACGGGCCAGGCGTCGCGCATCCCCAGCGCGTTCGCGACCGCCTCACGATCGGCGTCCGTCGTTTCAGGCACGATGCGGTCGACCATGGTGGAAGGAAAAGCGGCATTGTCCGCGATCCACTTGCCGAGTTCCCTCGAGCGAAGCGCGGCGAACTGCGTCACGATGCGCTGCACCGTGTGGCCGTTGGCGGCGAGATTATCGCAGCACAGCACGGTGAAGGGCGACAATCCCTGCGCGCGCCTTCGCGCCAGCGCGGCGACGATGAAGCCGGGCGCCGAGCGGGGCGCGTCGAAATTGTTCAGATCATGCACGACATCGGGATGCCGCTCGTCGAGATCGCCGGTCTGCGGCGTGTGGCAATAGCCCTTCTCGGTGACCGTCAGCGAGACGATGCGGGTCGCGGGATCGGCCATCCGCTCGACCAGCGCGGCCGGCTTCTCGCGCGCGACGACGCTGTCGAGCAGCGCGCCGATGACGCGATGCTCGGTGCCCTCGGCGGCGCGCACGGCGACCGTGTAGAGATGAGCCTGCGGGGCGAGCGCATCGCGCGTGTCGGGGCTGCGCAGGCTGGCGCCGATGATGCCCCAGGACGAGCTGCCCCTGGCAAGGCAGTCGTCGATGACGACGGCTTGATGTGCGCGATGAAAGGCGCCAAGGCCAAGATGCACGATGCCGGGCGTAAGGCGCGAGCGGTCATAGGCCGGGCGGCGAACGGCCGGCGGCAGCCGGTCGAGACCGGCCAAACCAAGACGTGCTGAACCAAGACGCGCTGAATCCGGGCGCATGGACGTCTCCCCTTTGCTTTGCCGCTGCTTGACATGGCGCCCTGATCAGGTCAATGCTCCGGTCAATTGGTAAGACCAATTTTCCAAAATTGGCGGGCCGCGGGCAGGTAAGGCCCCGCGCGACCCTTTCGGGAGGACCAGCGTGCCGCTGGAAGCTGTGGAGGCGAGACGGCTTTATCGCCAGGTCGCCGATCAATTGCGAAGCCTGATCGACAGCGGCGAGTACGCGGTCGGCAGCCGCTTGCCCACCGAGCGCGAGCTCGCCGAGCAGCTCAAGATCTCGCGGCCGACGGTGCGCGAAGCCCTGATCGCGCTCGAGGTCGAAGGGCGCCTTCGCATCCGCGTCGGCTCCGGCATTTATGTGATCGAGCCCGCGGCAATTGCCGCGCCCGCAGCCGCCTCCGTCATCGAGGGACCGTTCGAGCTGCTGCGCGCCCGCGAATTCCTGGAAAGTGCCATCGCCGAACAAGCCGCGCGCGTCGCGACGAAGGACGATATCGCCCGCATCGACGCCTCGCTGATCGCGATGGAGAATGTCGAGCATCCCGGCGAAGCCTCGATGGTGCACGACCGTGCCTTCCACGTCGCGATCGCCGGCAGTCTCGGCAACGCCGTCCTGGTGCGCGTGGTCGGCGAACTGTTCGACCAGCGCCTCAATCCGTATTTCGCCAAGCTCGCACATTACTTCGAAAGTCCCGGCACGTGGCGCACCGCGCTCGACGAGCATCGCGCCGTGCGCGACGCGATCGCGGCGCATGATCCCGATGCCGCACGCAAGGCGATGCGCGATCATCTGGCGCGATCCCAGGAGCGTTTCGCGCAGAACTTCGGCGCCGAGAGCGCGGCAGGACAGCCTTCGGGCCGGAGCAGGGCAGCGCGATCGCCGGCAAAACCATCGAAGCCGAAACCGGCATCGAAGACAAAACGTGCGACGGGCGGCGCCCGGCGATGAGATTGGGCGGCCCGCATCCGTTTCGGACGCGGGCGAACAAGAAGCAGACTTGAAAGATGGAGGAAAAGTCAGTGTTGAAGAAAATGACGATTGCCGCGGTGATGTCCGCGACCGCGCTGTTGGCTGCCACACAGGCCGGCATGGCGCAGACCAAGCTGAAATGGGCCCATGTCTACGAGACCTCCGAGCCGTTCCACACGGCGTCGGTGTGGGCCGCGCAGGAGATCGGCAAGCGCACCAACGGGCGCTATGCGATCGACGTCTATCCGGCATCGCAGCTCGGCAAGGAAGCCGATATCAACCAGGGCCTCTCGCTCGGCTCGGTCGACATCATCATCTCCGGCTCGAGCTTTGCGGCCAAGAGCTTCCCGCCGATCGGCGTGACCTACTATCCCTACACCTTCCGCGATGCCGACCATCTGCTCGCCTACACCAAGAGCGACATCTTCAAGGAGCTCGCCAAGGGCTATGAGGACAAGAGCGGCCACCACATCGTCGCGGTGACCTATTACGGCGTGCGCCAGACCTCGTCGAACAAGCCGATCAAGACCTGCGCCGACATGAAGGGCCTGAAGATGCGCGTGCCCGACGTGCCGGCCTATCTTGCGATGCCGCGCGCCTGCGGCGCCAACACCGCGCCGATCGCCTTCGCCGAAGTCTATCTCGCGCTCCAGAACGGCACCGTCGAGGCGCAGGAGAATCCGCTCACCACGATCGAGGCCAAGAAGTTCTACGAGGTGCAGAAGCACATCGTGCTGACCGGCCACATCGTCGATCACCTCAACACCGTGATCGCGGGCGCGCTGTGGAAGAAGCTGTCCGATGAGGACAAGAAGATCTTCACCGACGTGGCGCAGGAAGCCGCCGCCAAGGCCACCGGCGAGATCAAGCAGAACGAAGCCAAGCTGGTCGCCTTCTTCAAGGAGAAGGGCCTGTCCGTGACCGAGGTCGACAAGAACGAGTTCCGCGACACCGTGCTGAAGAACGTCGCGTTCGAGACCTTTGGCTATCGCAAGGCCGACTGGGAAAAGATCCAGGCGGTGAAATAACCACAGCCGTCATTCCGGGGCTCGCGAAGCGAGAACCCGGAATCTCGAGGTTCCGGGTTCGACGCTGACGCGTCGCCCCGGAACGACGTGAGTCAATCACGTGCAGCAAGTTTCAGGAGCAACCCCATGTCCACCGCCGAAATCCACCGGCAGATCACCGCGGACGAGATCGCCCATACCTTCGAGGAGGAGGCGACGCCGAAGGTCGATCTCGGCGTCTATGCTTTCGAGGACTGGGTGGCGCTCGCGATCTTCTGGGTGATGGCGCTTGCCGTCTTCCTGCAGTTCTTCACCCGCTATGTGCTCAACGACAGCTACGCCTGGACCGAGGAGATCGCGACCTATTGTCTGATCGGCGTGGTGTTCATCGGCGCCTCGATGTGCGTGCGGCTGTCGCGGCACATCCAGGTCGACCTGCTCTACCGTTATCTGCCGCAGCCCGTGGGGCGCGCGCTGTCGACCGTAATCGACCTGATCCGGATCGCCTTCTTCGGCTACGCCGTCAAGCTGGTTTGGGTCTACATCCAGATCATCGGCGACGAGCAGATGACCACGATCAATTTTCCCAAGAACTACGTCTATTACGCCGTGCTGCTCGGCTTCGTGCTGATGTTCCTGCGCTCGTTGCAGGCAGCGCTGCAACACTGGCGGCAGGGCTACTCGGTCCTCGAACGCCCCGGTGCCTACGACGGATCGGAGATCTGACATCATGCTGCTGTTGCTCGGAGGCTTTCTCATCCTGATGCTGCTCGGCGTTCCCGTGGCGATCGCCATGGCCGCGTCGTCGCTGCTCTACATCCTGGTCAGCGGCGTAACGCCTGACGTCACGCTGGCGCAGCGCATGATCGCCGGCGTCGAGAGCTTTCCTTTGCTCGCCGTGCCGTTCTTCATCCTGGCCGGCAACCTCATGAACATCGCCGGCGTCACCGGGCGCATCTACAAATTCGCCGTGGCGCTGGTGGGCTGGATGCGCGGCGGCCTCGGCCACGTCAACATCATCGGCTCGGTGATCTTCTCCGGCATGTCCGGCACCGCGATCGCGGACGCGGCCGGCCTCGGCACCATCGAGATCAAGGCGATGAAGGACCACGGCTACACCACCGAGTTCTCCGTCGGCGTCACCGCGGCCTCGGCGACGCTCGGGCCGATCATTCCGCCGTCGCTGCCCTTCGTGATCTACGGCATGATGGCGAACGTCTCGATCGGCGCGTTGTTCCTCGGCGGCGTCATCCCGGGCATCGTGCTGACGCTGTTCATGATGGCGACGGTCACCTACTTCGCGCACAAGAACAAATGGGGCAGCGACACGCCGTTCTCCTGGCCGCAGCTCGGTTCGGCCGGCCTCGAGATCCTGATCGTGCTCTCGTTCCCGATGGCGATCTGGCTGATGGTGCTGGCCGGCCTCTCGGTCAACGTCGCGGTCGTGATCGGTCTCGGCACGCTGCTGATCATCGACTGGTACTTCGACTTCTCGGCGGTGATGGCGCTGATGGCGCCGGTGATCCTGATCGGCGGCATGACGCTCGGCTGGTTCACACCGACCGAAGCGGCCGTCGCCGCCGTGATCTGGTCGCTGTTCCTCGGTCTCGTTCGCTACCGCACCATGACCTTGAAGACGGTGGCGAAGGCGACCTTCGACACCATCGAGACCACGGCCTCGGTGCTGTTCATCGTCACGGCCGCCTCGATCTTCGCCTGGCTGCTGACGGTATCGCAGGCCGCGCAGACCCTGTCGGACTGGATGCTCAGCGTCACCCACAACAAATGGGTGTTCCTGGCGCTCGCCAACGTCCTGATCCTGTTCGTCGGCTGCTTCATCGACACCACGGCGGCGATCACCATCCTGGTGCCGATCCTGCTGCCGATCGTGCTCAAGCTCGGCATCGACCCGATTCATTTCGGCTTGATCATGACGCTGAACCTGATGATCGGCCTCTTGCACCCGCCCTTGGGCATGGTGCTGTTCGTGCTCGCCCGCGTCGCAAAACTCTCGGTCGAGCGCACGACGGTGGCGATCCTGCCCTGGCTGGTGCCGCTGATGCTCGCGCTGATCGCGATCACCTACATCCCCGAACTGACCCTCTGGCTGCCTAAATACATGGGACTCTCCAAATGACCTCGACCGCTCTCGCCGCCACCCTGTTCGGTCCCGAAGATCTGCGCATGGTCGAGCATCCGCTCGACAGGCTCGCAGACGGCATGGTGCGCATCCGTTTCGGCGCCGGCGGCATCTGCGGCTCGGACATGCATTACTTCCGCCATGCCCGGACCGGTGATTTCGTGGTGAAGTCGCCGCTGGTGCTCGGCCACGAGATCTCCGGCGAGGTCGTGGAGATCGCGGGCTCCGCGGCCAATCTGAAGGTCGGCGACCGCGTCGCCGTCAATCCGTCGCGCTGGTGCGGCCATTGCACCGCCTGCCGCGAGGGCCGGCCGAACCTTTGCGAGAACATCTACTTCATGGGCTCGGCCTCGAAGACGCCGCACATGCAGGGCGGCTTTGCCAACTATTTCGATGCGATCCCGGCCCAGTGCGTGAAGATCCCGGATCACGTGTCCTATCAGGCGGCTGCGCTCGCGGAGCCGCTTTCCGTCTGCCTGCACGCGGTCGCGCGCGCCGGCAACATCGAAGGCAAGCGCGGCATCATCTTCGGCGCCGGCCCGATCGGGCTGCTGACCATGCTCGCCGCGCATCGCGGCGGTATGGCTGATATCACCGTCGCCGACATCGCGCCGGCCCCGCTCGCCTTCGCGACCCGGCTCGGCGCCTCGCATGTCGAGAACGTCTCGGGCGGTGAGGACGGACTGAAAGCGCAGGCCGCATCTCGGCCCTACGACGTCGCCTTCGAAGTCTCCGGCACGGCCGCGGGTCTTGCCAGCGCGATCGGCATCGTCAGGCGCGGCGGCGTGGTGGTGCAGATCGGCAATCTGCCGGGCGGCCAGATCCCGACGCCGTCGAATGCGGTGATGGCCAAGGAGATCGACCTGCGCGGCTCGTTCCGTTTCGGCCTCGAGTTCATGACCGCGGTGGAGCTGATTTCGGCCGGCAGCGTCGACGTGCTGTCGCTGGTCACCGCCGAGCGTCCGCTCTCCACCGCGCCCGATGCGCTGCGGTTGGCGCTTGACCGCTCGCAGAGCGTCAAGGTCGTGCTGACCGCCAACTGATCGGAGACGATTCATGATGCTCGAAGGTTGGCGCTGGTACGGGCCCGATGATCCGGTCTCGCTCGACGATGTCAGGCAGGCCGGGGCGAGCGATATCGTCTCGGCGCTGCATCAGGTGCCGATCGGCGAGGCCTGGACACGCAAGGCGGTCGAGGAGCGCAAGAACTTCATCGAGAACGGCCAGCCCGGCCGCTCGCAGCTGACCTGGTCGGTGGTGGAGTCGATTCCGATCCCCGACGACGTCAAGCGTCTCGGGGGCAAGGCGACGAAGTCGATCGAGGCCTGGATCGCCAGCATGGAGGCGGTTGCCTCCGCCGGCATCAAGATCATCTGCTACAATTTCATGCCCGTGGTCGATTGGTGCCGCACCGATCTGGAGTGGGAGCTGCCGAATGGCGCCCGTGCCATGCGCTTCGACCAGGACCGCTTTGCCGCCTTCGAGCTGCACATCCTGAAGCGTCCGGCCGCCGTGCAGGAATATTCGCCCGAGCAGCAGGCGCGCGCGAAAGCCCTGTTCGAGAAGATGAGCCAGGCCGACATCGACTATCTCGTCATGGTCATCGCCAGCGCGCTGCCTGGCTCGACCACCGAGCCGATGACGATCCCGCAATTCCGGGACCGGCTGGAGACCTATCGCGACATCTCGCCAAAGATACTGCGGCAGCATCTCGCGGAATTCCTCGCGCAGGTCACGCCCGTTGCCGAGCAGCTCGGCGTGTCCCTGACCCTGCATCCGGACGATCCGCCGCGGCCGCTGTTCGGGCTGCCGCGCATTGCCTCCTCCGCCGACGACTATCAGGCACTGTTCGACGCCGTGCCGTCCAAGGCCAACGGCATCTGCCTGTGCACCGGCTCGCTCGGCGCGCGGGCGGAGAACAATCTGCCTGAGATGGCCGAGCGCTTCGGTCCGCGCGTCGCCTTCGCGCATCTGCGCGCGACCAAGCGCGAGGCCGACGGGCTGTCGTTCTACGAGTCCGATCATCTCGACGGCGACGTCGACATGGTCGCGGTGCTCAAGGCGCTGCTGAAGGAGAACGCTAAGCGCGCACCGGGCAAGCAAATCGTGTTCCGTCCCGATCACGGTCACCGCATGCTCGACGATCTCGCCGCGACCAAGCGCACCAACCCCGGCTACACCGCCATCGGCCGCCTCCGCGGCCTCGCCGAACTCCGCGGCGCGATCAGGGCGATCGAGCATCGGTAGGGCACAGCTCTCTCCACATCGTCATTGCGAGCGTAGCGAAGCAATCCAGAATCCCTCCGCGGAAAGACTCTGGATTGCTTCGCTGCGCTCGCAATGACGTGGAGAGAGCGGGGCCGATGCTTCTACGGCGTCATGGCCGGGACAAGCCCCGGGCATGACGCCCGCATCCGGGAGCGGGAGTGTTGCTTCGCCCGCTCAATAACACGCGTCCATCGCGCCGAGCTTCGGATAGAGCTTGTCGATCGCGGCGATCTCGCCGTGCATCTGCGCGATGATCCAGTCGCGGATCTCGGCGGCGATCGGGCGCATCGCCCGGTTGCGCGGCGGCAGGAATTCGCAGATGCGGCGCGTTGTGGTGAGCCGGTCGGAGGCCGGCACCAGCGCGCCGGTCAAGAGCCAGTGCGAGGCGACCGTCAGCCAGCCGAGCGCGATGCCCTGGCCGAGCAGGGCGGCCTGCACCACGACGGCATAGTCAGTGAAGCTTAGCCCTTTGGCCGCACCGCGGCGGCCGGTGAGGAGCGACGCATAATCCGCCGCCCAGTCGCCCGGCGTCTCGGCGAGGCGGATGATGGTGTTGCCCTCGGCACGATCGGTTTCGCCGAGATAGGAGGGGCTGCACATCGGCAGCATGACCTCCTTCATCACCAGCGTGCCGCCGGATGACGGCTCCTCGCGGTCGCGAAAGCGCATGCCGAGGTCGACATTCTCCACCGGGCCGCGCAGCGCGCCGGAGATCAGCTGGAAGCGCAGATCCACCTGCGGGAATTGCTTCTGCAGCTTGTCGATGCGCGGCATCAGCCAATGCGTGGTGAAGGCGGAGGAGACCGACAGCGTCACCGTCTCGGTGCCCTTGCGGCGCCGCTCGATCTCGACGAGGCCGCTCTCGATGCTGCGAAAGCCGTCGAGCACGCGGCGATAGAGCAGCTCGCCTTCCTCGGTCAGCACCGCGCGACCCGCCTTGCGGTCGAACAGGCGAACGCCGAGATGCTCCTCGAACTGGCCGAGCATGCGGCTCACCGCCGGTTGCGTGACGTTCAGCTCGGCGGCCGCAGCCGTGAAGCTGCCATTGCGTGCCGCTGCGTCGAAGACGAACAGGGCGTTACTCGAGGGCAGCATCCGTCGCAGCTCAGGCATAACGCCATGTTATGAGCCGGGTGAGAATTTGGCAATTGCCGGATTTTGCCAAGTCTGTTGTCATTGGCATCACAGCCTAAAGACAGGGTGATCGGGAGAAGATTTGGTGCAGCGCACGCTGCGCCGCTGAAAGCTCCCAAATGCTGTCTATAAAGCAGGCTTATGGCGCGCAGTGAGGCACGCCATTGCAGGGACGGGCGAGGTCGATCCGTTGGACAAACGAGCGGAAAGCGTCGAGATCAGGTCCGCGAGCAAGGCGTATGGCGCCGTTCGCGCTCTCGACGACGTTTCGCTTAGTGTCGGCGCCGGCGAGTTCGTCTCGCTGCTCGGCCCCTCCGGATCGGGCAAGACCACGCTGCTCGGTATCTTGGGCGGATTCATCCTGCCGTCCGCGGGCACGATCCTGTTCGGCGGCCGCGACGTCACCTACATGCCGCCGCACAAGCGCGACATCGGCGTTGTCTTCCAGAACTACGCGCTGTTTCCGCATATGAGCGTCGGCGAGAACGTCGCCTTTCCCCTGCGTGCGCGGCGGCTGCCGAAAGCAAGCTGGCCCGACAAGGTACGCGCGGCGCTCGGCATGGTTGGGCTCGCCGGCTACGAGGATCGCGGCATCGCGCAACTCTCCGGCGGCCAGCGCCAGCGCGTCGCGCTGGCGCGCGCCATGATCTTCGAGCCGCGGCTGATCCTGATGGACGAGCCGCTCTCGGCGCTCGACAAGCAGCTGCGCGAATCCATGCAGATCGAGTTGCGCGCGCTGCACAAGCGCATCCAGGCTACCATCATCTACGTCACCCACGACCAGCGCGAGGCGCTGACCATGAGCGACCGCGTCGCGGTGATGAAGGACGGCCGCCTGATCCAGATCGACGTGCCCGAGCGGCTGCACGACCATCCCGCCGATTCCTTCGTCGCGAGCTTCATCGGCGAGGCGACCATGCTTCCCGTGCGCCGGGTCGATGCCTCCAGCGTCGCGCTCGGCAATGAGCTCTTGCGCAGCGCCCGCGTCATTCCGGACGGCGATGCCCTGATGCTCGCCGTCCACAGCGAAAAGCTCCTGATCGACGACGACGCGCAGGATATCGGCTGCAACCGGCTGACCGGCACGATTACCGACATCGTCTATCAGGGCGAAAGCCTGCGCATCTTCCTGGCGCTCGAAGGCGGGGTCGCGCTCAGCCTGCGCCAGCCGAGCTACCACCAGGCTTACAGCCGCATCCCGCCGCTCGGCGGCCGCCTCACCGTCACCCTTCACCCCGAGGACACCATCGTCGTGCCCAGGGTGGACTGAAAAGGGTGAACTGAACCAAAACCTGACCAACCGAAAGAAGAAACCGACATGTCGACCCAAGCCGCGTTCAGCAACTTCAAGGTTCTCACCTTCGACGTCGTCGGCACCTTGATCGATTTCGAGACCGGGGTGATCGACGCGGTGCGCAAGATCTCGGGCAAGACGTCTTCCGAGCTCAGCGACGATCAGATCTTCGAGCCCTACAAGCGCGGCCGCGACAAGCACTATGAACGCTCCAGCGAAGCGATGTTCCACGTCTACCGCCATCTCGCCAAGGAGCTGGGACTGCCTGCCGACGACGCCGCGTGCGACATGTTCCAGCTCGCGGTGTTGCGCTGGGGGCCGTTCGCGGATTCGGTCGAGGCGCTCAAGCGTCTGCGCACGAAATTCCGGCTGGTCGCGATGACCAATGCCGATCGCGTCGCGCTCTCCGCTTACGCGCACGCGCTCGGCAATCCCTTCGACGACACCGTCTGCGCCGACGACACCGGCGTGGCGAAGCCCAATCCCGAGTTCTTCGCCTACAACAAGGGGCGCCAATCCGCCTTCGGCTACAAGCAGTCCGACATCCTGCACGTCGCGCAGAGCCAGTACCACGACATCGGGATCGCGCGGAAGCTCGGCTACAAGGTGTGCTGGATCGAGCGCCGCCAGGGCATCGCGGGGTTCGGCGGCACGCCGGCGGTGGAGACGCTGACCAAGCCGGACTTCCATTACCCGACGCTGAAGGCGCTGGCGGACGCGGCGATCGGACCGGCGGCCTGATTGGTGAGCATGAGCATGACACGGGACTGGAGCGCCTTGCCATCGGTCAATTCGCTGTGGGAAGCCACGGCGGAGCCGGCGCGCGACTTTCCCGTGCTGTCGGGCGAGCAGCAGGCGGACGTGGTGATCATCGGTGCCGGCTATACCGGCCTGTCTGCCGCGCACCATCTCGCCAAGAGCGGCCTTGCGCCCATCGTACTCGAGGCCAACCGCCCCGGCTGGGGTGCGAGCGGCCGCAACGGCGGTGTCATCACCGCGAAATTCCGCCTGTCCTTCCGCGAGGTCGACGCCGCCCACGGCCGCGCCATGGCGAAGCGCATGTACGAGATCGCGCATGAATCGACCGACATGGTCGAGGAGCTGGTCTCCGAATACGGTATCGCCGGCGCACACCTCGTGCGCACCGGCCAGGTCAAGGCCGCGCATAACGAGACCACGCTCCGGGCCGCGATCGACGAAGCCAACTGGATGACGCGCGAGATGGGTTCGGCCGAGGTCCGCATCCTCGACAAGGATGGCGTGCGTGAGGAGACCGGCTCGGACATCTTCGTCGGCGGCGTGCTCAATCCAGGCTCGGGCGGCATCCATCCCCTGAACTATCTGCGCGGTCTCGCCAAGGGCGTGGCTGGCCGCGGCGTGCCGATTTTCCAGGAATCCCCGGTCGTCAAGCTGCGGCGCGAGAAGGACGGCATCGTCGCCGAGACGCCGCAAGGCGCGGTGCGCGCGAGGCAGGCGATCATCGCCACCAACAGCTATTCCGATCTCACCAGCGCCACCGCGCATCTGCAGCGCACGCTGATCCCGTTCCGCAGCGCCATGGTCGCGACCGAGCAGCTGCCGCGCAATCTTGCGGGGAAGCTGATGCCGTCGGGGCGCACCTACACCGAGACCAAACGCATGATGCGCTGGTTCCGCATGGTCGACAACCGCGTCATCTTCGGCGGCCGCGGCGCGTTCGGCAAAGAGGACTCGCAGGCCGCGTTCGATGCCCTGCGCAAGGCCATGGTTGGCATCTTCCCCGATCTTGCCGATATCCCGCTCGCCTACCAATGGTCCGGCCTCGTCGCGATGACGCTGGACTCGGTGCCGCATATCGGCCGGCTCGACGACCGCACGCTGGTTTCGCTCGGCTACAACGGCGCCGGCGTTGCGATGTCGAGCCTGATGGGCCGCTATCTCGCCGCCTTCGCGCGCGGCGAGACGCCCGACGTCGGCCTGCTCGATATCGCCCGCATGAAGACGATCCCGTTCTATCCGCTGCGCGAGCCCGCCGTGCGCATGGTCGCGGGCTGGTACCAGTTTCTCGATGCGATCGGCCAGTGAGATTGATTTGGAGGAGGTGAGGATGACGATGACGCAGAAGTTTGGATTGGGCTGCACCCTGTTGGGCGCGATCGGACTGGCCAGCGCGGCGCAGGCCGCCGAGCAGATCACCTTCGTCTCGCAGGGCGGCGCCTATCAGCAGGCGCAGACAGTGGCGATCCTCGATCCCTCCGCCAAGAAGCTCGGCATCACCATCAACCAGGATTCAATTCCCGACGCCTGGCCCGCGATCAAGACGCAGGTCGGCAGCGGCAAGCCGATCTGGGACGTGGTCGACACGCCGACCGGAAACTGCCTGCGCGGCGGCGAGCAGGGGCTGATCGAGAAGCTCGATTTCTCGAAGATTCCGAACGGTGCGGCGATGCCCGAGGCTTATCGCAGCCCTTATTCGGTCTCCTACGAGTTCTATTCGAGCGTGCTGGCCTACAGCCAGAAGACCTTCCCGAAGGACGCGCCGAACAGCTGGGCCGATTTCTGGGACGTGAAGAAATTCCCCGGACGCCGCGCGCTGCGCAACCATCCGTTCGCAACGCTCGAGGCCGCGCTGATGGCCGACGGCGTCGCGCCGGACAAGCTCTATCCGCTCGACGTCGACCGCGCCTTCAAGAAGCTGGAGGAGATCAAGCCGCACGTCACGGTGTGGTGGACCTCGGGCGCGCAATCGGCGCAGCTCCTCAATGACGGCGAAGTCGACATGGAGATGGCCTGGAACGGCCGCGTCAGCGCCGTCGCCAAGGAAGGCGCCAAGGTGTCCTTCACCTACAACCAGGGCATCCTGCAGAGCACCTCGCTCTGCATCCTCAAGGGTGCGCCGAACCTCGCCACGGCGGTGAAATTCCTCAACGAGGCCGTTGATCCCGTGCACCAGGCCAATTTGCCGCTCCAGATCGATTACGGCCCGGGCAATCCCAAGGCGTTCGAGACCAACGTGATCAAGCCCGAGCGCGCCGCGCAACTGCCGAGCGAGCCGGCCAACGCCGCCAAGCAGGCGCTGATGTCCTACGCCTGGTGGTCCTCGCCCGCGGGCGAAGCCGCCGAAAAGCGCTGGGCCTCGTTCATGCAGAAGTAGGCGGGATCAGCCTTGGCGACATCCATGCCAGATACCTCGCAAAAACATCAGCGCCGTGAGCATGCGCTGATGCTGGCCTTGGTGTCGCCGGCGCTGCTGGTGATCCTGGCTCTGATCGTGCTGCCGGTCGGCTGGCTCGCCTGGCAGTCGATCTATCACGACGGCTTCACGCTGGAGAACTACCGCCGCATCTTCACGGAGGACATCTATTGGCGCAGCTTCGCGCTGACCTTCGAGATCAGCCTCGCGGTCACCGTGATCGCGCTGCTGCTCGGCTATCCCGTCGCCTACCTCGCCAACTCCGTGCCGAAGGGCTGGAGCATCCTGATCCTGTCGCTGGTCGTGCTGCCGTTCTGGACGTCAGTGCTGGTGCGTGCCTATGCCTGGCTGGCGCTGCTCCAGCGCACCGGGGTGATCAACCAGTTCCTGCGCTATCTCGACGTCATCTCCGAGCCGCTGGCGCTGGTCCACAACACCTTCGGCACGGTGGTCGCGACCGTGCACATCCTGCTGCCCTTCATGGTGCTGCCGCTCTATGCGACCATGCAGAAGATCCCCGGAGATCTCATGCAGGCAGGCGCCAGCCTGGGCGCGAGCCCGTCGCTGACCTTTTTCCGCGTGTTCCTGCCGCTGTCGCTGCCCGGCGTGCTCGCTGGCTGCACCATGGTGTTCGTGCTCTGCCTCGGCTTCTACATTACGCCCGAATTGCTCGGCGGCGGCCGTACCGTGATGGTCTCGATGCTGGTGAGCCGCAATGTCGAGCTCTACAACCAGTTCGGCGCCGCCAGCGCCGTCGCGGTGGTGCTGCTCCTCGGTGTGCTCGCGATCTTCTTCGTCGTCAGCCGCTTCATCTCGCTCGATCGCGTGCTGGGGCAGAAATGATGCGCGTCTCGCCCGCCCGGATCGCCCTCTACGTGATCAGCGCACTGGTGCTGGTCTATCTGATCCTTCCCGTCCTGATCATCGCGCCGATCTCATTCTCCAGCGCGCGCTTTTTGACCTTCCCGCCGCCGTCGTTCTCGACGCGCTGGTATCAGCAATATTTCTCCAATAACGCCTGGATGCAGGCAACCTGGGTAACGCTGACGGTCTCGCTGCTGACCGTGGTGATAGCAACGCCGTGCGGCGTGGCCGCCGCCTACGCCATCAGCCAGTCGAAGCTGCGCATCATGCGCGCGATCCACATGGCGCTGCTGCTGCCGCTGGTGGTGCCGATCATCATCACCGCGGTCGGCATCTTCTTCGTCTATGCCAAGGTCGGCCTGGTCGCGACCATGCCCGGCCTCGTGCTGGCGAACGTGATGCTGGGCCTGCCCTATGTCGTGATCTCCGTGCTGGCGGGGCTGCAGAGCTTCGATCCCGCGCAGGAGATGGTGGCGCGCAGCCTCGGCATGAACCGCCTGCGCAGCTTCTTTGCGGTGACGCTGCCGCAGATCAAGTCCAGCGTGACCGCCGGCGGCATCTTTGCCTTCATCTCGGCGATGGACGAGACCATCGTCGCGCTATTCATCTCCGGCGGGCAGTATCAGCCCTTGACCAAGCGCATGTTCACCGCGCTCCGCGATGAGATCGACCCGACCATCGCTGCGATCTCGACCCTGATGACGGCGGCGTCGTTCATGCTGGTGCTGCTGGCAAGCACGCGGCAGAAGAGGAGCGGGTGAGGCGCTGTCGCGGCACTCTCGGTGTCATCGCCCGCGAAGGCGGGCGATCCAGTATTCCGAGGCGGTTGTGAGTCTTCGATGGGCTGCGGCGTACTGGATTCCCCGCCTTCGCGGGGAATGACAGTCTTGTTCGCGGCGCGCTGCCGTAGCCCGGATGAGCGCAGCGATATCCGGGACAGAAGTCCCCGCATGTCGCTTCGCTCATGCGGGCTACGAGACCTGCTTCGCCCCCAGCCACGCCAAGATCATCTCCACGATCTGCGTCCGGCTCTTTGCCAGGACCTTCGGCTCGCTCAGATCCCGGTCGAACAGCGCGCCGAAAGTGTGGCGGTTGGCGACGCGGAAGAAGCAGTAGGAGGAGATGGCAAGGTGCAAATCGATGGCGTCGACGTCGTCGCGGAAGGCGCCTTCGGCACGGCCGCGTTTCAGGATGCCGTCGAGGGTCGCGATCACGCTGGCGTTGAGCTGGCGCAACTGCAAATTCTGCTTCAAATGCTTGCCGTGGTGGATGTTCTCGATCGAGACGAGGCGGATGAAGTTCGGGTTGCGCTCGTCGTGGTCGAAGGTCGCCTCGATCAGCCGGCGCAGGCCCTCGCGGGCGTCGCAGCTTGCGATGTCGAGTTGGTCCTCCAGCGCGCGGATGCTGCGATAGGCCTCTTCGAGCACCGCGAGGTAGAGCTGCTCCTTGCCGCCGAAATAGTAATAGATCATGCGCTTGGACGTGCGCGTCCGCGCCGCGATCGCATCGACGCGCGCGCCCGAATAGCCTTCCGAGGCGAATTCGGCCATCGCCACTTCGAGGATGTCGCGCTTGGTGCGTTCCGGGTCGTTGGTGCGCTTCGATGGAGGCGGCATGCGCTCGAGCATTACTGTTTCTCCCGCCAGTTTCCATGGATCACCTTGAAGGTGAAGGCAAATTTGGCCCTTCCGGGTACCCATCCAACGCGTATTGCATAAACGTACTAGTTCGTACATTATGATCCCGAACCAAGCTTGCGGCAATCAAAACCAGAAAACGCGCGAGGCGGACCGCCTGACGCGAACCGCACGGGACACACGGGGAGGAGATTCTGATGACGTTGACGTCAACCGCGCCACTGCGCGCGACATCCGATGCGCAAGCCACGCCGGACAAGCTGCCCAAGCGCGCCGCGCTGGTCAGCTTCGTCGGCAGCATGCTCGAATACTACGACTTCTTCATCTATGGCACCGCCGCGGCGCTGATCTTTCCAAAGGTCTTCTTTGCCAATGTCGATCCCGGCACGGCGACGCTGCTCGCACTGCTGTCCTTCGGCATCGGCTACATCGCCCGGCCCGTCGGCGCCGTCATCCTCGGCCATTTCGGCGACCGCATCGGCCGCAAGACGGTGCTGCTGTTCACGCTCGTTCTGATGGGCGGCTCGACGCTTGCGATCGGGCTGTTGCCGGATGCGAAATCGATCGGCAACGCCGCGCCTGTCATCCTGACGCTGCTGCGCCTGCTGCAGGGCCTCTCCGCCGCCGGCGAGCAGAGCGGGGCGAACTCGCTGACGCTAGAGCATTCCGCCAATTCCAACCGGGCCTTCTTCACGAGCTGGACCCTGAGCGGCACTCAGGCCGGCGCGATCCTGGCGACGCTGGTGTTCATCCCGGTCTCGAGCCTGCCGGAAGACCAGCTCCTGAGCTGGGGCTGGCGCGTTCCGTTCCTACTGTCCTTCTTCGTGCTGGTCGTCGCCTATCTGGTGCGGCGGACCATGCCGGAAACCCCCGTGTTCGAGGACATCAAGGACAAGGCGCAGGTCGCGCGCTTCCCGGTGGTCGCGCTGCTGAGCGACTACTGGCCCGACGTGCTGCGCGTCATCGTCTGTGCGCTGATCGCGACCGTCAGCACCATGACGGCCGTGTTCGCGCTCGGCTATGCGACCTCAAAGTTCGGCGTCGCGCGTCCGACCATGCTATGGGCCGGCGTGCTCGGCAACGTCACCGCGCTGATCACCCAGCCGCTGTGGGCGCTGCTTGCCGACAAGATCGGGCGCAAGCCGGTGTTCATCGGCGGTGTGCTCGGCTGCGCCGTGCTCGTGTTCCCCTATTTCATGCTGGTGACCTCAGGCCATACGCCGGCGATTTTCGCCGCGGCGATGATTCTCTCGGGCATCGTCTACGCCGCGCCGAACGCGATCTGGCCGTCGTTCTATGCCGAGATGTTCGAAGCACGTGTGCGCTATTCCGGCACCGCGATCGGCACCCAGCTCGGCTTCCTCGCCGCCGGCTTCACGCCGCTGGTGAGCGCGAGCCTGGTCGGCGAGGGACCGCGGGGGTGGATTCCGGTCGCGATCTTCGTCGCCTCTTGCTGCGTGATCTCGGCAGCGGCCGCGGCCACCGCGCGCGAAACCCATACCGTCGACATCGCCGATCTCGGCAAGCGGCGTAGTTAAGAGCAGGGGCAGGTTGCGCATGCCGAGCGAAGCCATTTCGACCACGAGCGGTCCGGTCACGGGCGTCAAGCAGAACGGCATGCGCGTCTTTAGGGGCCTGCCCTATGCGACCGCGCGGCGCTTCGGAAAGCCCCTACCGCCGCTTGCGTGGACGGAGCCGCTGAGCTGCACGGATTACGGCGCCTATGCGCCGCAGCCCGGTCATCTCGATCATGCGCTTGAACAGTCCTGCCTCAGCCTGAACATCTGGGCGCCGGCGGCGGATCGTCCGCTGCCGGTGCTGTTCTTCGTCCATGGTGGCGCCTTCGTCACCGGCGGCGGAGCCGATTACGACGGTGCCTTCCTCGCCACGCACGGCCCGGCCGTCATCGTCACCATCAACTACCGGCTCGGCCCGCTCGGCTTCCTGCAACTGCATCGCCATGGTTTTGGAGAGGCGAGCAACCTCGCGCTCCAGGACACGCTCGCCGCGCTCGATTGGGTGCGTGCCAATATCGCGAATTTCGGCGGCGATCCCAATGCGATCACGCTCTCCGGCCAGTCGGCCGGCGCCTCCATGGTGATCGCGCTGGCGACGCTGCCGCAGGCCAGGGGCAAGTTCATCCGCGCCCTCGCGCTCAGCGCGCCCGGGCGCAATATCATGAGCGCCGATCGCGCCGACGATATCGCGCGCCGTGTGCTCGCCGAGCTCGAGCTGACGCGCGATCCGGCTGCGATCGCGTCCGTGGCATTGCCGAAACTGTTTGCCGCGGTGGAGCACGTCGGCCGCAGGCTCGCGGAGGAGACGGATCAGGGCACATTGTTCGGGCCGGTGCTGGACGGCATGGTGATCCCGCGCGAGCCGCGCGATGTCTTCGCCGACGGGACGTTGCGCGACATTCCGCTCTGGCTCGGCTCCTGCCGCGACGAGATGGTGATGTTCCTGAAGAGCACGCCGCCGGCTGCGATGATCCGCACCACCGAGCGGCAGCTGCGCACTTCATTCGGCGATGCCGGCTGGGAACGCTTGTTGTCGTGTTATCGCACCACCGCGCGTCCCGACGAGGATCCTTACGAGGCGCTGCTGTCGGATGCGTTCTGGCATCGCCCGATGGCCGATCTTGCCCGGGTGCATGCCGAAGCAGGCGGCGCGGTATGGCTGAGCCGGTTCGATCATCGTCCGTCGCTGGAGCCGTTCCTCTCGCAAGGCCCGACCCACGGCGCCGACAATGCCTGTCTCTGGGCGCACCTGCCTGATTTCGTCGATCGCCCGATCCTGAAGCGCAAGGGTGGTCCGATGACGTCAGGCGACGTGGAGGTCGCGGCACGCTTCCAGGCCGACGTGCTCCGCTTCGTTGTGACCGGTATACCTGACGCGGCGGAGATCTGGCCGCGCTTCACGCATGGCAACGAGCCGCTCGCGCTGTTCGATCAGCCGTTCCGCGTCGTCTCACTCGAGGACAGCGCGCGGTCGCTGCTGTGGACGGAGCTGCTGGCGCAATCCGGCACGCACCGTGATCAGCCGATCGCGAAATCGGCCGCCGTCTCGGCGTGAATGGCCGTGGTGTCGAACGTCTCGACCGAGGTGTCCTCGGGGCCGACCAGCATCGTGATCTCGGTGCAGCCGAGGATGATGCAATCCGCGCCGGCGGCGACGAGCGCGGCCATCGCCTCCTGATAGCGGCGGCGTGACGGCTCGGTGACGATGCCGAGGCACAGCTCGTCGTAAATGATGCGGTTGACGTCGGCGCGCGCCTCAGCGGGAGGAACCAGCACGTCGAGATCGTGCGCGCGCAGCCGGTCGATGTAAAAATCCTCCTCCATCGTGAACTTCGTGCCGAGCAGCCCGACGCGGCGATATCCCTTTGCCCGAATGCACTGCGCCGTCGCATCGCCGATATGGATGAAGGGAACGCCGACGCCGGAGATGATGTCGGGCGCGAGCTTGTGCATCGTGTTCGTACACAGCACGATGGCCCGCGCGCCGGCGCCTTCGAGACGCCGTGCCACCTCGGTCAGGCTGGCTGCCGCCTCGCTCCAGCGGCCGCCATATTGCATCTGCTTGATCTCCTCGAAATCGTAGGAATAGAGCAGCAGCGGCGCCGAATGCAGCTTGCCCATGCGGTCGCGGACCCGCTCATTGATGAGCTTGTAGTACAGCGCCGTGCTTTCCCAGCTCATGCCCCCGATCAGGCCGATAGTCTGCATTACCTTGTCCTCGACGTCAGGTTTGTCCGGACCGTAGACGAAAACAGCGACGCCCGGTAGCCGCCGCTTGATTGCGGCCGCCTGGGTGTGTCAATGTTCCGCCAGCGCCGATTTGACACTCAGCTTGCGGGCGCTTCTACAAATGCAGCTAAAGAGATCGCCATCCTCTGCATCGTCCCGCATTGCGTGAAGTCGTCGGCCATCTCGAACGGAGAGGGCCCATGAAGTTTGCTGCGATCGCCGATGTGCACGGGAATCGTCCGGCGCTTGAAGCCGTGCTTGCCGATATCGCCGCGCTCGGCATCGACGAGGTCGTGAACCTCGGCGACCATGTCAGCGGACCGCTCGAGGCGGCCGCAACGGCAGACCTTCTCATCGCGCGCGGCTTTCCGTCGGTGCAGGGGGATCAGGACCGCATTCTGGTCGAGCTCTGGCAGGCGGGCGGCTCGGCGCGCAGTGATTTCCGGCAGCTCGAGCACAGGCATTTCGACTGGCTGGCAAGCATGCCGGCGACGCTGACCTACAAGGACCGGGTGTTCCTGTGCCATGCCTCGCCGACCGACGATGCCGCGTTCTGGCTCGACACCATCACGGCGGAGGGCAGCGTGCGTGCCAGCCCGATCGGGGCGGTCGAGGCCGAGGCCGCCGGGGTCAACGCCGAGATTATCCTGTGCGGGCACACGCATATTCCACGGGTCGCTCGCCTGCGAGACGGGCGATTGGTGGTCAACCCCGGCAGCGTCGGATTGCCCGGCTATGACGGCAAGCTGCCCGTTCCCTACGTGGTCGAGGTCGGCACACCGCACGCGTGCTATGCGATCATCGAGCACGCCGCGGCAGGTTGGTCCGCGACGATCCGCTACGTGCCCTACGATCCCACGGCCATGGCGGCACTGGCGCGCAGCAAGGGCATGAAGATCTGGGCGAACGCGATTGCGACGGGGTGGGTCTCGTAGCCCGGATGAGCGGAGCGACATCCGGGGCCTTCGCGTCTGCCGCACGGGTCCCGGGTATCGCTTCGCTCACACGGGCTACGCGATCGTGCCTGTGTCGCCCCGCTGTCAATCCATACGCGCGAAAATATTCCGCTTTACCGAAATTCGGTTTCGGCGTATGTGTGAGCCCATCCTGATCCGGCGAAAGGGGCGGTCGTACGTCGTTTCGAACCGCGGATCGGGGAGCGGTGGACGCAGGCAGCGTCGTGCACGAGAGGCGGGAGCAGGGCGGGATCAACCCCGTGAGATCCCGGCCGCGTGCGGACGAGCGGCGCTGAAGCGTACGGCAAAATCGCGTGGTCCTGGCTGTCGTTGCTACAGCCAAGCCTTGCGGAGGTGCGCCGCGCCCAACCGGGCAAAGCGCGCCGCCAATCTGCGAGGACGAGGGAGGCCAAAGGAAAGTTCGGCTCCCGGGAGAGCGCGCCATACGCCGTCAAACATCGCGCAGGGAAGGCCGGACGTTTCCGGCTTCACCTGTCATCCGTTGTGCATTTGCGTGTGCATTTCATCGCACGACGGACAAGCGGGTGCCAGCCGGCGCCCGGCCTTCCCTGCGCCCTTTCTGTTGAGGGCGTGAAGAGGACAGCAAAACTCGGGCGAAACAGGCCGCGAGAAGGCGAAGGCATGTCTGCATGTCACACCCACGGGACCGTGCCTGCGACACACACAACTGTCATCGCCCGGCTCGACCGGGCGATCCAGTACGCCGAGACGGCTGTTGTTGAATCGAGAAACTGCGGCGTACTGGATTCCCCGCATTCGCGGGGAATGACAGGGGAAGTTGGAGAAGCAAGCTGCCGCCTCATACTCCGTCATTGCGAGGAGCGAAGCGACGAAGCAATCCAGAATCTTTCCGCGGAGGGATTCTGGATTGCTTCGTCGCAAGGGCTCCTCGCAATGACGTGGAGAGAGCAAGCGCCGCACACAATTCTCGGTGCCCGGACGCAGCGCAGCGCGCACGGCGATGCGGAGCATCGTCGGGGGTGGTGCGCTATAGAGCCGGCCCATCTCGCCGCGTGCGTGTTGTCTCTGGATCCCGGCTCTGCGCCGCAACGCCAAGAGGCGCTGCGCCGCGTCCGGGACACGCGGCCCTCCCTCTGGACTCTGTCTGTATTCAGGTTAGTATGCAGCTCGATTTCAACTTCAAACCCGGAAAATCACCCCCGTGCGCGCGCTCTTCGTCGATGCGAACGACACCCTGGCGGAAGTGACCGACAGGCTGCTGCGATCCCAGCCGCTTCCCGTCAGCATCAATCGCAATCCCTCCATCAAGCCCGACGATTTGCCCGGCCTGCTCGAGGGCATCGAGATCATGATCGTCGACCACACCGCGGTGCCGACGGCAATTGCCGCGAAATGCGCCGCGCTCAAGCACGTCGTCTTCCTCGGCACCGGCGCGCGCAGCTATATGAATCCGGAAGAGCTGGCCGAGCGCGGCATCGCGGTTCACACCATCAAGGGCTATGGCGACACCGCGGTCGCCGAATGTGCGATCGCCCTGATGTGGGCGTCCGCCAAGAACTTTGGCGAGATGGACCGCGGCATGCGCGAGGGCAATTGGCTGCGCCGCGACGCGCTGCAGCTCACCGGCAAGACGCTTGGCCTCGTCGGCTTCGGCGGCATCGCGGCGGAAGCGGCGCGCATGGCGGCTGGCTGCGGCATGAAGGTGATCGCCTGGAACAGGACGCCGAAGACGCATCCCGGCGTCGAGTTCGTGCCGCTGGAGCGATTACTCGCGGAGAGCCACGTCGTCTCGCTGCATCTGCTGCTCAACGACGACACCAAGGGTTTTCTGTCGCGCGAGCGCATCGCGCAGATGCGCCCCGGCAGCATCCTGATCAACACCGCGCGCGGTGCCCTCGTCGACGAGGACGCGATGCTCGACGCCTTGCGCTCGGGCCACCTCGCCCATGCCGGGCTCGACGTTTTCACCGTCGAGCCGCTGCCGCCGGGCCATCCGCTGACGAAACTGCCGAACGTGACGCTGTCGGCGCATTCGGCGTTTCGCACGCCCGAAGCGAGCGACAATTTGATCGGGGCCGCGCTCGATCATTGCCGCCGCATCATCGCGAGCGGGCGGTAGTGCAAAGGGCAGGGGCGGGCATGATCCCTGCGCAGGGTGCGAAAAGCCTTTCGATCTTGCGCGTCCTGTCCGCCTGCCTTACCCCAGCTTCGAACAGATTTTTCGCGAGGTGGTGAGGCGCATTGCCCGAACCTGATCGCCCGAGCCTTGAAGGAGCCGACATGACCATCCGCAACAGCCGCACCGGCGGCCAGATCCTGATCGATCAGCTGGTCGCGCAAGGCGTCGACCGCGTCACCTGCGTGCCGGGCGAGAGCTATCTCGCCGCGCTCGATGCGCTGCATGACAGCCCCATCGACGTCGTGATCTGCCGTGCCGAGGGCGGCGCCGCCATGATGGCGGAGGCCTATGGTAAGCTCACCGGACGGCCGGGCGTCTGCTTCGTCACCCGCGGCCCTGGCGCGACCAATGCCAGCCATGGCGTTCACATCGCGATGCAGGATTCGACGCCGATGATCCTGTTCGTCGGCCAGGTCGACACCGGCATGCGCGAGCGCGAGGCGTTCCAGGAGCTCGACTACAAGGCGGTGTTCGGCACCATGGCGAAATGGGCCGTCGAGATCGATCGCCCCGATCGCATCCCGGAGCTGGTGGCGCGCGCTTTCCGCGTCGCGATGCAGGGCCGTCCCGGTCCCGTCGTGATCGCGCTGCCGGAGAACATGCTGACCGAGACCGCCGCAATTGCCGACGCCATGCGCATCGAGCCGGCGGTGAGCTGGCCCGCGCCGACTGACATCGAGCGCGTCGGTGCCATGCTCGCGAGCGCCAAGGCGCCGCTCGTCATTCTCGGCGGCTCGCGCTGGACCGATGAAGCCACCAAAAGCATCGCGCACTTTGCCGAACGTTTCGACCTGCCAGTCGCGACCTCGTTCCGCCGGGCCTCGCTGATCGACGCCGACCATTCGCACTATGCCGGCGATCTCGGCATCGGGCCGAGCCCGGGCCTGAAGGCGCGCATCGACAACGCCGACGTGGTTCTCCTCGTCGGTGGCCGCATGTCGGAGATGCCGTCCTCGTCCTATACGCTGCTCGACATTCCCAACCCGAAGCAGAAGCTGATCCACGTGCATCCCGGCTCCGAAGAGCTCGGCCGCGTCTATCAGCCCGAGCTCGCGATCCAGGCAACCCCTGCCGCGTTCGCCGCGGCGGTCGAGGCGCTGAAGCCGTCAGGCGCGGTCGCCTGGAAGGGCGAGGCTGCCAAGGCGCACGCCGATTATCTCGCCTGGACCGACAAGGCGCGCGAGCTGCCGGGCACGTTTCAGTACGGCCAGGTCATGACCTGGCTGCGTGACCGGCTGCCGAAGGACGCCATCGTCTGCAACGGCGCGGGCAATTATGCCGGCTGGATTCATCGCCATCACCGCTTCCACAGCTTTGCCTCCCAGCTCGCGCCGACCTCGGGCTCGATGGGTTATGGCGTGCCGGCGGGCGTGCTGGCAAAGCGGCAATATCCGGATCGCACCGTCGTCGCCTTTGCCGGTGACGGTTGCTTCCTGATGAACGGTCAGGAATTCGCGACCGCCGTGCAGTACGACGCAGCGCTGGTCGTGATCGTGGTCGACAATTCGCAATACGGCACCATTCGCATGCACCAGGAGCGCGACTATCCCGGCCGCGTCGTCGGCACCCAGCTCAAGAATCCTGATTTCGCGATGTACGCGAAGGCGTTCGGCGGCCATGGCGAACGCGTCGAGCGCACCGAAGAGTTCGCGCCTGCGTTCGAGCGCGCGCTCGCCTCGGGCAAGCCGTCGATCCTCCATTGCATCATCGATCCCCGGGCGATCTCGGTCGGCAAGGATTTCACGCCTGCGGTGAAGGCTTAAAGCGATGACGGCGGGTCGCCACGTTGCGATCATCGGCGCCGGCGCGGTCGGCGTCATCAGCGCCATCGAGGCGCTGCGCGGGGGCCATCGCGTCACCCTGATCGATCCCGGTGAACCCGGCGGCGAGCAGGCGGCAAGCTATGGCAATGCCGGCTGGCTGTCGTCGCATTCGGTGATCCCGCCGGCCGAGCCGGGCATCTGGAAGAAGGTGCCTGGTTATCTCCTGGATCCGCTCGGCCCGCTCGCGATCCGCTGGTCCTACCTGCCGAAGGCGCTGCCCTGGCTGATCAGATATCTGCTTTCCGGCTGGACCCCCGCGCGCGTCGAGACGACCGCGTTTGCGCTGCGCGATCTGCTCAAGGACGCGCCGCTGCTGCACCGGAAGCTCGCGGAAGAAGCTGGCGTCCCCGAGCTGATCGAGCGCAACGGCGTGATGCATGTGTTTCCGTCGCGCGGCAATTTCGACAACGATCTCGGCTGGCGCCTGCGCAAGAAGGTCGGCGTCGAATGGCTGGAGCTCAACGCCGACGAGATGCGTCAGCGCGAGCCTGAGCTGCATCCGCGCTACACCTTTGGTGTCGTGGTGGAGGAGGCCGGGCGTTGCCGCGATCCCGGCGCTTATGTCGCGGCGCTCGCCAATCATGCGATTGCAGGTGGCGTCGAGCACGTGCGCGCCAAGGCGACCGGCTTGAGGCTCAACGGCAACAAGCTCGTGGCTGTCGTCACCGAGAGCGGCGAGATCGCTTGCGATGCCGCCGTCGTCGCAGCCGGCGCCCGCTCAAGACAGCTCGCGGCATCGGTCGGCGATGCCCTGCCGCTGGAGACCGAGCGCGGCTATCACGTCATGATCGAGAATCCGGAATCCGGGCCGCGCAGCTCAATGATGGCATCTGATGCCAAGATGGTGGTGAACTGGACCGACAAGGGCCTGCGCGCCGCCGGCACGGTCGAGATTGCCGGCCTCGAGGCGGCGCCGAACTGGAAGCGCGCCGAGATCCTGCGGGATCACCTCTTCAGCATGTTCCCGAAACTGCCGAAGGACATTCCGGCCTCGCGCATCAAGACCTGGTTCGGCCATCGGCCGAGCATGCCGGATGGACGTCCCTGCATCGGCCATGCCCGCGCCTCGCGCGATATCGTCTATGCTTTCGGCCACGGCCATATCGGCCTGGTCGGCTCGGCCCGTACCGGCCGGCTCGTCGCGCAGTTGTTGAGCGGCAAGCAGCCGGAAATTCCGCTCGCTCCGTTTTCGCCCGAACGTTTCCTCTGAGGTCGCGGCATGACTCCTGCAGCCAACGCATCTTCCCGCATCGCCCGTGGCGGCAAGGCCATCTATGGCGCGCCGCTCGGCATTTTAATGCTGGAAGCGCGCTTCCCCCGCATTCCCGGCGACATGGGCAACGGCACGACCTGGCCGTTTCCGGTGCTGTATCGCGTGGTGAGCGGCGCTTCGCCGGAGAAGGTGGTGCTGAAGGGCGCTGCCGGCCTGCTGCCTGACTTCATCGATGCGGCGAAGGACCTGGTGCGGCTCGGGGCCGAGGCCATCACCACCAATTGCGGCTTCCTCTCGCTGTTTCAGAAGGAGATCGCGGCCGCGGTCGGCGTTCCCGTCGCGACCTCCTCGCTGATGCAGGTGCCGTGGGTGCAGGCGACCTTGCCGCCCGGCAAGCGCGTCGGCCTCGTCACGGTGTCGGGCTCGACCCTGACGCCGGCCCATCTCGAAGGTGCCGGCGTGCCGCTCGACACGCCGCTGGTCGGCACCGAGAACGGCAAGGAGTTCTTTCGCGTGCTGATCAAGGCCGAGAAGGACGACATGGACATCGCGCAGGCCGAGCGCGACGTGGTCGAGGCCGGCAAGCAGCTTGTCGCTGAAAACCCCGACGTCGGCGCCATCGTGCTCGAATGCACCAACATGCCGCCCTACGCGGCCGCGCTTCAGGCCGAGGTCGGACTGCCGGTTTATGACATTTATTCGATGATCACCTGGTTTCATGCCGGACTGCGTCCGCGCGTGTTTGCCTGATTCCGATGGTCGCAAAGGCTTGAACAACTTGTGCTGGATGTACCCGGTGCATTGCTATCGCCCGTGGCACCGCTATATTCGCGTCGAGTACAATTGCAGCTGATGAAGAGCAACGTGGAACTGGCTTCCGACAGCATCGTCGATCGCGTCTATGAACAGCTCAAGGCGATGGCCGTGACCTACGCGTTCAAGCCGGGCGAGCGGCTCAACGAGGGTGAACTCGCCAAGCGGCTCGGCGTTAGCCGCACGCCGCTCCGCGAGGCGCTCAACCGCCTCAACACCGAGGGCTTTCTGCGCTTCACGCCGGGCAAGGGCTTCTTCTGCCGGGAGCTCGATGCGCAGGAGATCTTCGATCTCTATGAGCTGCGCAAGTCGATCGAGGTTGCCTCGATCCGTCTCGCCATCAAGCGCGCGCAGGACGAGGACATCGATGCGCTGCTGAAATTCCTCGAAGCGACCGGCCCCGATCCGGGCGAGCGCTCCTCGCTGGAGCAGGTCGAGCTCGACGAGACCTTTCACGAGCGGCTGATGGCGATGTCAGGCAATTCCGAGATGCTGCGCGTGCTGCGCAACGTCAATGCCCGCATCCGCTTCGTGCGCTGGATCGACATGGACCGCGTCAACCGCTCCAACACCCAAGGGGAGCACCGCGCCGTTGTCGAGGGCCTCAAGGCGCGCGACGAGGCGACTTGCGCCTCCGTGCTGGAAAAGCACATCGACCGCCGCCTCGACCGCATCACCGCCGCGATCAAGGAAGGCTACGCACAGATCTACATGCCGGCCGGGGCAAAGTCGGCGGCGAACTGAGGTGCTCTTCTTCCTTCTCCCCTTGTGGGAGAAGGTGGCGCGAAGCGCCGGATGAGGGGTATCTGTCCGCGAATGCACATGAATGTGCCGAGACAGACCCCTCACCCAAGCGAGTTCGTGTCTTCCTGCGGTGATGCCCTCTCCCACAAGGGGAGAGGGCGCAGCATTCTGGAGTGAGACAATGAAGCTATCCGGCAAGGTCGCCGCCATCACCGGCGCGGCGCGCGGCATCGGCAAGGCCTGCGCGAAGAGATTTCTGGACGACGGCGTCAAGGTCGTGATCTCGGACGTCGATGCCGAGGGCCTCGCCGCGACCGCCGCCGAGCTCGGGCGGCCGGATGCCTTGCGCACCGTCGTCGGCAACGTCGCCAAACGCGCGGACGTCGACCAGCTCGTCGCCACCGCCGTGAAGGAGTTCGGCCGGCTCGACATCATGGTCAACAATGCCGGCGTCGCCCGCAACCGGGACATCCTCGAGATCACCGAAGAGGAATTCGACGAGATCATCGGCATCAATTTGAAGGGCGCGTTCTTCGGCGTGCAGGCCGCAGCGAAGCAGATGATCGCGCAAGGCGGCGGCGGGGTCATCGTCAACATGTCCTCGGTGAATGCGTTGCTGGCGATCCCGGCGCTTGCGACCTATGCGATGTCGAAGGGCGGCATGAAGCAGCTCACCTCGGTCGCCGCCGTCGCGCTCGCCCCGCACAATATCCGGGTCGTCGCGGTCGGGCCGGGCACGATCCTGACCGACATGGTGGCGTCGTCGATCTATACTTCCGAAGACGCTCGCAAGACCGTGATGTCTCGTACACCAGCGGGGCGCGGCGGCGAGCCGAGCGAGGTGGCGTCCGTGGTTGCCTTCCTCGCCAGCGACGATGCGTCCTACATCACCGGACAGACGATCTATCCGGACGGCGGGCGGCTGATTTTGAATTACACGGTGCCGGTGAAGGATAAGTAGGGTGCGCTTACCACACGCGCGCTGTCGTCGCCCGCCACACATTCGATGTCATCGCCCGGCTTGACCGGGCGATCCAGTACTCCGAGACAGCGGTGATCGAAGCGATAGGCCGCGGCGTACTGGATGCCCCGCCTGCGCGGGGCATGACAGTCGTTGTGAGGCGGGCTGTGTGCCCCTCACTCCGCCGCGACATTGATCCCATGACCCAGCCGCTTCGAGATGCCTCCCGCACAGTCGCGCAGCGCGTGCGCGATCGGGCTGTCCCAGCGCGCATCGAACGTGCCTTCGGGCCCCATCGCGGTGATGACCAGCGCGACATGGCCGGAATGATCGAACACCGGCGCGGAGAAGGCGTTGACGCCGGGCAGGGGATCCCCGAGCGCGCGGGCGAGGCCGTGCTTGCGCACCTCGGTCAGCATCTCCGCGACCTTGGCTCCCTTCACGGCGCGCTTGGGATTGTAGCCGACGCCATGACGGTCGAGGCCGCTCTCGAGCGCGGCGTTGATCGTCTTCTCCGGCAGGAACGCCGCAAACGCTCGGCCGGTCGCGGTCTCCAGCAGCGCCATCACCGAGCCGACGCGCATGACGATGTGCACGGGCTGGGCCGGCTCCTCGAGCTGGACCACGGTCGGGCCGTGCGTGCCCCAGACGGCGAGAGACACCGCATGTCCGATCTGGCTCGCGAGCGCGGCGATCTTCGGCCTTGCGATGTGCACGCCCGAGAGGCGGCGCAGGCTGATCAGGCCGAGCTCCAGCGCGAGCGCGCCGATCTCGTAGCGGCCGGTGGTCTCGTCCTGCTCGATCAACCCGATACGAGAGAAGCTGGCGAGATAAGGATGCGCCTTCGCCGGCGCCATGCCGGCCTCGCGCGCGAGATCGCGCAGCATCATCGGCTCGCCGCTCCTGGCGAGCGCCCGGAGCAATTCTCCGCCGACCTCGATCGACTGGATGCCGCGACTCTCTCTCTTCATGCGCCTCCTGGCGTGGGCCGGCTTACGCCGCGTCGCGCTTGGCGGCGCTGTCGGCGAGATGACGGCCGGCAATGTAGCCGAAGGTCAGCGCCGGCCCAAGCGTGATGCCGGCGCCGGGATAATTGCCGCCCATGATGCTCGCCATGTCGTTGCCGGCGGCGTAGAGCCCGGGAATCACGTTGCCCTCGGCGTCCAGCGCCCGCGCATTCTCGTCGGTGACGATACCGGCATAGGTGCCGAGATCGCCGACCAACATCTTGATGGCATAGAACGGGCCGTTCTCGATCGGCGCGATGCAGGGATTAGGGCCATGCATGGCATCGCCCTGGTAACGGTTATAGGCCTTCGAGCCCTTGCCGAAGGCGGCGTCGTGGCCGAGCGGCGCGGTGGCATTGAACTGCCTGACCGTCTCGGTGAAGGACTTGGCATCAATGCCGGCCTTCGCCGCCAGCGCGTCCAGCGTATCGCCGCGCATGAGGTAGCCGGTATCGAGGTGATGACCCAGCGGCATCGGGAACGGCGGCACGCAGCCGAGGCCGTATTTGCGCAGCGTCGGGTGGTCGCACACGAGATAGGCCGCGATCTCCTCGCCGGGCTTGGCGGCCTTGACCATGGCCTGGACGAAGTCGTGATAGGAATTGCCTTCATTGGCAAAGCGCTTGCCGTCGCGCATCACCGCGATCACGCCCGGCTTGGCGCGGTCGATGAAGTGCGGCATCACGCCCTTCGAGCCGTCCTTGCGCGTGGTCAGCGACACCGGCACCCAGGCCGCCGCGTTCGGCAGACGGTCCTCGACGTGACCGCCGGCGCTCTCGGCAAGCCGCAGGCCGTCACCGGTGTTGCCGGTCGGACCCGGCGAAAAATGCTCATTGCCGGTCGGCGCATGCGGAAACATTTTTCTGCGCCGCTCGACGTCATGCGGGAAGCCGCCGCAGGCGAGCACGACGCCGCGGCGCGCGCGAACACGCACGTCGCGTCCGTCGCGCGACACGATGGCGCCGGTGACCGCGCCGTTCTCGACCGTCAGCTCGCGCACCGGCGAGGACAGCCACATCGGGACCTTCAAATCCTGCGCGGATTTGGCGAGACGCCCGGCCAGCGCATTGCCGTTGGTCAGTGTCATGCCGCGGCCGTAGCGCAGCACGTCCATCAGGTGCCGCGACAGGCGCTTGGCGACATAGACCGCCGAGGTCAGCGATTTCGTCACCCGCATGAAGTGGATGATCTCCTTGCCGGACCCTAACATCATGCCGAACACGGTGAGCTCGGGCAGTGGCATGCCCAGCGTCTTGATGAGATCGCCGAGCTCGCGGCCATCGAACGGGCGCGTCACCATGGAGCGGCCACCCTGCGCGCCACCCGGCGCCTCCGCGTGATAGTCCGGAAACACCAGCGGCATGTCAAAGCGCAGCGCGGTCCTGGTCGTGAAGAAATCGACCGCCTCGGGACCGGCGCTGAGGAAAGCATCGACACGTGCGGCATCATAATTGTTGCCGGCCTCGTGCCGCAGATAGGTGCGCGCCTGCTCCGGCGTCTCCGCGATGCCGTAGGCCTTCGCCAGCGAGGTGCCGGGAATCCACAGCCAGCCGCCGGAGCGGGCGGTGGTGCCGCCGAAGCGCGGCTCCTTCTCGACGATCAGCACATTCAGGCCGCGAGAAGCCGCGGTGATCGCGGCCGACATGCCGGAGCAACCCGATCCGGCCACGAGCACGTCGCACTCGTAAGTCTCAATTGCGCTATGCTCGTTGCCGGTCATTGGGGCCTCACTTCTTCAGGAGCGGACATTTGGACTCGGAGACCGGGCGGAAGGCGTCCTCGCCCTTCACGGTCTTGACGATGTCCAGATAATCCCAGGGCTCCTTGGACTGCTCGGGCGTTTTCACCTTGGCGAGGTACATGTCGCGGATGACGCGGCCGTCCTCGCGCAGCTTGCCGCCGTGGACGAATGTATCCTCGATCGGCAGCTCGCGCATCTTGGCCATCACCTTGGCCGGATCGTCGGTGCCGGCGGCCTTGATGGCCTTGAGATAATGCAGCACCGAGCCGTAGACGCCGGTCTGGATCATGGTCGGCATCACCTTGGTCCGCTCGTAGAACTTACGCGACCAGGCGCGGGTCGCCTCGTCCATGTTCCAGTAGGAGGCAGTGGTCATGTAGGTGCCTTGCGCGGCCTTGAGGCCGATCGCGTGCACGTCGGTGTCGAACATGAGCAAGCCCACGAGCTTCTGGCCGCCCTGGACGAGTCCGAATTCGCCGGATTGCTTGATGGCGTTGTCGGTGTCCTGGCCGGCATTGGCGAAGGCGACGACGTCGGATTTCGAGCCCTGCGCCTGCAGCGCGAAGGAGGAGAAGTCCGCGGTGTTGGTTGGATGCTTGACGCCGCCGAGCACCTTGCCGCCCATCTCGTTGATGAAGCGGGTCGCGTCCTTCTCGAGCTGCTGGCCGAAGGCGTAGTCGGCCGTGATGAAATACCAGGACTTGCCGCCTTCCTTGATCACGGCGGAGGCCGTCACCTTCGACAGCGCGTAGGTGTCGTAGGTGAAGTGCACGGTGTTCGGGCTGCACAGCTCGTCGGTCAGCGAGCTCGCGCCTGGGCCCGAGAGCAGGGCGATCTTGTTGCGCTCGCGCACCATGTTGTGCACGGCGATGGCGATGCCGGAATTGGGAATGTCGACGACGGCGTCGACCTTGCCGTTGTCGAACCAGCCGCGCACGATCTGCACGCCGACGTCGGTCTTCATCTGGTGGTCGGCGCTGATGATCTCGATCGGCTTGCCGAGCACGGTCGGGCCGAACTCCTCCACCGCCATTTTGGCTGCCTCGACCGAGCCCGGTCCCGAATTGTCGCGACCCCAACTCGACAGGTCCGTCAACACGCCGATCCGCACCGCATCGTCGGAGACTTGCGCGGTTGCGGCAGTGGTCATGGCTGTCGAAGTCATGGCCGCGAGCATGGCGCAGGCCAGAAGCCCTCTCATGATTGTTCCCTCTGTTTTATTGGCCGCATGGCGCGGCTGGCTGGTTCGGAGGTAAATTAGATATTGGCGAATGATTTTGTCAATGGCGAATAGCGCCTGCCGAAGGGGCGTGGCGGCCGCGCCGGCGCTGCGGGGATATGGGCGCAACCGCCGCCACGCTCGTCATTGCGAGCGCAGCGAAGCAATCCAGAGGCTTTCCGCGGAAGCAGTCTGGATTGCTTCGTCGCAAGTGCTCCTCGCAATGACGGGTGTGGCGAGCAGCGACACCCAACACTCCTGTGTCCCGGACGCGCTGCAGCGCTCTTGCGCTGCTGCGCAGAGCCGGGACCCATGCCGCCGAGCCCGTTTCGACGCCGCATGGGCCCCGGCTCTGCGGCGCATCACCATAGTGCGTCGAAGACGCGCGTAACCGCGCTTTAGGTGCTGCGCAGCGTCCGGGGCACGAGACGCATCATGCTCCCACAGGTTGCAAGCCCTCCTGCGATTGGCCATGATGTGCTCTGGAATCTGCGGGGCAGGGCAATGACAGCAGCAGCAGGGGTCTCCGCGTCCGCGGAGAAATCGACGACGGCGCATGTAGTGTGGGCGAGCGCGCTTGGCACTGCGATCGAATGGTACGATTTCCTGATTTACGGCACGGCGGCGGCGCTGGTCTTCAACAAGCTGTTCTTCCCGAGCTTCGATCCATTCGTCGGCACACTGGTCGCGTTCTCGACCTATGCGGTCGGCTTCGTGGCGCGGCCGATCGGCGGCGCGATCATCGGCCATTACGGCGACCGGCTTGGCCGCAAGACCATGCTGGTCGCGACCATGATCGCGATGGGGCTCGGCACCTTCCTGATCGGCTGCCTGCCGACCTATAGCCAGATCGGCGTCTGGGCGCCGATCCTGCTCATAGCCTTGCGCTTCGTTCAGGGCATCGGCCTCGGCGGCGAATGGAGCGGCGCGGTCGTCATGGTGGTCGAGCATGCCGGCAATCGCCGCGGCTTCTACGGCAGCCTGGTGCAGATCGGCTTTCCCGTCGGCGTTGCCGCCTCGACCGGCATTTTCGGCTTGATGACGAAGCTGCCCGAGGCCGACTTCCTGAGCTGGGGCTGGCGCGTGCCGTTCCTGATCAGCATCCTGCTTGTCGGTGTCGGCTTCGTCGTGCGGCTCAAGCTTGCTGAGACGCCGCACTTCAAGGAGGTGGTCGAGCGCAAGGAGGTGCTGGCCCAACCGGTCTGGGAAGTGCTTCGCCGCGACTGGCGCAGCTTCCTGCTGGCGATCGGCATCACGGTGTCGGAGGTCGGCCTTGCCTATCTGCTGACCGTCTTCACAGTCGTCTACGCCACGACGAAACTCGGCCTGCCGCGACAGGTGATCCTGGACGCCGTGGTCTACGCCGCCCTCGTCGAGTTCGCGACGCTGCCGCTCGCCGGCTGGCTGTCCGACATTTTCGGCCGCAAGGCGCTGTATCTCGCCGGCGGCGTATTCTCGGTGGCGCTGGCGTTTCCGCTGTTCTGGTTCCTCGACACCAGGGAGCCGGCGCTGATCACGCTGGCGCTCGTCGTCACGATGACGCTGACGCATGCCCTGCTGTTCGGGCCGAAGGCCGCGTTCATGCCGGAGCTGTTCCGCACCCAGGTCCGCTACAGCGGCGCCTCGCTCGGCGCCAATGTCGCGGCGGCATTGAGCGGCGGCTTCTCACCGCTGATCGCCGCTGCGCTGCTGGCATGGGCCGGTTCCTCCTGGGCCGTGTCGGTCTACATCATCGCGCTCTCGATCATCACGATCATCGCAACGCTGCTGGCGCCGGAGACGGCGCGGGACGCGCTGCGATCCTGAAGTCTGGCGATCGCGCTGGAGGGGCGACCGCGTCGCGAGACGCTGCGGACCGGTATTGGCCCCGTGCCCGTTTGGCTCTAAGAACGCCATGAGGAAACAACTCCCCAAGCCAGGGAACGAAACCATGACGAAGACCTCTCGACGCGACGTCCTCACTGCCGCTGCCGCGATGACCGCGGCGGGCCTCACCGATGCGACGCCGGCCGCAGCGCAGGCCGGACCGAAGCCGATCTTTGCGGTGCCGATGGTGACGATCCCGATCGTCGGCGAGAAAGAGGTGTTCCAGGTCCGCCGCATCTACTGCATCGGCCGCAACTACGCGGCGCACGCGATCGAGCGCGGCTCCGATCCGAACCGCGAGCCGCCGTTCTTCTTCCAGAAGCCGACGGACGCGATCCAGAACGTCGCGATCGGCGAGGTCGCCGATCACGCCTATCCGTCGCTGACCAAGAACTATCACCACGAGGTCGAGCTGGTCGCCGCGCTGAAATCCGGCGGTACCAACATTCCCGCCGACAAGGCGCTCGACCATGTCTATGGCTACGCGCTCGGCCTCGACATGACCCGGCGCGATCTTCAGAACGGCATGGCCGCGGAGAAGAAACCCTGGGAGATCGGCAAGAGCTTCGACCACGCCGCGGTGATCGGTCCGATTCATCCGGCCAGCAAGACCGGCCATTTCGAGAAGGGCGCGATCTCGCTCGCCATCAACGGAACGATCAAGCAGAACTCGGATCTCAGCAAGATGATCTGGAGCGTGGCCGAGCAGATCGCAAAGTTATCGGAAGCGTTCGAGCTCAAGGCCGGCGACATCATCTATTCCGGAACGCCGGAGAATGTCGGTCCCGTCGTGAAGGGCGACGTGCTGCTGTGCAAGCTCGAGGGCTTGCCGGATATGTCGATCAAGATCGTCTGAGGCGGGAGCTTCCTTTCCCTCGCCCCGTAGGAACTGGGCGAGGGAATAGACCACCCGCAATCGGGCGAATTTTCAATTCTGGAGGCGTGACATGTTGCGGCTCAGCTTGATCTTCGCATTGGGGTTGATCGGTCTCATGACCGCTGTCCCTGATGCGAAAGCCGAAGGCGCCGCAGACGTCGCCCCAACGGGGACACTGCGCGTGGCGGTGGCCGTCGGCCCCGCTGCCTCGGCGTTCTGGACCACGCGCGATGCTTCGACCGGCAAGCCGCGCGGCGTCACCGTCGAGCTGGCAAAAGTTGCGGCGGACAAGCTGCATATGCCGTTGCAGCTCGTCGAATACCAAAGCTCCGACGAGATTGCGGCCGCCGGCAGCAAGGACGTCTGGGATCTCTCCTTCATGCCGGCGGACGTCAAGCGCGAGCAGTTCGTCGACCAGGGGCCCGCTTACGTCGCTTATATGAGCGGGTACCTCGTGCGCGCCGGTTCGGACATCCGCTCGGCCGCGGATGTCGATCGCGCCGGCATGCGGGTCGGTTGCATCGAGGGGACGTCGACGTCGCGTACGGTCGAAAAGTCGCTGAAGCAGGCAAAGCTGACGAAGTTCGTGAAGCCGGAGCAGGCCGCCGAGCTGATCGGCAAGGGCGAGCTCGATGCGCTCGCGATGGGCATGGGCGCGCTCGAAGACCTGTCGCGGAAGCTGCCGGGAACGAAGGTGCTGGACGAGGTGATCCAGTCGACCGGCGTGGTCGTGGTGGTGCCGAAAGGCAAGGCCGCAGCGAAGGTCTGGGCCACGCATTTCCTCGATGACGCCAAGGCGGACGGCACGGTGCGACGCGCGCTGGATGGCAATGGTTTCACCGGCGACAAGGTCGCGCCGTAGCTTCGCGTCAGGCCGCCGTCTTGGGTCGCAGCCGGTCGACCGCCCGCGCGATCAGTGCGGCAACGTCCGCCACCTTCGGGCCGATGCGGAACTCCGGTCCGGCGACGACGACCGAGAGACGGCGATCGCCGATCGGCAGCGGGATCGCGGCGCCGGCGAGATCGCGGCTGTAATCCGCAAAACTCTGGCAGTAGCCGCGCGCGATCGAATTGCGCAGCTCGGTCTCCACGGCGTCGATACTGATCGGTGTCGACGGGCCGTATTGCTTGAATTCGATCTTGCGGTAGACGGAATCGCGCTCTTCCGGAGAATATTGCAGCAGCAGCGCGCGGCCGCTTGCGGTGGCGTGGATCGGCACGCGGTGGCCAATGGTCGCGAAATAGCGGATCGCGGCCGCGGATTCGACCACGTCGATGAAGACAGCCATGACGCCGGCCGGCGCTACGATGGACGCGGTCTCGCCGGTCTCGGCGGAGAGATCGGCGATCAACTGATGCGTCCACTGCGGCAGAGGCTCGACCTCAGAGATCATCCGCGCCATGGCAAGCCAGCGCGGCGTCGGATAGAAGCCGGCGCGCGGGCGAGGTTCGTAGAGATAGCCCTTCTCCGACAGCGTCGCGAGCAGGTTGAAGGTCGACGAGCGCGGCCAGCCGAAATGATCGGCGATCTCCGCAAGCGTCGCCGGCTTCCTCGCTTGCGCGAAGAATTCCATGATCTCCAGCACGTTGGCGGCTTGGCGAACGATCATCGCGGGCTTTGCGTCCTGCTTCCTTAGGGTTGGCCGAGGATCTTCTTCGCGGCGCGAAGATGCGGCTTGTCGATCATCTGGCCGTCGAGGCGCAGCGTGCCGGAATTCGGGTTGCTCGCGAACGCCGCGATCACCTTCTCGGCCCACGTGCGCTCGGCGTCGGTCGGTGCGAACGCCGCATTGACGACATCGACATGCTTGGGATGAATCAGCGCCTTGGCCGAAAATCCGTCGCGCCGCGCCGCGCGCGTTTCCTGCTCGAGGCCGGCGAGATTGTCGATGTCGGTATAGACGGTGTCGATCGGTGCGACCTCGGCTGCGGCCGCCGCCATGAGGCAGAGATCGCGCGCGAGGCGATAGGGGCTGTGGAACACGCCGCTAGATGCCTTCTCGGTGGCGCCGAGCGAGGCCGAGAGGTCTTCCGCGCCCCACATCAATCCGGCGAGGCGAGGGGAGCAGCCCTTGTAGCTGCCGAGGCCAAAGATCGAGCTCGCGGTTTCCGTCGCCACGCAGACGATGCGGGTGGTGCCGACCGCGATGCCGGCCGCAGTTTCGAGCGCTTCGAGCCAGGTCGCGACTTGGCGCACGTCGTCGCCGCCTTGCGATTTCGGCAGCACGATGCCGTCGGGCCTGCCCGGCAGCACGGCGGCGAGATCGGCCAGGGTCATGCCGGTGTCGAGCGCGTTGACGCGGACATAGAGCTGGTGCGGGCCGGGGCGGCCCTTCAGCATCGCAAGCGTCAGGGTGCGCGCCTCCGGTTTCTTGTCGGTGACGACGGAATCCTCGAGATCGATGATCAGCGCGTCGGCCTTGCCTTCGCTCGCCTTCTCGAATTTGCGCGGGGAATCGCCCGGCACGAACAGCATCGAACGCATCAGACCGGCCTCTTGTGCATCATCGCCATGCGGCGGCATTTTCCGACGATCTCGTCGTTCTGGTTCAGAGCGTGGTGCTCGAACTCGACGATGCCCGCTTTCGGGCGCGATTTGGATTCCCTCAACGAAAGCACCTTCGTCGTCGCCCGCAAGGTGTCGCCATGGAAGACCGGCTTTGGAAAGGTGACGTCGGTCATGCCGAGATTGGCGACGGTGGTGCCCATGGTCGTATCATAGACCGTCATGCCGATCATGATGCCGAGGGTGTAAAGGCTGTTGAAAATGCGCTGGCCGAACTCGGTCTTTTCGGAGAAATGCGCGTCGATATGCAGCGGCTGCGGATTGAGCGTCAGCAGGCTGAACATGGTGTTGTCCATCTCCGTGACGGTGCGGGTCAGCGGATGCCTGAACTCCTGGCCCACGGAAAAGTCTTCGAAATAAAGTCCGGCCATTGCGGTTTCCTCCCTGTATGTCCTGCGATTATGGCCAGCGCTGCGGCTTAAGGCGGCGCGGCCAGGTGAACTGCTTTTTGTTCGGCGAGCTGCTCGATCTCCTCGGTCGAGAAGCCGGCCTCGCGCAAAATGTCGCGGCCATGCTGGCCAAGCGTGGGTGCAGGGCCTGCCGGTTCCGGCTGGGTCTCGCTCCAGGTCGAGGGCACGCGCATCTGGCGGATGCGGCCTTCCACGGGGTGATCGACCGTCCTGAAGAAACCGACCGCATCGAGATGGGGATCGTCCAAAATTGTCTCCAGCGTGTGCATCGGCATCACCGGAATGTCGGCGCGCTCCAGCAGTTCGCGCCATTCCGCGGTGGTGCGCGTTGTGAAGATCTGGCCGATCTCCGCATAGATCTCGTCGATATGCCTGGTGCGCGCCGCGTGGTTGGCGAAGCGCGGCTGCTGCAGGAACTCCGGCTGCCCGATCGCCTCGAAGAAGCTGCGCCAGTGCTTGTCGTTGTAGATGAGGACGCAGAGATAGCCGTCGCTGGTCTTGTAGGGCTTTCGGTAGCGCGACAGCAGGCGGGGATAGCCGCCATGGTCGAGCGGCGGGTCATAGGTCAGGCCGCCCAGATGATCGACCAGGACGAACTCGGTCATCGATTCGAACATCGGCACGTCGATGCGCTGGCCGACGCCCGTGCGCTGCTGGTGCATCAGTCCGCCCATGATGGCGTTGACCATCATCAGCCCGACGATGCGATCGGCGATGGTGACGGGGACGTAGCGCGGCGTGCCATCGCCGGCTGCGGCGAGCAGTGTCGGAATCGTCGCCGCGCCCTGGATCAGATCGTCATAGGCGGGCTTGGCCGCGTAGGGCCCGGACTGGCCGTAGCCGAACGCGCCGACATAGACGAGGGCAGGATTGATCGCGCGGAGCGTCTCGTAATCGAGGCCGAGCCGCGCCATGGCCTGCGGGCGCACATTATAGACCAGCGCGTTGGCGCGCTTCGCCAGCCGCAGCAGGGCGTCGCGGCCCTTGGGCTTCTTGAGGTCGAGCACGATGCTGCGCTTGCCGCGATTGGCATTGAGGAACATGCCGCCCATGCCGGGCGTGCGGCCGGGGCCGATCTGCCGGACGATGTCACCCTCGGGGCTTTCGACCTTGATGATCTCGGCGCCCATGTCGGCCAGCACCTGCGTGCCGTAAGGGCCCATCAGCACCGAGGTCAGGTCGAGAATGGTGAAGCCGGCGAGCGGTCCCATGGGGCCTCGTGGGATAAATTCATATACGTGGAATTAGAGTTCATAAAACGGAGGTGTCAATTCGCGGTTCGGGGTCCCGAGCGCATAGCTCCATGCATAGTTCATATACTTGACAAATAAATTCACGTATATGTACATTTTCCTCAAGCAAGAAGTGGAGCGAGGCCGTAGGTGCCGCAGCGATCGGCTGCCGCCTTCGGCGTGGGGACGCGTCAAGGAGAATGAAATGAAGAAGAACCTGGTCCGGATTGTCGCCGCGCTCGCGCTGTCTTTGCCGGTCTCGACATGGTCGGCGCAGGCGCTGGAGCTGAAGGTCGCCGACAGCTTCCCCGCCGGTCACTACCTCGTCCGCCTGATGCTCAAGCCCTGGATGGACGACGTCACCAAGCGCACCAACGGCGCGGTGACCTTCACCTATTATCCGAACCAGCAGATCGGCAAAGCCGCGGACATGCTGCGGCTGACCCAGTCCGGCGTGGTCGACATCGGCTACATCGGGCCGTCCTACGTGTCCGACAAGATGCCGCTGTCGGAAGTCGCGCAATTGCCGGGCGCGTTCGCGACCAGTTGCCAGGGCACGCTCGCCTACTGGAAGAGCGCGCGCGAAGGCATTCTGGCCAAGCAGGAATACGCGCCGAACAAGATCAAGCTGCTGATGGCCGTCGTGCTGCCGCCCTACCAGGTGTGGACCGTCAAGTCGAAGGTGGAAGCCACCAAGGACATGCAGGGCCTGAAGCTGCGCACCACCGGCGGCGCGCAGGATTTGACGCTGCGTGCGCTCAACGCCGTACCGGTGCGCATGGCTGCGCCCGATGCCTATGAGTCGCTGTCGCGCGGCACCATGGACGGGCTGCTTTTCCCGCTCGACAGCGTCGTGTCCTATGGTCTCGACAAGCTGGTCAAGCACGCTACCGAAGGCGTCAGCTTCGGCAGCTTCATCGTTGCTTACTCCATCAACCAGTCAGTCTGGGACAAGCTGCCCGACGACGTAAAGAAGGCGATGAACGAGGCTTCCGAGGCGATCACGCCGCAGGCCTGCGCCGGCGTCGAAAAGGAAGGCGAAACCACCAAGAAGCAGATGCAGGACGAAGGCATCAGCTTCGATCCGCTGCCGGAAGCGACGCGTGCCGAGATGAAGGACAAGCTCAAGGGCGTCGGCAAGGAATGGGCGAGCGGGCTAGACAGCCGCGGCAAGCAGGCCTCCGCCGCGTTGAAGGAGTTCGAAGACCTGCTCGCTGCCGGCGGCGCCAAGTAGTTCGACCGGATTCGGCATAGGAGGGGGCCAGAGGTGATCAGGCGAGCAACGGATCTACTCGGCGTGCTGGAGCGCGCACTTACGGTGATCGCGGCGATCTGCCTCTTCGCGATCATGACGCTTGTCGTGGTCGACGTCTTCATGCGCTACGTCCTGAATAGCCCCCTTTCCTTCACCTATGACCTGATCGGTCTCTATCTGCTCGCGGGGGCATTCTTTCTGACACTGTCGGATACGCTACGCGTGCATGCGCATGTCGGTGTCGACGTCCTGGCGTCGCGCTTCCCGCCGGCAGGCCGGCGGCTCTCCGAAATCGTCACCGCCCTCACCGGACTGTTCGTCTTCGTCCTCATCAGCAAGGTCGGGTTCGATCGCGCGCTGGAGAACTATGAACAGCACGATGTGCTCTCCGGCGCCATTCCGTGGCCGACCTGGATCTCCGCGGTGCTCGTGCCGCTCGGCTGCGGCGTGCTCGTGCTGCGGCTGGCGTTGCAGCTCGTGGGCCATGCGGTCAGCCTCGTCTCCGGCAGAGACATCTTCCCACTTCCGTCGGTGACCGACGAAGCCCGCAGCTTCGAATAGGGCGGCACAATGACTGTTTTTCTCGTACTCGGGCTGCTCTTCCTCCTGCTGGCGATCGGTACACCGGTCGGTTTTGCGATGGGGTTTTCAGGTTCGGTCGGCCTCCTGATGGTCGGTGGCACCAGCACGCTGTTCGGCATCCTACAGACGGCGCCGCTCTCTACGGTATCGTCCTACGAACTGATCACCATCCCGATGTTCCTGCTCATGGCAGAGCTGGTCCTGCTGTCGGGCGTCGCCGACGACATGTTCGAGACGGCGTCTGCCTGGATCGGCCGAATTCCCGGCGGGCTCGGCATGGCGACGGCGCTGGCCGGCGCCGGTTTCGGCGCGATCTGCGGGACTTCGACGGCATCCGCGGCGACGCTGTCGGCAACGAGCCTCCCCGCGATGATCAAGCAGGGCTATGAGCCGAAAATGGCGGCCGGCGTCGTCGCCATTTCGGGAACGCTCGCCATGCTGATTCCACCCAGCGTGGCGCTGGTGATTTTCGGTCTGCTCGCGGAAGTCAACATTGGGCAACTTCTGATCGGCGGCATCATTCCCGCGATCCTCGTGACCGCGACGATCATGGCGACGATCTACTTCCTGGTCTGGCAGGATCCTTCGCGCGCCCCGCGCGTGGAGCCGGTACCGTGGCGGAAACGATTTGCATTGTTGTGGCAAGTCAGTCCGATGGTGCTGCTGTTCGCGCTCGTCACCGGCACGATCTATCTCGGCGTGGCGACACCGACCGAGGCTTCTGCGCTCGGTGCCGCGGGAGCGCTGGGCCTGGCCATTGCCAGGCGCAGGGTGACACCGGGATCGCTCTACAAGGCCCTGCTCAGCGCATCCCACGGCACCTGCATGATCGTGACGATCCTCGTCGGCGCCTCGATCTTCGGCTATTTCTTCACGCTCACCCATGTGACGCAGGACCTCGTCGCCTGGATCGGCTCGCTGCAGACCTCGCGCTGGGTGATCATCACGCTGATCCTGTTCGGCTATATCGTGCTGGGCTCCTTCATGGACCAGATCGCGATCCTGGTCCTGACCGTGCCGATCGTGCTGCCGCTGATCAAGACGCTCGGCTTCGATCCGATCTGGTTCGGCGTCATCAAGATCGTCACCGCCGAGGTCGGCATGATCACGCCGCCGGTGGGCCTCAACTGTTTCATCGTCGCCCGCTATGCCAAGCGGCCGGTGGCCGAGGTGTTCCACGGCACCTTCCCGCACTTCATCGCGCACCTGATCGCCATCGCGATTTTGGTGGCGTTTCCGTCTATCATCCTCTGGCTGCCCTCGCAGATGGGGCGCTAGGAACAACGAGCCTCCACAAGGAGACCATCATGGATTTCGCGCTCACCGATCAGCAGGAAGCCATTCGCGACGCCATCGCCAAGATCTGCGAGGGCTTTCCGGATGCCTATTGGCTGAAGAAGGACCACGACGGCGGCTTCCCGCACGACTTCCACAAGGCGCTGGCCGACGCCGGCTGGCTCGGCATCTGCGTGCCCGAGGAATATGGCGGCTCGGGCCTCGGTATCACTGAAGCCGCGATCATGATGCGTACCATCGCGGAGTCCGGCGCCGGCATGTCCGGCGCGTCCGCGGTGCACATCAACGTGTTCGGCCTCAATCCCGTCGTCGTGTTCGGCACCGAAGAACAGCGCAAGCGCATGCTGCCGCCGATGGTCGAAGGCCGCGAGAAAGCGTGCTTCGCCGTCACCGAGCCCAACACCGGCCTCAACACGACGCAGCTCAAGACCCGGGCGGTCGCCAAGAACGACCGGTACATCGTCAACGGCCAGAAGGTGTGGATCTCGACCGCGCAGGTCGCGCACAAGATCCTGCTCTTGGCGCGCACCACGCCGCTGGAAGAGGTGCGCTCGCCGACCCATGGCCTCAGCCTGTTCTACACCGATTTCGACCGCACCAGGATCAAGGTCCACGAGATCGAGAAGATGGGCCGCAAGATCGTCGATTCCAACGAGCTGTTCTTCGAGGATTTCGAGATCCCGATGGAGGACCGCATCGGCGAAGAGGGCAAGGGTTTTCAGTACATCCTCGAAGGCATGAACCCCGAGCGGATCCTGATCGCGGCGGAAGCCGTTGGGCTGGGCAAGCTCGCGCTCTCGCGTGCGACCGAATACGCCAAGACGCGCGTCGTGTTCAATCGGCCGATCGGCAAGAATCAAGGCATCCAGCATCCGCTCGCGGTGAACTGGGTCGAGCTCGAAGCGGCCTGGCTGATGGTGATGCAGGCCGCCTGGCAATACGACAAGGGCCTGCCTTGCGGCGCCGGCGCCAACGCGGCGAAATATTTTGCGGGCGAGGCCGGCTACCATGCCTGCGAGCAGGCGGTGATGACGCATGGCGGTTTCGGCTACGCCAAGGAATTCCACGTCGAACGTTACTTGCGCGAGGTGCTGATCCCGCGCATCGCGCCGGTCAGCCCGCAGCTCGCGCTTAGCTTCATCGCGGAAAAGGTGCTGGGGCTCGCCAAATCGTACTAGGGCCCGGGGAGCATCGCCGTGAACCTCGCTCATCATCTGCTGCGCGCCGCCAAGGCGGACGCCTCCGCGCCGGCCCTGCTCAAGGGTCTGACGCCGGTCGCCGATTACGGCCGGCTCGCCGCGACGGTGGCCTCGCTCGCGGGCGCGCTGCGGCAACGTCTCGGCCTCGCCAGCGGCGACCGCGTGGCGCTGCTGATGAAGAACGTGCCCGACTATGTCGCCTGCCTCTATGCCTGCTGGCATGCCGGGCTGGTCGCGGTGCCCATCAACGCAAAGCTGCATCCGCGCGAGGTCGCGTTCATTCTCGACAATGCCGGCGCCGCGATCGTGTTCGTGACCGAGGACATGGCAAGCGTTGCATCGGAGGCGCTGGCGCTCGCGACCGTCAATCCGCCAGTGATCGAGATCGGCTCGGCCGAACATCGCGCCCTCGCGAAGGCGGACGGCATTGGCATTGCGGATGTTGCGGTCACCGATCCCGCCTGGATCTTCTACACCAGCGGCACCACGGGCCGGCCCAAGGGCGCGGTGCTCAGCCATCGCAATCTGCTGGCGATGTCGCTGAATTATCTCGCCGAGATCAATCCGGTGGTGCCGGGCGAGGCGCTGTTGCACGCCGCGCCGATGTCGCACGGCTCCGGCCTCTACATGGTGCCGCATGTGCTCGGCATGGGCGCGCAGATCATTCCCGAGAGCGGCCGGTTTGAGCCGGACGAGATTCTGGCGCTGACGGAAAAGCGCGACGGCATCTCGTTCTTCGCCGCACCGACCATGGTGCGCCGCCTGACGGTCGCGGCGGAAGCTGTGGGCGCGACCGCGCCGGGGCTGAAGACCATCATCTATGGCGGCGGCCCCATGTATGTCGCCGACTGCAAGGCGGCGCTCGCGGTATTCGGGCCCAAGCTCGCGCAGATCTACGGCCAGGGCGAGACACCGATGACCATCACGTACCTGCCGAAGCGCATGCATGCCGACACCGGGTATCCCCGCTATGAGGAGCGCCTCGCCTCGGTCGGCATCGCCCAAGGGGTTGCGCAGGTGCGCACCGTGGACGAGACGGGCCGCGACGTTGCGCCGGACGAGGTCGGCGAGATCATCGTGCGCGGCGACACCGTCATGTCCGGCTACTGGCAGAACCCGGATGCGACCGCGAACACGCTGCGGGACGGCTGGCTCTATACCGGCGACATGGGCGCCTTCGATGCCGACGGTTTCCTGACGCTGAAGGACCGCTCCAAGGACGTCATCATCTCCGGCGGCACCAACATCTATCCGCGCGAGGTCGAGGAAGTGTTGTTGCGGCACGAGGCCGTCGCCGAGGTCTCGGTGATCGGCCGGCCGCATCCGGAGTGGGGTGAGGAAGTGGTGGCGGTCGTCGTTCCCGTCGCGGGCAGGGCTCTCGCGCGCGACGAGCTCGACCAGATGTGCAATGCCTGGATCGCGCGTTTCAAGCGGCCGAAGCAGTATTATGCGATCCATGAGCTGCCCAAGAACAGTTACGGCAAGATCGTGAAGACCGAGCTGCGGACGCTGCTCGCCGAGTCCTCCGCGCGCCTTTCGCCGATGGACTGACGCGGTCATGCCCGAGCCCGCGGCCCCGATCGATTTCTCCGGCCTGATCCGCGAGGGCGATCTCGTCGTGTGCGGGCAGGCGACGGCCGAGCCCGTCACCCTGACCGAAGCGCTGATGGCGCAGGCGGCGCAGCTTCCGCCGTTTCGCATGATGATCGGCCCGGTGTTCTCGGACACGTTCTCCGCGACATGTCCACCCAACGTTGCGTTTCAGAGCTATGGCGTGATCGGCAATGCGCGGCGGCTTGCGAAGGCCGGGCGGCTCGACGTGATCCCCAGCAATTACAGCGCCTTCTGCGCCGACTTCGCCGCGCGTCGCCACAGGGCCGATGTCGTGCTGGTGCAGCTTGCGGAAGGAGGCGGTGGCCGCTTGAGCGCAAGCCTCTCCAACGACTACGTCATCGACGCCGCGCGCGGCGCACGCCGCGTCATCGCCGAGATCAATCCGGATGCACCGTTCACGTTCGGTGCGGAATGGCCGGACGAGGTGCCGATCCATCTGCGCGTGGCGGCGCGCCGGCCGCCGGTCGAGCTGGCTTCGACGCCGCCTGACGACGTCTCCCGGCGCATCGCCGTGCATGCGGCGAGCCTGATCGCGGACGGCAGCACGCTGCAGTTCGGTGTCGGGCGAATTCCGGACGCGATCCTCTCCACGCTCTCCCATCTGCGCAATCTCGGCATTCATTCCGGCCTGATCAACGATGCCGTCGTCGATCTGATCGCGTGCGGTGCGGTGACGAATGCGGACAAGGGGATCGATGCCGGGATCACCGTCACCAACCAGGTGATCGGCACGCAGCGGCTCTATCGCTTCGTTCACGAGAACAGGACGGTCGCGGTGCGGCCGACGTCCTACACGCACGGCCAGAACGTGCTGGCGCAGGTCAACCGGCTGGTCGCGATCAACTCGGCGCTCCAGGTCGGGCTCGACGGCAGCGTCAATTCCGAGACGCTGAACGGTGTTGCCATCGGTGCGATCGGCGGGCAGCTCGATTTCGTCCGCGGGGCCAATGCCTCGCCCGGAGGCAGGGCGATCATCGCGCTGCCGGCAACGGCGTCCGACGGCACCAGTCGGATCGTCGGCCGTGTCGAGACGGTGACGACGCCGCGTGCCGATGTCGATGCCATCGTCACCGAATGGGGCATCGCCGAGCTGCGCGGCTGCGGCCTTGCCGAGCGGGCGCGCCGCATGATCGCGATTGCCGCACCCGAGCACCGCGAGGGGTTGTCGGCGCAGCTTCGCGCGCGCTAGCTCAGTTCATCATCGCAGCCGTCGGGCGCTGGCTCTCGCCGGAACCGATGATCCCCGGAAGGTCCGTCGCTTCGCCGGCGATCATGTGCGACATGCCCCAGAACAGGTGGGCGAGGCGCGAGAACACCAGCCGCTCGCGTTCGGCGGGCACGGTGCCATCGGGGATCGTTACCGTCTCCAGCCCGACCACCTTCTTGAAGTCCGGCCAGATCGTCATCGACTGTGCGATCACGGAATAGCAGCGCGGATCGTCCTCGCTCTCGTCGGGCGCCGACGGCAGGCCCGGATATTGCGTCGGGGTGGCGAAGAACTTGTAGGCGCCGTAGCCGAGCTTGAGCAGGAATTTTTCGGGCACGGCCACATCGGCGGCAAAGGACACCAGCCGCGCCTCGCTCAGCACGTCCGGATCGATCGCGCCGAGGTCCGATGCGCGCAGCGCCGAGCAGAAGCCGAGATTGCGATTGTGCTCGCGCAGCAGGTTGGCCAGCGGCTGCTGCTGTTGCACGGTGTCGGTGAGCAGGATGATGGTCTTGAGCATCGTGAAGGTCTCCCTCAGGGGAAAAGCTGGCGTGCGGTCATGACCGCATCGTCGGACGCGTGGCTGGCGAAGAAGTCGTTGGCGATGCGCTGCCCGGGTGCGATCTCGAGGATGCGGTAGCGCGCGTGGCTCGCCGCCTCGCGCGCGGCACCGACATCGTCCTGCCAGGCGCAGAGCGAGAGCTCGAGCCGGCCGTATCCGCCGCAATCGGCGGCATAGGCGCCGGTCACGGCCTCGACGGTCGCCGCCACGGCGCCGGCATCGCTGGCCGAGACGTCGCGAAGGATCACGGCGATGCCGCCCCCGGTCGCGGCCCTCGAGGTCATCACCATGAAGGCGTCGCGGGCGCCGGTGCGGCCGGCGCGGCGCGCCGTGCGCACGATGCTCGCAAAGCCGGGATCGGGGCCGAGCTCAAGCGTCGTCGTCTGCTGGTCGTGCAGGATGGTCGCGCGCGAGGCGCCGAGGTCGCCCTTCAGCGCGTGATAGGAGCGCGGCAGCCACACCGTATCGAGCGGAACCTGCGACGATGTCAGGCTCCAGGCCTGGTCCAGCAGATAGCCTTCCCAGATCGCGGGATAGGCGGCGGCGAGCTGCTGCCAGGCGCGAAGCAGCCGTTCGGCATGCGCGGAGCGGCCGAGATAGAGCGTGCGTGCCGACATCTCCCAGCGATTCCATTTGTGCAGGGCGACGTCGCAACCGAGGAAAGACGGCAGCAGCGGCGCTTCGCGCAAGATGGCGCCAGCATCGACGAACAGCAGCGGTTCGCGATATTTGTTCCACATCCGCACCATGAACTCCGCCGTCTCGAAGCAGAGCAGGCGGTCATCGAGCTGGGTGTCGATCGCTTCGATATGACAGTCGAGCTGCAGGCGTTCGAGCGATTGGCGGAGACGGAGGGGCGCTGCCTCGTCGCCGCCGCGCGGATGGCAGGCAACGATCCGGGGCCGAACGGTGCAGGCGTCGGCGGCGGCGAGAAATCGCGCCCAGCCGATGCCGCCCCACCACATTTCATGCGGGCCATCGGCGCCGCAGGGGCCGACGGTGCCGAATTCGGTCAGCTTGGATTTGAGGAAGTCGAAGCCGGGATTTTCTCCTCCGGGAATGATGACAGCGCAGGCGGGACTGAGCGAGCGGTAGAACAGCTCGGCCGCCGCGCCGCTCGGCGGCTCCTTCAGGATCACGACGCCGCTGCGCCGTCCGTCCGGGACGTCATCGAGAATGGGGGCACCATACTGGCCGACCAACCAGCTCAGGCGGTCGTGCTGGGCCCGGCCCAGCCTGATGCCGCCGGCTTGCAGCACCTGATCCAGTTTAGCCTGCGTCGCGTCCCGCAATTCCGTGCCCCCTCGTCAACCCCTGGGACTTCAACGGCCGGGCTGACGCGATCAGGCGCACTATTTCGGGCGGGCTCCGAGCGGGGTGATTGCGACGGCGTAGACTGCAATCTCCTCGGTCATCGGGGCGACCGGGATCAGCAGGCAGCCGTCCTCGTTCTCGGCGCGATAATGCGAGCCGGTCCGCTGCACGCCGGCAAAGGTCAGGCTTTCGGCGGCGATGCCGACCGCGTCCTGGCTCTCGGCGGCGTCGCGGACCCCGTCGGCGGATTGAATGGTCACGCCATGCAGCAGGCCTTCCGGGGCGAATTTCGCCAGCGGCAACGCAATCATGGTGATGCCCATGGCGCGCGAGAGGGGAATGCGCACCCGCAGCTCACCGAGGCCGGTGCGATGAACGGTCACCGTTTCGAGCGTCGCTTCGCCGTTCCCGCGGAACAGGCCGATCTGGACGGACGCGCAGGGGCTCTCCTCGAAGACGTCGGCGGGCAGGCGGTTGGCGCCGAACAGGGCATAGAGATAGGCATGGGACGGCGACAGCTGCGCAAAGCAGCCCGCCAGCCACATCGGCGGCGCCGCGACGGTGCAGGCAGCGGAGAGACCGCGGGCGGTGATCTGGCGGCGGATGAAGCTGCTATCGATCATCGGCGCCAGCGCGTGGGTGCCGAGATTGACGTCGTGCTTCAAATCGCCGAGCAGCGTCAGCTCGTCGTCGTCGGGCAGCAGCAGCAGCCGCGCCAACGTCGCCGCGCACCAGCGCGCGGAGATATCGGGCGCGGCATGGGGACTCAGGCGGAAATCGAGCGCGACCTCTTCGGCAGCCCCTGCAAAGGCGAGGGCGCCGGCCTGGATCTCGGCGGCCAGTACGATCTGGTTCTCGGGGCGCGGGTTGATCTCGCGCAGCACCTTGTCGCCGTCATAGTCGCGCACCGAGCCGTCGGCGGAGCAGCAGATCTGCTCCAGCAGCGCGATGTTGCGGATCATCATGCGCTTGACGTGCGGGGTGACCACGAGATCGGAGATGAAGCCTGCCGCGCTGTCATCTTCGGCGACATCGTCGAAGGCGTCGTCGAGCGACATCAGATAGGCGCCATGCAGGCGGATCTCGAGCCCCTCGAGGTCGAAGATGCGACGCAGCGCCTTCTGGACGCTGCCGGAATAGCCGAGGTCGGCCAGCACGAGATCGGTGCAGTCGTCAAAGCCGGGGATGGCCTGACGCAGATAGGCCAGCAGCCGGACGCGCAAACCCGCGGCGAGCATGACGATCTCGGCAGGATCGATCAATGTCGGAAGCGCCGCGGCGAGGTCTTCGCCGGAGGCGATGCCGCCGGGACAGGTGGCAAAGAACGCCGCGACCTTCGGCGGCATCATCTTCATCATGTCCTGGAAGGTCGGCGCGTCGATCTTGAACACCTTGCTGAAGAGATCGACGAGCGGCTGCATCGTGTCGGCGGAGGCGATCAGGCCGACGCGGCGGTTGATCTCGAGATAGGCCGACGAGGAGCCATGAAGTCCCTGCCAGACCCGGTGCGGCAGAAAGCCGTCGCGGCCGAGAAAGCCGAGCGCGACCCGCCGGCCGGGCTCGGCAATTTCCGCGCAACGCCGCGTCACGAAGGCGTCGAATGCGGTCATGACAGGGCCGAGCACGGTCATCCCCAAGTGGAAGGCCTGAGACCTCTCGGCGCCGCGGGCGGCAACCACGCGCCGCAGCGTTCGTGCGCCATGATCGAGCCGCGACGGCGCGCCCGCGCACAGCAGCTCGAACAGGGCCGTCTCGCGCTGAAACGTCGAGGCGAGCTGCGCGGTTGCCTGCGGATAATAGCGGGGGTGAATGTCGTGACGCTTCGCGCCCTTGATATCGGCCTTGTCATTGTCGCCGACGTGAAAGGAGGCGCCGGCGTCGATTCCCTGTTCGGACAGATAGGTGGCGAACAGGGTTTCGCTCTTGCCGCTGCCATGGTCGCAGGACGCATAGAGGAAGTCCCAGTCGAGCCCGGGATGGCACGCGCGCAGCAGGCGCGCCAGCCGGTCCGTGTCCCAATAGGTGTCCGAGATGAATCCGACGCGATGGCCGGCGCGTTTCATGTCCAGATATTGCCTGATCATGTCCGGGTTGGCGCGGCAGAGCTCGATCTCGGCGGCGAACTCGGCGTCGACGAGGTCGTTCAGGTCTCCGCGGGAAAGACCGAACAGCCTGAACGGAAAAAAGGAATAGATCTCGTCGATGTGCACTTCGCTCGCGCCGCGTTTCTCCTTCGCGGTCCGGCGTGCGCGCGATTCGGCCTGGATGCGATGCTGAACGAAACTGGCGGAAACATCCGGACAAGTTCGTGAAATGCCGGATAGCTCGTAAGTCCTTTCAAATACGCCATCCGGCGTCGTGCATGCGCGCAGCAGAAATGTATCGAAAACATCGAACGACCAAGCAGAAACAATTTGCGCGCGGCGCTCAGCGCCGGCCGTAGCCAACTTCATGCTGCAATTCCCCGTCCACCAACGTGATTAACGCGCGCATGCGTGGAGTCAGGCGCTCGAGATGCGAAAAAAAGTAACGCGCGATTCAAAATCGTGTTCGTCGCGACTGACAGATTTAAAAAAATCGCTAGGTTCGAAAAAGGTGATTCGGAAAAAATTGCCGAGTGCGAAAGTCGTCTCGCGTTCATTCACACTCGGAAACAATCGCTTCTTGATGCGCCACGCGCGCGTTGCGTTTGATCACCTAGTGCCGCGTAACTTCAGCGTTTTCTCACCGCTACATCTGTTCAGGATGAATGATCCGCCATGGCGCGAGACGATGTGACGATTGCAGACCTGATGCGCGAGACGATCGCGCGGTCGGCAATTATTGCCCGATACTCGGCAAAAGATACCGGCTAACATCTTGAAAAATAACAAAAATTATCCGCCTGGATTGTTTTGGCCCCGCGTTCAACGCCTGGAAGCCGTGTGGCATGTGCGCCAGCGGCATTGCGGGTTGGAGGTTGCGGGATGAGTTACGCTGCTGATGTCTGGGCTCCCGCCGAGGCCGAGATCACGACGACCATGCCGGCCGAGGCGATCGTGCCGGTGATGCCCTCCGTGCCGCTCGCGCCGGACAGCGCGCTGGATGCGGTCGATGTCGTTTACGACGAGGACAGCGAACTGCTCGACAGGCTCGCGACCGGCGACGAATTTGCCTTCCGTGCACTGGTCGAACGTCACATCGATCGCGCCTATGCGATCGCGCTGCGCATCGTCGGCAACGCTGCGGACGCCGAGGACGTGGTGCAGGACACCATGCTCAAGATCTGGAGCCATCGCGGTCGCTGGCAGCACGGCCGCGCCAAGTTCTCGACCTGGCTCTATCGTGTCATCTCCAACCGCTGCATCGATCTGCGCCGCAAGCCGCGGACCGAGAACGTCGAGACCGTTCCGGAAGTCGCCGACGGCCAGCCCGGCGCGGTCGAGATCATCGAGCGCAACGAGCTGAACGGCATGCTGGAGATCGCGATGCAGCGTCTGCCCGAGCAGCAGCGCATCGCGGTGATCTTCTCGTATCACGAGAACATGAGCAACGGCGAGATCGCCGAGGTGATGGACACGACGGTCGCCGCCGTCGAGTCGCTGCTCAAGCGTGGACGCCAGCAGCTGCGTCAGCTTCTGCGCAAGCACGAACGCGACATCCGCACCGCGTTTACCGATTGCTAACCATAAAATTCGGCTCGCGAAAACTTTCGCGCCTGATCTGCTTGCGCTCCGCCGTTTGAGCGAACGGACGGGGCTGCGGTCCGCGTCGTCGTAAGTCGAGTTCAACGATGCGGCACGCCATGCCCATCAGCACAGGAGCTTCCAATGCCCGCAATCAACACCAATACCGCCGCCAATGCCGCGGTACGCTATCTCAACATCAACTCGTCGCAGGAGACTTCTTCGCTCTCCAAGCTGTCGAGCGGCTCGCGCATCACGTCGGCGTCCGACGACGCGGCCGGTCTTGCGATCTCCACCCGCATCTCCTCGGACGTCACCACGCTGCAGCAGGCCGCGACCAACGCCTCACAGGCCAACGCCATCCTGCAGACCGCCGACGGCGGCGCCTCGAACATCTCCGACATTCTCGCCCGCATGAAGTCGCTGGCTTCCGAGTCCGCCTCGGGCACCACGACCGACTCCAGCCGCGCTTACATCAACTCGGAATTCACGCAGCTCACAAGCGAAATCGATTCGATCGCCTCCGGCACGCGCTATTCCAGCCAGAGCCTGCTCGACGGCTCCAGCGTGTTCGCCTCCGGCGTGTCGGTACTGGTCGGCTCCTCCGGCTCGGACACCATCACCATCACGCTCACCAGCCTCACGGCTTCGTCGCTCGGCGTGTCCTCGCTTGATGTCAGCTCGCTGTCGGACGCGACCTCGGCGCTGACCGCGCTGGACACGGCGATCGACACGGTCTCCGCCGCCCGCGCCAGCATCGGTGCCCAGGAATCCCGCTTCAACTTCAGCGCGGACTCGATCTCCACCCAGACCCAGAACCTGCAGTCGGCCAATTCGGCGATCAAGGACGTCGACATCGCGGCCGAGCAGTCCAAGCTCTCCTCTGCGGAAGTGAAGACCCAGGCCGCCGTGTCAGCGCTCGCTGCGGCGAACCAGATGCCGCAGTACCTGCTCAAGCTGCTGGGCTGATGACGATACGAGCGGGCCGGCATGATGCCGGCCCGCTTTCTACCAGGGACAGTCAGCCAAAGTGACCAGCGTCAGCTCGACCAGCAGCAGCACAAGTTCGGGGGTCTCCGTCACCACGAGCGGGACGACCAATTCGAGCAGTATCGACTGGTCGGCGCTGATCCAGGCCGCCGTCGACGCCAAGACCGCGCAGGCGGACACGATCTCCACCACGATCACGAACAACGAGGCCAAGATCTCGGCCTATCAGACGCTGCAAAGCGATCTGAAGACGCTGTATTCGGGATTGGCCTCGCTGTCGACCGCGGTGGTCAACTCGCTCTCGACCAGCGCGTTTTCCACGCGCTCCGCCAGCATCAGTGCGACCGGGGACGTCAGCGCCTCCTCGGCGCTCTCGATGACGATCAAGAGCGGGGCGGCGACAGGCGATCACACCCTGACGATCAGTCAGCTCGCGACTGCGCACAAGGTGGCCGGCACCTCGCAATCGAGCCAGACCGACGAACTCGGCTATTCCGGCGCCTTCTCGATCGGGCTTGAGGGCGGCACGACAGCCGACATCACGGTCACCAGCACGATGTCGCTCCAGGACGTCGCCGATGCCATCAATGCACAGACCTCGACGACAAACGTCCAGGCCTCGATCGTGCAGGTCTCCAGCACGTCGTACCGGCTGGTCCTGACCGGCACCGAGGATGCCGCGGACATCAGCTATTCCAGCACCTCGGGCGACGACATCATGAGCGAGCTCGGCGTGACCGACAGCTCGGGGAGCTTTACCAACGTCATCCAGGAGGCGCAGTCGGCCGAATTCACGCTCGACGGCATCTCGATGACCCGCGACACCAACGACATCTCCGATGTCCTCAGCGGCGTCACGTTCGGCCTGCTCCAGGCGACGCCGGACGGAACGTCGCTGAACATCAGCATCGAAACCGACACCAGCCAGATCCAGTCGGCCCTGGAGACGTTCGTCACCAACTACAATGCCTTCCGCGACGAAGTCGTCGCCCAGCAGGCGACCGCCACCGACGGCACCGCTGATTCCAGCGCGGTGCTGTTCGGCGACGGAACGATGCGCAACATCATGGATGCGCTGCAGAATGCGCTGAACAGCACCGTCGGCGGCATGACCATGGCTGATCTCGGCCTGTCCTTCAACGAGAGCAACGAGCTCGAGCTCGACACCTCGACCCTGTCGGATATCCTGAGCACGAATTTGAGCGGCGTGACCAAGCTGCTGTCGGCTCAGACCACGACGTCGTCGAGCCAGCTCAGCGTCGTCAACACCGGCACGTCGCCGCAGTCCTTCACCCTGGATTTGACGGTCGATTCCGACGGCAACCTGGCCTCGGCGTCGGTCGGCGGCGATTCGACGCTGTTCACGGTCAGCGGCACCACGATCATCGGCGCCGCAGGCTCGATCTACGCCGGCATGGCCTTCACCTATAGCGGATCGACCTCGCAATCGATCACGGTGACCTCGACCTCGGGTATCGCGACGCAGCTCTATCAGATCGCGAAAAATTATTCCTCGTCGACCGGCGTGCTGCAGACGCTGATCACCAACCTGACGACGCGCGACGACGACCTTCAGCAGAAGGTCGACGACATCAACAGCGCGGCCGCGACGCTGCAATCGCAGCTCCAGACCCAATACGCGAAATACCAGGCGGCGATCGAGAGCGCCAACAGCACGCTGACCTATCTCAAGGCGCTGCTGAGCAGCTCCTCGAGCGATTGATCCAGTAAGACAGAGTGATCGATGATGCATAACCAGATGGCGTACATGGCCAACCAGGCCTATCGGGGCGCGGCAACGAGCGTGCCGCCGCTCAAGGCGATTTCGATGCTGCTCGGCGGTGCGATCACCTTTCTGCAGAAGTCGCTGGCCGCGCAGGAGGCCCGCCGCTTCGAAGAGGGGCACGAGCACCTGATGCGGGCGACCGCGATCCTCCGCGGGCTGAGCCACAATCTCGATTTCACCAGGGGCGGCGCGGTCGCGGAACAAGTGTTCCAGACCTACAATGCGATGATCCTGGCAAGCCTCAAGGCGTTCGGCCGTCCGCATGCGCGCGCAAGTTTCGGACGGATCATCGCCGGGCTTTCCGAGCTTCGGGAGGCCTGGGAGTTCGTCGACGCGACATCGCGGGCTGCGGGCGCTGCGCCGGTCGATTCGGCGCGCAGGGGCTGAGGCGGCGGTTGCCCCATGCGGAGGGGCGGCCGATGACGCCGCCCTCCCATTTCCCCGGTTTTCCGTAGTGCGGCGGGCCGTTTTGGCGCCAAAGCCGGCCTGAAACCGGTTTCCGGCGCACGCGCAATGCTTTATGACGGGCCGGACCATGGCGGGACCGGCGGACGATGGACGTCACCGAGTTTGAGGAACTGATCGATCGGCTGGGCGAGGATATTTCCCTCTGGCCCGACGATCGGCGTGTGCCCGCTGAAGAGCTGCTTGCCCGCTCGCCCGCGGCGCAGGCGCTGCTCGAGGAGGCGCGCACGTTGCGCCAGGCGCTCGCGGCGCCCCCGGTCCGCGCCCCCGCAGGCCTCGCCGACCGCATCGCCGCTGCCGCGGCGAGGATGAAGAGCGACGCCGCGGAGCCTCGCACCGAAGGCGAGACGGCGGGGAGCTGAGCGGCTTCTCTCGACCGGGACTCGTTTCTTCCTTCATCGGGTCCCGCTTACGGGAAGAGGTCGGTTCAATCCGGGTAAGGGATAGCGTGTCGCATACAGCATCTTGCGCGACCTGAGCGCGCGCCTCGTCCTTCGAGACGACCGCTTCGCGGTCTCCTCAGGATGAGGCTAAGCGGCACTTGCGCTCTTTGAAAGTAGCCCGACGCACTCAGTCCTCATCCTGAGGGCCCGCCACCGGCGGGCGTCTCGAAGGATGGCCGCAAGCGAAAATCGGTCCGATAAGCGACGGCAGATTTTGCCGTGTCGAAAGCCGTTTTCGCGCGCGTGAATCGCCGCCTGAATCCGCGCGCCCACCCGTTTCATCAGCACACAGATTTCAAGCGTGCCGACCAGCACCTGGTTGCCGGCAGCGCGAGAAAGCCGGAGTTTCTGATGACCGTTTCCGCCGTGAGTTCTGCAACGACTGCGACCACCACGACATCGTCGTCGTCGAGCACGTCGTCCTCGTCGTCGCTGACCTCGAGCGACTTCCTCAGCCTGCTGGTCAGCGAGCTGCAGAACCAGGACCCGCTGAACGCGACCTCGACCACCGACTTCATCAATCAGCTCACCTCTTACGCCAATTTCACCCAGCAGCAGTCGATCAACTCCAACATGTCGTCGCTCGCGAGCTCGTTCTCGAGCCTCGTGACGCTCAACTCGGTGAACTATATCGGCCACACCGTCGAGGCGAAGACCGACACGGCGACGCTGAGCAACGGCTCGGCGACCTTCGGCTACTCGCTGTCCTCGGCCGCATCGGACGTCTCGATCAGCATCTCGGACTCCTCGGGCAACGTCGTCTACACCGGCACCGGCACGGCGAATTCCGGCTCGAACAGCTTCACCTGGGACGGCAAGGATTCCAGCGGCAACCAGCTCTCCGACGGCGGCAAGTACACCATCTCGGTGACCGCGACCGACTCCGCCGGCAACTCGGTGCTCAACTACACGACCGTCACCGGCACGGTCACCGGCATCGACACCTCGACCTCCACGCCCTCGCTCACGGTGAACGGCGTCTCCGTCAGCGCCGCGAACATCCTCGGCGTCACGTCCTGATCCCGTTTCCCGACTTCCTCGGAGTTTCATCATGAGTCTCACCGGTGCATTGTCCTCGGCGATCTCGGCGCTCAGCGCCCAGAGCCAGTCCCTGTCGATGATCAGCGACAACATCGCCAATTCCGACACGACGGGCTACAAGACGACGTCGGCCATGTTCGACGCGCTGGTGACGGCCTCCAGCAACGCGACTTCCTACGCTTCGGGCGGCGTCGCCGTCTCTGGCCGCGCCAACATCACCCAGCAGGGCCTGCTCGCCGCGACCTCCAACGCCACCGACGTCGCGATCCAGGGCTCGGGCTTCTTCGTGGTGACCGACGCGACGTCCGGCGGCACCGTTGCCTATTCGCGCAACGGCGCCTTCACGATCAACAATGCCGGCTATCTCGAGAACAACGGCTATTATCTCGAGGGCTGGCGCACGGATGCGGACGGAAACGTCGTCGGCAGTGAATCGGCGAGCAATCTCGCAGCGATCAACACGCAAGTCGCCTCGACCAGCGGCAGCGCCACCACCAAGACCACGATCGCGGCGAACCTGCCCTCGGATGCCGCGACCGGCGACACCTATACCAGCTCGATGACGGTCTACGATTCGCTGGGTGCGGCGAACACGATGCAGATCACCTGGAGCAAGACCGGCACCAACACCTGGAGCGCCAGCTTCGCCAACCCGACCTCGTCCTCGGACACCACGACCGCGACCGGCACGGCCTCGGGTACGATCGACATCACCTTCAACAGCGACGGATCGCTTGCCAGTACGAGCCCGGATCCTGCGACGGTCGCCGTGACGGGCTGGACCGACGGCGCCGCCGACAGCACGATCACGCTCGATCTCGGCACGGTCGGCGGCACCGACGGCCTCACGCAATACGCCTCCGGCGAGACTACGCCCGACGTCAACGTCACCAGCATCGATTCGGACGGCCTGTCCTACGGCAAGCTGTCCAGCATCTCGATCGGCAAGAACGGCGTCATCGACGCCACCTATTCAAACGGCGAGACCATCGCGATCTACAAGATCGCGGTGGCGACCTTCGCCGATCCCAACGGGCTCTCCGCGTCCAGCAACGGCATCTATTCGGCGACCGTGACCTCCGGCAACGCTGCCCTGCAGGCCTCCGGCGAGAACGGCGCGGGCACGGTCTATGGCAGCGAGCTGGAATCCTCGACCACCGACACCTCGAGCCAGTTCTCCAGCATGATCTCGGCGCAGCAAGCCTATTCCGCCGCATCCCAGGTCATCTCCACTGTCAACAAGATGTACGACACCCTGATCTCGGCGATGAGGTGAGCGATGTCCGGCGAAACGGCAAACGCAGCCGGGGAGGCGCTGCTGCGCCGGCTGCGGCGGCTCATGGCGTGGGCCGAGAGGGTCAAGGTCACCGATCGCGATCAATTGCTCGCGCTGCTCGATGACCTCGAGACGACCCGGCGCGGTCTCTTGCGCGAATGCGCGGAGATCGAAGGACAGATGAAGCAGGCCACCGCCAGGACCACCGCGATCGGCGCCTATTTGCGCAGTTCGCAAGTCGGTCGCGGCAAATCGCAGCATTAGAAGAAGGCGAGAACAATGAGTGCAGCCCAGGCCAAGATGACCAATCCCGCGAATGGCGACGTCCGGATCAAGTCGCTGATCGCCTTGATCGACACGCTGACCGCGCTGGTCGCCGAGGAGAACGCCGAGCTGGCCAAGGGCCTGCCGGCTTCGCGCCTGAAGCAGGTCGACGAGAAGAACCGGCTGGCGGAGATCTTCGAGCGGACCGTTGCCGAATGCGCGGCGGGCACGACCAGCCTGACCGTGCGGGACCGGATGCTGCGCGAGCAGCTGCTGGAGCGGATCCTGAAGCTGCGCGGCGCCATGGACGAGAATCTGCTGCGCCTGCGCGCGGCGATCGAAGCCAGCAACCGCCGGATCGAGGCGGTGATGCAGGCGATCCGCGAGCAGATCGCGGCGGTGTCGCCCTATGGCGCCTCCGGCCGTCTCGCCGCGCGCGCCGTGTCCAGCGGCACCAGCCGCAGCGCCTGACCTAGCGAGGGAGCCCGCCGTGTCACTCGATATCGCACGATCGATCGCCTTCAGCGGGCTGTCGGCCACGTCCGTGCAGATCAGCGTGACGTCGTCGAACATCTCGAACGCCGACACGACGGGCTATACCGCGAAGACCGCGAACCAGTCGAGCAGCGTCACCAACGGCGTCGGTACCGGCGTCACGGTGACGGGTATCACCTCGACGGTGGACAAGCTGCTGCTGAAATCGTTGATCTCGGCGACATCCGAGCTCGGATCCGCGGGCACCACGAATACCTACCTGACGTCGCTCGGAAAGCTCTATGGCTCGACCAGCAGCACCGACACGTCGTCAACAGGGACCTCGCTCGCCAACAGCATCGCTTCGCTGGAATCGGCGCTGTCGTCGCTGGCGAGCACGCCCAGCAGCGCCTCGCTGCAATCCAACGTCGTCAGCGCGCTCGACGACGTCGCGAGCCAGTTGCGGGAGACGTCGAGCAGCATCCAGAAGCTCCGCGCCGACGCCGACCAGGACATCGCGTCCGCAATCGACGACGTCAATACCGACCTGCAGCAGATCGCGGATCTGAACGACCAGATCAAGCAGACGGCCGCAACCGGCCAGTCGACCGCGGATCTCGAGGACCAGCGCAACACCGCGCTCCAAGACCTCGCCTCGAGGATGAACATCAACTATTTCACCGCGTCGAACGGCGACATCCAGATCTACACCAAGTCCGGCCAAGCGCTGGTCGACAGCTCCGCGCATGCGATCAGCTATACGGCCGCATCCAATGTGACGGCGTCGACCACATATGCCGCCGGCTCCTCGTCGAGCGGGTTCAGCGCGATTACGGTGAACGGCGTCGACATCACCTCGCAGATATCGGGCGGAGACATCGGCGCGCTCATCACGCTCCGCGACGAAACCCTGCCGAACGCGCAGTCCCAGCTCGACCAGCTCGCCCAGCAGCTGGCGTCCGCGATGAACGGCGTCTCGAACAGCGCCTCCGCGGTGCCGGCGCCGACGAGCCTGACCGGCACGACCAGCGTCACCAGCGGCACCGCGCTGTCCGCCTCGGGCACGGTGCGGCTTGCCGTGACCGACCAGAGCGGCAACCTGGTCTCGTACAGCGATCTCGACCTGTCGTCCTATTCCACCGTCGGAGACCTCGTCACCGCCATCAACGGCATTTCCGGATTGTCGGCATCGGTCGATGCGGACGGCCATCTCGCGATCAGTGCGACCGGCTCGGGTAACGGCGTCGCCATCAACGAGATGACGAGCTCGGTCGGAGCTTCAAGCGAGGGGTTCTCGGACTATTTCGGCCTCAACGACCTCGTGACCGGAACCAGCGCGGCGGATATCGCGGTCAACAGCAAGATCCTGTCGGGGACGAACGAGCTCCAGCTCGCGACGCTGGATTCCTCGTCGACCCTGACCGTCGGCAGCAGCGTGCTGTCGTCGGGCTCGGCCAGCGTGGTCGACGCCTTCTACGATGCACTGACGACGTCCCGAACCTTCGCGTCCACCGGAGGGTTGGCGGCGACCACCGGCTCCCTGGCCGACTATGCCTCGGCCATCGTGTCCGATGTCGCGAGCAAGGCGTCGCAGGCGTCCACCACGTACACGGCGAAGGAAACCGCGCAGTCGACCTATGCTAATTCGCTGTCGTCACAATCCGGCGTCAACCTGGACGAGGAATCCGCCAAGCTCAGCACGCTCCAGAACAAATATACCGCGGCGTCCGCTCTGATCCAGGCCATCAACACCATGTATTCGGCGCTGCTGTCCGCCGTTCAGTCGTAACAGCTAAGGGCACGCTCATGGTCGCGATGCGGGTCGCCACTTTCGCACAGTCGAACAGGATGATCGCCGACGCGATGCGCGTGGAGTCGGTGATGGCCAACAAGCAGATCCAGGAATCGACGGGCGTGATCTCGACCGATTTCGGCGGCTACGGCTCGGACGCGCAGCATGTCGTCAACCTCCAGGTTTCGGTAACGCGCGCGCAATCCTATGTCGATGCCGCGACGCTCGCCGACAGCAAGATCCAGGTGATGTATTCGGCGATCGGGTCGATGACCGACATTCTCACCCAGCTCCGCTCCCAGCTCAGCGCCGCCTCTACCGGCAGCTCGACCGAGTCCAATTCGGTGATCACCACCGCCCAGCAGGTGCTGCAGGAGATGGGTTCGCTGATGAACACGCAGTATGACGGCCAGTATGTGTTTGCTGGCGGCAAGACCGAGACCGCACCGGTCGATCTCACGAGCTTCGCAACCGGAACGGCGTCCACCACCACGAGCGACACCAGCTATTATCAGGGCGACGACGAGATCGCCTCGGTCCGCGTTGCCGCCGACCAGACGGTGTCCTACGGCGTCACCGCCGACAATTCGGCGTTCGAGGAGGTAATGCGCGTCTTGAAGTTTGTCGCCAACAGCACCTCGCTGTCGTCGTCGGACATTTCCAGTGCGCTCGATCTCGCCGGCACTGCGCTGGACGATACCGCGGCGGTGCAGGCGCGGCTCTCGAACGCGGCATCCTCGATCGAGACCGCGAGCGCCCGCCAGACCGACTACAAGAGCTATGCCGAGACGCTGTCGAACGACCTCACCGGCGTCGACGTCGCCGCCATCACGGCGCAACTTTCGACCTACCAGGCGCAGCTCACCGCGTCCTATTCGGCGCTCGCCAAGATCCTGAGCATCAATCTCGCGAGCTACCTAAAGTAGGCTCAACATACTCGGTGTCATTCCCCGCGAAGGCGGGGAATCCAGTACGCCGCGGCTTCTCGATTCTATCACCGCCGTTTCTGGATTACTTGATGCCCCGCCTGCGCGGGGTATGACGGCGCGTGTGTGGATGCCGCTCGCCGGACGCTACTCCGCGGCGATCCGCTCCATCGCCATGGCGCGGAGCCGGGCGCGCTGGATCTTCACGCCGTTGGCGCTGTCGGTGACGGGAAAGGCGTCCACGAGATAGATCCGCGCCGGCACCTTGTAGCCGGCGAGCCGCTCGCGCAGATGCGCGATCAGCGTCTCCTGCGTTGGCTGTTGTTTGGCCGGGATCACGAAGGCGACGCAGCGCGCCTGGCCCTTCAGGTCCACCGCAACCACCTGGGCGTCAGCGACGCCTTCATAGGATTTGAGCTCGTCCTCGATCTCGCCGGGCGCGACGAGGAAGCCGCCGAGCCGCATGGCATCGCCCGCACGGGTCTCGTAGACGAAGGAGCCGTCGCCACGCAGCCGGCCGAGGTCGCCGGTGCGGAAGAATCCGTCCGCAGTGATCGCCTCGCGCGTGGCGTCGGGATTGTTGAAATAGCCGAGGAAGCGCGACGGCGCTCTGATCTCGATCTCGCCGGAGATGCTTTCGGCCGCAAGCTCGCCGGTCTCGGTGTCGCGTACGCGCACGCTTGCGTCGGCCGACATCGGCCAGCCGCCGCCCTCGATGCGATCGGAGAAGGCGTCGCTGGCGCTAGCGATCGAGAACAGGGCCTGGACCTCGCTCGACCCGTAAAGGCCGAACAGCGGCAGGCCGAGCGCCTCGGCCTCTGCGGCGAGCTCGCGCCAGCCGGGCTGGAACGCGGCGAAGCCGCAGAGTTCGAGATGCGGAAACGGCCGGGGCAAATCGCTGAGGGCTAGGATGCGGCGGAACATCTCGTCCGAGCCGAACGAATGCGTGATCCTATGCGCGCTGAGAATCTTCAGCGCCGGCGCCGCCTCGAAGGCGTCGACCACGTGAATGGTTGCACCGGCCGCGACGAAGCCGAGCAGGCTCGTCATGCCGAAAGTGCCGCAGAACGGCAGCATCGCCAGCAGCGAATGGCGCTGCGGGTCGAGCCGAAGCGCCTTGGCGACGGAAGCAGCATGGCCCGCCAGCGTCCGCTGCGAATGCGCCACCAGCTTCGGCCCCTTGGTGGTGCCTGATGTCGTGTAGAGCAGCACCGGAAGGTCGACGTCATCCTGCGCTGGCGGCGCCGGCGGATAGGGCGTGTCGAAAGCGTCGAAGCGGACGCAGGGCCAATGCGCCGGAATCCCGTCGGCTCCGACCACCGCGAGCTTCTGCAGCGCGGGAACCTCATCCCTGGCGAGGTCGGCGAGGATGGCGGCAAAATCGATCGATCGGAACGCGGCCTCGACCACCATCAGCCGGGCGCCGGACAATCGAAGCAGGTGTGCGACTTCCGCGCTGCGATAGCGCGTATTGACGGCGGCGACGATCGCGCCGCATCGGGCGGCGGCGAACAGCAGCGCGAGCCACTCGATCCGGTTGACCAGCCAGACGGCGACCACGTCGCCCTTGCCGATGCCTTGCGCTGCGAGCCAGGCGGCGGTCTGCTCGATCCTCACCGAGAATTCCGCGCGCGAGACCGGCGTGCCGTCGACGACGAAGGCGGGATCGGCGGCGGACTCAGACCGGAGCAGCGATTGCAGCGAGGACGCGTTGGCACTCATGGCAATCGAAGTAACCCGATCGAGCCAACCTGTCTACTTGGTGCCGAACATCCGATCGCCGGCATCGCCGAGGCCCGGCACGATGTAGCCGTGGTCGTTGAGCCGCTCGTCGATCGCAGCCGTCCAGATCGGCACATCGGGATGCTCGCTCTGGAACTGGGCGATGCCCTCGGGCGCGGCCAGAAGGCAGACGAAGCGGATGTCGCGGGCGCCGCGGGCCTTGAGCAGGGAGGCGCCGGCGCAGGCCGAGTTGCCGGTCGCCAGCATCGGGTCCATCAGGATCACGGTGCGGTCGGACAAGTCCTGCGGCGCCTTGAAGTAATATTCCACGGCTTGCAATGTCTCAGGGTCGCGGTAGAGCCCTATATGGGCGATGCGCGCCGAGGGCATCAGCGCCAGCATGCCATCGAGGAAGCCGACGCCGGCGCGCAGGATCGGCGCCAACGTGAGCTTCTTGCCGGCGATCTTGGGCGCCTGCATCGGCGCGATCGGCGTCTCGATCTCGACCAGCTCCAGCGGCAGGTCGCGCGTCACCTCGTAAGCGAGCAGCATCCCGATCTCGTTCAGGATCTCGCGAAAGCTCTTGGTCGAGCGATCCTTCTCCCGCATCAGCGAGAGCTTGTGCTGGACCAGGGGGTGGGCGACGACGTTGACATTGCCAGTGCTCATGAAACCGCTCTACACGGTTCCCTCGAATTGCGCCAGATCGGCCAAGCCTTTTCCGCGTAGGCAGTGGCCTCAACCGGGCATCGCCACTGCGCTGCGCGCCCGGCTGCTCGCGGTATAGGCAGCCATGGTCAACTCTCGGTCGATCGCCGCGCGCATCGCGTCCATCGCCGGCTGACGTAGGCGCTGCTTGGCGGTAGCATGCGAGGGCTTGTGGATGGCGCGCAGCGCGGCGATGATCTCGGCAAGGGCGCCATCGATGGCGTCCGGCGCCACCACGCGGTCGAGGAAGCCCGCGGTCAGCGCTTCCTCGGGCTGGTACATCTCACCGAGCGTGGCGGTGCGGCTGAGCCAGGCTGGATGAACCCGGCTGCGCGCCAGCTCGATGGCAAAGCTCGGCGGCGCGATGCCGATCGCGACCTCGTTCAAGCCCATGCGATGCGGCCCGCGCGCGCCCAGCCTGATGTCGCAGGCGAGTAGCAGGAACGTTCCCATCGGAAAGGCGTGGCCTTCCATAACACCGATCGTCGGATGCGGAAACGACATCAGCCGCAAGGCAAGCTCGGCGCCGGCGCGGACCATCTCGAGGCTCCCGGCGGCATCGCCCGAGGCGAACACCTTGAGATCGAAACCGGCCGAGAAAATGCCGGGCCTCGCCGAGCGCAGCACCACGATCTCGGCTTCCGTCTCGGCCCGGTCGAGGGCGGCGCCGATCTCGGCCAGCATCCTGGTCGACATCACATTGACCTTGCCGTCGTCGAGTTCTATCCGCGCGACGCCCTCGTTCACCTCGAAGCTCACTCCCATTGCCATCTGGCTCTCCCTGTCATGGACCAGGCTTGACTGTCGGAGGCTGATGTAGACCAATCAATATAATCTCGAACGAAAGGGAGAGCGCCATGCCGGCCGTGCCGAAACACCGCCAGCCCATCATCAATGCCGCGGTGACCCTGTTCCGCCGCCAGGGATATGGCCGGACCGGGCTGAACGACATCGTCGACGTCAGCGGTGCGCCGAAGGGGTCGCTCTATCATTACTTTCCGGACGGAAAATCCTCGATCGCGGTGGCGGCGGTGGAGGAGGCGGGCCGCCGCGTCGCGGCGACGGTCGCCTGGCTCGCGGAAGAATGCGGTTCGACCGCCGACCTCTTGCGAGCGCACGCCAGGCTCCTGGCGGGCTGGATGCAGGGCTCCGGCTTTCGCAATGGCTGCCCGATCACGACCGTGCTGCTCGAGCTTGCCCCGCGCGAGCGCGCGGTGTCCGATGCCGGCCGCAAGGCCTATGCGGCGCGGCTGTCCATTCTGCGCGACAAGCTTCTCGCGGACGGTTTCGCCAGACCTCGCGCGGAAGCGCTCGCCATGCTCTGCACCTCGGCGCTCCAGGGCGCGCTGATCCAGGCCCGCGTCGAGCGCAGCGGCCGACCGATCGAGGTGACGGCTGCGGAACTGGCGCGGCTGATCGAGAGGGAAGCGAAAAGCTAGACGCCGATCCCGCGCGCGACCAGCGTGATCACGAGCGTCAGGATCGCGCCCCAGATCAGGCTGAGCGTCATGGTCAGGATGGTCACGGTGACCATTTGCTCGAGATTTCCCTTGAGGATCGGCATGCTAGCGGTCCGGGGCGGGGCCTGCGATAATGCGCGTGCCCAGCAGCAATGCGCTCATCAACGCGACCAGGATGATGATCTTAAGCTCGATCATGTCGTGACCTCGCGCGTGAGATATCGCCTCACCCGGCCCAGCCATCGCGCCGAGAGCGCGACCAGCGGGTTGCCCTGGTTCTCGATGTCGAGCTCGAAGGTTTCGGCGGGAAAGACCAGTGCGCATCGTTCTGGCGCGCTCCGGCGGTTGGCGAAATCGATCGCGGAACTCTTGAACAGGAAGAGGCCACCGGCGCGCCCCTTCGCCTCGCGGGCGACCCAGAGCCCGGCCTGGTTGTGCCCGATGAGGAAAGCGGGAATGGCGGCGCTGACGACGTCGGGATCGAGCGGATTGAGTACCGTCGTCCCGGTCTCGACTGGAGCCGGTCGCGTCACCGGCTGGCGATGCACGGCTTGAAGGGCGATCGCGGCCATGGCGGCCTCCTCAGACATCTGCAAGGTCATGATATCTGCCACGCCGGGTCAGGCCGGGAGATGCCAGACATAGATTGCGGTTCTCAGCGCGATCAGCGCGGTGAGCACGCTGCCCATCGCGAGCAGGCCGAACGCCTGGAGCGCGATGTGCTTGAGCTGGGCCTCGCGCGCTTCGGAGATGCGCCTCGTGCGTTCGGCCCCGAAGGACCGGTCGAAATCATGTGTCAGGATCGACATGGTGGAAATCCTCGTCCTTGGCGCAGCGCGGCGGCTGCTCCAATCTCCCGTGCATGATGTCCACCGCTGCGTAGGATTGCGAGATGAGCGCCGGCGCATCCGCATAGGAATGTCATAAAGATGCCGGCCCTCGCGCCGGCAGCCCTCTGAAGAGATCGAGGTTCTGCTTCAGCCGGCGGGTCCGGGACGGCGCGGGATCCGAAGGGGTCACCCCGGCCGCTGCGGCAAAGGCGCGGCGCAGCCGCGGTTCCTCGATCTGCTCGCAGAAGCGGTCCAGAATGCCCGCCACATTCTCCGGCTGCCCGCTGATCGCTGCGCAAAGTTGGGAGCTGGTTCGTCGAAAGAAGTGGAACGTGTCGTCGGTGGAGCGCCGTCCTCCAAGGCGGTCAAGCTCCGCCGCAAGGGCGGCAACGTTGAGCCTGTCGGCTTCGTCCTGCGTCACCGTAAAGCGCAGCAACGCCAGCTTCCAGGCGCCGAGCAGACTGCGAGATCCATCGACCAGACCGGGCATGACATTCCAGGCGGCCTCGCCGCGTCAGGCTCCGACGCTGTCGATCAGTTCTTCGTCGGCGATCGCCGCGAATGCGCGCACCACGGCTCGCTGCGCGGCCGCGTCCAGCGGCACGATCGGAAGCCTGGTTGCGGCCGACGTCAGGCCAAGGATGCTGAGTGCGTATTTGAGCGCGGCCGGGCTTTCCCCGGACAGGCAGGCGATGAGCGGGATCAGGCGTTTGTGCAGATAGCGGGCGGATTGCAGCCGGCCCTGCCTGAGATGCGAGAAGATCGTGCGGCAGAGATCCGGAGCGATGTTGGCGACCTCCGAAATCGCGCCGTCGCCGCCGTCCGCGATAAAGCCGAAGGCCGTGGTGTCGTCGCCGCAAAGGAAGCGAAAACCTGCCGGCAGGTTGCGGGACAGTCGCATCGGACGGGTGATGTCGCCACTCCCGTCGCGCAAGCCGACGAACTGCCGGGACTCGACCAGCCGCAGAAGCGTCTCGTCGGCCAGCGGCCGCAGCGTGCGGGACGGATTGTCGTGCAGGATCACGGGCAGTCCGATCGCGCCGGCAATGGCGCGGAAATGCGCGAGCATGCCCTCCTGCATCGGCTTGTTGTAGGCGGGCACGACTGACATGACGGCGTCGGCGCCCGCGGCCTCCGCGCGTCGCGCAAGCGCGATGGCGTGGCTGGTGGCATTGGAGATCGTCCCGGCAATGACCCGTACGCGGCCACGGGCGGCGTCGACCGCGGTGCGAATGACAAGCTCCTGCTCGGCCGGCGAGAGCGTCGGTGCCTCGCCGGCCGTCTCGCAGACGACGATGGCGGGAACGCCGGCCGCGACCTGTCGCTCGCACAGTGTGGCGAACGCTTCGAGATCGATCGCATCTGCTGCGTCGAACGGGGTCGGCAGGTCCGGAATGAATCCGGTGAACCAGGCGGAGGGCGGGATGAACATGATTGTTCGCCTGTTGTCGCCGGCTCAGGCCGCGCGCTGCGCGAAGATGGTGCTGGGGCGCCTGCCCATGTCGAGCTCGATTTCGCGCGGCAGCTCGACGATGGTTTCGGGATGCTGCCCGTTTTCGAACAGGGCATATTTGATGGCCTGGGCGCGGCTGATGAACAGACCGCCATAGAGGCCGTGCTGCTCCTGAGCGACCCATTGTCCCCGGCGATTCCTGCCGATGAAGACGAGGGTCGAAGGCGTGCTGCACGAGGGAGGTTCGACGAGTTTCACGGATGTATTCCTTCTGAACGGCGCCGGCTTCGGACGCAGGTCCGCGCCGGCGTGCTCAATATCCTCAGTCGCGAATATGATTTCGAGGGCGGGTGCAAGGCGATCTCATAGGAAGGTCATAAGGCCGGGACTTGTTCAGGCCGGATCAATGACGACATGGACCAGCGCAAACAGCGCGCCGAAGGCGACGGCCTCGTCCCAATGATTGAGCGTGGCTCCGAACAGCGGCTCCCGCCTGACGAGGCTGGCAAGCGCGCACAGGACGATCGAGATCCAGAGCAGGACGGCGAGGCTCCGGCCAAAACCGACGCCGCCGAATGCGGCAAAGCCCATGAGCAGCGAGAGGCGAACGGCGAAGCGCGCGATGACGCGCGACGGGCTCAGCATGTGCGGCAGGTCCGGAGCTTGCGGCATGGCGCCGATCCCTCCGCTGGCCCTAGCTGAAATTGTCGCAGGCGACCGGCTGGAACAGCGGATCCAGCAGCGGGCGGACCGAGGGGACGATCGGCCGCGTCGCGTCGGTGGCCAAAGCCCGGACCTCGACTAAGGCCGACAGCAAGGCGAGTGCAAGGTCTGCGTGCCGCGCCTCGATGGCGGCGTCCAGCCAGTCCGGCAGCTCGCGCTCGCGCGACAGCGCGCAATGCCATTCGCCCTCGTCATAGGCGATGCGGCGGACCTGCCACATCGGCAGCTCGAGTTCGATCAGCGCCAGCGCCGCGTCGGTCCACGCCTCGGAATCGATCAGGCGCATGAGCCGGGTGCTGCGCTCGCTCTGGCCGGGCGAAGCGACGCGCCGGCAGGCCTTGTCGATGATCTCTGCCATCAGCGGGCGTGTCATCGCCGCGGCCGTGCGAAGCTGCTGGCTGAGAGAGGGTGGGTCGAGGCGTCGAAGAAGGGCGGTCATGTCAGGCCTCCTGGAAATGGCGTCGGTCAGTCGGCCGGCATCGCCAGAATGGGCCTCAAGGGCATTTGAAAACGAGAGGGGGATCGGGCGCGAGATATAGGGATTTCATAAGTGTGGGTGGGGAGAGGCGAGGGGGCAGTGTGTTGCCTCAATCACGATTGTCGTCCCCGCGAACGCGGGGACCCATAACCACAGGGAGCAGTTGTCGTACGAAGCTTGTCACCCCGAGCCTTCGCAACACTACTCCCTGTGGTTATGGGTCCCGGATCGGCGCGCGCTGGAAGCGCGCTTGTCCGGGACGACAGTGAGATTGCCTCGCGAGCGCCATCTGCCCGGCCTTTATGAGATTCCTATAACGTCACCATAGCCCTCATCTCGAAAACCTATGCCGGCGCTGGCACTTCAGCACGGTCAAGAGAGAAGAAAGTTGCGCCAAGCGTAAGGGCGCAACGAGGAGCAATGCGATGACGGACATTCTGATGCTGGCGCTGGGCTTCGGCTTCTTTGCGCTCGCGATCGGCTACACCTACGTCTGCGAACGGCTGTGACGGAGCGGATCATGATCTTCGATTATGCGCTCGCCGGTGCGGTCTCGTTCGGTCTTTTGATCTACCTCACCTACGCGCTGCTGCGGCCCGAGCGGTTCTGACCCGTGCTGCTGCTTGTCGAATTGCTGTTGGCCGACGCCGTGCTTGTCGCGGGCCTGCTGGCATTGCTCCTGCCGCTTTTGCGCCGGACCCAAAGTCTGAAGGGTTGATACCATGACCATGATCGGTTGGCTCCAGATCATTCTGTTCTGCATCATCATCGTCGCGCTCGCAAAGCCGCTCGGCTGGTACATGACGCGCGTGTTCGGCAGCGAACGGACGTTCCTGTCGCCGGTGCTGCGGCCGATCGAGGCCGGCATCTACTGGCTGTCCGGTGTCGACGAGAAGCGCGAGCAGCACTGGCTGACCTATACCGTCGCCATGCTGCTGTTCCATGTCGGCGGCTTCCTCGTGATCTACGGCGTGATGCGGCTGCAGGCCGTGCTGCCGTTCAACCCGGCCGGGCAGGGCGCAGTTGCCGAGGATCTCTCCTTCAACACCGCGGTCTCCTTCATCACCAACACCAACTGGCAGAATTACGGCGGCGAAAGCACGCTGTCCTATCTGACCCAGATGCTCGGGCTGACGCATCAGAACTTCCTGTCCGCGGCAACCGGCATTGCACTGGCGATGGCGCTGATCCGCGGCTTCTCGCGTGCCTCGATGCGCACGGTCGGCAATTTCTGGGTCGACGTCACCCGCTGTACGCTTTACGTGCTGCTGCCGATCTGCATCGTCTACACGCTGTTCCTGGTCTGGCAGGGCATGCCGCAGACGCTCGGCGACTATGTCGAGGCAACCACGCTCGAGGGCGCCAAGCAGACCATCGCGGTCGGCCCGGTGGCCTCGCAGGTTGCGATCAAGATGCTGGGCACCAATGGCGGCGGCTTCTTCAACGCCAATGCTGCGCATCCCTTCGAGAACCCGACCGCGCTCTCGAATTTCGTGCAGATGCTCTCGATCTTCGTACTGGGCGCGGCGCTCACCAACGTGTTCGGTCGCATGGTCGGTAACCAGCGCCAGGGCTGGGCGATCCTCGCTGTGATGGGCGTGCTATTCCTGGCCGGCGTCGCCGTCACCTATTGGGCGGAAGCCAGCGGCACCTCGACGCTGCAGGCGCTGGGCCTGACCGGCGGCAACATGGAAGGCAAGGAGGTCCGCTTCGGCATCGTCGCGTCCTCGCTGTTCGCCGTGATCACCACGGCCGCCTCGTGCGGGGCGGTCAACGCGATGCATGACAGCTTTACCGCGCTCGGCGGCATGATCCCGCTGATCAACATGGAGCTCGGCGAGATCATCGTCGGCGGCGTCGGCGCCGGCATGTACGGCATGCTGCTGTTCGTCATCCTGGCGATCTTCGTCGCAGGGCTGATGGTCGGCCGCACCCCGGAATATGTCGGCAAGAAGATCGAGGCACGCGAGGTCAAGATGGCGATGCTGGCCATCCTGGTGCTGCCGTTGATGATCCTGGGCTGGACCGCTGTCGGCGTGGTCTATCCGGCGGCCGTCGCGTCCATGGCGAATGCGGGCCCGCACGGCTTCACCGAGGTGCTCTATGCCTTCACCTCCGCGACCGGGAACAACGGCTCGGCCTTCGCGGGGCTCACCGGCAACACCTTCTTCTACAACCTCACGCTCGCCAGCGCGATGTTTGTCGGCCGCTTCTTCATGATCGTTCCGGCCATGGCGATCGCGGGCTCGCTTGCGGCGAAGAAATCGATCCCGCCGTCGATGGGCACGTTCCCGACCACCGGCGGGCTGTTCGTCGGCCTCGTCGTCGGCGTGATCCTGATCATGGGCGGCCTGACCTTCTTCCCGGCGCTGGCGCTCGGCCCGATCGTCGAGCATCTGGCGATGAACGCCGGCAACCTGTTCTGATTGTTGGAGCGACCTCCATGGATACCCTGAAATCGCAAAAGCGCGCTGCCGTCTCGGCGATGCTCGACCCCAAGATCGTGATGCCGGCGATCCGCGGCTCGTTCACCAAGCTCGACCCGCGGCTGATGATCAAGAACCCCGTGATGTTCGTGGTCGAGATCGTGGCCGCGCTCACCACGGTGATCTTCCTGCGCGACCTCGTCACAGGCGGCGCAAACCTCGGCTTCACCTTCCAGATCATCATCTGGCTCTGGTTCACGGTGCTGTTCGCGAACTTTGCCGAGGCCGTCGCCGAAGGCCGCGGCAAGGCGCAGGCCGATTCGCTGCGCAAGACGCGCACCGAGAGCCAGGCCAAGCTCCTGAGCGGCGCTGGCAAGGACTTCAAGCTCGTGCCGGGCACAAGCCTGAAGGTCGGCGACATCGTGCTGGTCGAGGCCGGCGACACCATTCCCTCCGACGGCGAGGTGATCGAGGGAGTCGCCTCCGTCAACGAGGCCGCCATCACCGGCGAATCCGCACCCGTCATCCGCGAATCCGGCGGTGACCGTTCGGCCGTCACCGGCGGCACGCAGGTGCTGTCCGACTGGATCCGCGTCCGCATCACGGCCGCGCAAGGCTCGACCTTCATCGACCGCATGATCAAGCTGGTCGAGGGCGCGGAGCGGGCGAAGACGCCGAACGAGATCGCGCTCAACATCCTGCTCGCCGGCCTCACCATCATCTTCGTGTTCGCCACCGTCACCATTCCGAGTTATGCGGCCTATGCCGGCGGCTCGATCTCGGTGATCGTGCTGGTCGCTTTGTTCGTGACGCTGATCCCGACCACCATCGGCGCGCTGCTCTCGGCGATCGGCATCGCCGGCATGGACCGTCTGGTGCGCTTCAACGTGCTGGCGATGTCCGGCCGTGCGGTCGAGGCCGCCGGCGACGTCGACACGCTTCTGCTCGACAAGACCGGCACCATCACCCTCGGCAACCGCCAGGCCACTGCCTTCCGCCCGGTGCGCGGGGTGACCGAGCAGGAGCTGGCCGATGCTGCCCAGCTCGCCTCGCTCGCCGACGAGACGCCGGAAGGCCGCTCAATCGTCGTGCTGGCGAAGGAGAAATACGGCATCCGCGGCCGCGACATGGCCGAGCTTGGCGCGACGTTCATCCCGTTCACGGCGCAGACCCGCATGAGCGGTGTCGATGCCGGCGGCTCGTCCGTGCGCAAGGGCGCGGTCGATGCGATGCTCAATTTCGTCGGCGGCGGAGCGCCGTTGGCGGTCGCTTCCGGCAACACCGCGCGGGCCATTCAGCCCGGCGGGCTCTCCGAGCTCGGCCGCGAGGTCCAGGCCATCGCCGACGAGATCTCGAAAGCCGGCGGCACGCCGCTGGCGGTCGCCAAAGACGGCAAGCTGCTCGGCGTGATCCAGCTCAAGGACATCGTCAAGGGCGGCATTCGCGAGCGCTTCGCCGAGCTGCGCCGCATGGGCATCCGCACCATCATGATCACCGGCGACAACCCGATGACGGCGGCTGCGATCGCGGCGGAGGCCGGCGTCGACGACTTCCTGGCGCAGGCAACCCCTGAAGACAAGCTCAAGCTGATCCGCGACGAGCAGGCCAAGGGCAAGCTGGTGGCCATGTGCGGCGACGGCACCAACGACGCGCCCGCGCTGGCGCAGGCCGACGTCGGCGTTGCCATGAATACGGGCACGCAAGCCGCCCGCGAGGCCGGCAACATGGTGGACCTCGATTCCAACCCGACCAAGCTGATCGAGGTGGTGGAGATCGGCAAGCAGCTCCTGATGACACGGGGCGCGCTGACGACGTTCTCGATCGCCAACGACGTCGCCAAATACTTCGCGATCATCCCGGCGATGTTCCTGGCGTTCTACCCGCAGCTCAACGTGCTGAACGTGATGAACCTCTCGAGCCCGCAGAGCGCCATCCTCTCGGCGATCATCTTCAATGCGCTGATCATCATCGGGTTGATTCCGCTGGCGCTGAAAGGCGTCGCCTATCGGGCGGTCGGTGCCGGCGCGCTGCTCCGTCGTAACCTCTTGATCTACGGCCTCGGCGGCATCGTCATTCCCTTCATTGGCATCAAGGCGATCGACCTCGTGGTGACCGCCCTGCACTTGGCTTGAATTCGTCATTGCGGGCGAAGCGAATCTCTCCGTCATTCCGGGGCGCCTCGTAGAGGCGAACCCGGAATCTCGAGGTTCCGGGTTCGATGCTTCGCATCGCCCCGGAACGACTGCAGAGATGCTTCGCTCCTCGCAATAACGGAAGAAATTGGAGAAAGCACATGCTCAGAGAAATCCGTCCCGCCATCGTCCTCCTGCTGGTACTCACCGCCATTACGGGCCTCGCCTATCCGCTCGCGATGACAGCGATTGCCGGTGCGATCTTCCCGGCCCAGGCACAAGGCAGTCTGATCGAGAAGGACGGCAAGGTCGTCGGCTCCGCCCTGATCGGGCAGGAATTCAAGGAGGACAAATACTTCCACGGCCGCCTGTCGGCGACGCTGGCCCCGGACCCCAACGATTCCTCCAAGACGGTCCCGGCACCCTACAACGCCGCCAATTCGGGCGGCTCCAATCTCGGCCCGACCAGCAAGGCTCTGGCCGACCGGCTCAAGGAAGATGTGGACAAGCTCAGGGGCGAGAATCCGAACGCCGCCGTCCCGGTCGATCTGGTCACCACCTCGGCCAGCGGGCTTGATCCCGACATCTCGCCCGAAGCGGCGCAATTCCAGGTGCCGCGGGTGGCGAAGGCGCGGAATTTGCCGGAAGACGCGGTGAGGCAGCTTGTGGTCTCCAATGTTCAGAGCCGCATGCTCGGCCTGCTCGGCGAACCCAGGGTTAACGTTCTGGCGCTGAATCTCGCGCTGGATCGTGCGCCGGCGAAGTAGCGGTCTAGGCTGGGATTGCCCGGATGATTATATTGGCCTGATGGTTCAACAGCGCCGCGATCCCGAACAACGTCCGTCTCCCGAGGCGCTGCTGGAAGCTGCGCGCCGGGAGGAAGGTGAGCGCGGCAAGCTGAAGATCTTCGTCGGCGCCGCCCCCGGCGTCGGCAAGACCTATGAGATGCTGCAAAGCGCCCACGCCAAGCGCAAGGCCGGCATCGACGTCGTGGTCGGCTTTGTCGAGACCCATGGCCGCGCCGAGACCGACGCGCTGGTGCGCGGGCTCGAGATGGTCCCGCGCAAGCGGCTCGACTACCGCGGCCAGATCGTCGAGGAGATGGACCTCGATGCGGTGATCGCGCGCCGGCCGCGGATTGCGCTGGTGGACGAGCTCGCCCACACCAACGCAGCCGGCAGCCGCCATCCCAAGCGCTATCTCGACGTCGAGGAATTGCTGTCCCACGGTATCGACGTCTACACCGCCGTCAACATCCAGCATATCGAGAGCCTGAACGACGTCGTCGCCCAGATCACCCATGTGCGGGTGCGCGAGACGGTGCCGGATTCCGTGTTCGACCGTGCCGATGCCATCGAGCTGATCGACCTCACGCCGGACGATCTGATTCAGCGCCTGAAGGAGGGCAAGGTATATGTGCCCCGGCAGGCCGAGCGGGCGCTGGAGCATTATTTCTCGCCGGGCAATCTGACCGCGCTGCGCGAGCTGGCCCTGCGGCGCACGGCCGAACGGGTCGACGAACAGCTGCTCAACCACATGCAGGCGAACGCCATCGCGGGCCCCTGGGCCGCGGGCGAGCGCATCCTCGTCTGCGTCAGCGAGGATCCGCGGGCTCCGGGGCTCGTGCGCTACACCAAGCGGTTGGCGGACCGCCTGCACGCGCCGTTCACCGCGATCTCGATCGAGACGCGACGAACCCTGCAATTGTCCGATCAGCAGCGCGACCGGCTCGCCGACACGCTGCGGCTCGCGGAATCGCTCGGCGGCGAGGCGCTGACCATTCCCGCGGTCGGCCGCCGTATCGCCGAAGACGTCATCAACTTCGCGCAAGGCAACAACGTCACGCAGATCGTGATCGGCAAGTCGACCCGCTCGCGCTGGTTCGAGCTGTTGCACGGCTCGGTCGTGCACGATCTGGTTCGTCGTGCCGGCAATATCAGCGTTCACGTCATCCCCGGCGACGAATTGTCGGCCGAGGACGTGAAGACGGCGATACAGACCGCGGCGCAATCCGAGCCGTTCAATCCGCTGCCCTATGTCAAAGCTCTCGGGATGGTGCTGATCGGCCTCGGTGCCGCCAAGTTGATCCAGCCCTATTTCGGTATCGAGAACGTCGATCTCGTTCTTCTCACCTCGGTCGTGGCCGTTGCCGTGCGCTACGGCTTGTTGCCGTCCCTGCTGGCGACGGTGACGGCCTCGCTCTGCTACAATTTCTTCTTCATCCCGCCGATCTACACCTTCACGATCACCGATCCGACCAACGTCGCGGCGTTCTTCCTGTTCATGGTGGTCGCCATGCTCGTCTCCAACGTCGCCGCGCGCGTGCGTGTCCAGGCCGATGCCGCCATCGGCCGGATCAGGATGACCGAGCAGCTTCATGCCTTCAGCCGCAAGCTCGCGGGCACCGCGACGCTGGACGACGTGCTGTGGGCCACCGCCTATCAGATCGCCTTGATGTTGAAGGTCCGCGTGGTGCTGCTGCTGCCGGACGAAGGTCGCCTGACGGTGAAATCCGGCTATCCGCCGGAAGACGATCTCGACCAGGCCGATCTCGCCGCCGCCAACTGGGCCTGGAGCAATGACCGGCCCGCAGGCCGCGGTTCGGATACGTTGCCGGGCGCCAAACGGCTGTTCCTGCCGATGCGCACCGGGCGCGGGTCGATCGGCGTGATCGGGATCGACAACGACCGCACCGGGCCGCTGCTGACGCCGGACCAGGGCCGGCTGCTGGATGCGCTGGTCGATCAGGGCGCACTGGCGATCGAGCGCGTGCTGCTGGTCGAGGACATGGACCGCGTCAAGCGCACCGTCGAGTCCGAACGCTTGCGCTCGGCGCTGCTGACGTCGATCTCGCACGATCTGAAGACGCCGCTCGCCTCGGTTCTGGGCGCGGCCTCGACCATGCGCGATCTCGCCGGCGCGCTCTCCGACACCGAGAAGCGCGATCTGCTCGCGACAGTGATCGACGAGTCCGAACGCCTCAACCGCTTCATCGCCAATCTGCTCGACATGACCAAGCTCGAATCCGGCGCCATCGTGCCCAATACGGCGCGGCATGATCTCGGCGAGATCGTCGGCAGCGCGCTCCGGCGGGCGAGCAAGATCCTCGTCCATCACAAGGTCGAGCTGGCGCTGGCGGCCGACCTGCCGATGCTGGAGCTGGACGCCGTGCTGTTCGAGCAGGCGCTGTTCAACCTGCTCGACAACGCCGCCAAATACTCGCCGCCCGACACGACGATCTCGATTCGCAGCCGGCGCGATAGCGACCATGTCGTGCTCCAGATTTCCGACGAGGGGACCGGCATCCCGCCCGACGAGCTAGAGAGCGTGTTCGACAAGTTCTACCGCGTGCAGAAGGGGGATCACGTCCGCCCCGGCACGGGGCTTGGTCTTGCCATCTCGCGCGGCTTCGTGGAGGCGCTGCGCGGCACGATCTCGGCCGCCAACCGCAGCGACCGGAGCGGCGCCGTCCTCACCATCCGTCTTCCCGTTCCGGCAGAGAGAAGCGCATTGGATACCGCCGCATGAGCGCTGCCCCGATCAAGGTCCTGGTCATCGACGACGAGCCGCCGATCCGCAAATTGCTGCGGATGGGGCTGACGACGCAGGGCTACGAGATACTGGAAGCCCCGAACGGCAAGACTGCGCTGGAGAAGCTCGCTGAAGAGCCGGCGCTGATCATCCTCGATCTTGGCCTGCCCGATGTGCAGGGCCACGAGCTGCTGCGCACCATCCGCTCCCGCAACGAGGCCGTCCCGATCGTGGTGCTGTCGAGCCGGGGCGACGAGGCCGGCAAGGTGCAGGCGCTCGATCTCGGCGCCGACGACTATCTGACCAAGCCGTTCGGCATGGAGGAGCTGTTGGCGCGCCTGCGCGCCGCGCTGCGCCACCAACTCCAGGTCCAGGGCGAGCGCCCGGTGTTCCGCACCGGCGATCTCTCGGTCGATCTCGTCCGTCGCATCGTCAAGGTCGGCGAGCGCGAGGTGAAGCTGTCGCCGAAGGAGTACGATCTCCTGCGCGTGCTGGTGCAGCACGCCGGCAAGGTGCTGACCCACCGGTTTCTGCTGAGGGAGCTCTGGGACGAGCTGACCGACGCGCAATATCTGCGCGTCTATGTCCGCCAGCTTCGCCAGAAGATCGAGGCCGACCCGGAGCGGCCGCAGTTCGTTCTGACCGAGACGGGGATCGGGTACAGGCTGAAGGCGGGGGATTAGGCACCGGCCGTCGTTCCGGGGCGATGCGAAGCATCGAACTATGGTGCGCGCCTGCGCACCTGAGAACCTCGAGATTCCGGGTTCGCCTCTTCGAGGCGCCCCGGAATGACGAGGAGAGCTACCCAGCCTTCCGCTGTCGCGCCGTCGACCGCTGCGTCTTCTTCGCGGCTCGCCGCCCGCCGGTTGAGCGCCGCGCGTGCGACTTCGCCCCGGTCTTTTTGCCACGGCTGCCGCCTTTCAGGCTCTGCTTCAGCGCGTCCATCAGGCTGACGACGTTGCTCGGCCGCTCCTCGGGCTCGGCCAGCTCGATCTTCTTGCCGCTGGCCTTGCGCTTCACCAGCGCTTTCAGCGCCGTCTCGTACTCGTCCTTGAACTTGCCGGGGTCGAAATGCGCCGCCTTGGTCTGCAGGATATGGCTGGCGAGCTCGACCATGTCCTTGGTGACCTTCGGGCTCTTGATGTCGTCGAAGAACTCATCCTCCTCGCGCAGCTCGTAGGGAAAGCGCAGCGTGGTGCCGAGCAGGCCCTTGCCGAGCGGCTCGATCGCGATGACGTGCTCGCGATTGGTGAGCACGATCTTGGCAAGCGCCACGCGGTCCTGGTCCTTCATGGCATCGCGGATCACCGCAAACGCATCGACCGCGGCTTTGCCGTCGGGCGCGATGTAATAGGGATGGTTGAGGTAACGCTGGTCGATCTCCTCGCTCGGCACGAAGCTCTCGATGTCGATGGTGTGGTTGCTCTCGATCTGGACCGCCTCGAGCTCCTCGGGCTCGATCTCGACATATTTGCCCTTGCGCAGCTCGTAGCCGCGCCCCTTCTGGTCGCTCTCGACGACGTCGCCGGTCTCGGAATCGATCATCTGTTGCTTGAGCCGGTTTCCGGTCTCGCGGTTGATCAGGTGAAACCGCGTCTTCTCGGCAGACGTGGTCGCCGGATAAAGCACGACCGGGCAACTCACCAGCGACAGCTTCAACGTTCCCTTCCAATAGGCGCGCGGGGCCATTCCATTCTCCAGCGTTTTCAAGGCATTTTGGAACCCCAACCCTGCCGCAGGGTTTTGGTTCCGGATGGGACTTTGGCCGTGATAGGCTTCAATCCCCGAACGAAAAGCGGGACCGGTCGTGCTGCAAAAACTCTCCACCTACCGCAAGAAACGCGATTTCGAGAAGACCCCGGAGCCATCGGGCAAGACCGCAGTGGCGCCCTCGAAGCAACGGCGTTTCGTGATCCAGAAGCACGACGCGACCCGGCTGCATTACGACCTCAGGCTCGAATTCGACGGCGTGTTCAAGTCCTGGGCGGTGACGAAGGGGCCTTCGCTGGACCCGCACGACAAGCGCCTGGCGGTCGAGGTCGAGGATCATCCGCTCGACTACGGCGATTTCGAAGGCACGATTCCAGAAGGCCAATACGGCGGCGGCACGGTCATGCTGTGGGATCGCGGCACCTGGGAATCGGAGGATCCGGAAGCCGGCTTCAAGAAGGGTGATCTGAAGTTCACCCTGCATGGCGACAAGTTGCAGGGAAGTTGGGTGTTGGTCCGCATGCGGCACGACCGCAGCGGCGGCAAGCGCACCAACTGGCTCCTGATCAAGCATCGCGACGAATATGCCAGTGAGGACGAGGATATTCTGGCGGAGGATAAGTCGGTCGCCTCCGGCCGCGCGATGGCGCAGATTGCTGGCGGCAAGGGCCGCGCGCCGAAGCCGTTCATGCTGGTGAAGGGCGCCAAGGGCAAGGCCGACGCGGTCTGGCAATCCAACCGCGCCGAAGAGACGAAGGGGCGCACGGTCAAGCCAGCGCCGCGCGCGGCGCTGAAAGCCGGCAAGGCCACCAAGAGCAGGACGAAGAAGGCCACGACCGCGACCAACGCCAGGAAGGTCGCGGAGATGCCGGACTTCGTGGCGCCGCAGCTCTGCACTTCGGTGGAGCGGCCGCCGGGAAGCGAAGGCTGGTGCCACGAGATCAAGTTCGACGGCTATCGCGTGCAGCTGCGGGTCGAGGACGGCGAGGCAACGCTGAAGACGCGCAAGGGCCTCGACTGGACCGACAAGTTCGCTGCGATCGCGAAAGAAGCTGCAACGCTCCCGGATGTGATGATCGACGGCGAGATCGTCGCGCTCGATCACAACGGCGCGCCGAATTTTTCCTCGCTCCAGGCGGCGCTGTCGGACGGCAAGACCGAAGAGTTGATCTTCTTCGCCTTCGACCTGCTGTTCGCCGAGGGGCAGGACTATCGCCGCCTGCCGCTTAGCGAACGCAAGACGCAGCTCAAGAAGCTGCTGGAGGCACGCAAGCGCAAGGCGAGCCAGCTTCGCTATGTCGAGCATTTCGAGAGCGGCGGCGATGCCGTGCTGCAATCGGCCTGCAAGCTCGAGCTGGAAGGTGTCGTGTCCAAGAAGCTGGACGCGCCCTATCGATCCGGCCGCACCGAGAGCTGGACCAAGGCCAAATGCCGCGCGGGCCATGAGGTCGTGATCGGCGGCTGGAAGACCACAAACGGCAAATTCCGCTCGCTGATGGCGGGCGTGCATCGCGGCGATCATCTCGCTTTCGTCGGCATGGTCGGCACCGGCTTCGGAGCCGACAAGGTCAAGCGCATCATGCCCTCGTTGAAGGCCATGGCGGCCAACGAAAGTCCCTTCGGCGGCAAGAACGCGCCGAAGAAGAGCCGCGAGGTGCACTGGCTGAAGCCGGAGCTCGTCGCCGAAATCGAGTTCGCCGGCTTCACCGCCGACGGCAATATCCGCCAGGCCGCGTTCAAGGGTCTGCGGCAGGACAAGCCCGCCGAAGAGGTTGAGGCGGAGACGCCCGTCGACACGAAGCTCGCAGAACCCAAGGCGCGCAAGCGCGCGGCGAAAACGGCCAAGCGGTCGAAGAACACGGGTACGGCCGAGGTGATGGGGGTCGTCATCTCCAAGCCGGACAAGGAGTTGTGGCCCGATGGCGGCGACGGCGAGGGCGTGACGAAGCTCGATCTCGCCCGCTATTTCCAGGCGATCGGCAGCTGGATGATCGAGCATCTGAAGGGGCGTCCGTGCTCGATCGTGCGCGCGCCCGACGGCATCGGTGGGGAAACCTTCTTCCAGCGTCATGCCATGCAGGGCACCTCGAGCCTGCTCGAGCTGGCCAAGGTCTCCGGCGATCGCAAGCCTTACTTGCAGATCGACCGCGTCGAGGGGCTTGCCGCCGTCGCGCAGATCGGCGGCGTCGAGCTGCATCCCTGGAATTGCGCGCCGAACGCCTACGATACGCCGGGCCGACTGGTGTTCGACCTCGACCCGGCGCCTGATGTCGCATTCGCCGACGTCGTGGACGCCGCCAAGGACATGCGCCAGCGGCTCGCCGACATCGGCATGGAAAGCTTCTGCAAGACCACAGGCGGCAAGGGCCTGCATGTGGTGGTGCCGCTGCTGCACGGCGCACGCGACAAGGTGAGCTGGAAGGAAGCCAAGGCGTTCGCGCAGGGCGTTTGCCAGTGGATGGCGGACGACGATCCCGAACGCTATCTGCTCAACATGTCCAAGAAGCTGCGCGAGGGGAAGATCTTCCTCGACTATCTCCGTAACGACCGCATGTCGACGGCGGTTGCGCCGCTGTCGCCGCGGGCCCGCGCGGGAGCGACTGTGTCGATGCCGGTGACCTGGGCTCAGGTAAAGGGCGATCTCGATCCCAAGCGATATACGGTGCGGACCGTGCCGGGCTTGCTGCCGCGTTCGAAGGCCTGGGATGGCTACGACGATGCGGCGGCGTCGATCAAGTCGGCGGCAAAGAAGCTTGCGGGGAAAGTGAAGTAAATAGCTGCCACGGGCGCAACTCCCGTAGGGTGGGCAAAGCGAAGCGTGCCCACGGTCTCCTTCGTTACGACGAGAAGGTGGGCACGGCGCAAGAGCGCCTTTGCCCACCCCACGAGATATCGCCTAGATCCGTCCCAGCAACAGCAGGATCAGCAGGATGACGATGACGAGCCCGAGGCCGCCGCCGCCGTAATAGCCGGTGCCATAGAACGGGCCACCGCCGATGCCGCTGAATCCGCCCAGCAGGGCGATGACCAGAATGATCAGAATGATCGTGCCGATAGACATGCGAATCTCCTCCAGCCCTTCATTGAAGGGACGTTTGCACCTGTCCCGTGGTGCGAGGGCAACTTGCCGCATGTTTTAAAGTTCCCGCGATGAAACACGGCCCGGCGGCTCAACTTGCATGGAACCTTTGAAGGTGCGCTCGGCATGACTATGTGAGGGATCAATCATCACGGGGCACGGCCATGTCAGAACCACTCGTCGTTTCCATTCCGCACCGGCTCGGCCGCGAAGAGGCGGCGCGCCGGCTCAAGACCGGCCTCGGCCGCGCCGCGGCCAGCATCCCCGTGATGCAGGTCGAGGAGGAGCGCTGGACCGGCGACAGCATGGCCTTTCGCATTCGCGCGCTCGGGCAGATCGCGACGGGGCAGGTCGATGTCGCGGACGACCATGTCAAGGTTCAGGTCGTGCTGCCCTGGCTTTTGCAGCGCTTTGCCGAGATGGCGCAGGCCACGATCAAGAAGCGTGGGCAGTTGCTGCTGACCAAGGACGGCGGAAAGTGAGTTTCAGGTGCGCACGCGCGGCCGCGATGGCCTGATCGCATTGGCCGCGCGGGCTTCGACGACGAAAGCGGGAAAATCCCGGAATGCCTGCGCGAGCGGCAAGTCGTTGCCGGCGAGGCCCGGCGCGCTGTAGCCGGTGATGTCGACGGTGGCGTCAAATCTTTCCGGCGCAGGCCATTCCCGGCCCGCTTGCGTGAACGGCGCGAAATGACGCCCGACCACGACGATCGCGGCGGCGCGGCCGTGGCGGCGGGCAAAGGCAATGACATGATCGGCATGGGTGCCGCGCACCGCCAGCGGCTGGTAGTCGCCCTGCGCGAACACGTCGGCGAGCTCGTTGCGCAGCTTGAGAAGACGCCGCGTCCACGCGAGCTTAATCAGGCCGTCCGGCCAGCTCTTCATCAGGTCGGTCCAATCCGGATCGTCCAGTGAGCCCAGCGCCGAATGCCGTGCGGCAAAGTCGACCGGACGGCGGTTGTCGGGATCGACCAGCGACAAGTCCCAGAACTCGGTGCCCTGATAGAAGTCGGGCACGCCGGGCAGCGTCGCCTTCAGCGTGAGCTGGCTCATGGCGTTCAGCGCGCCCAGCAGCGCCACGCGCCGGGCCATCGTCTGCAGCGAATCCAGGAATTCGCCCGATTGCACGGGATCGAGGATCTTCGCGATGAAGCTGTTGACGCCGCTCTCATAGGCCTCGTGCGGATTGAGCCAGCTCGTCTCTTCCTTGCCCTCGCGCGCAGCCTTGAGCGCATAGGCCTGGATGCGCTCGACGAAACCGGCATCGAGCGGTCCCTGCAGCGGCCAGGCCCCGAGCAGGGTCTGATACAGCATGTATTCGAACGTCGCCGATGGCGCGCGGAAGGTGCCTCGGAGCGCCAGATGCGGCGCGTTCAGCACCTTCCACCGCGCCACGGTGCTGGTCCATTCGCCGGGGATTTCGCTCAAGCTCGCGATACGCGCGCGGGCATCCTCGCCGCGTTTCGTGTCATGCGTGGCGGTCGCCGTCATTCCCAGCGGCCATTCCTTGGCGCGGGTCCGCATGGTCTCGTGGAAGGCGGAAATCGAAAGGCCGGCGCTTGCGGGATCGCCGCCGACCTCGTTCAGCGCGAGCAGCCTGTGGAATTGGTAGAAGGCGGTGTCCTCCAGCGACTTCGCCATCATCGGCCCGGTGAATTGCTGCACCTTCAGCGCGAAGCGGCGCACGCGCGGGGCGCTGTGCGGCGGGCGTCCGGGCTTGAGCAACTCCATGGTCAGGGCATCGCGCAGAAAGTCGAAAATGCCTTCGTCCGCGGCGAACCATTCCGCGCGGGCGCGCGCGATGGTGTCGTCGATCAGCTTGCGGTCGGGCGCCGTCGGTCCGCCATTGGTCAGGTAGGTGCGGTACACCGGAAAGTGCAGCACATAGAGCTCGAGCGCCTGCCGCAGGCTGTCGGCGGAGAAGTCGCGGGTCGAGTAATGCCCGTTGGCAATGCGTGCGAGCAGGCGCGTCAGCACCGTGAATTCGCTGGTCAGCAACGTCTCCAGCACGCGCCGCTTGGCATCCTTGACGTAAGGCGCAAGCCGTGGCGAGCGGTTGCTGATCTGCCGCCAGGTCTCGTCCAGCGGCTCCAGCCCCTTCGCGTCGACCAGCACCTGCGTGATGACGTTCATCCACTCATAGCCGGTGGTGCCCTGAACGCCCGCGAAGTGTTGCAGGCGCTCGTGCTCGCACAGGATCTTCTCGATCACGGTGTAGAACGGTTTGGTGTTGCCCTGCGCGTCGCGGACCAGCCGGCGCAGCCGCTGGCAATATTGCGCGGGGTCGCGCAGGCCGTCGATGTGATCGAGCCGGATGCCCTGCAGCCTGCCGCCGGCGACGAGCTGCTTCACCAGCTGGTGCGTGGCGGCGAAGGTGCTCGCGTCCTCGACGCGCAGGCCCGCGAGCCCGTTGACGTCGAAGAAGCGCCGGTAGTTGATGTCGCTGGAGGCGAGCCGCCAGTGCCCAAGCTTGTAGTGCTGACGCTCGAGCAGATGATGCAGCGCCAGCGTCTGCGCGGGGCGGTCCTTTCCGGCGCGATAGGCGGCAAGACCGCGTTCGATGATGTCGGCGGCTCCTGCGATCTCCTTCAGCTCGGCCTTGAAGGCGGGCGCTTCCTTGCGGTTGGGGCGTCGCAGCCCGGTGTAGCGCGCCGCGAGCGACAGCAGGCGCTGGCCGGCCTCCGTCTCGGCGGCATCGGCTTCCTTGACGATCATGCGCAGCATCTCGCCATAGCGCTCGGGCGCGACGGGTAAGCGATGCTCGAAATACCAGGCGGAGAAACTGCCTTCGGCGGCATCGTAGCGCAGCTCGATGTCGCCGCGCTCCAGCGCCTCGCCATAGGATGCGCCCAGGATCGGCAGCAGCACGCCACCGCGGGCGCGATAGGGCAACAGGTCCCAGTCGATGTCGAAGGAGATGGCGTGCGGCGAGGCCTGGCCCCATTCCAGCACGTCCAGCCACCAGGGATTGTCGGCGAAATGAACGCCGACATGGTTGGGCACGAAATCGATGATGAGGCCGATGTCGTTTGCCTTGAGGGCGTCGCTCAGCCGGCCAAAGCCGGCCTCGCCGCCGAGCTCCGGATTGAACTGGCCGTGATCGACGGTGTCATAGCCGTGGGTCGAGCCCTTGCGCGCCTTCATCACCGGCGAGGTGTAGAGATGCGTGATGCCGAGCGCCTTCAGATACGGCACGACGGCGGCGGCTTTGTCGAAGTCGAAATCCGCGGTGAGCTGGAGCCGATAGGTTGCAAGAGGAATGGCGGGAGGCATGTTAACCTCCGAGGTGCCAGATCACCGACCATGGCGGCAGGCGCTCGCCGCTCGCATCGCCCCAGATTGGTGTGCCCGTTGCGCCGTCAGGACGCGCGATGTCCTTGTCCGAGAGATTGGCGACCAGCCGCAATGTGGCGCCGTCGCCCATCCGCCAATGCGCGGTGAGCAGGCCATTGTCGGCCGCCTCGGCCACGCCGAAGCTGGTGCCTTTCAATCGCGGTACGATCTCCTTGCGGCGAAGCACGAGCAGCTCTCGCACCATCGCGAGCCGGGCCTCCTGTGCGGGCGAGCGGCCGGTCCAGTCCAGCACCGCCGATTGCAGCGTCGCCGGATCGAGCGGATCGGGGACCTCGTCGCCGTACTTCTCATAGGCCCAGGCATATTCCTGCTTGCGCCCCTTGCGGACGGCATCGGCGAGGCCGCCCTGGAAGTCGCAGAAGAACGGGAAGGGCACCGTGGAGCCCCATTCCTCGCCCTGAAACAGCATCGGCACCATCGGCGCGAGCAGCGTCACGGCAAGTGCCGCCTCGATCTGCTGCGGCGAAGCCAGGCTTTCGAGCCGGTCGCCGAGCGGGCGGTTGCCGATCTGGTCGTGGTTCTGCAGGAAGTTGACGAAGGTCGCCGGCGGCAGCTCGCCGCTCGCCTCGCCGCGCGGCTTCTTGCCCCAGAACTCCGACATCTCGCCCTGGTAGACGAAGCCCGAGCCGAGCGCGCGGGCGAGGTCCATGCGCGGCGTCTGGTAGTCGGCGTAATAGCCGGCGAGTTCGCCGGTCAGCATCACGTGCCAGACGTGGTGATAGTCGTCGTTCCACTGCCCGCGATACTTGCCGTTCGGCGGATCCTGCGCCGCATCGAGCAGGCTGGCGCGATTGTCGCCGTTCTCCAGCACGAGATGGATGTGCCGCTTGGTAGCCCTGGCAAGCTCGCCGGCGGCGACGCTGAGGTCCTGCAGCATCGACTGCTCACCCGGGATCGCCATGATGTGGTTGGCTGCGTCCAGCCTGAGCCCGTCGAAACGATAGTCGGTGAGCCAGGACAACGCGTTCTCGACCGCGAAGGCCCGCACCTGCGGCACGCGATAATCGATCGCGCTGCCCCACGGCGTATGCGCATCGGTGAAGAAGGTCGGCGCGTAGCGGCCGATGTAATTCCCTTCGGGGCCGAAATGATTGTAGACCACGTCGAGGAATACCATCAGCCCGCGCAGATGGGCCTCGTCGATCAGCGTCTTGAGGTCCTCGGGGCGCCCATAGGCGCTGTCGGGCGCATACCACAGCACGCCGTCATAGCCCCAGCCGCGGCGTCCTGCGAAATCCGCCAATGGCATCAATTCCAGCGCGGTGATGCCGGTTGCGGCGAGATGATCGAGCTTGTCGATCATGCCGCGGTAAGTGCCTTGCGAGGTGAAGGTGCCGACATGGGTCTCGATCAGCACCGTCTCTTCCCAGGGACGGCCGCGCCAATCGCGCGCGCGCCAGGGATAGGCATCGTGATCGATCACCTCGCTCGGGCCGAACACGTCATCCGGCTGGAAGGCCGACGCCGGATCTGGTACGTCGACCTCGTCGTCGATCCTGAATTTGTAGGAACTGCCGGCGGTGAGGCCGGCGATCTCGGTTACGTACCAGCCATCCTGCCGGCGCTGCATCGCGTGCCTTCGGTCGAGCAGCAGGTCGACACGGCGTGCGGCCGGGGCCCACAGGCGAAACGACACGCCGTCCTTCGTCGGCTTCGCCCCGAAGGATGGCCTCATAGCGCCCCCGCGAAGGCGAGCACGGAGCGCGGCGTGGCCTTGCTATCGGTTCCGGGCGGGAAGTCGATCGTATTCAGCTTGGCATCCGTGGTGTTCAGGATCTGCTGCCAGCTCTTGTATTCGGTCATTTTTGGCAATTTGAATGCGATCTCTTCGGGGGCGGCGTTCAGTACGATAAAGATCGCGGCTCCCCCCGGTTCCATCGGGCCCATCACATAGGAGAGGAATCTTCCTTCGGGGAATTTCCAGTCGTTCTCCGTCATCTCGTCGCCGGCGGGCGTCAGCCACAGCGCGCCGTAGGACACGCCGTCCGCGGGCCGGCCATCGAGCCAGCGATGGCTGCGGAGCTGCGAGAAGCGGCGGCGGATGTCGGCGAGATGGGCGACGAAATCGACCATGTCGTCGCCCTCCTTGCCGAGATTGTCCCAGCCGACCCAGCCGGTTTCGTTGTCCTGGCAATAGGCGTTGTTGTTGCCGGATTGCGAGTTGCCGACCTCATCGCCGGCGAGGATGAGCGGAACGCCTTGCGCCAGCATCAGGCAGGCCAACACGTTCTTGCGGAGCTGGCGGCGCAGGCCGATGATTTCAGGATCGTCCGTCGGCCCCTCGACGCCGCAATTGTTGCTGTGATTGTCGTTGGAGCCGTCGCGATTGTCCTCGCCGTTGGCCTCGTTGTGCTTCTCATTGTAGCTGAAGAGGTCGGCGAGCGTGAAACCGTCATGGACGGTGATGTGGTTGATGCTGGCGCGCGGCCGCCGTCCGTCGTGGTTGAACAGGTCGGAGGATGCCGTCATCCGGCTGGAGATGTCGCCGATCAGGCTGCCTTCGCCGCTCCAGTAGCGGCGCATGGCGCTGCGATAGCGATCGTTCCATTCCGACCATTGCGAGGGGAATGCGCCGACCTGGTAGCCGCCGAGACCGAGATCCCAGGGCTCTGCGACCAGCTTGACGGTCGCCAGCACCGGATCCTGCCGGATCGCGGTCAGGAACGAAATGCCGCGATCATAGCCGTTCGGTCCGCGCGCCAGCGTGGTGGCGAGGTCGAAGCGGAAGCCGTCGACATGGCAGACCTCGACCCAGTAGCGCAGGCTGTCCATCACCATCTGCAGCACGCGCGGATGGGTGAGGTTGACCGACGAGCCGCAGCCGGTGAAGTCGTCGTAATAGCGCGGGTTCTCGCGGTTCAGCCAGTAATAGGAAGCGTTGTCTATGCCGCGGTAGCACAGCGTCGGCCCGAGATGATTGCCCTCGGCGGTGTGATTGTAGACGACATCCAGCATCACCTCGATGCCGGCATCGTGCAACCGTGCCACGGTGGTGCGGAAGGAATCCAGCGCGTTGTCCTGGGCGTAGCGCGGCTCGGGCGCGAAGAAGGACAGCGAATTGTAGCCCCAGTAATTGGCGAGCTTTTTCTCCACGAGGATGCGGTCGTCGACGAAGCTGTGCACCGGCAAGAGCTCGACCGTGGTGACGCCGAGTTTCTTCAAATGCTCGATCATCGCCGGCGAGGACAGCCCGCCATAAGTGCCGCGCAGGTTCGGCGGCACGTCGTCGCGCTTCTGCGTCAGGCCCTTGACGTGAGCCTCGTAGATGACGGTGTCTTCCCAGGGAATGTTGGGACGGATCTCGCGGCGGCCCCAGTTGAAGGTCTCGTCGACCACGACGGCCTTGGGCATGCCGCGCGCGTTGTCGCGCCGGTCGAACGACAGGTCCTCGCGGGGCGAGCCGGTGCGGTAGGCGAAATGCGCGTCGCTCCAGACCAGACGTCCCGCCAGGCGCTTGGCATAGGGATCGAGCAGCAGCTTGTTGGCATTGAAGCGATGGCCGTGCTCGGGCTCGTAGGGGCCGTGCACGCGATAGCCGTAGAGCTGGCCCGGCGAGACGTCGTTGAGGTAGCCGTGCCAGACGTCCTCGGTCTTCTCCGGCAGCTCGACGCGCTCGAGCTCGCGGCGGCCTTGCGTGTCGAACAGGCAGAGCTCGACCTTCTGTGCGTTGGCGGAGAACAGCGCGAAATTGGTGCCGCGTCCGTCCCAGCTTGCGCCGAGGCGTGCGGGCGATCCGGCAGTCAAGCGCATGTGTCAGCCTTCCGGAACGAGGAAGATCGCGGCGAGCGGTGGAATGGTAAGACGGAGCTCGCCGCCCTCGGCATGGACCTCGCCGACATTGCCGACATTGCTGCCGCCATAATGGGCGGAGTCCGAGTTGAGCACTTCCTTCCACTTGCCGCCGAGCGGCACGCGAATGCGATAGTTCTGGTAGACGTTCGGCGAGAAGTTGACGATGACGAGGCACCTTGCGTGCTCGTCGAATCCCTTGCGCAGCCAGGCGAACACGTTGCGGCTCGCATCATCCGTGACGAGCCACTCGAAGCCGGCCGGGTCGCAGTCCATCTGGTGCAGTGCCGGCACCGCCCGGTAGAGCCGGTTGAGATCCCGGATCAGCGACTGGACGCCTGAATGGACCTTGTATTCGAGCAGGTGCCAGTCGAGCGACTGGTCGTGATTCCATTCGCGGCTCTGCGCGATCTCGGCGCCCATGAACAGCAGCTTCTTGCCGGGATGGCCGAACATGAAGCTGTAATAGGCGCGCAAATTCGCAAAGCGCTGCCACTCGTCGCCGGGCATGCGTCCGAGGATCGAGCGTTTGCCGTGCACGACCTCGTCATGTGAGAGCGGCAGGATGAAATTTTCCGAGAAGGCGTAGTGCAGGCCAAACAGGATCTCGTCGTGATGATACTTGCGATGAACCGGATCCTTGCTGATGTAGTTCAGCGTGTCGTGCATCCAGCCCATGTTCCACTTGTAGCCGAAGCCGAGACCGCCGAATTCGACGGGGCGCGAGACCTGCGGCCAGGCGGTGGACTCCTCGGCCGCGGTGGTCGCCTGCGGGAAGCGGGCAAACACCTCGGTGTTGAAGCGGCGCAGGAAGTTAATGGCCTCGATGTTCTCGCGGCCGCCATACTGGTTCGGAATCCACGCGCCGGGCGGCCGGCTGTAGTCGAGATAGAGCATGGAGGCGACCGCATCGACGCGCAGGCCGTCGATCGCGTAACGCTCCATCCAGAACAGCGCATTCGACACCAGGAAGTTGGTCACTTCGGTGCGGCCGTAATTGTAGATCAGCGTTCCCCAATCGAGGTGGCGGCCCTGCAGCGGATTGGCGTGCTCGAACAGCGCAGTGCCGTCGAAGCTGCCGAGCCCGTGCGGATCGTCGGGGAAGTGACCAGGCACCCAGTCGAGCAGGACGCCGACGCCCTCGCGGTGGCAGGCATCGACCAGCGCTGCGAAATCCTCAGGAGTGCCGAAGCGACTGGTGGGCGCATAGAGTCCAGTCGGCTGATAGCCCCATGAGCCGTCGAACGGATGCTCGCTCACGGGGAGGAATTCGAGATGGGTAAAGCCCATGTCGCGGGCGTAGGCCGGCAATTGCTCGGCGAGCTCGCGATAGGTGAGCCATTCATCGCCGTTCTTGCGCCGCCACGAGCCCAGATGGACCTCATAGATCGACATCGGCGCCGACAGCGCGTTGATGCCGTCGGGCGCAGGACGCGGCCGCGGCAGATGCGCTTCGTCGAACACGATGGAAGCCGTCTTCGGACGGACCTCGCTCGCAAACGCCATGGGATCGGATTTCAGCGGCAGCAGATGACCGTGCGGGCCGATGATCTCGAACTTGTAGTGATTGCCAGCCTTGGCGTGCGGGATGAACAATTCCCAATAGCCGGCACCGCGCACCCGCATCGGGTGCCGCCGCCCGTCCCAGAAATTGAAATCGCCGACCACGGACACGCGCCGCGCATTCGGGGCCAGTACCACGAAGCCGATGCCGTCGATGCCTTCCAACCGCATCGGATGCGCGCCGAGCTTGTCGTAGAGCCGCTGGTGGGTGCCCTCGCCGAGCAGATACAGGTCGAAATCGGTCAGGATCGGCGGAAAACGGTAGGCGTCCTCGAACTCGACGACGTCGTTGCCGAATTTCGCGCGCAGCTGGTAGTGCCTGGAGCCGTTGGGCAGGGCGCCGATGAACAGCCCGGCATCGTGCACGCGGTCGAGCGAGGCGACCTCGCCATGCTCGCCGACCGCCTCGACATTGGAAGCCTCGGGCAAGAACGCGCGCACCACGCTTCGGCCGCCCTCGGGATGCAGGCCGAGATAGTGGAAGGGGTCGGAGTGGCGCCCCTCGATGATCGCGTAGGCTTCTGCTGGCAGTTTAGGCATGGGCTTCGCTCTCATTGGACAGAATGCGAAGCAGTCCGGTCAGCGGCGCATGAAGCCCCTCGGGCCGGTGGGACAGCTCGTACTCTACTTCGTCGAAGGCTTGATCAAGCAGGAAAAACCTTAACAGGCCTTCCGCGGCAGCGGTATCTTGCGGCCACAGCCGGCGGTCGGTCATGGCCTCGCGATAGGCGGACAGGAAGGTCGCGGTGGCACGCTCACGCCATCCCCCGAGGGCCAACGCGAGCCGGTCATGCTCGTCCGAGGCGCCGGTCAGCGCGCGGTTCAGGGCAGCGTTAACCGAAAGATCGATCGAGCGGATCAGGCCGGCGACGTCGCGTGCGGCCGGCAGCTTGCGCCGCTTGTCGGCCAGCGGCAGACGCGGATCGCCGTCGAAGTCGATGATGAAGATATCGTCCTTCACGATCAGAGTTTGCCCGAGGCGGAAGTCGCCATGATGACGGATGTTCAACCCGCCCATTCCGGAAGGCAAGAGCGCATTGATCTGGCCAAGCAGGGTCCCGCGCAAGCCCACGAGCCGGTCGATCAGCGTCCGGTCCACCTCCCGCAGGCCGTCGCGGCCGTCGGCCAGTCGCTGAAGGACCCGTTCGGCCCGCACCTTGAGGCCGGAGACGAGGCCGTCGACATGCGTAGCAACCATCGGCTCAGGGGCCAGATCGTCCGCCTTCGCCGCGGCGAGGGCGACATGCATCTCGGCAAGGCGCTTGCCGATCTGTGCGATGAAGTGCAGGTAAATCGCCTGCTCCTGGGTCTCGCGGGGCGCTTCGCCGGCCGCCAGCACGCGCTGGTCGTCGATATAGCGATCGAGATAACCCGTGGTCACGGTCCAGCCGTCGCCCTGGTTCTCGACGAAGGCATGCAGCATGCCGAGCGCGCTACGCCGCTCACCCTCGACCAGCTCGACGCTGCCGAGCAATGCCGGCGTGTTGGCAAAGCGCGCGACCTCGGTGAGATAATGGCCGATCTCGATCTCGGGGCTGATGCCGCTTTCCAGCCGGCGGTAGATCTTGGCGACGTACTGGTTGTCGACCAGCGCGGTGCTGTTCGACTGCTCGATCGCGCGGATTCGCTCGGGCTCCTTGATGGTGTAATCGCCGAACCGGCTGGTCGCCTTGAACTCCAGCCGCAGATTGTTCTCGTCCACCACCAGGTTCTGCGACAGGCCGCGCAGGAAAAGGCCGATGAAAATCTGGTCGGTCGCAACGTCGAGCAGCGTGCCCTCGCGCGCGCCCTGGCGCACGGCGGCGAGCGCCTTCGGGTTGAAGCGTTCGCGGTCGAAGCGCACCCACTCGATCTGCATGGGCAGCACGTAGCGCGTGGTCACGTCGTCCCGCCTGGTCTCGAAGAACGCGATCCAGGGCCTGTTGTCGCCGATGTCGCTGAACGGCACCGCCGAGGTCAGCGTGGCCTCGATGTGCTTGGGATTGTGTTCGGGATACCACCGGGTCCGCGACAGGAATCCCGGCAGCACGTCGCGCTCGAACACGCCGCGCTCGCGGGCCAGCGACACCCAGTTGGAGTTCACCGGCACGACCAGCGTCTCGAACTCCGGCACCGCGCGCGGCGTCACCGGCTCGGACTTGTCGCGCTCCTGAAGCTGGAACCAGTAGAAACCGTAGGGTCCCAGCGTGATCATGTAGGGCAGCTCGCCGATCGCCGGAAAACGCGTTCGGCCGAGCATCTCCTGCGGGATACGGTCCTTCCACGGCGACAGGTCGAGCTCGGTCGCCTGCGCCGCGCGCGACAGATTGGCGACGCACAGGATCACCTCGTCGCGGTATTGCCGGACATAGGCGAGCACCGCGCGGTTGGACGGGCGGATGAACGTCATGGTGCCGCGGCCGAAGGCGAGCGTCGACTTGCGCACCGAGATCAGCCGCTTGGTGGCGCTGAGCAGCGAGGACAGGCTGCGCGACTGTGCCTCCACGTTCACCGACTCGTAGCCGTAGACCGGATCCATGATCAGCGGGGCGTAGAGGCGTGCCGGGTCGCAGCGCGAGAAGCCGCCGTTGCGGTCCGGGCTCCACTGCATCGGCGTTCGCACGCCGTTGCGGTCGCCGAGATAGATGTTGTCGCCCATCCCGATCTCGTCGCCGTAATAGATGATCGGCGTGCCGGGGAAGGACAGCAGCAGCGAGTTCATCAGCTCGATTTTGCGCCGGTCGTTGTCCATCAGCGGCGCAAGGCGCCTGCGGATGCCGACATTGATACGGGCGCGCGGATCGTTGGCGTAGGTTGTCCAGAGATAGTCGCGCTCGACGTCAGTGACCATCTCGAGCGTCAGCTCGTCATGGTTGCGCAGGAACAGCGCCCATTGGCAGCTCGCCGGAATGTCCGGCGTCTGGCGCAGAATGTCGGTGATCGGGAAGCGGTCCTCCTGCGCGATTGCCATGTAGATGCGCGGCATCAGCGGGAAGTGGTAGGCCATGTGGCACTCGTCGCCACGGCCGAAATATTCCTGCACGTCCTCCGGCCATTGGTTGGCCTCGGCCAGCAGCAGCTTGCCCTTGGAGTAGGAGTCGAGCTCCTGGCGCAGCCGCTTGATGATCGCGTGCGTCTCGGGGAGGTTCTCGTTGTTGGTGCCGTCGCGCTCGCACAGATAGGGAATGGCGTCGAGGCGGAAACCGTCCACGCCGGCGTCCAGCCAGCGCTTCATCACCTGGATCAGCGCGCTGACCACGCGCGGATTGTCGAAGTTCAGGTCCGGCTGGTGCGAAAAGAAGCGGTGCCAGTAGAACGCGCCGGCTTCGTGATCCCAGGTCCAGTTCGACTTCTCGGTGTCGGTGAAGATGATGCGCGTGCCCTGGTATTTCTGGTCGGTGTCGCTCCAGACATACCAGTTGCGGGCGCTCGATCCTGCGGGGCTGCGGCGCGCGCGCTTGAACCAGTTGTGTTGATCCGAGGTGTGGTTGACGACGAGTTCGGTGATGACGCGCAAGCCGCGCTTCTGCGCTTCCTGGATGAAGCGCTTGAAGTCCTTCATGGTCCCGAAATCGGGATTGACCGAGCCATAGTCGGCGATGTCGTAACCGTCGTCGCGGCCGGGCGAGGGGTAGAACGGCAGTAGCCACAGCGCGGTGACGCCGAGCTCCTGCAGATAAGGCAGCTTCTCGGTCAGGCCGGCGAAATCGCCGATGCCGTCATTGTTGCTGTCGGCGAAGGCCTTGACGTGGAGCTGGTAGATGATGGCGTCCTTGTACCAGAGCTCATCCACGATCTCGGCAGCCTCGGCCTTCTTGGTGTCGACGGAAGATAGAACATTCATGGCGTGACCCCTTACGCCAGGCAGCGGAACAGGAGCGCCGGATCGCGGTCGGGATCGATACGCAATTTGATCCCGCCCCATTCGATGCGGGACTGTTCGCCGGTGAGCAGGTTTTCGAGTGTCGTCACATGGTGTCGCTGCCCGCCGACGTCAACGGTGACGTCGCCGAGCGGCAGCCAGCATTCGCGGATGTGGCGGGAGAGGGCGATCACGACGACGACGGTGTTGGCGGGCTCGGCCGCATCCTTGACGAAGGCGATGGTCTCGCCGTCTTCGACGCCGAGAAAACGCAGGTTCGCGGTTTGCTGAAGCGCGCCGTTGTCGTTGCGGATGCGGTTGAGGTCGGCAAGGTAGGACTTGATGTTGCCGGGCCTGTCCCAGTCGCGCTGCTTGATCTGGTACTTTTCGGAATCGAGATATTCCTCGCGGCCGGGGATCGCGTCGTGCTCCAGCAGCTCAAACCCGCTGTAGACGCTGTAACTGCCCGACAATGTCGCTGCCAGCGCAACGCGCGACTTGAACGCCCAGGCCTCACCGCTCTGGAGATGATAGGGCAGAAGGTCGGGCGTGTTGACGAACAGGTTCGGGCGCTGGAAGTCGCGTTCGGGATAACGCGTCAGCTCACCGAGATATTGCTCCAGCTCCGACCGCGAGGTGCGCCAGGGGAAATAGGTGAAGGACTGCGCAAAGCCGAGCTTGGCGAGGCCCTTCATCAGCTTCGGCCGTGCATAGGTCTTGGAGAACAGGATCACCTCTGGATGCCGGCGGCGGATGTCGCGGATCAGCCAATCCCAGAACGCCAGCGGCGCGGTGTCGTGGTTGTCGATGGCGAAGATGGTGACACCATGGTCGATCCAGAACAGCATGGCGTCGCGGAACGCATTCCACAGTCCGATGCGGTCGACCGAGGCGAAATCGGGGATGACGATGTCCGAATAGGCGCCATCTGCCGTCCGGACCGAACGGTCCGGCCGCCATTTGAACCATTCCGGATGCTGCGTCAGCCAGGGATGGTCCGGCGAGCATTGCACCGCGAAGTCGAGCGCGATCTCCAGGCCATATTCCAGGCAGGTCGCGACCAGTGCGCGAAAATCCTCGATGGTGCCGAGCTCGGGATGCAGCGCATCGTGGCCGCCCTCGGCGGCGCCGATCGCGTAGGGCGAGCCGGGCTCGCCTTCGCCGGCCGTTGGCGCATTGTTGCGGCCCTTGCGGCGGCTGTGACCGATCGGGTGAATCGGAGTGAAATAGAGCACGTCGAAACCCATCGCCGCGATATCAGGCACGCGGGCGATGCAGTCGCGGAGCGTGCCGTGCTGGCCGGGAATCCGGCTCTGGCTGCGCGGCATCATCTGATACCAGGCGCCAAATCGCGCTCGGTCGCGATCGACCGTCAGCGGGAAGGGCTGGGAGCGGGTCAGGTCGGGCCGCGACTGGCTCTCGGCCATGGCATCGCCGAGCTCGCTCGCAAGCAGCGAGGTGACATCGCCGGTCTGCAGATAATCCTCGCATTGCCTGACGATGACCGCGGCGGCAGCCTGCTGGGCGCCATGGGCCTTGGTCAGGAGGCCGGCGCCCTCGATCGCATCGAGGCTGACGTCGGCGCCGGCTCGCTGCTTGCGCAGGATCGAGTGGGACCAAGTGGCGAACTCGTCGGTCCAGGCCTCGATCGCGTAGACATACTGGCCCGGCTCTATCGGCGTGAAGGCGCCGGACCAGCGGTCATTGCCATGATGAATCATCGGTTCTTGCCGCCAGTCCCGGTCCTGCTCTGGGCGCCACAGCAGCGCGCTGCTGACCACGGCCTCGCCGTCGCGATAGACGTCAGCCCAGACCTCAACGCGCTCGCCCGCGATCCGCTTCACGGCGAAGCGACCGCCATCGATCGCGGGATAGACGTCTTCGATGAGGAAAGCGCTGCCGGCTGCGGCACTTTCGACAGTTTGAATTGTCTTGTTCACGGTGATGCCATTGACAAGAAAGCAGGGGCCCGTTTCCCTTGTCGGGAACCTACGCTTGATACCACTATAGAAAGCCGCTTGTGTGTCATTGGTTCCCTCGGGAACGGCAGGTGCGGCTCGTGAGTTACCCTTGACTAACGTCTTCCGTCGCCTCGTAAAAATCGATGCCCCCGGCCTTACAATGGCCTGCAAGCTGCGTGCCGAATGGATCTTTTAGCTCAAGCCCAGATCAAGGGCGTTCAGTCCGAATTCACCGATGCCCTCGGAAAGCTGCGGGTCACTGATCCCGTGGCTCTCAAATCCATCCTCGACGCCCTGCCAGAAAAGCGGGTGTACCGCTTCGTCAGCGGCCCGGTCGTGGTTCGGGCGCTTGGACACCCGCGCACGGAATTGGCGGCCGTCGGCGCGCCGCCGCTGAAATGGACATTGGCCGGAAACGGCAATGTGATCGCGCAGGGCGAGACGCGCGAGCCCGTGATCGCCTGGCCCGCCGGCCTGCCGCTCGGTTATCACCGCTTGACGCTGACCGATGCCAAGGGTGTGACGGAAGAGGTGCCGATGATCGTGGCGCCGGAGCGGGCCTTCGGCGGCGATTTCGACCGCGGCTGGCTGCTCGCTGTGCAGCTCTACAGCGTCCGTTCGGACCGCAACTGGGGCATCGGCGATTTCACTGATCTTGCGAATCTGGTGCGGCTCGCCAAGCAGCTCGGAGCCGACGGTGTCGGGCTCAATCCGCTGCACGTTCTGTTCGACGACCATCCGGCCGATTGCAGCCCGTATTCGCCCAACAGCCGGCTGTTCCTCAATCCGCTCTATATCGACGTCGAGGCCATTGCCGAATTCTCCGCGGACCTCGTGCCCGACGCGGCTGCGACCGCGGCCCGTCTGCGCGAAGGCGACCGCGTGCCCTATGCCGACATGGCCGCGCTGAAATGGCTGGCCCTGCGCGCCGCCTTCGACAGCTTCACGAAGAGCGCGAGCGGCGTCCGTCGCAACGCGTTCGACGCCTTCCGCGCCGAACGCGCGCCGCTGCTGTCGCGCTTTGCCTGTTTCGAGGTGTTGCGCCATCGCTTCAACGCGCCGTGGTGGGAATGGCCGCAGGAATGGCAGCAGCCGGACGAGGCCAAATGCGCCGAGCTTCGCAACGGTCCTGACAAGCGCGAGGTCGAATTCGTCGAATTCGTGCAGTGGACGGCGGACAGCCAGCTGCATGCGGCCAAGGAGCTCGCCAGCCAGCTCGGCATGCGGGTCGGGCTCTATCTCGACGTCGCCGTCGGCGTGCAGTCCAACGGCTTCGATGCCTGGAACGAGCAGATGGCGATCTCCCGTCATCTTGCCGTCGGCGCGCCGCCTGACGTGCTCAACACCATCGGCCAGGACTGGGGTCTTGCCGGCTTCAATGCTGGCGGTTTGGAAGCGCAATCCTTCGTGCCGTTCGCCGACATGCTCGCGGCCTCGATGCGCCATGCCGGCGCGATCCGGCTCGACCACGTGCTCGGCCTGAAGCGGCTTTATCTCGTGCCGCGCGGCTTCAAGCCGGACAATGGCGCCTATGTGCAGATGCCGTTCGAGGCGCTGCTGGGCGCGGTGGCACGCGAGAGCGCCGCCCACAAATGCATCGTGATCGGCGAGGATCTCGGCACCGTACCGGAAGGTTTCCGCGAGATGATGCAGGATTTCGGCATCTGGTCCTATCTGGTCATGATGTTCGAGCGTGACGAAGCCGGGCATTTCCGCAACGTCGACCATTACCGGCCCAATGCGCTGGTCACGCTGAACACGCATGATCTGTCGACCTATGCCGGCTGGCGCTCCTTCGGCGATCTCAAGATGAAGCGTTCGCTCGGGCTCGATCCCGGCGAGAACGACCAGGCGCGCTGGGATGCGCTCGGCGGGCTCGACGATATCCTGCGCCAGAACGGCATCAAGGCCAACGACCTTTATTCCGTGCTCGCCTTCCTGTCGCGCACGCCGTCGCGGCTGCTCGCGGTGTCGATGGAGGATCTCTTGGGCGTGATCGACCAGCCCAACATTCCCGGCACGATCGACGAGCACCCGAATTGGCGCCAGCGTCTTCCCGTCGCGCTCGACAAGATCGCGGCAAAGGTCGACCTCACGGCCTTGCGAGCGGCGACGCGGGAACGTTCGTTGCCCGGCGGCAGTTGATCGGCGAGGGCTTCCCAAGCTCGATTTCCAGGCTCGCAGGATATTGTCCCAGAGGATCGAAGACTACGCGCTGATCGGTGATTGCGAGACCGCGGCGCTGGTCGGGCGCGACGGCTCGATCGATTGGCTGTGCTGGCCGGCCTTCGATTCCGACGCCTGCTTTGCCGCCATCCTCGGCACCCACAAGAACGGCCGCTGGCTGATCGCACCGAGCGAGGACGTCACCGGGACGTCGCGCCGCTATCTCGGCGACACCCTCATCCTGGAAACGCGCATCGAGACCAGGAGCGGCGCCGTCGCGCTGATCGATTTCATGCCGCCGCGCGGCAAGGCGTCGGACATCGTGCGGTTGGTGCGCGGCCTCGAGGGCACCGTCAAGATGCGGATGGAGCTCGTGATCCGTTTCGGCTTCGGCGTGGACATTCCCTGGGTGCGGCGGATCGATCATTCCCTGATGGCGATCGCCGGCCAGGACATGACGGTGCTGCGCACGCCGGCGAAGACGCGCGGCGAGGATCTGACCACGGTCTCCGACTTCGAGGTGAAGGCCGGCGAGACCATGCCGTTCGTGCTGACCTATGGTCCCTCTCATCTCGCGCCGCCCGAGCCGATCGATCCGGAGGTCGCACTCGAGGAGACCGAAAAATTCTGGAAGGACTGGTGCGGCCATTGCACCCGCGACGGCGACTATCGCGAGCTGATCATGCGCTCGCTGATCACGCTCAAAGCGCTGACTTTCGGCCCGACCGGCGGCATCGTCGCGGCGCCCACCACGTCATTGCCCGAGAAGCTCGGGGGCAGCAGGAACTGGGACTACCGCTTCTGCTGGCTGCGCGATGCCACCTTCACGCTGCTGGCGCTGATGAACTCGGGCTATACCGAGGAAGCGTCGGCCTGGCACAATTGGCTGCTGCGCGCGGCGGCAGGCTCGCCGGCGAACATGCAGATAATGTACGGCATCTGGGGCCAGCGCCGGCTCCTGGAATGGGAGGCAGGCTGGCTCGACGGCTATGAGGGCGCAAAGCCCGTGCGCGTCGGCAACGCTGCGCATGCGCAGCTTCAGCTCGACGTTTATGGCGAATTGATCGACGCCTTCCACCAGTCGCGTATGGCCAAGCTCAAGCTCGACGAGGAAAGCTGGGCGCTGGAATGCGCCGTGCTCAATCATCTGGCCGAGGTCTGGGATCAGCCCGATCACGGCATCTGGGAGCGGCGCGGCGAACCCAAGCACTACGTGTTCTCCAAGGTCATGACCTGGGTCGCCTTCGACCGCGGCATCAAGAGCGCCGAGACCTTCGGCTTCAAGGCGCCACTGCTGCACTGGCGCGCCTTGCGCGAGGTCATTCATCGCGACGTCTGCAACAGGGGATTTGACGCGGAGGAGAATGCCTTCGTCGAATCCTACGGCTCGAAACTGCTCGATGCATCCGTGCTGCTGCTGCCGGCCGTCGGCTTCCTGCCGGCGGACGATCCGCGCATCCGCGGCACCATCGCCTCCGTCGAGGCCCGCCTGGTGCGCGACGGCTTCGTGCTGCGGCACGATCCGCGCGAGCTGCCTTCGGGACAGCCGCCGCTCGAAGGCGCGTTTCTGGCCTGCACGTTGTGGCTGGCCGATGCTCATGTACTGGCGGGCGATCTCGACAAGGCGCAAGTCTTGCTCGACCGCATAGCCGGCATCGCCAACGATGTTGGGCTCTTGGCCGAAGAATACGATTCCGTTGCCCGGCGCCAGACCGGAAATTTCCCGCAGGCGCTGACCCACATCGCGCTGATCAACACCGCGCATAATCTTTCGGCGGCGAGGCAGAAGAGCGAGAAGCCGGCGATGCAGCGGTCGAAGCAGTGACAGTGGGTGCCGCTACTGTATCCAGAGCGTAGGTGCACTCCCTCTCCCGCTTGCGGGGGAGGGCTGGGGTGGGGGTCTCTCCGCTGGCAAGAACCCCCAAGAGGAGAGAGCCCTCACCCGCCGCTCCGCGGCGACCTCTCCCGCAAGCGGGAGAGGTTGAAACACCTCAGCCCACCCCATTCCGTTTCAGGATCATCTCCATCGCCTCCGCAAAACCGTCCTGTTCGTTGCTCGCGGTGACGTTGGTCGCCTTGTCCTTGACGCTGTCGGTGGCATTGCCCATGGCGATCGAGGTGCCGCTGACGGCGAACATGGCGAGGTCGTTCTGCATGTCGCCGATGGTGGCGACCGCATCCAGGGAGATGCCGAGGCGCCTCGCCATCGCCTTGACGAAGGTACCCTTGTCGAAGCCGGGCGGGGTAATGTCGAGATAGTAAGTCTGCGAGCGCACCGCGGTGGCCTCGCTGCCGAGCGCTGACTGCATTGCCTTCTCGCAAGCCTCGAGGCCCGCTGCATCGGCGCTGGCGCCGACGATCTTGCAAGCGCGGGCAAGGTAGGGCGAGAAGTCGGTCACGATGGTCGGGTCGGCGCGGATCGTGTGCTGCTCATGGGCGACATAGCGTCCGCCAGGATTGTCGATCAGCCATTTGTCGGCGGTGAAGAGCCAGATGTCGGCGCCGAACTCGCGAAGGATTTGCAGGGATCGCTCGGCAGCGCCGGCGGGGATGAGGTGCTGCTCGACGGGCGTCATCTCGGGATCGATGATGGAGGAGCCGTTGAACGGGCCGACCGGCAGCCACAGCGCCAGCGGCTCGATCAGGAAGCGCATGCCGATGGCGGGGCGGCTGGACGTGATGGTGAAGCCGATGCCGGCCTTGTGCAGCCGCTGCACCGCGGACTTGGCGCGATCCGTCAGCGTCTTGTCCTTGGTCAGCAGCGTGCCGTCGACGTCGGACACCACGAGTGAGATTTGCGTCATGGCAGGACCTAACGTTCCTTTTGGCTCAGCGTTTCGCGCCGCCCAGTTTCAGTTGCCGCACGATGCCGTCGACGATCGCCTCCACGGTCTCGTCGATCGAGACGGTGATGACGTGCTCGCCGGTCTCGGGCGGCTCCAGCGTGTCGAACTGGCTCGTCAGCAGCCCGGGCGGCATGAAATGGCCCTTGCGCTGCGCGAGCCGTTCGGCGATCAGCTCTTTCGTGCCCTTCAGGAAGACGAAGCGGACATCGTCGCGCCCGCGCAGCAGCACGTCGCGATAGGTGTGTTTCAGGGCCGAGCAGGCGATGATGATGTGCCCGCCTTGTCCGCAGACCCGCCCGATCTCGTCGGCGATGGCGTTGAGCCAGGGCCAGCGGTCCTCGTCGGTGAGGGGATGGCCGGCCCGCATCTTCTCGACATTGCTGGCGGGATGGAAGCTGTCACCGTCCTCGAAGCGCCAGCCGAGCCGCTGGCCGAGCGCTTCCGCGATCGTGCTCTTGCCCGAGCCCGACACGCCCATCACGATCAATGCACAAGGTGCTTCAACGCGGCCCACGAATTTCCTCCGGAAGCGCGGCCCTGTCGACCAGCCAGACGGTCTCACCCTTCGAGCGCGCGCGTAATGCCGGCAGAGTCTCGCCATTGAGGAGGCGCGTCAAGATCGGTTGCTTGTCGTGGCCGGCAATCTCGAACAGCATTTCGTAGCACGAGGCGAGAGCGGGCAGGGTGAGCGAGACCCGCGGCACGAACGGCGCGACATTGGCTTTGGGGACGCCAACGACCCAGCGCTCGGTTTCCTCGATTTCGGGGAAGCCGGGAAACAGCGAGGCGGTGTGGCCGTCCGGCCCGGCGCCCATCAGGACGAGGTCGAACAGGGGGCGCGCCGGATCAAGGTTCTCGGCGCCGTAAAAGGCCCGCAGCTCGCGCGCATATGCCTCGGCGCTGCGATCGGGATTGTCGGCGGTGGTCGGGATCGGATGGACATGGCCGGAGGGCGCGTTGCGATCGAGAAACGTCGCGCGGGCGACCGCCATGTTGTTGAGCGGATCGCTCTCCGGGACGAAGCGCTCGTCACCGACGAACCAATGCACGCGCTCCCACGGGATCTTGCCGCGATACGCGTCGCTGCCGAGCAATTGATAGAGCTTCTTCGGGCTGGAGCCTCCGGTGAGGCAGATTGCGATGCGGCCGGGATTGGCGGCGATGCGCGCCATCACCCGCTCTGCCGCGGCCTGCGCCAGCGCCTCCGCATCGGCGGCAACGATCAGCTTTGGCTGTGCTGCGTCCGTCACGAAAACTTCCGCCAGCTTCGCCCGTCGCGCCGCAGCAGCTCGTCGGCACAGGCCGGCCCGTCGCTGCCGGCCTCATAGGTCTCGATGCCGTTGGTGCCCGCGCTCTTCCAGGCGTCCAGGAACGGCTGCACCGCCTGCCATCCGGCCTCGATGCCGTCGGCGCGCTGGAACAGGATGTTGTCGCCGATCATGCAGTCGTAGATCAACGTCTCGTAACCGGTCGAGGGATCGGCCTGGAAATAGTCGCCGTACTTGAATTTCATCTCGACGCCATCGATCGTGATGCTCGGCCCCGGGATCTTGGCGTTGAACTGCAGCTCGATGGTTTCGGTCGGCGCGATACCGATGGTGAGGAAGTTCTGCGACAGGCGGTCGACGTCGGTCCCCGAGAACATCGACAACGGCGCCTGCTTGAACTTGATCGCGACTTCGGTGCGCTTGTGGCCGAGCGCCTTGCCGGTACGCAGATAGAAGGGGACGCCGGCCCAGCGCCAATTGTCGATCATCAGCTTCAGCGCAACAAAGGTCTCGGTGGTGCTGCCGGGCTTGACGTCCTCGGTCTTGCGATAGTCCGGAACATCGTCGTCGCCGATGCGGCCTGAGAGATATTGCGCGCGGACCGAATTTTTCAGCGCATCCTCCCGGCTCGGCAGTTGGATCGACGTCAGCACCTCCGCCTTCTCGGAGCGGACCGAATGGGCGTCGAAGCGTGCCGGCGGCTCCATCGCGACCAGCGACATCAGCTGGAACAGGTGGTTCGGCACCATGTCGCGCAGCGCACCGGTGGCATCGTAGAAGCCGCCGCGATGGCCGACGCCGAGCTTCTCCTCGACCGTGATCTGGATGTGGTCGATGTGGTTGCGATTCCAGATCGGCTCGAACATGCCGTTGGCAAAGCGCAGCACCAGGATGTTCTGCACCGTCTCCTTGCCGAGATAGTGATCGATCCGGTAGATCTGGTGCTCGTCCATGATCTTCAGAAGTTCGGCGTTGAGCGCCTTGGCCGATGCGAGATCGGTGCCGAACGGCTTTTCGATCACGAGGCGGCGCCAGGCGCCGTTCTCCTTCATCATGCCGGTGCGGCCGAGTTCGCGCGCGGTCGGCGCGAACGCAGCCGGCGGCGTGGCGAGGTAGAACAGGCGGTTGCCGCCAGTCTCCTGCGCGCATTCCAAAGAATCCAGATGCTCGCGCAGGCGATCGAATGACGGCGGATCTTTGGGATCGGCCTCGACGAAAGTGACGCATTGCAGAAGTCGTTTGGCCGTGTCGTCGTCAATGGGACGCGTCGCGAACTGGCGCAGGCCCTTCATCAGGCTCTCGCGCAGCTCGTCGTCGGACTGGCTCTTGCGGGCCACGCCGACGACGCAGAATTTTTCAGGCAACAGGTGCTCGGCTGCCAGATTGTAGAGCGATGGCATCACCAGGCGGTGAGTGAGATCACCGGTCACACCAAAGATGACGAAGGCGCAATTTTCCGGCTTGCGCTTGGCTTGCGGGTCTTTTGTCACGAACGATTGGCCTTCGCTTGTTGCGTCTTATTTCGGCTTCGTCGCGCCCGGTTGCTTCGGCTCCTTGTGGCCGCCAAACCCCGCACGCATCGCAGAGAGAATTTTTTCGGCGAAGGTGTGTTCCCGCCGTGAACGGAAACGTGTGTAGAGCGCGGCGGTCAAGACTTCGGCCGGCACCGCCTCGTCGATCGCCGCATTCACGGTCCAGCGTCCTTCGCCGGAATCCTCGACGAAGCCGGAATATTCCGTGAGCTGCGGACTGTCGGCGAGCGCGGTCGAGGTGAGGTCGAGCAGCCAGGACGGGATCACGCTGCCGCGCCGCCACACTTCCGCAATGTCGGCGAGATCGAAATCGTAGCGATGATCCTGCGGCAAGGCGTCGATGTTCGCATTCTTGAGAATATCGAAACCCTCGGCATAGGCCTGCATCAGGCCGTATTCGATGCCGTTGTGGATCATCTTGACGAAGTGGCCTGCGCCGACGGGGCCGGCATGGATGTAGCCCTGCTCGATGCGGGGATCGCGGCCATCTCGCCCCTCCGTGCGCGGGATGTCGCCGGCGCCGGGCGCGAGCGCGGCGAAGATCGGATCGAGCCGGTCGACGACCTGCTTCTCGCCACCGATCATCATGCAATAGCCGCGGTCGAGACCCCAGACGCCGCCGGACGTGCCGACGTCGACATAATGGATGCCGCGCGCCTTCAGCGCCTTGCCGCGGCGGACGTCGTCCTGCCAGAAGGTATTGCCGCCATCGATGATGACGTCGCCTTCCTGCATCACCTTTGCGATCGTGTCGATCGTGGTCTCGGTGATGTGGCCGGCCGGCAGCATCACCCAGGCCGTGCGGGGACGCTCGAGCTTCGAGATGAACTCTTCGAGCGTCGCCGAGCCCACCGCGCCGTCGGCGGCAAGCCCGGCGACGGCCTTGGCGTCCTTGTCGTAGACCACGGTCGAATGTCCGTGGCGCATCAGGCGGCGAACGATGTTGCCGCCCATCCGGCCGAGGCCGATCATGCCGAGTTGCATTGGCGATATTCCTTAAGTGAGCGCGTCGGTGAGCGCGGCGTTCAGGGCCGCAAGACCCTTCTTGAGCCCGCCCTTGAGGTGGACGCGCAGCGCGCGCCGGCCCCGTTCGGTGAGCACGTCGAAATCGCCGCGCGCCTGCGCCGCCTTGATGACGCCGAAGCTGGCCTTCTGGCCCGGCACCGCCAGGTCCTTGGCATCGTCAGCGGTGATCTGGAGGAACACGCCGCTGTCGGGCCCGCCCTTGTAGGCCTGCCCCGTGGAGTGCAGGAAGCGCGGTCCGAACTCGGCGCAGGTCGCGACCCGGCGCTTCTCGCGCACCTCGAGCCGCATCGCCTGCAGCGCATCGATCGTAGCCTTGTCGCGGGCGACATAGCCGAGCAGGGCGACATAGTCGCCGTCGCCGGAGCGCGACAGGTGCGCCTTCAGCCATGAGGTGAGGTCGCCATTGGCGCCGGCGGCGCGCAGCGCCGTGGCATTGGCCTCGTCGGTGTAGAGATCGGCCTCATCCGTGCTGACCACCGGCTGCTCCTTCGGCAGCGCGCCGGTCTTCTCGAACGATGCCGTGAGCTCGCGGGTCTTGATCTTGGCCGCCTCTACGTCCGGCTGGTCGAACGGGTTGATGCCGAGGATCGAGCCGGCCACCGCCGTCGCCATCTCGAAGCGGAAGAACTCCTGGCCGAGATGATCAATCGACTTCATGACGATGCGCACGACGGGATGGCCCGCGGCCTCGATCCCGGCGAGAGCCGAGTCATGGGCGGCGTCCGCCTCGCCTTCGATGCGGATGTCGATGAAGAAGCGGTCGTTGCCGTAGACGGAGGGATCGCCCAGCGGCTCGCCCTCGATCGGGATCAGGCCCTTGCCTTCCTTGCCAGTCGATTCCGCGATCAGCTGTTCGGCCCAGGCCCCGAAATCGGCGATCTTCTTCGAGGCGAGGATCGTCACCTTGTCGCGGCCTTCGAGGCCGGCGAGGCCCATGGCAAGGCCAAGCTGCACGCCCGGGTTTTCACTCGGCGGCACGTCCGGTCCGCAGGAGCGGGCCATGGAGAGCGCATGCTTGACGAAGGTCTTGACGTCGATGCCGGCGGTCGCCGCCGGCACCAGGCCGAACGGCGACAGCACCGAATAGCGGCCGCCGATCGAGGGCTCGCCATGGAAGATGCGGGCATAGTTCAGCTTCTTCGCGGACTTCTCCAGCGACGAGCCCGGATCGGTCACCGCGATGAAGCGATGGCCGGTCTTCACCTTGGGCCCGACCGCCTTGGCAACCTGCTCGTGGAAATAGTCCTTCATCGCGTTCGGCTCGGTGGTGCCGCCGGACTTGCTGGACACGATGAACACGGTGCTGGCGATGTCGATCTTCGCTTCCATCGCCCGTACCTGCGCCGGGTCGGTGGAGTCGAGCACATGCAGCTTCGGGAAGCCGGGCTTCTTGCCGAAGGTCTCGGCCAGCACCTCCGGTCCGAGGCTCGATCCGCCCATGCCGAGCACGACGGCGTCGGAGAACTTCTGGCCTTTCACGCGGCCCGCATAGTCCTCGTAATCGGCGACGTCGGCCTTGGCGGCGCTGTCGAGCCAGCCGAGCCATTTGTTCTCGTCCGCGCCGGTCCAGACCGATTTGTCACGCTGCCAGAGCCGGCGGATCTTGGCGGAGGCGCGCCATTCCTCGGTGCTCTTGGTCACAGCCTTGCCGAGCTCGTCGCCGAGCGAAAGCTGCTGGCGGTCGATCGCGCTGCCGAGCACGGTGGCGCGCTTGTGGGCGACCGCGCCGTAGAGCTTGTCGGCGGCGTCCGCGAACAGCTTGACGCCGTCCTTGACCAGCTCCTCGGCGATGGCGTCAAGCGAGATGCCGGAACGCTCCAGCTCTTCCAGCACGCGGCGGGCGTCGTCGACGTTCTCTTCCAGGCTGTCGCGCGGCTTGCCGTGGTCGCGGAATGCATCTAGCGTCGCCGGCGGCACGGTGTTGATGGTGTCGGGGCCGATCAGCTCCTCGACATAGAGGACGTCGCTGTAGTCCTTGTTCTTGGTGCCGGTCGAGGCCCACAGCATGCGCTGCGGCCTCGCGCCCTTGGCGGCGAGCTTGTCCCAGCGGGGGCCGGAGAACAGGCGCTTGTAATCCTGATAGGCTATCTTGGCGTTGGCGATCGCGACCTTGCCCTTGAGGGCGGCAAGCCGCTCCTTCTCGGACGGGTCGTTGGCGCGGGCGATCTTGTCGTCGAGCTGCTTGTCGACGACGCTGTCGATGCGGCTGACAAAGAAGCTCGCGACGCTCGCGACATGCGAGGGGTCGCCGCCGCCGGCGACGTATTTTTCGAGACCGGCGATGTAGGCTTCGGCCACCTCGAGGTAGACCGACTTGGAGAACAGCAGCGTGATGTTGATGCTGATGCCGTCGCCGATCAGCGTCTCGATCGCCGGCAGGCCTTCCGGCGTCGCCGGCACCTTCACCATCAGGTTCTTGCGATCGACGTCCTTCCACAGCCGGCGGGCCTCGGCGACGGTGCCTGATGTGTCCATGGCCAGGTAGGGCGAGACCTCCAGGCTGACATAGCCGTCGCCGCCCTTGAGGCGGTCATAGACCGGGCGCAGCACGTCGGCGGCGTTCTGGATGTCCTCGATCGCGACGGCTTCGAACAGATCGGCCACGGTCCGGTCGCCGCGCTTCAGCGCCTTGCCGATCGGGGCGTCGTACTCGTCCGAGCTGCCGATCGCCTTCTCGAAGATCGAGGGGTTGGACGTGACGCCCTTGACGCCGTCGGTCTCGATCAGCCGCTTCAGGTCGCCCTTGGCGATGAAGCCGCGGGCGAGGAAGTCCAGCCAGACGGCCTGTCCGTGCTTTTCCAGTTCTTTGACGGGATTCATGGTGCTTATTTATCTCCAAGCCTGCGGACGAGGGGTTTCCGCGCCTGTCCTGACGCGCTATCCTCTAGCTTACATGCTCCCGGGAGGGAACCAATCAAGGGTACAGGTGTCATACCCTCCAGTGTAACTCCGTCGCGATCATGGCGATCCCGTCGGCAGTAGCCGGTGTTGCGTAAAAAGTCGTTGGCCGAGCGTTCGGCCGGGTCTGGTTGCGTAGCGTCGGCCACTGCTTTCTGCAGCTCTTGGCGACGCGGAGTGCTCGTCGGCGGATTTCGATCCGCCTGATGCATCATGGCTCGGCCGCGAATGGCCATGCTGGGGGAAAGCATGCACGCGCAATCTGACGGCCTTGCCTTCGCCGTCGCCAATGGTTCGTCACCGGCCGCGTCCGCCGGAGGTGTCGACGTATCCCATGATCTCGAAATCAGCCCATGTACCACCACGCTGCGGCTGCTGGTCGCGGCGGGCTTTGCCATGACCCTGGTCGGCGCGACCTTCGCCTTCGGCTGGTGGGATGGCCTTGGCGATTACGACACGATAGCCGGGGTCGCCGGCGTCGTGGTGTTCGCCTCCTTGACGATCCGGCTGATCTGGATGCTCCCGACCGAGCGGGGCGCGGTGGTGGTGGTCACCCCGTACGGCATCCGCGATCTCCGCATCGGCGATGAATTTCTGCCGTGGGACTCGTTTGCGGAGATTTCGGCTGAACAATGCCGCGGCCATAACATGATCGTGCTGACGCCGACGCCCGCCTTGCTGCGGCAGCTGCGCGGCATTCGCAATCTGGCCCGCTGCGTGGAGAACGATCGAATCGTGATCCGGTCGGAGGGGCTGGTGGCCGATTTTGAGACATTGCTGCGCGCTTGCCGCGACGCTCACGCAGCCAGTCTTCCGCACACTGCAATGCAGCAGGAAGATGAACGGGGCGCGCAAGGCTTCGCCGTACAAGCGTCATAAGATCGCCGCGCGCGGATCGCCCTATGTTGCGGTGCCGGAGAGAGGCGGCCCCGGTATCGCCCGGATGTGGCGAGCGAGTGACAAATTCTGGAAATGAGCGAAGATAGACAGAGATTCGCACAATTTACAGGCAGGTGCCTGTTCGTAATTCAACGAGTGCCTAGCTTGTGCGTTGCGTCGTGTCGGCACCCGGGTGTCCAATGATCGTCATGTGCTCACGCTGATTCGAGAAGCGGCCTGAGGAACGGTCCAGTAACTGCTTTCGTTTCAGCTTGTAGCGGAACTCACGCGGAGAGGGATCATGTACAACGATTCTCTATTCAACGCTTTCGCTCGGTCGTTCGAGGCGAGAAGCCAGCACGACATGTCGATGGCGGAATATCTGGAATCGTGTCGAAGCGATCCCATGAAATACGCAAACGCGGCCGAACGACTGCTAGCAGCGATCGGTGAACCTCAGACGATTGACACGGCCAAGGACCCACGCCTTGGCCGTATTTTTTTGAACCGCACGATCCGCACCTATCCGGCCTTCGCCGGCTTCTACGGCATGGAAGAAACCATCGAGCGCATCGTCGGTTTCTTTCGCCACGCGGCGCAGGGACTGGAAGAGCGCAAGCAGATCCTCTACCTGCTCGGGCCGGTCGGCGGCGGCAAGTCTTCGCTGGCCGAGCGGTTGAAGTCGCTGATGGAAGTGCATCCGATCTACGTGCTCAAGGCCGGCGACGAGCTCTCGCCGGTGTTCGAGAGCCCGCTCAGCCTGTTCGATCCCGATCAGCTCGGCCCGATGCTGGAAGAGAAATACGGCATTCCGCGCCGGCGTCTCACCGGCTTGATGAGCCCATGGTGCTACAAGCGGCTGGAAGCCTTCGGCGGCGACATCTCCCAGTTCCGCGTCGCCAAGATCCAGCCGTCGCGGCTGCGCCAGATCGGGATCGCCAAGACCGAGCCAGGTGACGAGAACAACCAGGACATCTCTTCGCTAGTCGGCAAGGTGGACATCCGCAAGCTCGAGACCTACGCGCAGAACGATCCCGACGCCTACAGCTATTCCGGCGGCCTCAACCGCGCCAACCAGGGCGTGCTCGAGTTCGTCGAGATGTTCAAGGCGCCGATCAAGATGCTGCATCCGTTGCTCACCGCGACGCAGGAAGGCAACTACATCGGCACCGAGAACATCGGCGCGATCCCGTTCACGGGCGTCATCCTGGCGCACTCCAACGAGGCGGAGTGGGCGAGCTTCAAGTCCAACAAGAACAACGAAGCCTTCATCGACCGCATCTGCGTGATCAAGGTGCCTTACTGCCTGCGGATCACGGAAGAGCAGAAGATCTACGAGAAGCTGATCCAGGGCTCCGAGCTCGCCTCGGCGCCCTGCGCACCCTCGACCCTGGAGACGCTGGCGCGGTTCTCGGTGATGTCGCGCCTGCGCAAGCACGAGAACTCCACGGTGTTCGCCAAGATGCGGGTCTACGACGGCGAAAGCCTGAAGGAATCCGATCCGAAGGCGCGCAGCGTGCAGGAATATCGCGATGCCGCCGGCGTCGACGAGGGCATGGACGGCGTCTCCACCCGCTTTGCCTTCAAGATCCTGGCCGCCACCTTCAACCACGATCCGCAGGAGGTCGCCGCTGACGCCGTGCATCTGATGTACGCGCTGGAGCAGTCGATCCGCCGCGAGCAGCTGCCCGAGGAGGTCGAGAAGCGCTATCTCGAATTCATCAAGGCGGACCTCGCGCCGCGCTACGCCGAGTTCATCGGCAACGAGATCCAGAAGGCTTATCTGGAATCCTACTCGGATTACGGCCAGAACCTGTTCGACCGGTACGTCGACTATGCCGACGCCTGGATCGAGGACCAGGACTTCAAGGATCCCGACACCGGCCAGCTGCTCGATCGCGAACTTTTGAACCAGGAATTGACGAAAATCGAGAAGCCGGCGGGCATTGCCAACCCCAAGGACTTCCGCAACGAGGTGGTCAAATTCTCGTTACGCTCCCGCGCCCAGAACGGCGGCAAGAATCCGACCTGGACGTCCTACGAGAAGATTCGCGACGTGATCGAAAAGAGGATATTCTCGCAAGTCGAGGACCTGCTTCCGGTCATCTCCTTCGGATCGAAGAAGGACGGCGAGACGGAGAAGAAGCACGGCGAGTTCGTCGCACGCATGGTGGAGCGTGGCTACACCGAGCGTCAGGTTCGCCGGCTCGTCGAATGGTACATGCGCGTGAAGCAGGCCGGTTGAGGCGGAATGGGAGGCGAATGGTAAAGTGCCCATTCACATTATTGACAGGCGCCTGAATCCGGGCGGCAAGAGTCTTGAGAATCGCCAGCGGTTCTTGCGTCGGGCCAAATCCCTGGTGCAGGGCGCCGTCAAGAAGACCTCGCAGGAACGCGACATCAAGGACGTCCTGGAGGGGGGCGAGGTCACGATCCCCCTCGACGGCATGCACGAGCCGCGCTTCCGCCGCGAAGGCGGAACGCGGGACATGGTGTTGCCCGGCAACAAGAAGTTCATCGAGGGCGATTATCTCCAGCGCTCCGGCCAGGGCAGCGCCAAGAATTCAGGTCCGGGCGAAGGCGACGGCGAGGACGCGTTCCGCTTCGTGCTCTCCCGCGACGAGTTCGTTGATCTCTTCCTCGATGATCTCGAGCTGCCTGACCTCGCCAAGCGCAAGATCGCGCAGACCGAGAGCGAGGGCATCATGCGGGCCGGCTACACCACCTCGGGCTCGCCCGCCAACATCTCGGTGAGCCGCACGGTGCGGCTCGCGCTCGCCCGCCGCATCGCGCTCAAGCGTCCGCGCAAGGACGAGATCGAGGAGCTGGAGGCCGCGATCGCCGCCTGCACCGACGAAGACGAGCGCGAGCTGCTGCTCGCCCAGCTCGAAAGGCTGAAGGCGAAGACGAAGCGTATTCCCTTCATCGATCCGCTCGACATCCGCTACCGCCGCTACGAGAAGGTGCCGCGGCCGGTGGCGCAGGCCGTGATGTTCTGCCTGATGGACGTCTCCGGCTCGATGTCCGAGCACATGAAGGACCTCGCCAAGCGCTTCTATATGCTGCTCTACGTGTTCCTGAAGCGCCGCTACAAGCATGTCGAGATCGTCTTCATCCGCCACACCGATCGCGCCGAGGAAGTCGACGAGCAGACCTTCTTCTACGGCCCGGCTTCGGGCGGCACGCTGGTCTCCAGCGCGCTGCAGGCGATGCACGAGATCGTGCGCGAGCGCTTCAGTCCCGCGGACTGGAATATCTATGCCGCGCAGGCCTCCGACGGCGACAATTCCTATTCCGACGGCGAGCTCACCGGCATGCTGCTGACCGACAAGATCCTGCCGGTCTGCCAGTTCTTTGCCTATCTCGAGGTCGGGGAATCCGGCGGCAGCGCCTTCGATCTCTCCGACTCCTCGCTCTGGAGCCTCTACGAGCGCCTGCGCAACAGCGGCGCACCGCTGTCGATGCGCAAGGTCTCTGAGCGCAGCGAGATCTTCCCGGTGTTCCACGATTTGTTCCAGCGCCGCGAAACTGCTCAGGAGAAAGCCGCTCCATGACGGAACGATTGTTCGAAGGCGCCGATTGGGATTTCCACACCTTGCAGCGCATCACCGATGCCTGCGAGACGGTGGCTTTGAAGGATCTCGGGCTCGACGTCTATCCGAACCAGATCGAGGTCATTACCGCCGAGCAGATGCTGGACGCCTATTCGTCCGTCGGAATGCCGCTGTTCTACAAGCACTGGTCGTTCGGCAAGCAATTCGCCTATCACGAGGCGTCCTATCGCAAGGGTCTGATGGGCCTCGCCTATGAGATCGTGATCAACTCTTCGCCGTGCATCTCCTACCTGATGGAGGAGAACACGGCGACGATGCAGACGCTGGTGATCGCGCACGCTGCCTTCGGCCACAACCATTTCTTCAAGAACAACTATCTGTTCAAGCAGTGGACAGATGCGGAAGGGATTCTGGATTATCTCGACTTCGCCAAGAACTATGTCATGCAGTGCGAGGAACGCTACGGCCGCATCGAGGTCGAGCGGACCCTCGATGCAGCGCACGCCCTGATGTCGCACGGCATCGATCGCTATCCCGGCAAGAAGACGCTGGATTTGCGCGCCGAGGAGAAGCGGGCAGGGCGACGCCGCCAGCACGAGGAGGAGGTCTTCAACGACCTCTGGCGCACCGTGCCGGCGGGCAAGAGCAAGACCCGGTCCGCGCTCAGCATCGAACGGCGCCGCAAGCTGCTCGGCCTGCCGCAGGAGAACCTGCTCTATTTCCTGGAGAAGAGCGCGCCGCGGCTGGCGCCCTGGCAGCGCGAGCTGCTGCGCATCGTCCGCCACATCGCGCAATATTTCTATCCGCAGAGCCAGACCAAGGTAATGAACGAGGGGACGGCGACCTACGTCCACTATCGCATCATGACCGAGCTGCATCGGCAGGGCCGCATCACCGACGGCAACTTCCTTGAATTCCTGGGATCTCACACCAACGTGGTGTTCCAGCCCGAATTCGACGATCCGCGCTTCTCCGGCTTCAATCCCTATGCGCTCGGCTTTGCGGTGATGCAGGACATCGAGCGCATCGTCACCAATCCCGAGGGCGAGGACCGCGAGTGGTTCCCCGACATCGCCGGCAAGAACGACGTGATGGGGGTGCTGCGCGACGTCTGGGCGAATTATCGCGACGAGAGCTTCATTGCGCAGTTCCTGAGCCCGACCTTGATGCGCAAATTCCGCATGTTCCATCTGCACGACGATCCCGAGGAGCGCGCCGGCATCAGGGTCGACGCCATCCACGACGAGCGCGGCTTTCGTCGCGTCCGGCGCGAGCTCGCGCGTCAACACGATGTCGGCTACATCGACGCCAATATCGAGGTGGTCGACGTCGATCTCTCCGGCGACCGCCGCCTGATCCTGCATCACCACGTCATCAAGGGCTCGCAGCTCAACGAGACCGACGCCAAGCGGGTGCTCCAGCATCTTGCCGATCTCTGGACCTACGACGTCTCGCTGATCGAAGTCGACGCCAACGACAAGGTTCTGCGCGAATACGTCGTCAGCCCGCGCCCGATCCCGGCCGCGGTGGCCTGAGGGCGGCCCCCAGCTTCTGAAGCTGAGACACTTTGCTCGCGGCCCATCCTTCGAGACGCCCGCCTTCGGCGGGCCCTCAGGATGAGGACGGAGTGTGGACAACAATTCAAGAATCCAGAGATGCTGGTAAGCCTTATCCCGAGGAGACCGCGGAGCGGTCGTCTCGAAGGACGAGGCGCTTGCTCCGGCCGCCACCAGGAATTCAAAGAGTCCTACGCCGGCCGCTTCTTCGCCGGCTTCTTCTTAGCTGCGTTCAGCTCGATCGCCGCGCGGATCAGCGCCTTCAACGCCTTCTCGTTGATCTTCTCGCCCTGGCGGATATCGATCGCGCGCCGCACATTGCCGTCGAGGCTGGAGTTGAACAGGCCGGCCGGATCGGCCAGCGCCGCGCCCTTGGCAAAGGTCAGCTTCACCACTTCCTTGTAGGTCTCGCCGGTGCAGATGATGCCGTCGTGCTCCCACACGGGCACGCCGCGCCATTTCCATTCCTCGACGACCTCAGGATCGGCCTCCCTAATCAGGCCGCGGACCCGCGCCAGCATCTCGCCGCGCCAGTCGCCGAGCTCCTTGATCCGGCCATCGATCAGCTTGGCAGGCGAGGCTCCCTCCGCCGGCTTCGTCGCGCTCGTCTTCGCCACCGCCTTCTTCATGACCTTGCCTCGCCCCGCACGTCGCGCCGGCCGAGATAAGGCAGTGCGAACAGATACAGGCCAGTCGCAAGCAGCGGGATCAGCGGCACGAGCGCCAGGAAGCCGATCCAAGCGGCATCGAGCTGCATGATCATGGCGACGATGTTGGCGATCACCGCGATGGTGAAGGCCATGGACAGCCAGCGATGGGTTTGTCGAATCCACATGGTCAACGGATCTCCCTTGCAATGATCGAAACGGACGTGCTCACGCGGCTCGCGCCAGCAACTCGTCCAGCTTGGCCAAAAACTGCTTCCAGCCGGCATGCGCGCCGCCGAAGGCTTGCTTCTGCGTCGGGCTGAAGCCGGCCTGTTCGACGCGCAGATGCGTGCCGGCGCTGGTTGGTGTCAGCGTGAAGGTGACGACGCTTCTGAGATCGAACGCGGCGTCCGCATGCGAGAAATTCCAGGTGTAGGCGAGCGTCTTCTGCGGCTCGATGGTGAGCACCTCGCAGTCCAGCACGCCGCCCCATTCGCCGCGCAGATTGAATCTGTGGCCGACATCAGGCTTGAAGTCGTTCTTCATCAGCCATTCCTCGATCAGATGCGGCTGCGTCAGCGCGCGCCAGAGCCGCTCGGCCGGAAAGGCAAATTCGCGCTCGACGACCACCGAGCGTGTTTCGGTCGCGGGTCCGGTCATTGGTCCATCCTCTTCAGGAGATCGTCGAGTGCATCGAGCCGTTTCTGCCAGAACGAGGCCATCTGGCTGGTCCAGTCGATCAGCGGATTGAGCGCGCCGGGCTGCGCGCTGTAATGGGTCTGGCGTCCCTCATGGCGGTCGCGCACGAGGCCGGCCTGCTTCAGGGCGCCCAGATGTTTCGACACCGCCGGCTGCGACACCCCGGATCGCGCGGTCAGCGCCCCGACCGTCTGCTCGCCCTCCCGGCACAGCCGTTCGAAAATGGCCCGCCGCGTGGGGTCGGCAAGCATCCTGAACAGCAGATCGGGGGCGGCAGACATGGGAAATCCATAACCGAAAAGTTATGGATTAATTCATAACCGCAGAGTTATGGATAAGTCAAGTACGAGGGGAAGAATAGTCTTTGGCTGGCGCAGCCCTCTCGACGTCATTGCGAGGAGCTCTTGCGACGAAGCAATCCAGACTGTCTCCGCGGAAGGATTCTGGATTGCTTCGCTGCACTCGCAATGACGGCGGAGAGGGCGATGCCTCTCCCAGCCTTCACGGCCGAAGATACAAATAGCCCTGCGACTGCAGCTCGGCCAACCTGACCACGCCGCCTTTTTCCGCGCTGACAAAACCCGGCAGCAGCTCCTTCAGCGAGACGTTCTGCGCCTTCATCGTATTGCCGCAGGCGGCGAGTTCGACGCCGTCCTTGGAGAATTCACCGACACGCTTGCTGAGATCGGGGTTGGCCTGGCCAGCGTGAAATGCCTTCAGCGCCGGGCCGTGGATCACCAGCGCGATCGTGACGTGCTCGGGGCCGCCGACGCCGTCGATGTGGTTCTGGATATTGCCGAGCACGAAATTGACCTTCTCGGCGTCGCTGAGATGATAGACGACCTTCAGCTTGTCGGTGCTGCCCGTTTCCGTCGCGGCCTTTGCGCGGGAGGCGCCGAGCGCGGCGCCAAGAGCTGTGCCAAGGGTCGAGACGGCGGTCCACAGGATGTTGCGGCGGTTCATGGCGATCTCCTCCACTCAGCCCGACTTCGCCGAGAGGCATATCATTTGTGGCGCAGCGCCGCGAGCTCCTTGCGGTCGGTCACGAGCGAGGCGCACTCGCTGGTGTCGGTGCGGCCGAGCCTGAAGATCTTGTCGTCGGCGCCGGCGACCAGCGCATGCTCGGCCTCGTCGTCCGGCTTGTTGTTCTGCCAGACCCTGATCTGCTGCAGCCGGACGATGGCAGACTTGTTGTCCTTGGACAGCGCCACTTCGATCCCGCCGCCCTCGCAGTCGACGCCGCAGCCCATGCGGACTTCGTCGCCCTGGCTCAGCAGCACCGCGTGGCTGCCGCACGACCCGCTGGAGTCGAAATCGCCGCTGCGATGGCGATAGCGGAAACCCATGCGGAAGGAGTTGTGCAGCTGCTTGTCTTCCTTGTCGGTCTCCGCCGAGACCAGCAGCTTCATCGCGGCGACCTTCTGCTTGGGATGACGCGCCAGATGTTCGGAATCGTAACGGCGGACGAAGCAGGCATAGGCCTTGTCGCCCGGCGTGCCCGCATAGACCCGGGCCGTGAAGGCGTCGGCCTCGGCCTTGGTGGTCTCCCGGACCTTGTCGGCCTCATCGGCATGGGCGGTGCCGACCAAGGCGGAGAGGGCGAGCGGCAGGACAAGGGCAAGCTTCATGATCGCACCCGGACGTTTTTACAGTGGCCGGCCCGCACAGCAGGGGAGCCGACTGGCGGTTAGTCGCAGCCGGCGAGAGGCGCGTTCAAGCGCGGCGGCCCGCCTTGCCGGCAGCCTCGCGCAAGGTTCCAGCCTTAAAGGTTTGGCAGGATGAGGGTCGGTAAACCCCTGGTTGTTGCAGATGACTGGTGGCGGTCAAGATGTCCGTAAGTCAGAACTTGCCCAACCTTGCGGTTGGCTATTCGGTGCCGCGGCTCTTGAAGATGCTGGCCGGCGGCGTGCTGCTGACGCTGCTGTGCGCCGCTGTCGCGTTCAACTGGTTTCACGTCAAGACGCTCTCCGAATTCCAGATCGTGGCCTGCTATATCGGTGTCGCGCTGTTCGGGTTCATCACCTGCAGGACGCTTTGGCGGCTGCTCTCCAGCAGGCAACCGGTCCTCTTCATCACCCGCGTCGGAATTCGCGACACCCGCATCGCCGATGACACCATTTCCTGGAGGTCCGTGCGCGACATCTCGGCCTGGCAGTATCGCAATCAGGTGATCGTGGTGCTCAAGCTCGACCCGATGGTCGCCAATCGTTTCGACGTCGGCCTGCTGAAGCGCATCGTCTCGTTGATGAACAAGGCGATCGGCGCCGAGGGCGTGCTGGTCAATCCCGGCGGCCTCACCATGGACGGCGAAACGCTGCTCGAGACCTGCAAGCAATATTGGAAGGCCGGCCGTCTGGCCTATACGGCCCGTCCCGCCACCGAGCCCGAACCCGCCCATTAGGGCAGTGCCGCGAGGTGGGCAAAGACGCAGCGCGCCGTGCCCACCGCCAATTCGTCAGCGCAGGCTGGCGTTGAACTTGTCCAGCGCCGCCGAACCCGGGCACAGCGTGTCCGCTTCCAGCGTGTTGAGCGGCGTCTCCACCGTGTTGAGATGCGCGTGCAGATCTTCCGCATCGGGATCGACATACAAGAGACCGGTGACGATCTGCCCCTTGGCCGCGTGCCGCGCGAGGAAGGTCTGCGCGCCCAGCCGGTCATGCGGATCGTAGTCGGCGTCGATCTTGCGCAGCGCGATCTTGCTGCCGTCATGCTGCTCGACCACTTGCACCGTGCCCGGTGCGTAATCGACCGCAATGGGGTCGCGGCCGACTAGGACGTCGAGGCGGTTCACCGCGTCATTATGTTCGCGGACGTAGTCAAAGCTCTTGGTCGAGCCGGCGTGGTTGTTGAAGGCGATGCAGGGGCTGATGACGTCGATGAACGACGCGCCCTTGTGGCCGATCGCCGCCGCGATCAACGGCACCAACTGGGTCTTGTCGCCGGAAAACGAGCGCGCGACGAAGGTGGCGCCGAGTTGCAGCGCGATAGCGACGAGGTCGATCGCGTTGTCGGTGTTGGTCACGCCTTTCTTGGACTTCGAGCCGCGGTCGGCGGTTGCGGAGAACTGGCCCTTGGTCAGGCCGTAGACGCCGTTGTTCTCGACGATATAGGTCATGTTGACGCCGCGCCGGATCGAATGCGCGAACTGGCCGAAACCGATCGAGGCGCTGTCGCCATCACCGGAGACGCCGAGATAGATCAGATCGCGGTTGGCGAGGTTCGCGCCGGTCAGCACGCTGGGCATGCGGCCGTGCACGGTGTTGAATCCGTGTGAATTGCCGAGGAAATAATCCGGCGTCTTCGAGGAGCAACCGATGCCGGAGATCTTCGCCACCCGATGCGGCTCGATCGAGAGCTCGTAGCAGGCCTCGATGATCGAGGCGGTGATCGAGTCATGACCGCAGCCCGCGCACAGCGTCGAGATTTTTCCCTCGTAGTCGCGGTGCGTGTAGCCAAGGTCGTTCTTCTTGAGGCCCGGATGAGAGAATTTCGGCTTTGCGATGTAGGTCATGACACGGCCTTGCGGAGCGGGGTCACCTTGAGGTGATCCTGGTGGTCGCCAATGGCTTTTGCGATGAAGCGGGCGGTGATCGGGGTGCCGTCGTAATGCACGATCGGCACGAGGCGGACGGGATCGATGCCGTTCTCGTTGACGATCAACTGGCGAAGCTGCGCATCACGGTTCTGCTCGACGACGTAGACGAAGTCGTGCTCGGCGAGGAAGCTCGCCACGCTGGAGTGGAACGGGAAGGCGCGGATGCGCATCTGGTCGAGCTGATGTCCGCGCGCCTCGAGCAATCCCACGGCCTCGTCCATCGCCGGCGAGGTCGAGCCGAAATAGATTACGCCATATTTGGTCGGCCGTTCCGCATTGGCCTGGAGAGGCCGCGGCACCAGATCTTGCGCGGTCTCGAACTTGCGCACGAGCCGCTGCATGTTGTCGGCATAGACCGAGCCTTCCTCGGAATAGCGCGCATAGCGGTCGCGGGAGGTGCCGCGGGTGAAATAGGAGCCCTTGGTCGGATGCGTGCCGGGATAGGTGCGGAAGGGGATGCCGTCGCCGTCGACGTCGAGATAGCGTCCGAAGTCGCGTCCCTCGTCCAGCATCTCGGCCGTCATCACCTTGCCGCGGTCGTACTGCTTGGAATCGTCCCACTTCAGCGGGCGGCAGAGCCGGTGGTTCATGCCGATGTCGAGGTCGAGCATCAGGAAGATCGTGGTCTGCAGCCGCTCGGCGAGATCGAACGCGGCGGCCGCGAACTCGAACGCCTCGGCCGGATCTTCCGGGAACAGCAGCACATGCTTGGTGTCGCCATGGGAAGCATAGGCGCAGGCGATGATGTCGCATTGCTGGGTGCGGGTCGGCATGCCCGTCGAGGGGCCGGCGCGCTGGATGTTCATGATCACGGCCGGGATCTCGGCAAAGTATGAGAGGCCGATGAACTCGGTCATCAGCGAGATGCCGGGGCCGGAGGTCGCGGTGAAGGCGCGGGCGCCGTTCCAGGACGCGCCAATGACGATGCCGATCGAGGCCAGCTCGTCCTCGCCCTGCACGATGGCGTATTTCGCCTTGCCGGTTTCAGGGTCGTGCCGGAACTTCTTGCAATGGGCGGTGAAAGCCTCCGCCACCGACGAGGACGGCGTGATCGGATACCAGGCGCACACCGTGGCGCCGCCATAGACCGCGCCGAGCGCGGCGGCGCTGTTGCCCTCGATGAAGATGCGGTCGCCGACCTTGTCGGATTTCTTGATGCGCAAGCCCAGCGGGCATTTCAGATTCTGCAGCGCCCAGTCGCGGCCAAGATGCAGCGCGTGGACGTTGGAGGAGAGCAGCTTCTCCTTGCCCTTGTACTGCTCGCCGATCAGCTGCTCGATCAGCTTCGGGTCCATGTCGAGGAGCGCCGAGAGCGCACCAAGATAGATGATGTTCTTGAACAGCTGGCGCTGGCGCGGATCGGTGTAGGTCGAGTTGGTGATCGCGGTCAGTGGCACGCCGATCACGGTGATGTCGTCGCGGAACTTGGTCGACGGCATCGGCTTGGTGGAATCGTAGAACAAATAGCCGCCGGGCTCGATGCCGGCGACGTCCTTGTCCCAGGTCTGCGGGTTCATCGCTACCATCATGTCGACGCCGCCGCGGGCGCCGAGATGGCCGTCCTCGGTCACCCGCACCTCGTACCAGGTCGGTAGGCCCTGGATATTGGAGGGGAAGATGTTGCGCGGGGAGACCGGCACGCCGTGACGCAGGATCGAACGCGCGAACATCTCGTTGGCGCTGGCCGAACCCGAGCCGTTGACGTTGGCGAAGCGGACGACGAAGTCGTTTACGCTGCTGATCGGCTTTTTGTCGGACATGTCGAACCTGCGTGGGTCATCTCGATGAAATATTTCTGCATGTCCCAGGCACCCGTGGGACAACGCTCGGCGCACAGCCCGCAATGCAGGCAGACGTCCTCGTCCTTGACCATGACGCGTCCGGTCTTGAGATCGGACGAGACATAGAGGTCCTGGTCCGGATGCGGCGAGGGTGCCTTCAACCGATGGCGCAGATCGTCTTCCTCGCCGTTGGCGGTGAAGGTGATGCAGTCCATCGGGCAGATGTCGGCGCAGGCGTCGCATTCGATGCAGAGCGAGGTCGAGAACACGGTCTGCACGTCGCAGTTCAGGCAGCGCTCGGCTTCGCCCAGCGCCAGCTTGACGTCGTAGCCGAGCTCGACCTCGGCGCGGATGTCCTTCAGCGCGATCACCTTGTCGCGATGCGGCACCTTGAAGCGCTTGTCGTTCGAGATGTCGTTGTCATAGCTCCATTCGTGGATGCCCATCTTCTGCGACGAGACCTGCACGTCCGGCAAAGGTCGCTCGGTGATGTCCTCGCCCGACAGCATCTTGTGGATCGACAGCGCGGCATCATGCCCCTGCGCCACCGCCCAGATGATGTTCTTGGGACCGAACGCGGCGTCGCCGCCGAAGAACACTTTTGGGTTGGTGGAGGCGAAGGTTTTCGGGTCGACCTTGGGCATGTGCCATTTGTCGAACTCGATGCCGCAATCCTGCTCGATCCAGGGGAAGGCGTTCTCCTGGCCGACCGCGACCAGCACGTCGTCGCATGCGATGGTCTGGTCGGGCTCGCCCGAGGGCACGAGGTTGCGCTTGCCCTTGGAATCGTATTCGGCCTTCACCTTCTGGAAGGTGATGCCGGTGAGCTTGCCGTTGTCGTGCACGAAGGCTGTGGGCACGAGGAAGTTGAGGATCGGGATGTCTTCATGGAGCGCGTCCTCCTTCTCCCAGGGCGAGGCCTTCATCTCCTCGAAGCCGGAGCGGACCACGACCTTGACCTCTTCGCCGCCGAGGCGGCGCGCGGTGCGGCAGCAATCCATCGCGGTGTTGCCGCCGCCGAGCACGATGACGCGCTTGCCGATCTTGTCGACATGACCGAACGACACGTTGGCCAGCCATTCGATGCCGATATGGACGTTGGCGGCGGCCTCTTTCCGGCCGGGAATGTCGAGCTCGCGGCCGCGCGGTGCGCCGGAGCCGACGAAGATCGCGTCGAATTTCTCTGCGAGCAGCGACTTCATGCTCTCGATGCGGTGGCCGCCCTTGAACTCGACGCCGAGGTTCAGGATATAGCCGGTCTCCTCGTCGATCACGGAGTTGGGCAGGCGGAATTTGGGGATCTGCGTCCGCATCATGCCGCCGGCTTCCGGATCGCCGTCGAACACGGTGCAGTGATAGCCGAGCGGCGCCAGGTCGCGCGCCACGGTCAGCGAGGCCGGTCCGCCACCGACGAAGGCGACGCGCTTGCCGTTCTTCGTTGTGGGCTTCGGCAGACGTTGCCTGATGTCGTCCTTGAAGTCGGCGGCGACGCGCTTCAGGCGGCAGATCGCCACCGGCGTCTCCTCGACGCGTCCGCGCCGGCACGCCGGCTCACATGGGCGATCGCAGGTGCGTCCCAGGATTCCGGGAAACACGTTCGACTTCCAATTGATCATGTAGGCGTCGCTATAGCGGCCTTGTGCGATCAGTCGGATGTATTCGGGAACGGGGGTGTGCGCAGGACAGGCCCATTGGCAATCGACCACTTTGTGAAAGTAGTCGGGGGCCGCGATATCGGTCGGTTTCATTCCTACCCTGTCCGCGCAGGCTCAAAGACCCCGCGGCCTCTTCTGAGCTTGTCGGACGCTTAATGTGCGTCGATCTGGTTTCTGAATGACGTCATTGGGTTAGCTTATTAGAACCGTTCCCAAGTACAACGGCAAATTTTCGCGCTTCCCCTCTTTCATGGTAGCTGCGCGCAGACAGCATTAATGCCGGCACGCGAGATGCGTGCGGTGCAGCAATCGCACTGCACTCCATCCGCGTCATTGCGAGCGCAGCGAAGCAATCCAGACTTCCTCCTTGGAGGTAGTCTGGATTGCTTCGTCGCAAGTGCTCCTCGCAATGACGGTGGCGTTCAGCCCCGCGCGATGTCGCTCTTCGCGAGGTCCCACATCAGGCTGTAGGTGCCGACGGAGACGGGCAGCGGGAAGGGCGCAGCCGTCGGGCCGGTGAAGCGTTCGGCGATCACGGCCGAGACCGCGCCGACATGCGTTCCGTCGATCAGCACGAACCAGTCGCGCGCGCCTTCGTTGCGCGTCGCCGGAATGCCCGCCGTCGCGCCCGACAATTCGGGCTCGCTTTCGAGCAGATGCATCGAGATGATGCCGTCGCACTGTTCGGGCCTAAGCTTGTCTTGCAATGCCTCACGCCAGGGCGCGGCGTTGTCGGGCGTCGGTCGCAGCCGCACCAGGCCCAGCGCAGCGCCGCGGCCGGTGCCCTTGCTGATGGTGATGCGCGCGACCACGCGCAGCATGTCCTTGAAGCGCGCCATGCTCCGCAGCGACCATTCGGTTTGGCTCGCGAGCCGCGCCCGATAGGCCGGACTGTCGAGCACGTCGAGCGTGGTGGTCGAGTACAGCGAGAGATATTTGGGATTGGCGGCATGCGCGACATAGCGCCGCGCCTCCAGAAATCCCTCGATCGCGACGCGCTCTTCCAGATGCTCGCGATCGTACCAGCGGTTGAAATCGGCCTCGTCGGCCGCGTCGATGTTCATCGACGTCAGCAGCATGCCTTTCCCGGCGAGCGGCATTGTTCTTGTCCTCTCATCGCCCGATCTTCGATGCGAGGTCGGCGATCGACTTCATCACCGCGTCCCTCACGCCGGCATCATAGAGCGAATGCCCGGCTTCTTCCACGATGCGAAGCTCGGAACCCGGCCACGCTTTCGCGAGTGCGTGCGATGTCTCGGGAGGACACAACAGATCGTAACGGCCCTGCACGATAATGCCGGGAATGCCCGCGAGCCGGCCCGCGTTCCGCAGTAACTGGTCCGGGCTCATGAAGCTGTCATTGACGAAATAATGCGCCTCCATGAACGGCGTCGCCGGCAGGGTACGCCAGACGTTCAGGGAGGCCAGGTCCAGCCGCGTCTTGGCCGCCTTGTGCTCGGACAGAGCGCGCTCGGTGTCGTGCCAGGCGCGCGAGGCTGGCCCATGCACGGCCGGATCGGCGTCGAGGATGCGACGATAATAGGCCTCGACCGGCCGGTCCCGCTCCTCCGGCGGCAGCACGCCAAGAAAATCCTCGTAGAGCGCGGGATAGAATTGCGGCAGGCGCGCCGTGAACGCCTTCTCGACCTCGGCTTGCGTGCCGAGGAACGTCGCGCGCAGCGCGATGCCGGAGACGCGCTCGGGATGCGCCTGTGCATAAGCCAGCGCCAATGTCGCGCCCCAGGAGCCGCCGACCACCATCCAGCGCTCGAAGCCGAATTTTTCGCGGATTGTCTCCATGTCCGCGATCAGATCGGCCGTGGTGTTGTGCGCGCGCGAGCCCTTGGGCCGGCTGCGGCCGCAGCCGCGCTGGTCGCACAGCACCGCATGCATGCGCTCGGGATCGAACAGCCGGCGATGATCGGGCTGGCAGCCGCTGCCGGGCCCGCCATGCAGATAGATCGCGGGGATGCCGTCGCCGCGGCCGACGCTCTCGACATAGAGCTCGTGACCGTCGCCGACATCGAGCATGTCGGAGGTCAGCGGCGCAAAGGGATCGGCGCGCCGAACCGTTTCCTTGGCGGCCGCGCCCGCGTCGGCGTCAGGTCCCATTCTCGGATTCCAGGGTGCCGCCGGCGAAGTTGCGATAGAGGAAGCGGTTGGTCTCGCCCTCGGCCTCGGCTTCCGCCTGCTTGAAGATGGTCTCGTGCAGCGGCGACAGCGCGCAGGCGGGATCGGTGTTGGCGGCGTCCCCGGTCAGCGCGAAGGCCTGGCAGCGGCAGCCGCCGAAATCGATCTCGCGGAATTCGCAGGACTTGCACGGCTCCTTCATCCAGCCGGTGCCGCGATAGCGGTTGAAGGCCTCGGAGTTCTGCCAGATCCAGGCGATCGAATGGTTCGAGCGGACGGACTCGAACTCGAGCCCGGTGATGCTCTCGGCGGCATGGCAGGGCAGCACCTTGCCGGCCGGCGAGATGTTGAAGAACTGCCGGCCCCAGCCGCCCATGCATTTCTTTGGCCGCAGCGCGTAGTAATCGGGGACGACATAGTCGATGGTCAGCTCGCCCTTCAGCCGCTCACGCGCGGCCTCGACGATTTCAGTGCACTCATTGAGCTGCGCCACGGTCGGCATCAAGGCGGCGCGGTTCTTCAGCGCCCAGCCGTAATACTGGACATTGGCGACCTCGAGCCGGTCGGCGTCGAGATCGAGCGACATCTGGATGATGTCGGGCAGTTGGTGCAAATTCTGCCGGTGCATCACCGCGTTCACGGTGAGCGGCAGATCGAGCTCGCGGGTCCATTTGGCGACTTCGAGCTTCTTGCGATGGCCGCCCTTGTAGCCGGCGACGCGGTCGGCAAGGCCCTCTTCGATGCCCTGGAAAGAGATCTGCACGTGGCAGAGCCCGGCATCGGCGAGCTCGCTCAGCTTCTCGCGCGTCAGCAACACGGCCGAGGTGATGAGGTTGGTGTAGAGGCCGGCGTCGCTGGCGTGCTTGACGAGATCGACGAGGTCCTTGCGCGCGGTCGGCTCGCCGCCGGAGAAATGCACCTGCAGCACGCCGATCTCGGCGAGCTCGCTCAGCACCTTCTTCCATTCGTCTGTGGTCAGTTCCTTGCCCGAGCGGTCGAGCTCGACCGGATTGGAGCAATACGGGCATTGCAGCGGGCAGCGATGGGTGATCTCGAGCAGCACGGCGAGCGGAATGCCGAAGGTCTCCGCGGTCGAGCGCTGCTTTTCGAGCACCGCGAGACTGTCGTTGGGTGGGATGGTCACGTCGCTCATGACGTCTTCTCCCTGATCTCGGTGAGAAAGCCCTTGTCGGCGAGATCCTGCAGCATGATGATGACGTCGGCCAGGATCGCTTCGCGCGGAGCTGCGTATTTCGCAGCTAACAGGTCGGCGACATCGCCGACATTGCGCTCGCCGTCGCAGAGTTGCAAGACTTCGACCGCGATCTCGTCCGGCGCCAGCACCCGTTCCGGCGCCAGGATCACCCAGACCTTGCGAGTGTCGTCATACTTCAGCTTGGCATGCCGCGGCAGCACGGGGCGGCTCGCCTCGCTGACGCTGATGTTCCGCGGCCCGGCCATTGCAGTTCCTCTCAGCCCGCTTTGGGCACGAAGGCGCCCGGCGGAATGTTGCCCTCGACATAGGCATGCTGGAGCGCGTCGAGCTGCACCCACAGCACGTTGGTCTTGAAGATCAGCGCGTTGCAGACCTGCGCGCGCTGTTCCGGCGTCGTCGCATGCGCCTTGACGTAATCGAGCGCAAAGCCCGCATCGCGCGGCGCCTGCGCGAGGCGGCGCTTGAAGTAGCTCATGATGTCGGAGTTGACGAAGTCGTAATGCTCCAGCATGCCGGCGATACGCTCTTCGTGCAGGTTCGGCGCGAACAATTCGGTGAGCGAGGAGGCGATCGCCTCCAGCGGGCTCTTCTCACGGCAGTAGTGAACGTAGGCCTCCACCGCGAAGCGCGTCGCGGGCAAAATGCCTTCGGTGGATTCCACGTAAGCAGTGTCGAGGCCGAGGCCTTCGGTCAATTTGAGCCAGCGCTCGATGCCGCCTTCGCTGCCGACATCGCCGTCATGGTCCTCGATGCGGTGACGCCATTCCAGGCGCGTGGCGCGGTCGCGGAAGCGCGAGATCACCACCGCGTCCTTGATCGGGATCGTGCTCTGGTAATAGTAGCGGTTCAGCGCCCAGGCCTGCACCTGGCCCTTGTTCAGCTTGCCACCGTGCAGCAGCTTATGAAACGGATGCAGGCTGTGATAGCGCGTCGCTCCGATATGGCGCAGCGTCGCCTCGAGCTCCTCGGCGCTGGTGAGCTTCAAGTCCTTGCCGATCGAGAGCGCAGTCATTCCCGTCATTGACGCCGTAGTCACAGCACGATCTCCGTTCCGTCCGCCGGTATTTGCCAGCCTGCCGCTTCGACGGCCTTACGCTCGGACGAGGCAGGCAGCAGTGCCGGGTTCGAGTTATTGATATGCAGAAATATCTTCCTGTCGAGGGTGAGATCGGCAAGCCGCGCAATCGCGCCGTCCTCGCCGGACATCGCGACATGGCCCATGCTCTTGCCGGTCTTCTGGCCGAGCCCGGCCCTGATCATCTCGTCGTCCCGCCAGACCGTGCCGTCGAAGAACACGAGCGAAGCGCCGTCGATCTCGGCCTTGAGCGCGTCGCTCACGTCGGCGCAGGCGGCGATGAAGTAGAAATACTTGCCGGTCGATTTGTCGGTGATCTTCAGGCCGAGCGTATCGCCGTCGCCGCTGTCGCCACCGGGATGCGCTTTGCCTTCCAGATACCAGGCCGATTTGCCCGAGACCGCGAAGGGCAGCACTTCCAGTCCGGAACGCGCGCCGTCCGCAAGGCGCGGCTCGAACGGCTCGTTGATGCCGATCGGCTGGCGCCGCACGTGCTTCTCGTTCAGCACGTTGAAGATGCTGTTGCTGGCCAGGATCGCCAGCACCTTCTCATGCGCATAGATGGTGAAGGGCGAGCTCTCGCGCATCGACAGCAGGCCCGCCACCGCATCCACTTCGCTGTTGGTCAGGATCACGCCGGCGACAGGCGTATGGCGCAGCGCCCCGGCCTCGGGATGCAGCTGCGGCGTGGCATTCAATTGCTGGCGCAGGTCGGGAGAGGCGTTGATCAGAAACCAGTTCTCGCCGTCGCCGCTGAAGGCGACCGAGGCCTGCGTCCGGTGCAGCTCAGGCCCGCCATTGCGGGCCGCCCGGCAACCCTCGCAGCCGCAATTCCATTGCGGAACTCCGCCGCCGGCTGCGGCGCCCAGGACGACGACGCGAAGCATGATCCGTCTCCTGGAAGGAACACGCGCGGTGGATCTCAGGCCGACGCAAATGCCGACACAGAATCTTTCTTTCGGAAACGCGTCGTGACCGAAAGATCCACCGGCGCAGTACGCAATTCGCCGACCGGCTTACTTGCGGGTGGCGCTCACATACATGTTGATTTCCATGCCACAGGGCACTTCGACGATCTTCGGGGCTTTCCATGCCATTTCGGCTCTCCATTTTTGCGAATTCGGACGTATCCGCCCACACGCTAAGTTAATGCGAGCGCAGAAGTTCGCTAGTGAAATTTTCCCGGACCTAGGTAGTAGGCCGACCGAATTGCTGCACTGCAAAGAGAGCCTATTGCGGCCGTAAAGCTGCCATAGGCAGAATGCCCCGATAGGTCGTGATCCCTGTCGGGATAAACGAGTTGTGAGTATAGAACGGCTTCCAATCGGCCACAGGCGACCCCATTGGATCAGGCATGCCCAGATATTTCTTCAACACCCGCATCGGCGACGAACTGATCGTGGATCCTGACGGTGAGGACCTGCGCAACCCCGATCGCGCCTGGGAGGTCGCCCGCCAGATGATCCTCGAAGTGGTGAAGTCGGAGGGCGCCCAGCGGGCGCTGCTCGATGCGGTGATCGAGGTGACCGACACCGAAGGCGAGATCGTGCTGGAGTTCCCGTTCACCGAGGCGCTCCTGGACATGCCGGACCCCTCCGCGACGCGGCATTAGCGGCCGCCCACGGCAGAGGCGGGGGCACGCCGCTCCCTCCACCGTCATTGCGAGGAGCTCTTGCGACGAAGCAATCCAGACTGCCTCAAAGGAGGGATTCTGGATTGCTTCGCTTCGCTCGCAATGACGGCGGATGCAGCAATCCGACCCTTTGGCGCCCTTCGCCTCTGCGAAATCCGCATGGCTTTGCCGCGTTCCCGGCGCTAAAAGACGCCGGATACACGGAGCAAGCCATGCAAGATCTCTGGCGCCTGTCGGCTGCCGACCTCGCCACCCTCGTCAAGTCCAGGAAGGTCTCCGCCAGGGAGGCCGCCAAGGCCGGGCTGGCCCGGCTCGATGCCGTCAATCCCCAGCTCAATGCGGTGATCGACCATCGGCCGGACGACGTGCTCAAGCAGGCCGACGCCGTCGATGCCGCCATTGCCAGGGGCGAGGACCCCGGCGTGCTCGCCGGCGTGCCCGTCACCATCAAGGCCAATGTCGACCAGGAGGGCTTTGCCACCACCAACGGCCTCAAGCTCCAGCGCGACGTGATCGCGCGCGAAGACAATCCGGTGGTCGCCAATTTCCGCAAATCGGGCGCCATTCTGCTCGGCCGCACCAATTGCCCGGCCTTCTCCTATCGCTGGTTCACCACCAACCTCATCCATGGCGACACCAAGAACCCGCGCGATGCCTCGCTGACCCCGGGTGGCTCGTCCGGCGGCGCCGGCTCGGCGGTCGCGGCCGGCATCGGCCATATCGCCCACGGCACCGACATCGCCGGCTCGATCCGCTATCCCGCCTATGCCTGCGGCGTCCACGGCCTGCGCCCGACGCTCGGCCGCATTCCCGCCTTCAACCCCGCGCTGCCGGAACGCCCGATCGGGCCGCAGATCATGGCGGTGTCGGGCCCGCTGGCGCGCACCATCAACGATTTGCGCATCTCGCTCGCGGCCATGTCGGCCCGTGACATCCGCGATCCCTGGTATGTGCCGGCGCCGCTGGAAGGCCCCGCGAGGGAGAAGCGCGCCGCGATCTGCCTCAATCCGGATGGCCTCGCGACCCGGCCGGAGGTGAAGGCGGCGGTCACCGACGCCGGCAAGCGGCTCGAGCGCGCAGGCTGGACCGTGGAGGTGATCGAGAACACCCCGCCGATGCGCGAGGCGGTCGAGTGGCAGCGCAAGCTCTGGCTCGGCGACGGTTACGAGGCGCAGCTGGAAATGGCCGAACGCGAGGGCGATCCCGGCGCGCTGGCGTGCCTGCGCGGCAACCGCGCCAAGGTCACGCCGATGGATCAGGCGAATTACGCGCAGGCGCTGACCCGCCGCGCCACGTTCACGCGCGAGTGGATGATGTTCTTCGAAAAATACGCCGTGGCGCTGACGCCGGTCTCCGGCGAGCTGCCGTTCCCCGATCATCTCGACCGCAAGGATTCCGAGTCCTTCGAGCGCGTTTGGGAAGCGCAGATGCCGCAGATCGCGACACCCTTCATGGGCCTGCCGGGGCTCGTGGTGTCGACCGGCCTCGTCGGCAAGACGCCGGTCGGCGTGCATATCGTGTCCGGCCGCTATCGCGAGGACCTCTGCCTGCTCGCGGGCGAGGCGATCGAAGCGGGCGGCGTGCCGCCGTCGCCGATCGACCCCGTGGGTTAGCGATGTCGGCGATCTACGACTTCAAGGCCAACTCGCTTGCCGGCGAGGAGGTGGCGATGAAAAATTTCGAAGGGCAGGTGCTGCTGATCGTCAACACCGCGAGCAAATGCGGCTTCACGCCGCAATATCGCGGGCTGGAGGACCTGCACCGCGATCTCTCCCCGCGCGGCTTCTCCGTGCTCGGCTTTCCCTGCAACCAGTTCGGCGCGCAGGAGCCGGGCAAGGCGGACGAGATACAGGCGTTCTGCTCGACCAATTACGACGTCACCTTCCCGCTCTTCGAGAAGATCGACGTCAACGGCGCCAATGCGCACCCCTTGTATGAGTACCTGAAACGCCAGCAATCCGGGCTTCTCGGCGCCTCCATCAAATGGAATTTCACCAAATTCCTGGTGGACCGTGCCGGCAAGGTGATCGCGCGCTACGCGCCGACCGCCAGGCCGGAAGGATTGCGCAATCAAATCGAAACACTGTTGTGAGCGAGACAATCATGAGCGACGAATTTCCGGACCGCCTGTCGGTCGATCCGAACAGCCCCCATTACAACGCGGACATCCTGTCGCGCGACGTCGGCATCCGCTTCAAGGGCGTCGAGAAGACCAATGTCGAGGAGTACTGCATCAGCGAAGGCTGGGTCCGCGTCACCGCCGGCAACGCCAAGGACCGCCACGGCAACCCGCTGACCATCAAGGTGCATGGCCCGGTCGAGCCGTATTTCAGGGATAAGAAGTGACGGCGAAGCCGTCATTCCGGGGCGCGCGATAGCGCGAACCCGGAATCTCGAGATTCCAGGTCTGGTCCTTCGGACCATCCCGGAATGACGCCAACAAATCGAAAGCCCCCCATGTCCGTCCGCATCGTCGACGTCCGTGAGATCACCAAGCCAATCTCATCGCCGATCCGCAACGCCTATATCGACTTCACCAAGATGACGACGAGCCTCGTTGCCGTCGTCACCGATGTCGTGCGCGACGGCAAGCGGGTCATCGGCTACGGCTTCAATTCCAACGGCCGCTACGGGCAGGGCGGGTTGATCCGCGAACGCTTCGCCGCGCGCATCACGGAAGCCGATCCGAAATCGCTGCTCAACGCGGCCGGCGACAATCTCGACCCCGACAAGGTCTGGGGCGCGATGATGACCAACGAGAAGCCCGGCGGTCATGGCGAGCGCTCGGTTGCGGTCGGCACCATCGACATGGCGGTGTGGGATGCGGTGGCGAAGATCGCCGGCAAGCCGCTGTTCCGCCTGCTCGCGGAACGCCACGGCGTCAAGGCCAATCCGCGCGTGTTCGTCTACGCCGCCGGCGGCTACTATTATCCCGGCAAGGATCTCTCGATGCTGCGGTCTGAGATGCGCGGCTATCTCGATCGCGGCTACAACGTCGTGAAGATGAAGATCGGCGGCGCTGATATCGACGAGGATCGCACCCGCATCGAGGCGGTGCTGAAGGAGATCGGCAAGGACGCGCAGCTCGCCGTCGATGCCAACGGCCGCTTCAACCTCGAGACCGGCATCGCCTATGCCAAGATGCTGCGCGACTATCCTTTGTTCTGGTATGAGGAGGTCGGCGATCCCCTCGACTACGCGCTGCAGGCGGCGCTTGCCGAATTCTATCCTGGCCCCATGGCCACCGGCGAGAATCTCTTCAGCCACCAGGACGCCCGCAATCTGATCCGCTACGGCGGCATGCGCCCCGACCGCGACTGGCTGCAATTCGACTGCGCGCTGTCCTATGGTCTGTGCGAATACCAGCGCACCCTCGAAGTCCTGAAGACCCACGGCTGGTCGCCCAGCCGTTGCATCCCGCATGGCGGCCACCAGATGTCGCTCAACATCGCGGCGGGATTGGGCTTGGGCGGCAACGAGAGTTACCCCGACCTGTTCCAGCCCTATGGCGGCTTCCCGGATGGCGTGCGTGTCGAGAACGGCCACATCACCATGCCGGACCTTCCCGGCATCGGCTTCGAGGGCAAGTCCGATCTCTACAAGGAGATGAAGGCGCTGGCGGAGTAGGGCGAATTGGTAGCGCGACGGCCGCGCCACTTGCTCCGATGTCGTCCTCGCGAACGCGGGGACCCATAACCCCAGGGAGAAGTCGTAGCGCGAGTTGCCAACTCCGAGTCCCCGTAACCACGTCTCCGTGTGGCTATGGGTCCCGGATCTGCGCTCCGCTTCGCTACGCTTGCCCGGGACGACAGTTACGGTTGTCGCTACGACAACCGCATATCCAACAGCCGCCGTCCTTCGCTCTTCAGCAGCTTCTTCACCGCGCTCGAGGCTACGACCTCGCCGTCATTGGCATAGGCTTCGTGGTTCTTCTCGATGTCCTCGAGACGATAGAGATAGTTGACCATCACGCCGGCGGATTCCCGTAAGCCCTTTGGCGAGAGATCGCCGAGCCAGTTGATGCGCTCGAGGCGGGCGCCGTTGCCGAGATGGAAGCGGGCGACGGAATCGATCAGCTTGCCTTTCGACGTGCGGGCCTTGAGGAAATAATGCGCCGCCAGCGGTTCGACCACGCCGCGGAGCAGCGCCGTCGTCTCCGGGTTTTCGAACCATCTGGGATCGTCGAGCCGCTTCAGCGTCTCGCGGTCCTCGTCCGACAGCGGCAGGTCCTTGTCCTGCTTCACCCATTGCATGAAGCCGGGCACCGGCGACAGCGTCACAAAATTCTCGAGCTTGGGTATTTCGCGGCGCAGCTCTTCCACCACCTGCTTGATCAGGAAGCTGCCGAAGGAGATGCCGCCAAGGCCACGTTGGGTATTCGAGATCGAATAGAACACGGCGGTGCGCGCGCGCTCGATCGGCAGATGCTGGCGATCGACCGCGAGCAGCGGGGCGATCGCGCCCGGGATCGTCTCGGTCAGCGCCACCTCGACGAAGATCAGGGGCTCGTCCACCATCGCAGGGTGGAAGAAGGCGTAGCAGCGGCGATCGACCGGATCGATGCGGCGGCGCAGATCGTCCCAGTCCGAAATTTCGTGCACGGCTTCGTAACGGATGATCTTTTCGAGGATGTTGGCCGGGGAAGACCAGTCAATCCTGCGCAGCACGAGAAACCCCCTGTTGAACCACGAAGAAAGCAGATGCGAGACGTCACGATCGAGCGCGGCGAGATCGGTGTGTCCGTTCATCATGCCGAGCAGGTCGGCGCGCATGGCGACGAGATCGCCGGTGCCGCCGGGCGCGCGGTTGAGCCGGCGGATCAGCTCCTGCCGCCGCGGCTCCGAGGCGAAATGCAGCGAGCTTGCGTCCTCGTCGCTCGGCGCGTCACGCCACTTTTCGATCGCCTTGGACAGGCGTTCTCGATCCGGGCCGAAATCACGCACCAGCCCGTTGAAGAAGGCGCGGCGACCCGCCGCATCCAGCTCCCGGTAGATGTCGAGCACCTCACGCGCGATGGCGATGCCCGATGCCTCGCCCCGGCCCGACAGCAGCGCGTCGCAGAGCTCGATCAGTCCATCGGCATCCCGCCGCGTGTCGGCGGAGTCGCCGCGACGAAGCAGCGTGCGGCCGCGCTCGGAGATCGTGGCGAGCAGGTCGGAGAAGAAGGCGTTGGCCATCGGGACTTTCGTATCAGGTTTGTGCGTTGCGGAAGCTTACACGGGATTTGGGCGGAAACCGATCACAATCAAGCGGAAGAATGCGGCAACTTTAGTCGGGCCGTGCGCTTGGAGAATGCAGGCATGCCCGATGCGGCTGCCACACGAAAGCTGTCATGCCCCGCGAAGGCGGGGCATCCAGTACGCCGCAGCTTCTCGGCTCAATCACCACCGGTGGAATACTGGATTGCCCGCCTTCGCGGGCAATGACGCCTAGAGTGTTGTTACGCTCACCCCTTCCCCGCAAACTCCGTCGGCGTCCGCCCCGTGACCTGGCGGAACGCGGCCGAGAACGCCGGCACGCTGGCATAACCGAGCTGCGTTGCGAGCTGCTTCACCGAAACATTAGCATCCGTGGACAGCCGCTGAATTGCCGCCGCGATCCGCGCGCGCTGGCACCAGCTCTTGAAGCTGAGCTGCGTTTCGGTCGAGAACAGTCGCGACAGCGTCCGCGCGGAGGTTCCGACCTCGCGCGCCAGCGTGTCGATGTCGTGCAGCCCGGTGGGATCATCGAGCACGATCATCGCGGCGCGGCGGCAGCGCGGCTCGTGCGGCAGCGGCACGAAGGTCGCGGAATCCTCGGCCTGATGCAGTTCCAGCATGACGAGGCGCACCAGCAGCTCGGTGCGCTCCTCGGTATTGCCAGTGTCGAACAGCGCCAGGATCGCCTGGTTGAGCAGCGGCGAGACCCGCACCACGAACTCCCTGGTCAGCCCCTCATAGCGCTGCTCGCGCTTGAGCCAGGCCAGGTCGAAATACAGCGTGCGCATCTCGATGTCGGCGAGCAGGTCGAGGGCGTGATCGAGCCCGGCCGGGACCCAGACGGCCCGGTCCGGCGGCACCAGCCAGCGGCCCCCGGGGGTCGTCACCTGCATGGTGCCCTTCGCCGCATAGATGAGCTGGGCCTCGCGGTGCAAATGCGGATCGATCCGCATGCCCTTGGGGTAGTCGCGCGCAACCAGGTGCACGCCCGCGGGCGAGCGGTGGTTGCTCCGGACCTCCCGGAGGATTGGCTTTTCCAAGACAGTCATTGGCGGCATCCCGTCATGGGGAGGACATATAACTCATTTCGGAGCAGGAGAGGATTCGGGAAATGAACAGCCCCAGCCGGGTGATCAGTTTCGTCAATGCAGGCCATTTCATCGACCATTATGCGATGCTGATCTTCGCCGCCGCCGTCATCATCATGGGTCCGGCGCTCGGCATGGCCTATTCGGAACTCTTGCCTTACGCGACGCCGGGCTTCGTGGCCTTCGGCGCCGGCTCGCTCTTGACCGGCTGGCTCGGCGACCGCTGGAGCCGCCGCCACATGATGCTGATCTTCTTCGTCGGCATCGGGGCGTCCATGATCTCGGTCGGCCTCGTGCAGACCCCGGCGCAGCTCGGCGCCGCCTTGCTTTCGATCGGCATCTTCGCCTCGATCTACCATCCCGTCGGCACCGCCATGATCGTGTCCTATGCCGAGAGGCTCGGCCGCGAGATGGGCATCAACGGCGTCTGGGGCAATCTCGGCGTCGCCTCCTCGGCGCTGGTAACAGGCGTGATCGGCCAATATCTCGGCTGGCGCTTTGCCTTCATCGTTCCCGGCATCGTCACGATCCTGATCGGCATCGCCTTTGCGATGCTGGTCGTGCACGAGGACCGCAAGGGCTCGAAGCAGGCGGCGGCGCAGGCGCGGGTGGCCAAGCAGGACATGTGGCGCGTGGTGCTGTCATTGCTGATCGTGGTGATCGCGATCTCCACCACGTTCAACGCCGTCACCGTGGCGCTGCCAAAACTGTTCGCGGAGCGGCTGGCGGATCTCACCAAAAGCCCGGCGCTGCTCGGCGTCATCGCCGCCTGCGTCTACGTGTTCGGCGCGATGACGCAGTACACGATCGGCCGGCTGCTCGACCGCTACTCGCTGAAGACGGTGGCGCTGCCGCTGTCGTTCATGCTGGCGCCGTTCCTGTATCTCGCCGCCAGCCTGAACAATCTGCCGCTGATCCTGGTGTCGATCGGCATCGTCATGGGCGCGTTCGGCCAGGTCACGGTGAACGATGCCATGGTCGGCAAATACACCAGCGAGGAATGGCGCTCGCGTGCCTACGCGGTGCGCTATTTCATCGGCTTCACCGCGGCCGGCGCATCCGTGGGCCTGGTCGCCTGGCTCTACGAGCAGGGCGGTTTCGTCACGATGCTCCATGCCTTCGCCGGCCTCTGCCTGCTCGCGATCGCCGCCGCCATCATCCTGCCCCGCGAGATCCGGACGCCGCAGGCAGCCTAAGCTCTCGTGTCCCGGACGCGCTGCAACGCGTCAGCGTTGCTGCGCTGAGCCGGGACCCAGAGGCTGCGAGTCGCCGTGTCGCATGGGCCCCGGCTCTGCAGCGCACCGTCGAAGAGACGCTGCGCTGCGTCCGGGGCACGAGAAGGCGTAAGGGCCGCCACTCTCTCCCCGTCATTCCGGGGCGCGCGCAAGCGCGAACCCGGAATCCATCGGGCGGCAGGGACTGCGGACAAATGGATTCCGGGCTCGTCGCTACGCGACGCCCCGGAATGACTGGAGAGGCGCGGCTCGCGCCAGCCCGGCATTGGATGTCGCGGGCCATCGCATCTCACCCATCGTACTAATCTGCCAGTGTTTTGCCCGACGACACAAACTGCCTTCGCAAAGCCGAAAAAATTCACGAGCCTTTTCAAACCCATCCCTACTGTGCATGGGGTTGTTTTCGCACTTTTGCGCCCATGGCCGGCCGCGGGCCGTTGGAACTAGTTCCACCCTCCGCGGGTTCTGTCCTGATATCCCGACGTCGGGGCGAGGGGGACATCACTGCATGCCATTGCGCCTGCTCCGTTCGGCTGGGCTCGTTCTCGCGGCGCTGATGCTCACGACCATCGCGGCCGGTGCTGAAACAGGTAAATCGACCGGTCCCTCCGAATTCCTATTGGTGGCGCAGATCGTGCTGCTGATCGCTGTGGGGCGCGGTCTCGGCGAGATCATGCAGCGGATCGGCCAGCCTTCGGTGATCGGCGAGCTGCTCGCCGGCATCATCCTCGGTCCCTCGCTGTTCGGTTGGCTCTGGCCCGAAGCGCAACACGCGATCTTCCCGAAGACGCCCGAGCAGAAGGCGATGATCGACGGCATCGCGCAAGTGGGCATCCTGCTCCTGCTATTGCTGACGGGCATGGAGACCGACCTCAAGCTGGTCAGGAAGGTCGGCAAGGCCGCCATCGCGATCTCGATCGCCGGCATTCTCGTGCCTTTTGCTTGCGGGTTTGCGCTCGGCGAAATGCTGCCCGATACGCTGCTGCCCAATCCGCAACAGCGGCTGGTGGCCTCCCTGTTCATGGGCACGGCGTTGTCGATTTCGTCCGTGAAGATCGTCGCCGTGGTCGTGCGCGAGATGAACTTCATGCGCCGCAATGTCGGCCAGATCATCGTCGCGACCGCCGTGATCGACGACACCATCGGCTGGATCATTATCGCCGTCATCTTCAGCCTCGCCTCGCAAGGGGCGCTGGACGTCGCCTCGGTGGCGAAATCCGTGCTGGGCACGCTGGCCTTCCTCGCCGTCAGCTTCACGATCGGCCGCCGGCTGGTGTTCCAGCTCATCCGCTGGGCCAACGACAACCTCGTCAGCACTGCTGCGGTCATCACCGTGATCCTGCTGCTGATGTGCGTGATGGCGATGATCACGCACGCCATCGGCGTACACACCGTTCTCGGCGCCTTCGTCGCCGGCATCCTGGTCGGGGAATCCCCGATCCTGACGCGGCAGATCGACGAGCGTCTGCGCGGGCTGATCTCCAGCTTCTTCATGCCGGTGTTCTTCGGCCTCGCGGGCCTTGCCGCCGATCTCTCGGTGCTGCGCGATCCCAATCTCTTGATGCTCACCGGCCTCCTGGTCGTGATCGCCAGCGTCGGCAAGTTCGGGGGGGCCTTTGTCGGCGGCACGCTGGGCGGCCTCAGCACGCGGGAATCGCTGGCGCTCGCGAGCGGCATGAACGCGCGCGGCTCGACCGAGGTGATCATCGCCACCATCGGCCTGTCCATCGGCGTGCTCAGCCAGAACCTGTTCACGATGATCGTGACCATGGCGATCGTGACCACCATGGCGATGCCGCCGATGCTGCGCGCTGCGCTGGCGCGGCTGCCGATGAACAAGGAGGAGAAGGAACGGCTGGAGCGCGAGGAGTTCGAGAAGCGCGGCTTCGTCGCCAATCTCGAACGCCCCTTGCTGGCGGTGGACGAAAGCGTCAACGCCACCTTCGCCGCCCATCTCGCAGGGCTCATCGCCGGCATGCGCGGCCTGCCGATCACCGTCCTTCATATCGGCAAGAGCGCAAAGGAGCAGGAGAAGAGCCGGGACGCGGAGGAGAGCCACGAAGCCGTGGTGAAGAAGGCGGCCGAGGCGGTGGCGGCCAACAAGGAAGAAGACACCGGCAGCGTCGATGTCGTCAGCCGGGCGCGGCGCGCGGAACTCGGCGAGACCATCGCCGACGAGGCGCGCAAGGGTTTCGACCTCCTGGTCGTCGGCATCGACAAGGTCACGACCACAAAGGACCGGTTCAATCGCGGGATCGACGACATCGCCGCGGAATTCGAAGGACCGCTTGCGGTCGTCGCGGCCAAGGGCAAGCACCTGAAGCAGCCGAACCCCGACGCCCTCAATATCCTCGTCCCGGTGTCCGGCAGCGGCGTCTCCAAGCGCGGCGCCGAGGTCGCTGTCGCGCTGGCGCAAGCCGGATCAGGCTCGCTCCGGGTGATCTATGTCGCGACCACGCGCGACAAGGGCGCGCAGCGCGGCGCCTCCCGTGGCCTCAGCCAGGAGGCCGGCATCCTCAAGGACGCCAGCGATCTCGCCGCCCGCTACGACGTCGACATCACCACGACGCTGCGGGTGAACCGGGCGCCGGAAGCCGCGATCCTGCGCGAGATCGAGACCACTGACGTCGATCTCGTCGTCATGGGCGTCGACCGCATCCAGGGCGATCATCTCTCCTTCGGTGGCGTCGCCGATGCAGTGCTCAGGCAGTCGAAGGTCTCGGTGCTGCTGGTGTCGAGCGGCGAGACGCGGCAGGCTCCGGCGGAGAAGGGGTGAGCGACGGTCTCGCCGCCGTCATTGGCAGCGTCGCCTACTTCACCGCCACCGTCTCCACCTTCGGCGCCTTCTTGCTCGCCCGCCAGTTCTCGAAGCGCTGCACCACCACGAAGAAGGCCGGCACGAACAGCACCGCGAGGCAGGTCGAGGCCAGCATGCCCGAGAACACGGTGATGCCGATCGACTTGCGCGCGCTGGCGCCGGCGCCGGTGGCGAGCACCAGCGGCACCACGCCGAGGATGAAGGCGAATGAGGTCATCAGGATCGGCCGGAAGCGGGCGCGCGCCGCCTCGATCGCCGATTCGATGACCGGCTTGCCGTCGCGGCCGTGCAGCTCGAGCCCGACCTCGACGATGAGGATGGCGTTCTTGGCCGACAGCGCGATCAGCAGGATCAGGCCGATCTGGCAATAGAGGTTGTTGTCGATCTTGAGCCCGGAGAGGATCAGCATCGGCCCGAGCAGCGACAGCGGCACCGCGAGGATCACCGAGATCGGCGCGTACCAGCTCTCATACTGGCCGGCGAGCACGAGATAGACCAGCAGCATGGCGAGGCCGAACACCCAGTAGATCTGGTTCGAGACGGCCTTCTCCTGATAGGACATCGCGGTCCATTCGTAGCCGGTGCCCGGCGGCAGCGTCTTGTCGGCGATCTCCTCCATCAATTTCAGCGACTGGCCGGAGGAATAGCCTTGCGCCGGCAGGCCGATCACGGTCGAGGACGGATAGAGATTGTAGAGGCTGATCAGCGACGGCCCCGTGGCGGGCGTGATCTTGGCGACGGTGCCGATCGGGATCATGTCGCCGTTCGAGTTGCGCACCATCATGTTGGCGATGTCGCGCTCGGTGACGCGGAAGGCGGGGTCGGCCTGGGTGTAGACCTGGAACACGCGGCCGAACTTGTTGAACTGGTTGACATAGGACGAGCCGAGATAGGTCGACAGCGCCGAGAACACCTGATCGGTGGTGACGTGCAGCGTCTGGGTCTTGACCCGGTCGATCTCGACGTTGAACTGCGGCACCGAGGAGCGGAACGAGGACTGCACGCGCTGCAGCGCGCTCTGGCTCTGGCCGTTCGAGACCATCGCGCCGGTAATGGCCTGCAGCTTGGCGAAATCGCTGTTGCCGTCGCGCAGCTCGACCTGCATCGAGAAGCCGGCGGCGTTGCCGATGCCCTGGATCGGCGGCGGCGGCAGCACGATGGTGCGGGCCTCCATAATGGTCGCTAGCTTGTCGTTGAGGCCGTAGACCAGCGAGCGTAAATCCTCGCCGGGCCCTTTGCGCGCCTCCCAATCCTTCAGGATGATGTAGGCGACGCCGGCATTGGCGAGGCTGGCGCTGTTGTCGAGCGCGGAGATGCCGGCGATGGTGATGACCTGCGCCACGCCCGGCGTGGTCTTGATGATCTCGCTGGCCCTGTCGAGCACCTTCTGGGTCCGCTCCAGCGCGGCGCCGTCGGGCAGCTGCACGGCGGCGATCAGATAGCCCTGGTCCTCGATCGGCAGGAAGCCGGTCGGCACCCGCGACAGGCCGTAGCCGCTGGCGCCGATGATCAGCAGCGCGAACGCGACGGAGACCGTGGCGTGCTTCACGAGAAACGTGATCAGCCTCGTGTAGCCGCGTTCGACGCGGTCATAGACGGCGTTGAAGCCGCGGTAGAAGAAATTGCGCTGCTCCGGCGGCACCGTCGGCCGCAGCCACAGCGCGCATTGCGTCGGTTTCAGCGTCGCTGCATTGATGGCCGAGAGAAGCGCGGTCGCGGCGATCACCAGCGCGAATTGCGAGTAGATGCGTCCCGTGAGCCCGGCAAGGAACGAGGCCGGCAGGAACACCGAGATCAGCACCAGTGTAATACCGACGATCGGCGCGAACAGCTGGTCCATGGCGCTGATCGCGGCGTCGTGGCCGTTCATCCCCTTCTCGATGTTGTGGGCGGCGCCTTCCACCACGACGATGGCATCGTCGACCACGATGCCGATCGCGAGCACGATCGCGAACAGGGTCGACATGTTGATGGTGAAACCGAGCGCCGCCATCGCCGCGAAGGCACCGATGATGGTGACGGGCACGGTCGTCGCCGGCACCAGCATCGCGCGCCAGTCCTGCAGGAACACCAGGATCACGACCAGCACCAGCAAGCCGGCCTCGATCAGGGTCATGTAGACCTCGTGCACCGAGGCCTCGACGAACTTGGTTGTGTCGAACGGCGTGTCGTATTTGATGCCTTCCGGGAAGCGCTTGGCGAGGTCGGCCATCTTCTTCTCGACGGCCTGCTCGACCTGCAGCGCATTGGCGCCGGGCGACTGGAATACGCCGATGCCGACGGCCGGCTGCTTGTTCAGCGAAAAGATCTGACTGTAAGTCTGCGCGCCGAGCTCGACCGAGCCGACGTCGCGCACGCGCGTGACGTCGCCGCTGGTGCCCGATTTGACGATGATGTTCTCGAACTGGCTGGTGTCGTCGAGCCGTCCGTTGACGTTGAGCGTGTACTGGAACGCCTGGCCCGGCGGCGTCGGCGGCGCGCCGACCTGACCGGCGGAGACCTGCTGGCTCTGCTGCTGGATGGCGTTGATGACGTCCTGCGGCACGAGGCCCCGGACCTGCAGCTTGTTCGGATCGAGCCAGACCCGCATCGAATACTGGCCGGCGCCGAACACCGTGACGTTGCCGACGCCGGGCAGGCGGGAGAGCTCGTCGCGGATGTTGATGGTGGCGTAGTTGCTCAAATAGAGGCTGTCGTAGCGCGAATCCGGCGAGGTCAGCGTCACGAACAGCAGGATCGAGGTCGATCGCTTCTGCACGGTGACGCCCTGGTTCTGCACCGCCTGCGGCAATTGCGAGAGCGCGCTGGAGACACGGTTCTGCACCAGCACCTGCGCGAAGTTGAGGTCGGTGCCGATCTTGAAGGTCACGGTCAGCGTATAGGTGCCGTCGGAGCCGCTGTAGGACTGCATGTAGAGCATGTCCTCGACGCCGTTGACCTGCTGCTCTATCGGCAGCGCGACGGTATCGATCACGGTCTTGGCGCTGGCGCCGGGATAGCGCGTGGTCACCTGCACCGTCGGCGGCACCACGTCGGGGTATTGCGCGATCGCGAGATTGAACAGCGCGACGCCGCCGATCAGGATCATCAACAGCGCGATGACGTTCGAGAGGACCGGCCGCTCGATGAAAAACTTTGAGATCATGGCTGGCCCCTTACTTGCTCGAGGCCTGCGACTGCTCGATCTTCGTCACCTGCGGGTCGATCTTCTGGCCCGGGATCACCCGCAACAGGCCCGCGATGACGACGCGGTCCTCGGCTTTCAGGCCGCCCTCAATGACGCGCAGCCCGTTGTCGACCGGGCCGATCTGCACCTTGCGCTGCTCGACGACGTTGTCGCCGTTGACCACCAGCAGATAGCGGCCGCCCTGGTCGCTGCCGAGGGCGGTGTCGGGAACGAGCAGGGCGCTTTTCTCCTGGTCGAAGGGCACGCGGACGCGGACGAAATAGCCGGGCAGCAGCACCCGCTTGTCGTTGGGCACGAGGCCGCGCACCGCGAGCGTACCCGTCGATTGATTGAGCGTCGGTGAGACGTAGTCGAGCTTGCCTTCGTGCGGATAGCCGGTTTCGGTCTGCAAACCGACCTCGATCGGGAATTGCTTCATGTCGGCGGGCGTCAGCCCGCGCCGGGTCGCTTCGGCACGGATGCGCAGCACGTCCTGCTCGTTGACGGTGAAATTCACATAGATCGGATCCATCGCGACGATGGTCGCGAGCTGGGTCGGGGAGGAGACGCCGACGAGCTCGCCGACCGAAACCATGTGGGCGCTGACGATGCCGTCGAACGGCGCCGTCACGCGGGTGTAGCCGTAATTGACTTGGGCGAGCTTGGTGTTGGCCTGCGCCTGCTGCAGATTGGCCTGGGCGTTGTCGCGGGCCGAAGTGGAGTTGTCGAGCGTGGCCTGCGAGACCGCCTGGCGCTGCACCAGCTCGGCCTGGCGCTTGTAATCGGCTTCCGACTGCCGGACCGAGGCCTGCGAGCCGACCTCTGCGGCCTGCGCCTGTTCGAGCTTGAGCTTGTAGGTCTCGGGCTCGATCGTGAACAGCTGGGTGCCCTGCTTGACGAAGCTGCCGTCCTGATAGTCGATCGATTGCAGAAAGCCCTGCACCCGCGCCACGAGATCGACGCTCTTGATCGGCGCGGTGTTGCCGGTGGCCTCGATATAGCGCGTCACCGGACGCTGCACGGGCATCGCCACGTCCACCTTGGGCGGCGGCGGCGGCACGAACGTGTTCTTGTCCTCGCAGCCGGCGAGGACGGCGACGGACGCCGCAGCGGACAGCACCCGACCGATATGCCTCCACGCTCCATTGCGTCGTGCGGGAGAGGCGGGATTCGCTGCGATCATTCGGTTGCCCCCGATTGCTGTCTGTCGGTGCGGCAGGCTAGCAACAAATGGCTGGCCGTGGAACACCATAGCCATGGCAGTCAGCGGCCTTGCACCGCAACGGGCGATGTGGCCTTTGACAAGTTTATCACGACAAACCGCTTTTCACCGAGGGCATGATCGACCAGAATTGTGTCAAAGGCCGCGCGAGTCAGACAGGGCGGCCTGGAAGAAGAAAAGGTGAGGAGAACATGACATGCCAACGCCATTTCGCTCGGCCCTTGCCGGCCTCGCTCTCGCAGCGGCGGTTGCCATGCCCGCGCTAGCTGACGGCTTGAAGGACGAGATCGCGCCGACCGGCAAGCTGCGGGTCGCGATTGCCATCAGCCCGGCGGGCGGGGCGTTCTGGTCGACCAAGACCGAAGCCGGCTATGCCGGCGTTCCCGTCGATCTCGGCAAGGCGATGGCCGCGCAGCTCGGCGTCCCCGTCGAATATGTCGTGCACCAGAATTCCGGGCAGATCACCGACGCCGCCGGCAAAGGCAGCTGGGACGTGACCTGGCTGCCCAAAGATCCCGAGCGCGAGACCAAGATGATGTTCGGCCCGATCTACGAGGTCGCGGACGCCACCTACATCGTCAAGCCCGGCTCCGCCGTCACCAATTTCGCGACGCTCGACCAGGTGGGCATCAAGGTCGCGGCGGTCAACGCCACCACGACCATGCGCGGCGCGATCGCGCATTTGAAGCATGCGAAAGTCACGGGTTACCAGACCTATGACGAGATCTTCGGCCTCTTGAAGAGCGGCGAGATCGACGCCTTCGCTCTGTCGCGCGACCAGCTCAACAAGATGGCGCAGAAGATTCCGGGCACCAAGGTGCTGGACGAGACCTTCAAGAAGACGGTGACGGCCGTCGCGGTGCCGCTTGGCCACAACCAGGCGCTGGCCTTCGTGACGAAGTTCATGACCGAGGCCGCGACCAACGGCACGCTCCGCAAGGCCTATGACGACAATGGCTTGAAGGACTCGCCGATCCGCACCGAGTGAAGCTGGCGGCGCGATCCGGGCCGCGCCGCCACCGGCCTCATGGCTCCGCGGTTCGGATGCCCGCGGGGCTCACCTGCAGCTTGAGGGTGGACGTCTTGTTCAGCGCCTTGCCGTCGAAAGCGAATGCGATCAGCTCGCTTTCGACCATGCATTGGGCCACGATGAATTTGGAATCCTTCGACCACACCATGCCCTGGCACCAATGGCCGATTTTGGCCTCCGCCACCGGCGCGAGCTCGCTGCCCGAGATCCGGTAGACTTTCAGCAGCCCGAAATCGTTGAAGAAGGGCGAGGCCGACGGCTTGTTGGAGCCGTTCATGACGGTGACCGCGACATGGTTGCCGTCCGGCGACATCTTCACCGCCTCCGGCGTCTGGCCGACGCTGACGGTCGAGACGACGCGGACGGGCTTTGCGGTCATGTCGATCAGGCTGATCGTGTCGTTGTCGCCGCTGCTGGCGCCGACATTGCCGACCACGGCGGCGGCGCTGCCGGTGAGGTCGATGTCGTAGGGACGAACGCCCGCGGAAAGATCGCGCTTGGCGTACTCGACTTTGGGTCCGTCCACCGTCAGCAGCGAAATCTTGCTGTCGCCGTCGCGCGTGACCAGCGCGGTCGCGCCGTCATGGGAGAACACGGCGTGGCTGGGTCCCGACTTGGCGTCACCGAGCTGGATCTTGCCACCCGGCGTCAGCGTGCTCCCGCTGATCGCAAAGACCGAGACCGTGCCTTCGCTGCGGTTTGCGACCAGCGCCAGCGTGCCCGCGCGGTTGATCGAGACGCCGGCCGCGCCCGCGCCGGCCTGATGGGTCGCGAGCACTTTCGGCGGCGAAGATTTCAGGTCGATGACCGAGAGCCTGTCGTCGGGCACCGTCTTGGTCGCGTCCGTCGGATCGACCTTCATTGCGCCCGTGACCAGCGCATAAGAGCCGTCCGGTGCCACCGCCACGCTCGGCGGCGGGCCGACGACGCTGGCGGGCGCCGGCACTTCGCCGAGCAGCTTCAACGCGCCGTCGGTGAAATCGATGACGCTGACCGTGTCGGGCAACGGCTGCTTGCGCACCACGGCGCTGCCGTTCTCCAGCACCATCTTGCCGTCATTGGCGGTGACGACGATCTCGGCCCGGCAAGCGAAGCTTGCGAGAGAGGCCAGCGACGTTGCGACCAGAACGGACGCGGCATGGTGCGCGCGCGTGCGAGGTGCGGCTTTCATGGTTTCCCCCGAGGATCTGTTGTTGTCGCCCGAAGCTAAATGCAACCCGGCCGGTTTCGCAACAATCCGCGACGGCAATTTTTGCGCCCGCGCATGGAATAAATCAGGGATTGAGCGCGAACCCGTTCGGCGCAGGGACCACCACCAGCAGGTCGTGACTAGCTCGTCTTGGCGGCACGCCAGGCGGTCAGCAGCTCCGTTTCTTCGTTCACAGTGAGACCGACGACAGGGCCGTTGCCGGCGCGCAGCCAGTCCAGCGTATCGCGCGCAGTCACCCCGATGGGGCGTGAGGTCAAGCCGGCCTCGCGCGCCGGCGATGTGTCGCGCGTCATGAAGCCGGCGAAGTCGGGCAGGGGGAGCCACAGCGGCAACGATCTCGGCCCTGCCCAGCGGCGCACGTCATGCGCCTCCAGGAAGGCGCGATCGACCCAGGTGAATGTGCAGGACGCGCCGAGCGCCGAGGCACACGCGCTCAGCAACTCACCGCGCGTGTGCACCGGTCCGATCCCGTCATAGATGCCGGTCATGCGGGTCTCAGCCGCATGCACGATCCATTGCGCGAGGTCGCGCACGTCGATGAACTGGACGGGATCGTCGGGCGATCCCGGCGCCAGCACCTCGCCACCGCGCGCCAGCCGTGTAGGCCAATAGGCGAAGCGTCCCGTCGGATCCTCCGGCCCGGCGATGAGGCCAGCCCGGCAGATAAAGGCATCGTCGCCGACCGCCTGCTCGCAGGCGACCTTGGCGCCGCCATAGATCGCGTCGGTGCTGTGCTCGACGTCTTCGGCCACGGGCTCGCGCAGCGGCGCCGTGTCGGCGCATTGTCCCGGTATGCGGTTGTCCGCATAGACGCTGATCGTCGAGACAAAGGTCCAATGCACGCCCGGCTGTTTCAATGCCGCGACGGCGCGACGAACCTGGCCGGGATAACGGGAGACGTCGACCACGGCATCGAACGTCTCGCCGGCGAGCGGCGCAAGTCCCTCGGGAACATCGCGGTCGATCCGGACGAGGCGGCTGCCTGCCGCGATGGGGCCGCCAAGCCCGCGGGCGGCGCAGGTCACGTCGTGTCCGTTCGCGCAGGCATGGGCGGCGATCGCGCGGCCGAGGAATTGGCTTCCGCCGAGAATGAGCAGGCGCATGCGATCGTCCGTAGTGCCGGGATGTCAGGGATCGCGAGCCTACAATGCCCAGTTGTCGTTGCAACCCGTCGTTCAGCGCGGCTTGATCTCCGCGTATTTCGCCATCGCTTTCTCAAACTTGCGGTTGAACAGCCACATCGCCCCGAGGATCTCTCGGAAGCTGGCGGAGGTGCGCGCGCGGTCGGCCTGTCCGAACGCGAAGATGCTGTTGTTGCGCAAATGCTTCATGATCGTGGGGCTGGACACCCTGTAGTTCAGGACATCGCCGGATTTGAGCGCGGACCGCGTCGGGGTCGGCACGATCTGGATCAGCTCGAACAGCTTCATCTGGTCGATCTGGTCGGGTAGCGTCTTCACGATGCCCGGAATCTCGCGGAACACCTCAGCGTGCGCATTCATCAGGCCGTCGCGCACATTGGTCCAGTGGTTGAAGCGGCGATCGATGCCGCTGGCCCGCGCCTCCTCCTTGTCGTCGCGCGCGGCAAGCGCCGGGTTGATCGCGGCGATCTCACCCTTGAGGGCCCGCCATTTCCTGTGACCGTTGCGGTCCTCGGAGGGGCCGGTCTGGAAGCTGCCCATATAGGTGTTGGAGCGTCCGTTGCGGACGTTCTGCTTGCCGTTGGTCTCGGCAAAGAACAGCCCGAGGCTGATGCGTCCCGCAGCGGCGGCGTGGTCGGGCGCCAGCCCCTTGGCGCGGGCGATCACGGTGGCGAGATCGACAACGTCCTTGAACGGCGTCGCCGAATTCTGCGCGTTCGCCGGCGGGGCCTCCATGACGTCGAACAGTCTTGAATATTCGTCGATCAGTGGCTCGATCTCGGCGTCGAAATAGGCCGGGGGAATCTCGAACTTGTTGGGCCGGCCGATCCGCGACGGCATCGCGTCGGTGAGATCCTTGTAGGTGCTGATGACGGCGACACGCGCCAGATAAAGCGCCTGTCCCGGCAGGTTCGGCAGCGGCTCCCTGGCGTCGATCTGGCGTCGCCGCTCGGCGAGGACCGATTTGAACTCGGCGAGCGCCTTGTCATAGGCGGCGGCCGCCTCGGATTGCCGGGGCGTGAGCGCGCGCTGTTGACCTGTAGCAGGTGCTGCGACGAGCAAGGCAACAGCCGCACAGATGGCAAGATGTCTCAATCCCATGGCCGTTCTCATCGATTCGCGGGCCAGGAGATCGTAAGCGTCGGAAGCGAGGGCTGGCGAGATGCAAATCCCGCTGAGCCGGACTTCTTATGCCGCCCGGTAGTCCGGCGCCGTCGCCAGGAACTTGGCATAGGCATCCGCATCCGGCGGCTGGAAGCGTCCTTTCAGCCCGCCGAGTTTCTGCTTCTTTGTGCCGATGTCGGCCATCAACTCGTCGAAATGGCGATAGTGATAAGGCGCGACGCAGAGGCCGCCATAGACGCCGGCGGCCGGCCGCTCGACGCGCTTGAAGTGCTGCATCATCTCGATGTTGTCGCGCATGGCCTGCGCCGTCGGCTGGTTCGCGAGCTGGCCGTCGGCATAGCGCACCAGCCAGTTGGCGGCGAGGTCGGCGCAGAGCACGGTGCAGAATGACGAGTTGAAGCCGACGAAGCCGAGCTCGGGCAGGTCAGGATTGGCGATCAGGCGGTAGAGCCGGTACTGCCCGTCAGCATCGACCAGCTTCTGCCTGTAGGCTTCGGGCAGAAACGGCACGCCGAGCTTGTAGCCGATCGCGAGCACCGCGACGTCGGCACTGACGCGCTCGCCGCCGCTCATCACGATGCTGTCGCCCTCGTAATGATCGAAGGTGCCGAACACCGCATTGATGCGGCCGTCGGCGACCATCGGATAGAAGCCTGGCGTAGCGATCGGCACCGAGCAATTGACTCCGTCCTCGATCCGCTCCTTCGGCACCATGTTGCAGCGGCCGAGCTTGAGCTGCGCCTTGAGCAGGCTCTCCAGCCCGCGCCAGTTGGCCCACACCAGCGGCGCGGCGACGCGATGCGCAAGCCGTCCCATCGCGCCCATGCCCCAGCCCGGAAACATCTCCTCCTGCGCGCGGATGTAGAGGATGCGCTTGAAGTTCACGAGGCCGCCGATGAAATAGGGAATGCGCCAGACCGGCTCGCGCATCACGATGGTCACCTCCTTCGCGCCGGACTTCACCGCATTGACCGCGATGTCGGTCGCCGATTTGGAGCCGCCGAGCACGACCACGCGGCGGCCCTTCGCCAGCGCAGGATCGCCGTATGTCGAGGAGTGCAGGATCTGGCCGCCCTGCGCGCGAAAGCCGTCCTCGCCGGGGCAATGCAGCTCGCGCGGTTCGTTGAACTGGCCGGTGCAGACCGCGACGAAATCGAAATCCTCGCTCGTCGTTGCGCCGTCCTTGCCCCTCAGCGCCAGCGTCCATCCCGGCTTGCCGTCGGCGCGCCGCGCCATGCCGGTAATCTCGGTGCCGAGGCGCAGCATGCGATCGAGGCCAAAGCTCCTGGCGTAGTCGGCGAGATAGGCGTGGACCTGCGGCCCGGTCGGCCATTCCGGATAGGCGTCGGGCATGGCGTGGTCGGTGTAGCGGTAGAGCTCCTTCGGGCTCTGCGTCTGCACATCAGGGTAGGAGCGCGCCGGCTCCCAGACGCCGCCGAGATCTCCGCTGCGCTCGACGACGGTGACGCGGTGGCCGCGGGCGGAAAACGCCTTGGCGGCGGCGAGGCCGGAGACGCCGGCGCCGATCACGCAGACATGCTTGGGACTGACCATGGGTTTGCTCGCAATCGATGGGTTTTCCGCGCAAGCGACCACGTTCGGCCGCGAGGTGCGGCCGGCGGGCCTGCAAGCAGATGAAAGTGGACGGAGAGCTTTCGCCTAGTCGTTGGCTTCGGGCGGCAGGAAGTCGACCTCGTGCAGCGCCGAGATGCGCACGACTTCGGCCGGGTCGCTCAGATTGTGCAGCTGCTCGAACAGCGCCTCCAGCTTCTGCATCGGCGAGACCCAGAACAGCGCGCGGGCCGGCTTGTCGGACTTGTTGAAATAGCCGTGTGGGATGCCGCGCGGCAGGCGCACGAGATCGCCGGCATGGGCCTTGACCCATTTGCCGTCGAGCTTGAGGTCGAGCGTGCCCTCCTGCACCAGGATGAACTCGTCCTGGGTCGGATGGATGTGAACCGGCACGAACTGGCCGGGATCGCTGTTGGTTTCGAATGCGAAGGTGGAGTCGGTGACGGCCTTGGGGAAGTAGACCTGGCCCAGAATGTTCCAGCTCTTGCCGCCATAGCCTGTGCCGCTGGCGGTAATGCCCTTTTCGAGTGCAGTCATGTCGCGCTCCCATTGGATTCCGGCGGGGAGGGAGCTTGGTCATCAAGGGGGCGGCTGTCTATCCGCTAAACGAATCCGGCGATGGTTGTTGCCGTGCAGCACGACAATTTTGGCGGCGGGGCTCTTCTCGATCCAGCGGGATTATTATAAGCTTAAAGCAATTCCGTGACGCGAAGCGTGGTCGACGATGTCCGCAGCCGTGCTGGAAATGAGCGCAAGGTCGTCCGCAGCCGAACGGCTGGCGGACTTCTCCCGCGTCACCACCGACGATGTCGACGAAGCTGCCGAGGAGATCGGGCGCATCTTCTGTCCGCACGATCTCAAGCCGGCGACGGCGCGCGCCGCCGGTTTCTCGGCCCGGCACAATTGCGCGGCCTTTGACGGCTTCTCCATCAATTACGTCGCCTATGGCGGATCGGTCGGCATCGATCCCGGCTGCCTCGAGCGCTTCTTCCTGGTGCAGGTGCCGCTTTCGGGCGCGGCCCACATCCGTGCCGGCGCCACCGAGGTCGAGGCTGCGCCGGAGCGGACGGCGTCGCTGCTGTCGCCGACCATCCCGACGCGGATGATGTGGCGCGATTGCGCGCAGGCGATCCTGCTGCTCGACCGCCGCATGGTCGAGCAGCGCGCCGCCGCGCTGTCGGGCAGGGCGGCAGGCGCGGTCGAGTTCGATCCCGTGATCGACCTGCAGGCGCCGGCCGGGCAGGCCTTGCGGCGCAGCCTCGCCGAGCTGATGCTGCTCGCCGAACACCTTGGTCCGTCAGGTCTGATGTCTGCTGTCGCGACGGCCGATTGGCGCGAGCGCCTGCTCGACCATCTGCTCAACGGCCAGCGGCACGGCCTGTCGGATGCCATTCAGAGCTACTCCGGCCGGGCCGAGCGTCTGCCGCGTGCGCTGCGCGCCGCGCGCGACCATCTTGCCGGCAACGCCGGCGAGCCGCTCGATCTCGCCGGGCTCGCGTCCCGCTCCGGCATCGGCATCCGCGCGCTGCAGCTCGGCTTCCGCCGCCACTTCGGCGTCTCGATCTCGCAGATGCTGCTCGACATGCGTCTCGCCGGCCTCAACGCCCGGCTCGCGCAATCACCGCCTGACGTCTCCATCACCGATATCGCCTTCGATCTCGGCTTCACCCATCTCGGCCGCATGGCCGGCGCCTACCGCGAAAAATTCGGCGAGACGCCCTCGGCGACGCTGCGGCGAAGGATGAGCTAGGGCCGGGACGTCTTAGTCATTCAATGCGCGTCGACAGCCATGTCTGCGCGGGGTGATCGCACTTGCACCTGATCTAGCGGTCGTCATGCCCGGGCTTGTCCCGGGCATCCACGTTCTTCGTGCCGCTGGCAAGACGTGGATGGCCGGGACAAGCCCGGCCATGACGCCGCCGAGGCTGAGGCACTCAAGTCAGGAGGAAACTATTTCCGCGGCTTCCGCGTATCCTCTTCCGCCGCCTGCCTGCGCAAAAAAGCCTCGACGTCGGCCTGCACCGAATAGGGCGTCGGGATGGCGTCGCCGGCGGAATCGACGGCGGTGTCGAGGCAGCGGCGCAGCATCCTTGCGAGCTCGGCCTTGCGGTAGGGCTTTCGCAGCAGCGGTGCGCCCATCGTGGCGCGGCCCTGCGCATGCAGCGAGTCGTAGGCGTAGCCCGAGGTGAACAGGACCCGCAAAGAGGGGCGCTGCGCCACCATTTGCTCGGCGAGCTCGCGTCCGTTCATGCCGCCGGCCATCACGATGTCGGTGAAGAGCAGGTCGAACGGCTTGCCGCCCGCCTCGATCGCGAGCGCCTCGGTCGCATTCGCGGCCGGGATCACGGTGTAGCCGAGGGCTTCGAGCTGCACCGTGACATATTGGCGGACGTCGTGGTCGTCCTCGACGCAGAGCACGGTTTCCTTGCCGCCGACGATCTTGCGGTCGTCATAGCCGGTCGGGCGCAGCGCGCTCGCCTCCGCCTTCGGCAGATAGATCGTGAAGACGGTGCCGCTTCCTTCCTCGGAGGCGACCTTGATGCCGCCGCCGGACTGCTTGACGAAGCCGAACACCATGCTGAGCCCGAGCCCCGTGCCCTTGCCGACGTCCTTGGTGGAGAAGAACGGATCGAAGATGCGCTCCAGGATGGCTGGCGGAATGCCCGTGCCGGTATCGGCAATCTCGATCTCGACATAGTGTCCGGCATAGCCGGCGCCGACCGCGACGGCCTCGCGCACGCCGAACACGACGTTGCGCGTCGTCAGCGTCAGCCTGCCGCCGTCCAGCATGGCGTCGCGGGCGTTGATCGCGAGGTTGAGCAGCGCCGAGCTCAGCTGGCCGCGATCGGCGAAGGCGAGCCAGACGTCGCGGTCGAGTTTTGTGACGATCTCGATCTTCTTGTCGAAGGTCGCCAGCAGCAGCTTGGCCAGTTCGTCGAGCAGCGCGTTGACGTCGATATCGGCCGGCTGCAGCGCCTGCTTGCGCGCAAAGGACAACAGGCTCGACGTCAGCGCGGCGCCGCGATCGGCGGCCTCGCTGATCAGCTTGGTGATGGTCGCAAGCGGCGGGTTGTCCTTCACGGCGTCGGCGAGGATCTCGATGGTGCCCGTGATCACCGTGAGCATGTTGTTGAACTCGTGCGCGATGCCGCCGGTGAGCTGGCCGACCGCCTCCATCTTCTGGGACTGCACCAGTTGCTCCTCGGCGGCGCGCTTCTGGGTGATGTCCCTGACGAAGGTGTTGACGATGGGACGTCCGCCCAGCCGCAACACCGTGCTGGACGCCTCGGCCAGGATCCGCTCGCCGTTCCTGTGGATCAACGTGAGCTCGAAGCGCATGCCGGCCGGCGTGTTCGACAACTCCGGAACCAGCCGCGCCATGCGCTGACGGAAGGCGGCGCGCAGCGGCTCGGCGACGATGAGGTCGACGACGTCCGCGCCGAGCGCCTCCTGGCGCGTCCATCCGGTCAGGGCCTCGGCCTGGAAGCTCCATTCCAGCACGGTGCCGCTGTCGTCGATCTGGATGAAGGCATCGAGCGCGGTCTTGATGACGGCTTGCGTGATCTGCGCGGCGTCGCTGCGGGCCCGGTCCAGCTCGGCCGATTGCGCGGCGCCGTGCTTGTCCTCCGCCCTCTCGATCGCGCGCGTGCAGAGCCGCACGAGCAGCATGGCGCTGGCGGCGCTGGCGACGAGGGCTGCGACCTGGGCGATACCGAATCCGGGGCCGGCCACGGCAGTGGAGGCGAGGAGGGCCGCCGCGGTCACGACGACTTGGGCGGCCATCGCGAGTGTCAGAAGCCCCCTGAGTTTCATGGTCTCCCACCAACGCGATCCGGAGCGGACCCCCATGTCCGCCCGGCAAATGAGTCCGGTCTCCCGTGGCTACAGAGTCAATGCGGCGTCGTCGAGGGGCAATTTGCGCCGGTAACGGGCGGCGGTCCGCCTCAAACCGGGGACGAATCGGTCTGGCGCAACGTCGTGACCCAGATCACGCGGGCGGCCTGCTGGGTCGGATTGTCGAACATGTGGGGCACGATGCTCGGAAAACGGAAACTGTCGCCGGCTTCCAGCACATGGGCCTCGTTGTCGAGCCACAGCCGCAGGCTGCCGGAGAGGACGTAGCCGGCCTTCTCGCCGGTGTGCTGCAGGAAGTCGGTGCCGGAGGAGGCGCCGGGATTGAGCGTGAGCTCGTAGAGCTCGAGCTGGCCCTTGCCTTCGGGGGTGAGGGCTTCCTTGACCACGCCGCTTGCGGTGAGCCGCAGCAGGCGGCGACTGCCCTTGCGCACGATGTAGCGCTGCACGTCGGCGGGATCGCTGGTCTCGAAGAAATACGAGATGGGCACCTCGAGCGCGATGCTGAGCAGGCGCAGCGTGCGGATCGACGGCATGGCGCGTGCGCGTTCGAGCTGGCTGATCATGCCGGTGGAGAGGCCGGTCTTGGTGGCGACGTCCTGGATCGAGAGACCGGCGCGCTGACGCAGCAGCCGCACGGTCTCGCCGAGGCGCTGGTCGACCGCATCGTCAGCCTCGACCGTTGGAGCGTCCTTCGTGCCGTTCATATCGCCGCGACCATCCATGTCGCTTCTCCCATGCATCATTTCAGCCCCGAACCGCCGTCGGTTCGAGCCTTCAGGCAGATTGAAAAGGTGGCGCATACTAGCAATGTGATTGACAGCTGTATTTAGTCATGATGAAATTTTGATCGAAAAATGTAGAAGCACTAAAGCCCACTCCTGTCCCTTGCCGGGGTCTCGGGGCGCGGGAGACGGTGCCGCGTGCGGGAACGGAGACTGGTCATGGCAGACAGCACCGGCAAGTTCGGCGTGGGCGGATCGCGCTTCGGCATTCCAAATCGCCGACAGATCTTTCAGCTCGGCGCAGGCGCCGCAGCGGGATGGACGCTTTCAGGCAACGCCTTCGCCCAGAGTGAACGTCCCTCCAATCCGCCGGACAAGCCGCGCGGGCAGGTGATCGCGGCGCTGTCGCAGGAGCCGACCGTCTTTCATCCGCTGATGCCCGGCATCGAGGTCGACCAGGGCGTCTGGTGGCAGGTGTTCTCGCTGCTCTGGTACATCGACCCCGCGGGCAATTTCGTTCCCGATCTCGCCCGCGAAGTGCCGACCATCGAGAATGGCGGCCTGTCGGCCGACGGCCTGACCTGGAAGATCAAGCTGCGCAGCGACGTGAAGTGGCATGACGGCACGCCGTTCACGGCGGAGGACGTCAAATTCTCGCTCGAGCTGATCAACGATTCCAACTTTCGCGCGCGCAGCCGCGTCGGCCATAGCCTCGTCAAGGATATCAAGGTCGTCGCGGCGGACGAGATTCATTGGCGCATGGAAGCGCCTTACTCGCCCTACATGTCGATCTTGGGCTCGCTCACTTTCATCGTGCCGAAGCACATCCTGGAGAAGGTGTCAGATCCGAACGCCTCGCCGTTCCACAATGCGCCAGTTGGCACTGGCCCGTTCCGCTGGGGCGAGCGCGTGCCCGGCGACCACATCCTGCTCAATGCCCACACCGGCTATCACGGCAAGGGGCCGTACGTCGAACGCGTGGTGTTCAAATATATCCCCGACCTCACCGTGCTCTACACCCAGTTCCGCACCGGTCAGGTCGACTACACCGGCCTGCAAGGCATCCTGCCGAATTTCGTGCAGGAGGCGAAGACGCTGAAGGGCCGCAAGATCTTCGTCTCGGCGACGTCGTCGGTGGAGCACATCGCGCCAAACCTCGAGTTCGGCCCCTTCGCCGACCGCGCGGTGCGCGAGGCGCTCTACCTCGCCATCAACAAGCAGGGGATCATCGACGCGCTCTATTACGGCCTGCCGACGCAGACCGAGAGCTTCGTGCCGCAGCAGGCCTGGTCGTTCCAGCAGGGGTTGCCGCAGCACAAATACGATCCCGCCAAGGCCAACGCGCTGCTCGACGCGGCCGGATGGACACGCGGCTCCGGCGGCGTGCGCGAGAAGGGCGGGGTGAAGCTCGAATTCACCAATTCGACGACATCGGGCAACGCCGTGCGCGAGCAGACCCAGCAGCTCCTGATCCAGGACTGGCGTGCGATCGGCGCTGCGATGCGCGTCAACAACATGCCGGCGGCGGTGATCTGGGGCGATTTCTGGCAGCAGTCGAAATTCAATTCGGTGCTGGTGTCGGTCAACTTCATGCTCGGCAGCGACCCCGACGTGACGCCGCGCTTCGGCTCCGGCGCCATACCCGCCAAGGGCGGCCGCGGCTACAACACCTATCAGTACAAGAGCGAGGCGGCCGATCGTCTGCTCGCCGATGGCGCGAGACAGTTCGAGATCGCGCAGCGCAAGACCACCTATGGCGACCTGCAAAAGCTGATCCGCAACGACCTCGCGATCCTGCCGCTGTTCCAGGGCTTCATCGCCGAGGGCGTGAAGGAGGGACTGCAGGGCTTCCGCCCCAACATCAACACCTCCATCAATTGCTGGAACATCCGCGAATGGTACTGGGCCTGATGGATCGGTTGCGCAGGGCAGCCTGAAATGGCCCGCTACGTCGTCAACCGCTTCGCGCAGGCGATCATGCTGCTGGTGATCGTGTCCGCGATCGGCTTTGCCATCCTGCACATGGCGCCGGGCGGTCCGCTGTCGCAATTCGCCGCCTCCGCGCAGATGACGCAGGAGGATCTCGACCGCGTCACCAAACAGCTCGGGCTCGATCGGCCGCTGCCGATCCAGTATCTCGACTGGTTCGGCCGCATGCTGAAGGGCGATTGGGGCAAGTCCTATCGCGACGGCGAGGCGGTGCTGTCGGTGATCTCCTCGCATCTCGGCGCTACGCTTGAGCTGATGGCGACGGCGACGATCATCGCGGTGCTGCTCGGCTGCTGGATCGGCATCCTTGGCGCGCTCAGGCGCTATTCGCTGTTCGACACGCTCGGGACCGTCGGCGCCATGATCGCGCTGTCGATCCCGACCTTCTGGTTCGGCCTCGTCACCATCTACGTGTTCTCGGTGAAGCTCGGCTGGCTGCCGGCCGGCAACCGCCAGACCATCGGCGACGGCTCCTTCCTCGACCTGCTGCATCATTTGATCGCGCCCGCGATGGTGCTGGCGCTGGTGGAGACCGCGATGTGGGGCCGCTTCATGCGCTCCTCCATGCTCGAGGTCATCAACCAGGATTACATCCGCACGGCGCGCGCCAAGGGCATGCCGGAATGGCGCATTCTCACGGTGCACGCCCTGCGCAACGCGCTGCTGCCGATGATCACGGTCGCGGGCCTGCAGTTTCCGACGCTGCTCGGCGGCGCATTGGTGGCCGAGACCGTGTTCACCTGGCCCGGCATGGGGCGGCTGTTCCTGGATTCGATCGGCTACCGCGACTATCCCGTGGTGATGGGCATCCTGATGTTCTCGGCGACCATGGTGCTGATCGGCTCGCTGCTCGCCGACATCCTCTACGCCGTCGTCGATCCGCGCATCCGGGTGGGCTAGCGATGGCAACCGCAGTCTTGCCCACCGCCCAGCTCGCGCCCGGTCAGGCCGCATGGCGGCGCTTCCGCCGGCATCGCCTGGCGCTCCTCGGCGCCGTCATCATTCTGGTGCTCGTGCTCGGCTCGGCGCTCGGTCCGTATCTGCTGCCGTTCGACGACACCTATATCGACATCATGAAGCGGTTCGCGCCGCCGCTCTCCGGCGCGCACATCCTCGGCACGGACGAGCTTGGCCGCGACGTGCTGGCACGGCTGATGATGGGCGGGCGCATCTCGCTGTCGATCGGCATCGTGGCGATGGTGATCGCGATGGTGGTCGGCATCGTCGTCGGCGCCTTCGCCGGCTTTTATGGCGGCGTGCTCGGCGCGGTGCTGATGCGGCTGGTCGATGCCGTGCTGTGCTTTCCGACCATCTTCCTGTTGCTGGCGCTGGCGGCGCTCACCGAACCCGGCCTCGTCACCACCACGGTGCTGATCGCGGCGACTGCGTGGATGGCGGTGGCGCGCGTGGTCGAGGCCCAGGTGCGCGCGCTCAGGGAGCGCGAATTCGCGGTGGCGGCGCTCGCCTTCGGCTCGTCGAACCTGCGCATCATGTTCCGCGAGCTCGTTCCCAATGCGATCGCGCCGATCGTGGTCGCCGCGACGCTGAACGTCGCGAAGGCGATCCTGCTGGAATCCTATGTCAGCTATCTCGGCTACGGCATCCAGCCGCCGGCCGCGAGCTGGGGCAACATGCTCAACAACGCACAGATCTATCTCACCAGTGCGCCCTGGCTTGCGATCGCGCCGGGCGTCGCCATTACGCTCGCGGTGACCAGCTTCAACTTCCTCGGCGACGGCCTGCGCGATGCGCTCGACCCGCGCATGAACATCCCATGATCCGCAAACTCGTGACCACAAGAATTCGATCGAACTGACCTCCAGGAGTGCTCCATGTCCCCGCCACTCAACCGTATCAACAGCGACGAACGCCTGCCGGCGCAGGTGGACGTCGTCGTCATCGGCGGCGGTGTCATCGGTGTCTCCGCGGCCTATCATCTGGCGAAGAAGGGGCACTCGGTCGCGCTGGTCGAGAAGGGCCATGTGGGCGGCGAGCAGTCGAGCCGCAATTGGGGCTGGTGCCGGCAGCAGGGCCGTGCGCGTGAGGAGATCCCGCTGGCACGCGAGGCGCTGCGGCTGTGGGAGGACATGCAGAACGATGCCGGCGTCGATGCCGGTTTCCGCCGCACCGGCGTCTTGTTCCTGACCAAGAGCAAGGACGAGCTGGCGAGCTGGGAGAAGTGGGCCGCCGTCGCGCGCGAGATGCAGGTGCACTCCACCGTCCTGACGCCGGCCGAGGTCGCCGAGCGCATGCCGGGCAATACCGACAAATGGGTCGGGGGCCTGCACACGCCGAGCGACGGCCGTGCCGAACCTTCGATGGCCGTGCCCGCGCTCGCCGCTGCCGCGCGAAAACATGGCGTCACCATTCATCAGGGCTGCGCGGCGCGCGGGCTGGAGACGACGGGCGGGCGTGTCAGCGCCGTCGTCACCGAGAAGGGCACCATCCGCACGCAAGCGGTGCTGCTGTCGGGCGGGGCGTGGTCGTCGCTGTTCTGCCGCCGCCACGGCATCGAGCTGCCGATCGGCCTCGTCAACGCCACGGCATGCCGGACCACGCCGGCGCCGGAGATCACCTCCGGCGCGCTCGGCACCGATCTCTATTGCATCCGCCGCCGTCTCGACGGCGGCTTCACGCTGGCGCTGCGCAACCGCGGTACGGTCGAGCTGTCGCCCGATTTGTTCCGCTATGCCCGCACGTTCTGGCCGACTTATCTGCATCGCAAGAACGGGCTGAAACTGTCGTTCGGCAAGTCGTTCTTCGACCAGATCATGCGCGGCACGAGCTGGAGCTTCGACAAGCCGTCGCCGTTCGAGACCGAGCGCGTGCGCGATCCCGAGCCCGACATGTCGCTGGTCAACGCTGCGCTCGCCTCATTGATCAAGGCGAATCCCGAGCTGAAGGACATCGAGATCGCGGAAGCCTGGGGAGGAACGATCGATTGCACGCCCGACACTATTCCGGTGATCTCGCCGGTCGATGCGCTGCCCGGCTTCTTCCTCGCCACTGGCTTCTCCGGCCACGGCTTCGGCATCGGCCCTGCCGCCGGCAAGCTCGCCGCCGATATCGTCACCGGCGCGACGCCGCTGGTCGATCCCGCCGCCTACAGCCACAAGCGCATGATCGACGGCCGGCGGCTGGCGCCGGTCAGCCCGTTCTGAGGACCTGCATGACGGTTCTCTACAAGGCCAACATGGTGCGCGGTGCCGAGTGGGCGCGCTTCTTCGCGGAGCGCGCGCCCGACGTGCCGTTCCGGCTCTGGCCTGACATCGGCGATCCCGCCGATGTCCGTTACCTCGTGGCCTGGGTGCCGCCGGACGACATCGCGACGGCCTTCCCGAACCTCGAGCTCGTCTTCTCGGTCGGTGCGGGCGTGGACCAGTTCGACGCATCAATAGTTCCGGCGCACCTTCCGCTGGTTCGGATGCTGGAGCCCGGGATTACCGAGACCATGGTCGAATATGTCACCATGGCCGTCCTGGCCTTGCATCGCGACCTCCTCGATTTCATCAGCCAGCAGAAGGAGCAGGTCTGGCGCGAGATCCGGATCACGCCGGCCAGGCGCCGGCGCGTCGGCGTCATGGGGCTCGGTCAGCTCGGACAAGCCGTGCTCGAACGTCTCAAGGCGTTCGGCTTTCCGCTATCGGGGTGGAACCGCTCGCCGCGCGAGATCGATGGCGTCACCTGTTACGCCGGTCGCGATGCGCTGCCGGACTTCCTCGGGCAGAGCGACATCCTCATTTGCCTGCTGCCGCTCACCGACGAGACGCGCGGCATCCTCGACGCAAAACTGTTCGCGCGCCTGCCGCGCGGTGCGGCTCTCGTCAATGTCGGACGCGGCCCGCACCTCGTCGAAGCCGATCTTCTCGCGGCCCTCGACGGCGGCGCGATGTCGGGCGCGGTGCTCGATGTCACCGATCCCGAGCCGCTGCCTTTAGGCCATCCGTTCTGGAGCCACCCGCGCATCCTGCTGACGCCGCACAATGCCGCCATGACGGCGCCGGACACCGCCGTCGATTTCGTGCTCGACGTCATCGCGCGCCACCGCCGCGGCGAGGAATTGCCGGGACGTGTCGATCGCACGCGGGGATATTGAGGGATGGCGATGTTGATACAAGTGCAGCCACGGGCTCCCCTTACCTCTCCCGCTTGCGGGGGAGGTCGGCGCAAAGCGCCGGGTGGGGGTTCTCTCCTCTTGGGGGCCCTCGCTTGTGGAGACACCCCCACCCCAACCCTCCCCCGCAAGCGGGAGAGGGAGCGCACCTTCGCTGGTGCACGTGCAGGGGTCTTCGCATGAGCACTGGCGCCACCAGAGCTGATCAGGTCGCAGCCGACACGAAATCGCCCGTGCTGTCGGTCGCGGGCCTCACCACCTCCTTCATGCTCGAGCGGACGTGGATTCCCGTCGTCCGCAACGTCTCCTTCGACGTCGCGGCCCGGGAGACCGTGGCGATCGTCGGCGAGTCCGGCTCGGGCAAGAGCGTCACCGCGCTGTCGATCATGCGTCTCATTTCGAAGGAGATCGGCCGCGTCGAGGGACGCATCATGCTGGCCGGCCGCGATCTGCTGGCGTTGCCGGAAGCCGGCATGAAGGACATCCGCGGCAACGACGTCGCCATGATCTTCCAGGAGCCGATGACGAGCCTCAATCCGGTGCTCACTATCGGTTTCCAGATCGCCGAAGCGCTGATCCAGCATCGCGGCCTGTCGCGCGCGGCGGCGGAGGCGGAGACGGTGCGCCTGCTCGATCGGGTCCGCATCCCCGCGGCGAAGGCGCGCTTTCACGAACATCCGCACCGCTTTTCCGGCGGCATGCGCCAGCGCGTGATGATCGCGATGGCGCTGGCCTGCAAGCCGAAGCTCCTGATCGCGGACGAGCCCACCACCGCGCTCGACGTCACCATCCAGGCGCAGATCCTGGAGCTTCTGAAGGAGCTTCAGCAGGAGGAGGGGATGGCGATCCTCTTCATCACCCATGACATGGGCGTGGTCGCGGAAATCGCCGACCGCACCGTCGTGATGTATGGCGGGCAGGCGGTGGAGACGGACGCCACCGCGCGCATTTTCGACGCGCCCTCGCATCCCTACACGCGCGCGCTGCTTGCCGCCGTGCCGCGCCTCGGTTCGATGGATGGCCGTGCGCGGCCGATGCGCTTTCCCATCGTCGACAAGGTGACGGGCACCTCGGACGAGCCGGCCGAGACGCCCGACACGGTCTCGACGGCCGAGCGTCCGCTGCTGGAAGTTTCAGGCCTCACCACGCGTTTTCCGATCCGCTCGGGCCTGTTCGGAAAAGTCTCGGGCCGCGTCCATGCGGTCGAGAACGTTTCCTTCACCTTGCGCGCCGGCGAGACGCTGGCGCTGGTCGGGGAGTCCGGCTGCGGCAAGTCGACCACGGGCCGGTCCATCCTCAAGCTGATGGAGCCGGACAGCGGCACGGTGTTGATCGACGGTCAGGACGTGCGGGCCATGAGTGGCCGAGCCTTGCGCGACTTCCGCAAGCAGATGCAGATCATCTTCCAGGATCCGTTCGCGAGCCTCAATCCGCGCATGTCGGTGGGAACGGCGATCGCGGCGCCCTTGCTCGCCAACGGCCTCGCGACGGCGTCGCAGGCGCGCGACAAGGTCGCTGACCTCCTCGTCCGCGTCGGTCTTTCCGCCGACATGGCCGCGCGCTTTCCCCACGAATTCTCCGGCGGTCAGCGCCAGCGCATCTGCATCGCCCGCGCGCTCGCGCTCGGGCCGAAGCTGATCGTCGCGGATGAGGCGGTCTCCGCGCTCGACGTCTCGGTCAAGGCCCAGGTCGTGAACCTGATGCTCGACCTGCAGGCCAGCATGGGCCTTGCCTATCTCTTCATTTCCCACGACATCGCGGTGGTCGAGCGCATGAGCCACCGCGTCGCGGTGATGTATCTCGGCGAGATCGTCGAGATCGGCCCCCGTGCCGCCGTGTTCGGCAATCCGCAGCATCCCTACACCAAGAAGCTGATGGCCGCCGTGCCGGTGCCGGATCCGTCACGCCGCGGCACCAGGCGCGAAGCCTCGAACGACGAGATCAGAAGCCCGGTGCGCGCGCCGGATTACCAGCCGCCGGTGCGGCACTATCGCGAAGTCTCGCCGGGCCACGTCGTACAGGCCTGGGGCGAGGAATGGTCGGCTTAAGTCGCCTCACGAATTGACGTGCACGAAATCCCGCAGCAGCGGGTAGATCTCGTTGTTCCAGCGCCGACCCGAGAACACGCCGTAATGGCCGACGCCGGCCTGCATGTGGTGGACGCGGCGATAGGCGCGCACGCCGGTGCAGAGGTCCTGCGCCGCCAGCGTCTGGCCGATCGAGCAGATGTCGTCCTTCTCGCCCTCGACCGTCATCAGCCCCATGCGGCTGACGGCTTTGGTGTTCACGGGGCGGCCGCGATGCATCAACTTGCCCTGCGGCAGAAGATGCTCCTGGAACACGTCGCGCACGGTCTCGATGTAGAACTCGGCGGGCAGGTCCATCACCGCGAAATATTCGTCGTAGAAGGTCTTGATGGTCGCGGCCTTCTCCCGCTCGCCCTTGGCGATGTGGTTGGCGAGATCCATGTGCTGCTTGATGTGGCGCTCGAGATTCATCGAGACGAAGGCGGTGAGCTGCACGAAGCCGGGATAGACCTTCCGGAGCGCGCCGCGGCATTGCACCGGCACGTAGTTGATCAAGTTCTGCTCGAACCAATCGATCGGCTTGCTCTTGGCGAAGTCGTTGACCCTGGTCGGCTGGATGCGGGTGTCGATGGGACCGGCCATCAGCGTCAGCGTCGCCGGCCGCGAGGGATGGTCGTCCTCGCACATGATCGCGGCGGCCGCGAGCGCGGAGACCGACGGCTGGCAGATCGCGACCATATGCGGGCGCGGGCCGAGCTGGCCTAAGAAGTCGATCAGATGCTCGGTGTAATCGTCGAGGCCGAAGCGGCCTTCGCTGCGCGGAATGTCGCGCGGGTTGTGCCAGTCGGTGATGTAGACGTCGTGGTCCTGCAGCAGCGTCTGCACGGTGCCGCGCAAGAGCGTGGCGAAATGGCCGGACATCGGCGCCACCAGCAGCATGCGCGGCTGCTCGCCGACGCCCTCTTTCCTGAAGTGCAGCAGCGAGCCGAACGGCGTTGCGTAGGCGATCTCTTCGGTGACGGCGATCTCGCGGTTGCCCACCATCACGCTGTCGATGCCGTAGGCGGGACGGGCGTAGGTGAGGGTGGAGCGCGAGATCAGCTCCAGCGCGGCCGAGAGCCGGCCGACGACCTGGTCCGACATGCCCTGCGGCACCAGGCCGAGCAATCGCAGCGCGGACGAAGCCCCAGCGCGCCACGGCGCCGTCAGGTCCATGTGGTTCTGAAAGGCCTGATAATACATCGACATCATACTGAAACGCCCACCTGTCCCCCTGCCGTCATGCAATATCGAAGCCAGACGGAAGCCCGGCCGCCTCCGGAATTGGCACGTCGCTTGCTGCGCTCCGGGCGGGAAGCACGGGACACGAGCGGGCCCCGCGCGGGTTGCGCGGTGCCCGCGATCAGGCGGGAGGCAAGAGCCGCATGGCAAAGGCGACACTGACCATCAGCAGCAAGAACTATTCGTCCTGGTCGCTGCGCGGCTGGCTGCTGGCAAAATTCTCCGGCCTCGATTTCGAGGAAATCGTCACCGCGCCGGACGATCCCTCGGCGCGCGCGGAGATCCTGCTGCTGTCCTCCTCCATCCTGGTGCCGTGCCTGCGGCATGAAGGCGCCGTGGTCTGGGACACGCTGGCGATCGCCGAATATCTCAACGAGGTGATGCCGGCCGCCGGCCTGCTGCCTGAAGACCGCGTGCAGCGCGCCCATTGCCGCTCGATATCAGGCGAAATCCACTCCGGCTTCACCACGCTGCGCGCCTCGCTGCCGGTGAATCTGAAGGGCCGCTTTCCCGGCTTCAAGATCTGGTCGCGCGCGCAGGCCGACATCGACCGCGTCTGGTCCATCTGGCGCGATTGCCTGGCCGCATCGGGCGGCCCCTTCCTGTTCGGCGCGCAGCGGACCATGGCGGATGCGATGTACGCGCCCGTGGTGACGCGCTTCGTCACCTACGACGTCAAGCTGGAGCCGGGCCTGAAGGCTTATGCCGACACTGTCATGGCGATGCCCGAGATGGCCGAATGGATCGCGGCTGCATTGGAGGAGCCGGCCGAGATCGAGGAGCTCGAGGTCGAATATTAGGCAGGCATGGCGCCGCCCCGCCTGTTTCGGGGGCGGCGACCGGCGTTGCCCGCCCTGGCGCTATGGCCTTGTCATCGTTAACTTTTGGCGCCCACGCGGGCCGCGCTCGTCGTTGCTGCTGCACAGATATTGTACGCCCTCGCGCGGCCGTGCCGACATCTAGCCGTGAACAGGTGCGTACACGGCCAATCCGCTGATTCGGACGTGATTCGTTCGGGCCGCGTTCCGAAGGTTAAGGCGGAGCGCGGCGCCGTTGCATTTTGGAACAGCTACGTGCTTTCAGGCGGCCCCGCGCTGCTTCACGCGCGGCAGGCGCCAGCCGATGACGGTGGCTTCGACCGCAATGCCGGCTTCGTGGTTCTGCCAGCGTCCTTCGACATAGTGGCAGGCGAACGGCAGTTGGTACGTCCCGCTGTGGTCCTCGCACAGCACCTCGACCGCAAGGCCCGGCGGCGGCTCTCCGGCGCCGTCGAATTCCGCCAGACGTCTGTCACGCGTTGCCATTCCAAAAATCTCCCCTAAACAAAACCGCGGAAAGAGCGCCCACTTCTTCCGCCTGCGGATCATCGTTCCCCGTCCGAGGGAACGGTCGCAAGCTCAACGCGAGAATGCGGTACGAGTGTGGTAGCCTCACCCGGCTGCGCCCAAACAGCGCACATTGCCGTGATCGATCGGACGAGGAACCCCGCATGCTGCTTCGAAATGCCGGCATTTGTTTCGCGATATTGTTGCTCGCGCCACTGGCGGATGCGCCGGCTCACGCGCAGGACGTGCCCGGCATCGAGATATGCACGGTCGAGAAGACCATGGAGCGGCGCACCTCTTGCCTGCAGAGCAATGTCGACTTCCTGCAGAAGACCATCACCAAGCTCAACCTCGATCATCAGCAGAAGCTGGACGCGGCGGCTCGCCAGATCGACGCGCTGAAGACGACGGTCGCCGGTCTGCAGAAGGTGCTTGGCGATCTCCAGGCCGCGCAGGCGAAGATCGCCGAAGACCTGAAGAAGAAGCAGGACGCGCCGGCGCCCAAGGACGCTCCGAACAAGGACGCGCAAAAATAGCCGCGGCGATCACGCCACGCGATAGCGCTCCATCACCGCGCGATCGGGCTCATAGCCGAGCCCTGGTCCGGTCGGCACCGGGACGTGACCGGTGGCGTCGGCATCGGCGCGGCCGCCCCACAGGCAGGCCTCGCGCTTGAGGTAGAACAACTCGACCAGACCGTCCGGGCGCGTTGCCAGCAGGTGCAACGTCGCGAGCAGGCCCGGCCCGAAATAGGGTGAGTGCGGCACGATCTTGACACTGAGCTGATCGGCGAGCGCGGCAACCTTCAGGAATTCCGTGATGCCGCCGACCTTGATCACCGACGGCTGGGCGTGGCTCACTGCGCCCGCTGCCATCATCTGGCGGAATTGAAATTCGGTGCAGGCATTCTCGCCGGCGGCGATGTCGAGCCCGCCCTTGCTGCGCACCTCGGCGAGCGCGGAAAAATCTTCCGGCGGCCAGACCGGCTCCTCCAGAAACATCGGCCGCGCATCGCGGCAAGAGGTAGCGAACGCGATCGCCTGCCCGGTCGTCAGCGGACAGTTCATGTCGACCATCAGCGGAATGGCCGGCCCGATCGCCTCGCGCGCGGCGAACACCGCGGGCGCCGTGGTCTCGTGCAGCTTGATCGCGCCATAGCCGAGCGCGAGCGCCTTCCGGCATTCGCTGGCGATATTCTCGGGCGAGCCGATCCGCAGCAGGCTCGCATAGGCGGGAATGGCCGTGCGCCTGGTCTCGCCGAGCAAGCGATGCAGCGGGACGCCCTTCACCTTCGCCGCCAGATCCCACAGCGCGATGTCGAGCCCGGAGATCGCGAACATGGTGATGCCGTAGCGGCCGAACAGATGCAGATTGCGCTGGATCTGCTCCATCGCGGCGGGAATGTCGGCCGCATCCGGCACCTTCAGCCCGCGCGCTTGCGGCGCGATCATCTCCTCGACCGCGCTGCGCGTGGTGCGCGGACAGACGTAAGCGAAAGCATCGCCCCAGCCGGTCAGTCCGGCATCGGTCGACACCTCGACCAGCACCATGTCGAGCGCGGAGATCGCGGACGCGCCCTGGCGAAAGCTGGCGACACCGGCGTCATAGGGGATGCGGATATGGTGCGCCCGCACGTCGGTGATTTCCATGGCGCGGTTCCTCCGGGCTTTCTGGTGAGCGGTTCAGCGGAGTGTAGCCACGAACGCCGGCTCGTTGCCAGTGGCGGTTCAGGCGCGGTCATGTCGCGGCGCCGAAGGAATGCGGCGCAACGCTGGCATACCGTCCCGCTTGCTTGGCAAGCCTCGGTGACTTTGTCATAACCTCAGGCAAATCTTGCGTGTGGGGCCGAGCCGGATATCCCGTGCAAGTCATAACAAGCAGCCGGGAGGGTCTCACATGTCTGACGTCCGCGTTCTCGCCACCGACCTCGAATTTCCCGAAGGGCCGGTCGTGATGCCGGACGGCTCGGTGGTGCTGGTGGAAATCCGCGGCCAGCGCCTGACCCGTGTCTATCCCGACGGCCGCAAGGAGATCGTCGCGAAAATTCCAGGCGGCCCGAACGGCGCGGCCCTCGGCCCCGACGGCAAGATCTACATCTGCAACAATGGCGGCTTCTCCTGGATCCCGACCCGCAACATGATCATGCCGGGCCCGCAGCCCGACGATTATCTCGGCGGCTCGATCCAGCGCGTCGATCTGCAGACCGGAAAAGTCGAGACCGTCGTCACGAAGTGCGGCGAGCACGATCTGCGCGGGCCGAACGACCTCGTGTTCGACAAGCAGGGCGGCCTGTGGTTCTCCGATCTCGGCAAGCGCCGCGCGCGCGAGATGGACGTCGGCGGCATGTACTATCTCAAGCCCGGCATGACCGAGCTCGTCGAGATCGTGCACGGCATCTTGCCGGCGAACGGCATCGGCCTCTCGCCGGATGAAAATACCGTCTACATCGCGGAGACGCCGACGGGCCGGCTCTGGGCCTACGAGCTCTCCGCGCCGGGCACGCTGAAGCCGCGCGACGTGATCTACCGCGGCGAGCGGGGCAAGCCGATCTGCGGCCTCGGCGGCTACCAGATGTTCGACTCGCTCGCGGTGGAGGCGAACGGCAATGTTTGCGTCGCCACCCTCGTTTCGGGCTGCATCTCCGTGATCGCACCCGACGGCACGCTGGTGGAGCAGGTCCCGACCGGCGACCGCGTCACCACCAACATCGCCTTCGGCGGCCCCGGGCTGAAGACCGCCTACATCACGCTGTCGGGCAAGGGCGAGCTGGTCGCCATGGACTGGCCCCGCGGCGGTTTGCCGTTGAATTTTTTGAACAAGTGAATGTAAAGATGTGCCGATACATTCCGCTGTCATTCCGGGATGCGTGCGCAAGCACGCAGGCCCGGAATCCATTGGGCCGCAGAGTTTGTGGTTGAATGGATTCCGGGCTCGCGACTTCGTCGCGCCCCGGAATGACGGAAGTTATTATGGAGCGAACAATGCCCTGGCCTGATCCCACCACCCTGCGCGGACAGCATGCCCGTCTGGAGCCGCTGTCGAAAGAGCACCGCGAGGGGCTGGTAGAGGCCGTGAAGGACGGCGATCTCTACACGATCTGGTACACGGCGATCCCGACGCCGGATAACGTCGCCAAGGAGATCGACCGTCGCCTTGGCCTGCAGGCCTCGGGCTCGATGCTGCCCTTCACCGTGTTCGATGCCGCCGGCAAGATCGTCGGGCAGACCACCTACATGAACATCGACGCCGCCAACCGCCGCGTCGAGATCGGCTCGACCTGGTACGGCAAGAGCGCGCAGCGCGGCCCGCTCAACACCCAGTGCAAGCTCCTGCTGCTCGCCCACGCCTTCGAGACGCTGAACTGCATCGCGGTCGAATTCCGCACGCATTTCTTCAATCATCAGAGCCGCCGCGCCATCGAGCGCCTCGGCGCCAAGCAGGACGGCATCCTGCGCAGCCATCAGGTCGCGCCGAACGGCACGCTGCGCGACACCGTCGTGTACAGCATCACCGCGGCCGAATGGCCGACGGTGAAGGCACATCTGAACTACCAGCTCAACGAAAAGCCGCGCTAGAGGCGGCCGAGGCATCATGGATAGATTTGATTATGTGATCATCGGCGCGGGCTCGGCCGGTTGCATCCTCACCTCCAGGCTCAGCGAAGATCCCAACACCAGCGTTTGTGTGCTGGAGGCAGGGCCGTCCGACTGGCATCCCTACATCCATCTGCCGGCGGGTTTCATCAAGACCTTCCACATGAAGAGCATCAACTGGGCCTACCAGCAGGAGCCCGGTCCCTACACCGGCGGCCGCAGCATCTACGCGCCGCGCGGCAAGACGCTCGGCGGTTCGTCTTCCATCAATGGCCACATCTACAATCGCGGCCAGCGCATGGACTTCGATACCTGGGCGCAGATGGGCAATCGCGGCTGGGGCTATGCTGACGTGCTGCCGTACTTCAAGCGGCTCGAAAAGCGGGTCGGCGAGGGCGACAGCACCTTCCGCGGGCGCGACGGCAAGCTCACCGTCACCACGATGGACTGGCGCGATCCACTCTGCGAAGCCTTCATGGAAGGCGCGGTCTCGCTCGGCATTCCGCGTAACCCCGATTACAACGGCGCTGTTCAAGAGGGCGTCTCCTACTGCCAGCGCACCATCGACAAGGGCCTGCGCGTCTCCGGCTCGACCGCGTTCCTCAAGCCCGCGATGAAGCGGCCGAACGTGCATGTCCACACGCACACGCACGCGACCGAGATCATCTTCGAGGGCAAGCACGCCGTCGGCGTCCGCTACATGAAGGGTGGCCCTCGCGGCACGCCGGTGGAGGTGCGCGCCAACAAGGAAGTGATCCTCTCCGGCGGCACCTATAATTCGCCGCAGCTTCTGCAGCTCTCCGGCATCGGCTCGCCCGATCTGCTGCAGCAGCACGGCATCGCCGTGCGTCACGCGCTGCCGGTCGGCGAGGGCCTGCAGGACCATTACGCGCCGCGCACCGTGGCGCGGGTCAAGGACATCAAGACCATCAACGAGCTCCGCCGCGGCCTCTCGCTGTGGATCGAGGCGCTGAAATGGGCGACCCAGCGCAAGGGCCTGCTCTCGCTGTCGCCGACCATGGTCTATTGCTTCTGGCATTCCGGCGAGAGCGCGGACTCGTCCGACCTGCAGCTCACCTTCACGCCGGCGTCCTACAAGGAAGGCGTGCAGGGCCAGCTCGAGGACGAGCCCGGCATGACGGTCGCGTCCTGGCAGCAACGGCCGGAGAGCCGCGGCTACGTCCGCATCCGCTCCTCTGATCCGTTCGCGCCGCCGATCATCCAGACCAACTATCTCGGCGCCGAACTCGATCGCCGCGTCGTCGTCGGCGGCATGAAGCTCGCGCGGCGCCTTCTGAAGAGCGCGCCGCTCTCGCCCTATTACGCCTACGAGGATTTCCCCGGCCCCAACATCAACACCGACGACGAATTTTTGCACGCCGCCACCGAGCGCGGCACCACCACCTTCCATCCCGGCTGCACCTGCCGCATGGGCCCGGCGGATAGTTCGTGGGCGGTGGTCGACGACCAACTCCGCGTCCATGGCCTCGAAGGCCTCCGCGTCATCGACGCCTCGGTGATGCCGCGCATGATCTCGGCGAACTTGAATGCGTCCACGATGATGATCGCCGACCGTGCCTCGGATCTCATCCGCGGCAAGGCCCCGATGGAAGCCGCACGCATCCCGGACGCGGCGGTGGCGTGAGGATGCGTAGGGTGTTAGCGAGCGGCCGCGCGGAGCGTGGCCGCTGGCGTAACCCACCGCTTCCGTCGACGCGGAGACAAACAGCGGCGGATTACGCCTTCGGCTAATCCGCCCTACGAGCTGAAGACGTCGTGGTCTTGAGCGCAGAGCAAAATCGTCCTCTCACGCGCCCTCTCGCTTGCTCCGTCATTGCGAGGAGCCCTTGCGACGAAGCAATCCAGACTGCCACCGCGGAGGAAGTCTGGATTGCTTCGCTGCGCTCGCAATGACGGGAGGGGAGAGTGGCGCGCCATACTGCACTCTCGTGCCCCGGACGCAGCGCAGCGCTCCTTCAGCGGTGCGCTGCAGAGCCGGGGCCCATGTCTTAGCCTTGTGCCGTGTCTCGTTGTGGGTCCCGGCTCTGCGCAGCAGCGTTGCACGCTGCAGCGCGTCCGGGACACGGCTCGCCTCACACTTCCCGTCGGCTCAAAAACGCCAGCCGCTCGAACAGATGCACGTCCTGCTCGTTCTTGAGCAGCGCGCCGTGCAGCGGCGGGATCAGTTTGCGCGGGTCGCGTTCGCGCAGCTGCTCGACGCTCATGTCCTCGTTGAGCAGCAGCTTGAGCCAGTCCAGCAGCTCCGAGGTCGACGGCTTCTTCTTCAGCCCGGGCACCTCGCGCACCTCGAAGAAGATGCGTAGCGCCTCTTCCACCAGGCGCTTCTTGATGCCGGGGAAGTGGACGTCGACGATCTGGCCCATCGTGTCCGCGTCGGGGAACTTGATGTAGTGGAAGAAGCAGCGGCGCAGGAAGGCGTCCGGCAGCTCCTTCTCGTTGTTGGAGGTGATCATCATGATCGGGCGCTGCTTGGCCTTGATCGTCTCGCCGGTCTCGTAGACATGGAATTCCATGCGGTCGAGCTCGAGCAGCAGATCGTTCGGAAACTCGATGTCGGCCTTGTCGATCTCGTCGATCAGCAGCACCGGGCGCTGCTCGGCGGCAAAGGCCTCCCACAGCTTGCCGCGCTTGATGTAGTTCTTGATGTCGGAGACGCGCGCATCGCCGAGCTGGCTGTCGCGCAGGCGCGACACCGCGTCGTATTCGTACAGGCCCTGCTGCGCCTTGGTGGTGGACTTGATGTGCCAGGTCAGCAGTGGCGCGTTCAGCGCCTTCGCCACTTCCTCCGCCAGCACCGTCTTGCCGGTGCCGGGCTCGCCCTTGATGAGCAGCGGGCGCTCGAGCACGATCGAGGCGTTCACGGCGACCTTGAGATCGTCGGTCGCAACATAGTCCTTGGTGCCGGTAAATTTCATTGCGTTTCCTTGGCGTGTCCTTGGGTCATCGTCGCGCGAGGTGCGGCTCCGGTCGCGACAAGCGAACGGCCGCGCATGGCGGCCGTTCCAGGTTCGGTCAGGCTTTCAGACCCGTTTTATCAGCGAAAGGATGACCAGCACAATCACCGCGCCGATGGTGGCGTCGACGATGGCGCCGAAGGTGCCGGTGGCGAGCCCGATATGGAGCTGCGGCAGAACCCAGCTCGCAACCAGCGCGCCGATGATGCCGACGACGATGTTGCCGATCAGTCCAAATCCCGCCCCGTGGACAATCTTGCCCGCGAGCCAGCCCGCGATCGCGCCAATGATGAGCGCTGCGACAATTCCCATTGCATACGTCCCCAAAACAACCCCTGAGGGCGCCAATTCTAGAGCAAAAAGCTTCCCGGTCCAGCGTTCAGCGGCAGTCTCCGCCCCTTGACGTTCGCCCCCCGACGGGCAATCTGTCAGCCATGTTCCTGCAATTCTTCACTTCTCTGCGCGACGCGCAGGTCCCCGTGACGCTGCGCGAATACCTCACGCTGGTGGAGGCGCTCGACGCCGACCTTGCGGACTATTCGGTCGAGAATTTCTACTATCTGTCGCGCACCGCGCTGGTGAAGGACGAGCGCAACCTCGACAAGTTCGACCGCGTCTTCGGCTCGGTGTTCAAGGGGCTGGAAAACCTGCTCGACGCCATGGAGAAGGCGGAGATCCCCGAGGAGTGGTTGAAGAAGCTCGCCGAGAAGTACCTGACCGAGGAAGAGAAGAAGCAAATCGAGGCCATGGGCTGGGACAAGCTCATGGAGACCTTGAAGAAGCGCCTCGAGGAGCAGAAGGGCCGGCACCAGGGCGGCTCGAAATGGATCGGCACCGCCGGCACCTCGCCGTTCGGCGCCCACGGCTACAATCCCGAAGGCGTGCGCATCGGCCAGGAGAAGAACCGCAACAACCGCGCCGTCAAGGTGTGGGACAAGCGCGAGTTCAAAGACCTCGACGGCAATGTCGAGCTCGGCATCCGCAACATCAAGGTGGCGCTGCGCCGCCTGCGCAAATTCGCGCGCACCGGCGCGCCCGACGAGCTCGATCTCGACACCACGATCCGCGAGACCGCCAATCACGGCTATCTCGACGTGCACATGCGTCCCGAGCGGCGCAATGCGGTGAAGCTCTTGGTGTTCTTCGACATCGGCGGCTCCATGGACGCGCATATCGAGCAGGTCGAGGAGCTGTTCTCGGCGGCGAAGAGCGAGTTCAAGCACATGGAGTATTTCTACTTCCACAACTGCCTCTATGAAGGCGTGTGGAAGCAGAACAAGCGCCGCTTCACCGACCGCACGCCGACCTGGGACGTGCTGCACAAATATCCGCACGACTACAAGATCGTGTTCGTCGGCGACGCCTCGATGTCGCCTTACGAGATCATGGTGCCCGGCGGCTCGGTCGAGCACGTCAACGAGGAGCCGGGCTCGATCTGGCTCGACCGCATCATCCGCACCTATCCGCACGCGGTGTGGCTGAACCCGGTCGCGCAGAAGCACTGGGACTATTCGGAATCGACCACGATCATCAAACGCATTTTCGCCAACCGCATGTACCCGATCACCATCGAGGGGCTGGAAGGTGCGATGAAGGAATTGACGCACTAGCTCCTGTTGTCATTCCGGGGCGCGCTTAGCGCGAACCCGGAATCCATCGGGCCGCAGCGCATGTAGAGGAATGGATTCCGGGTGCGCGCGACGCGCGCCCCGGATGACAAGAGGGAGAACCCAATGCCCCAGAACATCACCCGCGGCATCAAGGCGCTGATCGACGAGGCCAATGCCGAGATCGAGACGCTCAACGCCAAGGACGCCATCGAGATCTCCAAGAACGGCGACGTCGTCATCGTCGACATCCGCGATCCCCGCGAGATCGAGCGCGACGGCCGCATCCCCGGCGCGTTCGCTTGCACGCGCGGCATGCTGGAGTTCTGGATCGATCCGCAGAGCCCCTACGCCAAGCCGATCTTCCAGGAAGACAAGAAGTTCGTCTTCCACTGCGCCGGCGGCCTGCGCTCCGCACTCGCCGCCAAGACCGCGCAGGACATGGGCCTGAAGCCCGTCGCCCACATCGCCGGCGGCTACGCCGCCTGGCGCGATGCCGGCGGCGCGACAGAGAAGTGGGAGCCGAAGAAGAAGTAATCGCTCCCGTCATCCCGGGGCGCGCGAAGCGCGAGCCCGGGATCCATTCATCCTCTGACTCTGTCGCACGATGGATTCCGGGCTCGCCCTCCGGGCGCCCCGGAATGACAAAGGAAACCCCCATGACTACCGACCCCCTCGTCTCCACCGAATGGCTCGCCGCCCATTTCAACGACGCCAACGTCAAGCTCCTCGACGCCAGCTTCAAGCTCCCTGGCGTGCTGCCGCTGCCGAAGGACGATTATCTCGCCGCGCATCTGCCGGGCGCCGCGTTCTTCGACGTCGATGCGGTGTCGGACCATTCCAACCCGCTGCCGCACATGTATCCGAGCGCCGAGCAGTTCGGCCGTGACATCGGCAATCTCGGCGTCTCCAACGCCGACACCGTCGTGCTCTACGATACCGGCGGCTGGGTCGCCGCGCCCCGCGCATGGTGGATGTTCCTGGCGTTCGGCCACGGCAATGTGCGCATCCTCAATGGCGGGCTGAAGAAGTGGCGTGCCGAGGGGCGCCCCGTGGAAAGTGGCGAGGTAAAGCCGAAGCCGGCGACCTTCAAGGCGAGCTTCGATGCGAAGCGCGTGCGCAGCATGCAGCAGCTGGTCGCCAATGTCGAAAGCAGGAAGGAGCAGGTGATCGACGCCCGCGCCGCCGACCGCTTCGAAGGCCGCGCGCCCGAGCCGCGCGCCGGCATCCGCTCCGGTCACATCCCCGGCGCCCGCAACGTGCCTTACAATCAGCTGTTCGACGCCGCGACCGGCGAGATGAAGCCGCTCGACGATCTCCGCGCCGCCTTCACCGGTGCCGGCGTCAAGCTCGATGCGCCGATCGTGACGAGCTGCGGCTCGGGCGTGTCGGCCGGCGTGCTGACGCTCGCGCTGTATCGCCTCGGGATTACCGACACCGCGCTCTATGACGGCTCGTGGTCGGAATGGGGCCAGGAAAAAGGCCCGGCCATCGCGACCGGGCCGGCGTAACGACCTGCGAAGGTCCACTTCCTCGCCCCGCAACTCCCGCGGCGTCATGGCCGGGCTTGACCCGGCCATCCACGTCTTCAAGCGCGGCACGAAGATTGTGGATGCCCGGGACAAGCCCGGGCATGACGGGTTTCCGAGCGCTGAGGCACGTCACCGCGTGCGCGTGGTCGTGGTCGCAAAACTCTGCTGCCCGAACGGATCGAGCTGCTGCTGCAATTGCTGAGGCGGCGGACGCCGCACCACGCGATGCCGCTTCTTGGCCTTCGCCTTGCGCTTGGTCGCCTTGTCGTCGGCCTTGCTGTCGACCTTGGCCTTCGCCGGCGCATCCTTGACGGTCGTCGTCGCCGGCGCGTTCAGCGCGGCCAGCTTGGCCGAGGCGATCTCGAGCGCCGCGGAGGCGAGGGCCGGATCAGCAGGCGCAGGCTCGGTGGCGGCTACGACAGCGGCGGGCTTTGCGTCAGGCTTGGTGTCGGGAAGCGACGCCGTGGTGTCGGCCGACGTGAGCGTATCGGCGGGCGACGGTGCGGTGGCCTCCGTTGCCGCCTCGACCTTGGCCGGCTCGTCGGCCAAAGCTTCGACCGGAGGCGTGGCGGCTTGCGGCTGAACCATCTCGGTGGTCAGCGCGGCGACCTGCTCGGGCTCGGTTGCGGGCAGCCCGATGGTCGGCACCTGGTCGCGCAATGACGGCTCGGGCTCGGGCGTCACCTCCGGCTCCGCGCGGAGGACCGCGAGCACCGGCGGGGCAGGCTCGGAGACTTGCGCGAACCGCTGCTCCTGCGGGCCGTTCCGCCAGGAGGGGTTGTTGGCATACTGCTCATGGCTCGCTCGCAGCAGCGCGGCGGCGCCCAGGCCGAATACCAGGAGGGAGGTTGACAGCAGGATCGCGGCAAACAGGAAGCGAAAGCCGGGAAGCATCGAGGGATTACGAATTTCCGCCCCGGCGGCGTGGAGTGCCAGGGCCCATGAGCCATCTGAACGCGGTGACGGTACTGTTGGCCGCGTTCGCCACGCGGAGATCGGAGCTCAAATTGGCGGCGAATCAGGCTAATTCGAACATACCGCATCGATTCCGGCCCGTTCCCTTAATTTCGGGGCCGATGTGTCGGGCAATCCGCGGCACGATGCGATTTCCGGTCCGTGATGCAACGGGGCAACGGTAGTCTTGCGGGTCACAAATCGGCAATTCCGGCGCAAATATGCCTGATATGTCTTGAATGTGCCGCTATCTTCGGCCATCTGGCCGTTAACGGTCCTGATGGGCCCGGGGACTATACAAGAGCGATGATGATCAAACATTTTCTGACGATATGCGCTGCCGCAACAGTCGCTGCGGCGGGAAGCTCGCTCGCGCAGGCTCAGAGCTATCCGATCCAGCAGGCACCGAGCTACGGCGCCCCGGCCGAATACCGGCCCGGCGACCGCGCGCCGAATTTCGACGCGCTGGAGGATGACGACGACGCGATGCCGCACACGTCGCTGCCGCCGCCAGGTCCGGCCGACGATCCGCGCTATGGCCGCCCCGTTGGCGCACCCCCGGTCTACTCGGCGGCGCCGCCGCAGGGTCCGGTGATGTCGCCTGATGATCCGCGCTATGGCCGCCCTGTTGGCGCTCCCCCGGTGTACTCGGCCGCGCCGCCGCAGGGCCCGGTGATGTCGCCCGACGATCCCCGCTACGGCCGCCCCGCCGGTCCGCCGCAGATCATCTATGCTGATCGCCCGGGCCAGCAGGCCCCGACCAATGACGGCATGCGACCGCCGGAAGCCGTCGGCGGTCCTGCCGCGACCGGAACGGTTCAGGCCGGCCAGCCGCCCGTCGGCTCCGATGGCCGCCCGGTGACGCTGGCCGCGCTGCCGCCCGAGGAGCAGCCCGATGCTGCACCCGTGCAGTTGCCGCCGAACCTGCGCCGCCAGGAGGTCTCGTTCCAGACCAAGGAGCCGGCCGGCACGCTCGTGGTCGATACGCCCAACACCTATCTCTATTACGTGCTCGGCGGCGGCCGTGCGATCCGCTACGGCGTCCGCGTCGGCCGCGACGGCTTCACCTGGACCGGCGTGCAGAAGATCACCCGCAAGGCCGAGTGGCCGGATTGGCATCCGCCGACCGAGATGATCGAGCGCCAGCCCTATCTGCCGCGCTTCATGGCCGGCGGCCCCGGCAATCCGCTCGGCGCGCGCGCGATGTATCTCGGCTCGACCGTGTACCGCATCCACGGCACCAACCAGCCCTCGACGATCGGCAAGTTCGTCTCCTCCGGCTGTATCGGCATGCTGAACGAGGACGTCTCGGACCTGTTCGACCGCGTCAAGGTCGGCACCCGCGTGGTGGTGATGCCCGGTGGCCCGCCGCCCGGTACGGCGACCGCCTCCGCCGCGCCGGCGCCCGGTCCTGCCGCTGGCCCGGCTCCGATGGCCGCCCAGGCTGGCCCGGTCCCGGGCACCCAGCCGACCGTGGTGCCGCCGCTGCCCGCGCCGGTCACCGTGCGCTAAGCGCGCCGCGAGACTTCAGATTGCAAAAGGGCGTGCCGTCGGCACGCCCTTTTCGTTTCAGGCCATGTTGTCGTTTCAGGCCATCTTGCGCGGCAGCTCGCCGCCTTTGGTGAAAGCATCGATCGCCTCGACCATCTGGCCGTAATGGATGCCGAGACCATCCCTGGTGGCGTAGCCGAGATGCGGCGTCAGCACGAGGTTGTCGAGCTTGCGGAAGGGATGGTCGACCGGCAGCGGCTCGACCGCGAACACGTCGATGCCGGCGCCCGCGATCTTGCGCTGCTGCAAGGCCTCGAGCAGCGCCTGTTCGTCCACGATTGGCCCGCGCGCGGTGTTGACGAGGAACGCCGTCGGCTTCATCCGCGCCAGATCTTCGCGGCCGACGAGGCCGCGCGAGCGCTCGCTGAGTACCACATGGATGGTGACGATGTCGGCCTTGGCGAACAGCTCCTCCTTGGTGGCGTAGCCGACGCCGGCGGCCGCGCACTTTTCCGGCGTCAGGTTCGGGCTCCAGGCGATCACGTTCATGCCGAAGGCCTTGCCGATACCGGCCATCTTGCTGCCGAGCTTGCCGAGCCCGAGAACCCCGAGCGTCATGCCCTCGATCTCGACGCCGGCAAAACTCTGCCAGGGCTCGCCGGCATGCATGCGCGCATTCTCGCGGCCGATGCCGCGGGTCAGCTCCAGGATCAGGCCCATGGTCAGCGGCGCGGTCGGGTCACGCGAATATTGCGTGCCGCCGATGGCGACGCCCTTGGCCTTGGCGGCCTCGATGTCGATCGCGGCATTGCGCATGCCTGACGTCAGCAGCAGCTTCAGCTTCGGCAGGCGCTCGAACAGGCTTTTGGGGAACGCGGTGCGCTCGCGCATCGCGCAGATGATCTCGAAATCGGCGAGCGCGCCGGCCGCTTCCTGCTCGGAGGCGAAGGGATGGCTGAACACGGTGACGTCGACGCGGTCGGACAGCTTCTGCCAGTCGGCGACGTCGAGGGCGAGATTGAAATAGTCGTCGAGAATTGCGCAGCGCAGCCGGCTCATCAGCGTTCATCCAGGGCCAGAGTTGGTGGCGAGAGGGACGGCGCTGGGCAGGGGCGCCATCGTCGGAACCGGGCCATGGTTGCGCGTAATCAGGACGGCGCGCAAGCCGCTTGCGTCTTCAAAAATCCGACAGGAGGAGGTGCTTCAGAGGTCGCGGGGCTTGAGGCGGAACGGCGCATCCATGCCGTGCTTGGCGCGCCAGGCGGGGCCGGGGCCGCGCATGTAGTGCAGCTCGGGCCGGTAGGGGTTGAAGGCCGTGGCGAAGAAGCGCTTCCAGAAGCCTTTGATCTCCGCGGCGAAGCCGGAGACGTGGCCGGCTGCTGCCGGAACAGGAAGGGAATGGGTCTCGATCAGAGCCATGACGCTGTCTCGCTGTGCTCCCGTTCGTTCTGAGCGGGTGGCGCTGTTTCCGCGCGAAACCGAGCATTCGGCCTGATTGATTAAAAGATGGTTTCAATTGTCCGGATCGGTGGCCGGATGGTGTCCGTCCCGTATTCATCCGTGGTGAACGGACGGAAAACGTTGCCCTTTGGGGGCGGGATCGCTACATCGGCGGCAAAGCAAATTTCCTCAAATCGAAGGTTTTCGGGACCGATGGCGCGCCAGTTCATCTATTTCATGCAGGGCCTGACCAAGAGCTACCCGACCCGCAAGGTGCTCGATAACATCCATCTGTCGTTCTACCCGGACGCCAAGATCGGCGTGCTCGGCGTCAATGGCTCGGGCAAGTCGACGCTGCTCAAGATCATGGCCGGCCTCGACAAGGAGTACAACGGCGAGGCCTGGGTCGCGCAGGGCGCCCGCGTCGGCTATCTCGAGCAGGAGCCGCATCTCGATCCGGCGCTCAGCGTGCGCGAGAACGTGATGCTGGGCGTCGCCAAGCAGAAGGCCATCCTGGATCGCTACAACGAGCTGGCGATGAACTACTCCGAGGAGACCGCCGACGAGATGACCAAGCTGCAGGACGAGATCGAGGCCCAGGGCCTCTGGGATCTCGACAGCAAGGTCGACCAGGCCATGGACGCACTGCGCTGCCCGCCCGACGATGCCGACGTCACGAAGCTCTCCGGCGGCGAGCGCCGCCGCGTCGCGCTGTGCAAGCTGCTGCTCGACCAGCCCGAACTGCTGCTGCTGGACGAACCGACCAACCACCTCGACGCCGAGTCGGTGTCGTGGCTCGAAGGCCATCTGCGCAACTATCCCGGCGCGATCCTGATCGTCACCCACGATCGCTATTTCCTCGACAACGTCACGAGCTGGATTCTCGAGCTCGATCGCGGCAAGGGCATTCCCTACGAGGGCAACTATTCGTCCTGGCTGGTGCAGAAGCAGAAGCGCCTCGAGCAGGAAGGTCGCGAGGACGCCGCGCATCAGAAGACGATCGCCCGCGAGCAGGAATGGGTCGCGTCCTCGCCGAAGGCGCGCCAGGCCAAGTCGAAGGCGCGCTACCAGCGCTACGAGGATCTGCTCAAGCAGGCGAGCGAGAAGCAGACCCAGACCGCGCAGATCATCATCCCCGTCGCCGAGCGGCTCGGTGCCAACGTGGTCGATTTCGAAGGCCTCAGCAAAGGCTATGGCGATCGCCTCTTGATCGACGATCTCACCTTCAAGCTGCCGCCGGGCGGCATCGTCGGCGTGATCGGTGCCAACGGCGCCGGCAAGACCACGCTGTTCAAGATGATCACCAAGCAGGAGACGCCGGACAAGGGCACCATCACGGTCGGCGAGACCGTGCATCTCGGCTATGTCGACCAGTCGCGCGATGCGCTGGACGGCAACAAGAACGTCTGGGAGGAGATCTCCGGCGGCAACGAGCTGATCCTGCTCGGCAAGAAGGAAGTGAACTCGCGCGGCTATTGCTCGTCGTTCAACTTCAAGGGCGCCGACCAGCAGAAGAAGGTCGGCGCGCTCTCCGGCGGTGAGCGCAACCGCGTGCACCTCGCCAAGATGCTCAAGTCCGGCGCCAACGTGCTGCTGCTCGACGAACCGACCAACGACCTCGACGTCGATACGTTGCGCGCTCTCGAAGAGGCGCTGGAGGATTTCGCCGGCTGCGCCGTCATCATCAGCCATGACCGCTGGTTTCTCGACCGCATCGCGACCCACATCCTGGCCTTCGAAGGCGACAGCCACGTCGAATGGTTCGAAGGCAACTTCCAGGATTACGAGAAGGACAAGATGCGCCGGCTCGGCCAGGACAGCATCATTCCGCATCGCGTGAAGTACAAGAAGCTGACGCGGTGACGGCGACATGATGCGGCGGGCGCTCATTGCTGCGGTGATCCTCGTCACCTGCGGCTGGTCGTCCGCCCGCGCCGCCGATGCCGCCTTCACGCAGTTCATCGCCTCGCTCTGGCCGGAGGTGCAGGCCGAAGGCGTCTCGCGCAAGATTTTCGACGAGCAGACGCGCGGGCTCGAGCCGGATTACAAGCTGCCGGACCTGATCCTGCCCGGGCGTCCCGCGACCGGCGCGCCGTCGCAGGCCGAGTTCGTGCAGGTGCCTGCCGATTACGTCAGGGAAGCCTCGATCGCGCGGCTGGCGGGCGAGGGACAGCGACTGCTGCAGAAATATCGTGGCCCGCTCGGCGAGATCGAAAAGAAGTCCGGCGTGCCCGCGACCGTGATGCTCGCGATCTGGGGCCGCGAGACCGATTACGGCCGCTACACGCTGCCTTATGATCTGGTTCGCGTGCTGGCGACGCAGGCCTATGTCGGCCGCCGCAAGGACCAGTACCGCACCGAGTTCATCCTTGCGCTGAAAATCCTGGGCGAGGGCGTGGTGACGCGCAAGGACATGCGTTCGTCCTGGGCCGGCGCCACCGGGCTCACCCAATTCCTCCCCTCCGAATATTACAAGCACGGCGTCGACTTCGACGGCGACGGTCGCATCGACATCTGGCATTCCGTGCCCGATGCACTGGCTTCGGCCGCGCAGCAGCTCGTCAATAAGGGCTGGCAGAGCGGCGTGCGCTGGGCTTACGAGGTGCAGGCGCCGGCAAAGGTCGATTGCACCAGTGGCGTGCCTGAAGTGACCAAGCCGATCGGCCAGTGGCTGCGCGAGGGCTTCGTGCCGGTGCGTGGGCAAAAGCTCGGCGCCGCCGAGCAGACGCAGCCGGCCTCGCTGCTGCAGCCGGAGGGCATCTACGGCCCGTCATTCCTGACCACGAAGAACTACTTCGTCATCAAGGAATACAATTTCTCCGACCTCTACGTGCTGTTCGTCGGTCATCTCGCCGACCGCATGACCAGCCCGCTGCCATTCTCAACGCCATGGGCGGCCTCGAAGCAGCTGCGCACCAAGGACGTCGAGACCATGCAGCGCGGGCTGACGCGCGCCGGGCTCTACAAGGACAAGATCGACGGCAAGGCCGGCATGCAGACGCGCGCCGCGCTCGGCGCCTATCAGAAGTCGGCGGGCCTCAAGGTCGATTGCTGGCCGAGCGAAGAGGTGCTGCGCGCGATCCAGGCGGCGCGCTAGCGCGCGAGCTTACGAAAAGCGAGCAAAGAAAAAGCCCGGCCGATGGTTTCGGCCGGGCTTCGATCGCGGCGCTCAAGAGCGCCATGCGATCAGATCAGTAGCAAACGCGAACCGGGCGAACGACCCAGCCGTAACCGTCCCAATAACGCTGGCGCTGCCAGTAGCAGGGCGCGGGCGGCGGGGGCTCGGCAACGTAGACGGGGCCGCCATAAGCGGGACGGCTCGACGCAATCGCGCCGCCGACGATGGCGCCGCCGATCAGGCCGGCCGCGAGGCCGGCGCCGAGGCCGTCATGGGCCTTCGCGGACGGCGTGGCAGTCACCAGCGAACCGGCGACCGTCGCGACCGTGAGGGCGGCAACAATAGTCTTCTTCATGCTCTTGGCTCTCCTGGGAGATGGGTTCCTCTTGTTAGAGGCGCCCGGGTTTTAAAGGTTCACGAACACGCTGATGGAATTGGCCTTGCAGCTAGGAAGCGCGCAATTGGTCAACCCATGGTAAACGCACACGGAGCTGTGACGAGAAAAAGCGGTCTTTTTCGGGCCCCGAGATGAACGGCGCGTCCGTAGTGAACCGGTCCAGCTCAAGCTGTCGCGGTGAACCGGTTCGAGGCGCCTCAGCCGCAGACTCGAACGCGGCGGATGCGCCAGCCATAGCCGTCCCAGAAGCGCTGCTTCTGCCAGACGCAGCCGCCACCGTAATAGCCGTCAGCGACGTAGCCCGGCGCCGGCGCGTAGTAGCGGGGCGGGTAATAGCCGGGTTCGTAATAGCCCGGGCCGGGTCCGTAATAATACGGAGAGGCCAGCGCGCCGCCGACGATGGCGCCGCCGATGATTCCCGCCGCCACGCCTGCCGCGACGCCGCGCTGCGCATGGGCCGGGGATCCGGCCGCAACGGCCAGGGCGGCGACGGCGGTGACCGTCAGGAGCAACTTCTTCATGGGCTGACCTTTCGTAAACACGCGGGAACCTTTGGGGGCAGAGTTCCATACTTCGCTTGAATGATCAATGAACGGCACCTTTGCCGGGCGCGACCAATTCATAGGACGGCGGCTTCCAGGGGAGACGATGATGAGTAGCGCGATGATCAATGCATTGATTGCTGCCGGGGTCGTCTCTGCGATCGGCTATGGCTGGTTCACCCACCTCCAGAACCGCAGCCGGCGCTCGCGTGCAGGGGCCGGCGGCGACGGCGGAAGCAGCAGCAGCAGCGACGCCGACAGCGGGAGCAGCGACGGCTTCTCGCTGGGGAGCTGGTTTTCAAGCGACAGCTCGGGCAGCTCGAGCGACGGCGGCAGTTGCTCCAGCAGCGATAGCGGCAGCAGTGGCGGCGATTGCGGAGGCGGCGGCGGCGACGGTGGGGGCGGCGGCGGAGATTAGATCCCCTCAAATCTTGATCCAGCGCAACGCTGAAATTTAGGGCCGTTCTAGGCTGCTTTCGGGCCAGTTTGGAATAGCTTCAAATACCGGTTTTTCCTTTTGCATCCGGCCGGCCCGTTGAATATCGCTGATGACGCATCACCGAAGGGCCTGCCGCTTCCATGATCGTTTGTTCCTGTAACGTGCTGAGCGACGACGACATCCGCACCGCCGTCGTCGAGTCCGACGACACCGTGCGCCATGCCAAGCAGGTCTATGGATGCCTCGGCTGCAGCGCCGAATGCGGCCGCTGCGCGCGGACGATCAAGACCATCATCGATGAAACCCTTGGCCCCTGCGCCCAGTCCTGCTGCGCCGGCTGCCCGCACAGCCACACCGTGGCCGCCAATGACGAGACGGCCGCGCCCGCCCAATTCGCCCTCGCGGCCTGCTGATAATTTCCCGCCCGTCTGGCTGAGCTTTTCCCCGGCTGCGTCTCCGTAGCCAGTTGCCCTCATTCGTAAACTGACTTAGAAGCGTTCTAAACTCGGTTGGGGCCGATTTGGACTGCAAGAGCTGGAGTGAACCATGCAGGGCGACGCAAAAGTTATCGACTATCTCAACAAGTCACTGCGTCACGAGCTGACTGCGATCAACCAGTACTGGCTGCACTACCGCTTCCTCGACAATTGGGGCCTCCTCGACATGGCCAAGGTCTGGCGCAAGGAGTCCATCGAGGAGATGGAGCACGCCGACAAGCTCACCGCGCGCATCCTGTTCCTGGACGGCTTTCCGAACATGCAGGTGCTCGATCCCTTGCGCATCGGCCAGAACGTCAAGGAGATCATCGAGTGCGATCTCGCGGCCGAGATGAGCGCGCGTGCGCTGTACCAGGAAGCGGCGACCTACTGCCACGGCGTCAAGGACTACGTCACGCGTGACCTGTTCGAGAAGTTGATGAGCGACGAGGAGCACCACATCGACTTCCTCGAAACCCAGCTCGACCTGATCGGCCGCATCGGCCTCGAGCTCTACACCCAGAAGCACGTCGGCGGGCTCGAGGGCGAAGGGCACTAAGCCCTGGCGTCGCGACGGACGTCGTCGCCGCATACTCGATGGCGACGAGCGCAAGCGCTCGCGCCGAGGTCCCGGATCTTCGCTTCGCTCGTCCGGGACGACACCATCATTGCTGTCCCACCTACAATTGCGTCTTGTAGATTTCTTCCACGCTCTCCTGGCTCGCCGGCTCGCCAAGGCCGGTCTGGTCGTGGATGACTGTGACGATGCTCGGCATCACCGAGCGCTGCACCTTTTCCGACGACCATAGTTGCGAGCGCATCAGCGCCTTGCCGCAGTGGAAATAAACCTCGCTGACGTCAAGGTTCAGCACGGCGCGCGGCGGCTTGCCGAACTCGACCATGGACGCCAGCAGATCCGGATCGGCCGACAGCGTGCCACGGCCGCCGACGCGTAGCGTCTCGTCGATCCCCGGGACGAAGAACAACATCTGCACGAAGCCCGAGCCTTCGACGACGTTGCGAAAACTGTCGATCCGGTTGTTGCCGGAGCGGTCGGGCATCAAGAGCTGGTTGGGACCGGCGACGTGGACGAAGCCGATGCCGCCACCGCGCGGCGAGGCATCGACGCTGCCGTCCGCGCCCGACGTCGCGAGCACGCAGAACGGCGACATCTCGATGAACTTCTTCGCATGCGCGTCGATCGCGGGCCGCGCTTTCGCGATCACGCGCGGGCTCGGCTTGGCATAGATGGCGGCGAGGTCGTCGGCGCAAAGATCGGTCACGAGGGGCTCCTTGATTGCACGTGTCGAGACTATCATCCTTCGGTCCGGCCGCTATCCCCCTTGTCGCGCCGCTTCGGCCAGTCGATGACGCTGGCACAGTACAGCGCCCACCAGATCAGCACCGGTTGAAACATCAGGCGTGGCCCATGATAGAGCCAGCTGTTGGGGATCGGCGGAAGGTCGATGCCCTCCAGGGCGTGCTTGATGTTCGCCGGCCAGACGCACAGCGCATAGAGCGCAAAGGCCACCCCTGCCCACCAGCGCAGGGGCTTCGTGACCAGCGCGATGGCGCCGGCGATTTCGCAGATGCCGGTGACGAGGACGATTTGCGCCGCGAACGGAACCCAGGACGGCGTAATCGCGAGCAACTTCTCAGGGGCGATGAGATGCGCGACACCGGCCGCGATGTAGAACGCCGCCATGACGAAGCGCATCACCGCGCGTGTTCGGTCGCTTGCGGAAGCCATTGCTCGAACTACCACGCGCAGCGCTGACGCGCCATCGTGCGGCTAGACCGCATCCGCCGGCACGAAGCAGCTGATGATGATGGCGCCGCGGTGGTGGACATACCACACCACCGCCTGGCCGACCGGATTGCCGCGATCGCGGATGACGGCGCGCTCGGGCACCTCCATCCATTGCCCTTCGATCGGAACCCAATAGCTGCCCGCGCGCACGTCGTAGTCGGTGCGATGGCCGTCGGAGATGTCGCAGCAGGGCACGCCGTTCGGCGCGATCACGCTCTTGAACCAGGCACGGATATCGGGCGGGACGTGGTCGTATTGCCCGTTGTCGAACGCGAACGCGGCACTCGTCAGCGCCGTCATCGCGGCCAGCCAAACGCAGAATGCGAGCCTGCGCATGCGATCCTCCGTCGCGTTCCGATTCGTATCGTTGACGCGATTAAGCCCGAGCTGCCAGCGCATTGCATGCTCAAATAATATGCGGCGCGCGAAGCGTCGCGTATGATGCGTTGCGGTATTCGCTATCGCGCATCGAGCGATGCGAGCAGCAATTTCGGCGCGACGTTGCGCCACGCCATCTCGAGCGCGCTCCGCAAGGTCACCGGATCGATCTTCGCCAGCTTCACATTCGTGCTGCCGTTCTTACCCCAGGCGCCGGGCACCGGACGAAACATCTCCGGCTCCGCATCGACGAGCAGGGTCTGTTGATCCGGCGTGAGCTTCACCATGCCCCATGCGTCATCGGGGTAGCCCAGCGTCGCGAACACGCGCTTGCCGACGCGGAAGTCGGTATGGCCGTGATGCGCGCCCTCGATCACGCCAGGAAGCGCGAGCGCGGCCTTGCGAAAGCGCGCTTTCGACATGCTGTTTCCCCGCGCGGGCTACATCGTCCGCTGCGGCGCCGTCTGGAGCAATTGCCGGACCTGCTCGGCGTAGAATTTCGCGTTGCCCGTGGTGCCATGGCCGCGCGTCTCGGTGCTCGCGGGGATGAGATACAGCTTGCCGTTCTTGACCCGCTTCATCGCGGCGTCCGTGATGCCGGTCTCGGGCGGGTTACGTTCGTCGTCGGCTGAGTTGATCAGCAGCAGTGTCGCCTCGATCTGCTCCAGCTTCTCGCCGGCATTGTAATCGTGCGAGGACTCCCACTGGTAGACGAAGTCGTTGGCATCGGCCGTGATCGGCGTTGCCAGCCGGTCGTCGACGATCTTGTCGGCCTTGGCGGCGGTCGGCGCCTGCGATTGATAGGCCAGCGTACCGCCGATGCTGGCGATGCCGTAGGCGGTGGTGGCGTATTTCATCATGCGCGGCTGGCTGGTGTAGTTGCCGCCGTTGTAGTCGGGATCGTTGCGGATGGTGTCGAGCATGATCCGCCGCATCATCCAGTTGCGCGAGGCCATCTCGGTCGGCTGCGAGGCCATCGGAACCAGGACGTCCATCGCCTTCGGATATTTCTCGCCCCAAAGCCAGGTCTGCATGCCGCCCATCGAATTGCCGATGACGAGTCGAAGATGCTTGACGCCGAGGCCTTCCGTTACGAGCCGATATTGGGCCTCGACCATGTCGTCGTAATTGTACTTCGGGAAGCTCGTCTTCATTCCGTCCGACGGCTTCGATGATTTGCCGTGGCCGATATTGTCGGGAATGATGATGTAATATTTGGTGGCGTCGAGCGGTTGCCCCGGGCCGAACAGCTCACCACCGAAGGTAGGCCCCAGCATGCCGGTGCCCGAGCCGCCCGTGCCATGCAGCACCAGCACCGGCTGACCCGAGGGCTCGCCCACCGTGGTGTAATGCAGCTTCAACTCCGGCATGGTCTCGCCGGTGTGGAACTTGAAATCCCTGGCGATCCAGTCGCCCTGCTTGGGGGCCGGATAATCGGCGGCCCATATCGGTGTCGAAAAGGACAGCAGAACAGCCGTCAGCGCGGCAAAGGAAGCCTTCATGTTTCTCTCCCCCGTTGCGGCTCATGGTCGGCGGCCGCGTTGCGGTGGAACTTAACAGAAATGCGGAGAAGGATGTAGGATTTCGACTTCGCCGATCGTCTTCAGGGAAACATCCGAAAGAGAGACCTGCATGTGCCGCAACATCAAGACGCTGTTCAATTTCGAGCCGCCGGCGACGGAGGATGAGATCCATGCCAGCGCGCTGCAATTCGTGCGGAAACTGTCCGGCTTCAACAAGCCGTCGCAGGCCAACGAGGCGGCGTTCGATCGCGCTGTCGCGGAGGTGTCGGAGGCCGCGCGAAAGCTCCTGATCTCGCTGCACACCCATGCGCCAGCGCGTGACCGCGAGGTCGAGGCGGAAAGGGCGAAGGAGCGCTCGCGGCTGCGCTTCGGCTAGCTCCGGCCACGCGTTCCGTGATCTGGCTCACGGTATCGGGCGCCTCGCTCTGCCATGATGTCCGCCGGGGTTTTGACAGCTCGGAGCAGGATCATGAACCGCCCCCTTCTTCCGCTGAAAGCAGGTGCCATCGTCTTCACGCTGCTATGGACCGCATGGATGATGTGGTGGAGCGGCTCGTTCTCGGGCGCCAACGTGATCATCCTGGCCCTGTGCGGCGCGGCGGTCGGTTATCTCTGGTATCGCGCCATGCGCTGGCAGTTCGAGCGCATGGGCATGCTGCCGGGCAAGGATGACGCTTCCGGCGCATCCTAACATTGCTCATGTCCCGGACGCGGTGCGGCGCGCCGCTCCGCTGAGCCGGGACCCAGCAATCTCGCGCGAGCGTTGCGGTGAGATGGGCCCCGGCCCAGCAGCGCAGCATTGCATGCCGCGCTGCGTCCGGGGCACGCGCAAGCCGCTAGTCCTTGTGGTCGTGCTTCTTCTTTTTCTTCTTTTTCTTATGCTCGTCGCCGTCGCCGGCGTCGCTCTCGTCATCGGCCATGGCTTCGTCGGTCTCCCGCACGGCGGCCTCCAGCATCGCGCGCTCGGCGGCCTCCAGCGCTTCGCGTTCGGCGGCTTCGCGCTCGCGCTGGCGGCGGCGCTCGTCCCAGGCGTCGAACAGTTGATCGAGCCAGGGCAGCACCTGCTCGATCGAGGGCAATTGACCGGCCGGTCCCGGCTCGCCGCGCGGGCCTTGCGGCCCAGTCGGTCCCTGGGGCCCGGCAGAGCCCTGGGGTCCTGCGGGTCCCTGCGCGCCGATGGCGCCGCGCGGGCCGGCTTCGCCTTGCTTGCCCTGCGGACCGGGCTTGCCCTGAGGTCCCGCCTTTCCGATCGGACCCGGCTTGCCCTGCGCACCCGGCTTGCCACGCGCGCCATCAGGGCCGCGCCGGCCCGGATGACCCTGCGGCCCCGGCCGTCCCGGTTCGCCCTGCCGTCCGCGCGGACCTTGAGATCCCTGCCGCTTCTGTTCGTCTGCCACGCCGCTGCTCCCTTGACCGGAAGCAAGCTACTTAGCGGCGTTTGACGACAGCAGCAATTCCGCCGGCGCAGCTCATAACGCTTGATCAACATCAATCGGCGGCGCGTGCCGCCATGTCATCGATCTCGCGGCCACAACTCTTGCGAGGAGCGACCGATGCGCGCAGCGTGGAAAATCCTTTGCCTGTTCGCTGCCGTCCTTGCAGCAGCGCTTGGCCTCGCGCACCAGCTGGTACCCGACGTCGTGCCGGTCGCATTCGCCGAGGAGCCGCAGCCGTCATGGGCCGTCATGACGGCCTTCCTCCTCCGCGCGATCGAGCTGATTGCAGCCGCGGTCGTGATGATCGCGCTTGCGGTCATCATTGGCGGACTTGTTCAGCGGCACGTCCTCGGACGCTAATCCTGATAGGCGGGCACCTCGATGCCCGAGGCGGCATAGATCTTGATCTTGTTGCGCAGCGTGCGCACCGACAGGCCGAGCACGCGCGAGGCGCGCGTGCGGTTGCCGTCGCAGCGCGCCAGCGTCTGCAGCACGAGCTCGCGCTCGACCTCGCCGACGGTGGCGCCGATCAGAAGCGGAACGATCTCGTTGGGGGCAAGAAATTGGGCGCCCGGCTCGGACGCAGCGACATGAACAGTGGTCATCAACACACTCCCCGATCAACGCCCGCTTCCATCTTTGGAAGCGGATCGAGAACAAACGACCCCCAAGCCGTAGATCTACGGTGGTCGGGTTTGGTTAATGAAAGGTTAATTCCGCAGCGCCGCACCAGATGACCTCGCGAAAGCCGCGAAGCCGCCGCGATTGGTGCGAGATGCGTGACGATGCGGACCTATCTCGCGTTCTCACACGGTGCGATAGCCGCCGTCCACCATCACGATCGTGCCCGTGACATAGGCCGACAGGTCGGAGGCCAGGAAGACCGCGGGACCCACGATGTCCTCGGGCTTGCCGGTGCGCGCCAGCGGCGTGTGGTCGACGAAGGCCTGCACCAGCGCCGGATTGGTCGCGCGCACATTGGCGTTGATGTTGGTCTCGATGAAGCCCGGCCCGATCGCGTTGACGCGCACGCCCTCCTTGCCGAGCTCGACCGCGAGCGCCTTGGTGAAGCCGAGCACGCCATGCTTCGACGTGGTGTAGGCCGCCGAGCTCGGCGTGCGCAGATGCACGAAGGACTGGATCGAGCCGATATTGACGATGCGGCCTTTGCTCGCACGGAGCGGCGCGAGGAAGGCCTGCGTCACGTTGAAGACGCCGTTGAGGTTGAGCGAGATGATGTCGTTCCAGTCCTTCGCCACCGTCTCGGTCTCCGCGGTGAAGGCGTTGCGGCGGGTGATGCCGGCATTGTTGACGAGGATCGAGACCTGTCCGACCTTGTCGGCGACCTGCCTGGCTAGCGCAAAGCAGTCCTCGCGCCTGGTGACGTCGAGCGCAAAGCTGTCGGCCTTGCCGCCCGCTTTCCGGATCTCGCCGGCGGCCTCCGCGGCGGTGTCGGCGTTGACGTCGAGCAGCACGACTTGCGCGCCCTCGCGGGCATAGCCGGCGGCGATCGCGCGGCCGATGCCGGAACCGGCCCCCGTGACGACGGCGATGTGGTTTGCAAGTAATGCCATGACATTTTCCTCCCGATTTCGTTTCGAAGTTTCGCGAAACGCTAACTCGAAATTAAGGGGTCGGAAACGGCCGCCTTGGCATACTGATCGTCATTGCTAAACGTTGCGCGCATGATGGAACGGCTCGACCCCCGACTCGACTCCTGGAAACTGGCCCTCGAACGCCTGCGGTCGGCGCATCCCGCCGACTTCGCCGAGGCGGGCCGGCTCGTGGCCGAGATCGCGCGGACGAGCACGGATACGATGCTGCGCCAGGCCGCCGAGCAGGCGTTGCCGGTGCTGCGCCAGGCCGTCGACAACAGCGATCACGGCGTCACGGTGGCGGCGCAGCGTCGTCTCGGCGTGGTGCTCGATGTCGTTCATGGCCTCACCGCGCCGCGCTTCGGCCGCCGCAACGCCATGCCGAAAAAGCTGTCGAGCGAGGATCGCGCCCGCCAGATGCTCGGCCTGCCGCTTGCCGGTCAGCTCACCTGCGAGGACATCAACCGGGCCTATCGCCGCGCAGCCAAGGGCATGCATCCCGACCATGGCGGCAGCACGCAGGCCTTCATCGACCTCGCCGCCGCCCGCGACGTCCTGATCCATCCCGGCGCGCACAAGGACGCGTGAGGGCGCTCTACGGCATCCCGCAAAAAGCAGCGGGCAAGGACGCATGCCCGCGTCCTTGCCCGCCTTCGTCCGCCGATCGAGATCTTACCAGCTGCAATGGCCGTTCTTGAGCGCGGCGTCCTTGGCGGCGAGTGCGTCGATGAAGGTCGGCATGCTCGCGCTGGCGCGGTGATAGCCGGCCGGCCACGGCGTGGTCGGGATGCTCTCGTCCCAGATCTGGCAGAAGCCGGTGTCCTGCCAGCGGATCAGGTGATAGCTGGCCTGTGCAGGACTCGCGGCCACGAACGCGGTGACGGCAAGACCGGCGGCAGCGCACAGCACGGAAATACGACGCATGATCGGCTCCTCAAAATGAATGATGTGATGCGCCTCCCGGCAATGACGGGGAGGGGCTGGTGCCGACGCTTGGGGGATGCGCGCCGGACAAGATGTGAGTAGTTCCATGCGCGGATCAGGTTCAAACGACGCACGCAGGACCTTGCTGAAATCGGCCGAACAATGCGGCTGTCCCCGCAAAGGAAAAGGGCGGACCGCTTGCGCGATCCGCCCTCGCATTCCAATATTGTCGCGTCAAGCCTAGAGCGTGCAGCGGCGCTCGGCGCGCATCTTGATCTGCAGGTCGGACGCGGCCTGGAAGGTCGGCAGCGGCTTGCTCACGACCTTGTAGGTCGACACGCCCCACTGGAACGGCTTGTACCTGAGGTCCTCGTTCCAGACCTGGCAGATGCCGGTGTTGTCCCAGCGGATCACGTAATAGCCGACCTTGGCCGAAGCCGGCACGGCGAAGACGGAGGTGGCGATGCCGGCAACGGCACAGAGCGCGAGAACGCGACGCATGAAATATCTCCTGATGGGAACTTGGAAACGAAGGCGATGGGAACGTGAGAGCGGAAGTCGTGCGGCAAAATGGCCCGGCTGGCAAGCCGCCCCGCGACCGTTCACGGACATGTCAGTTGCGGACGCCCGAAAGCTCATCCCTTCGCCAGCGATGCCACCGCCTCGATCTCGATCAGCATCTTCGGATCGGGCAGGGCCTGCACCACGCAGGTGGTGCGCGCCGGATAGGGCGGCGGGCCGAAGGCGCCGGCATAGAGCGCATTCATCGCGGCGACGTCGGAGGCGCGGGTCAGCAGCACGTTGACCTTGGCGAGGTCGCGGACACCGGCGCCGGCCTCGCCCAGCACACGCTTGATGTTGACGACGACATTGGCGAACTGCGCCTCGAAGCCGTCGGGCAGCGCGCCATTGGCATCGAAGCCGGGAATGCCCGAGACGAACAGGAGATCGCCGACGCGGGTGGCAAAGGACAGCGGCGGCGCCTTGACGTTGGGCGGGGGCGCGAAATGCTGGATCGGCATGGGATCACCTCGAAACACGGTCGCGGATGCCGCAAGCGTAGCCGCAGGCGCGCGGGCGCTCAAACCAAAAAGTGCGAAAACAACCCCATGCACAGTAGACATGAGATGGAAATCATTGGACATTTTTTGGCTGCGGAATAGGCGAAACGAGCGGTTGCGCCGTCGGGCAAAACAGGGGGCGAATGGCATGATGCGATTAGTCCGTGCTGTGGCCCCAACTCCGCCGTCATGCCCGGGCTTGTCCCGGGCATCCACGTTCTTGTGCCGGGAGGAAGGCGTGGATGGCCGGGTCGAGCCCGGCCATGACGCTGTGGAGGCACGCGACCCTAAACGCTGACTCCGTTCGAGAGCGCAGTGCCGCACAGGAAAGCTGCTCACCGCGATGCGCACGCCTCATCCCATCATGTTGCCGCCGCGATCCATCAGGTACATTCCCTTCGTCTGATTCGAATTCCCCCAGAAAATAGCCCCCGGAGACTCCCATGAAGCTCGCTACCACCCTTCGCGCCGCGCTGGTCGCCATTGCCGCTCTCGCCGGACTCTCGACCGCGGCGCAGGCCGACAGCGGTTTCGTGACGCTGACGATCTACAAGGCGGGCTGGATCATCGGCGGTTCCGGCGGCTCGGGCGTGCTGAACTTTCGCGGCCGCTCCTATGGGCTCTCGACCGGCGGGCTCGACTACGGCCTGGTGTTCGGCGGATCCAAGACCGTGCTGCGCGGCCGCGTCTCCAACATCAACCGCCCCTCGGACGTCGCCGGTGTCTATGGCGCCGCCGGCGCGGGCCTTGCCGTGGGTGCCGGCGCCCGCGCCATCGTGCTGACCAACCAGAAGGGCGCGGTGCTGGAGCTGTCGGGAACGCAGGTCGGCCTGATGGCGAACGCGGATCTCTCGGGTCTTGCGATCACGATGCGGTAGCGGCGAGGTGCCGTAGGGTGGGCAAGGGCGCGCAAGCGCCGTGCCCACCATTCGGTCTCGGTCCGTAGCCCGCATGAGCGAAGCGACATGCGGGAATAGCGGCCCCGGATGTCGCTTGCGCTCATCCGGGCTACGACTGCGACGACGCGACGAACACCGCAAGCTGCGCCTCGAACGCGCGCCGGAACGCCGGCCGCGCCTCGCCGCGGGCGACATAGGCGGCAATATCGGGATGTTCGTCGAGCAATCCCGACGTGGCCAGCCGCCGCAGCACGGTCACCATCATGAGGTCGCCGGCGCTGAAGGCGCCGTCGAGCCAGTTGGCGCCACCGATGTGGCGGGACAGTTCGCCGAGCCTGACACGGACACGGTCTTGCAGCATCGGCAGGCGCTCCGCGTACCAGCCCTTGTCGCGCTCGAACAGCATCGCCATCGACAGCTCGACGATCGGCGGCTCCACCGTGCTCAGCGCGGCAAACATCCACGCGATCGCGCGGCTCCTCGCGTTCGCGTCCTTCGGCAGTAAACCATCGTGGCTTTCCGCGATGTGCAGCACGATCGCGCCAGACTCGAACAGCGCGAGATCGCCATCCTCATAGGTCGGGATCTGGCCGAACGGATGCAGCGCCAGATGCGCCGGCTGCTTCATCGCCGCGAAAGAGACGAGGCGGACGTCGTAAGCCAGCCCGACCTCCTCGAAGGCCCAGCGCACGCGCATGTCGCGGGCCTGCCCGCGGCCGCGGTCGGGCGAGGATTCGAAGGCGGTGATGGTGGCAGGCATTTGGGACTCCGGATAATCTACGTTCGGCCGGAGGACGAATGACCGGCCTCGATTCCGACAGCCTGCCTGTTTTATTGCGCGGGATCACGCCGATAGTGCGAAACGACGGCCTCTCGCTTGCGGCCATCCTTCGAGACGGCTGCTTCGCAGCCTCCTCAGGATGAGGTCTGTGATGTTCACTGGGATGAGGACTGCGATGCCGGTGACAGCATCGCATGGATCCGCTCGCAATGCGCGACGAGATTTGCGTGCGCGTCGACGAAGGCCTTCAGCGGCGTCGGGATCGGGAAGTAGTGGATGTTGGCGAGGAAGCCGTAGATGCCGGCATCGCAACTCGTCGGTGACGCTCCGTGGACGAAGCCTGCGGCGGGCACCATCTCGGCCAGCACCTTGAGATCGGCAAGGCCCCGCGCATAGGCCTGCTCCGGCGTGTAGCGGCCGATGCCCTGGTAGTGATAGCGCTGCGAATTGTAAGCCTTGGCTTTCTCGAACCCTTCGGCACTGACTTGCGGATGCTGCGCAATAAAACCGTCGCGGAAGGCGGGATAATAGCGATCGTCCTGCCAGCGCGAATAGGACATCACCCAATAGAGATCGTCGAGCATGCGCGTGACGAGATGGTTGGTGCGCCGCTGCGCGGCCGAGAGCGCGGCGTCGATCGTCAGGCGATATTTCGCGATGGCGTGCGCGATGATGGCTTCGCTGTCGCCGATGGTCTCGCCCTCGTCGACGATGTAAGGCAGCTGGCCGCGCGGCGCCGCGGAGGCGTCGAAGATGTGCGCGTGCACGAACGGTACGCCCGCAAGCTTGAAGAAGGCGTAGACCTTGAGGCCGTAGCCGTTGTTGTCGGCGACGCCGAACAGGTCCGGGTAGGAGTAGAGGGTCAGCATGGGCGGGCTCCTCTGTCTTGGCGTGGTATCGCCGCCGTGCCGTTTCTGCAACAGGCAGGCGGATTGTGCGCGGCGTCGTTCGATCGGACGACGCGAGGCGTCCGCCGTTCGCAGTATGGGATTTTGGACAATTGCGACAAGAAGTTTCGACATGCGACGATCATCGACCCGCCGCAAGCGCGGGGTCCTGCAGTGTGGCGCCGCGCTTTCGGCCGCGATTACGCTCGCGCTCGCAGCTCCCGCGCAAGGCGCGGATGTCGCGCTCAAGCCTTTCGCCAAAGCGCCGCCCGTCGCGGTCTCGTCGTGGACCGGCTTCTATGCCGGCCTCGGCCTCGGCTTCCGATCGACGGCCGCCGACCTCACCACCACATCGGTGCTGGAGGATGGCGTTCCCCGTGACATCAGTGACGCCGTCATCAGTCAACCGTTCGATGGCCCGGGTCTTCGCGTCAATCCCTATGCCGGCTTCAATTGGCAAGTGGCACCAAGCTGGGTCCTCGGCGTCGAAGGCGATTTGGGTCTTGGTCGCCAGACCACCATCCTCCAGGGCTTTCGCGCCTCGCCGCGGGCCGGTTCATCCACCTTCCTCGTCGACAGCCTCGCACTCGAGGCCGGGTGGGATGCGAGCCTGCGTGGCCGCGCCGGCTATCTCCTGACGCCATCGACAATGGCCTATGTGACGGGCGGACTCGCCTGGCAGCAATTCGACGTCACCTCGGTTTGCGTCGGCGCCACCTGCAACAATGCGCTGCCCGCGGTTGTGTCGAACTCCGCCATCAAGACGGGGTGGACGCTCGGCGGCGGTATCGAGACCCCGCTGTGGGGCAATTGGCTGCTGCGCGCCGACTATCGCTATGCTGATTTCGGAACCTCGCCCTTCGCCATCGCACGCACGAGAAGCGGCGCGGGGCCCACGCTGACGGTCGACAATTTCGACACCGGGCTGCGGACCCACACGGCGAGCGTCGGCCTCGCCTGGAAGTTCGGCGATCCCCTCAATGGCGGCCGCTCGCATCCGCTGTTCGCGCAGGCCGCGATGCTGCCGTCCTGGACCGGCGCCTATGTCGGTGTTGGTCTCGGTGCGCGCGCCACGCGCACCGACCTGACGGCGACGTCGGAGACGATCGGGGGCTCTGCGTTCGATCTCGCCGAGCGCGCCAACAACCGTCCGATGGACAACACCGGGTTTCGTGCCAGCCCCTACGCCGGCTATCTCTGGCAACTCGCCTCGCAATGGACCGCCGGCGTCGAGGGCGACGTCGGCTTCGCCGACCGCACCACGATGCGCGAGGGCTTTACCAGCATCCATCTCGCCGACTCCCAGGCACCGGGCGAGAGCCTTTCGATCCGCAGCCGCTGGGACGCCTCCTTGCGTGCGCGCGCCGGTTATCTCGTCAACCCCCACACCATGCTCTATGCCACCGCCGGCGCGGCCTGGCAGAACTTCGAGTTGACCTCGACCTGCACCAGTCGCAACTGCAGCGGTTTCTTCGCGCTGTCCTCGCCGATCATCAATTCGTCGACCACGAAGATGGGATGGACGCTCGGCGGCGGCCTGGAGACAGTCGTGTGGGGCAACTGGCTCGCGCGCGCCGAATACCGCTATGCCGACTACGGCAGCGCCGGCTTCACCGTCGCACGGTCGAGCGGCCGACCCGAGTTCGACCCGTCGGTCAACACCTACGACGTCGCGATGCGGACGCATCTGGCGACGTTCGGGGTGACGTATCTGTTTCGGTGAGGGCCTGCGGTCTCGTCGGGTGGGTTAGCCGCCCACAGCTGCGGTCCCTCACCACGGAACGGCCCAAGGCGTGACGAACCAGCTTCTACATCCGCAGCCGCACAAGCGGTGGGTTGCGCCGCGCGCCCGCGCTTCGCGCCGCCGCGCAGCTAACACACCCTACGGACCCCGGTTGATCCACGTCGCTAGCTCCCGCCACGGCTCGATTGACCAACTCCCCGACGCCGCACCCGACGGCGACGGCAGTACGAAGATCTCCGGCAAGCTCGCATCGCGCCTCTGCCGCCCCAGCGCAATCGCGGTCGACGGCCGGCCGTAAAACAAGCTCGCCGCCTTCTTGCTCGTGAACGCAATCGTGCGCGGCCGGTACGTCTCCATCTTCGCCCTGAACCCCGCCACGTCGATCGTCTCCGCCGCGATCTGGTGATCCATCCCCGCGCCCGTCTTGGAGAGATCGGTGAAGCCGATCCCAAGCTCTATCAGCGAAGCGAACTCGCTCGGCTGATAGCGCCGCGGCGTGATCCCGGCCTCATGGATCGCCCGCCAGAAGCGGTTACCGGAATGGGCGTAGTAGTGCCCGAGCTCGGCGGAGCGCGTCGAGGCGGCGGTGCCGACGAAGACGAGGCGGAGGTTGGGGCGGAGCTGGTCGGGGAGGCGGTGGGGTATGGGGGCGGGCAAGTCGATTGTCAGTAGATCTATCGCAGGGAAGGTTCAACTCGGTGGCTGTTACTATTTCCGACCTCTCTCAAGAGACAGAGCGCCCACCAAAGGCTCATCGTAGTGACCGATGAAGTTCCCAAATAGCGTTCCGCCACTTGCGTCCAACTTTAGAATTACGCTTCCAAATTGTCGTCTGACGGCCTGAGAGCTTTGATAGTCCAGCATGAGTTGGTCTGGTTGATAGAAGCCGCCTTGAATGAACAAGTCTCCATCCGTGTCGTTTCCAGAGCGGACCACGCCTCTGATCAATTTGGAATCAAGCCAATAAGGCAAATTCCAAAATCTGTACCGGTAGAATTCTATTTCGATCGATTCCGCAGGCTGCTTCGGCTTTATGTACCTCAATTCGCCTCGCCAGCGCCCGACAATGTCTCGCGACTTCTCAAGTTTAAGAAAACGTCGGTTTTCTATCCATCCTTTTGTTGCGGCTCCAAAGACTGCACTTACGAGAGGAAGTAAAATGTATTTTCCCCATAGGGCAATAATGTCGATGGTTGTCATTGCGCGTCCTTGGTTTTCGTCGGCTCAGCTCTAATTTCTCTTAGTCCTCTTGGGCGGTTTCCTCCCGCAGCTCCGCAAGAGTCTTGCCGTTGTGTTTCCAGTACTGGGGCCCCTGTATGGCCGCCCATCCAAGCCCCTTTTCGTGAGCAACTAGGAGCGCCGAGCTTGAAAGGCTGTGTTCCTCTCCACGAAATTCAACCCAGCGGTCATTCTTAACTCTGCATGTTATGTTGTCGTCAAAAACGGATTGCAATTCTGTGCCGGGCTTGATGCCTATCAGAGAGAAGCGAAAGTTGGCTCTTCGCTTTCGCTCTTCGTTCAAGGCTTCTTGATCGTCGGCCTCGCTCAGTATCTCTTGTCCGGGAGTTACGTTCTTCTGGCAGAGTAGCTCGACAATCGCTTTAGGCTTATCCGGCGAAATCCGAAAGAACTCACGACTCTTGCGAATGCGATTGTCGCCGAAAGCTTCATGGATAGCTTTCTCAACCTTCCAAGGTTCTGCGACCTGAGCTGCATAGAAGCATTCAAACGGCAATGGGACTGAAGTGTTATCTAGGCCTCTTACCCGATCTTCAATGTCGCCTTCGGTTATACCGATCTTGATGATGCCAGGCATCGCTACGTTCGTTAGGATGTAAATTACTCCGACCATCTCATCCCATCCCCAAACGGCGTTTAGCGTCGCAAAATACTAGCTTCAACGCATCTGCAACCATAGGGCGAAGATAATCTCGATGCCCCCTGCATTGCAACGAAAAAGGGGCGATCTGTCGATCGCCCCTTTCATGATTGGAGTGCGACTTTCGTCAGCCTCACAACACCCGATTACTCTCCTTCACCTTCTCCGCATCCAGATAAACGCTTGAGCCCATTTCCTTGAACTTCGCGCTCATCTGCTTCATCCCATCCTCGGCCGTCCCGCTCATCGACATCCCCACCGCCGCCGGATCGTTCAGCGTCGCCGCGTAATCCCGCACGTCCTGCGTGATCTTCATCGAGCAGAACTTCGGTCCGCACATCGAGCAGAAATGCGCGACCTTGTGAGCTTCCTTGGGCAGGGTCTCGTCGTGGAAGTTCTTGGCCGTGTCGGGGTCGAGGCCGAGGTTGAACTGGTCGCTCCAGCGGAAGTCGAAACGGGCGCGGGAGAGGGCGTCGTCGCGCAGTTGCGCGGCGGGGTGGCCCTTGGCGAGATCGCTGGCGTGGGCGGCGATCTTGTAGGTGATGACGCCGACCTTGACGTCGTTGCGGTCGGGCAGGCCGAGATGCTCCTTCGGCGTGACGTAGCAGAGCATGGCGCAGCCGAACCAGCCGATCATGGCCGCACCGATCCCTGAGGTGATGTGGTCATAGCCCGGCGCGATGTCGGTGGTCAGGGGCCCGAGCGTGTAGAACGGGGCTTCACCGCATTCCTTGAGCTGCTTGTCCATGTTGATCTTGATCTTGTGCATCGGCACGTGGCCGGGGCCTTCGATCATGACCTGGCAGCCCTTGTCCCACGCGATCTTGGTGAGCTCGCCGAGCGTCTCCAGCTCCGCGAACTGCGCGCGGTCGTTGGCGTCCGCGATCGAGCCCGGACGGAGGCCGTCGCCGAGCGAGAACGAGACGTCATACTTGCGCATGAGGTCGCAGATCTCGTCGAAATGCGTGTAGAGGAAGCTCTCCTTGTGATGCGCCAGGCACCACTTCGCCATGATCGAGCCGCCTCTGGAGACGATGCCGGTGACGCGGCTGGCGGTGAGGTGGATGTAGGACAGGCGCACGCCGGCGTGGATGGTGAAATAGTCGACGCCCTGCTCGCACTGCTCGATCAGGGTGTCCTTGTAGAGCTCCCAGGTCAGCTTGACGGGGTCGCCGTTGCACTTCTCCAGTGCCTGATAAATGGGGACGGTGCCGATCGGCACTGGCGAGTTGCGCAAAATCCATTCGCGGGTGGTGTGGATGTTGCGGCCCGTCGAGAGGTCCATCACGGTGTCGGCGCCCCAGCGGATCGCCCACACCATCTTCTCGACTTCTTCCTCGACCGACGAGGTCACCGCCGAGTTGCCGATATTGGCGTTGATCTTGGTCAGGAAGTTGCGGCCGATGATCATCGGCTCGAGCTCGGAGTGGTTGATGTTGCAGGGGATGATGGCGCGGCCGCGCGCGATCTCGTCGCGGACGAACTCCGGGGTGATGAAGGCGGGCACGGAGGCGCCGAAGCTTTCGCCGTCGGCAAGGGCGGCTTCCGCGCGATCGAGCTGCTGCTTGCGGCCGAGGTTCTCGCGGGCAGCGACGTAGATCATCTCCTTGGTGACGATGCCGGCGCGGGCGAATTCGAGCTGCGTGATCTTGTGGCCGTCGAGGCCGCGCAGCGGCTGGTGATAGGCCGAGAAGGCGCGCGCGGCGTTGTCGGTGGAGACGCTGCCGTTGTCCTCCGGCTTGATCTGGCGGCCCTGATATTCCTCGACGCCGCCGCGCTCCAGCACCCATTGCTTGCGGCCGCGCGCAAGGCCGGCATTGACGTCGATGGTGACGGAGGGGTCGGTGTAGGGGCCCGAGGTGTCGTACACAGGGAGGTTCGGCTCGCCCGCGCCTTCGGACAGGATGATCTCGCGCAGCGGCACGCGCAGATCGGGCGCGGCGTCGGGGGAGGCGAAGATCTTTCGCGAGGAGGGCAGCGGGCCGGTGGTGACGGCGGGGACGGTTTTTTCGGGATTGGAGCGGATGTTCATGGGATCCTCCGGTTTAATTCGTTGGTTTCGCCGCGCGTGCGTCAATTACAGCTGTCATTCCCGCGAAGGCGGGAATCCAGTACGCCGCGGCGTCGCGGTAAGAACCGTGAAGCCGCGGCGTACTGGATCGCCCGGTCAAGCCGGGCGATGACAGTTGGGTGTGGAGTGAGAGCGCCGTGCGCATCACGCCGTCTCCTTCAGGCCGAGCCATTGCCGGACCCGGGCATCGGGGTCGGCGTTCTGGGTGACGTCGGACACGACCGCGATCGAATCCGCACCCGCCGCAAAGATCTCCGCGGCGTGCTCGAACTTGATGCCGCCGATCGCGACCAGCGGGATGGGGCCGATGCGCTTCTTCCAATCGGTGATCTTCGGAATGCCTTGCGGCTCGAAGCGCATCGATTTGAGCGTGGTGAAGAAAATTGGTCCGAGCGCGACGTAATCGGGCTTGGCCTTGAGCGCGGTCTCCAGCTCGGCATCGTCATGCGTGGAGACGCCGAGCGAGAGGCCGGCCTCGCGGATGGCGCCGAGATCGGCCTCCGCGAGATCCTCCTGGCCGAGATGCAAATATTTTGCGCCCGCGACGATCGCCGCGCGCCAATAGTCGTTCACGACCAGCTTGGCTTGCGTGTCCTTGGTGATCGCCAGCGCGTCGCTGACGATCTGCAGCGCATCGGCGTCGTTGAGCGCCTTGGCGCGCAGCTGGATGGTGCCGACGCCAAGCTTGGTCAGACGCTCGACCCATTTGAGGCTGTCGACGACGGGATAGAAGCGATCAGGATACGGCATGCCAGAACGGGGTCCCAACGACAGGGGTGGAGGGGGAGGCGAAGTCGCGGGCGTTCATCAGCCCGGCCTCGAAGGCGGTGCGGCCGGCCTCGATACCCAAGCGGAAGGCTTTTGCCATCGCGACGGGATCGGCGGCCTTTGCAATTGCGGTGTTGAGCAGCACGGCGTCATAGCCGAGCTCCAGCGCCTGCGCGGCGTGGCTGGGCGCGCCCAGGCCGGCATCGACCACCAGCGTGATGTCGGGCAGCCGGTCGCGCATCAGCATCAAGGCATCGCGATTGGTGATGCCCTTCGCGCTGCCGATCGGAGCGGCCCACGGCATCACGACCTTGCAGCCGGCATCGACCAGGCGGTTGGCGACCGAGAGATCCTCGGTGCAATAGGGGAACACTTCAAAGCCGTCCTTGATCAGGATGGTGGCGGCTTCGACGAGGCCAACGACGTCGGGCTGCAGCGTGTCGTTGTCGGCGATGACTTCGAGCTTGATCCAGGACGTCCCGAACAATTCGCGCGCGAGCTTGGCGGTGGTCACGGCTTCGCGCACGCTGCGGCAGCCGGCGGTGTTCGGCAGCACGGTGACGTCGAGCTCGCGGATCAGCTTCCAGAACGCATCGCCCGACTTGCCGCCGGCGGATTCGCGCCGCAGCGACACCGTGACGATGTTCGAGCCTGAGGCGCGGATCGCGGACTGCATGATCGCAGGCGAGGGATAGAGCGCGCTGCCGATGAGCAGGCGGGAAGAGAAGGATTTGCCGTAGAAGGTCACCATGGCTTCAATTTCCTTGCAGGCAACAAGCGCGGACCGTCATCCTGAGGTGCGCGCTCTTGCGCGCCTCGAAGGATGACAGCTGCGGGCGCGGCCATCCTTCGAGGCGAGCCGAAGACGGCTCGCACCTCAGGATGACGGCGGAGTTCGTGGTGAGAGACAGCATCCATCCTCACCCTCCCTGCCGCGGCGTGATGATCTCGATCTCGTCGCCGGCCTTCAGGCTGGTCTCGGCCCAGCGGCTTTTCGGCACGACGTCGTAGTTCAGCGCGATGGCGAAATGGGTGCCCTCGTAGTCGAGCTCGGAGAGCAGCGCGTCGACGCTGGCCGAGTTCACCTCGCGCTGCTCACCGTTGACGATCACAAGCACTGCATCACCTCGTTGTCGATCTGGCCGCGCTCGACATAGTTGAGCGTCAGCTCGGCGAGCGCGGGCGCGATCAGGAAGCCGTGGCGATAGAGGCCGTTGACGGTGATCCTGCGGCCGCGAATGCCGATGCGCGGCAGATTGTCGGGAAAAGCGGGACGAAGCCCGGAGCCGAATTCGACGATGCGGGCTTCGCCGAAGGCGGGGTGCACCGCGTAAGCCGCGCCCAGCAGCTCCAGCGCGGAGCGGACGCTGACGCCGGTGTCCTCGGTCTCGATCGAGGTCGCGCCCAGCATGAACAGATTGTCCTCGCGCGGGATCACGTAGAGCGGCCAGCGCGGATGCATCAGCCGCACCGGGCGGGCGAGCTGCACCTCACTGGTCTCGATCAGGATCATCTCGCCCTTGACGCCGCGCAGCTCCGGCTGCTCGTCGCGGGCGCCGAGGCCGCGGCAGTCGATGACGATGCCGTCAGAGTCTTTTGCGAGATCGTTCGCCGTGACGTCGCTGCAGAACTTGATGGTGCCGCCGGCGGCGCGGATGCGCTCGTGCAGCTGCGGCAGCACGCGGCGTGGCTCGACATGGCCCTCGGCCGGGAAGAACAGCGCATCGCGGAAGCGGCCCTCCAGCGACGGCTCGAGCTCGGCAAGGCCGGCGGCGTCGAGCCGGCGGTGATCCTCGGTCATGCGCGCAAAGCGCTCGAAGTCGTTGCGCTCGCGCGGATGGGCGACCACGAGCGAGCCGTTGAAAGGCGTGTCGGGCAGCTCGCGCCGCCAGACCTCGAGCGAGCGCAGCCCCAGGCGGCTGATGATGGGTTCGGCGACCTCGGCCTCGCAATAGGGCGCGAGCATGCCGCCCGCCCAATGGCTGGTGGAATCCGTCATCGCCTCGTCACCGCGCTCGTGCAAGGTCACGGCATGGCCGGCCTGTGCGAACAACAGGGCCTGCCAGGCTCCCGCGATGCCTGCGCCGATGATGGATACCGGTGAATCCGGTCGCTTGGTCGTTTGCAACATCCCTGTCCCTTCGCCGGCATGACCCGGATCAGGTTCAAAGGGTCACCGCGGTCCTGGGCGTTATTGCCCATTTAGCGGTATCTCAGCTCCTCCTCGGAGCACCCCTCGGAACGGCTCTAATGTAGGACAGCGGGGCGGGGTGGTCAACGCGTGTTGCGGGGAACCTCGCCGCCCTGCCCCGGACGCGATGCAGCGCGCCGCCCCTCGGCGGCGTGGTGCGTCGCAGAGCCGGGGCCCATGCCTTAGTATGGGATGCTGGAGTATGGGATGCTGGGTCCCGGCTCTGCGCAGCAGCGTTGCACGCTGCAGCGCGTCCGGGACACGAGACGTTACTTCATCGCCTGCGCCCGCGCATTGCGGACGCGCTGGGCCAGCTTGCGGTGCGGCGCATTGCCGAACATCGGCTGCGGATTGCCGTTCGGCTCGAGCCAAAGTTGGCCCATGCCGCCTTGACCCATGCCGCTCTGGCCCATGTCGCCCATCGTGGCGACCTGCACGGCCTCCTGCCGCTGGCGCTTGGCGGCATAATAATAGCCGCCGGCGAAATAGCGCACGGCGCGGGCGTGATCGCCATTGGCGGCGCGATAGGCGCCGGCGAGGTATTTCACGGCATAAGTGAGATTGGTGTTGGGATCGCGTAAGCCGGCGGCATCGCCGGTGTAGCCGACGCCGCGGGCGGTCGCGAGCTTGATCTGCATCAGCCCGATGGTGCCGCCATGGCCGACGAGGCCGGGCTGATAGCGGCTCTCGCGCATGATCACGCGATGTACCAGCGCCTCCGGAACGCCGTTGGCGCGGGCATGGGCCGCGACCATCTCGGCATATTCGGCCTGACCTGCGAAGGCGGCCTGCGGCAATGTCAGCCCGGCCGCGAGCAGCGCGGCAATGCGTAAAATCTTCATAAGATAATCCTGAGGCCCTTGAGTGACCTGCGCCCGGCTGCCGATAGGCCTCCGGAACGCGGCGATGATGTGACCAAACGCCGCCGTTAACGATTTTGCAGCGCAGAGCCGCTGTTACGACTCAATGCCGGCGTACAGGTTCCCTCAGGGCGGACCACTCGCGGCAGCATGACTGTCTATTCGCGCAGGCGCGCGAAAGCGAGTAGGAAGCGGCTAGCAAATCGGGAGAGGTGCCATGACAAAAGCAATCCTCAGCGAGACCCCCAGGCAAAACCCCTGTGCCCAATGCGGCACGCCGATCCCGCAGCCCGACTGGATCGAGCCGGGCGAGGGGCGCGTCAGCTATCTCTGGACCTGCCACGCCTGCAACTACCGCTTCGAGGCGGTGGCCATCTTCGACGAGGTCGCCGTCGAGCATCCGCCGCTCGCGGCGTAAGCGGCGGTTCTAAGTCGGTATCTCAGGCCGCAAGCCGGGGCTGCTGCCACAGCGGCAATTGCATCCGCACGATCAGTCCGTGGGGCTCGCGGTCGTGCAGCGACAGCTCGCCGCCATGGGCGACCGCGATCGCGCGCGCGATCGACAGGCCGAGGCCGAAGCCGGTGGACTCGTCCATGGTGCGCGCGTCGTCGCCGCGCACGAACGGCTCCAGCATCTCCTGCTTGCGCGCATCCGAAATGCCGGGACCGTCGTCCTCGACGTCGATGACGAACGTGGTGCCGGAGACGTCGAGGCGGATCGTCACCTCGGCGCCGAAGCGCACGGCGTTCTCGACGAGGTTGGTGACGCCGCGATGCAGATCGTCGGGCCGCGCGGCGGCGGTCGCGGAGGCCGGCCCGTCGTAATGCACGACATGGCCCATGTCGCCGAACTGGTCGGCGACGAGCTGCAGCGTGCTGGCGATGTCCACCAGCGTAACGGCTTCGATCTTGCGGTCGTTGCGCAGCAGCGACAGCACGCTTTCCAGCATCGCGCGCATCTGGTCGAGATCCATCAGCATGCGCTTGCGGTTGCCCTCGTCCTCGATGAACTCGGCGCGCAGGCGCAGCCGCGTGATCGGCGTGCGCAAATCGTGGCTGATCGCGGCCAGCATCCGCGTGCGATCCGACATCAGCCGCGCGATCCGCTCATGCATGCGGTTGAGCGCGCGCGCGACCGAGCGGATCTCCTCGGGGCCGCGCTCGGGCAGCGGCTCGGCGCCGCCGTCGAGACTAAAATTCTCGGCCGCCTTGGCGAAGGACGACAGCGGAGCCGCCAGCGCGCGCGCCGCCCACAGGCCGAGCACGGTGACGCAGATGAACGCGCTCATCAGCGCCATCAGCCAGGGGCCGCCCCAAAACCATTGTCGCGGCCCGCCATCGACATGTGCTGATATCATGGTGCCGTCGGGCAATTCGACGCCGACGCGGGATTCGCCGCCGCCAGGGGCGAGCTGAACCGCCTTGTATCCGCGCCCGAGATGACGGCGCATCGCGCGCAGATGCTGATTGTCGCTCTCCTCGACGCTCGCGGTGCCGGGCGCGAGCATCTCGATGCCGAGCTTTGGAAAGGCGCGCGCGAGATCGGCGAGCAGGCGCGGACGCTCGCTCGCCTCGGCCGAGCCGAGCAGCAGCGCGGCGTCGGTCAATTGATGCGCGCCGTCCGGCGGCGTGTCGGGGCGGTCCGGCCGGCTGATCAGGAAGGCGGTGGTGACGACGAGGTGGAGCGCGACGGTCGAAGCCAGCACCAGCGCGGCGATCTGCCCGCCGATCCCCTTGAGGTGAAAGAACCCGAACGGCCTCATCGTCGGCGTCCCCGTCAATTGCTCAGGGGCGCCGCAACCGCTTCAGTGCCAGCTGCCTGGGTGCTTGCCGCCTGCGAGCCTGCGACTTGAGTTCGCGGCGTGAACAGATAGCCGCCGGAACGCACCGTCTTGATCAGGGTGGGATCGGCCGGGTTCGGCTCGATCTTGCGGCGGATACGGCTGACCAGCACGTCGATGGAGCGCTCGAACGAGCCGGTGTTGCGCCCCTGGGTGAGGTCGAGCAGGCTGTCGCGCGACAGCACGCGGCCGGGCCGTTCGCAGAAGGTGCGGAGCAGATCGAACTCGGCGCTGGTCACCGCGACGCGCGCGCCTTCGGGATTGCGCAGCTCGCGCAGCCGCAGGTCGATGTGCCAGCCCTCGAAGGTGAGCGCGGAGGCGCCCTCGATCGAGCTTGCGGCTTGCGCCGCGGCCTGGCGGCGCAGCACCGCGTTGATGCGAGCGAGCAGCTCGCGCGGGTTGAAGGGTTTCGGCAGATAATCGTCCGCGCCCATCTCGAGGCCGACGATGCGGTCGACGTCCTCGCCGCGCGCGGTCAGCATGATGATCGGCGTCTGTGACTCGGCACGCACCTTGCGGCACAGGCTGAGGCCGTCCTCGCCGGGCAGCATGACGTCGAGGATGATGAGGTCGACGCGGTGATCGGACATGGCGCGCGACATCTCGCGGCCGTCGCTCACGGCGGTGACGTTGCAGGCGTTGTTGCGCAGGTACTTCGCAATCAACGTCCGGGTTTCGCGGTCGTCTTCGACGACCAGGATGTTGGGATTGGGAATGGCCATGCGCTTTGTTTGTCCAAGATTCGGGCCAAATGGCGAAGATTTTTGTTTCGGATTGTTTCTGCCCGGCGTCCCGCAACAGACGGCAATCGCACCGTTGCGGAACGGCAAGGTATCGTTAAGGCCGTTAACCATACCGTGGCGTGGGCGGCAGTGAAACCCCGCAAAAACCACGGAGCCATCATGACCTCGATCTCGGCGGCCTCCGCCGGCAATATCCAGTCGCCGCTGCAGCGGCTGCAGCAGGAATTACAATCGCAGGTGTCCGCCGGCACGGTCTCGTCGTCGGACCAGTCCGCGCTCTCGACCGCGCTGACCGACATCGACACCGCGCTCCAGCAGAGCCGGTCGAGCGACCAGTCGAGCGGCACGCGTCCCTCCAAGGAGGACATGCAGTCGAAGATCGACGACCTGATCTCGAACGAGGTGTCGAACGGGACGCTGACCTCCGACCAGGCCGACGAGCTCAAGGGCGTGTTTCAGTCGGCCTTCGCGAACGGTCCGGGTGGCGCGGGCGGTCCCGGCGGGCCAGGCGGCGCGGGCGGGCCTCCGCCCGGTCCGCCACCGGACGACAGCTCTTCGGATTCGGCGTCCTCGACGGACACGACCAGCAGCACCTCCAGCGACCAGACCACGGCCGAGATCCTGCAGCAGTTCCTCCAGGCCTTGCAGCAATCGCAATCCTCGTCATCGTCCTACGGCGCCAACGGCAGCTCGTCCGGCAAGTCCGATTTCTCCGCGCTTTTGATCGACTACAAGAGCTGACCTGAACCATCAGGGTCGGCGCGGTCCTCGCCGCGATCGTGCTTCACCCAGGGCGCACGATCGTCGGCGGGGAACCGTGCGGCGCAGAATGTTACTGAGTGACGCAGGAACACTCGCGCGAAATTCTGCGCGCGCGCATCGCGCGACGAAATTGCGGCGCGCAAGGAACCGCGCGTGATCAGCGCTGTTTTCTCCACACGAGTTTTTTGTGAAGGAGAGGACAACATGATGATGAAATCGATCGCCGCCGGCCTCGCCGGTACTGCACTGCTTGCCACCGTTGCGTTTGCACAATCCCCGACCGCCACCACCGACAAGGCGCCGACCGCGGCCACCGCCACGACGACGACCACGACGGCGTCCGGTCAATGGCGTACCTCGAAGATGGACGGCCTGAAGATCTACAACGACGCCAATGAGAACATCGGCACGATCAACGACCTGCTGATGGACAAGAATGGTGACATCAAGATCGCCGTGATCGGCGTCGGCGGCTTCCTCGGCATGGGCGAGCATCTCGTCGCCGTGCCCTATGAGAAGCTGAAGTTCGTCAACGAGGCCGTGGCCTACACCGGCACCGGCGCGAAGCCGGCGACGACCACCACCACGACCGGCGCTGCGACCGGCACCGCCGACACCAAGCCCGCTGCGACCACGACGTCGTCCACTTCGAAATGGTACCCGGACCACGCCGTGTTCAACGCCAGCAAGGACGAGCTGAAGAACATGCCCGAGTTCAAGTATTCGGAGTAACGCGGCTCGCCTGACGGCCTAAACGACGTGCGCCCGGTTTTCACCGGGCGCATTGTCGTGCTTGTTGGGCTGCCGTCATTGCGAGGAGCCAGCGACAAAATTGCGAAGCAATTTTGCGCCGGCGACGAAGCAATCCAGAGCTATCTCCGCGGGTGCATTTCTGGATTGCTTAGCTACGCTCGCAATGACGGAACCTAGTGCGTCACCAGCGGGCAGCCGCCCTTGTCGAGCGGACGGAAGGCCTCGTCGCCGGGCACGGTGGCGATCAGCTTGTAGAGGTCCCACTCGCCCTTGGATTCCTCGGGCTTCTTGACCTCGAACAGATACATGTCGTGCACCATGCGGCCGTCGATGCGGATCTTGCCGTTCTTGGCGAAGAAATCGTTGATCGGCGTCTTGCGCATCTGCTCCATCACCTTCGGCGCTTCGTCCGACTTGATGGCTTCGATCGCCTTCAGATAGTGCATGGTCGCCGAATAGAGGCCGGCCTGGATCATGGTCGGCATGTGGCCGACCTTCTCGTTGAAGCGCTTGGAGAAGGCGCGGGTCTCCTCGTTCATATCCCAGTAGAAGGCGTCGGTGACGATCAGGCCCTGCGTCGCCTTGATGCCGAGCGAATGCGTGTCGGTGATCTCCTGCAGAAGCGCGATCATCTTCTGGCCGCCCTGGGTCAGGCCGAACTCGGCCGCCTGCTTCAGCGCGTTGGTGGTGTCGCCGCCGGCGTTCGCCAGCGCAACCACCTTGGCCTTGGAGGCCTGGGCCTGCAGCAGGAAGGACGAGAAGTCCGAGGAGTTGAGGGGATGGCGGACCTCGCCGAGCACCTTGCCGCCGCTCTCCTTGACGACGTTGGCGGCGTCGCGCTGCAGCGCCATGCCGAAGGCGTAGTCGGCGGTGACGAAGAACCAGGTGTCCTCGCCGCGCTTCACCATTGCCTTGCCGGCGACGTTCGACAGCGCATAGGTGTCGTAGGTCCAGTGCACCGTGTTCGGCGAGCATTGCGCGCCGGTGATGTCGGACGAGCCGCCGCCGGAGTTGATGTTGACCTTGTTCTTCTCGCGGGTCAGCGCGGAAATCGGCAGCGCCACCGAGGAGGTCGGTACGTCGAGGATCGCGTCGACCTTGTCGTTGTCGTACCAGTTGCGGGCGATGTTGACGCCGACGTCGGGCTTGTTCTGGTGGTCGGCAGCAACGATCTGGACCGGGACCCCGGCGACCTTGCCGCCGTAATCGGCGACGGCCATCTCGACAGCGGCGAGCGAGCCCTTGCCGGTCGCGTCCGCATAGAGGCTCGACATGTCCGTGAGCACGCCGAGCTTGACGACATTGTCGGAAATCTGGGCCTGCGCCGCGCCTGACGTCGCGGCAAGGGCAAGGCCGGCCGCAACCGCGGCGATGAGTTTTTGCATGTTGTTTCTCCCTGTGTGTTGTTGTTTGGGCTTTGTTTGCGGGGACCGTTGTAGCGACAAACGGTCGCGGCAGCTAAGCGATGCGCGCCGTAGCGGAATGCAAAAAGAGAAGGGGCGGCCGGTGTTCCCTCTCCCCTTGTGGGAGAGGATGGCTCGCCGCATAGCGGCGAGACGGGTGAGGGGTTTCTCTCTAAGAGTGCAACTCTCACTGAATGCGTCGATAGATACCCCTCATCCGGCGCTTCGCGCCACCTTCTCCCACAAGGGGAGAAGGAAGAAGAGTGTCCAGACCGGATAGATAGGTAACAAAGTAGACCGGATGGATGGGTGACAGTTCTCTGTCGGCTG
>NZ_JASVEN010000008.1:2500-309848 GCF_051710265.1 Bradyrhizobium sp. U531
AGGCACCCGTTCGGTCCTCCAGTGAGTGTTACCTCACCTTCAACCTGCTCATGGCTAGATCACTAGGTTTCGGGTCTAATACAACGAACTTGACGCCCTATTCAGACTCGCTTTCGCTACGCCTTCGCCTATCGGCTTAAGCTTGCTCGTTAAATTAAGTCGCTGGCCCATAATACAAAAGGTACGATGTCACCCAGAACGTATCTTGGGCTCCATCTGTTTGTAGGTGTCCGGTTTCAGGTCTATTTCACTCCCCTCGTCGGGGTGCTTTTCACCTTTCCCTCACGGTACTGGTTCACTATCGGTCGCTGAGGAGTACTTAGGCTTGGAGGGTGGTCCCCCCGCGTTCAGACAGGATTTCACGTGTCCCGCCTTACTCGTGGATACATCATCGCATTACTCGTACGGGGCTATCACCCTCTGAGGCCCAGCTTTCCTGACTGGTTCCGATTGTCTTTGATATATCACTGGCCTGGTCCGCGTTCGCTCGCCACTACTAACGGAGTCTCTGTTGATGTCCTTTCCTCCAGGTACTTAGATGTTTCAGTTCCCTGGGTTTGCTTGAAACCTCCTATGTATTCAGAAGTCTCATACCTTCTCTTGATAACCGGAAATCCAAAACCTCACGGTCAAGGATCGTTTGATTATCTCTCGCAACCCCAAGACCAAGGTCTTGGAGTTCCGGCTATCGAAGGTGGGTTTCCCCATTCGGAAATCCATGGATCAAAGCTTCTTCGCAGCTCCCCACGGCTTATCGCAGCGTAGCACGTCCTTCATCGCCTCTCAGCGCCAAGGCATCCACCGAACACCCTTAAGGCACTTGATTGCTCTCATTATCAATGTCCACACACTCGGCAGAATGTTGTCTGCAGAATTACCTTGCGGCACGCGCCCTCGATGAACGCTATCTGCAGCCGGACAATGATTAGAAAGACCAGCTTGCTTCGTAAGATCGTTCCGATAGCGAGGCGGTCAAGCTTCGCTAAAAGGATCATTTACAACTCGCTTGTCTCTCAAGCGCAGCCTTGTGAGCTACCTTTGAAAGACGCACGAGCGCCGAAATGATCCGGAGATAATGAAGTCTCGCGTGGCAATTGCTTGCCGCACGATCCAACTCGGATCGATCTCCTCTTTACGATGTCAGAAATCACGCAAGCTGCTGTCTATCCAGACTAGCAGGATGCGAAGTGATGTTTCGCGGACGACGGTACAAGATCTCGGTGATCAAACCATCTGGTGGAGCCAGACGGGATCGAACCGACGACCTCATGCTTGCAAAGCACGCGCTCTCCCAGCTGAGCTATGGCCCCGTAACCAGAAGACGAATGCTCACTCGATGAAAGTGGTGGGCCTGGGAAGACTTGAACTTCCGACCTCACGCTTATCAAGCGCGCGCTCTAACCAACTGAGCTACAAGCCCCTAACGCATATCCTGTTAAGGACCAGGGATTCTGCAAGACTGCAGCCCCAGCGCGTGTTCGTCCGCGAAGAAAGAGAAACGAAGACGGCGAAATCCCGCCAATGCAGCTCAACGATCTGGCGATCTGTTGGCCACTGATGTTTCTAAAACGGTTCGATAGAAGCAAGCTTCTGAAGAACCATCCTTAGAAAGGAGGTGATCCAGCCGCAGGTTCCCCTACGGCTACCTTGTTACGACTTCACCCCAGTCGCTGACCCTACCGTGGCCGGCTGCCTCCCTTGCGGGTTAGCGCACCGTCTTCAGGTAAAACCAACTCCCATGGTGTGACGGGCGGTGTGTACAAGGCCCGGGAACGTATTCACCGTGGCGTGCTGATCCACGATTACTAGCGATTCCAACTTCATGGGCTCGAGTTGCAGAGCCCAATCCGAACTGAGACGGCTTTTTGAGATTTGCGAAGGGTCGCCCCTTAGCATCCCATTGTCACCGCCATTGTAGCACGTGTGTAGCCCAGCCCGTAAGGGCCATGAGGACTTGACGTCATCCCCACCTTCCTCGCGGCTTATCACCGGCAGTCTCCTTAGAGTGCTCAACTAAATGGTAGCAACTAAGGACGGGGGTTGCGCTCGTTGCGGGACTTAACCCAACATCTCACGACACGAGCTGACGACAGCCATGCAGCACCTGTGCTCCAGGCTCCGAAGAGAAGGTCACATCTCTGCGACCGGTCCTGGACATGTCAAGGGCTGGTAAGGTTCTGCGCGTTGCGTCGAATTAAACCACATGCTCCACCGCTTGTGCGGGCCCCCGTCAATTCCTTTGAGTTTTAATCTTGCGACCGTACTCCCCAGGCGGAATGCTTAAAGCGTTAGCTGCGCCACTAGTGAGTAAACCCACTAACGGCTGGCATTCATCGTTTACGGCGTGGACTACCAGGGTATCTAATCCTGTTTGCTCCCCACGCTTTCGTGCCTCAGCGTCAGTATCGGGCCAGTGAGCCGCCTTCGCCACTGGTGTTCTTGCGAATATCTACGAATTTCACCTCTACACTCGCAGTTCCACTCACCTCTCCCGAACTCAAGATCTTCAGTATCAAAGGCAGTTCTGGAGTTGAGCTCCAGGATTTCACCCCTGACTTAAAGACCCGCCTACGCACCCTTTACGCCCAGTGATTCCGAGCAACGCTAGCCCCCTTCGTATTACCGCGGCTGCTGGCACGAAGTTAGCCGGGGCTTATTCTTGCGGTACCGTCATTATCTTCCCGCACAAAAGAGCTTTACAACCCTAGGGCCTTCATCACTCACGCGGCATGGCTGGATCAGGGTTGCCCCCATTGTCCAATATTCCCCACTGCTGCCTCCCGTAGGAGTTTGGGCCGTGTCTCAGTCCCAATGTGGCTGATCATCCTCTCAGACCAGCTACTGATCGTCGCCTTGGTAGGCCATTACCCTACCAACTAGCTAATCAGACGCGGGCCGATCTTTCGGCGATAAATCTTTCCCCGTAAGGGCTTATCCGGTATTAGCACAAGTTTCCCTGTGTTGTTCCGAACCAAAAGGTACGTTCCCACGCGTTACTCACCCGTCTGCCGCTGACGTATTGCTACGCCCGCTCGACTTGCATGTGTTAAGCCTGCCGCCAGCGTTCGCTCTGAGCCAGGATCAAACTCTCAAGTTGGACTTGAACTTTGAACCGGCTGATCACAACGTTTGACGAGGTCCCACCATTTATCGACCGAAGTCGATGTGCTGCCTGCGATTCACATCGCGGGCAACGATGGTGTTTCCTTGAAAACGTGTACCGCCGAAGTCTTTCGTCCGGTCTCGATCAGCAAAGCCGAAGCTTTCCCGAAGCGAGACCCGCAAGGACTCCGCCGTCCACGTTTCTCTTTCTTCATCTTCACTTGTCAAACAGCCCGGGACCTGAGAGGCCCCAACCTTCCTGAGAGGAAGGGTTCCGACACCCTTACCGACGATGAATGAACTCCAATCGACTTGCGTCGACTGTTGTGTCACTCAACAAAGTGAGGAGCATCAGTGGCGCGTTCGCTCGCCTTGGTCAGTGACCCGGCGGCGCCGCGCTCAGTGGTTGGGGTTATAGGCCCCACCTTCCGGGCTGTCAACGCCAATCGTCAACAAATCGTCGCACAGTGGATCGTCGTAAAAAATCCAGCGATTCCAGACTATTAGCGAGGCGCGGAATACGACGATAGCGCCCGGCCGGCAAAAAATCTGAAAAAAAGTTTGGCTCTCTGCAGGCTCCGGAGGGGGCTCCAGACCCACTCCTCGACCCCTCCTCCCGCCCCCTCCAGGGCGCCCCCTGGTTTGAGCCGGGCGGACCCAGCCCCCGTCTCCGGTTGCCCCCGGGCCGGACACCCCTATCCGGCTCAGCCCCGAGCTCGGGGCGAGCTTTCTTCGTCGCCGGACGGGGCTTTTACGGCTTCCTGTTCAGGAAACTTTTTCCATGACAGGCGCCGTACTTGAGCCACAATCCCGCGGCGTTCTGATAAGAGACAAGCTTGAATCGCGGGGGTGCCAGTGGGGGCTGCCTGCGGTTTTCATGGGGTCAGAGGAAGGCGATCTTGCAGATGACGCGGCCTTCCCCGGACATTCGAAAGACATCGAGAGAGCTTTTTCCGTTCAGCTGTTCGTAATTTCGGCCGGTCCCGTCTTGGGGCCTTCTGAGCACGGACGCCTGCGCGGCTTGCCTTTTTCCGGCGATGCCCCTTCAAGAGGGCGACGCTGAGGAGGTTCGGACCGGGCTTCTTGGGTCGTTGATTGGGGGACTTGAGTGAACCACAGGACGTCACGCGGCGCTTACGGGCGTGAGACCGGGATCATCGATCTCGGCCACGAGCCGCCGCTGTCCGTCGATGGTTCGGAAGCCGCCGTGATCGACCGCCGCCGCGTCTCGGTGCAGTGGTTCAGCGGGACAATTTTGACCGGACTCTGCGGCGCAGCCCTGATCGGCGGCGCCGTTTTCGCATCCCTCGACGGCGAAATGACCTTCGCCAAGGTGCCGGAGCGGGTCGAAGGCGCGCTGCGCGGTGCATTCGGCGCCGCGGATCGCGCCGCCACCCTGCACAAGAGCGACCGCCTGCCGCCGCCGAGCGAATCCACGGCGTCCCGCAACATCGTGCGCGTCTCGACCGTCGCGCGCGTCGGCAACCGCGACGTGATGCGGGTGCGTCCCTTCGTGCGGATCGCCGGCAATCTGTCGATGACGACGAGCGATCTGTCGGCGAAGATTCCCCCGTTCAACGCCCAGCGCCTGCTCACCGATGTGGGCTCCGATCCGAAGACCGCAGCGGAAGACCCGAACAATCCCGAGGCCGTCGAGCCCGACGCCGAGGTCTCGTTCGTCACCAAGGACCTGTCGGCCGTGCTGCCGAAGGCCAAGATCTCGGCCGTGGTGGCGCTCGACGACATCCTGATGCGGGTGCGCGATGCCGCCAATTGGCGCGGCAATGGCGGGGTGCGCTACGCCTCGCTCGCCAACGCCACCGCCGACATCTCGGGCGCGACCGGCCCCTCCGACATCCGAACCGCCTATGCCCCCGAGGCCTCGCCGTCCGATCCCTATGCCGGCTTCGAGACGCGCGTGGTGCCGGAAAACGTCACGCTGCTCCCCAAGACCAAGGAGCAGATCACCGGCGGCAATCCGAACGGCGAACGCGTCCATCTGGTCAAGAAGGGCGACAGCGTCGCCTCGGTGCTGCGCGATCTCGGCGCGACGGCCGAGGAGATCAAGGCGATCACTTCGACGCTCGGCCCGCGCGGCCGCGACGGCGGGCTGAAGGAAGGCGAGAAGCTCCGCATCCTGATGGCGCCCGCCAATCCCGGTGCCCGCCTCCAGCCCTGCCGTGTCGTCGTGGCCAACGAGACCATGGTCGAGGCGATCGCGGCGTTGTCCGATCTCGGCAAATACGTCGCAGTCGACGTCTCCAGCATGAACACCGTCGCCGATGCCGCGGCCAACGCCAGCAGCGACGACGATGACGACGATGACGGCTCCGGCGTGCGCCTGTACCAGAGCATCTACGAGACCGCGATGCGCAACAAGGTCCCGATGCCCGTCATCGAGGACATGATCAAGATCTACTCCTACGACGTCGATTTCCAGCGCAAGGTGCAGCCGGGCGACTCCTTCGACGTGTTCTACGCCGGCGAAGACGAAGGCACGGCGTCGAGCGAAAAGAACGACGTGCTGTTCGCCTCCCTCACCGTCGGCGGCGAAACCAAGAAATACTACCGCTATCAGAGCCCCGACGACGGCGTCGTCGACTACTATGACGAGACCGGCAAGAGCGCGAAGAAGTTCCTGGTCAGGAAGCCCGTCAACAACGCCATCATGCGCTCCGGCTTCGGCGGCCGCCGCCATCCGATCCTCGGCTATGTGAAGATGCACACCGGCGTCGACTGGGCCACCGCCTACGGCACGCCGATCTTCGCCTCCGGCAACGGCTTGATCGAGAAGGCCGGCAACGAAGGCGGCTACGGCAAGTACATCCGCATCAAGCACTCCAACGGCTACGAGACCGCCTACGGCCATATGTCGGCCTTCGCCAAGGGCATGGAAGCGGGCAAGAAGGTCCGCCAGGGCCAGGTGATCGGCTTCGTCGGCTCGACCGGCCAATCGACCGGCCCCCACGTCCACTACGAAATCCTGGTCAACGGCCGCTTCGTCGACCCGATGCGCGTGAAGCTGCCGCGCGGCCGTTCGCTCGAAGGCCCGATGCTCGCGAGCTTCGAGAAGGAGCGCGACCGGCTCGAGGGCATGATGAGCGGCCGCGGCGGCGCCATTGCCCGCATGTCCGATGCGACCGGCGGCCCGCTGCAGGTCAGCAACCGCTGATAGCAAACGGCCAGGACCGGCCGGACATTTTCAAACACGATTCGAATTCAACGCGATCCGCGTGACGCCGCTTCGCGCCGTCACAACGTGAAGTTTCGTTTGCCAAAGCCGCCTTGGGAGCGAATACTTTCCAAAAAACGGGAGGTCTCGCCATGAAGAACAGGCTCGCCTGCGCAGCCTCGATCGCTGCGCTTTTGGCTACCACGAGCGCATTTGCCGACAGCTGGGAGGTGACGAAGCTCGTTCCCGGCTCGGCCTTTCATGGCGTGCACGGACTCGGAATCGACAAGGCCGGCCATTTGTTCGCCGGCAGCGTCGCCGGCGCCGCGCTCTACGAGGTCGATATCTCCAGCGGTACCGCCAAGGTTGCAATCCCCTCTCCCGTGGGCATGGCCGACGACATCGCCTTCGCGCCCGACGGCACCATGGCCTGGACCGGCTTTCTCGCCGGCGATCTCTACGCGCGCAAGGGCGACGGCCCGATCAAGAAGCTGGCGAGCGGCCTTCCCGGCATCAACTCGCTCGCCTTCCGCAAGGACGGCCGGCTCTATGCCACCACCGTTTTCCTCGGCGACACGCTCTATGAGATCGACGTCGAGGGCGTCAAACCGCCGCGCCAGATCATGGAGAAGATGGGCGGCCTCAACGGCTTCGAGTTCGGTCCCGACGACAAGCTCTACGGTCCGCTCTGGTTCAAGGGCCAGGTCGCACGGGTCGACGTCGACAAGGCCGAGCTCACCGTCGTCGCCGAGGGCTTCAAGGTCCCGGCCGCGGTGAACTTCGATTCCAAGGGCAATCTGTTCGTGGTCGACACCGCGCTCGGCCAGCTCGTCCGGGTCAATCCGAAGTCGGGCACGAAAACCATGGTCGCACAATTGAAGCCGTCGCTGGACAATCTCGCCATCGACGACAAGGACCGCATCTACGTCTCCAACATGGCCGACAACGGCATCCAGGAGATCGATCCGGCAACCGGCCAGGCCAGGCAGGTCATCATCGGCAAGCTCGCGCTGCCCGGCGGCATCGGCGTCACCTCGGAGAACGGCAAGGATACGATCCACGTCGCCGACGTGTTCGCCTATCGCACGGTGGACGGTGCGACCGGCGAGGTCACCGAGAAGGCGCGCATGCACGCCGACGGCACGACGCTCGAATATCCCATGAGCGCGACGGCGCGAGGCAACGACGTCGTGCTGTCGAGCTGGTTCACCGGCACCGTGCAAGTGATCGACGGCAAGACCGGCGCGACGCGCGACATGCTGCACGGCTTCAAGGCGCCGCATGATGCGATCGTGCTGGTAGACGGCAGCGTGCTGGTGGCCGAGCTCGGCACCAAGTCGCTGGTCAAGGTGAGCGGCGAGCACGGCAAGGACCGCACCACTGTGATCGGCGACCTCGAAGGCCCGGTCGGCCTCGTTCGCGGCAAGACCGACGAAGTCTACCTCACCGAGGCTTTTGCAGGCACCGTGTCCCGAATCGACGCCAACGGCGAAAAAACCGTGGTCGCCAAGGAGCTGAAAATGCCCGAGGGCATCGCGCGCGGCAGCGACGGCATGCTGATCGTGGCGGAAGTCGGCGCCAAGCGACTGATCGCGATCGCGCCCGAGGATGGCAAAGTGACCGAGATCGCTGCCAATCTCCCAATCGGCCTGCCGGGCACGCCGGGTGGATTACCGACGAATATTCCGACGGGGGTCGGTATCGGTGCAAACGGAGTGGTTTATTTTTCGTCGGACGTGGAGAATGCGATCTACAAGGTGGTCAAAAAGTAACGATGGATTGCCCGCCGCCGAAATAGGACGTGGAGACTAACAAGATCGCCGGCCCCTCGTGCATCAGGCCTATCGCGGCCGTAGGGGTTGAGTAAAAAGGTAGAGCTGCATGTCAGCTCGTTACAGTCCAGGTTCCGTCAGATTGCTTCACCATCGATATCTTGGTCTTCGAGGCGTCCTTGAGGGCGGCAAAGGCCGCCGTCTTTGCCGCATCGACTCCAGTACCCGGACTCGTCGGAGAGTTATCGCCCGTAAACTCAGCGTGATAGCCTTTTTTGATCCTGCTAATCTCAATTTTAGTCGTCGTGGGCTGGCCAATAAAGAATGTAACTTGTGATTTCAGATCGGCTTGGTTTTGCGCGTCGTCTTCATCCGTGAAATCCGCGGGGCTAGTAAACGGAGCCATTGCAATCTCCCTTGGGTTATTTCATGGGATCGTGCGCATCGCTGGCGCACTTGATCATAATAAGCCTGACGCCGGTACTGCTCGGGTCGACGGCATAGTTCGCTGGGGGGGCATTGAAGCCAGCACTCACGAGGCACTTGGTTAGCAACGCGGTTCGAGCCGCAAGAATCTTCGGATCGGCCGGGGAAAGATAGCGTTGAACGAGCTGCATGTTCTGGTCGTTCCTGTTGAACGTACCTCCCTGCAGCACCATCGCAGCGGTCTTTTTATCCGACGCCTCCAATGCCGCGTCTCCCGCTTCCGCCGTCGCCTTGATCAAACCTGCAGTAAGCGTTCCAGCACGGTAATAGTCCTCGAGATCGTGAAGCGCAGCGGTCAAGGGATAGGTGGTTGGAGGATAATCAACCTTCTTGATGATGCGGGCTGCAACGTCGTCCCGCTTAGCTTCCATCTGTGACTGGATGATCTGTATGGTCTTGCTAACCAGTAGCTCCGAATCATAAAAACCTCGAGTGGCGTTTACACCTCCCGCGAGCGCGCTCAATGTTCGGACAGTATTTGCTGGAGTGAAAACCGCTCCGGCTGTACTCAGAGCCTGCGTCGCCAAGGCTGTCGTAAAACCGAACTCGCCTCGTTCTCTCGTCAGAGCACTCTCAAAATTGGTGAATTCAGCATCGATGATATACATGCGGAGCGCTATATATTCGTTCCGATGACGCTTTCGGTCCTCGTCGTTGGTCGCGTCCCGATAGTTCAGCGCCATGGCATCCAAGGCCTTCTTCGCGCTCTCTACTTCGGTCGCAACAGGATACAGTCGATCCGGCTGCCCATCGAACGTCTTGCAACCAGACAAGGCTAAGCAGATCAACGCGACTCTGGCACTTAGCACTCGTCCACGACGCAACGCCCCCACGCTACGCATCCCACGCCCCCCTAACTCCCCGTTAACGATTGTGGCGACGACGTGACGGGTTGTTCAAGAAGATTCGTACAGCCGGAGCGATAAAGCGCTTGCCGTGTTTCATTTGCACAACACTCCTTCTGCGTGCAGCGCATCAAAATTGTAGATAGCGTGCATATGTCGGTGAGGCTGCATCAAGACGATTGCGCGGCCGGACAGCCGGGCTCCGGCATTGCCTGCGCCTGCCAGAAGACCCAAAAAAAATCGCCCCGGAGAGGCTGACCTCTCCGGGGCGATTTGTCGTTTCAGGCTTCGAAGGCCGGCGCTCAGTTCAACTTGCGCTTCGCCGCCGGCGCCTCGAACTGCGCGATCTCCGCCGTCCGCGGCGCCTTGCCGTTGAAGGTCAGCACGTTGCCTTCGGACGAGATCGCAACGCTGTCGCCGTCCCTGACATCGCCAGCCAGGATCATCTCGGCGAGCGGATCCTGGACGTGACGCTGGATCACGCGCTTCAGCGGCCTTGCACCGTAGGCGGGGTCCCAGCCCTTGGCGGCGAGCCAGTCGCGGCCGGCGGCATCGAGCGTCAGCACGATCTTGCGATCGGTCAGCAGCTTCTGCAGCCGTGCGAACTGGATCTCGACGATCCGGCCCATCTCGCTGCGCTGCAGGCGGTGGAACAGGATGATCTCGTCGACGCGGTTGAGGAATTCGGGGCGGAAATGCCCGCGCACCATTCCCATCACCTGCTCGCGCACGGCCGAGGTGTCCTCGCCCTCCGGCTGGTTCACCAGGAATTCCGAACCGAGGTTCGAGGTCATGATGATCAGCGTGTTGCGGAAGTCGACGGTGCGGCCCTGGCCATCGGTCAGGCGGCCGTCGTCGAGCACCTGCAGCAGGACGTTGAAGACATCAGGATGCGCCTTCTCGATTTCGTCGAACAGTACCACCTGATACGGCCGGCGCCGCACCGCTTCGGTGAGCGCGCCGCCCTCATCATAGCCGACATAGCCCGGAGGCGCGCCGATCAGCCGCGAGACCGAGTGCTTCTCCATGTACTCGGACATGTCGAGGCGGACCATCGCGGTCTCGTCGTTGAACAGGTACTCCGCCAGAGCTTTCGTCAGCTCGGTCTTGCCGACGCCGGTCGGCCCTAAGAACATGAACGAGCCCGTGGGGCGATGCGGGTCCTGCAGGCCCGCGCGCGAGCGGCGCACGGCGGTTGCGACCGCGCGCACGGCCTCGGCCTGGCCGACGACGCGGGTACCGAGCTGCTCCTCCATCTTCAGGAGCTTCTCCTTCTCGCCCTCCAGCATCTTGTCGACAGGCACGCCGGTCCAGCGCGAGACCACCTGTGCGATGTGGTTGGCGGTGACCGCCTCCTCCACCATCTCGCCGGAGTTCTCTTTGGCCTCGATATCGGCAAGCTGCTTCTCGAGCTGCGGGATCCGGCCATAGGCCAGCTCGCCGGCCTTCTGGAATTCGCCGCGGCGCTGCGCGTTGGCGAGTTCGACCCGCAAGCCGTCGAGCTCGGCCTTCAGCTTCTGGGCGTCGGAGAGCTTGTTCTTCTCCGCGCTCCAGCGCGCCGTCAGCGCCGCCGATTTCTCCTCGAGCTCGGCCAGATCCTTTTCCAGGGTCTGGAGCCGGGACTTGGAGCCGAGATCGCTTTCCTTCTTCAACGCTTCCTGCTCGATCTTGAGCCGGATGATCTCACGGTCGAGCGAGTCCAGCTCTTCCGGCTTGGAATCGACCTGCATCTTCAGCCGCGCCGCGGCCTCGTCCATCAGGTCGATCGCCTTGTCGGGCAGGAAGCGGTCGGTGATGTAGCGGTTGGACAGCGTGGTTGCCGCCACAAGCGCGGAATCGGTGATCCGCACGCCATGGTGCTGCTCGTACTTGTCCTTCAGGCCGCGCAGGATCGAGATGGTGTCCTCGACCGAGGGCTCGCTGACGAAGATCGGCTGGAAGCGCCGCGCCAGCGCGGCGTCCTTCTCGACGTGCTTCTGGTACTCGTCGAGCGTGGTCGCGCCGATGCAGTGCAACTCGCCGCGGGCGAGCGCCGGCTTGAGCAGGTTGGAGGCGTCCATCGCGCCGTCGCCCTTGCCCGCGCCGATCAGCGTGTGCATCTCGTCGATGAAGAGGATGAAGTTGCCCTCGCTCGCGGTCACCTCCTGGAGCACGGATTTCAGCCGCTCCTCGAACTCACCACGATATTTTGCGCCGGCAATCAGCGCGCCGAGATCGAGCGACAGCAGCTTCTTGTCCTTCAGGCTCTCGGGCACGTCGCCATTGACGATGCGCAGCGCGAGGCCTTCGGCGATGGCGGTCTTGCCGACGCCGGGCTCGCCGATCAGGACGGGATTGTTCTTGGTCCGGCGCGAGAGCACCTGGATGGTACGGCGGATCTCCTCGTCGCGGCCGATCACCGGATCGAGCTTGCCGTCGCGCGCGGCCTGGGTCAGGTCGCGGGCATATTTCTTCAGCGCGTCATAGGCGTTCTCGGCGGTCGCGCTGTCGGCCGTGCGGCCCTTGCGCAGCGCCTCGATGGCCGCGTTGAGATTCTGCGCCGTGACGCCGCCCTTGGCGAGGATCGCGCCGGCCTCGCTGGTCTTCTCCAGCGTGAGGCCGAGCAGAAGCCGCTCGACGGTGACGAAGCTGTCGCCGGCCTTCTCGCCGGCCTTTTCGGCGGCGTCGAAGGTGCGGGCGAGCTCGGGCGCCAGATAGATCTGTCCGGCACCGCCGCCGGAAACCTTCGGCACCTTGCCGAGAGCCTCCTCGGTCGCCTTCAGAATTGCGCGGGAATTGCCGCCGGCGCGGTCGATCAGGCCGGAAGCCAGCCCTTCATTGTCGTCCAGCAGCACCTTCAGCACATGCAGGGTGGAGAACTGCTGGTGCCCCTCGCGCATCGCAAGCGACTGCGCGGACTGGACGAAGCCCCTGGAGCGTTCGGTATATTTGTCGATATTCATCTTTTCTGTCCCTCGGCCTGCCCCTGGGGCCCCTAAGGCACCCCAAACGGCATCTTCATTGGGTTTCCGATTACCGCATTGACGTTTCTCAACCGGTAACGGTCGTCATTGACCGGCGTCGCCGCCGGCCTGAGGCAGATGTGGGAAGCAGATTGCGGGTGCGAAAGAGGCGTCTTCACAATTTCGTGCGCTGATCCGCCGGCTTGGCGGGCCAGGGTCGAATCCCTTAAGTAGCGCCATGACAGCAAGCCAGACCGCCGAAATCGCCGGCCTTTACCGCTACCCCATCAAAGGCCTGACGCCGGAGGCCCTCTCCAGCGCCCCCCTGCGGACGGGCCAGACCCTGCCCGCCGACCGCCGCTACGCCATCGAGAACGGCCCGAGCGGCTTCGATCCCGAGCGGCCCGAATGGAAGCCGAAAATCCAGTTCCTGATGCTCGCACGCAATGAGCGGCTTGCCGAGCTCGACAGCCGCTTCGACGACGCCACCCATGTCCTGACCATCCGCAGGGGCGGCCAGGTCGTCGCCAGCGGGGACCTCGAGACCCCCGCGGGCCGCGCCGCCATCGAGCGCTACTTCGCGGAGAATTTCCAGCCGGAGCTGAAGGGACCGCCAAAGCTGTTGTCCGGCCGCGACCACAGCTTCTCCGACGTCGCCCGCAAGGTCGTCTCCATCATCAATCTCGGCAGCGTCCGCGCCATCGAGACCATGCTGGGCGGCACGGCCGTGCACCCCTTACGCTTCCGCGCCAATATCTACGTCAAGGGCTGGCCGGCGTGGTCGGAGCTCGATCTCGTCGGCCAGACGCTCACGATCGGACAGGCGCGGCTGAAGGTGGTCAAGCGCATCGTCCGCTGCCCCGCCACCAACGTGGATCCCGTGACCGCCAAGCGCGATCTCGAGATCCCGCCGACACTCTCGCGCCATCTCGGCCACATGGATTGCGGCATCTATGCCGAGGTGATGGCCGATGGCGACATCGGCATCGGCGACACGGTTGCGATGGAAGCGCCGAAGCTGCTTTAGGCTGGTACGCTGCCGTAGGGTGGGCAAAGCGAAGCGTGCCCACGCAATTCCCACGACCGAAAGAGATGGTGGGCACGGCGCAAGTGTGCCTTTGCCCACCTTACGGCGCCGGTGCCGTCACCTTCAATTCGGCATCACATACGCATAGATCCGGCCGCGCGAGACCGGCGCCTCGCGGACGCGATTGCCGTTGTTGCCGGAGATCATGATCGGATTGCCCTGCGCATCGATGCCGGTGATGATGCCGACATGACCGCCGCGACGGCCGCGCGACATCACCGCGATGGCGCCGACCTGCGGACCGGAGACACGCGTGCCGTAATGGGCGAAGGAGTTCGCCATATCGGAGCCGGTGCCGCGATGACCGGTCTTCTCCAGCACCATGTTCATGAAGCGCGCGCACCACAGGCTGCCGCGCCCGGTCGGATTGCCGCCGACGTAACGGCGCGCCTCGGAGACGAGGCCAGATCCGCCGCCGAAGCCACCGCTGCTCGTGGCCTCGCTCGCCATGCCGCCGCTCGCGCTCATCGCCGTTCGACGGCTTGCGCGCGTGACCATTCGACCACCGCCGGTGATGACGGTTTCACCATTGCCGCTCATGGCTACGCCTGGGCTATTGGTGCTTGGATCATAGCTGGCAAAAGTGTTGCCGAATCCGCTCGTCTGGAGCTGCGCCGCGCTGCGCTCGAAGCGCGAGCTGCGTGCGTGATGGCGGTAATGATGATGTCCGGCGTGGTGCACGTGAGCGTGCCGTTCTGCGCTATGACGATGATGCGGCCGCGCCGAGGCCGGAGAAACAAATGCGGCAATCGCCGCGGAGAAGATCGCCAGCGCGACAACACAACGCGACAGGCGGTACGCAAACAACTCAAGCATTCTGCATCCTTCGTTGACACCCCACTTCCCGGTCGGCCCGTGCGACGGGCCGACATCTGTCTGGCCGTTAAGCCGCCGGATGTGGCGAGAAAAAGACGCGAGCTGCCTGCGAATGGCTGTGATGATTTTGCGCCGATGCTGTTCCAACGCTGCCGCATTGCGGACACCAGCATTAACTGCAATCCTGCAAAGGCGGCTTGAAGAGAGGGAAACGGTTAATGCCCCACGCCACGACCAGGGACGACGTCCGCATCTATTTCGAGGAAGCGGGCCAGGGAACGCCGATTATTTTTTTGCATGAATTCGCGGCCGACTACACCAATTGGGAGCCGCAGATGCGCTACTTCTCGCGCGGCCACCGCTGCATCACCTATTCGGCGCGCGGCTACACACCGTCGGACGTGCCGGATGGCGAGGTCTACACCTACAAGCATTTCTACACCGACGCGCTCGCGGTGCTCGATCATCTCGGAATCGAACGCGCGCATCTCGTCGGACTTTCGATGGGCGCCTATTCGTCGCTGCAGATCGGATTGAACGCGCCGCAACGCGCGCTGTCGATGACGCTGGCCGGTGTCGGCTCGGGCTCGGAGATCGAGAACCTCGACAATTGGCGCAAGCAGTGCCGCGCCAATGCCGAGCAGTTCGAGACGTTGGGCTCGGCCGAAGTCGCGAAGGTCACGCGCGAGGCGCCGAGCCGGATTCCCTTCCTGGTGAAAGATCCGCGCGGTCATGCGGATTTCTATGCCGCGCTGGCGCGGCACGATTCGAAGGGCTCGGCCAACACGATGCGCGGTTTCCAGGGCGGCAGACCATCGATCTACACCATGACCGACGCGATCCGTGCCGCCGCAACGCCGGCGCTGATCATCTGCGGCGACGAGGACGATCCATGCGTGGGGCCGAGCCTGTTCCTGAAGAAGCATCTGCCGGCCGCCGGGCTCGCGATGTTTCCGAAGTCTGGCCACGTGCTCAATCTCGAAGAGCCCGCGCTGTTCAACGAAAGCGTGGCGCGGTTCGTGGCGCTGGTGGAAGCAGGACGCTGGCCGGTGCGGGATGCGCGGTCGCTGGCGGCGCATTAGGCACAGGTAGAGCGGCATACTCCGTCATTGCGAGCGCAGCGAAGCAATCCAGAATCCCTCCGCGGTGACAGTCTGGATTGCTTCGTCGCAAGAGCTCCTCGCAATGACGGAAAACTACTTCCCTCCACCCCGGCTCAGCAGGAACACGCCCTGCTCGCCAAACATGTTCCACACCCACCACGGCAGATTGAGCGGCACCGGGCGGCCGTAGAGATCGAGCGCGACCGAGCGCTCCATCTTGACGTTGATCTCGTCGCAGAGCTGCACGAAATCCTTGATGGTGCAGAAATGGATGTTGGCGGTGTCGTACCAGGTCGCCGGCAGGTTCTCCGTGCGCGGCATGTGGCCGCCGATCAGGAGCTGCAGCCGCATCTTCCAGAAGCCGAAATTCGGAAACGAGACGATGGCGCGGCGGCCGATGCGCAGAAGGTTCTCCAGCACCACGCGCGGCTGCCGCGTCGCCTGCAGCGTCTGCGACAGGATCACGTAGTCGAAGGCGTCGTCGGGATAGTTGACGAGGTCGGTGTCGGCATCGCCCTGCACCACGGCAAGGCCCTTGGCGACGCAGCGGTTGACGCCCTCGCGCGACAGCTCGATGCCGCGGCCGTCGATGCCTCGGGTCTCCAAGAGCTGCAGCAGGTCGCCCTCGCCGCAGCCGACGTCGAGCACTTTCGAGCCGGGCTTGACCATGTCGGCGACGAGAACATGGTCGGCGCGATACTGACCGGGCGATCCGGTCGCAACGCCGTTCAGCGGCAGCACTTCCTGTACAGACATCGCTAGCCGTCCTCGTCAGTCGTTCTTGCCGGTGAGCCCGCGGGCCTTGCCTGCCGATTGCAGGAAGGCACGCGAGATATCCAGGAATTCGGGCACGTCGAGCAGGAAGGCGTCGTGGCCGCGATCAGTCTCGATCTCGGCGAACGACACCCGCGCGCTGGAGGCGTTCAGCGCATGCACCAGCGCGCGCGATTCCGAGGTGGGGAACAGCCAGTCGCTGGTGAATGAGACCACGCAGAAACGGGTCCTGATATCCGCAAACGCCTTGGCGAGCACGCCGTCATGATCGGCGGCGATGTCGAAATAATCCATCGCGCGCGTCAGATAGAGATAGGAGTTGGCGTCGAAGCGCTCGACGAAGGAGGAGCCCTGGTAACGCAGATAGGACTCGACCTGGAAGTCGGCATCGAACGAGAAGGTCGGCAGCTCACGGTCCTGCATGCGGCGACCGAACTTGCGATGCAGCGCCGCGTCCGAGAGATAGGTGATGTGCGCCGCCATCCGCGCCACCGCGAGCCCGCGATGCGGATGGATGCCGTGATCGGCATAACCGCCGCCGTGCCAGTCCGGATCGGCCATCACGGCCTGGCGGCCGAGCTCGTGGAAGGCGATGTTCTGCGCCGAGTGCCGTGTCGCGCAGGCAATCGCCAGCGCCGAGTACACGCGGGACGGGTAGGCCGCAGTCCATTGCAGCACCTGCATGCCGCCCATCGAGCCGCCGACGACGGCAAACAGCGTGTCGATGCCGAGCCGGTCGATCAGCATGGCCTGCGCGCGCACCATGTCGGGAATGGTGATGACGGGGAATTCCAGGCCCCAGACCTTGCCGGTAGCAGGATTGATCGAGGCCGGGCCTGTGGAGCCCATGCAGCCGCCGATCACGTTGGAGCAGATGATGAAGTAGTTCTTGGGGTCGATCGGACGACCGGGACCGACCAGGGTTTCCCACCAGCCGGATTTGCCGGTGACGGGATGCACATTGGCGACGTGCTGGTCGCCGGTCAGCGCATGGCAGATCAGGACCGCGTTGGAGCGATCGGCATTGAGCTCGCCATAGGTCTGGTAGGCGATCTGGAAAGGGGTGAGATCCACGCCGCAATCGAGCCGCAGCGGCTGCTCGGCGCCGAAATGCACGACCTGCGAGCTCGGATGATCCACCTCATGCGACCGCTCGTCGGCGCTGATCGCAGGACTCGGTATCGACTTGACGCCATCCATCTGACCATCGACCTCGTTTGCGATCAAACGCTTGATCGCCACTTGCATCAGGCCATGAAAAACCCGGCCTGAACGATAGGTTCGGCCGGGATCAGAAGCGTCCCCGGCCTGTTTAGCGAGTTTTTTAACGTGGCTGCAAGCCGGCCGGCTCAAATGACCACGGAACGGGCAAAAACTACCGTCTTGGGCGGTTTTCGTCAAGTCGCGGCCCGGATCGCCACAATTCGCCTCTGTCGCGCGGATCGAAAAGGACGTCATTTCTCTTTGCTTTCGCCGTCCTGACTGCCTAATCAGGACATCCCCCATCGGAACCATCGACAGTCCAAGCCATGTCCCAACGTCCGCCCGCGCCACCATCGCTGCAGGAACTGCGCAAGGAGATCGACGCGATCGACGAGGGCATGCATCGCCTGTTGATGCAGCGTGGCGACATCATCGACCGTCTGATCCAGGTGAAGCAGACCCAGGAGGTGGGCTCGGCATTCCGCCCGGCGCGCGAGGCCTCGATGATGCGCGAGCTCGTGCAGCGTCATCGCGGCATCCTGCCGCTCGACACGGTCGAGAGCATCTGGCGCGTCATCATCTCGACCTTCACCTATGTGCAGGCTCCGTTCTCCGTGCATGCCGACATCTCGGCCAGCGAGGCCGCGATGCGCGATTCCGTGCGCTTCAATTTCGGCTTCACCGTGCCTTACGTCGCGCATTTCAGCGCGCAGGCCGCGGTCGAGGCGGTGGCGAAATCCAAGGGCGACCTGGCAATGGTCTCGGCCACCTCGAGCCGCACGCCGTGGTGGCTGGAGCTGGAAGCGGACGGCGCGCCGAAGATCATCGCGCGGATGCCCTTCATCGAGCGTGCCGACCATCCGGCCGCATTGCCGGTGTTCGCGATCTCGCGCGTCGCCGACAGCGCCCTGGTGACCGAGGTCGAGACCTTCAGCGTGCGCGTGTCCGGCTGGAACGCCGAGGTCGCGCGCGCTTTGTCGCCGCTCGCGGAGATCGTGGCGGTGCCCGACACCGCCTTCGACGGTGCCGCATTGCTCGTCTCGGTCGCCAGCGCCAGCATCGATAAAATCAGGGCTGCCCTGATCGAGGCGGGGGCCTCGGTGCGCTCTGTGGCCCTCGTCGGCAGCCACGCAACGCGCTATACGGTGCCCCCGACCGGGGCAAAATCGTAAACCGCGCGCCGCGCCCCGCCATTTTCGGAGTTCAAGATGTCGTCCCGCCCCGTGCCGAATCCCGGCATTCTCGATATTGCGCCCTACACGCCCGGCAAGAGCCCCGTGCCCGAGCCCGGCCGCAAGGTGTTCAAGCTCTCGGCCAACGAGACGCCGTTCGGGCCCTCGCCCAAGGCGATCGAGGCGTTCAAGCATGTGGCGGACCACCTGGAAGACTATCCCGAAGGCACCTCGCGCGTGCTGCGCGAAGCGATCGGACGCACCTATGGGCTCGATCCCAACCGCATCATCTGCGGCGCCGGCTCGGACGAGATCCTCAATCTGCTCGCCCACACCTATCTCAGCCACGGCGACGAGGCGATCTCCACCACGCACGGCTTCCTGGTCTACCCGATCGCGACCATGGCGGTCGGCGCGAAGAACGTGGTCGCGCAGGAGAAGAACCTCACCTGCGACGTCGACGCCATCCTCAAGGCGGTGACGCCGAAGACCAAGCTGGTGTGGCTCGCCAACCCCAACAACCCGACCGGGACCTATATCCCGTTCGACGAGGTCAAGCGGCTGCGCGCCGGCCTGCCCTCGCACGTGTTGCTGGTGCTCGACGCCGCCTATTGCGACTATGTTTCCCGCAACGACTATGAAATGGGAATAGAGCTGGTCGCCACCACCGAGAACACCGTGGTGACGCACACCTTCTCCAAGATCCACGGCCTCGCCGCGCTGCGCATCGGATGGATGTTCGGCCCCGAGCACGTCATCGACGCCGTCAACCGCATCCGCGGTCCCTTCAACGTGTCGACGCCGGCGATGTACGCCGCGGTCGCCGCGATCGAGGACACCGCGCACCAGTCGATGTCGAAGCAGTTCACTGAGACCTGGCGCAACTGGCTGACCGAGGAGGTCGGCAAGCTCGGATTGAAGGTGACGCCGAGCGTCGCCAATTTCGTGCTGATCCATTTCCCGACCGAGAAGGGCAAGACCGCCGACGACGCCGACGCCTTTCTCACCAAGCGCGGCCTCGTGCTGCGCGGCCTGAAGAACTACGGCCTGCCGCATTCGCTGCGCATGACCATCGGCACCGAGGAGGCCAACCGCCTCGTTGTCGACGGCCTGCGCGACTTCATGGCCGGCAAGTGAGCGCCCAGGCGCACTTCCAGCGCGTCGCGCTGATCGGCTTCGGCCTGATCGGCGGATCGATCGCGCGCGCTGCAAAGCTCCAGGGGCTGGCCGGTAAGATCGTCACCACCGCGCGCTCCGAGAAGACGCGCGCGCGGGTGCTCGAGCTCGGCATCGTCGACGAGGTCGTGGCGACCAATGCGGAAGCGGTGAAGGATGCCGATCTCGTCATCCTCTGCATTCCCGTCGGCGCCTGCGGGCCCGTGGCGCAGGAGATTGCCGCGCACCTCAAGCCCGGCGCGATCGTGTCCGACGTCGGCTCGGTCAAGGGCGCGATCGTCAGGGACATGGCGCCGCATCTGCCGAAGACCGTTCATTTCGTGCCGGCGCATCCCGTCGCCGGCACCGAGCATTCGGGCCCCGACTCCGGCTTCGCCGAGCTCTTCATCAACCGCTGGTGCATCCTCACCCCTCCGGAAGGCGTCGATGCGGCGGCCACCGATCGCCTGCGTGCATTCTGGGCGGCGATGGGCGCCAAGGTCGAGGTGATGGAGCCGGATCATCATGATCTCGTGCTCGCGATCACCAGCCATCTGCCGCATCTGATCGCCTACACCATCGTCGGCACCGCCGACGAGCTGGGGCAGGTGACGGAGTCCGAGGTCATCAAATTCTCGGCCGGCGGTTTCCGCGATTTCACCCGTATCGCGGCCTCCGATCCGACGATGTGGCGCGACGTGTTCCTCGCCAACAAGGATGCCGTGCTGGAGATGCTCGGCACCTTCACCGAGGATCTGGCAAAGCTCACGCGCGCGATCCGCCGCGGCGACGGCGAAGCGCTGTTCGATCACTTCACCCGTACCCGCGCCATCCGCCGCGGCATCGTCGAGATCGGCCAGGACTCGGCGGCTGCGGATTTCGGCCGGCAGCACGGGCAACTCGGCAAGAAGCCGTAAGCCTCGTAGCCCGGAAGGAGCGCAAGCGTAATCCGGGATTCTCGCGCGGCACTGTCCCGGATTGCGCTTTGCTACATCCGGGCTACGTCCTCACCCTAAACAAGCGGCCGACGAGACCGGCGCCGACCTGCATGCAGACGCCGAGCGCCCAAGAGAATCCGAGCGCCAGGTTCCAGCCGCCATCGGCGGCTTCGTCGAACACGAACGTGTAGAGGGCGAGCAGGCCGGCTCCGGCCGCAAAGAATGTTCCTGCCGCGCTGACGAGGTCGAGCGCGGCCGAGCGGTGCAGGCTGCGCTCCTGCAGCGGCGGCCAGCGCGGGATGTCGATCCCGAGATAGGCGCCGGCCATGCCGAGCACGATGACCGCCGCCGTGAATTCGATCGTGTCGAACCAGAACAGATCGACACGCATCAGGAGCGCGGCGACGAAGGTCGCGCCAGCCGCGCCCGTCATGGCGAGGCCAAGCCGGGCGACGATCTGCGCGAACCGAAGGATCAGAAGCCCGTCAGACAATCGTCACCCTCGCTTCGCCGCACGCGCTTCATGACTAGAACGGGTAGTACCGGATCTGCGTCATGACGACGTTGTCGTCCGTCTTCGGCGCACCACCGACCCCGGCAAACGCGAACCGCTGCGTGTGGGAATACTGCAGGCCGGCTTTGAGCGTGCCGTAATTGCCCTGGTAGATGGTGTCGTAGAGTCCGGCCGTGATCTGGCGAACCTCCCTGGTGTTGCCGTTGCAGGTCGCGGCCGGCGAGCTCTCGATGCCGCAGCCGGTGTTGTTGTAGAGCGGATTGCCGTAGCCGAACGGCACCGTGCCGACATTGGCGAAATTCGCTTTGGCTTTTTCCAGGCCGGCGTAGCTGTAGAGGTCGAGGCTCGGCGTCGCGTGCCAGATCAGGCCGACGGCGGCCGCCGTGATGGTCAGCGGCAGCAGCGTCCCGTCCTGCGCCACCGCAGCGTCGGGGAATGGCGTCGCCGTGAAGCGTCCGAGCACGCCGTGCGAACCGTAGAGCTGCAGATCGAGGGTTTTCGGAATCAGCTCGGCATAGACGTGGCCGCCGAAGCTGCCGGTGTCGTAAGTGTGATTGGCGTCGTTGAAGCGATCGAACAGCTGGCGATAGAGCGCCCAGGCCTCGACATGCAGCTTGTAGGGGCCGAGCCGCGGATCCCATGCCGCCTTCACCGTGACGTCGGGCACCTGGTTCAGGCTGACATTGTTGAGGTTGTTGAAGAAGCTCCCGCCCGGCCCGGTCAGATTGACTTGGAGGTTCGGATTGAGCACGCCTTGCGGGCCGACCGCGGGCGTTCCGACGGTCGGCACGTTGCCGCCGAAGAAGGCGGTCTGGGCATTCTCGATCGATGCGGCCAGCTTGAACTCCGGTCCAATGTCCTGCCAGACGCGCAAGCCCGGTTGGCGCGCCGCCAAAAATCCCGGAACGGATTCGAAGTCGATCACGCCGGGCGCATCGACGCCGCGCGGATCGATGCCCACCTTGCTCGGCGCGTTCAGCGACCATGATTGTCCGGCGAGGAAGTGAAGGCCGAGATCGCTGCGATCGACCTCGAGGCTGAGCTGCCGCATACGCGGATTGAACGAGTTGGTCGCAACCGAGCTCGCCGTCTGTGCCGCGCCCTCGAAGTCGATTTCGCCGTAGCCGGCAAGATGCGTGTCGGCCCCCGCATTGCCTTCGGCCAGCACCGAGAAGCGGCTCTGGCGCGCCGAGAAGCGCGTTTCCGGAACGTTGAAATTGCGGCTCTGCTGATAGGGGATGAAGTTGTAGACCGAGCCGGTGTCGGAGGCGAGATTGCGCGATCGGTAGATGCCGGTGAGATCGACCCAGCCACCGAATGTCAGCGTGATGCCCTTGTAGCAGACCTTGCCGGCCGCACAGGGATCGACCGGGAGCGCCTTGTATGTCGCGGGCATCGGAGCCGCTTTCGCTTGCGCTTCAACCTGGCGCGTCTTGCGCGCTTCCGAGTCCACCCGTTGCTGCAGCTCCTTCAGCTTGGCTTTCAGCGACTGGATTTCGGTTGCGACATTGTCGTCGGCACGCGCCGCGCCCGAACAGGCAGCGGCGATGCCCAGCATCAGTCCGCAAATGATGATCCGCACTTGAACCTCCCTCTTCTTGGGAAGCAGGTTGGTTTCCTCGCGCCGTCTCCGGCAGCTGCATGCTTCCCTGGTGTGGAGTGATTGGATGTCGGCTGCTGTTATTCGCGGCGAGGCGCATCTTCTGCATCACGTTTTCCTGACGGTCCGGTTCGGAATATTTGCGTGGCCTTCGCGATCGCGTCGCCATTGTCCGAGGTTGTGCGCATTGGGCCCGGCCGGGGCGTGGCCGGGCCCGTTCGCGACGGGCAAGCGATGGACGGCGGTTATTTGCCCTTGGTCGCGCGCATCACCGTGGGACGCGGTGATTTCGGTGAGGGAACGAACGCCATCATGTCCCGCGTCGCGGGACTTGCGAGGCTGCGATCGCCATTCGGATACATCGAGGCATAGGCGGCCGGCTCCTGCATCTGCCACTGCCACTGCGCGAGCGCCGGCGTCGCGGACGCGGCCGAGATGGCGAGCGCGGCAACGAACAGCTTGGACTTGGTCATGGTAGTCTCTCCTGCCTGCGGCTCGCATCATCGTGCGGCCGACAGAAAGAGAGAGCGGCGGTTCGGGCCCCGCATTCCCGCGCGTGCAATCACGATCCGGCGAAGCCGTCGTGAGGGCGATTGCTATGAACGCCTAGCCCGGATGGAGCGCAGCGTAATCCGGGACAGTGCCGCCGCGATCAAGAACCCCGGATTTCGCTCCGCTCCATCCGGGCTACAGGAATCAATACAGCGGCGGGATCTGGCCGACCTTGACCGGTCCGAGCAGCACGGCGCCGTCGACGAACTTCAGCGGAAAGCTTCTCGCCTTCTTGCCTTCCAGCGTGCTCTCGGCGCCGATCGAATTGATGCCGGCGGCAAGGCCGGCATTGGCGTTCTGCTTGATGACCTTGCCGAGGCCGGGAACGGCGCGATCGAGCGCGCCGAACAGATTGTTGAGGTCCTGCGACTTCACGCCGGGCGCAACGCGATCAAGCGTTGCCTGCGGCACGCCCTCCTCCAGCATCTTCTCGATCCCGAGCGCCGGAATCACGCGCTCGAGCCCGGTCACCGTCATCTGCAATTCGCCGTCGAGGCGGCCGTTGACGGAGAGGCCGAGCGTGCCGGCCGCAACCGCGATCATCTCGCCCTGCTGGATTCGCGACTGCACGATCTCGATATGACCGCCGGCGGCCTGGATCTCGCGGAAGCGCTGCGGCCAGGGCTTTGGCGTGAGGTCGGACAGGCCGGTGATCCTGGCGCGCGTGTCGGCCTCGAACGGCTCTGCGAGCAAGGGATGGACGCCCTGAATGCTGCCCTGCGCGACGTGCAGCACGGTCTCGATGACAGGGTGATCGGACTTCGAACCTTCGGCGAGGCGGCCATGCAGCTCGATCTGCTTGGCACGCGCGACCGGCACCTGCAGGCTGTTGTCGAGCCGGTTGAGGCTGGGATCGTCGAACACGATGGAGGCCCGGTCCGGCACGGCCGGCAAGCCGACCACGCTGCTGCGGCCCTTGCTCCAGTTCACCACGAAGGTGTTTTGCGTGACGCCGTCGGTCAACGTCGCGGGCGCGGAGAATTCGGCGATCACGAGCTTGGGATCGTACACCTGGGCGATGACCAGGATGTTGTCGAGCTTGGCCGTGAACGGCGTCTTGCTCGCATTCTGCGAGACCAGGGACACGCTGGCGCCGGAGCACTGGACCTCGAAGCGGAACGGGAAGCCGGCGATCGAGCGCTTGGCGCAATCATAGATGCGGCCGGACTTGGCCTCCTGCGCCCGCCAGGCGTCTGCGGCCACTTCGGCCTGCGAGGCCGCATAGAACCAGAAGCAGCTCCACGCGACGGCGAGGACCAGGACGAAAACGGGTGCGATGAAAAGGCCCCAACGGGAGCGACGGCCTGCGGCAACGGTCATATTGGACATGCGGCGACCCTTTGACCCCAGATTTTGGCAAATGTAAGCGAGGCTGCGACGGGGCGAAAGGCGGAGAATTCGCTTCGCTTGGGGGCCCCATTCTGGTAGCCGTGCCCGAAATGTCGGAAATTACCCTTCCCTCCGTCACCACCGCCAAGGGCGACCTCTGGGTGTTCGGCTACGGCTCGCTGATGTGGCGGCCGGGCTTCGACTTCGAGGAGCGCGTCCCGGCGCGGCTGGTCGGCGAGCATCGGGCGCTCTGCGTCTATTCCTTCGTTCATCGCGGCACGCCGGAAAAGCCGGGCCTGGTGCTCGGGCTCGACCGCGGCGGCGCCTGCCGCGGCATCGCCTTCCGCGTCGCCGAGACAAACCGCGCCGACGTCGTCGCCTATTTGCGCGCGCGCGAGCAGGTCACCTCGGTCTATCGCGAGGTGATGCGCTCGGTCTGGCTGGAGAACGACGCGCGCCAGCGCGTCTCCGCGCTCGCCTATGTCGTCGACCGCGGCCATGTGCAATATGCCGGCCGGCTCTCGCTCGCCGAGCAGCACCGCCATGTCGTCCAGGGCCACGGCCAGTCCGGCGCCAACCGCGACTATGTCACCGCGACGGTGAAGGCGATCGAGGCCGAGGGCTTTCGCGACACGCAGCTGCATCAGCTCGCGACCATGCTTCATGGTGATACGCATTCCCTGCACGCGCCGCCGCCGGGCGAAGACCACGAAAACCGCTAGCCGCCCGTCGGCGCGTAGCTTGGCGAAGAGCCGATCAACTGCTCCTGCTCCTTCCGGCCAGCTTCGACGAGGCGGCCGGTTGCCTCCTCGATCGCACCTTGCACGCGGGAGAGAAATTCGTCCTTCGGCAGGCCCGGCGGCAACGGCGCGAGGAACTCGACCACGAGCGTGCCGGGATAGCGCATGAAAGTGCGGCGCGGCCAGAACAGGCCGGAATTGAGCGCGATCGGCAGGCACGGCGCGCCGCAGGACGAATAGATCTGCGCAAAACCGGTCTTGTAGTCGGGCGGTGCGCCTGGGGCGCGGCGCGTGCCTTCCGGGAAAATGACGAGCTGCTTTCCACTGCGCACCGCCTCGCGCGCCCGCCGCGTCATGTCGAGCAGCGCCTTCACGCCGGCGTTGCGGTCGATCGCGATCATCCCGGTCTTGACCAGGAACTGACCGAACACCGGGATCTGCATCAGCTGGCGTTTCAGGATGAAGATCGGCCGATTGAAGAAGCCGGGCAGCACGAACGTCTCCCAGAACGACTGGTGCTTTGCGACGATCACCAGCGGCCCTGCCGGGATGTTCTCGACACCGCGAAATTCCACCCTGATGTTGCAGACCACGCGCATCAGGGCCAGCGTCGCCTTGGCCCACCATTCGGCGACCGTCAGCATCGCGCGCGGCGGCAACGCGAAGGTCGGCAGCGCCACGATCGCGAGGCACACCAGCACGGCGTAGAACAGCACGTTGAACACGAGCGAGCGCAGGAAAATCAGGAACATCGCGGATCCGATAAATTTGCCGATCAATTGGCCTGTGCGGTGGCGGGCCGCTTCGGCTGCAGCCCGGGAGGCTGCTCCGACATCTCGGGCGAAAGGTCAATCCCGAAATCCTCCAGCCGTACCCGGAGCTCGGCCGCGATGTACTTGACATATTCCGACAATAGCAGCCGCAGGGTGGACGGCGAGGTCCACCACGGCTCCTCGCGCCATTTGTCGCCGACGACGGCGAATGGGATCAGCCTCGTCTGCGGCATCGCATGCGAGAACTCCACCAGCGCGCGCGGCATGTGATAGTTCGAGGTGACCACGATCAGCGACTTGAAGCGGCGGCCCTCGGCCCAGCGCCGTGCCTCCGCGGCATTGCCGCGGGTCGAGAGCGCGGTGCGGTCGAGATCGACGCAACAGGTCATGAAGGACTGGTTCTCCGGCAAGGTTCGCGAGATATCGCTCGCCGTCGAGGTGGGATGCACGCCGGAGATCAGAAGCCGCCTGCCGTAGCCGGCGGCGAGCAGCTCCATGGCGTCCGACACCCGGGAGGAGCCGCCGGTCAGGACCACGATGCCGTCAGCCTTGCTGCCGGGCGCGACCTCGGCGCCGTGCAATTGCGATAGGAACGCGATGAAGCCCGCCGCAGCGCCGACGAAGGCGAGCGCGATCGTCGACACCAATGCCGCACGCAGCCAGCCGCGCGGCAGTTTCGGCGATCGATCGTCGGTCGGCGAGGCCATGTGATGTCAGCAATCCCTTCCCTGGGGCGATTTTAAAACGTTTTGGGGCGAAGTGGAGTCCCGGTTTCCCCTCTCCCCTTGTGGGAGAGGGTGGCTCGGCGCGAAGCGGCGAGACGGGTGAGGGGTCTCTCTCCGCGAATTCGACTCGACGTTCGCGTACGCGGAGAGAACCCCTCATCCGGCGCTTCGCGCCACCTTCTCCCACAAGGGGAGAAGGAAGAAATCACCTCAATCCACATCGTTCAACGTCGCAAACAGCGTCTGGCGCGAGGCCACGGCGGTGATCGCGCCGATCAGCACGGCCTGGACCGCGAGCACGATGTAGCCGGATGGCCGCAACGAAAAGGTGCCGAGCAGCGCGGCGAACTGGTCGCCGACGGGGGTCCCGGAAAACCACCCCGCGATCGACTCGGAGAAGCCGAACACCAGCATGGCGGCGCCGCCGCCGATCACGCCGCCTTCAAGGCCGAGCCTGAGGAAATGACGCAGGAAATGATTGGCAATGTAGCGATCGCCGGCGCCGACGAAATGCAGCACCTCGACGATCGGACGGTTCGCTGCCATGGCGCCGCGGGTCGCGAACGAGACCGAGATGATGGTGGCGACGATGACGAGCGCGAGGATGCCAAGGCCGGCGAGCACGGTGGCGTTGGTCATCGAGCGCATCCGCTCGATCCAGGCGCGGTGATCGTCGACGCTGGCGCTAGGGGCGACCTGGGTCACCCGTGCGCGCAGGGCGCCGAGGTCGATCGGCGTGCCGGGCTGCACCCGCGCGATGATCATGCGCGGCACCGGCAGATCGTCCATCGACAGGCCGGTGCCGAGCCAGGGCTCGAGCAGCTTGCCGCTTTCTTCCTTGCTGAACGGCTTGACCTCGACGACGCCGGCTTGCGCGCGCATCGCTTCCGTCACCGCCGCGGTGTCGCGATCGAGATCGCGCCCCGTCTGCGGGCGGACCTGGATGGTGATTTCGCTCGCGACATCCGACTGCCATTCCGCGGCGGAGGCGCTGACCAGCAGCACGGTGCCCGTGGTCATCGAGGCCAGGAAGGTCATGATGGCGACGACGGCGACCAGCGCCCGCCCCTGGATCGAGGCGCGCGGCACGATCGGCGACATGATGCGTGCCTTGGCCGGAAGCTGCGGACGCTCCTGCCCGAGGTCGACCAGCACGCCGCGCTCGTCGGTCCTACTCATAGACGTGCAGCCGTCCCTGATGCAGCACCAGCCGCCGCGCCTCGTATTGGTCCATCAGACCGATGTCGTGGGTCGCGATGATGACGGCGGTGCCGGATTTGTTGAGCTCGATGAAGAGGCGCAGCAGGCGGCGTCCGAGCGTCGGATCGACGCTGCCGGTCGGCTCGTCCGCGAGCAGCAATTGCGGCCGCGAGATCACGGCGCGCGCGATCGCCGCGCGCTGCTTCTCGCCGCCCGACAGGATCGGCGGCAGCGCGTCCATGCGTTCGCCGAGCCCGACCCAGCGCAACAGGTCGATCACCTCCTTGCGGTAGCTCGACTCGCTGCGGCCCATGACGCGGAACGGCAGCGCGACGTTCTCGTACGTCGTCATGTGGTCGAGCAGGCGGAAATCCTGGAGCACGATGCCGATGCGCTTGCGCAAATCCGCGATCTCGTCCTTGCCAAGCTGCGAGATGTCGTTGCCGAACAGATTGACGAGTCCGCGCGTCGGCCGATGCGACAGGAACAGCAGGCGCAGCAGCGAGGTCTTGCCGGCACCGGAGGGGCCGGTGAGGAACTGGAACGAATGCGCCGGGATCTGGAAACTGAGGTCGCGCAGAATCTCCGGCCCCAGACCGTAACGCAATCCGACATTTTCGAACCGAACCACGTTCAGCTCCGTTCGAGAGGGGGGCGCGGGTCGCACGGCTCTGCTCCACCATGCGCGATCACCGGGTTTTGCCGCCGTTATGGTTTCCGGTTCGTTAACGGTCGGCCTGTAGCATATTTGGTGGCACCCTGGCCGCCCCGCTCGCTCCGACGGGGCCATCGCCGGGACCTCGTTCCAGTCCTCGCCCATGCATCAAGGCTCGTCCATGCATATCGTCTGCCCCCATTGTATGACATCCTACGCCATCAAGCTTGCGAGCCTTGGGGCAAACGGGCGGGCGGTCCGCTGTTCCCGCTGCAAGGAGACCTGGATCGCCCATGCCGAGGACGCCATCGAGGAGGCGTCCGTCCCGGCCATGGCCGCAGCCAGCCAGGCCGACGACCAGGCCGACCTTGCCGAGCAGTGGAACTCCTACGCCAAGGACGACGGCGCCGCTGATGCGCCCGTGGTCGACAGCCCCTCGATCGCGAGCGACTGGCCCGAGGAAGAGGCCAAGGACGCCGAAACGGAGGACGAGTGGTCCGCGGCCGCCCGGGCAGCCGAGGAAGAGGTCGTCGGCGCGCAGCACCAGTCCTGGTTCCGCAACCTTTACAGCCGCCGCGGTGCGCGGGTCAGCCGCCCGGTCGCCACCGCGTCGCCCAAAAAATCCTATTTCGGCCTGCCGACCGCCTGCGCCGCCATGGGCGCGCTGGTGCTGGCGCTGGTGATCTGGCGCGGCGACATGGTGCGGCTGCTGCCGCAGACCGCCGCCTTCTACAAGCTGGTCGGGCTCGAGGTGAACCTGCGGGGCCTCGCCTTCAAGGACGTGAAGCTGTCCAGCGAGACCGTGGACGGTAAGCAGGTGTTGGTGATCGAGGGCGTGATCGTCGGCGAAGGCAAGAAGGCCCTCGACATTCCGCGGCTGCGCTTCGCCGTGCGCGACGCGCAAGGCGCCGAGATCTACGCCTGGAACGCGGTGCTGGAGCAGACCGTGCTGCGGCCCGGCGAGCGCGCCTTCTTCCGCTCGCGCCTCGCATCGCCCCCGCCGGAGGGCCGCAATATCGACGTTCGCTTCTTCAACCGGCGCGACATTGCCGGCGGCAGCGTATAATCAGCTCGCAGAGTGCCGCACGGGAAGCTTCGTCCCAAGGGTTGATCCGATGCCCAAGATCCTGATCGCCGACGACGAGGATTCGATGCGCCAGCTGGTGGCGCGCGCCATCGCCATGGACGGCCACCAGACCGTCACGGCGCAGGACGGCGCCGAGGCGCTGGAGATCCTGACCCGCGAGGATGGCGCCTTCGACCTGCTGCTCACCGACATTCAGATGCCCGTCATGGACGGCATCGCGCTGGCGCTCTCCGCCGCACGCGATTTCCCCGATCTGACCATCCTGCTGATGACCGGCTTCGCCGACCAGCGCGAGCGCGCCTCGAACCTCAATGCGCTGGTGCACGACGTCGTGACGAAGCCGTTCTCGGTGGCGGATATCCGCACGGCGGTCGCGGACGCGCTGGCGGCGAAGAAGGCCTGACGCAAGACTGCGGACCTGCACTCCGCTGTCATGCCCCGGCTTGACCGGGGCATCCAGTACGCCTCGGCGGACGTTGCAGAAGCGAGTTCGCCAACGCGGGTCACTGGAGTACTGGATCGCCCGCCTGCGCGGGCGATGACACCGCGTGTGACGCTAAAAATCCTTCAGCAGCCGCTCGATGTAATCGAGCTCGATCTGCGGCCGCGAGCTCTCGCCGAGGCGACGGCGGAGCTCTTCGAGGATGCGGCGGACACGCTGGGCGTCGATCTCGCCGGGGATCTTGACCGTGTAGTCGTCGCCGAACTCACGGCCGTGAAGCGGGCGTCCCAGCGGATCGGTCTGGCTACCGCCGCTCTGCTGTCGGCCGGCGCGATTGCCGGGACCATCACCCTGACCTTCGCCATCGCCCTGCTGCATCGCCTCAGCCATCTTCTGCGCGCCCTTGCGCATCGCATCGAGGGCCTTGCCCTGCGAGTCCACGGCACCGTCGGCGTTGCCTTCGCCGAGCTTCGAGCCGGCATCACCCATGGCGCCGTCGGCGGCGTCGAGGCTGCCGTCGTCATCACCCTGGTCACCGTCCTGATCGCCGCTCTGGCCCGGATCGCCCTGCTGGCCTTTCTGCCCCTTCTGGCCCTTTTGTCCCTTCTGCGTGAGACCGCGCTTGGCCATCTCGTCCTGCAGCTTCTTCAGGCGGTCGCGCAGCGACTGCTGGTCCTGCTGCAGGTCCGACATCGACTGGTCGCCCTGCTTGCCGCGCGAGCGGTCACGCCTCGTGTCCTGGCCCTGCTTGAAGGTCTTGTCGCGCAATTGCTGCTGCTTGCGGATCATGTCGCTGAGCTCGTTCAGCGCCTGCTCCATCTCGCTCTCGCCGGATTGCCCGGGTTGCGCCATCTGGAGATTTTCCATGATCTGCGCGAGCTGCTCCAGCAAGCGCTGGGCGGCCTCCTTGTTGCCTTCCTTCGCCGCCTTCTCGATCTGCTTCAGGAGCTCGTCGAGATCGCGCTGCGTGATGACGTTGCGGTCGCGGTTGGAGGATTGGCTCCGTTCCGTCGCCCGCTTGTATTCCTCGAGTTTCTGGATGGAGTCGGACTGGTTGCCGAGGCTCTTGCCGGATTCCTTCTGCCGGAGGCTGTCGCCGGATTCCTGCATCGCCTTTTCGGCACTGTCGAGCAGCGCGTCGGGATCCTGATCCAGCTGGGCAGCCGCCGGCGAGATGCCGCCGAGCAGCAAAGCGAGGCAGGCGATCGACATCGCCCTGAAGACTGGCAAGCGCGCTAGCTTCCGCATTTCCGGTCCCGCGTGAATTGGTTGGACTTGTCGTCCCCCGCCTTGTTGGCCCGGTTGTTCGCCGACTTCCGGTAGGCCTGAAGCTGCTCGCGCAACGTGTCCTGCTGCTGGGCCAGATCCGCGAGCTGCTCGGGCGTCGCGTTCTGGGTCTTCTGTCGCAGCTCGATCGCCTTGTCGAGGATGAGCTGGACCTCCGCCGGGAACGGCTGCCGCGGCCCGAGCGGATTCTGCTCGGCGCGCCGGGCGAGATCGCGCACCTTGCCGGCCATCGCCTCGCGCAGCTTCTGCGTCAGCACCCTGAGCTCGTCCTCGCTGGCGCCGCGGTCGAGCGCGGCCTTCAGCGCATCCTGCGCCGCGCGCAACGCGGCGTTGACGCTGCCGGCGACACCGTCGTCCTCGATGGTGGTCGCGAAGGCCCACATGCTCGACACCACGTTGCGCAGCGCATCGTCGGTGCGGGCAACTTCGAGCTGGGTCGCAAGGCTCCGGAGGCCGAGATAGCAGCCGGCATCCGGCGTGAACAATTCGGGTGCGATCATCAGCGCGTCGAGCGCGGCGTAAACGTCGGAATTCTTGTTGGCGTCGAGTGCGAGGATGCGGCGCTGCTCGATCAGTGCGCGCGCGAGCGAGTTGGTGAACAGGCGCTCGGGCAGGCGCATGTTGAAGGGCTCGCTCCGCGCCTCGTTGCCGGCCTCGTCCTTGGCGGTGAGCGTCAGCGTGACGTCGGCGCCGGCATAGGGATCCTCGCTGAGATCCTTCACGGTCTGGCCGACGCCGTTGCGGGTGCGCGCGTTGGGCAGCACCAGCGGGAATTGCGGCGGCTCGAACAGCGGCCGCGCCGCGGTTTTTGCGTCGGAATTCTTGCCGTCGGCCCCCTTGCCGCCGTCCTTGGTGTCGTCGGGGCGCAGGGCGATATGCGCATCCGCGCCGGTCGCGCCGTAATCGTCCTCGATCTTGTAGGAGAGCTGGAGCCCGCCGCGCGCCTGGCGCTCGGGATCCTTGGCGAGCGCGATCGTCGGCGGGCGGTCCGGCGTTGCCGCGAACGCCCATTGCGGCTGGCCGGAGGGCGCGCGGACATGCGCAGTGCCGTCAGCGGTGATGGTGAAATGCTTTTCGTTGGTACCCTTGGGTGCGGCCTCCGCGGGAGCAACCTCCTTGAGGCCGCTGGAGACGACGACATCCAGGGCGCCGCCGGAGGAGCGCACGATCAGGGTCGAACCGGCGGGAACAGACAGCGGGCCGGAGGCCGGCAGTGCGGCGGCCTCCTTGTTGGCCGCCGACAGGATGACCGGCGGCTTGCCGGTATAAAGCGGTGGGGTCACCCAGGCATCGACGCGGATATTGGCCGGTGCCAGCACGCCGTTCCAGTCGAAGGCCGCGCCGAGCCGCATCGCGCGCTCGTCACCGGCGGCGAAGAAGGTCGCGACCAGCATCACCATGACCAGCGCGCGCAGCGCCCAGGGGTCGTGCAGCGCCAGCCGTGGATGCGGCAAACCGGCGCGGATGCGCTTGAGCGAGGCCAGCGTGCGCTCGCGCTGCGCCTGCCACAGCGCCTGCGCGACCGGATCCTGCGAGGACAGCGTGTCCGTCAGCGTGGTGGCCGGACGGTGACGGATGCCGGAGCCGCGGTCGAGCCGGCTCAGCGCCTCCTCGCGGCGCGGCCAGCGGAAGCGAATCAGGGGCAACAAAGCGGCGATCGCAACGCCGGCGAAAACGACGAGACCGACGGCACGGGCCAGGAACGGCAGCGCCAGCCAGAGGCCGGCCCAGGACGCCACCAGGAACAGGCCGACGACAGTCAGAAGCCGCGCCAGATGGGGCCAGGCACGCTCCCACGCGATGGCATAGGTGGCCCGGTCGAGGGCCTGCGCCAGCTTCAGCCGCGACAGAGCGTCACTGTTGCGGATCGGGTCTGACGGGTCGGGTGTGACGCCGTTCAATCAACTCTCCAGGTTGCCCGGTCCAGCGGAGCCTATCACAACGGCAGCACTGAGGCATCCGTTCCGGTACGGGAGAGACCCCTTTTCCCGCATAACACGAGGACGTGACTGATCCGGTCTGACCCCTTAGTTTCCGCGCGTCACCCAAAGGAAAACGCTGGGAAAGCAAGGGAAACGCCATGGACAAGAAGATGCACGACAAGGGCCTGGAAGTCCGCAAAGCGGTGCTGGGCGAGGCCTATGTCAACAATGCCCTGAAGAACGTCGACGACTTCAACCGTCCGTTCCAGGAGATGCTGAACGAATATTGCTGGGGCACGGTGTGGGGCCGCGAGGAGCTGCCGCGCAAGACCCGCAGCATGCTCAACATCGCGATGATCGCGATCCTCAACCGCCAGCACGAGTTTCGCGCGCATCTGAAGGGCGCGCTCACCAACGGCGTCTCCCGCGACGAAATCCGCGAGATCCTGATGCAGGTCGCGATCTACGGCGGCATGCCCGCCGCCGTCGACAGCTTCCGCATCGCGCGCGAGGTGTTCGCGGAGATCGACGGCAAGGCGTGAGAGGCAGCGCCAATCTCCGTTGTCGTCCTGGGGCGCGCGAAGCGCGAGCTCGGGACCCATAGCCACAGGAAGATGTGGTGGCGGGGACTCGGAGTGACCGCTTTCGCGTAACGACTCCTCCCCTGGGGTTATGGGTCCCGGGCTCATCGCTTCGCGATGCCCCGGGACGACAAGCGAGGAATAATCGTCGCTTCACGTTCAACCAACGACAAATAACAATCCCAAGGAAACACCATGGACATCGGATTCATCGGGCTCGGAAACATGGGTTTCCCGATGGCACGGCGGCTGATCGAGGCGGGACACAGGCTCGTCGTGTTCGACACGCGCAAGGAGGTCAATGGCAAGCTCACCACGCTCGGCGCGATGGCTGCGACGTCGCCGAAGGACGTCGCCGACCAGGTCGAGACCGTGATGGCGAGCCTGCCTTCGCTGCAGGCCTCGCTCGAGGTTGCCACCGGCGCGAACGGCGTGATCGAGGGCAAGCGCGTCAAGCGCTTCATCGACCTCTCCACCGTCGGCTCGGCGATGGCCGTGAAAATTCACGGCCTGCTCGCCAAGCGCAGCATCGTGCAGATCGACTGCCCCGTCTCCGGCGGCGTCGGCGGCGCCGAGAAGGGCACGCTGGCGGTGATGGTCTCCGGACCTAGGAGCGAGTTCGAGCTGCTCAAGCCCGCGCTCGACGTGATCGGAAAAGTGTTCTTCATCGGCGAGAAGCCGGGCGCGGCCCAGACCATGAAGCTCGCCAACAACTTCCTGTCGGCCACCGCGATCGTGGCGACGTCGGAAGCGGTGGTGATGGGCGTCAAAGCGGGTCTCGATCCCGCCGTGATGATCGACGTCATCAATGCCGGCTCCGGCATGAACACCGCGAGCCGCGACAAGTTTCCGCGCGCTGTGCTGCCGCGCAGCTTCGATTTCGGCTTCGCCACGGGATTGATGGTGAAGGACGTCCGGCTGGCGCTGGAGGAGATGAAGCAGCTCGGCCTGTCGATGGAGGTCGCCGATGCCGTCGGGCGATTGTGGGAGACGGTGATCGCCGCGGAAGGCGCCGAGTCCGACTTCACCGCGGCGATCAAGCCGATCGAGAAGAAGGCCGGCGTCGTCGTCGGTGGAGCGAAGGGCGGATTGGCGGGGAAGTAGCGCCAGTGTCGTCCCGGGGCGCGCAAAGCGCGAGCCCGGGACCCATAGCCACAGGAAGATATTTGGCGAAGACTCGGAGTTGCCGGCTCGCGCCCAACTTCTCCCTGGGGATATGGGTCCCCGCCTACGCGGGGACGACACCGATTTGTTGAAGCGCCGTACGTTCCCTCAGCGCCTCACAGCCACGGCGCAGGCTTGTCCATCGCGATCAGTTGCTCGACCTCGATGCGCGGGCGCACCACGGCGTATTGATCGTCCTTCACCAGCACCTCCGGCACCAGCGGCCGCGTGTTGTAGGTGCCGGCCTGCACCGCGCCGTAGGCACCTGCGGTCATGATGGCGAGGAGATCGCCGGGCTTCGGCGTCGGCAGCGTGCGATCGAGCGCGAGATAGTCGCCGGTCTCGCAGACCGGGCCGACGACATCGGCCATGATGGTGGCGGCGCCCTTCGGGGCTTGCGTCACCGGCAGGATGTCGTGATGCGCCTCGTACAGCGTCGGGCGAATGAGGTCGTTCATCGCAGCGTCGATGATGACGAAATTCTTGCCGTCGCCGTGCTTCACATAGATCACTTTGGCGACGAGGATGCCGGCATTGCCGACGATCATACGGCCCGGCTCGAACATCAGCGTGCAGCCGAGATTGTGGCTGACGCGCTTGACCATGGCGGCATAGGCGGCCGGCGCCGGCGGCGCCTCTCGGTCCATGTAATAGGGAATGCCGAGGCCGCCGCCGAAATCGACGTGGCTGATGTTGTGGCCGTCGGCGCGCAGCGTCTGCACGAATTCGGAGAGAATGCGGAACGCGGTCTCCATGCTGGAGAGGTCGGTGATCTGGCTGCCGATATGCACGTCGGTGCCGGTCACTTCGATGCCCGGGAGTTTCGCGGCGCGCGCATAGACCTCGCGCGCATGCACGATCGGGATGCCGAACTTGTTCTCGGACTTGCCGGTCGAGATCTTGGCGTGGGTGCCGGCATCGACATCGGGGTTGACGCGCAGCGAGATGCGCGCGGTCTTGCCCGTCTCGGCCGCAAGCCGCGACAGCAGCTCGAGCTCCGGCTCGGATTCGACGTTGAGGCAGAGGATGTCGGCGGCGAGCGCGGCACGCAGCTCTTGTTCGGTCTTGCCGACGCCGGAGAACAGGATTTTGTTCGGCGGGATGCCGGCCGCCAGCGCGCGCTTCAACTCGCCGCCCGAGACCACGTCGGCACCGGCCCCTAGCTTGGCCAGCGTGCGCAGTACCGACTGGTTCGAGTTCGCCTTCATGGCGTAGCAAACCAGCACCTTTTCGCCGGCGAAGGCGTCCGTGAAGACGCGATAATGCCGCTCCAGCGTCGCGGTCGAATAGCAATAGAACGGCGTGCCGACGGTCTCGGCCAGCTCGGACAGGTTCACCGCCTCGGCGTGCAGCACGCCGTTGCGATAGTCGAAATGGTTCATGGCTTAAGGCTCGGTTGTCGCGGCTTATCTCTTGCCGGGAGGTTCGTCCAACAGCGGGTCGAGGATAAACGGTTTCTTCCTGCCCTTGGCCGCCTCGGGCGCGGCTTCCGCACCACCGGTGGTGGGATTGAACAGGCTCGGCGTTTTCTGGGCGGCGGTCTCGGCGTCGGCCGGAGCTGCAACGTTGGCCGTGGGCGCGTTGGAGGCGGTCGGCGGCAGGTCCAGCGGGCCTTTGCGACCGCAGCCGGCAAGCGCAAGCGCCGTCAGGCTCAAGACAATGATGGCCCACCCCGAGCCGGCCGGGCGAAACTTTGACGTCACGACGAAATCCCCACTACGCGGGCCGCACCATACAGAGATTGGCGTGCTCTGGCGAGAGCCGGATGACCATGAAACATCAGCGAAATTTTGCCTCCAGCCCTATTTCCGCTCTTTTTCCAGCCGCTTCGCCCAGCTCTTCGCCTGGGCCGTCACGTTCTTCGGCGCGGTGCCGCCGAAGCTGGTGCGGCTCTTCACCGACGATTCGACCGAGAGCACGCCGAACACGTCCTTGGTGATCTTGGGCTCGATCGCCTGCATGTCTTTGAGCGGCAGCTCGTGCAGCGCCACGCCGCCCTCGGCGGCCTTGGCCACGATGCGGCCGGTGACATGGTGGGCATCGCGGAACGGCATCTTCAGCGTCCGCACCAGCCAGTCGGCAAGGTCGGTCGCGGTGGCGTAGCCTTCGCCGGCGGCGGCCTTCATCTTGGCCTCGTCGGGGACGAGGTCGCGAACCATGCCGGTCATGGCGCGGATCGCCAGCGACAGCGCCGCAAAGCCCTCCATGGCGCCCTGCTTGTCCTCCTGCATGTCCTTTTGATAGGCGAGTGGCAGGCCCTTCATCACGATCAGGAGACCGTTGAGCGCGCCGATGACGCGGCCGGTCTTGGCGCGCACGAGCTCGGCGGCATCCGGGTTGCGCTTCTGCGGCATGATCGAGGAGCCGGTGGTGAACTTGTCGCTGAGGCGGATCATGCCGACCAGCGGCGAGGTCCAGATCACGATCTCCTCGGCAAAGCGCGACATGTGCACGGCGCAGATCGAGGCCGCCGACAGCGTCTCCAGCACGAAGTCGCGATCGGAGACGGCATCGAGCGAGTTCGCCATCGGGCGGTCGAAGGCCAGCGCCTTGGCGGTGGCGTGACGGTCGATCGGAAACGAGGTTCCCGCCAGCGCGGCCGCGCCGAGCGGCGATTCATTCAGCCGCTTGCGCGCATCCTGGAAGCGGCCGCGGTCGCGCGCGGCCATCTCGACATAGGCGAGCAGATGATGGCCGAAGGTCACGGGTTGCGCGGTCTGCAGATGCGTGAAGCCGGGCATGACGGTGCCCGCATGCTCCAGCGCGCGCTCGACCAGCGCCTGCTGGAACGCCGCGAGCGCGGCATCGGTCTCGTCGACGATGTCGCGGACATAGAGACGGAAGTCGGTCGCGACCTGGTCGTTGCGCGAGCGCGCGGTGTGCAGGCGGCCGGCGGCCGGGCCGATCAGCTCGGACAGGCGGCTCTCGACATTCATATGGATGTCCTCGAGCGCGCGCTTGAACGCGAAGTCGCCCTTGCCGATCTCTGACAAAATCGTGTCTAGACCCTTGCCGATATTTTTCGCATCAGAGCCCGTGATGATGCCTTGGCTGGCGAGCATCGCAGCGTGAGCCTTGGACGCGGCAATGTCCTGGGCAAAGAGGTGACGATCGACGTCGATGGAGACGTTGATCTCTTCCATGATCTCATCGGGACGTTCCGAGAACCGGCCGCCCCACATCTTGTTGCTCATGATCCCCTGCTCACGCCTTGATTTGCCGCACGTTTGCCGGCCGCTGCCAGCCGTATTAAGAGGCCCCTGATAGCCATATCTGCGACCGGATGACAAACGATATGCTCGACAAGACGCCCTCCGCCACGCGCCGGGTCCCTCTCGTCATCGCCACCGTGGCGATCGGCGGCCTGGCGGGCTTTGCCGCGCTCTATGGGCTGGGCCTCGGCCGGTCGCCCGGCGGCGATCCCACCTGCAAGCCGGCGGTCGCAACGGCCTCGAGGATCGCCCCCCTCGCCCATGGCGAGCTGGCGGCGCTGACCATGGCCAGCGCCCCCCTGAAGCTGCCCGACCTCGCCTTCGAGGACGCCGAGGGCAAGCCGAAGAAGCTGTCCGATTTCCGCGGCAAGACGCTGCTGGTGAACCTGTGGGCGACCTGGTGCGTGCCCTGCCGCAAGGAAATGCCCGCGCTGGACGAGCTCCAGGGCAAGCTGTCGGGCCCGAATTTCGAGGTGGTGGCGATCAATATCGACACCCGTGACGCCGAGAAGCCGAAAAACTTCCTGAAAGAGGCCAATCTGGCCCGGCTCGGCTATTTCAGCGACCAGAAAGCCAAGGTTTTCCAAGATCTTAAGGCGATCGGCCGGGCCTTGGGCATGCCCACTTCGGTGCTGGTGGACCCGCAGGGCTGCGAGATCGCGACGATCGCGGGGCCGGCGGAATGGGCCAGCGAGGATGCGCTCAAGCTGATCCGGGCGGCGACCGGCAAGGCCGCCGCGTCGCTTTGAGGTTTAGGCCGTCACGTTGAGATTGCCGCCAACACCCGGGCCGACATTGGCGAGCGAGGGCTGACCGGCGCCGAGCAGCGTCAGGACGGTGGATTTCTCCATATCCGCGTTCTGCTTGGCCAGCGTCGCCGAGATATTCGACTGCAGCGCGCCTTGCTGAGCGGCCAGCATGGTGCTGACCATCGCCATCATGTCCATTACGCGAACCCTCGTACTGCCCGCAGCCTAGGCGCGAGGGGTTAACGGGAAGTAGAGAAATTCCGTCTGTGCCCCTGGCACGCCACCGGAAGGGGTAGATGAAAATATAAAAGCAATTATTAGTTGTTGATTCAATGCAATCCTTGATTGCCGTTTTCAACGTTATCGCGCTTATCAATTGACTCAGGCCTCAGATCGCAGATTATCACTATTGCTGGCGGCGGCGCAGGATCGTCACGGCAATGGAAGGCATCGTGGCCGAGTGGCTTATGGCGCATCCCTGTAAAGGATGAAGCGAGATCATTCGCTCCTGGGTTCGAATCCCAGCGATGCGAAGGGCCCCGCCTGTTGAGCAGGCGGGGCCAATTGCTTGGTGGAATAATGTTATTTGTATTTCAGATACCGATTTCCGATTTCCGATTTTTCGCGAGAAACGAGAAGCGTTCTCGTCGGCCCGACTGGTTGGTCCCCCAAGCTGACAACGAATTTCTTCGCTGCTTTGGCATGCTTCGCGAGCGTCCCCTCGGTGGAATCAATGGTTGGGTAGGAGAAGGTGTGATCTGTAGAGCTCGCAATGCTCTAACTTTCCCCGAAGGGATATCGGGCACCGTCTTCGGCAAACAAAAGACCAGGGTTTGGCAAGTTCAAAAGCAGTTCTTTCACGACGGCAAGTTTACGGGCAAGCTTGAGGTGCGACTGAAGCTGGGCCGGGCCGCCGGCAGCTCGTTTGAGCAGCCTTTTCATGTCCTAGTTGATGAAATTCTTTCGCGACCCGTGCGGATTCCGCACTTTGACGCTCAAGGCCAACTTTACCTACCTACGTGTGGAATACATCTAGCCGAAAAGTTTCGGCGATCGACCGTCGAAGGAAAGCTGTACGAAGAGGACAGCCCCTTTATTGCGGCTGGACGATCGGCGATCTTCATCCAAAATCAGCGAGGAAATGTGCGCAATGTGCCGCCCTTCGCAAAAGAATTTAGCCTTCCACTGGACTACGAGTCGACCGCCAGAGGCTTTGTACGGAATAGAGGGCCTCGAGTTCGACTTTTCTATTGGCGGCAAAGGTCTTGGGAACGAGACGTCCCCGTATTCCTTTGCTTGCATCCTGCAGCACTGGCAGATTTTGCCCGTCAGCTAAGAATCTATATGTTGAGACTCTGGACGGAATTGGAGTGTCTGGCATCCTGCTTGAGACTGTGCACCTGGGGCAATGTGCGTCCCGAACCCAGAGGCCCTCAAAGTCAGTTGTTGCAACAGTACCTCGACACCACTCTCAAACGAATCAAGAGGCTGGAGAATCAGGCAGCTAAAATAATCGGAACTGACGCCTATGAAATTGGCCTTTCTGCATTTGAAACCTTCCGTCCTTCCGACATTAATCGTCTGCTATCGGCAATGGAAGATCTCGACTTTCGATACAATATATCCCGAGTGATCGGCGCCTATGCAGGATTAGCGAAGGGAATAAATGCCGCAACAATTGAGAGGACAGCAGTTACAACTAACATAAACGGCAATCAAATCATCATAAGTCCAGGTCCAGCGACAATCGGCGAGGTGAATTTCATGACAGTTGGGGATAACTACAACGTCAATCAATCTCCTGGCGCAGCCGTTGGTAGAGGAAACGATGTGCGCATCGAGTCGGCATCAATCGTCGTTGGCTCTTCGAATACCGTGAAGGCAAATCAAAGCGCCTCAATTGAAGCATTGATCGAGGCGCTAAAGGCGAGCGGTCTTCCAGAGAGAGATAAATCGACCGCAGTACGTCATCTCGAAAATGTTAAGGAACAGGTAGAAGCGGAGCACCCAGACAAGGGTGTAATCGCTAATTCGTTAGACCGATTGAAATCTGTTTTCACTATGGCAAGCGTAGGCGCAGAACTCTACGAAAAGGGCAAGTCGCTCTTCGATTCATTTGGCGTACAGATTTGAACTCACGACAGGTGGGCACGGCGCAAGTGCGCCTTTGCTCACCCTACGGCACCGCCGCCTTACCGCGTCGGAACCGGCTTGGCGCCGCGGTAATCGTAGAAACCGCGCTGGGTCTTGCGGCCGAGCCAGCCGGCCTCGACGTATTTCACCAGCAGCGGACACGGGCGGTATTTGGAATCGGCGAGCCCCTCGTGCAGCACCTGCATGATGGAGAGGCAGGTATCGAGGCCGATGAAATCGGCAAGCTCAAGCGGGCCCATCGGATGGTGCGCGCCGAGCTTCATCGCCGCGTCGATCGCCTCGACGTTGCCGACGCCTTCGTACAGCGTGTAGATCGCCTCGTTGATCATCGGCAGCAGGATGCGGTTGACGATAAAGGCCGGAAAGTCCTCGGAGACAGCGACCTGCTTGCCGAGCTTGGCGACGAATTCCTTCGACGCCTCGAAGGTGGAATCGTCCGTGGCGATGCCGCGGATCAGCTCCACCAGCTCCATCAGCGGCACCGGATTCATGAAGTGAATGCCGATGAAACGCTCGGGCCGGTCGGTGGCGGCGGCAAGGCGGGTGATCGAGATCGAGGACGTGTCGGAGGCGACGATCGCCTCCGGCTTCAGCACCGCGCAGAGCTCGTGGAAGATCTTGCGCTTGACCTCTTCCTTCTCGACCGCGGTTTCGATCACGAGGTCGCAATCGGCGAGGTCGTCGAGCTTTTCGGCGGACGTGATGCGCGCCATCGCCTTGGACTTGTCGTCCTCGGAGACGGCCTTCTTGGAGACCTGGCGCGCCAGATTGCCGTTGATGGTGGCCATGCCCGACTTGAGACGCTCGGGCGAGATGTCGTTGAGCACCACGTCGAAGCCGGCGAGGGCCGCGACATGCGCGATGCCACTGCCCATCTGCCCCGCGCCGATCACGCCGACCTTCTTGATCACTGCCGCCATAATGTCATCCACCGGAACGGCGCGCATGTCGCGCCTGCTATCCCCCGAGCCGGGAGGACTGATTTAATCAGAACCTTGGCTCGAAACCTAGATTGGATCGCTTCGAAGGCGTGCCCCACGCCAAAGAAAACGCCTCAAAAAAGCAACACCGGCCGGAGTTTATACCTCCGGCCGGTGTTTTCGACGTCTTTTACTTGCCGAGCTTGCCGAGTTCGTCGGTCAGCTCCGGAACCGCCTGGTAGAGGTCGGCGACCAGGCCGTAATCGGCCACCTGGAAGATCGGCGCGTCCTCGTCCTTGTTGATCGCGACGATCACCTTGGAGTCCTTCATGCCTGCCAGATGCTGGATCGCGCCGGAAATGCCCACCGCGACATAGAGCTCGGGCGCCACCACCTTGCCGGTCTGGCCGACCTGCCAGTCGTTCGGCGCATAGCCGGCGTCCACCGCCGCGCGCGAGGCACCGACACCGGCGCCGAGCTTGTCGGCGAGCGGCTCGATGTACTTTGCGAAGTTCTCGCGGCTCTGCATGGCGCGACCACCGGAGACGATGATCTTGGCTGAGGTCAGCTCGGGACGGTCGCTCTTGGCGACTTCCTCGCCGACGAAGCTCGACAGGCCCGGATCAGCCGCTACCTGAACGGTCTCGACCGGCGCGCTGCCGCCCTCGCCTGCCGCGGCGAAGGTGGAGGTACGCACCGTGATGACCTTCTTGGCGTCCTTCGACTTCACGGTCTGGATCGCGTTGCCGGCATAGATCGGACGCTCATAGGTGTCGGGCGCGACCACCTTGATGATCTCCGAGACCTGCATGACGTCCAGCAGCGCAGCCACACGCGGCATCACGTTCTTGAAGCGCGAGGTCGCGGGCGCGACGATCGCGTCATAGCCAGAGGCCAGCGAGACGACCAGCGCGGCCAGCGGCTCGGCAAGATCGTGCGCGTAGAGGTCGCCATCGGCGAGCAGCACCTTCTTCACGCCGGCAAGCTTGGCGGCGGCGTCCGCCGCGGCCTTGGCGTTCTGGCCGGCGACCAGTACCTCGACATCGGCGCCGAGCGCGGCGGCCGCGGTCAGGGCCTTGTTGGTCGAATCCTTAAGCGACGCATTGTCGTGTTCGGCAATCAGAAGCGTCGTCATCAGAGCACCCCGGCTTCGTTCTTGAGTTTCGACACCAGCTCGGCGACGTCCTTGACCTTGACGCCCGCCTTGCGGCCCGCCGGTTCGGTCGTCTTGAGAACCTCGAGGCGCGCGGCGACGTCGACGCCGTAATCGGCGACGGTCTTCTCCGCGATCGGCTTCTTCTTCGCCTTCATGATGTTCGGCAGCGAAGCGTAGCGCGGCTCGTTGAGACGGAGATCGGTGGTGACGATCGCCGGTCCCTTCAGCTTCACGGTCTGCAGGCCGCCGTCGACTTCGCGCGTGACCTTGAAATCAGATCCGTCGACCTCGAGCTTCGAGGCGAACGTCGCCTGCGACCAGCCAAGCAGCGCGGCCAGCATCTGGCCGGTCTGATTGCTGTCGTCGTCGATCGCCTGCTTGCCGAGGATGATCAGGCCCGGCTGCTCTTCTTCGGCGACCTTCTTCAGGATCTTGGCGACCGCGAGCGGCTCGACGCTGCCCTCGGCCTTCACCAGGATGCCGCGATCGGCGCCCATGGCGAGACCCGTGCGGATCGTCTCCGACGCCTGCGCAGGTCCAATAGAGACCACCACGACTTCGGTCGCCTTGCCGGCTTCCTTCAGACGCAGTGCTTCCTCGACCGCGATTTCGTCGAACGGGTTCATCGACATTTTGACGTTGGCGAGTTCAACGCCCGATCCATCGCCCTTGACGCGGACCTTGACGTTGTAATCGACCACCCGCTTTACCGGCACTAAGACCTTCATCGATCCTCTTTCACTCAATTTGGGAGGGGGAGTTATCAACTGGCGCGGAACCTAAAGGCCCGACCTGCCCCGGTCAACGCGCGAGCGGGCCTAATTTTGGCCTTCTGAAATGCGCCGGGCTCGACGATCGGCGCGATGGTTAGCGGTTCTGCCCGGGAACCCAAAGCACGTCGCCGGCGCCATTACCGTTGGCGGCCCGGCTGGCCACGAACAGGAAATCGGACAGGCGGTTCATATATTGAATGCCAGCCGCGCTGACGGGCTCGCCGGGCCGGGCTGCCAGTTCCACGATCGCCCGTTCCGCCCTGCGGCATATGGTGCGCGCCACGTGCAGATGGGCCGCCGCGGGGGTGCCGCCGGGCAGCACGAAGGAGGTGAGCGGGGCCAGCTTGTCGTTAAGCGTGTCGATGTCGCGCTCGAGCCGCTCGACCTGGCTCGCCACCACCCGCAGCCGCTCCGCTTTGCCTTCACGCTCGGGCACGGCGAGGTCGGCGCCGAGATCGAACAGATCGTTCTGGATCCGGCCGAGCATCGCGTCCAGCTCGGGCCGGTCCTGCGCGTGGAGCCTGACCACGCCGATCGCGGCGTTGGTCTCGTCGACGGTGCCATAGGCCTCGATGCGCAGATCGTATTTCGGCCGCCGCTCGCCGGTTCCGAGCGCGGTCGTGCCGTCGTCACCGGTCTTGGTGTAGATGCGATTGAGGATCACCATCGTCAGCGCCCCATTGCCCAGACCGCGACCATCGCGATGACGATCGCGACGAACTGCAGCAGCACGCGCCAGCGCATCAGCTTTTGCGAGGTGTTGGGCGAGCCGCCGCGCATCATGTTGATGAGCCCGAGCAGCAGCACCAGGGCCACGGCGCCGGCCGCCACCGGCAGGATGAAAGTCGTCAGGAGAGATGCCATCGGGGGGTGATAACACCGTGCGCGCCGGTCCGCCATGGTGCCGCCGCAACCCCCGCCGTCATTCCGGGGCAACGCGCAGCGCGAGCCCCGGAACGACAGAGGGGCGCTTCGTGAACTGGCTTTTGGACCAATAATATCAGATGGTAGCGCGATGATTTTCGATTTGCGCCCGTTGCCTGTTCTCCTGGCCCCTCCCTACGTGCAGGGGGAGCGAGCAGCGGTGTAGGTGTCACGTGAAAGCCATCCGCTACATTTACTGCGTCGTGGAGGACGCGTTCTACACGTTCCTTGCCGACGACGGCTGGGCGATCGCGAGCCACATCGCGCTGTCGACGTTGATGGCGCTCTTCCCGTTCCTGATCGTGCTGACCTCGCTCGCCGGCTTCTTCGGCTCCAAGGAACTCGCCGATCAGGCCGCCAGCCTGATGCTGCAGATCTGGCCCAAGCAGGTCGCGGATTCGATCTCGGGCGAGGTCCACGACGTGCTGACCACCACGCGCACCGGCATTCTGACCATCGGCGCGGCGCTCTCGGTCTATTTCGCCTCCAACGGCGTCGAAGCGCTCCGGGTCGCGCTCAACCGCGCCTATGCGGTGGTCGAGATGCGGCGCTGGTACTGGCTGCGGCTGGAATCGATCGCCTACACGCTGATCGCGGCTTTCACCGCGCTCGCCATGGCGTTCCTGATCGTGCTCGGTCCGCTGCTGATCGAAGCGGCGCGACGCCATATCCCGCTGTTCGTCGAATCCAACGAAAGCATCCTGACCTGGCTGCGCTACGGCATCACCATCGGTGCGCTCGTGGTGGCGCTGATCATCCTCCACGCCTGGCTCCCGGCGGGACGGCGCAACTTCTTCCAGATCCTGCCCGGCATCGTCTTCACCATCGTGGCGTCGCTGATATCAGGCATCGTGTTCGGACAGTATCTGGCCCGCTTCGCCAACAATTACGTGACGATGTATGCGGGGCTCGCCTCGGTGATCATCGCGCTGGTGTTCCTGTATTTCATCGCCGCGATCTTCGTTTACGGCGGCGAGCTCAACGCCGCGATCATCAAGTCGCGGCTTCCACACGGCGTGTCGCTTCAAGCAGCGCAGTCGCTAGCGCCCGCGGAGACACAGGCTTGACCAGGAAGGCGTCGGCGCCGGCCTCGCGCGAGGCGGCCTCGTCCTCGCCGCGACCGGACACCCCGATGATCGGGATCTGAGCCAGCGGCGTCTCCATGGTGCGGATCCGCCTGATGGCCTCGACACCGTCGATGCCGGGCAGCACCATGTCCATCAGCACCGCATCGAACGCGCCCTGCGCGAGCCGGCCGACCGCGTCCTCACCGCGGCCGATGAACTCGGCGTGATGGCCGAGTTCGGTCAGGATGGTGTTGAGCACGACGCGGCCGAACGGATTGTCCTCGACGCTGAGAACGCGCAGCGCCGCGACCGCATCCGCTCCGGCCTCGCCCTTGGCCCTGCCCGATTTGCCCGATCCTGTGGCGTCCAGCGATACCGTCAGGGTGAATGTGGCGCCGCCGCCGCGTCGCGGCGCGACGGTGATGTCGCCGCCCATCGCCCGCGCCAACTGCTTGACCGAGGAGAGCCCCAGGCCCGCGCCGCCGAAGCGCGAGGCGATGGTGACATTGGCCTGGGTGAACGGGCGGAACAGGCGCTTGATCTCGGCCATGGTCAGGCCGATGCCGCTGTCGGACACCGCGAAGGCCACGCTGACCCGGCCTTTGGTCTTGGCCTTGGTTTGGGCTTTGGTCTTGGCCTTGCCCTTCTCCTTAGCAGGCGCGATCGCCATCGCCACGCCGCCCTGATCGGTGAACTTCACGGCATTGTCGATCAGGTTCTCGAGCGCGGCGCGCAGGCGGACGGGATCGCCGACCACGAGGCCGGGCAGCTTGTCGGAGATATCGACCTGGGCCTGGAGACCCTTGGCCGCGGCGCGGCCCGCAAGCGAATCGCCGGCGCTGCGCGCGAGCGTCCTGAGGTCGAACAGGTCCTGCCGTAGCGTGCTGCCGCTCTTCCCGGCCCCCTTGCCGGTTCGGGCGGCATCCACGAACAGCGTGGCCAGGCTCGCCAGATGCTCGGCACCGGCCTTGATGGTGTCGGCCCAGCGCCGCTCCCGTTCGCCGAGATCGGAGGTCGCGAGCAGGTCGCTGATCGCCAGAATGCCGGTCAGGGGGGTACGGACCTCATGGGCAAAGGCGGCGAGCGCCGCCTGGACCACGTCGGGCCCGGCCGCTGCGGTGCTGCGCTTGCGCGCCGCCGCGGCGGGTGCGGACCGCTTTCGGCCCCCCCGTTTGGACGTCCGCGTGGTGCGCGCTGGGCGCTTCTTCGCCGCCATGAATCCCCTTCGAAGTATTCCCTTCGGGCCCCGGGCTGTTTTTCGACCATGGCACGGTCAAATACCCGGAGTCACGGCGACGTTTCGCTAACCCCCAGAGAAACTTGACCTAATCCCACCAGCTGGCGGACGCCGGCCGGCGTGATCCCGGCCGCGCGCAAGGCGCGCAGACCGGTCGATTGGCTCGACTTCGACAGCTTCCGCCCCGCCTCGTCGCAAATCAGGCGGTGATGGCGATAGGCGGGTTCCGGCAGGCCGAGCAGGACCTGGAGCAGCCGATGGACGGACGTTGCATGAAACAGGTCCTGGCCGCGCACGATTTCGCCGACGCCCTGGAGCGCATCGTCGACGACGACGGACAGATGGTAGCTGGTCGGCGTCTCCTTGCGCGCAAGGATCACGTCGCCCCAGAGTTCCGGCCGCACCGGGAAACGCTCGCCCCCGGGCTTCTCGCCGAGTTCATTCCACGTCAGGCCGGCGACGCGCCGGCAGGCGGCCGCCATGTCGAGCCGCAGCGCGAAAGGCGCGCCTGACGCCATCAGGCGCGCCCGCTCGTCGGCCGGCAGCGACCTGGCATCGCCGGGATAGAGCGGCGCGCCGTCGGGATCGCGCGGCCAGGGGCCATCCGCCTCGCGCGCGGCAACGAGCTTTGCGATCTCGGCGCGGCTCTCGAAGGCGGGATAGACGAGGCCAAGCGCCGACAATTTGTCGAGCGCCGCGCGATAGTCGGCCAGATGCTCCGACTGCCGCCGCACGGGCGTCTCCCACGCAATCCCGAGCCAGGCGAGGTCCTCGTCAATCGCCGCCTCGAACTCCGGCCGGCACCGCGTCGCGTCGATGTCCTCGATCCGCAGCAACAGCCGGCCGCCCGTCTCGCGCGCGCGGTCGAAGTTCAGCAGGGCCGAATAGGCATGGCCGAGATGAAGCAAGCCGTTGGGGCTGGGGGCAAATCGGAAAACGGGTGGCATCGGTTGCAGGGACCTCGTCATTGCCGGGCTTGACCCGGCAATCCATCTTCCACGACTCTGTTACGATAGGAGATGGATGCGCGGGTCAAGCCCGCGCGTGACAAGTTGAGTGACCATGACCATTCACCTCGAAACCCAGTCCGATCTCGAAGAGGCCGTTCACGCGCTGATCAAGCGCGATCCGCGCCTGAAGCCGGTGTTCGAGATCGCGGGCATGCCGGCATTGCGGCGGCGCGAGCCGGGGTTCGCGGGGCTTGCCCATATCGTCTGCGGGCAGCAATTGTCGACCGCGAGCGCCGCGGCGATCTGGGGACGGCTGTCGGCCGCTTTCGATCCGTTCGACCATGAGGCGGTCGGCCGCGCCCGCGCCGACCGGCTGGGGCGGCTCGGCCTCTCCGCCGCCAAGATCAAGACGCTGAAGCATCTGGCGCGCGAGATCAGCGCGCAGCGGCTGAACCTCGACGTGCTCGCCGAGGAAGACGCCGACGCCGCGCATCACACGTTGATCGCGCTGCCCGGCATCGGCCCCTGGACCGCGGACGTCTATCTGTTGTTCTGCCTCGGCCATGGCGATGCCTGGCCGGCGGGCGACCTCGCCGTGCAGGAGGCCATCAAGATCGGCCTCGGCCTCCAGGCGCGGCCGACGGAGAAGCAGATGGCGCCGCTCGCCGAGCTCTGGCGTCCGCTGCGCGGCGCGGCGGCGCATCTGTGGTGGAGCTATTATCGCGCCGTGAAGAAGCGCGAGGGCGTGCTCGCAGGCGAGGCAAACGCCGTTTCAAACAATGTTGCTGTTGCAAAGGCCTCGCGCGTCAAGGAGAAGATGCCGGCACGGAAGAAGCCGAGGCCATCACCATGACGTCGACCGACTTCGTCGTTGCGCGCAACGACCTCGAGCAGTTCAAGCTGATCGAGACCGCCATTCCCGATGCCGCCACGCTGCCGGCGGATGCACTGCTGGTGAAGGTCGAGCGCTTCGCGCTGACCGCCAACAACATCACCTATGCCGTGATGGGCGACGAGCTGAAATACTGGCAGATCTTTCCGGCGCCGCAGGGGTTTGGCAACATCCCGGTGTGGGGATTTGGCGAGGTGATCGCCTCGAAACATCCCGCCATCGCCATGGGCGAGCGGCTGTTCGGCTATTTTCCGATGGCGACGCATCTGGTCATCGAGGCCACCGACGTCAGCAAGCGCGCGCTGCGCGACGGCGCCGAGCATCGCAAGCAAGTCTCGCCGGTCTACAACTTCTATTCCCGCGCAACGGACGATCCGGCCTTCGCCGGCCATCAGGGCGATCTGCAGGCGCTGCTGCGGCCGTTGTTCATGCTGTCCTTCATGGTCGACGACTTCCTCGCCGAGAACGACGATTTTGGCGCGCGCAGCGTGCTGCTCTCCAGCGCCTCCAGCAAGACCGCGTTCGGGCTTGCTCACCTGCTGCACACGCGCGGCCGCAAGGTGATCGGACTGACGTCAGCAGGCAATGCCGGCTTCGTCGGCTCGCTGCCCTGCTACGACGAGGTCGTCACCTATGATCGCGTCAGCTCCCTGCCGGCGGATGCGCCGGTTGCGTTCGTCGACATGGCCGGCAGCAGCGCGCTGCGGGCCGAGCTGCACCACCATTTCGGCGACCAGATGAAATGCTCGGTGCGTGTCGGTTTGACGCACCGCGCCACCGACGCTGAGGAAGGCACGCTGCCCGGCGCGAAGCCGCGCTGGTTCTTCGCGCCCGACCAGATCCGCAAGCGCGCCAAGGAATGGGGACCCGGCGGCCTCGAGCAGCGTTTTGGCGCGGCATGGTCGGGCTTTGCACCGCTTCTGGAGAAATGCCTTACCGTGGTCGAGAGCCGCGGACCGCAGGCCGTGCAGCGCGCCTATCTCGACACGCTGAAGGGGCGCATTCCGCCTGAGCAGGGGCACATGCTCTCGCTGCTCGGGTAAAGCGCTTTTGGCATGGGCTGATCCGGTATAGCCTTCGACCTCAGAGGAAACGCCGCGAAAGACGGCCACGAGGTCGCGCATGCTCGACAAGACCAAGGATCCATCTGTCTGCACCCAGGCATGGCTCGACGATTTCGAGCGCGCGCTCGGCAAGCCCGAGCCCGCCGCGCTGAATCATCTTTTGCTCGCCGACAGTTTTTGGCGCGACGTGCTGGCGCTGAGCTGGACCCTTCAGACGCTCGCCGGCCGCGAGGCGATCACGCAAGCGCTGGCTGCGCTCGCGCCCAAGGCGCTACCCGTCAAGTTCGAGATCGCACCCAACCGCGCGCCGCCGCGCCAGGTGACGCGCGCCGGCACCGGCAGCATCGAGGCGATCTTCAATTTCGAAACCTCGATCGGGCGCGGCAGCGGCATCGTCCGGCTCGTTCCCGATCCCGCCGACGGCGACCGCCTGAAAGCGTGGACGCTACTCACCGCGCTCGACGAGCTGAAGGGGTTCGAGGAGCAGCTCGGCACTTCGCGCCCGCGCGGCCAAGCCTATTCGCGCGATTTCCGTGGACCGAACTGGCTCGATCTGCGCAACACCTCGCGCGATTACGCGAAGCGCGATCCGGCCGTGCTGGTGGTCGGCGGCGGCCAGGCCGGGCTCGCGATCGCGGCGCGGCTGAAGCAACTGCAGGTCGACACGCTGATCGTCGACCGCGAGGCGCGGATCGGCGACAATTGGCGCAAGCGCTATCACGCCCTGACCCTGCACAACCAGGTGCAGGTGAATCACCTGCCCTACATGCCGTTTCCGCCGAACTGGCCGACCTATATCCCCAAGGACAAGCTCGCCAACTGGTTCGAGGCTTACGTCGATGCGATGGAGCTGAACTTCTGGACCGGCACGGAATTCGAAGGCGGCGCCTATGACGAGGCGACCGGACGCTGGACGGTGACATTGCTCCGTGCCGACGGCAGCAGGCGCACCATGCATCCGCGCCACGTGATCATGGCCACCGGCGTCAGCGGCATCGCCAACATTCCCTCGATTCCGACCCTCGATAATTTCAAGGGTACGCTGTTGCATTCCAGCCGCTACGAGGACGGCGAGAACTGGACCGGCAAGCGCGCGATCGTGATCGGCACCGGCAACAGCGGTCACGACATCGCGCAGGATCTCTATTCCAGCGGCGCCGAAGTCACGCTGGTGCAACGCTCGCCCACGCTCGTCACCAACATCGAGCCGTCGGCGCAGCTCGCTTATGCCACCTACAATGAAGGCACGCTCGAGGACAACGATTTGATCGCCGCCTCGATGCCGACGCCGCTGGCGAAGAAGACGCATGTGATGCTGACGGAGCATTCGAAGCAGCTCGACAAGGAGCTGCTCGACGGCCTTACTCGCGTCGGCTTCAAGCTTGACTTCGGCGAGGCCGGAACGGGGTGGCAGTTCAAATACCTCACCCGCGGCGGCGGCTATTACTTCAACGTCGGCTGCTCCAATTTGATCGTCGAGGGCAAGATCAGCCTCAGGCAGTTCGACGACATCGAAAGTTTTGCGAGCGACGGCGCGCGGATGAAGGACGGCTCGACCATCGCGGCCGACCTCATCGTGCTTTCCACAGGCTACAAGCCACAGGAATATCTCGTGCGAAGACTGTTTGGCGATGGCATCGCCGACCGCGTCGGCCCGATCTGGGGCTTCGGCGACGGCCTCGAGCTGCGCAACATGTATGCGCGCACCGGGCAGCCCGGCCTCTGGTTCATCGCCGGCAGCCTCGCGCAGTGCCGGATCAACTCGAAATATCTCGCACTGCAGATCAAGGCGATCGAGGAAGGGATTTTGGGGCGTGAGGTGAGCACGGCTTAAGCCCGATCATTGTGAGGAGACGATTGCGCAACGCATGACGAACAGGGAGAGACCACACATGCCAGCCATTCTCGGCAGCGGCGAGCACCGCTACCGCGTCGTCGATAATTTCGCGAAACTGCCGGACGGCTGGCAGCTCAGCGACGTCGCCTCCGTCGCGGTCGACAGCCGTGACCAGATCTACGTCTTCAACCGCGGCGAACATCCGATGGTGGTGCTGGACCGCGAGGGCAATTTCCTGCGGAGCTTCGGCGAAGGGCTGTTCTCGCGCGCGCACGGACTGCACATCGACGCCGACGACAATCTCTATTGCACCGATGACGGCGACCATACCGTGCGCAAATGCACCACCGACGGCAAGGTGCTGCTGACGATCGGCATCCCCGCAAAGCCCGCGGCGTTCATGAGCGGCGATCCCTTCCACCGCTGCACCCACACCGCGCTGTCGCCGAAGGGCGAGATCTACGTCTCCGACGGCTATGGCAATGCGCGCGTGCACAAATTCACGCCCGACGGCAAGCTGATCAAGAGCTGGGGCGAGCCCGGCACCGATCCCGGCCAGTTCAACATCGTGCACAATATCGCCACCGATGCCGACGGCTGGGTCTATGTCGCCGACCGCGAGAACCATCGCGTGCAGGTGTTCGACGGCGAGGGTAGATACGAGACGCAGTGGAACAACCTGCATCGCCCCTGCGCGCTGTGCTGCTGCGGCGGGCCGAAGAAACCGACCTTCGTGATCGGCGAGCTCGGCCCCGGCATGGCCGTCAACCGCAAGGTACCCAATCTCGGGCCACGGCTGTCGATCGTGGACGCCACGGGCAAGCGCATCGCGCGGCTCGGCGGCGAGGACGGGCCCGGCATTGCCAGCGGCAAATTCCTGGCGCCGCACGGCATCGCACTGGATTCGAAAGGCGACATCTATATCGGCGAGGTCGGCGTCACCGACTGGAAGACGAGCTTTCCCGACGAGGAGATGCCGGCCGTCGTGCGCGCGAGCCGATGCTTGCAGAAGCTGGAGCGGGTACGGGAGTAGCTGCCATGGCGGGGGGCGACGCGCAGGGTAGCCGGTTCCGCGCTGGCCGGGTCAACCCTTCGGGATCGCTGCTTTTTCAGCGCTTTTGCCATTTCGCCGCCGCATTGCGCGCACCTGAATAAGTCGCTCAACGGGCTTCACAATCCCGTCACGCTGCATGTAGTATGTCAGGACATGCTGCTTCGCAGCGTATATTGGAGGCCGGGAGCGTTACTTGAACGCACATGTCTCGCAAGGCAGTTGGCCGGTGTTGGTGCTGAATGCGGACTTCCGGCCGCTGAGTTACTACCCACTGTCTCTGTGGTCGTGGCAGGACGCGATCAAGGCGGTGTTCCTCGATCGCGTCAACATCGTCGCTCATTACGATCAGGCGGTTCACAGCCCCACGCTGCAGATGCAGCTGCCGAGCGTCGTCTCGCTCAAATCCTTCGTCAAGCCGACCACCCATCCGGCCTTCACCCGGTTCAACGTCTTCCTGCGCGATCGTTTCGCCTGCCAATATTGCGGCTCGCCCGAAGACCTCACCTTCGATCACATCATCCCGCGCAGCAAGGGCGGCCAGACCACCTGGGAGAACGTGGTCGCGGCGTGCTCGCCCTGTAACCTGCGCAAGGGAAATCTCACGCCGGCGCAAGCCAAGATGTTTCCGCGCCAGAGCGCGTTCGCGCCGACCGTGCACCAGCTCCACCGCAACGGCCGACTGTTTCCGCCGAACTACCTGCACGACAGCTGGCTGGACTATCTCTACTGGGATACGGAGCTGGATCCGTAATATTGGTCGCCGAGCACATCGTCAGCGGCATGTAAGGGCGAGATCCATTCCGATATCGCCCTCGGCCAGGACGGCAGCCAAATTCGGTGTCGACAAGCTCCCTCGACGAGAGCCAAATACCTCGTGCAACGGCTCCGTTCGATACGACCAAGGAGACGCGCCATGAGCGAAAATTGGCTTCCCTCGCTGAAGACCGACACTCCGCAGGCCGGCTTCGAACTCGCGGTCAAGCTCTCGAGGATGGGCGTGAAGATCACGCAACCCTCCGACGAAGTTCGTTCACGCCTGCGGACCGCCTATGAGCAGGATTCGGAGCAGCTCATCGCGACGTCACATGTGATCGCGGTGCACTTCCAGTGCCGTCGCGGCGGCGAACAATTGGTGGCGCTGACGTCGGCGCCTCGCTTCGAGGCTCCTCTTCAGGTCCCGAAGAGAATCGTCAGAAGGAGGGAGGAATCCTCGATGCCTTTGAGCGAGTGGATCGCGTCGCCGGTGAGGTAGACCCACTCGCCGGCTCGCAAGGTGATCGCGGAATCCGCCAGACCGAGCGATATGCTGCCTTCAAGGCAGTGCAGCATGATGTTGCCGGGCACCTTGTGCGGCGGGATTTCCGTTCCGGCCAGGACGACCAGCCGTGCCGCCTCGAAATGCTCCGATTTGACGATAGCCGCCGTCTTGGCGTCCTTCAACTGACCGCCAAGCGGCCGCAAATCGACGATCTCTCCCGGTTTCGCATGCTGTAACGCCACGATGTCCTCCCTCGCCACTGGGTGCGCCGCCCGCCAGCAATCCGCCAATCGCCGAAATCGTTCCCGGCCACGCGGCATTGCTGCCGGCTTCCGAGCGCGCGGCAACATTCTCAGCCGTACCGGCTTATTCGCCGGCTCGCAATACGTCGCGGACTGCCACCGGCATCCCCTGTTCGTCAATCGGCCGGCGCAGCCGAGCGCTGCAAGGCCAGCGTCACGCCGCCAAGCGTGAGCGCCATCGCGGTCCATTCGCGATAGCCGAGCGGCTCGCCGAGAATGATCGCGGCGGAAACCACGCCGATCACGGGCACGATCAGCATGCCGGTCGAGGCCGTGGTCGGCGGCAGACGGCGCAGCGTCTCGAACCAGCTGACGTAGCAGATGCCCATCGGCACCAGCGTCATATAGACGAAGCAGCCGAGCCCCAACGGGGTGATCGCGGTGACGTCGGGATGCTCGAACAGCACGCCGAGGACCAGCATCGCGGCGCAGCCGAGCCCGACCTGCCAGGCGACCACGACCAGGGGCGGCATCGGCAGCGGCTTGCGGTTGAGTACGTTGCCGAGCGCGAACAGGATGGCGCAGAGCAGCGCCAGCGCAATCCCGATCAGCTTGTCGGGGCCGAAAGCGAAGCCGTTGCCGCTCAGCAGCAGCGTGACGCCGGCGACGCCAAGGACGAGCCCGAAGATGTCCCGCAGGGTCGGCCGCGCATGCAGCACCGGCCAGGCGAACAGCATCGCCCAGATCGGCATGGTGTAGGCGAGCAAGGCTCCCTCGCTCACCGTGACGTATTTCATCGCGACCGTGCCGAGCCCCATCCAGGCGAACACGTTGGTGAAGGTCGCGAAGGCCAGCCGCGGGATGGCCTCTCGCGGCACGGCAAACGATTCCTTCCGGCCGAGCACCAGCGCGCCGAGGATGAGCGAGGCGCAGACGCCCGCAAGCCCGCGCGCGAACAGCGGCGGCCATTGCTGGAGCAGCAGCTTCATCAGCGGCCAGTTCAACGCCCAGCCCAAGGCCGTCACGCAGAGGCAGAGAGAGCCGATCGTCCTGTCGCGTCGCGCCGAATCCATCATTAGCGCTTAGCAGGCAGGCGCGGCCGGCTCCACCTCGGCCCGCGCATGCGGCCCATCGCGGGACAGGGAACCCGAAGCGCCCTCCGCTTGTTCAGAGTCGACGCCATGGGCGCTCGATGGACGAGCCACCAAACGCCTTGGCCGGCCGCAAGATGAAACAGGGGAAGAGCCATGCCCGCAACCGAGAGTGATCACGTCTACAAGATCCTCGACCTCGTCGGATCGTCCGAGACCTCGATCGAGGACGCGATCAAGAATGCGATCAGCCGCGCCGCCAAGACCGTTCGCGAGATGAAATGGTTCGAGGTGGTGCAGACGCGCGGCCACATCGAGAACGGCGTCGTGCGCCATTATCAGGTGACCCTGCGCGTCGGCTTCACGCTGGAGGGCTGACGCGGCGGCCATGCGGAACAGTCACGCACGGCGCGTGGTGATCATTCGTCTGAGATAAGGCGACTGGGATATCCACAGCCGTATCCGGTCGAGTACGGGTCCGCCGCAATCATCACAAATATTGCAACAGGCCGTTAAGATCAAAGTGAGAGGTTTGCACCGATTTGGAGCAAGCCTGATGGTCACGAGCCGCGAACTCGGCAAGACGCGTCTTCCGCTCTGGGCGGCAGGGTTTGTTGTCCTGATTTGCGTGGCGATCCTGGGCTTGAGTTCCTGGCGAGAATGGGAAGCGCGCAAGGCCGATCTCAGGAATGCCGAAGTCGACGTCACCAATCTGGCTCATTCACTGGTCCAGCATGCGGACGACACGTTCGAGCTCGTCGACACGCTCCTGGTCGGGCTGGTCCACCGGCTCGAGCTCGACGGAACCGGACCGGACACGATCGCAAAGCTGCAGGCCTATCTGCCGACGCGCAAATCATCGGATCGCATCCGCGGCATCTTCGTCTATGACGCGAGCGGCCAGTGGCTTGCCACGACCGAGCGTCTCGACTTCTCCAAGCTCAACAACAGCGACCGCGAATATTTCCGGCGCCACCGCGACTCGCCGGAGACCGGCACGCTGATCGGACCTCCGGTCAAGAGCCGCGCCGGAGGCCAGTGGATCATCACCGCGTCCCGCCGGATCAACGATTCCGACGGCGGCTTTGCCGGCGTTGCCCTGCTCACGATTGACGTCAGCTATTTCGTCAAGTTCTACGAGCGGTTCGACATCGGACCGAACGGCTCGGCTTCGCTGCTCAACACCAGCGGCATCATGCTGGCGCGCACCGGTGACGAGAGCGGCGCCTTCGTCGGACGCGATCTGTCCAATACGCCCTTGTTCAAGGGGTGGGACAGCCGCCCGGCCGCGGCGGTCTACTATTTCAAGTCGCCGCTCGATGGCGTGCAGCGGCTGAGCTACTACCAGCGCAGCAGCCGCTATCCCCTGGTGGTGCTGGCGAGCAAGTCGCAGGACGACGTGCTGGCTCCCTGGCGGCGCGCTGCGACCGCGCGGATGGCCTTCGTCCTCGGCCTCGTCCTGCTGATTGCGGTGATCGGCTACTATCTTGTCGGCCAGCTGCTGCAGCGGCAACGCACCGCCCAGGCCCTCATCGCCAAGGAAGCCAATTTCCGCCTGTTGGCCGAGCAATCCAGCGACATGGTGACCCGCATCGCGCTGGACAACCGGCTGCTCTACGTCTCTCCCTCCAGCGCGCGCATCACCGGCTGGCCGGCCGAAGACCTGCTGGGCACGTCGGCCCTGGCCGGCATTCACGCGGACGACATGGAGCGGGTCGATCAGGCCATCGCGGCGCTGAAGAACGGCGAAGCCGAGGAGGCGCGGTTCGTCTATCGCCAGCGCCATCGCGACAAGGGCGAGATCTGGGCCGAGGCGGCGCTGCACGTGACCCTGGCGTCGGACAGCGGCGCGATCGACGGCGTCGTCGCGGTCGTGCGCGACATGACCGAGCAGAAGGATCTTCAGGACAGGCTCGCCTCGCTGGCAACGACCGACGGCCTCACGGGCCTTGCCAACCGGCGCGCATTCGACGAGCGCCTGGCCGAAGAATGGGCGCGTGCCCGGCGCGACGGCACGCAGCTGTCGCTGTTGCTGATCGACGTCGATCACTTCAAGAAGTTCAACGACCATTACGGACATCTGGCGGGCGACGCCTGCCTGCGCGCGCTCTGCCGGATTCTATCCGCCCAGGCCAGGCGCCCCGCCGACCTGGCTGCGCGCTATGGCGGCGAGGAATTCGCTGTTCTGTTGCCGAACACCGGCCCTGACGGCTGCGCCGAGGTCGGTGAGGGAATTCGCCGGGCACTGCAGGAGCTCGCCATGCTGCACGGGCAAAATCCGTCGTCCCGGCTGGTGACTGCGAGCCTCGGCGGCGCGTCGGCTGTTCCGTCCGAGACGACGATGGACTGCAGCACGCTGGTCGCCGCCGCCGACCGCGCACTCTACGCCGCCAAGGACGGCGGCCGTGACCGGCTGGTGATGTCCGGGCAGGTCATACCATGGCCCGCGAAGACCGCGTGACGGGATCGACCGCTCACCAGGCGCCGCGCGAATTCCGCCTTCGCTCCGGCATTTGTCGTCCGCATTCGGGAAGCGTATGAATCGGAGCGCGGCCGGATGTTCGGCCACTCCGAGAGTGCTGCCGTGACCAATCGAATCAAGCTCGTCCTCTTCGACATGGACAATGTGCTCTGCGACTATGACAGGGCAAAGCGCGTCGCATGTCTGGCGGAGCTTGCGGGGACAAGCAGCGGCGCCGTCCACGCGGCGATCTGGGACAGCGGATTCGAGCTGCTCGGCGATTCCGGCGCGCTCGAGGCTGCCGACTATCTGCAAGGCTTTGGGTCACGCATCGGCTATCCCCTCTCGCTTGCGGAGTGGGTAGAGGCGCGGCGCCGCTCCATGCAGGCGGATCGCGCGATGCTCGAGATCGTCGGCCGCTTGCGACAGAGCGTCGATATTGCCGTACTGACCAACAACACCACGCTGGTGGCCGACCACATCGACACGCTGCTGCCGGAGCTGCGTCCGCTGTTCGGCTCCCGCATCTACACTTCGGCCCAGTTCAGGACGGCCAAGCCGGATCCGCGCTGCTACCGGCTCTGCCTCTCCGAGCTGCAGGCGGCACCCGAGACCGTTCTCTTCGTCGACGACCTCGCGCAGAATGTCGCGGGAGCTGAGGAAGCCGGTCTCCTGGCGCATCATCACACCACGCCGGAGGCTTTCAGGCAGGCGCTCGCAAGGCACGGTCTGCTCGCGGTGTGAGCGGACGCCGGGTCAGGCCAGCTCCGCGCCGCGCCGCTCCGGAACCAGCGCGAGCAGCGCCACGACGTCGAGCAGATAGAGCAACGCCAGAGCACCGATCGCCGTCGGAAAGCCGTAGGATGCGCTGATCAGGCCGACCACAAGCGGACCGAAGCCTGCGACCGCGCGGCCGATATTGAAGAACACGTTTTGCGCGGTCGCCCGCGCGGCGGTCGGATACAGCTCGCTCATCAGCGCGCCGTAGCCACCGAGCATGCCGTTGACGAAGAAGCCCATCACGGCGCCGCCGACCAGCAGCGCCGTGGCGGCGGTCAACTGCGAATAGACCAGCACCATGATTGCGGCGCCCAGCATGTAGACCAGGAACGCGGGGCGGCGGCCGAAGCGATCGGCCGCATGGCCGAACAGGAAGATGCCGAGCGCCATGCCGGCAACGGTGACGGAGGTCCAGACCGCCGATTGGGTGAGGCCATAGCCGAACCGCGTCGAGAGATAGTTCGGCAGCCAGATCATGATGCCGTAATAGCCGAAATTCTGCACCGAGCAGAGGATGACCATGGCGAGGCTGATCTTGGTCGTCTCTCTGTCGGCGACGAGCGAGCGAAGCGAGGCGATGGCATCCGTCGTCGTGGCCCTGTGGGCGAGGAAGATGTCGGGCTCGTGCAGCCTGCGCCGGATCACATAGGCGGCGAGCGCCGGAAACAGCCCGATCGCGAACATGCCGCGCCAGCCGATGAGCGGCAGAAGCATCGGCGTCGCCAGCGCCGCGCAAAGCACACCGAATTGCCAGCCGAGACCGACATAAGAGGTCGCGCGCGCCCGCTTGTCCGACGGCCAGGCTTCGGCGACCAGCGCCATGCCGATGCCGAACTCGCCGCCGAGCCCGATGCCCGCGATGGCCCGGTAGATCATGAGATCCCAATAGCCCTGGGCCAATGCGCACAGCCCCGTGAAGACCGCGAACAGGACGATGCTCCAGGTCAGGACGCGGACCCGTCCGAGCCGGTCGGACAGCAGGCCGAAGATGAAGCCGCCGAGCACTGCCCCGACCAATGTTGCCGTCACAAGCGAGGCCGCCTGCGGCTGCGTCAGATGGAGATCTTTCGAGATTGCCGTCAGCATGAAACCGAGGATGAGAAGATCGAACCCATCCATGGCGTAGCCCAGCGCGGATCCCCACAGCGCCCGGCGCGCGTCTGAGCTGACATCGGTGGTTTGACTCGAAAGCGGCTGCGCGTCAGCCGCGGCGAAACCGGCGTCCTGCATCTGGCTCTCGTTCCCCCTCTCCGCGCGAAGCTCTCGACATCGCCCGTCTGCGTCAGGCGAGATGGCACGCCACGAAATGGCCGCCCGCGCCTTCCTTCAGCACCGGCGCACTCTCCGCGCAGCGCGGCTGGGCGATCGGGCAGCGGGTGTGGAAGTGGCAGCCCGACGGCGGCTTCATCGGGCTCGGCACGTCGCCCTTGAGGCGGATGCGCTCGCGCTTGAGCTTGGGATCGGGCACCGGCACTGCGGACAGCAACGCCCTGGTGTAGGGATGCTGCGGATTGCGGTAGAGGTCGCTGGCCTTGGCGAGCTCGACGATGCGGCCGAGATACATCACCGCGACGCGGTCCGAGATGTGCTCGACCACCGAGAGGTCGTGCGCGACGAAGAGATAAGTCAGATTCAGCTCGGCCTGGAGATCTTCGAGGAGGTTGATGACCTGGGCCTGGATCGAAACGTCGAGCGCCGAGACCGGCTCGTCGCAGACGATCAGCTTCGGCTCGACCGCGAGCGCGCGGGCGATCACGATGCGCTGGCGCTGACCGCCAGAGAACTCGTGCGGATAGCGCCGCATGTGCTCAGCCTTCAGGCCGACCTTGACCAGGAGGCCAGCGACACGGTCCTCGCGCTCTTTCGCCGAGGTCGCAAGATTATGGATGGTGAAGGCCTCGCCGAGGATGGCGCCGACCGTCATGCGCGGATTGAGCGAGGCGAACGGATCCTGGAACACCAGCTGCATGTTCCGCCGCATCGCGCGCAGATCGTTGCCGCCGAGCTGGCGCACGTCCTGCCCGTCGAACATGACCTCGCCGTCGGTCGGCTCGATCAGGCGCAGCACGCAGCGTCCCGTCGTCGACTTGCCGCAGCCGGATTCGCCGACCAGACCGAGCGTCTCGCCGCGGTCGACCGAGAACGACACGCCGTCGACCGCATAGACGGTCCCGACCTGGCGCGACAGCAGACCACCGAGCACGGGGAAATGTTTCTTCAGGCCGCTGACGCGGAGCAAGGGCTCGCTCATGACGCGGCTCCCAGGTTCGGATCGCCGAGATGGCAGGCCATGCGGTGGCCGGGCGAGATCTCGCGCAGCAGCGGCTCCTTCTCGGTGCAGACGTTCATGGCGAACTTGCAGCGCGGCGCAAAGCGGCAGCCGACCGGCGGATTGATCAGGATCGGCACCGAGCCGCCGATCGCCTCCAGCCGCGTCTTGTGCTCGCTGTCGAGATCGATGCGCGGGATCGAGCGGATCAGCCCTTGCGTGTAGGGATGACCCGGGTCGCCGAACAGATCGTCGACGGGCGCCTCCTCCACCACCTTGCCGGCATACATCACGACGACGCGCTGCGCGGTCTCGGCGACCACGCCCATGGCATGGGTGATCAGCATCACCGCCATGCCGAAGCGCTCCTTCATGTCCTGCAGGAGGTCGAGGATCTGCGCCTGGATGGTGACGTCGAGCGCGGTGGTGGGCTCGTCGGCGATGATCAGCTTCGGCTTGCAGGCGAGCGCCATCGCGATCATCACGCGCTGGCGCATGCCGCCGGAGAACTGGTGCGGATAGTTGTGCACGCGGCCTTCGGCGTTCGGGATCTGCACCAGCTTCAGCATCTCGATGGTGCGCTCGAGCGCCTGCTTCCTGGTCACGGCTTCGTGCCGGCGCAGGCTCTCTGCGATCTGCTCGCCGATGGTCAGCACCGGATTGAGCGAGGTCATCGGCTCCTGGAAGATGAAGCCGATCTCCTTGGCGCGGATCTCGTCGAGCTGATTGCTGGTCAGCGGCACCAGATCGCGGCCCTCGAAGATGATCTGGCCCGCCGCGATCCGGCCCGGCGGCATCGCGATCAGTTTCAGGATCGACATCGCGGTCACGGTCTTGCCGCAGCCGGATTCGCCGACGACGCAGAGCGTCTCGCCCTTGTTGATGGAGATGTCGACGCCGTCGACGGCCTGGAGGATGCCGTCGTCGGTGGAGAAGTGGGTCTTCAGTCCCTTGATCTCGAGCAGCGGCGCCATCAGATCACCCGTCGCGCATCGAGCGCGTCACGCAGACCGTCGCCGATGAAGTTGATGGCGACCACCGCGACGAAGATCGCGCCGCCCGGAAACAGCGCCCAGTGCGGGCCGATGTCGAGAAAGTCCTTTGCGTCGTACAGCAGCCGGCCCCAGGTCGGAGTATCCGGCGGAAAGCCGAGGCCGAGGAAGGACAGCGTCGATTCCGCGATGATGGCGGCAGCGACGTCGATGGTACCGGCGATGATCACCGGGCCGAGCGCATTGGGCAGGATATGTCTGATGACCTGCCGCACCGGGCTGGCGCCGAGCGCGCGCGCCGCCTCGACGAACTCCTTCTCGCGAATCGACAGGAACTGGGCGCGCACGAGCCGCGCCACCGGCATCCAGCGCAAGCCCCCGATCACCAGCACGATCAGGATGAAGATGCCGCCTTCGGGCCCGAACACCTGCTTCAGCCCGTCGCGGAACAGATAGATCAACAGCAGCAGCAGCGGCAATTGCGGCAGAGACAGGAACAGGTCGGTGAGCCACATCAGGCCGTGCCCGAGCGCGCCGCGCGACATGCCGGCGAGCGCGCCGATCAGTGTCCCGATGAAGACCGAGACCAGCATCGCGGCGAGGCCGACCGCGAGCGAGATCCGGCCGCCATAGATCATGCGCGCCAGGATGTCCTGGCCGAGATCGTCGGTGCCGAAGGGATGAGCGAGCGAGGGCCCCTGCATGCCGGCGACGATGTCGATCTCGTTGATCTTGATGCGCCACACGAAGGGCCCGACCACCACGGCGAGCACCAAGATGAGGAGCAGGAAGGCGCTGACGACGGCGAGCCGGTGGCGGCTGTAACGCCGCCACGTCTCGCGCCAGGGCGAGTAGACGCGCCGCTCAGCGGAAGGAGATGCGAGGGTCAAGCCAGCCATAAAGGACGTCCGCGATGAGATTGAACAGCACGACGAGGCACGCGAAGACGAAGGTCACCGCCATCACGACCGGCGTGTCGTTGGACAGGATCGAAGAGATCAGCAGCGAGCCAATGCCGGGAATACGGAAGATCTGCTCGGTGACGATGGCGCCGCCGAACACCGCGGGCATCTGCAACGCGATCAGCGTCACGACCGGGATCATGGCGTTGCGCATCACGTGCTTGACGATGACCTTGGCCTGGCCGAGCCCCTTGGCGCGCGCCGTGGTGACGTAGTCGAGCCGGATCACGTCCAGCATCGCCGAGCGCACGAAGCGCGTCATCGACGCCGCCTGGAACAGGCCGAGCACCGCCACCGGCATGATCGCCTGGCGGATCATCTCCAGCACCCAGCGGATGCCGGTCGCCTTGATGTCGGTGGTGTAGACGAACGGCAGCCAGTCCAGCGTGACCGAGAAGATCAGGATGAAGAGGATGCCGGTGAAGAAGGTCGGCAGCGAGAAGCCGACGAAGGCGAGCGTGTTGGCGATCTGGTCGAACAGCGAATAGGGCTTCGTCGCGGCATAGACGCCGACCGGGATCGCGATCATCAGCGCCAGGAGCTGCGCCGAGCCGATCACGTAGAGCGTGGCCGGCAGGCGCTGGAGGATCAGCTTGTCGACGTCCATGCGGCTGACGAAGGAGAAGCCCCAGTCGCCGTGCAGCATGGCGTTGAGCCAATGCAGGTAGCGAAGGTAGATCGGGTCGTCGAGGCCGAACTTGGCCCGAAGTGCGGCCTGCACTTCGGGCGGGACGTTCGGATTGGTCGCCAGTTCCGAGAAGGGATCGCCGGGCGCGAGCGCCAGCACGAAGAACAGCACGGCCGAGATTCCGAGCAAGCTCGGAATCGCGATCAGCAGGCGACGCAGGACATATTGAGACATAGGGGAAGATCCCGCCTAGGTGTGCGCGATCATCCTTCCCGATACCAGTCGAACAGATTGTCGGTCTCGTTGGCCCAGCCGCTGATGACACAGACCAGATTGTTGGCGGCCGCCTCGACCTTCAGACGATGCTGGACCGGAATGAACACGGTGTCTTCCCACATCAGATCGTTGGCCTTGATGTAGAGCGCAGCCCGCTTGACCGGGTCCATCTCCATGTCGGCCGCGTTGATCGCGGCGTCATAGTCCTTGTTGACCCAGCGCGGGAAGTTGGTGCCCTGCCACTTGTTCTCCTTGGTCGCGACCGACGTGGAGAGATAGCGGCGCATGTGCTGCGACGGGTCCGGCTGGCTGAGCGGGATCTGGAACATCTCGATATCGGCGTAGAACTTCGGATAGGTGTCGGGATTGGCGACGTCGGACGAGAAGAACACCGAGGCCACCACCGATTTCAGCTCGACGTCGATGCCCGCCTTCTGACAGGCCTGCTTGATGATCGCCTGGGTCTTCTGGCGCGGACCGTTGATCGAGGTCTGGTACAGCAGCTTCAGCTTCTTGCCGTCCTTCTCGCGGATGCCGTCGGCGCCGGGCTTCCAGCCGCCGTCCTCGAGCATCTTGGCGGCCTTCTCGACGTTGAATTCCCAGGATGTGTTCTTGGAGACGAACTTCTCGGGACCGTTGAGGAAGTTCGCGGTGGTGCGGCCGGCGCGGCCGTAGATCGCCTTCTTGACGGACTCGCGGTCCACCAGCAGCGACAATGCCTTTCGCACGACGGGATCGGAGAACAGGGGATGCTTGGTCTTCATCGACGAACGCTCGCCGTCGACCTCGACGTTCGGGTCGGTGAAGTTGAGCGCGATGAACTCGGTGTCGCCGCCCACGGCATAGACGGTCTTGCCCTTGCCGCCCTTCTCCAGGCGAAGCAGCACGTCGTCCTCGACCTGGATGTTCCAGCCGAAATCATATTCGCCGGTCTGGATCACCGCACGCGCGGCCGAGACGGCATCGCCGCCGCCCTTCATCTCGATCGAATCGAAATAGGGGCGGTTGGCCATGTGATAGTCGGGATTGATCACGCCGCGGATGAGATCACCCGGCTTGAACTCGACGAACTTGTAGGGGCCGGTCCCGACCGGCGCGAGGTTGGTCGGCGCTTCCCGCGACTTGCTGCCCGTGAAGTCGGCAAACAGGTGCTTGGGGAGAATGGTGTTCGGGGCTCCGACGAAGGCGTCCGCCCAGAACGGCGTCGGCTTCGGGAAAGAGATCTTGACCGTGAGATCGTCGATCTTCTCGACGGTAAGGTCGCGATAGCTTGCGATGGTTACGGCCGCAGTGGCCGGATCCTTGATGTACTGCCAGGTGAATACGACGTCGTCGGCCGTGAACGGCTTGCCGTCATGCCACTTCACGCCGGGCTTCAGTTTCCACGTCACCGACTTGCCGTCGGCGGCGAGCAGCCCGTTCTGGATCGACGGGATCTCGGTCGCTAGCACCAGCTTCATGTTGCCGTCCGGGTCCCAGCAGGCGAGCGGCTCGTAGAACAGTCGCGAGCCGTCCTGGTCCTTGGTGCCGGTGGCGAAATGCGGATTGAGCAGGGTCGGACCCTGCCACCACAGCAGTTTCAGCGCACCGCCGCCGCCGCGCTTGGTCGGCTTGTAGGTCGAGGGGCCCTCGGCCATGGCGACGCCGCCGAGCGCGAGGATCTGGTTGGCGAGGGGAGCGGTGAGACCGACCGCGGCCATGCGCTTGATGAAGGCGCGGCGATCCATCCGCCCGTCCTTCACCTGACCGATCATCGAACGCAGTTCTTTATCCAGCATGGTTGTCCCCCGTCTGGTTCCCATCGTGATGAAGACGGCCAGCAAGAGGTGACCGCCCAATTAGCTGGCAGTAGATGGCACACCGAATGGGGGGCGCGTCAACTGCGACCGTGTGTATGCAAACGGTCTTCTGGCTGTCTGTTGGGCAAAACTGCGTCTCACAGCCCATCCGTTCGGCAATCCAGCATCAAAACATGCTGGATTGCACGCTGCACTGCGGAAAATTTGTTCGCCGGATCAGACGAAGTATCGAGGCGAAATTCTACGCCACGGACATGGTCAGCGGCGGCTCGACGTGATCCGGCAGCGGACAGACATAAGGTGTCCTGGCCGTGCGCTTCTTCAGGTCCGCCTTGGCAGTCTTGATCAGCTCCGGATCCGTCAGCGCCTTGATGCCGAGACCGGCCATCGCCTTGGCTGCCTGCACCATGGCCTTGTGGGCGTGTCCGCTCTTGCCCTGCGCCACCACCTGCCAGGTGTGGAACGGAGTACCGATCGCAACCGTGGGTGCGTGCACCTGCACGGTCGGCACCACCCAGCTGACGTCACCGACGTCGGTGGAGCCAACCAGCGGATTGCGCTTGGCATCGAGAGGCACCAGGAAGTCGGCCAGCGGCCGATCGGTCGGCTCCATGCCGATCGCGTAATAGACCGACGCGATGTCCTTGTCGCTCAGCGTCGCGCGAATCTGGCTCGCGAAACCTTCGTCCGACTCATCGAAATGCGGCGGCCCGAGCTCTTCCATCACCCGGTGCAGCGCCTGCTCCAGCGGCGTATTCGGCAGGATGTTGGAGACCGCGGAGATGATCTTCATCTCCACCTTGGTCTCGGTCATCAGCGCCGCGCCCTCTGCGATCTTGGACACGCGTCCGACCAGTTCGTTCATGCCGGGCAGATCACGGGCGCGGATCGAATAGCGCACCCGCGCATGGGCCTGCACCACATTGGGCGCGATGCCGCCGGTATCGAGCAGCGCGTAATGCACGCGCGCATCGCTCGGCATGTGCTCGCGCATGTAGTTCACGCCGACATTCATCAGTTCCACCGCATCGAGCGCGGAGCGGCCGAGATGCGGCGAGGCTGCGGCATGCGAGGTGCGGCCGGTGAAGATGAAGTCCGCGCGCGTATTGGCGAGCGAGGGCGTCACCGCAACTTCCCAGAAACTGTGCGGATGCCAGGTGATGGCGATGTCAGCGTCCTCGAACGCGCCAGCGCGCACCATGAAGGCCTTCGCGGCGCCGCCCTCTTCGGCCGGGCAGCCGTAATAGCGCACGCGGCCCGGCATCTTGTTTTCGGCGAGCCAGTCCTTCACCGCGGTGGCGGCGAGCAGCGCGGCGGAACCGAGCAGATTGTGACCGCAGCCATGGCCGTGCCCGCCGGTTTCGACCGGACGATGCTCGGCGACGCCCGCCTCCTGGCTGAGGCCGGGCAACGCGTCATATTCTCCCATGAAGGCGATGACCGGACCGCCCTCGCCCCACTCGCCCATCACCGCGGTCGGAATGCCGGCGACCTTCTCGGTGACGCGGAAGCCCTGATGATGCAGCTCGGCGAGATGCTCGGCGGCGGACCGTGCCTCGGTGTAGCACACCTCGGGCATGCCCCAGACCCTGTCGCTGAGGTCGATGAAACGCGTCTTGATCGTGTCGACGCCACGCCAGATGTCGCTGCGGTTATCCATGCTTCGATCCGTGATCCCTTGGTCAAACCAAGGGGCAATGGTTAGCAGCTTCACCGCACCGCGCCTAGCAGCGGCGGGAACACCAGCCATGCTGGCATGGCGGGAGCGAGGATGGCCCGCCGCCCGCGTTCGGCCTTTCGAAGATTTCACGCGGCGTTCCCAGGAATAGTTGGGAACGAGGCTTTCAAGACGGCCGCCCCCAGCCTAAATTATGCGTGCTTCGCGCCTCGCTCCGCAGCCATTTCGGAGCGATGCATTCAGCCAGGAGAACTCCATGCCCGCCCTGACCGAATGGAGAGTGCCGCCGGCCAACCAGCCGCGTGCGAGCGACTACGGTTTCGATCTCGACCGCGCGCTCGGATCCGTCGTCGGCCTGCACGCCATCGTTCCGCCCGACGCCTTCAGCGCCGAGACGCTGGGCACCGAACGCGCCGGCAACGGCGTCGTGATCGACGACGGGCTGGTGCTGACCATCGGCTATCTCATCACCGAGGCGGCATCGGTGTGGCTGCACCTCGCCGACGGGCGCGTGGTCGAAGGGCATGCGCTCGGCTTCGATTCCGTCACCGGCTTCGGCCTGGTGCAGGCACTCGGCGATCTCGACGTCGAGCCGTTGCCGCTCGGCAACTCGGCGGAAACTCGGATCGGCGACCGCGTCGTGGTCGGCGGCGCCGGCGGCCGCACGCGATCGGTCGCGAGCCAGATCGTCGCCAAGCAGGAGTTCGCCGGCTATTGGGAATATCTGCTGGACGAAGCCATCTTCACCCATCCCGCGCATCCGAACTGGGGCGGCACCGCGCTGCTCAACGAGCGCGGCGAGCTGATCGGCATTGGCTCGCTTCAGCTGGAGCGTGAGCGCGAGAGCAAGGCCGAGCACGTCAACATGATCGTGCCGATCGACCTGTTGAAGCCGATCCTGGAGGACTTGCGCAAGTTCGGCCGCGTCAACAAGCCGGCGCGGCCCTGGCTCGGCCTGTTCTCGACCGAGATCGACAACCGCGTGGTGGTGATCGGAATCTCCACCAACGGTCCGGCCGCCCGCGCCGAGCTCAAGACCGGCGACGTCATCCTCGCCGTCAACGGCGACAAGGTCACCAGCCAGACCGAATTCTACGAGAAGATGTGGGCCCTCGGCGACGCCGGCGTCGACGTGCCACTCACCGTCCACCACGAAGGCGTCACCTTCGACGTCACGGTGACCTCGACCGACCGCTTCAAGCTGCTGAAGGCGCCGAAGCTGCATTGATCCCGAGTTCAAGGAAGCCGCGATGAGCGAGGCCGTGATCGACGACATCGTGGCCGTGCTGCCGCCGCTGCTGAACGCGCTGGAGGCGCTCCAGTTCTTCCAGCGGCACCTGCACCCGCCGGCCTTTGCCTCGGTGATGAACGCGGTCGGCGCGCCGGACGAGGCGCTGCAGGCGGCGCGTGCCTCGATCGGGGACTGGCCTGAGCAGTTCGCCGACTTGCGCGCGCGACTGGATCGCGCCTGCGACGAAACGCTCGCCGCCTTCAACGGCATCCGCGAAGTCGAGCGCGGCCATGGCGACCTCGTCGCGGTTTTCCGCGCACTGCGCCATCTGCCGCGCGCGCAGGAGGCGCTCTATCCGCTCGCAATGCAGTTTCCACCGGTGAGCAGCTTCTTTCTCAACGTCGCCAATCGTGACAATGCGGATCTGTTGTCGCGGCTCGAAGCCGGCGCGGGCGAACACACCGGCATCTTCCACGATCACAACGAGCCCGGCAGCCGCGGCGGCTTCTCGGTCTATGTGCCCGAATATTACACGCCGGGTCGCGCCATGCCCCTGGTGATGGCGCTGCATGGCGGCAGCGGCAACGGCCGCGGCTTTCTGTGGAGCTGGCTGCGCGACGCGCGCAGCCTTGGCGCGATCCTGGTGGCGCCGACCGCGACCGGTCAGACCTGGGCGCTGATGGGTGACGATGCCGATACGCCCAACCTCATGCGCATCATGGAGACCGTGCGCAGCCGCTGGACCGTCGATGCCTCGCGCATGCTGCTGACCGGCATGAGCGACGGCGGCACCTTCTGTTACGTGACCGGGCTCGAGAGCGCCTCGCCCTTCAGCCATCTGGCGCCGGTGTCCGCGACCTTCCATCCGCTGATGGCGGAGATGGCCGACGCCGTGCGCCTGCAGGGGCTGCCCATCTTCATCACCCACGGCAAGCTCGACTGGATGTTTCCGGTGCAGACCGCGCGCCAGACGCAAGGCGCGCTCGCAGCCGCCGGCGCTGACGTCACCTATCGCGAGATCGACGACCTCAGCCACACCTACCCGCGCGAGATCAACGCGGAGCTGGTGCAGTGGCTGAATGGCGAATGAACAACCTCTCCTTAGATGCGCCGTACCGCCGCGGAACCATCACTCCGGGCCAACGTTATCTGCCGTCACCGGAGGTTCGCTATGAGAACGTTTTTTGGAATGATTTTGGGCGCGCTGCTGCTTGCTGGCGGCGTCTATGTCTACGACTCCATGCAGACCTCGTCCGTTGCTAATGGCGAAGTCGCAACCAGCAATCGCACCATCGTGAACTGGGATGTCGCGAAGGCGGATTGGGATGCGTTGCGCGATCGTGCGCACAAGGACTGGGTCCGCATCTCGCAGAAGTAACGCCCCCGACCAAATGAACAAGGCGCCGTCGCGGATCCGCGGCGGCGCCTTCGTATTGGCGGCAACGCCGCGCGCTTCAGTTCATCTTGGCCTTGCGGGCATCGGCGATGACCTGCTCGAACTCGGCCATGCTGAGCACCCCCGGCACGCGGTATTTGCCGACGATGAAGGAGGGAGTGCCCTGGAAGCCGAAGGCTTCAGCCTGCTCGTTGTTGCGCTTGAGCAGGGCGTCGATGTCGCTGCCGTGGTCGGTCAGATCGCGCTTCAGCCGGTCCATGTCGACACCCGCGGCCGCCAACAGCTCGTTGATGCGGGGTTCGGTCAGGCGCGAGCTGACGCCCATCATGGAGTCATGAGCCTGGTGGTATTTGTTCTGGAACTTGGCCGCGAGCGCAGCTCGCGCCGCCGTGACCGAGACCGGCCCGAGGATCGGCCAATCCTTCATCACCAGCCGCACCTTGCCGTCGTCCTGGATGACCTGGCGCAGCTCGGGCTCGAGCTTGCGGCAATAAGGGCAATTGTAATCGGACCATTCGACGATGCTGATGTTGCCGTCGGGATTGCCGGCAACCGGCGTGTCGGGATCGCGCAGCACCTTCGCTTCAGTCAGCACCTCGTCATCGCCGGCCGCTGCCAGCGCCGAGCCCATGCTGCCAGCGGCAAGCGCGCCGGCCCCGATCAGCGTCAACGCCGCGCGCCGCGTCGGAGCAAATACCTTGTTCTTGAATTCGGTCATATCTCGTCCCGTTTCGGTCCCATCTCCGTCGATACGGTAGGGGACCGGGAATTGTTACAGCTCATATAAGCTGTCGCGGGCCCGATGTCATCGCACCAGCAGCGTGACCGCCAGGGGGACCAGGAACGAGGTCACCAAGGCGTTCAGGCTCATGGCGATGCCGGAGAAGACCCCCGCGATCTCGTCGACCTGGAACGCGCGGGCCGTGCCGATGCCATGCGCGGCGAGGCCCACCGCGAACCCGCGCGCCCGGTAGTCGGTGACGCCGGTGCGGTTCATCAGCGGCGTCACGATGATCGCACCCATGATGCCGGTGAGGATCACCGCCACCGCCGCCAGCGAGGGATCGGCATGGAGGGATTCGGCGATGCCCATGGCAACGCCGGCGGTGACCGATTTCGGAGCCAGCGACACCACCACGTCGCGGGGAAGGCCGGCGAGCTCGGCCAGCAACACCACCGACACCACGGCCGTGACCGATCCCGCGAGCAGCGCCACCAGCATCGGCACGATCGAGGCGACCACGCGCTTGCGGTTCTCGTACAGCGGCACGGCGAGCGCGACGGTGGCGGGCCCAAGCAGGAAGTGCACGAACTGCGCGCCGGCGAAATAGCTGGTGTAGGAGGTGCCGGTCACGAGCAGGAACGCGCCGATGATCCACATCGCATGCAGCACGGGGTTGGCGAGCGGGTGGCGCCGCGTCGCCAGCGACACCGCGTCCGTCGTCGCATAGACCAGCAGCGTCACGGTCAGCCACAGCAGCGGCGACTGCGAGAGATAGACCCACAGCGAAAACGGGTTGTCCTTCATCGCGCATCCCGTTGCTGCAACAGGCGGCTGACGAGGCGAAAGGTCAGCACGGTCGCCAGCAGCGTGACGACCACCGACAGCGCGAGCACAAGGACGATCGCGATGCCGTGGGACGCCAGCAAATCGAGCTTCTGCACCACGCCGACGCCGGCCGGCACGAACAGCAGCGACAGATGCGCGAGCAGGCCCTTGCTTGCCGTCTCCACGCCGTCGTCGCGCAGCGGTCCGACGCTGAGCCAGACGAAACGGTCGCGTAGGAGGAGAATGGATAGAAGCAGCAGCAGGCCGAGCACAGGCCCCGGCAGCGGCAGGCCGACGCCGCGCACGACCGCTTCGCCGATCAACTGGCACAGCAGGATGAGACCGAGACTCGCGAGCATGATGCGCGCATCAAGAGATGCGCCGGCCCGCTTGTCAATCGCCGCGCGATGCGGGAGCCATGCGCGCGCCCTCTGGAGCCGGCCGCGGCATCATCGCCATCAACGTCCCGGTCATCGTGGCGATCAGCGTGGTGCTGCCCTTGTGCTCGGCAAACGCCCTGGCCTCGCAGAATGTGAGCGTGCGGCCGGGCTTGACCACCTCCGCCTTGAACACGAACCGCTCGCCGCGGGCCGGTGCCAGCAACGTGGTCTTGAACTCGACGGTGAGGATGTCGGCCTCCTCAGGCATCAGGGTGAAGGCGGCAACGCCGCAGGCGTTGTCGAGCCCCGCCGTGATGATGCCGGCGTGGACGAAACCGTTCTGCTGGGTGAAGGACGGCGAATGCAACATCGCCAGCTCGACCGTACCGGGCGATAGGCGGACGATCACGATGCCGAGTGTGTGCATCGCCGGCTGGCGGTCGAACATCGCGATCGCCGCCGCCCGATAGCCGGGATTTCTGGGCTCGAACGCAGCCATGGCTCAGGCCTCGGCCGGCTCGGCGAGCTGCCGGAGCGCGATCTCGCGGACGGCATCGGTGAACGGTGCCGATTTGCGCTGGCTCCGATCCATGTGCACGCCGGTGATCTCGCAGATTGCGGCGATCTCCCCGGTCTCGGCATTCGTCATGTCGTGCCGGAAACGGACCGACTTGTCGCGGACCTCGAGCAATTGGCTGCGGATCTCGACGATGTCGCCGGCGAGCAGCTCGCGCCTGTAGGTGATGTTCTGCTGCACGGCGGCCATGCCGCGGCCGGAGGCGCGCAAATAGCTCGGCGTCAGGCCGAGGCGGGCGAACAGATTCCAGTTGGCTTCGTCGAATTTGCCGACATACCACATGATGTTCATGTGGCCGACATGATCGCACTGCCACGGATAGACCGTGCCGCGATAGGTTGCCTCCTGCGCCATCGCCTCTCCCCGCTTTTGATTTTTGATACGGTAGCGTATCAGGCACGGAACGGGTTAGCAATACGGCACCGTATCAAGAGTCCGAGAGGCTTCCTTCATGAGCGATGGCAAGGGCGATGTCTGGGTCGAGGCGGGGTTTGCCGAGCTCGCCCGCTCGGGGGTCGAGGGTGTCAGGGTCGAGGTGCTCGCCAAGAATCTCGGCGTCACCAAGGGCGGCTTCTACCGCCGCTTCGCCGACCGCGCCGCGCTGCTCGACACCATGTTGCAGCGCTGGCGCGAGGGCCGCGCTGCATCGATCGCGCAGCAGACCCGCCTCGACGGTGAGGAGCCCCGCGAACGGCTGAAGGCGGTGATCCAGCTCTATTCGGAGCGGCTCAATCCGGAAGCCATGGCGATCGAGCTCGGGATCCGGCAATGGGCCCGCGCGGACGAGAACGCCGCGGCGGCGGTGGCGAGCGTGGATGCGGTGCGTCTCAAGCACGTCGCCGAGCTCTATCGTGCCACCGGCCTTGCGGCCGAGGAGGCCGACGCGCAGGCCTTCCTGTTCTACTGCTTCATCTTCGGCCAGAGCCTGCTGTTCGTCGAACGCGGTCCGCGCAAGCGATCGCAGCTGGTGGCGAAATCGGCCGAGAAATTGCTCGATTAGGTGCAAAGGCCGGAGCGTTGCTCCGGCCTCCGCATCGCGTCCAGGCTTAGGCGGCGCCCTTCAGCTTCTTGGTGCATTCGCTGTAATAGCCGCCGCCCTTCTGGATCCACTTCAGGCCGCCATTGCCGTTGGTGGTCTTGTTGGCATTGTACTGGTCGACGCAGGTGTGCATCCGCGCCTTGCCGGCGGTTTCCTTGGCGTATTTCGGATCGACCGCGTTCGGATAGATCGCGGGGCCGGCCGGCAGTGTCGGCGCGGCAGCGGGGGCCGCCTCCTTCTTCGCCTGCTTCGGCTCGGCGGGAGCGGCGGGCGCTGCGGGAGCCGCCGCCGTCGGCGCGGCGGCCGGCGTCGCATCCGCGCCGCACTGGGCCTTGCGGAAGTCATTCCACTTCGTGGTGCCGAGCGAGCCGTCCTTCTTGGCCGCTTGGTACTTGGCGCTGCACTCCTGCGAGGTCAGCGCCTGCGCCGGTGCCGACACCGTCAGCGCAGCAAATCCCGACAACGCAATCGCGCACAGCAATTTCGACTGAATGGTCATCCCTTGGTCTCCTCCTTGGTCTTCCCCCGAGGGGAAGTGAAACAAGAATTGCTATCCTAGCGTGCCGGTCATTCGCGACAAGAATGCGATGGCGCCGGCCGCCAAAATATAGTGACCGCCGCGTTCAGATTTATTCATGTGGCGTTCAGCAAGGCGAGCCGACGTTCGCAACCCCTCGCCAATCTCGCAAGATGAGTGCAACACCATGACCCTCGCCTCTCGCCTCGCCGCCGTCGCCCTCGCCTCCCTGCTCGCCAGCGGCGCCGCCTTCGCACAGACCGCCGCGCCGGCGGCCAAAACCGATGTGAAGACCGAGGCTGCGAAGGCAACGAAGGAGCGTACGGCCGAGTCGATCGAATGCTCCAAGCAGGCGGACGCCAAGGGCCTGAAGGGCAAGGAGCGCAAGAAATTCCGTCGCGAGTGCAAGAAGGAAGCAAGGGCCGGCACCGCCGCCCCCGCGGCCGACAAAAAGTAACTCCGACACGGTCTTCCGCGAGCCCCGGCGAGAGACGCACGCATTGCGGCATGACGAGCCTGCAATTGTGCGCCTCTTGCCGATTTGCGATAAGGCGGCGTGAAGCAAATCGTCGCCTCCCTGCCGTTCGAATGGCCGAGCCGTGCCAAGCTCCTGAGCACGGCGGAGACGCTTGTCATCGGCACCGCTGGAGGCCTGGTGTTTCTCCTGGCCGGCCTGCCGGGCGGGCTGATCTCGGGCTCGATGATCGCGGTCGCCATCGCCGCGATCGCCGGCCGCCAACTGGCGCTGCCTCCGCTCCTGACCCAGACCGTGCTGGTGCTGCTCGGCATTTCGCTGGGCTCGGTGGTCTCGCGCCATCTGCTCCAGCAGGTCGGCGCCTACCCCGTCACCATCGGGCTGCTTGCGCTCGCGACCTTCTGCTCGACCTTCGGCTCCAGCTATTACCTCCAGCGCGTCCACGGCTGGGACCGCACCTCGGCCTTCCTGGCCGGTAGCCCCGGGGCGCTGTCGCAGATCACGATCCTGGCGGTCGAGCGCGGCGCCGACCTGCCTGGTATCGCGGTGGTGCAGACCATGCGCGTCATTATCCTGACCGCGGCCCTGCCGATGGTGCTGGCGTTCGCCGGCATCGCCCCCTCCGCCGCGCCGTCGCTGACGACGACGATCGCCTCGCCGCTCGACCTCGTGGAGCTGGTCGCGGCTTCGCTCGCCGTGGCTCTGGTCCTGCGGCTGATCAAGTTTCCGGCGAGCTGGACGTTCGGTGCCATGATCGGCTCCAGCGTGCTGCATGGCGGCGGCTGGGTCGAGGGCGGACTACCGGACTGGGTGCGGGGCGTGGCGCTCGTCGGCATCGGCGCCCTGATCGGCAGCCGTTTCGCGCGGATGCGGATCAAGACGCTCGCCGGCCACATCAACGCGGCGCTGGGCTCGTTCACGGTCGCGATCGCCGTCTCCGCCGTTTTCGTCGGCATCGTCGCGCTCACCACGCAGGTCAAGCTCTCCGACGTCGTCGTCGCCTTCGCGCCGGGCGCGATGGACGCCATGCTGGCGCTGGCGCTGACCTTGCACATCGACCCGATCTTCGTCGGGGCCCATCATTTGTCGCGCTTCGTGTTCGTGACGATCGCAACACCGGGCATCGTGCATCTGTTCGGACGCACGCAGGACGACGTCGATGATTGAAGGGGCCCGGCGCGCGTAACGGGCTCCGCTCTCGTAGGGTGGGCAAAGGCGCATAGCGCCGTGCCCACCATCTCTCGACGACAGCGAAGACGTGGGCACGCTTCGCTTTGCCCACCCTACCGCAGCTTGCTTATTGCTTCGCCGTCCGTACGAATCCCCACGCAGCGATCGCGGCCATCAGCAGCGAGATCAGGACGTTGTAGCCGGCGAGCGAGAGGCCGAGGAAGCGCCACTGCACCTCGTCGCAGCGCACCACCTTCACGGTGTCGAGCTTTGAAAAGAGATCGCCGGCCTTGCCGAGATTGACGACGGGACCGGTGCAATCGGTCGGTCCCTTCCAGAACCCCCATTCGACGCCGGAATGGTAGGTGCCGAGACCGGCATTGGCGAGCGTTGCCAGCGCCAGGATCGCAAGCCCCGCCAGCAACAGCGGCCGCGGCGCGGCGTTTCGTGCGGCAAACGCCGTCAACGCACCGACCGGGATCGCGAGATAGTAGGCGTAGCGCTGCTCCAGGCAGAGCGGACAGGGCAGGATCTCCAGCACCAGTTGGAAGAACCAGGCGCCCGCGATGGTCGCCGCCGCAATCAGCGTGACGAGCAGCGAGGCCGTCAGCGCCGGGTTGCTGGCAGCCGGCTTGAACGCAGGTATGGCGGCACTCTGGGTCGTCACGGCAGCCTCTTCCTAGGGATCGCGCCCTCAAGCCTGTAGCTCCGGTCCATGCGGCTGTCGAGAACGGCGGGGATCACTTTGGCGCGGGTTGACCCCGCTTTGTCCATGGCTATAGTCCGCCGGCTTCGCGACGCTCCCTTCAAGGGCCGACCGAGGGCCCCTGTGGCGGAACTGGTAGACGCGCTCGACTCAAAATCGAGTTCCGCAAGGAGTGCTGGTTCGATTCCGGCCAGGGGCACCACGCTTCGCCCTTCGGGCTACGCGTGGCGCAGCCGCGCTCGACCGAAGGGCGAAGCGTGTCCGGCGAAGCCTCTTGGCGAAGACGGACTGTCTCAGCAAAGCTCCGCTCCCACTCCCTAGCCATCCCCGCATCTCCACTGTATAAACCGGTAGCTTCTTCCGTATCCCGAAGGAGCTCATATGAACAACCTGCACACGTGGCTTTCGAAACAGCACCACGGTTTGCGCACCTTTCAAACCTTTCAGCACAAGCTCGAGACGCTCGGCCGGCGCGATCCCGCCCAGCGCGGCCTGTGCCGCCTGCTCAGCGGCATCGTCGGCAGTTATGTCGAGGCCTTTGACGAGGCTCCGCTGCCGGTCGAGATCGCCGATGGCGCCTATCGCCGCCTGCTGACGCTGGTTGAGAGCCTCGATCTGCACGGAGACGCCGCGCGCCGCCTCGCCGACATCAACCGCGTGGCGACCTGCGACTTGTGGCAGTGATCGACCGGACGAACGGTCACATATATCCACATGCGTCATTGCGAGCGCAGCGAAGCAATCCAGAAATGCATCCACGGAGACAGCCTGGATTGCTTCGTCGCACCAGCACAAAATTGCTTCGCAATTTTGTCGCGGGCTCCTCGCAATGACGTGCAGGCTTGTTGCGCGACCCGAGGCATTCGACTTCGCCGCGGCAATCCCTATATCCTCTTGCAATCGACCCGATGCAGCGGACAGCTTGATGGCCAGGACACGCACGACGGACGCCGACGACCTTCCCCGCTTCTTCGTCTGGGTCCGGGGCCTCGAAGGTCCCGAGCCGCAGAAATGGACGTCGATGGATTTCGGCATCGGTGACTGGAAGCGGCCAACGGTGCTGGCCTATCTGGAGCTGCCGGTGGACGAGCGGCGCCTGTCGCTGTCGATGCTGGCGAGGCGCTATCCGCCGCCGCGGGTCGATCTCCTGTAGGGTGGATTAGCGTCAGCGTAACCCACCCGGAGATATCTCACTTCCCTCTTGCCGCGGTCGGCGTCAGGCCGAACCGGCGGCGAAAGCAGCGGTTGAAATAAGAGAGATCGTTGAAGCCGCAGGCGAAGGCGATGTCGCTGATGCGGGCGTCGCGATGGGCGAGAAGATCGGAGGCCTTGCGCAGGCGCAGCTCGGTCAGGCGGGTGGTGAAGCCAGCGCCGGCTTCGAACAGCAATTCGTTGACGTAACGCTCGGACAGACCGGTAGCGGCGGCGAGCTTCTGCGCCGAGAAATCCGGCTCATGGAAGCGCGCCTGAAGGACCGACAACACCGCCTTGAGCCGCACCGCGCGCAGCCCCCGGCGCTGCGCGGCGGCGACGACATCGCCGCGGGCGCCGAGACCGATCGCGGCGAGATCGAGCAGATGCGCGGCGATCGCCATGCCGGCTTCGTCCGCCGCGGTCGGGTGGCGCAGCAGGAGGTCGCTGTAATCCATCGCCAGCGACAGCGCACCGCCGGGCTCGAGCTCGCAGCCGACAAGATCGTCGACGCCGGGCACCATCGCCCGCAGCGTGACGACCGGCAGATGCACGTTGGTGAAGCGCTTGTGGCTGGCGCCGTCCGCGGCGAAGAACGGCTCGTCCAGCTTGAGCAGCACCATCGATCCCGGCCGCATGCTGAATTCGCGCCCGCGATGGACCACCTCCGACGAGCGATCCCCGGTATTGCGCGCGAGGCAGAAGCGGTCGTCGCCGGTCTCGACCACCTGGCGCTTCTCCCGCCGCACCGTGACGAAGCTGCCATTGCAGCGGCCGAGCATGGTGGTGCCGACGTGAATCGAATTCATGCTGGCGCGGAACGGCACGTCAGATGCGGGATCGAGCTCACCGGTGTTGGAGAAATGCTCGAACAATTCGGCGAAGCGGATGAAGCGCTGCCGGTCGGACAGATCCGGCGGCAGCATGTCGGTCGACAGCGACTTCCTGATGACGGACATCGAAAGAACTTCCAAGAAAGACTTTTTGGAAAAGGTCGCACGCGAAGCCCGCCGAAGCCTGCAGGGACGAAACTGAACCCCTGGTGAAGGCCGGCGGGGCACAGGCTATCAGCACGCCAACGTGAATCAAGCTGCGCCGGTCAGTCCAAGTCGTGACACTGCCGGCGCCGGACAGTCCAAGACGATCCGCATCAGCGAGCCCTATTCAGGCAGCGGGTGCAGCATCCCGTCACATAAGAGGACTGCGCCCGGGCAAACCGGGCGGCCCTGCCTGACGCCCGCTGGAGGAGACAACGACATGCGAACCTCTCTACCCCGGAGCCTCGCGCTCGGCGGCGTCATCGCGACCAGTCTCTGCATCGGTTACGCGCTGGGCGCGCAGCCGCACATGACCGAAGCCGTCGCGATCCTGCAATCGGCCCGCGCCGAGCTCGGCAAGGCCGAGCCGAACAAGGGCGGCCATCGCGAGAAGGCGATGGGCCTGATCGACCAGGCGATCTCCGAGGTGCGCGCGGGCATCGCCTTCGCCGCCAGCCACTGACGCAACGGCATTCGGGAGGACCCAAATCATGATGCGAACCATCTTTGCCGCAGCAGTCGCGCTTTGCGCGATCACGGGCGTTGCCGAAGCCATGCCGCTTGCCCCGCTCGGGAGCGCGACCGGCGACGTCGTCGCGATCGCCGGCGGCTGCGGTGCCGGCTGGCATCGCGGCCCCTATGGCGGATGCTTGCGGAACTACGCCAACCCCGCGGCGCATGCCTGCCCGCGCGGCTACCATATCGGCCCCGGCGGCCGCTGCCGCGGCAACGGGAAGTAGGAGACCCCTACAGTTCCCGCAGCGCCATGGCCGGGCTTGTCCCGGCCATTCACGCCTTTCCATGCCGCACAAGAGAACGTGAATAGCCGAGGCATCTGACGCGACGACGCACGTCTGCCGCGATAACGTCCTCTGCTGAATGTTCAAATACGATCGGCGGCCTCTATCTCGCGGCGATGCACTGCGGCTTGCTCGCGCGATCGCGCTTGCTACCTCAACGGGATTGTGTGCAGAATACACCTGCATTTCATGACGAAGCATTTTTTTTGAGTCCGGGGAGTGCAGCCCGGTTCAGGTCTGACACTTTTCCGGTGACAATGCCGGAGAGGCCCATGACGCATCATGATGTCGGGCGGAACGCCCAGGCCAACTCTTTTCAGCCGGAACGCAAGTCCAGCGGCGGAAATGAAGGTGGAGGCACCGCGTTGCCGAGACGCAAGCTGGTGCTGTTCGCCGATGGCACCGGCAACGCGTTCACCAAACAGGAATCCAGCGTCTGGCGTCTCTACGAGGCGCTCGATCATACCGAGCCCGACCAGATCGCGCATTACATCAAGGGTGTCGGCACCGCCGGTTGGGCACCGCTCGCCGCGCTCGACGGCGCCACCGGCATCGGCGTGCCCGGCAACGTCCGCAAGCTCTATCGCTTCCTGTGCTGGAACTGGCGGCCGGGCGACGAGATCTACATCTTCGGCTTCAGCCGCGGCGCCTTCACCGCGCGCACGCTGGCTGCGCTGATCTCGAGCCAGGGCCTCGTGCCCGCCGTGGTCGGCGACACGCCGGTGTCGCATGCGGAGATGGGGCGCAACGTCAAGGCCGCCTGGCGCGAGTACCGGCGGCAGACCGTGCCCTGGACCAGGAGCCTGCCGACCATCTGGGTCACGCGCTGGATCCGCGATGCCCTGCTCTTCATCTATCACGGGCTCTGCCGGCACCGCTCATATGCCGACGTGCGCAGCAAGATGGACGGGCGCACCGAGGTGGAGATCGCTTTCCTCGGCCTGTTCGACACCGTCGAGGCGTTCGGCGTTCCCGTCGAGGAGCTTCGCCTCGCCATCGACTGGGCGATCTGGCCGATCTCGTTCCGCAATCATCGGCTGTCGCACAAGGTCAAGCACGCCTGCCACGCGCTCGCGCTCGACGACGAACGCACCACGTTCCATCCGCTGAGGATCGACCAGAGTCATCTGGCGCAGGACCAGATCGTCAAGGAAGTGTGGTTCACCGGCGTTCACTCCGACATCGGTGGCGGCTATCCGGAATCCACGCTGTCCTTCGTGCCGCTGGTCTGGATGGTCGAGCAGCTCCAGGGCAGGCTGCGCTTCCAGGACGGCGAGATCGAACATTTCAGCGACTATCAATCGGCCATCGGACCGCTGCACGATTCGCGCAGCGGCGCGGCGGTGCTGTACCGCTACGGGCCGCGGCCTATCCTTGGCGGCGAGGATAATGGCGGGCCGCCGGTCGTGCACTTCGCCGTGATCGAGCGCATGCTGTTCGGCTGCGACGATTACGCGCCCATCATGCTTCCGGCGAACTGCCTGGTGCGGCTGCCGGACGGATCGACATTGCCGCTGCGCCCCGAAGGCGAGAACCGGGAGCTGGAGGAGCAGCGCGCGCGAGAGACCCTGAAGCAGGCCTATCTCGCACAAGCCACGGGCCCGCGGCGCGAGGAGGAGGCGAAAGCCTTCACCGCGATGAGCACGCCCGACCCTGACATGTCGAGCCTGACGCGCGATACCGTGTGGTGGCGGCGGGTTGCCTATTTCTCGCTGCTGTTCATGGTCGGCTTCATCGCCGTCTTCCCCTGGATCGCGCGAAGCCTCGTCGGCTCGTCCGAGGACGGCGGCCTGGAAGGCACCGGATTCCTGAAGCTCGTCACCGACGCCGACTGGCTGCTTGGCGCCGTCGTGGCGCCGTTCACCAACATCCTGCGGGATTTGCTGCCGTCCTATGCGAAGCCCTGGCTCGACATCGCGACCTATTATCCGGTGCTGACCTCGGCCGTGCTGCTGATCACGCTGTGGGTGTGGAAGCAGAACGCCGCGCTGCGCGACAACATCCAGGAGCGCGCGCGGCTCGCCTGGAATACGTCGCGCCGCAAGGCGAGCCGAAAGCACGTCGCGACATCGAGCTGGGCGCTCACCATCGCCAACTGGATGCGACATCATGCGGGGCCTGCGCGCACGCTGTTCGCACGGCGCCTCGTGCCACTCACCTTCCTCTTCATCATCTTCAGTTCGGCCCTGCTGATCGCATCCACCAGCTATTTCACCGGCCGCGTCGCACTCGGCCGGGTGTGCGCGCCGCCAGAGATCAAGTCCGCAAGCGGCACGCGCCTCGAGCGTGGCAGGCCCGTGCTCGACGAGCCCCTGCCTGCCGACACGGTATTCGCGACCAGCGAGTTCTGCTGGTGGAGCGGGCTTGCGGTCGAGAAGGGCCGCAAATACCGCGTCTGGCTCGACATCGAGGAGCCCTGGTTCGACCGCACCGTCATGATCGGCGTGAACGGCTTCACGACCGACCTCGCCCGCACCATCTTCCTGCCGATGCGCCGGCTCTACGGCGCCGACTGGTTCCAGCCGGTGGTCCGCGTCGGCTCGAAGGGCATGAACGACATTCCGCTCACGGCCGTGAACGTGATGCCGGCGGAAGACCTGCCGCGACGGAGGCATCCGACGCTTCCGGCCGAGGACGATTTGACCAAGGATCCCGCCCATCGCTATTGGGTTCGCGTCGAGGAAGAGCTCGACAAGAGCGATCCGCGCCGCGCGCGGCTGGAAGCGCTCGACAACTTCCTGCCGATCCCCCCGGACGACCTGCCCGCCGCCCGGGAGGTCTGGAGCAAACAAAATCTGACCGGCCGCGTCGTCGCCGAATTCGTCGCGCCCGATTCCGGCGAGCTGTTCTTCTACGTCAACGACGCCGTCCAGATGTTTCCCACCATCCTGCCGGCCGGCATCACGCCCAAATTCCTGGCGCCGTTCCAGGGGTCGCTCAGGAAATTCTACGACAACAACAGCGGCACCGCGCGGATCAGGGTGCAGCGGCTGCCGCCGCCCGTCGAGGCCGCAAAGCCGCCGAAACCGGCCGAAGCGAAATTGTAGTCCTTGCGCGCCACCGGCCTGGACCGACAGGCTGGCCCGGCGCACCGGCCTATCCCGAGCACTGGATTTTTCCGCCCCCATGATTATGGGTGTCACGGCTTCCGCGCGGCCGCTAGACTTGCCGTTGCGCCGCGGGGGACACGCGGGTGCGGGACCATGATCATGACCGAACAGGGCGAGACGGGTGACATCATCACCATCCTCCTCGTCGAGGACGACGCGCCGACCTGCTGGCGGCTCCAGGATGCGCTGGTCAAGGCCGGCTACGAGGTGCGCAGCGCCGGCACGCTCGGGGAAGCCCGTTCCGCCCTCGAAGGCGGCGCGCCGCGCGTGCTGCTGACCGACCTGCGGCTGCCCGACGGCCACGGCATCGAGCTGATCCGCGAGATGCGGCGGCGCTTTCCCGACACCGAGATCATGGTGATCTCGGCCCTCGGCGACGAGGAGAGCGTGATCTCCGCGATCACGGTCGGCGCCACCGGCTATCTGCTCAAGGACGCCTTCCCGACCGACATCGCCACCACCGTGCGCGATCTCGTTGCCGGCCATTCGCCGATCTCGGCCTCGATCGCGCGCTTCATCGTACGCCGGACGCAAGGCGCCGCGCCGAATTCGGCGGAGCCGCCGCCCGGCCCCGTGCTCAACACCGCCAGGCTGACGCCGCGCGAAATCGACATCCTCTGGGGCATCGCCAAGGGCTTCAGCTATGCCGAGATCGCGAGCCATCTCGGCCTGTCCAAGCAGACCGTGCCCGGCCACATCAAGAACATCTACCGCAAGCTCGAAGTGCATACGCGCAGCGAAGCGGTGTTCGAGGCGGTGCAGCAGGGCCTGATCAAGCTGTGAGCGAGATCGCGGCGAAGGCGACGACGCGTCCGCGGCGCCGGCTGATCGCCTCGCGCCTCGTGCCCTATCTGCTGCTCCAGGTCCTGATCGTCATCGTGACAATCCTCGGGCTCCGGCTGCTGCAGCCGAGCGATCCCGAAGACTTTGCGTTGAACGATTTTTCGGCACGGGAAGACGGCCTGACCCGCCCCGTGACGCTGCCGCATTTCACCTCGTCGCGCTATTCGCTGGCCGACCCGCCGTTCTACAGCGGCGCCTTCACATTCCGCCGCGACGATGCGGCCGCGGGCTGGTCGGTGTACCTGCCACGCTTCAGCAACGCGGTGGAGGTCGCCGTCAACGGCGTCGTCGTGCTCGATTCCCGGCGCGATGCCAACGCCAACCGGCCCGACCGCAACACGCCGCAGATCGCGGCGATTCCGGCTTCGCTGCTGCGCGATGGCGCCAACGAGATGACCGTGCGGCTGTTCGTATGGGGACCGCTCAAGGGCTTTCTCGACACCGTATATGTCGGGCCGGATGTCGCCCTGCGCCCGGCCTATGAGAGACGCACGCTGCTGTTCGTCACATTGCCGGTGGTGTTCTCGGCCTGGCAGTCGATCCTGGCGGTCATCCTCGCGATCATGTGGCTGATGCGGCGTCGCGAGCCGGTCTATGGCGTGCTGGCCGCGGCGATGGTGCTCGGCGTGGTGCAGGCGTTCGCGCCGCCGCCGGTGCCGCCGGCCACGGTCTCCCGGCTCGCCGCGGTGCTGCTGGCGTCCGCACCGATCGAGAGCGCGCTGGTCGTCATGTTCGGCGTGCTGTTCTTCGGCTGGCGCTGGCCGCGCTATGGCACGCTGCTGTTCGTGCCGGGCCTCGTCGTCTTCGTGGTCGGGCTGATCGGCGGCCCGCCGCTGCCGCGCATCCTGTTTCTGGTGCTCGGCATCCCCACGGTCGGAATTTGCCTGTTTCTGATGGCCGGCGTGACCGCGACCGCGGTCGTCCGGCGGCAGGACGCAGCGAGCTTCACGATCGGCTGTGCCGTGACCATCGTGCTGGTCTGCTGGATCAAGGACATGCTCACGGTATTCGAGATCGTCGCCAACGAGCGCATCTTCGTCTCGCGCCTGTCCTATTCGGCGATGCTGGTCGCGATCGGCGCCGGGCTGACCTGGCGCTTCGCCCGTGCGCTGAACCAGGTCGACAGCTTTGCCGGCCAGCTGGTGACGCGGGTGCGCGAGGCCGAGGAGCGGCTGAAGGCGAGCTTTGCCCGTGAGGAGGAGCGCGCCCGCGCCGCCGCGCTCGCCAACGAGCGCACGCGCCTGATGCGCGACCTTCATGACGGCCTCGGCGGGCAGCTCGTCAGCATCGTCGCGCTGTCCGAGCGGGGCCACGAGGGCGCGACCATTACCGATGCCGCCCGCGCCGCGCTGAAGGATCTGCGCCTCGTCATCGATTCCATGGACGATATCGGTGGCGACCTGATGCTCGCGCTCGGCTCCTGGCGCGAGCGCGCCAGCGCGCAATTGCGGCCGCACGACATCACGCTCGACTGGCGCGTGGCGACCCCGCAAGGCGTGCCGCTGCATCCCGAGCTCAGGCCCTGGCACGTCATCCAGATCGTGCGCATCCTCGACGAGGCCGTCACCAATGCGGTCAAGCACGCGCAGGCCCGCCGCATCGCGGTCACCATCGACACGCTCGAGGGGAACGAGGGGCCGTATGGCGTGATCAGCGTGACCGACGACGGCCATGGCTTCGCGCTGACCGGCAATGGCGAGACCGAGCAGGCGGGCCGGACCGCACGCGGGCTGCGCAACATGAGGAGCCGGGCCGCGCGCTGCGGCGCCTTGCTCGACCTGAGCTCCGATGCCTCCGGAACGCGCGTGCGGCTACAATTGCCGCAGCGTTTTCCCGACAGCGACATGGCTGCGGGCTGAAAAACCCCCTCTCCGAAACGTGTGGGGCGCACGGAGAGAGGGGACGGGCCGGGTTCATTTGCCTGCGGAGGACGGGGGGTGTTCGTCCGCAGGCCCCGTTGGCCCGAAGCGATGCAATCAACTCAACGGAAAGATCAGCGCACGCCGACGCGATTGACCGGGCCGCCGCGGTTCATCGGCGTTCCCGCGCGCACGCCGACACCGGGCGCACCGACGCCGGGTGTTGCGACCGCCGCGGCCGCGACCGGCGCTCCCGGGGCAACCACGACCGCCGCCGTCGGACGCACCACGCAGCCCTTGGGCACGCCGACGGTCTTGCAATAGACCACCGCCTGCGCCGGGCTCGTGCCCAGTGACACCGTCGCCGCGCCCGCGAGCGCCATGACCGTCAGCGCTGCGCCCAGCGCTCCAGCTCTCTTCGACATTCTTAGCTCTCCTGCTTCCCGTTCGGCGTCCCGATGCAATCACCGGGTTTCGCGGCCGAGGTGCAGCCTGAATGACAAAAGACGTCGCGCGGATACATGCCATGAAGATGGGGGTACCGCGCTCCACCGAGCCCGCCGGTGCCATGAACATGGCATGGACCCCCGCCCGGCGTCTGCGGGATGGTCCGGCCCGATTGATCCCGGTCGGGACCAACGAGGATTCCAGAAGAGGTGCTTTATGAAGATTTCGGTTCTTGCCGCGCTGCTGCTCGCCGCTGCCGCCCTGCCCGCCGCCGCGCAGTCCGGTCCGTCGGTCCAGGAGCAAATGGCCTGCCGTGGTGACGCCAGCAAATTCTGCGCCGAACACATCGGCAAGCCGCCGCAGATGAACGCCTGCCTGCGCGAGAACAAGTCGAAGCTCTCGGATTCGTGCCGCAAGGTCGTCGAATCCCGCGGCGGCTAGTCCGTCATCGTTCTACCAAAAAAGACGACAGCGAGGGCGGCACAGGGCCGCCCTCATGACGACAGCGCCGCTACTCCTGCATCATCTCGCCGCTGCCGCCGAACTCGGCCGGGAAATCCTTCAGCTTGGGCAAGCCGTCACGCATCGGCAGCACGGTCTCGGCATAGTTGACGTGAACACCGGGCGCGAATGCGAGCGTCGGGATGGTGGCGCTGAAGACGTCGATCAGACCGAGCGGCGGGTGGCTGGTCATGAGATGACCGCCGCACTTCTTGCAATATTGGCGCTGGCTGAGGGGCGTCTTGGCGAAGGTCTCGACATTCTCGCTGCCCTCGGTTACGCGCACGGCTTCAGGCTTCCACAGGCTGAAGGCGTTGACCGGACCACCCGACCACGACCGGCAGGAGCGGCAATGGCAGTAGCCCATCGCCTCCGGTGCACCCGTGACCTCGATCGTCACCGCGCCGCAGAAGCAATTTCCAACATGTTTCATTGAATCGTCTCCGTTGATGAAGGGAAAATCCTCTCCCCGCTCCTGGTCACGCGAAACCCGGTGAATATGGATGCGGGGAGAGGCGTCGGGGTGATGGGGAATCACCCCGGGGACGTTGAGGGGACCGCGCGCGTGCGGAGCCTGCGTTACCGGGCCCGGCGCCGTCCCGCGTCCTCCTTTCGGGGGACGCGACGGAAAGACGCGACCACTAGGATGACCGGCGCCAGGGAATAAGCATCGACACCCGTTGTTTGTACTGCCGGTACTCGTCCCCGAAGAGAGCGACGAGGTCGTGCTCCTCCAGCGCGATGCCGACGAAGATGTAGAGCGTGGTCACGACCGCAAACAGCAGATGGCCCGCGGTCATGGTCGGCGTCACCCAGAACGCAATGATGAAGCCGAGATAGATCGGATGGCGGACGAAATTGTAGAGCAGCGGCGTCTTGAACCGCGGCGGCGACGCCTCCTTGCCGATCAGATGGTTGGTGACCTGATGCAATCCGAACAATTCGAAGTGATTGATCAGGTATGTGCTGGCGAACACCAGGGCCCAGCCCGCGAAGGACAGCGTGACCAGAGTCACGGCAAGATCCTGATTCTCGACGTTCCATATCACCGCAGGCAACGGACGCCACTGCCAGAACAGGAGCAGCAATGACAGGCTCGCCAGCAGCACATAGGTGCTTCGCTCGACCGGCTTGGGGACGAACTGCGTCCACCATGCCTTGAACTGCTGGCGCGCCATCACGCTGTGCTGGACGGCGAAGATCGACATCAGGATGAGATCGATGACGACTGCTTCAACCATCGAGGTCTGGGTTCCGAGGCCGATGGTCATGTCGATGGTCTTGGGCACCATCAGGCCCGTGACGAAGCCGATGGCGTAGAGAATGGTGACGAAAAACACGAGATACGCCGCAATTCCGTACAAAAAGGCGATGAACCTGAAGACGCGAGAGCCCGCAACCTCCGGGCCGATCGAATGAATTTGATGATCAAGTTGGGTCATGAAAACAGCTCCGTTGTGCCAAAACGCCGGCACTTCGTTGGTTGCTCCACCATGCCCTTCGGACGGGCCCAAGGCTTTCGCGGACGATTGATTTTCGCCTGAGACCACTTTGATTTTTGCTTGAGACGGACAACGTGCGATTTCGATTTGAAAACAACGTGCTCGACGGCGACCTGCGGGAACTCACCTGCGGCGGGGCGGCCGTGCCGTTGCAGCCGCAAGTGTTCGACCTCCTGCTCTATCTGGTCGCGCAGCGCGCCCGGGTGGTCAGCAAGGATGACCTGATCACCCAGATCTGGAGCGACCGCATCATCTCGGACTCGGCGCTCAACAGCCGGATCAATGCCGCGCGGAAGGCGATCAGCGACGACGGCGCGACCCAGCGGCTGATCAAGACCATTCCGCGCAAGGGCTTCCGTTTCGTCGGCGACGTCCGGGAAGAAATGGCAGCGTCGATCGTGCCGGCCGAAGCCAGGCCCTTTCTGCCGCGCGTCGCGGACCGCCCGGCGGTCGCGGTGCTCGCCTTCGAGAACATGAGCGGCGATCCCGCACAGGACTATTTCGGCGACGGCATCAGCGAGGACATCCTCACCGCGCTGTCGAAGCAGCGCTGGTTCATGGTGATCGCGCGCAACTCGTCCTTCACCTACAAGGGGCGCGCGGTCCATATCAGGCAGATCGCGGAGGAGCTCGGCGTCCGCTACATCGTCGAAGGCAGCGTGCGCAAGGTGGGCAACCGGGTGCGCATCACCGCGCAGCTCAACGATGCCAATTCGGGCAGTCATCTGTGGGCCGAGCGCTATGACCGCGAGCTGGTCGACGTCTTCGCCGTGCAGGACGAGATCACCAACGCGATTGTCGCGGCGATCGAGCCGCAGATCCACGCGGCGGAGAGTTTTCGCGCCCACAGCAAGCCGCCCGCGAGCCTGGACGCCTGGGATCTCTTGATGCGGGCGCTGTCGCACTTCTGGCGGGTGACGAAGAGCGATCACGAGACCGCGCGTACCCTGCTCGAACGCGCGATCGCGATTGATCCGAACTACGGCCAGGCGCTGTCGCTGCTGGCGGCCAACCACATGTTCGGCGCGCATCTCGGCTGGGCCGATCTCGCCGCGGTGGCGCCGGTGGCGGAAGCTGCCGCGCTCGCCGCGGTGCGCTGCGACCATGAGGATGCCTGGGCTCATGTCGGTCTCGGCAGCGTCTATTTCTCGACGCGCAGGCTCGCGGATGCGCTATCCGAATTCGAGCAGGCGCTTGTGCTCAATCCGAACTTCTCGCTGGCGCAGGGCTATTACGCGCTGGCGCTGTCCTATGCCGGACGGTCCAGGGAGGCGTTCGACGCCGCGCAAAGGGCGATCCGGCTGTCACCACGCGATCCGTCGCTGGCGATCTATCAGGGTATCGCCGGCTATGCGCGCTTCACCGAACGCCAGTATGACGAGGCTATCGCGCTCGCCCGCGAGGCGATCCGCCACCGCGGCGATCTCACCGGCGCCTACCGCGTGCTCGCGGTCTCCGCCGGCATGACCGGCGACGAGGTGCTGGCGGAGACGGCGCTGGGCGAGCTCCGCCGCGCCCAGCCGGGCATCTCGCTGCACTGGATCGCGACCCAGCTACCTTGGGCCAATGAAGCCGATCGCGCGCATTATCTCGAGGGATTCCGGCGCGCCGGCTTGCGCTGAGGTGCGGCGCTCCACAGAAGGTCGTCATGCCCGGGCTTGTCCCGGCCATGACGATAGGGGATAGCCCTGGCCTGAAGCAGGATAAGCGCTACACGCGCTTGCGGCGCAGATGGACGATGACGTCGAGCCGCGCGATCTCGTGGCCGGGAAGCGCCTCGGGGATCTTGGTGAAGGCGAGGCCTTCGGCGACGTCGACCAGCATATCCTCGCCTTCGAGATAGAAGTGCGGATGCACCGACGTGTCGGTGTCGAAGAACGACTTGATGCCGTCGGCCGCGATCCGGCGAAGCAGGCCGGCCTCGGTGAACTGGTTCAGCGTGTTGTAGACTGTCGCCAGCGACAGATAGGCGCTCGCCGCCATCGCCTCTTCGTAAAGGCTCTCGGCGGTGACGTGACGATGGCCGTTCAGGAACAGCAACTGGCCGAGCGCGAGACGCTGGCGCGTCGGGCGCAGGCCGGCGTTGCCGAGCAATTGCAGACAGTGCTGCACGCCCGCATCCGGCGCGCATTCGAGGCCGGCGAGATCGGGTGTGCTCTCGTCAGCCGCAGGGATGTTGGTGGCCTGGATGTCCATCGATCGTTTCACCGCGCAAGGGAGCAGGATGCCCGGTACCCGGGTCCCCGCCAGTTGCTATTGGATCGCAAAAGCGGCGGCCTGACTTTGATCCGGATCAAATCCGGAAGCCGCCTCTGACCTATCGCAAGGCGGCCCGATCTATTCCCGGCCAGACTTTATGCGCGGCAGGATTTTGCCGGCATCAACGAGGCTCACATGTCCAGGCCGGTTCCCGACAAGGCAGAGGTCGCACTCGAATACCCCGACAAATTCTATGTCGGCACTTTCGAGCATTCGTCGCGGTTCGAGGCGCGGCTCGACGGCAGCGGCGTTGCGCTGGTGCTGCAGCATCCGGGCGCGGCCGACGAACGCAAATCGGTGCATCTGCACCTCAATTTCGGCCTGCTCGCCGGCATTCTGCGCGAGCTCGCCGGCAGTGTCGCTGCCATTCCTGCGGACGACATCGCGCACCGCGAGCAGCTCGCGGAGGCGCTCGATGAATTGCGGCGGGCGCTGCGGACCTCCTGAACACTATTTTGCTTTCGCCGGGATCGGCTTGGGGGCCGGCACCGCCGCCCATTCCCTGTCGGCGCGCGGACCGTTGAGATCGCCGGTCAAACCGACGAGCTGGCCGGGCACGACGTCGAGGGTCTGCTGCCAGGTCTGGGTCTGGCACAGGAATTTTATCAGGCAGCCTTTCAGCTTGAGGCGATCGGAAGATTCGCGCCAGATCGACACCGAGTAGGACTTGCCGTCCTCCGCATTATAGATGTCGCCGGCGAAGCGTCCCTCCGGCGTCGCCTGCAAGCCCATGATGAGCTGGTGGCCGAGCAGCATGCGGGCGCGCTTGTCCGGATCAGGATTCTGGGTGTCGCGATAGGGCTGGCCGCGCTTGTCGGCAGGCTCCTTCATCCAGACGATGAAGCCGCAGAGGCGGTCGCGCGACGGGCCGCAGCGCTCGAGGCGAATGCGGGCGCGGCCGTCCTCGACCAGCCAGGTGCCGCTCGGATCGGCCGGCGTGACGGCGCCGGCGCGGCCGCCGAAGGTCAGCATCACGATCGTGATGGCGATGCGGAGCACGAAGCGAAGGAGGATGTTCATCAGCAATGCCTTTCGTTGAATGAATCGCGGGCGTCAGTTCAACTGCGCCATCAGCGCCTCGGCGCCCTTGTCGAGACCGGCGGTGGCGGCCGCGAGCGCGCCGGTGGTGGCCTTGATGTCGTAGGCGGACGGATATTGCTTGGTGACGTAGGCGGAGAGCAGCCGCGAGGTCGTCGCGTCGAAGATCTCGACGCCGTAGACGACCGAGCCGGTCATCATACCCTCGCCGTCGCGCGCGGCCTGCACACCGTTGTAGACCGCGCCGGCCATATCGAAGCGCGACAGCGTGCCGAGCACCGGCGTGTTGGTGACGGCGCCGGTGAGCGTCAGCCTGACGCGCAGCGTGTTCGGTCCGCGCTCCTGCACCAGTGCGAAGCGGCTGCGCAGCCGCTCGGCGAAACAGCCCTGCATGTAGGCGGCGAGCGTCGCCTTGTCCTTGCCGGACATGTCGCCGAACTGGTGATCCCGCCCGCGATAGACCACGATGGGATCGAGGATCACCTTGTTATAGGCGCGCCAGTCGACCGGCGTGGAATAGCGGTAAGGCACCCGGCCGGAGGCGTCCGATTTGTCCGGGGCCATGTAGGCCGAGGACGCCATCTCGGAATAAGGCACGGGCGCGACCGAGGCGCAGCCGCTTATGCCTGAGCAAAGCACCAGCGTTCCCAGACCGCGCGCGGCGATCGAGCGATTCATTGCAGACTCCTCTTGGCACTGTTCGGGCGATGGCGGCCGCAGCCGCGCCAGGGACCGGGCGCGGCTGCGGGGCTCACCATGGCAAACCCGCGGCTTCGTCCGGGGCCATGTCGGAAGCTTCGGGTTGCCTCAGTGGCTGGAGTTATAAAACCGACTAGACGGTTTGTACAGTACGGAAATACGGCACTGGCGCATTTGGCCGCAGGCGCGGCTTTGGGCAGCTCACGATGAGGTTTCGTTAACGATGACTCAGGCGCGCTTGCGCCGGGTTGCAGCCTTCGCGGCCGGCGCCGCTGCAGGCTTGGCGGCGCGCGTTGCCGCCGGCTGTTCGAGGGCGGCCCATTGCGCGTCGTCAAGAAGACGCGCGAACAGCCGCTGATGCTCCTCCTTGCTGAGCGGCGACATGCCGAACAGCGAACTCAGCAGCAGTCCCATCGCACCGGCCCAGCGCAGCATGGCCAGATCCGGATCAGTGGCCTCTTCCCTGATCGCCGCCATCCGCTCCATCTCGCGCTCGCGCGGCAGCGCCATCAGATTGGGATTCTCGACCATGGCCGCAACCAGGGCCAGCGCGGCGGAATTCGGCGAGGTCGCGGCTTCGCGCACCGTCGCGAGCTGCGTCGCCAGATTTGGATTCGCGGAGGTCGCGCGCGCCTTGGCCATATAGTCGGTCGAGAACACCTCGAAATGCGCCATCTGCCGCTCGAGCAGTGCCTTCAGCACGGCTTCCTTGGTGCGGAACTGGTGCATCACGCCGCCCTTGCTGAGGCCGCTCTCGCGGGCGATCGCATCGAGCGTCAGCCGTCCGGGCCCGTCGCGCGCGATGATCGCGATCGCCGCTTCGAGTGCAGCATTGCGGGATCGTTCGGAGCGAGTGGCATTATCCATGGCGAACTTGTCTCCCGTGACACGGGAATGAATCAAGTGAAAACAGGACGCGCTGTACATTTTTTGTGCGAACGCTGTCGAGACTTTCATCTTGCGGCGCCGAACGAGACTGTGTGAGCCTCGCCACCGGATGGGGACTGGGATGGGCTGGCCACAGCTTTGCACGCCATGACGTCGCGAAGCGTTTTCGGCTGGTCGCGCTTGAGAAAGATATGACATGCCGAAACGAGTGTTGCTTGGTCTCCTCCTGGCTTGCGGGCTCGCGGCCCCTGCGATGGCGCAAGAGCCGAAAACCGGAGGCGTGATCAACGCGGTGATCCAGCCCGAGCCGCCCGGCCTGATGCTTGCGTTGATTCAGAACGGTCCGACCCAGATGGTATCGGGCAACATCTTCGAGGGCCTCTTGCGCTACAGCCCCAAGCTCGAGCCGCTTCCGGAGCTCGCCGAGAGCTGGACCGTCAGCGAGGACGCCAAGACCTACACCTTCAAGCTCAGGAAAGGCGTCACCTGGCATGACGGCAAGCCCTTCACCGCCGCGGACGTGCTGTTCTCGATGGAGATGCTAAAGCAGACCCACGCCCGCGCCCGCACCAATTTGGCGCAGGTCGACAAGGTCGAGGCACCCGACGATTACACGGTGGTGTTCACGCTGAAGCAGCCGTTCGGCCCGTTCCTCGGCATCTTCGAGGTCGGCTCGATGCCGATCGTGCCGAAGCATCTTTACGAAGGCACCGACTTCAAGACCAACCCCTATAATAATGCGCCGGTCGGCACCGGCCCCTTCATGTTCAAGGAATGGCAGAAGGGCTCGTACATCCGCCTGGTGAAAAACCCGAACTATTACGAGAAGGGCAAGCCCTATATCGACGAGATCTACTGGCAGATCATTCCCGACGCCGCCGCGCGCTCGGTGGCCTACGAGACCGGCAAGGTCGACGTGCTGCCCGGCGGCTCGGTTGAGAATTTCGACGTGCCGCGGCTGTCCAAGCTGAAGGACACCTGCGTCACCGGCGCCGGCTGGGAGTTCTTCTCGCCGCTGGCCTGGCTGTGGCTGAACAACCGTCAGGGTCCGCTTGCGGACAAGCGGGTGCGGCAGGCCGTCATGTATGCGGTCGATCGCGACTTCGCCAAGGACGTGATCTGGAACGGGCTTGGCAAGGTCGCCACCGGCCCGTCGTCCTCGGCCATCAAATACTACACCGACGACGTCAAGAAATATCCGTACGATCCGGCCAAGGCCAAGGCGCTGCTGAAGGAAGCCGGCTACAAGGGCGAGAAGATCCGCCTGCTGCCGCTCGCCTATGGCGAGACCTGGCAGCGCTGGGGTGAAGCGGTGAAGCAGAACCTCATGGACGTCGGCATGAACATCGAGACCATCGCCACCGACGTTGCCGGCGGCAACCAGAAGATCGGCGATTGGGATTACGACATCGCCTTCACCTATCTCTACCAGTACGGCGATCCCGCGCTCGGCGTCGGCCGCAACTACATCTCCAGCAACATCGCCAAGGGCCAGGTGTTCAACAACGTCGAGGGCTACTCCAACCCCGAGATCGACAAGCTGTTTGCCGACGGCGCGGTCGCGACGCCCGATTCCAAGCGCAAGGAGATCTACGAGAAGGCGCAGAAGATCCTGGTCGAGGACGTGCCGGTGGCCTGGATGCTCGAGCTGCAATTCCCGACCATCACCCGCTGCAAGGTCAAGAACCTGATCACCACGGGGATCGGCGTCAACGACGGCTTCAAGGACGCATGGCTCGACAAGTGATGAGCTGTTCTTTCACCTCTCCCCGCTTGCGGGGAGAGGTCGAATATGCGCGAAGCGCATATTCGGGTGAGGGGGAGTCTCCGCGAATCCCACTGCTGATACCCTCGCGGAGAGTCCCCCTCACCCCAACCCTCTCCCCGCAAGCGGGGCGAGGGAGTTCACCGTCACCGTGGCTCCCGGTCACGCTACAAGATATGACTCCCTAAGATGCTCTCCTTCGTTGCCCAGCGTGTCCTCAAGGGCGTGATCGTCCTGCTCGCGATCGTCGTCCTCAATTTCTTCCTGATCCGGCTTGCGCCCGGCGACCCCGCCATCGTGATGGCGGGTGAGGCCGGCGCCTCCGACCAGGTCTTCGTCAAGCAGCTCCGGGAGAAGTTCGGCCTCGACAAGCCGCTACCCGAGCAGCTCTTCATCTATGTCAAGGGCGTCACCACCCTCGACCTCGGCTTCTCCTTCCGCCAGCAGGCGCCGGTCGCCAAGCTCATCGGCGAGCGGCTGCCGGCGACGCTGCTGCTGACGCTCACCGCATTCGCGATCTCACTCGCACTCGGCGTTCTCTTCGGGACGTTTGCCGCGCGCTTTGCGGGGACGTTTCTCGACACCGCCATTACCGTGTTCGCACTGATTTTCTACGCCATGCCGATCTTCTGGGTGGCGCTGATGGGCATCCTGTTGTTCTCGGTCACCATGGATTGGCTGCCGAGCTTCGGTTACGAGACGGTCGGCGCCAACCTCACCGGCCTTGCCCACGCCGTGGACGTCGCAAAGCACCTGATCATGCCGGCGATGACGCTCGGCCTGTTCTTCATGGCGACCTACACCCGTATGACCCGTGCCTCGATGCTCGAGGTGAAGCGGCTGGACTTCGTCAAGACCGCGCGCGCGAAGGGCCTGTCCGACGCCGTGATCCAGCGCCGCCACGTGCTGCGCAACGCGCTGCTGCCGGTCGTGACGCTGGCCGGCGTCCATTCCGGCACGCTGATCGGCGGCGCCGTCATCACCGAGACCGTGTTCGCCTGGCCCGGCATCGGCCGCCTGATGTACGACGCGTTGCTGCAGCGCGACTACAATCTCTTGCTCGGCGTCTTCGTGATCTGCTCCGCCATGGTGCTGATCTTCAACCTCATCACCGACCTCGTCTATCGCGTGGTCGACCCGCGTATCGAATTCGCCTCATGAAACAGTTCTGGAAATCGATGCTGCGGAGCCCCAGCGGCGTGATCGGGCTCATCATCCTCCTGCTCGCGATCGCGATCGCGGTATTCGGGCCGATGCTGTTCCCGAACTCGCCCTGGCGCATGGTGCAGCGGCCGTTCCTGCCGCCCTTCACGCTTTCGACGGTGCCGTTCGGCACCGACGCGCTCGGCCGCGACGTGTTCGCCGGCATGATCTTCGGCGCACGGGTCTCGCTGCTGGTAGGCCTCGTCTCCACACTGGTCGCGCTGGTGGTCGGCATTCCCATCGGCGCCATGGCCGGATATTTCGGCGGCAGGGTCGACGACGCCCTGATGCGCTTCACTGAATTCTTCCAGACCATTCCGAGCTTCGCGCTCGCCATCGTGCTGGTCGCGATCCTGCAGCCCTCGATCTATTCGATCGTGGCCTCGATCGCGGTGGTGAGTTGGCCGCCGGTCGCCCGCCTCGTGCGCGGCGAGGTGCTGTCGCTGCGCACGCGTGAATATGTCCAGGCGGCGATCGTCACGGGCCAGAGCAACAGCTGGATCATCCTGCGCGAGATCCTGCCGAACGCGCTGTCGCCGGTGATCGTGCTGGCCTCGCTGATGGTGGCGACCGCGATCCTCTTGGAATCCTCGCTGGCCTTCCTCGGCCTTGGCGATCCCAATCTGATCTCCTGGGGCTACATGGTCGGCGCCGGCCGCACAGTGATCCGCCAGGCCTGGTGGATCACTGTATTTCCAGGCGTCGCCATCCTGATTTCGGTGCTCGGGCTCAATCTGATCGGCGAAGGCCTCAACGACGCGCTCAATCCGCGCCTGTCGCGGGAGGGCCGCTGATGATGACCGCCCCGCCCGCCGTCTCCATCAAGAACTTACGGATCGCGCTGCCGAAGGGCGCCGAGCGTCCGTTCGCGGTCGATGGCGTCTCGCTCGACCTGCGGCCCGGCAAGATCGTCTGCGTCGTCGGCGAATCCGGCTCCGGCAAGTCGATGTGCGCGCATGCGCTGATGGGCCTGCTGTCTGACACGGTCTCCGTCACGTCGGGCGAGATCCAGTTCGAAGGCCGCGACCTGCTCAAGCTCGACGACGGCGGCTGGCGCGATCTGCGCGGCCGGCGCCTTGCCATGATCTTCCAGGAGCCGATGACCGCGCTCAATCCGTTGATGCGCATCGGCGACCAGATGGCGGAGATGTTCGAGGCGCACGGCCTGCTGACGCCGAAAGAGCGGCGCGCGCGCGCGCTGGCACTGGCGCGCGAGGTCGGCCTGCCCGACCCCGAGCGCATCGTGCGCGCCTATCCGCATCAGCTTTCCGGCGGCCAGCGCCAGCGCGCCATGATCGCGATGGCGCTCGCGCTCGAACCCGCCGTGCTGGTCGCGGACGAGCCGACCACCGCGCTCGACGTCACCACGCAGGCGCAGATCCTCAAGCTGATCCGCAACCTCCAGCGCAACCGCAACATGGCGGTGATGTTCATCACCCATGATTTCGGCGTGGTCGCCGATATCGCCGACCAGGTCGTGGTGCTCCGCCACGGCAAGGTCGTCGAGGAAGGCCCGGCCGCGACCGTCTTCAACGCGCCACAGCACGACTATACCAAGGCGCTGCTCGCCGCCGTCCCCTCGATGGATCCGCCGGCACGAAAACCCCTCGACGACCAGGCCAAGGCAGTCGAGGTGATCGGGCTGGACAAGACCTATGTGACGTCGGGCGGCTGGTTTCGCGAGGACCGCCGCGTCGATGCCGCGCGCGCGGTCAATTTCGACATCTTCAAGGGCGAGACGCTCGGCCTCGTCGGCGAATCCGGCTCCGGCAAATCGTCGGTGGCGCGTCTCGTGATGCGGCTGATCGAGGCCGACCGCGGCACGGTGCGGATCGGCGAGACCGACCTCACCTCTCTCACCGGCAAGGCGCTGCGCACCGAACGCCATCGCATCCAGATGATCTTCCAGGATCCGTTCGCCTCGCTCAATCCAAGGCGCAAGGTCGGCCACATCATCGCGGACGGCCCGATCGCAGCGGGTACGGATCAGAAGATTGCGTTCGATCGTGCCCGAGATCTGCTGAAGATGGTGGGCTTAGACGCCGGCGCGCTCGAACGCTACCCGCACGAATTCTCCGGCGGCCAGCGCCAGCGCATTGGCATTGCCCGCGCACTCGCGCTGGAGCCCGAGATCATCGTGGCGGACGAAGCCGTCTCCGCGCTCGACGTCTCCGTCCAGGCGCAGGTCTTGAGGCTGCTCGAAGACCTCAAGGCGCGGCTCGGCCTCTCGATGCTGTTCATCACCCATGACCTGCGTGTCGCCGCGCAAATCTGCGACCGCATCGCGGTGATGCAGCGCGGCGCTATCGTCGAGCTGAAGCCGACCGCGCAGCTGTTCGCGGCGCCCGAGCATGCCTATACGCGCGAATTGCTGGCGGCGGTGCCGGGACGGAAAGAGCGCGCGCCCGCGGCGTGACACGGCGCGCTCATCGATCACCGAACTTTCCGGATGGTTCCAAAACTTGGTGACCTTCCGACGTGAAACATATTTGACTCGACGGAATTTGCTTTGCGTGAACGGTCTTGCCGATGACGGCAAGAAGCAGATTGAGACCGGTGTTCGCTCGCTCGACTAAGAGAGCCTTTGGCTGCAAGAGCCTTGCGACGAACATGATGTAGTGAGCGGCTTCTCGACCCGGCGCGTCAGGCGCCGGATGCGTTGGGATGCCCGGGTGCGCTCACGTGTTTTTGTTCCCTCGTGATCGGCGGCGCCGCTTCAAAGGCGAGGACGGCACCCTAGATCGAAATGGAATGATTGACGTCATCTGATGACGATACGGAGCCAACATGGGCGAAGTTATTCGATTTGTCTCGAAGTCCGAGCGCGAGCGAGCGCGTCTGATCCAGGAAGCGCGCGCCATCTACGACAGCATTTTCCCTTCGGCTGATCCCGCCGGCGACGGCCACGACAAGGCGCCGATGGGTCGAACGTCCGTAGGCGACGGGAGCACCCGGTCGTGATCAAGATCATCGCGGTTCTCTGCAGCCTCGCCTCGCCGAGCAATTGTCACGAGCAGCTCGTCACCTCCTCGGATTTCGCCGAAGTCTCGGTGCAGTCCTGCCTGATGGGCGCGCCGCAGCTCGCCGACTGGATGAGCCAGCATCCGGCCGAGCGGCTGGCGGCCTGGCGCTGCGTGATCGGAAACCAGGCACGCCGGGGCATTTAGCGCCATCGCGCTATCGCGTGGTGTTACTCCAGGTCGGAACCGAATTGGTCACGCCGACCGATGGCCAATTGTACGATCCAACCGAGGGCGCGGTGACCGTACCGACCGACTGTCCTGACGATCCGTAGGACGGCGTCTGCGCCGCCGGCGATGCAGCGCCACCATAATTCGGCGCCACCACGCCGGTGCTGTAATGTCGGCTCGACCGCTTCTTGGCCTCAGCCGCGAACGGCGCAGCGAGCAGTCCGGCAGAGACAAAAGCGGCAATGGCGAATTTGAAGCTTGTCATGGCTGATTGATCCATCTGCGGCACAGCGCTACCGCAGGCCAACTATACAACGCCGAAGCGCGTTCAAGGTGCCGCCCCGTTCTGGCCGGGCAAACACCTTTCCGGCATCGTTTCGGTGGGGACCTTGGCATCTCTCCTGCCTTCCTCGTTCTTTCCGAAAGCCCCGCCGAAGAACAGGACATTGGCGCCTGCTTAACCCTGTCCGCCGATCCTGGCCCGAACCCCGACATCCGGACGCTTTGCGCAACTCGCAGCAATCTTTGCTTACCTTTCCTCCCTAGGTTGTGCCCGCAAATGGGGAACCGGAGATGACGACTGTCGAGCTGCCTGCGGCCCCGCGCCCGACCGCGATGGCAGCGCGAATCCGCCTCCTTTACATTCTGTTCTTCTTCTCCGGCTTCCCGGCACTGATCTACCAGCTCACCTGGCAGCGCAGCCTGTTCCGGATCTTCGGCGTCAACACGGAATCGGTCACCATTGTCGTCACGGCGTTCATGCTGGGCCTCGGACTCGGAAGTCTCGCCGGTGGCTGGCTGTCGAAACGGGGCAACGTCAAGCCGCTCTTGCTGCTCGGGATCATCGAACTCGCGACGGCCGCCTTCGGCCTGGTCTCGCTCGGAGTCTTCGACCTCGTCGGCCGCGTCACCGTCGACATGCCATTGGCGGCGATCGCCGTCATCAATCTGCTGCTGGTGCTAGTGCCGACACTCCTGATGGGGGCCACCCTCCCAATCCTCGTGTCGTACCTCGTCAGGATATCCGGCGAGATCGGCAGCTCGGTCGGCTCACTTTATTTCGTCAATACCCTCGGCGCGGGCACGGCCTGCTTGGTTTCGGCCGTGCTCATCTTTCCCTTCGCCGGCATGCAGGGCGCGGTCATGCTCGCGGCGGGAATCAACGTCGCGGTTGGCCTCGGCGCGATCGCGGCGCATGTCCTGAGCCCTGCGCCGGCTGCTCCCGCGCCGGAGCCCGCCGCCCTCCGCACGAAGGCCCCCATTCTTCGCATGAACTTCGTCGCCGCGCTGGCGGCTGCCGGCGGCTTCATCGCGCTGTCCTATGAGATCTATCTGTTCCGCACCATCTCCTTCGCCTCAGGTTCGAGCTCGCTTGCCTTCGCCATCACTCTGGGCAGCTTTCTGATCGGCGTCGCCGTCGGAGCTCAGCGCGCGGGACAGATCTGCGCGACGCGATCTGCGCAAGAGGCGATCAAACAGGCTGCAATGGACCTCGTCTGGGCCAACGGGTTCGCCGCTGCGTTCCTACCGCTGATGACACAGCTGGCGTCAAACGTTCTCGCCCTGTTGCTCAATGAGATGATCGTGACCTATCTGATTGCCCGGCAATGGGGCGCCTTGCTGCCCTATCTGTCCCAGTTCGGCATCGGGGCAGATGCGCGCGCAGGCCAGCAGACCGCGCTATTGTATTTCTCCAACATCATTGGGTGCGCGAGCGGCGCTGTGCTGACCGGCTTCGTGCTGACGGACCATTTCGGCCTGAAGGAGATGGCCGTGCTGCTCATGATCGCGGGAACCCTCTGCGCCATGGTGCTCGCATTCTCGTATCCGGCCGCGCTCCGTGAACGCCTGCGCTTCGCCGCCATCGCGGGCGCGGTGCTCATCCTCGGCATCGGCGCCAACGCATTGTTCGCGCAACGGCTGCTGGAAAACCTTCAAGGCAAGTCGGTCGCAATCGAGGATTTCGTGCAGGTCGTGGAGAACCACAGCGGCATCATAACCGTCGACACCGACAGCACCGTGTCGGGCAACGGCATGTATGATGGCCGCTTCAATACCGACCTCAAGCACGACCGCAACGGCATCGTGCGCCCCTATGCGCTGAGCCTGTTTCACGGCGCGCCGCGCGACGTGTTGATGATCGGACTTGCTTCGGGGTCCTGGGCGCAGGTCATCGCCAACAACCCCGACGTCGCCTCGCTCACCATCGTGGAGATCAACCGCGGCTATCTCCAGATCATCGCAACGCAAGACGATGTCAAATCGCTCCTCGGCAATCCCAAGGTTCGAATCGTCGAGGACGACGGCCGCCGCTGGCTTGGCCATCATCCCGAGGCGCGCTTCGATGCTGTCGTCGTCAACACGACCTGGCATTTCCGGGCCAACGCCACCAATCTGCTGTCGACGGAGTTCCTGACGCTGGTGAAACAGCACCTCAACAAAGGCGGCATCTATTTCTACAACACCACCAATTCGCGGCGCGCCCAGCGCACCGCCTGCGCCACCTTCTCCCACGGCGCCCGCTTCCTCAACCACGTGGTGGTGTCGGAGTCGCCGATCGACTGGAATTATGAACGCTGGCGCAAGACGCTCGAGCGCTACAACATCGATGGCAAGTCCGAATTCGCAGGCGGAAGCGAAACCGACGGCGCCGTGCTCGATGCGCTGATGGCCGACTATCGCAGGGACGGTCCGATGGTGGAGGAATGTCCCCAGCTTCTCGTCGCCACAAAGGGCAATACGCCGATCACCGACGACAACATGGGAACGGAATGGCGCTACTTCCTCGACCTGGAATGACCGAAGGACAACATATTTGTCGACATTGCCACAGGATCAACCCGAATCACCCTTAGCGCAATTTGCTCGACGTCCATTCGGCACCAGCAGCATGACCGGCCCCGAACTGAAGCAACTCCGCACCGATCTCTCCGATGCTCTCGAGCGGCAGCTCTCGGCGGCCGACATGGCAAGGCTCTGCGGATTGCCGGACAAGGGCGGCAGCGACACCATCCGGCGCTGGGAGGTCAGCGGCCCGACGCCGTCGGCGACCAAGGTGTTGCGCGTGCTTGCGATGGCGAGCGAGCGCTATCCGATCCTGGAGAAGTTCGACATCTTCGATCGCCACGACGTTCGTGAGGAAGACCGCCCCGCCAAGCGCGCGGCGTTTCGCGAGCAGATGCGGGACGAGGCGCGACGCCGCCTCGGTTAACGAAACGCGCACGGACGTTACCGGGACGGCGCGAAATTAAACCTTCCTTCACCACTTCTTAAGCCGACATTAATCACGAAAACCATTTGCAGCCCAATAAGTTGGGTTAGCCGCCGCTGTGCCATGCATGTGACAGCATTTTCGTCAAAAGCGAGCTATCTGCAAAACCAACGCGGCGCGGAGAGCGCGCCGACCGGGGACATCGAGTGCTGGAGTTCAAGACGATGAAGAAGATTCTGTTTGCGACCGTTGCGCTGCTCGCGGTGGGCGCCGCTGCGCCGGCCGTCGGTGCCGATCTCGGCAACCGCAACTATTACAAGGCGGCCGCGCCGGCCTATGCCGCGCCGATCTACAATTGGACCGGTTTCTACATCGGCGGCCATGTCGGCGGCGCGTTCTCCAGCGACAACAATTTCAGCGGCCTCTCCACCGGCAACAACGGCAACGGCCGTTTCCTCGGCGGCGTGCAGGCCGGTGCGGACTGGCAGTTCCACCCGAACTTCGTGGTCGGCGTCGAAGGCCAGTATTCCTGGCTCTCCGGCAGCGTCGGCGCCGTGTTTCCGGGCGGCATCGCCTACACCAATGACCAGCGTGGCCTCGGCTCGATCACTGGCCGCGTCGGCTACACCTGGGGCCCGGGCCTCGTCTACGTGAAGGGCGGCTACGCCTATTCCGACAACAACGAGAAGGTGACCGTCGGCGGCGTGCCGGCTGCGTTCGTCATCACCGGCGATCATCGCAACGGCTACACCGTCGGCGCCGGCCTCGAATACATGTTCGCCCCGAACTGGTCGGCCAAGGCCGAGTACCAGTACTACAATTTCGGCGACGCCAGCTTCACCGCCGGCCCGCTCACGGGCACCGGCAGCTTCACCACCGACGACCACACCATCAAGGCGGGCGTCAACTACCGCTTCAACTGGGCCAGCCCGGCGGTCGCGCGCTACTGATCGTTACCACAACCTTACCAAGACGATGCGGCCGGCGATTTCGCCGGCCGTTCTTTTTTCGCCCTGCGGAACAAGCGCAAGCATTTGCGGAGATTGCGAATTTTTAACCGGCGGTGCCGATACTGCCGGCCACAAAGATAAGCAAGAGCTGGGGGAATTTTCGATGGCGATCCGTCTGGGGCTTGGCCGCTTGGGCCGTTTCGTGCCTCGCTTCAAACTGCCGACATGGGGCGTGCGCGGCAGCCTGTTCGCCGCCTTCACGGTCATCGCGGGCATGGGCCTCGTGATCGCGGCCGGCGCGGGCCTCGCCCTGCAGAATCTCGGCGGACGCATGACCGATCTGAGCGGGCGGGACATTCCGCGCCTCGCCGCCAGCCTGCAATTGTCGGCACTGAGCGCGAGCCTTGCGGCGCAGGGTCCGGCCCTGCTCGCGGCGCAAAGCGAGGATGCCCTCAACGAGCGCACCAAGAAGCTGAGGGAGCTGCAGGAACAGACCCAGCAGAAGCTCACCGAAATCATCCAACTCGGCGGCGACAAGTCGGTGGTCTCCGGCCTCGGCGAAACCATGAAGAGCATCAACGAGGCGGCGCAGAGCCTCACCAAGGCCGCCCGCGAGCGGCTGGACATCGCCGCCCTTCACGAGAAGCAATATGACGCGCTGCGTAACGCGCAAGGCGCCTTCGTCGGCGCGGCCAGCCCGGCGATGCTCGACGCGCAGACCCGCGTCAACGCCATTCTCGGCTCGGCCGATCTGTCCGCCGCGGATGCGTCCGACGCCGCGCAGACCGTCGGCCAGCTCGGCAACGTCGTCGCCAGCGGCAATCTCGCGGCCGCCGACATGAGCGCCGCGCTGTCGGCGAGCACGAGCGACAAGCTCGACGACATCCAGAAGGAATTCAAGACGGCACAGGGCCGCCTGCGCTCCAACCTCGATCTGCTGCCCGACAACCAGGGCAACAAGATGCTGCGCGAGACGGCGGAGAAGCTGCTCGCGCTCGGCACCGGCAAGACCGGCGTGTTCAATCTGCGTGAAAAAGAGCTCGACTCCATCGATTACGGCCAGACCATCCTCGACGAGACCCGCAAGCTCAATGTCGGCCTCGGCATCAGCGTGCAGCAGCTCGTCGACGGTGTGCAGAAGGAAACCAACGCCTCGACCACCCAGGCACAGCAGGAGACCTCGCTGGCCACGACCGCGATGCTGGCGCTCGGCTCCCTGATGCTGGTCGGCTCGGCGCTGTTCGTCTGGCTCTATGTCGGCCGCAACATCCTGCGCCGCATCCGTGAGCTTCAGCGCGCCATGCAGTTGCTGTCGGCCGGCGACCTCGACACCGAGATCGTCCGCTCCCGGCAAAACGACGAGATCGGCGTGATGAAGGAAACGCTGACCGTGTTCCGCGACAGCATGATCGAAGCACGGGCGCTCGCCGGCGAGCAGGAGAAGGACCGTGTCGCCAAGGCCGAGCGGGCCGCGCGCATGGAAGCGAAGATCGCCGAGTTCGAGAACACGGTGCGCGGCGCGCTCGACAATCTGGCGCAGTCGGCCAACTCGATGCAGTCGACCGCGCAGAGCATGTCGACCACCGCCGACCAGTCCAACGCGCTGGTGAACGCGGTGGCGTCCGCCGCCGAAGAGACCTCGGTCAACGTGCAGACCGTGTCGTCGGGCACCGAGCAGCTGTCTTCCTCGATCGAGGAGATCAGCAAGCAGGTCGTGACCTCGGCCGCGATCGCCAAGAAGGCGGTCGATGAGGCCGGCTCGACCGACGCCACGGTGCAGGGCCTCGCCGACAGCGCGAGCCGCATCAGCGTCGTGGTCGACCTGATCCAGACCATCGCCTCGCAGACCAATCTGCTCGCACTCAACGCCACCATCGAGGCGGCGCGTGCGGGCGAGGCCGGCCGCGGCTTCGCGGTCGTCGCCTCCGAGGTGAAAAGCCTCGCGAGCCAGACCGCCAAGGCGACCGAGGAAATCCGCGCCCAGATCGCCAGCATGCAGAACATCACCACGTCGGCGGTCGGCGCCATCCAGGGCATCGGCCGGATCATCGGCGAGATCGACAACGTGACCACGACGATCGCCGCGGCGGTCGAGGAGCAGGGCGCGGCCACCCGCGAGATCGCGCGCAACATCCAGCACGCGGCCGGCGGCACCAGTGAGGTCTCCAGCAACATCGTCGGCGTCTCCACCGCCTCCGCCGAAGCCGGCGCCGCGGCGAACGAAGTGCTGGGCGCCTCCGACGCGCTGCGGCGCGAGGCCGACATGCTGCGCGGAGAGATCGACGCGTTCCTCAACAACATGCGGGCGGCCTGAGGGCCGTCACGCGGTACCTCTTCTCCCTCTCCCGCTTGCGGGGGAGGGCCGGGGTGGGGGTGCCTCCGCGTTGGGAGTGTCTGGGGTACGCGGAGAGTATCTTTACGCGGAGACAGCCCCCACCCGGCGCTTTGCGCCGACCTCCCCCGCAAGCGGGAGAGGTGACCGAGTTCGGGGCGCGAGCGTCTCACGTCACGGAAAAACACCCCGCGGTATGACCGCCATGCGGAGACCACGGCCCGCCCTTTTTCGGCTGGCGCGCCGCCCGCGGCGGGTTTAAGCCGGTAGCATGAACGCGAAAACCGACACCGTGCAGTCCTCTGCCGAGGCGCTGCGCTATCCCTGGGAACAGCATCCGGGCCAGGACGAGATCGTCGAGGTCAGGCCCGGCGTGCTGTGGGCGCGGCTGAAGCTGCCGTTCCGCCTCAACCACGTGAACATCTACCTGCTCGCCGACGGCGACGGCTATGCGATGGTGGACACCGGCTTCGGCAACGAGGAGACCATCGAGGCCTGGACCAAGCTGTTCGACGGTCCGCTGAAGGGCATCACCATCACGCGCCTGATCGTCACCCACTCCCACCCCGACCATGTCGGGCTCGCGGGCTGGGTGGTCGAGCGGTTCGACTGCCCGCTGGTGATGTCGCAGGTCGAATATCTGCAATCGGTCTATCACCAGAACCGCGGCACCGCGGAGCGGCAGGAAGCGCAGCGGCTGTTCTTCCGCCGCCACGGCATGGACGAGTCGCTCACCGAGAAGCTGCTTGGCCGCGGCCAGGATTATCTCAAGCGCGTCTCGGTGCTGCCGCCCTCCTACCGCCGCATCTCCCACGGCGAGGACGTCGTGATCGGCACGCGCCGCTTCAAGGTGATCACCGGCGGCGGCCACGCGCTCGACCAGGTGATGCTGTACTGCGCCGACGACAAGCTGTTCCTCTCCGCCGACCAGGTGCTGAGCAAGATCTCGCCCAATGTCAGCGTCTGGGCGGTCGAGCCGGACCAGAACTCGCTCGGCGAATATCTGGCCTCGCTTGCCAGCCTCACCACCACCCTGCCCTATGACGTGCTGGTGCTGCCCGGCCACGGCGTGCCTTTCTACGGGCTGAAGACCCGCATCAAGCAGCTCGCCGACCACCATGAAGAGCGCTGCCGCCTGATCGCGGAAGCCTGCCGCGAGGTGCCGCAGACCTCGCGCGAGCTGGTGCCTGTCGTGTTCAACAAGCATGTGCTCGACGAGCACCAGATGGGCTTCGCCGCCGGCGAGCTCGTCGCCCACGTCAACTACATGATCGTCGAGGGCCGCCTGACGGCCGAGACGAAAGACGGCGTGCTGCAGTTCAAGACGACGTAGTCGATGCCGTCATGGCCGGGCATAGCCGTCCGAAGGACGGCGTCGCTTTCGCTCGCCTATGTCCCGGCCATCCACGTTCTTTCAAGCAACCATCAATTCGTGGATGCCCGGGACAAGCCCGGGCATGACGCGTTTGCGGCCAGCAGCTCACTTCATGTTCGCGATCGCGTGCAGCGCTGCGATGTAGCCGAACGGGCCGAGCCCGCAGATCACGCCGGTCGCCACGAACGAGATCTTGGAGTGGCGGTGATATTCGTCGCGGGCGTGGATGTTGGAGATGTGCACCTCCAGCACCGGACCTTCGAACGTCTTGATCGCGTCCATGATCGAGACCGAAGTAAACGACAGGCCGGCCGGGTTGATGACGATCGCGTCGGCATCCTGCCGCGCCGACTGGATCAGGTCGACCAGCACGCCCTCATGGTTGGACTGATGAAAGGCGAGCTTGAGGCCGAGCTTTGCCGCCACCTCCTCACAGCCTGCATTGACTTCCGCGAGCGTCGTCGTGCCGTAGATGTGCGGCTCGCGGATGCCGAGCATGTTGAGGTTGGGACCGTTGAGGATCATGACTCGTTTCATCGGGCGTCCTTTCGCATGAGCTTGCCGGGCGCCGATCCGCGCCTCGCCGAGCCGAAGGCTACGACATCGGCCGCGCCGGCTCAGCCATCATGGACGGAGCGCGCCCCATGGACAAAATGTCCAAGGCGGCAGCTGCGGTCCCCGGGCCTCCCGGGAGCCTCGGTCCGCCCCGGCGGGCAAGTGTTAGGCGTTTGATCCACATCAACTATCGCCCGCGAGAGAGCGCTATCAATATACCCGCTCGCCTCGCCACAAATGTGTGCTGGCGCATAGACATTGGAGCTGGAAAAGCTCTAAAAATGAGCGGCCGCCGTGGCCGGGTTCCGTTGCAGGTTTTGCCGATGGATTACAACCAGTTCTTCGATTCCGCCCTCGATCGTCTCCACGCCGAGCGGCGCTACCGCGTGTTCGCCGACCTTGAGCGCACCGCCGGCCGGTTTCCGCACGCGGTCTGGCACTCGCCCAAGGGCAAGCGCGACGTCGTGATCTGGTGCTCCAACGACTATCTCGGCATGGGCCAGCACCCGAAAGTGGTCGGCGCCATGGTCGAGACCGCGACGCGCGTCGGCACCGGTGCTGGCGGCACCCGCAATATCGCCGGCACGCATCATCCGCTGGTCCAACTCGAGGCCGAGCTCGCCGATCTCCACGGCAAGGAAGCCGCGCTGCTGTTCACCTCGGGCTATGTCTCGAACCAGACCGGCATCCCGACCATCGCCAAGCTCATTCCGAACTGCCTCATTCTATCGGACGAGCTCAACCACAATTCGATGATCGAAGGCATCCGCCAGTCGGGCTGCGAGCGGGTCGTGTTCCGCCACAACGATCTGGCGCATCTCGAGGAGCTGCTGAAGGCGGCGGACCCGAATCGTCCGAAGCTGATCGCCTGCGAGAGCCTCTATTCCATGGACGGCGACGTCGCCCCGCTCGCCAAGATCTGCGACCTCGCCGAAAAATACAACGCGATGACCTATGTCGACGAGGTCCACGCGGTCGGCATGTACGGCCCGCGCGGCGGCGGCATCGCCGAGCGTGAGGGCGTCATGCACCGCATCGACGTGCTCGAAGGCACCCTGGCCAAGGCGTTCGGCTGCCTCGGCGGCTATATCGCGGCCAACGGCCAGATCATCGACGCCGTGCGTTCCTATGCGCCGGGCTTCATCTTCACCACCGCGTTGCCGCCGGCGATCTGCTCGGCGGCGACCGCCGCGATCAAGCATCTGAAGACCTCGAGCTGGGAGCGCGAGCGCCACCAGGACCGCGCCGCCCGCGTCAAGGCGATCCTCAACGCCGCCGGCTTGCCCGTGATGTCGACCGACACCCACATCGTGCCGCTGTTCGTCGGCGATCCCGAGAAGTGCAAGCAGGCGACCGACATCCTGCTCGAAGAGCACGGCATCTACATCCAGCCGATCAACTATCCGACCGTTCCCAAGGGCACCGAGCGGCTGCGCATCACGCCCTCGCCCTATCACGACGACGGCCTGATCGATCAGCTCGCCGAGGCCCTGCTGCAAGTGTGGGACCGTCTCGGCTTGCCGCTCCGCGAGAAGTCGCTGGCGGCGGAGTAGGCTTTTCTCTTGCCTCGCCCCGCCTGCGGGGAGAGGCCGGATCGCATCGCCAGATGCGATCCGGGTGAGGGGGAGTCTCCGCGAGTCCAATTGTCACCGTCCCCGCGGAGAGCCCCCCTCACCCCACCCTCTCCCCGCAAGCGGGGCGAGGGAGAGCGGGCAGCTCGCCCCACGGCTTAACGACAACCCCAGTTCCGACCCCGGCACGGCATTTCGCTGTCGCCTCGCCCAGCCCAACGCGCTAGATTTACAGGGAAAATGAGCTTGGGCGCCGCCGGCGCCCTTTCGAGAAGTGCGTTTCCCATGATGCACGATTGGGGCGTGATCGCCGCCGCCTTCGGCTATATCGGCTTTCTGTTTCTGGTGGCGAGCCATGGTGACCGTCGCTCGCCGGCCGGGCGCGGCCGTGCCTCCGGGCTGATCTATCCGCTGTCGCTGGCGATCTACTGCACCTCCTGGACCTTCTTCGGCTCGGTCGGCTTCGCCACCCGCACCTCGACCGACTTCCTCGCCATCTATGTCGGCCCGATCCTGATGATCGGGCTCGGGGCCGGCGTCCTGCGCCGCGTGATCCAGCTGGCGAAGGCCCACAACATCACCTCGATCGCCGACTTCATCGGCGCCCGCTACGGCAAGAGCCAGGCGGTGGCGGCCACCGTCGCCGGAATCGCGATCATTGGCTCGGTGCCCTACATCGCGCTCCAGCTCAAGGCGGTGGCGTCCTCGCTGGAGACCATCCTCAGCGAGGACCAGGCCTTCTCCCACATCCCGATCGTCGGCGACGTCGCGCTGATGGTGACGCTGGCGATGGCGGCCTTCGCCGTGCTGTTCGGCACACGCCAGACCGACGCCACCGAGCACCAGCACGGCCTGATGCTGGCGGTCGCGACCGAGTCCATCATCAAGCTGGTCGCCTTCCTCACCGCCGGCATCTTTGTCACCTTCGTCATGTTCTCGCCGCACGAATTGATCGAGCGCGCGATGAAGACGCCGGAGGCGGTGCGCGCCATCAATTATTCGCCGTCGATCGGCAACTTCCTGACCATGACGCTGCTGTCGCTGTGCGCGATCATGCTGCTGCCGCGCCAGTTCCATGTCAGCGTGGTCGAGAATTCCAGCGATGCCGAGGTCGGGCGCGCACGCTGGCTGTTCCCGCTCTACCTCGTCGCCATCAATCTGTTCGTGATCCCGATCGCCCTCGCCGGCCTCGTCAGCTTCCCGTTCGGCGCGGCCGACCCCGACATGTACGTGCTGGCCCTGCCGATGGAGGGCGGCGCGGATCTGCTCAGCGTCGCCGTGTTCGTCGGCGGCCTGTCGGCGGCGACCGCGATGGTGATCGTCGAATGCGTCGCACTCTCCATCATGGTCTCGAACGACCTCGTGGTGCCGCTGGTGCTACAGCGGCGGCCGGAGGGGCGAGCCGGCGGCGCCGATTTCAGCGACTTCCTGCTGCGCTCGCGGCGGCTTGCCATCTTCGCCATCATGGTGATGGCCTATTTCTACTACCGCGCGCTCGGCAATACCCAGCTCGCGGCGATCGGCCTATTGTCCTTTGCCGCCATCGCCCAGCTGGCCCCGAGCTTCTTCGGCGGTCTGTTGTGGCGGCGCGCCACCGCGCGCGGCGCCATCGGCGGCATGCTGGTCGGATTTGCGGTGTGGCTCTACACGCTGTTCATGCCGAGCTTCATGGACTCCTCCACCGCCGGCATTCTGCTGCTTCAGCACGGCCCGTTCGGCATCGAGGCGCTGCGGCCGCAGGCGCTGTTTGGCGCCGACCTGCCGCCGCTGATGCACGGCGTCATCTGGTCGCTGTCGCTCAACATCCTGACCTATGTGCTGCTGTCGCTGGCGCGGCGGCCCTCGTCGATCGAGCTGCTGCAAGCCGATTTGTTCGTGCCCAACACGCTCGCGCCGATCTCACCGAGCTTGCGCCGTTGGCGCACCACCGTCACCGTGCAGGACATCCAGACCACGGTCGCGCAATATCTTGGCCCCGACCGCGCGCGGCATTCCTTCGAGGCCTTCTCGGCGCGGCGCAACGTGCGGCTGGAGGCTGGGGCGCCCGCCGATTTCGAGCTGCTGCAGCACGCCGAGCACTTGATCGCCTCCTCGATCGGAGCGGCCTCCTCGCGCCTCGTGATGTCGCTGCTGCTGCGCAAGCGGACGGTCTCGGCAAAGGCCGCGCTGAAGCTGCTCGATGATTCGCACGCGGCCCTGCATTTCAACCGCGAGATCCTGCAGACCGCGCTCAACCATGTGCGCCAGGGCATCGCCGTGTTCGACGCCGATTTGCAGTTGATCTGCTCCAACCGGCAGTTCGGCGATCTGCTCATGGTGCCCCCGCACATCGTCCAGTTCGGCACGCCGCTGCGCGAGATCCTGGAATTCATGGGCGTGAGCGATCCCGAGCATCAGGCCGACCGCGAGGCGATGATCGAACGGCGGCTGATCGCCTACACCACCGACAGCGAGCCCTATCTCGAGCGCTTGCCGGAACGCCACATGGTGATCGAGGTGCTCACCAACCGCATGCCCGGCGGCGGCTTCGTCATCACCTTCACCGACGTCACGCCGACCTTCGAGGCCGCCGAAGCGCTGGAGCGCGCCAACGCGACGCTGGAAAAGCGCGTGCGCGACCGCACCGAGGAGCTGACGCGGCTGAACTCCGAGCTGGCGCTGGCCAAGAGCGCGGCGGAGGACGCCAGCATCTCGAAGACGCGATTCCTCGCCGCCGCAAGCCACGACATTCTGCAGCCGCTGAACGCGGCGCGGCTCTATGTCACGAGCCTGGTCGAACGCCAGCACGGCGGCGAGGAGACGCGCCTGGTCGAGAACATCGACGAATCGCTCCAGGCGATCGAGGAGATCCTCGGCGCGCTGCTCGACATCTCCAGGCTCGACGCCGGTGCGATGGCGACCTCGATCTCGAGCTTCAAGATGGCCGACCTGATGCGCTCGCTGGAGATCGAGTTCGCACCGATCGCGCGCGCCAAGAACCTGGAGCTCACCTTCGTGCCCTGCTCGCTGCCGGTCGAATCGGACCGGCTGCTGCTGCGGCGCCTGCTGCAGAATTTGATCTCGAACGCGATCAAATACACCCCGCGCGGCCGCGTGCTGGTTGGCTGTCGCCGCCAGGGCCCGTCGCTCAAGATTTGCGTCTACGACACCGGCGTCGGCATCCCGCCGGTCAAGCGCGGCGAGATATTCAAGGAATTCCACCGCCTGGAGCAGGGCGCGCGGATCGCGCGCGGCCTCGGCCTCGGCCTGTCGATCGTCGAACGGCTGGCGCGGGTGCTCAAGCACGGCATCGCCATCGACGGCAACAGGAGCGGCGGCTCGGTGTTCTCGGTGACCGTGCCGACGGCGAAGGCGATCACCCACACCGCCGCCGTGACCAGCGCGACGCCGCTGGCGCGCACGCCGATCTCCGGCGCGCTGATCGTCTGCATCGAGAACGACGCGGCGATCCTCGACGGCATGCGCACGCTGCTGAAGGCGTGGGACGCCGAGGTGATCGCGGTCGGAGATCCCGAGGGCGCGATCGCCGCCATCGAGACGGCCGGCCGCCGCGTCACCGGCCTTCTGGTCGACTATCACCTCGACCGCGGCAACGGCATCGCCGCGATCCGCGAGATCCGCCGCCGTTTCGGCGACGGCATCCCCGCGATCCTGATCACCGCAGACCGCAGCCCTGCCGTGCAGGTCGCCGCACGCGACGAGAAGGTCGCGGTGCTCAACAAGCCGGTCAAGCCGGCCTCGCTCCGCGCTTTGCTCGGCCAGTGGCGCACGCAGCAGATGGTGGCGGCGGAGTAGGCGCGCAGTTGTGAGCGCCGCCACGTCGCCACTCCATGTCCCAGACAAGCCGGAACGCGCCAGCGTTGCCGCGCAGAGCCGGGACCCAGAGCGACACGGCGCAAGTGGAGAGATGGGCCCCGGCTCTGCAGCGCACCGTCGAAGGGACGCTGCGCTGCGTCCGGGGAACGAGAGGGTAGTGAGGCGCACCGCTCTCACCACGTCATTGCGAGCGCAGCGAAGCAATCCAGAATCCCTCCACGGAGACAGTCTGGATTGCTTCGTCGCTTCGCTCCTCGCAATGACGGAGCAAGGTGGGATTTGTCGCCCTCAAATCGGCATCGTGTTTCGACAGACACGCCTTCGCCTTCTCGCGGCGCGTTTCGCCCGAGCTTTGCTGTCTTCATCACGCCCTTTTCGAGTAAAGGGCGCAGGGAAGGCCGGGTGCCGGCCGGCACCCGCGGTCCGCTGCGCGAAAATGCACACGCAGGAAGAACCGCACAGTAGCATACAGGTGACGCCGAACACACGGCCTTCCCTGCGCGATGGTCGGACGGCTTATACCGTGCTCTCCCGGGAGCCGAACTTTCCTTCTGGCCTCCCTCGCCTCACGGAAGTCGCCGGCATCGCGCCGGTTGGCGCCACGCCGCATCCGCAAGACTTGACCGTGGCAACGACGGCCAGGACGACACGGTTTTGCCGTACGCAACGGCGCCGTTCGTACAACGCGGCTTGCGAGAACTCACGGGGATCGGCTCAATCCATCACCCCGCCCTGCATCGCGCATCCGCGACGGCGCCAATACGTCCACCGCAACCCGATCCGCGGCTCGTGACGACGTACGACCGCCCCTTTTCGCCGGATCAGGATGGGGCGACACATACGACAAATCCGAATTTCTGTAAAGCAGAATCTTTTGTGATGGACCGATTGACCCAGCCGTTGCTGTTTCGCCCGACGGGTAACCCGAGCCCTTGGGGTGCCCCAGACCAGCCGCCACTTCAATTCGTCGTGGTCTTGCCGCCGCGCATGGACACGAGCCTTTCCTCACGAAAGCGGAGAATGAGCCAGGCGGTTTCATCAAACCCGCCTGCGAGCTTTCCGGCGTGGGAATACACCATCTGAGCCGTTTCCGATGTCGACGGCGGTCCCAGCGCCGTGACGACCTCCGCACGCGACATGCCCAAATGCAGTTTGCCGTCGATGACGAGGGGCGCAAACTTCTCAGGGATGATGCCGCAATCGGCCGGGGTCTCAGTGTCGTTCTCGGTGAGCTCTTCGACGATCTCCGTGACGCGGTGGTCCGGGCCGCCCATCTCTCCGCTGGACATGACCCACAGTCGATGCTGCGCGCGCCTGTAGCACAGCCAATAGACGCTATCTCCAGCGTCGCCTCGATGTTGGATGGTCCCTCCGCCCACGGTTTCGCGGACCGCGCCGAGCGGCGTCTCCTCGAAGCGGCCGGTGAATGCGCCCAGCGAAAAACGGGTCGCCAATCTCTTCTTGACCGTCGGCGGCACGCGCTCAAGCGCATGTTCGTCGACTTGCAGAGGTGTCTGCGCGGAGCAGTGGTCCGCGGGAATCGCGAGAAGGAGAAGCAGCAAGAGGAGCGTCTTGCGAGCATCACCCCCGAATGGTCTCACATTGGAGATTGAACGCCTCTGCATCACTCAATTGCTCATCATTTTGGGCTCAAGGCTTTCTTCGCTCGCCCGATCGCTTCCGGGGCGTCGGGATCCCGGGGATCAAGTTGGGAAGCTGTGTCGTAATCCACCAGCGCGTTTTGGAGAAAACGCGCTTCCGACCCTTGGTCGGGGACCCCATTCAAATGGTTCACGCTCGCCCGGTCAGCTTCCCGGGTCAAAACCGGCAAAGCCCTGAGCGCCGAATGAGTCCGCTTTGCCCTCGGCCAAGGGCCCGCTTCACGGCGCAAGCCGCGTGAAGACGTAATCCCGGCTCTTGGCACGGGCTTCGTGGCAGCCCCAGCAGGTCCGGTGCTGGGCCTCGTCGACCGGCTTGCCGTTGACGAAGCGGCCGAAGCCCCAGCCGCCGGTCGCGGTGTATTTCCTGGAATCCTTGACCATCACCTGCACGGTGGTGGCGGCGCCGGGAATCGTCGCGGACGCAAACTCGGGCGACTGCTTTCGCTTCCAGGCGCGCTTGACCAGGATGGTACCGTCCGGGAACGGCAGCTTGCCCGCCTGATATGCATCGATGGCGGTCTGGTTGCCTACGACGGCGCGAAGCTCGTCGAGCGGCGCGGCCTCTTCCGCCGGCGCGATCAGCTCCCACTGCTTGTAGCCGTGGGGAATCGTGACGCCAAAGATCGGCGAGGCGTCGGCGGTGTTGACCTGCGCGGGTCCTTCGGCAAGCGCGATCGAGACCAGATAGGGCACGCAAGTCAGCATAAGGACGAGAACAAGCGCGACCAGCGTGATTGCCGTGGCATAAGAACGCTTCTTCGTCTCGGGTTCGTTGAGCGTCATGTCATGTCTTCGGGTTGGGATCGGCACATCCCCGGTCCAGCCTTGCCGGACCGAGGCATCGGACGGAGGATCAGGCGCCGTCGGCGTCGATAACGGCCTTGGCAAAGGCTTGCGGCGCCTCCTGCGGCAAATTGTGGCCGATGCCGCCGGTGATCAAGCGAAACTCGTAGCGGCCTGAAAATTTCTTGGCGTAGGCGCCGGGGTCGGGGTGAGGCGCGCCATTGGCATCGCCTTCCATCGTGATGGTCGGCACCTCGATGACGGGCGTCGCCGCCAGCTTCTTTTCGAGAGGCTCGTACTTCGCCTCGCCCTGGGCGAGCCCGAGCCGCCAGCGGTAATTGTGGATCGTGATCGCAACATGATCCTTGTTGTCGAGTGCCGCCGCACTCCGGGCGAAGGTGGCGTCGTCAAACTTCCACTGCGGTGAGGCGAGCTTCCAGATCAGCTTGGCGAAATCGTGCGTGTACTTCTCGTAGCCCGCGCGGCCGCGCTCGGTCGCGAAGTAGAACTGGTACCACCATTGCAGCTCGGCCTGCGGCGGCAGCGGCATGTTGCCCGCGGCCTGGCTCGAGATCAGATAGCCGCTGACCGACACCAGCGCGCGGCAGCGCTCCGGCCAGAGCGCGGCGATGATGTCGGCGGTGCGCGCGCCCCAGTCGAAGCCGGCGATAACCGCCTTCTTGATGTCGAGCTTGTCCATCAGCGCGACGATGTCGGCGGCCATCGCGGCGGGCTCGCCGTTGCGCGGCGTCTCGCCGGAGAGGAATTGCGTCGTGCCGTAGCCGCGCAAATGAGGGATGATCACGCGATAGCCGGCCTTGGCCAGGATCGGCGCGACGTCAACGAAGGCGTGGATGTCGTAGGGCCAGCCGTGCAGCAGGATCGCCACGGGACCGTTCGACGGCCCCGCCTCGGCATAGCCGACATTGAGAACGCCGGCATCGATCTGCTTGATCGGGCCGAAGGAAGCGGTCGATCCGGACGACCGCGGCGCGTCGGTTTCGGCGCGCGCGAGGTCGATCACGCCGAGGCCGACGGCGACTGTTCCGGCGGCGAGGCCGAAGAACGTGCGACGGTGCTGGTCGATCATCTGCGTCATGATTTTGCTACCTCTCGATGTTGATAATGGCGCGTCAGATCAGCGCGACCGTGACGTCGATGTTGCCGCGAACGGCCTTCGAATAGGGACAAGTCTGGTGCGCATCATCGATGATGCCGCGCGCGGTTTCGCCATCGAGGCCCGGCAGGCTGACATTGAGGCGCGCCCGCAGCGAATAGGCGCCGTCGTCGAGCACGAGATCGATCTCGGCATCGACGGCGCATTTCCTGGGAAGCTCGATCTTGCGCTTGCGCGCCGCGATCTCCATCGCGCCTTCGAAACAGGCCGACCAGCCGGCGGCGAACAATTGCTCGGGATTGGTGCCGCTGCCCGCGCCGCCCGGCGGCGACAGCTTGACGTCCAGACGGCCGTCGGAGCTGCGCGAGATGCCGTCGCCTCGCCCCCCGCTGGTGTGGGTCCTCGCCGTATAGAGTGTCTTTGCTGCCTGCGTCATGAAGATATCTCCTCGTCGTCACGGCACTGACTAGCAGCGGCTGCGCCAGCGCACCCGTTTGGACTTGTGAGAAGTTGTGAGGCTTGGCGTTGCGTGCCTCACAAGACCCGCATTCGCGGTCTGATGCCGATGCAGCGGCGGGCTTGCTCGATCCCGATCATCTGGCTATCGGGGCATGTCGAAGGAACCAAGATCGCACCATGACTGATCCGGCCGGCATCACGACAGGAACATTGTCGTTTGGGCCATTCTCCGTGACACCACGTGAAAGGCTCGTGACGCGCGACGGCGCGGCGTTGCCGCTCGGCGCGAAGGCGTTCGACACGCTGATGGCGTTGATGGCGCGGCCGAACGAAGTCGTCAGCAAATGGGACCTGATGGCGCTGGTGTGGCCCGGCCTCACGGTCGAGGAGGCCAGTCTGCGCTTTCATGTCGCGGCGCTTCGCAAGGCGCTCGGCGATGGCAAGGATGGCGCCCGCTACATCGCGACGCTCTCCGGCCGCGGCTATTGCTTCGTGGCGCCGATCGCGCGAGCGGATGTTGCACCGGTGCAGCCTGCCGCGCCGCGAGCGGAATTGCCGCCCGTGAAATTGCCCAACCGCCTGCAGCGCATGGTCGGGCGTGACGACACGATCGCCACCGTCTCCGACAAGCTCGTCACCTCGCGCTTTGTCACGATTGCCGGCCCCGGCGGCGTCGGCAAGACCGCGGTCGCCGTCGCCATCGCCCACGATCTGCTCGAAACATTCGCCGACGCCGCGCATTTCGTTGATCTCGCCGCGCTCAGCGATCCCGATCTCGTGATCACCTCGATCCTGCTGATGCTCGGTCTGCCGGCCGAAACCGACGATCCTCTGCCCGCGCTGCTGGCGCATCTGCGCGACAAGCGGATGCTGCTGATCCTGGACAATTGCGAGCACGTGATCGCGGCCGCAGCGCCGCTGGCGGCGGAGATCTTCCACGCAGCGCCGCACGTCCATATCCTCGCCACCAGCCGCGAAGCGCTGCGTGTCGAGGGCGAGCAGGTCTATCGCCTGGCCCCGCTGGCCGTTCCGCCCGACGGCTCCGCTCTGACGGCCGCCGCGGCCCAGACCTATCCGGCCCTGCAATTGTTCCTCGAACGTGCCACGGCCGGCGGCGCGCAGATCGCGCTCGACGACGCCAACGCCACGGTCATCGCGCGCATCTGCCGCAAGCTCGACGGCATGGCGCTGGCGATCGAGCTCGCCGCCGGCCGGGTCGAAGCCTACGGCCTGGCGCAAACCGCCGCACTGCTCGACGAGCGTCTCAACTTGCTCTGGCAGGGCCAGCGCACCGCGCCGCCCCGGCAGAAGACATTGCAGGCCACGCTCGACTGGAGCTACGGACTGCTCTCGGATCACGAACGAATCGTGCTGCGCAGGCTTGCGGTCTTCGCCGGCCATTTCACCCTCGACGCCGCACTCGAGGTCGTGCCGGACGCGCGCATCGATCACGCGCATCTGTTCGACGCCGTCGACAGTCTCGTTGCCAAATCGATGGTCGCGCCGCGCCCGATCGGCGCAATGATGCGCTACCGCCTGCTGGACACGACGCGCGCCTATCTGCGCGAGATCGAACCGGACGACGCGGCGCTCGCCGCCCGCCACGCGGCTTACTACCGGCGATGGCTGGAGCAGGCCGGCCTGTCATGGGCCACGGTGCCGAGCGCGGACGAACGGGCGATCCACTTCTCCGCGCTTCATAATGTGCGCGCCGCGCTCGACTGGTGCTTCGGCGCCGAGGGGGATCTCGGCATCGGCTTCGCGCTCGCCGCAGCGGCCGCGCCGATCTTCCTGGCGATGTCCCTGCTGATCGAATGCCGGCGCTGGTCGGAGCGGGCGCTGCTGGCCATACCCCCTTCCTCGCGCGGCAGCGCCGAGGAAATGCACATCCAGGCCGCGCTAGGGCTGACCCTGATGTTCACCCGCGGCGGCAGCGAAGCGGCGCGCGACGCCTTGAGCCAGAGCCTTGCAATTGCGCAAGCGCGCGGCGACGAGATCAACCAGCTCCAACTGCTCGGCCGCATGCATATCTTTCACGAGCGGATGGGGGAGTTCGACGCCGCGCTCGGCTACGCGCAGCAGAGCCTCGCGGTCGCAAGGTCGCTGGGCGATCCCGCCTCGATCGCCCTCGCCCATTCCCTGCTCGGCGTCTCGCTGCATCTGGCGGGCCGGCATCGCGAGGCGCTGAAGATGCTGGAGGTCGCCTGGCAGGGACCGGGCACGGAGCGAATCAGCACCGTATACGGCTTCGATCACCGCAACCGGGCCGGCATCACACTGGCCCGCGAGCTCTGGCTGCAGGGCCGGCCCGCGGATGCGCTGCAACTGGCGCAGCAGACGGTCACCGAGGCCGCCGAGATGGATCATCCGATCACGCTGTGCATCGCGTTGATCTGGGCGGTCTCGACCGCGCTCTGGAGCGGAGATCTCGACGGCGCGGAGGCGAACATCGACCGCTTCATCGCGCATGCCAATTCGCGCTCGATGGGGCCCTATCTCGCGGTCGGCCGCGGCGTCAAAGGCGAGCTGGCGATCCGGCGCGGCGATGCCGCCGGCGGCGTCGAGACGATCAGGACCTGCCTGCGCGAGCTGCACGAGGCCGGCTACGAGCTGCTCACCACGAGCTTCGACATCGCGCTGGTCCAGGGCCTGTTGGCGCTCGGGCAGATTGAGCAGAGCGCCGAGCTGATCGACGAGGCGATCCACCTCGTCGAACGAGGCGGCGATCATCTCTACATGCCCGAGCTGCTGCGGATGAAGGCCAGAGTCCTGCTTTCGTTGCCGGAGCCCGATGCGGCGCAGGCAGAAGCCCATCTCATGCAATCGCTGGATCTGAGCCGTCGCAACGGAGCAAAAGCCTGGGAGCTGCGGGCCGCGATCGACCTGGCTGGGCTCATTGCCGAACGCGACCGGCGCGACGAAGCAAAACGGTTGCTTCTACGGGTTCTCGAGGGTTTTGGTGAGGGCTCGGAGACGACGGATATCCTGGCCGCCTACGGGCTGCTCAAGATGCTGTAGCCAATTGCTCGGCCTCACCCCGTCGGTGTGCCCTGCTTCCACTGGCCGCCGGCGATCTTGGCGGCGGCGATCACCGCCTGGGTGCGGCTCTCGACGCCGAGCTTCTGCAGGATCGCCGAGACATGCGCCTTGATGGTCGCCTCGGAGACCCCGAGCTCGTAGGCGATCTGCTTGTTGAGGAGGCCCTCCGACAGCATCATTAGGACCCGGACCTGCTGCGGCGTCAGCGTCACCAGGCGGTCGCGCAGGCGCGTCATGTCGGGATCGGCCGCGGCCGTCAGATCGGTATCGGCGGGAACCCAGACGTCGCCATCCATCACCTTGAGGATGGCATCCCGCAAGGTCTCGACGCCGAAGCGCTTCGGAATGAAACCGGAGGCGCCGAAATCGAGCGAGCGGCGAATCGTGGCGCTGTCGTCGGAGGCCGAGACGATCACGACCGGAATCGCCGGATATTGTGCGCGCAGATAGATCAGGCCGGAAAAGCCCGAGATCCCGGGCATCGAGAGGTCGAGCAGGATGAGGTCGACGTCCGAGGTCTGTTCCAGGAGCGCGGTCAGATCCTCGAACGATCCGGCCTCGTCGATTGTAGCGGAGGTCAGCACGCCCGCCACCGCCTGTCGGAGCGCGTCGCGGAACAGGGGATGGTCATCGGCAATGACGAGATGGGTCGAGGGAGCGTTCATCGTTCTCTTGCTGTCGTTCGCGCGGGGCCGGCGGACCAATCCCGGATACGTCAATTCTTCCCCGAGCGGCCGTGGCATGCAAGTGCACATTATCCCTTTGCTGCAAAGGGGTTAATCCACAAGCCGCCATATTGCAGGCCGGCGCCGGATACCGGACGTCAGCTGCGCGTCAGTGCGCAAGGCCGAAAGTCGTATTGGGGCGGGTTTCACGCCGATGTTACCTTGCACGCAAGACCTGGGGTGGATCCGGCATGTCCGGAGCTCTGGGGCGCGAGGAAAACGCAATTTCGGGGAGCTGCTCAACATGTCGACAATGGCTGTGTCTCAAGCACGAGCGGGAGGGATGACGAAGGACGAACGGTTCGTCATTCTCGCCTCCTCGCTCGGTACCGTCTTCGAGTGGTACGACTTCTATCTCTACGGAGCGCTTGCCTCGATCATCGGCGCGCAGTTCTTCTCGGCCTATCCGCCGGCGACCCGCGATATCTTCGCGCTGCTGGCCTTCGCAGCCGGCTTCCTGGTGCGTCCGTTCGGCGCCATCGTGTTCGGCCGTATCGGCGACATCGTCGGCCGCAAATATACCTTCCTCGTCACCATCCTGATCATGGGCCTGTCGACCTTCATCGTCGGCCTGCTGCCCAGCGCGGCCACCATCGGTATCGCGGCTCCGATCATCCTGATCGCGCTCCGCCTCGCCCAGGGCCTGGCACTCGGCGGTGAGTATGGCGGCGCAGCGACTTACGTCGCGGAGCATGCCCCGAACGGCAAGCGTGGCTACTACACCTCCTTCATTCAGACCACCGCCACGCTCGGCCTGTTCCTGTCGCTGTTGGTGATCCTGTTCACCCGCACCGCGACCGGCGAAGCCGACTTCGCGGCCTGGGGCTGGCGCATTCCGTTCCTGGTCTCGGTGCTGCTGCTCGGCGTCTCGGTCTGGATCCGGCTGCGCCTCAACGAATCCCCGATCTTCCAGAAGATGAAGGACGAGGGAAAGAGCTCGAAGGCCCCGCTGACGGAAGCCTTCGGCAACTGGCAGAACGGCAAGCTCGTGCTGCTCGCGCTGCTCGGCGGCGTGATGGGCCAGGGCGTGGTCTGGTACACCGGCCAGTTCTACGCGCTGTTCTTCCTGCAATCGATCCTGAAGGTCGACGGCTACACCGCCAACCTCTTGATCGCCTGGTCGCTGCTGCTCGGCACCGGCTTCTTCATCGTGTTCGGCATGCTGTCCGACAAGATCGGCCGCAAGCCGATCATCCTCGGCGGCTGCCTGATCGCGGCGCTGACCTTCTTCCCGATCTTCAAGATGATCACCACCAACGCCAACCCGGCGCTGGAAAAGGCCATCGAGTCGGTCAAGGTCGACGTCGTGGCGGATCCCGCAGGCTGCGGCGACCTGTTCAACCCGGTCGGTACCCGCGTCTTCACCGCGCCCTGCGACACCGCACGCGCCTACCTGTCGCAGTCGTCGGTCAAGTACTCGACCACGCCCAGCGCAGCCGGCTCGGGCGTGAAGGTGATGGTCAACGGCAAGGAAGTGCCCTACGCCAACGCCAAGGACGGCAACCCGGCGGTCCTCGCCGCGGTGCAGGCGGCCGGCTATCCCAAGACCGGCGACACCGGCATCGTGAAGATGGCGCATCCGTTCGACGTCTTCCGTCCGCAGGTGGCGGCGATCATCGGCCTGCTGTTCGTGCTCGTGGTCTACGTCACCATGGTGTACGGCCCGATCGCGGCGATGCTGGTCGAACTGTTCCCGACCCGCATCCGCTACACCTCGATGTCGCTGCCCTACCACATCGGTAACGGCTGGTTCGGCGGCCTGCTGCCGGCGACCGCCTTCGCCATCGTGGCCTCGACCGGCGACATCTATGCCGGCCTCTGGTACCCGATCATCTTCGCATCGATTACCGTCGTGATCGGCTTCTTCTTCCTGCCCGAGACCAAGGACGTCGACATCAAGGCGACCTGATCGAAAGCACCGATCTCAACCAGCACGAACCGGCCGCGGTCTCCCGCGGCCGGTTTTGTTTTGACTAGAGCGCGATGCGATTAAGAAGAATCGCCATCGCGCTTTGGGTTGTTGTTTGAGCATGATCTTTCGGATAACCGCTGCGCACTTTTCCGGATCATGCTTTAGCGCGACGCGCCGACGAATTGCAGCACGACCTCGCGGCGATGCGGACGGGTCCGATGCTCGATCAGATAGATTGCCTGCCAGGTCCCGAGCGCGAGCTTGCCGTCCAGGACCGGCACGTGGAGCGAAGTCCCTGTCAGCATGGTCTTGACGTGCGCCGGCATGTCGTCCGGCCCTTCGGTGTCGTGAGTCCAGCCTGCATCTTCATCGTCGGGTGCGAACCGCGCCAACGCCGTGGTGAGATCGACGAGCACGGACGGATCGGCATTCTCCTGGATCGTCAGCGAGGCCGAGGTGTGGCGGATGAACAGCGTCAGCGCGCCGTCGCGCGCGCGGATCTCGGTGACGAATTTTGCGGCCTCGCTGGTGAGATCGATGAAGCCGCAGCCCGGCGTCTGAACGGTCAGCAGCGACGAGGCGATGGTGGTGGCTTGCACTGACGATGGCGCCGAGCGCGTGATGGACTTGGCTGATGTCATGAAAGGCCTCGCTGCATCGACACTGCCGTAGGGTAGGCGCGAAGCGCCGTGCGCACGTCTTTCTTCACCGTCGTAGAGATTCGTGGGCACGGCGTAAGAACGCCTTTGCCCACCCTACGAGAGCTCAACGCGTGGATGGCGCGAAGGGGTCCTCAAATCTTCCCCGACACGTCCTTCTGGACGCGGTTGGCCATGTCGATCAGCCGCCGCCAGGCCTTTTCCAGGAACGACATCACGCGGTCGACGTCCTGGTCGCTCGGCAGCGGGATCTCGATCCTGCGCTCGCCCTCGGCAACCTTCGGCTCGGCCTTTTTCAGCGGGTCGGATTTCGGCAATGCCTCGTCGATCTTGCCCGACACCGTCGGCCCCGCCGCGAGCTGCCCCTTCAGCTTCTCGACTTCATTCTGGAGCCTGCCGATCTCGGCATCGAACGCGGTCCGCTCGTCGGGCACCGCGTAGCAGGCCCAGCCGGTGCCGTTCCTGCTGCAGGTCGAGACCGTGCCGGTGCGGGTGTCGAGCCGCAGCACGCCCTCCGGGATGGGCGTCATGCTGTAACGGCCGTTTTCGCCGTCCGGGGTGGTTTGCCCGGCTTTGAGGCCGCCGGAAGCGGTGATCGCCACGGCGAACGCGATCGCCGGAAGCCATGATGCTGTGGATGATTTCAATGGTCTCATCGTGCTCTCCGCCACGACGCGCCGGGTGGCACTCGGGCAAATCCTACACCCCGGCGGGGCGATCCGCCGCCCAAAACGCCCGGCGGACATCAACGATCCCGCCGGTCCCATTGATCCCGGCAGCGCGGCGAAATGGCGACGGTGTCCGCCGATCATGCAGGGAGCTGCTGCGGTGCGGCGTCACGCTGTGTGCAGCGTTGCCGCGCGCGCCAATATCATCAAATAAATCAGCTACATAACGGAACGAGACGCAATCGTTACTTGGCTTGACTTGATTATAGGCCATCAGTATGGTCCGCGCGGCTTTTGAGGGTGGCGGGCGCAATTTCCATTCAGCCGCGGCGTTTCGGGTCTTCGTTGCATGACACAGGGCACGGGACACGGCGGGAATGGAGATCGCGATAGATCGTCCGAGGAAGCTGCGCTTTCCGAACGGCTCGGAAATCTCGATCAGCGGTTGTCCGAATTTCGCGACCGCCGGATCAAGACCGAGCAACCCGCAGGTGACGGTGAAGACAGGGCGGCCAGAGCTTCGGCAATGGCGCTTGGTTTCAGGTTATCCTCCGAGTTGGTCGCCGGTGTCGCTGTCGGAGCGGGGATTGGCTGGGGGTTCGACCGCTTGCTGTCGACGTCGCCTTTCGGATTTATCGTGTTCCTGCTGCTCGGCTTCGTCGCCGGCGTGGTGAATGTGGTGAGGTCGGCGGGCGCGGGTCAGAACAAGCGCGGCGGCTCCTAAGCGATCCGCACAGAACAGGAATGATCGTGCCGGCATCGCCGGTACGGGCCGGCCCGGCCGGCAGACCGAGACCCGCCGGCATGCCCGGCAGACAAGAGATGCCGCGCTGATGAAAATCGACCCGATCCACCAGTTCAACATCGAGCCTCTCTTCACCCTGGGCCATATCGGCAATCACACGATCGCCTTCACCAATTCGTCGCTGTTCATGCTGGTGGCGGTGGCGATCATCTCGATCCTGATGCTCGCGAGCGGCTCGCAGCTAGTTCCCGGGCGCCTGCAGTCGGTCGCCGAGATCTCCTACGAATTCGTCGCCTCGACCATCCGTTCGACGGCCGGCTCGGAAGGCATGAAGTTCTTCCCGCTGATCTTCTCGCTGTTCATGTTCATCTGCGTCTCGAACCTGGTCGGCATCATCCCCTACACCTTCACGATCTCGAGCCATCTGATCGTCACCGCGGGGCTGGCGCTGCTGGTCTTCTTCACCGTGCTGATCTACGGCATCGCCAAGAACGGCGTGAAGTTTTTCAAGATTTTCGTTCCCCACGGCGTCCCCGGCTACGTCCTGCCGCTGGTCATGTTCATCGAGGTCCTGTCGTTCTTCCTGCGGCCGGTCTCGCACAGCATTCGTCTGTTCGCCAACATGCTGGCCGGCCACATCGCGCTGAAGGTGTTCGCGGGCTTCGTCGCCATGCTGGGCTTCTCGCTCGGCGCCATCGGCTGGGTCGGCGGCGTGCTGCCGCTGGCGCTCACCATCGCGCTGTACGCGCTCGAGATTCTGGTCGCGTTCCTGCAAGCCTATGTGTTTGCGATCCTGACCTGCATCTACCTCAACGACGCCATTCATCCGGGACACTGAGCGGTCCGGGGAATTTCCACCCACAACCCAATCTTTCTTCCAAGGAGTCTAAAATGGATCCGGCAGCAGCAAAACTTATCGGCGCGGGCATCGCATGCATCGGCATGGGCGGCGCGGGCGTCGGCGTGGGCGTGATCTTCGGCAACTACCTCGCCGCAGCCGTCCGCAACCCCTCGGCCGCTCAGGGCCAGTTCGGCAACCTGATCTTCGGCTTCGCCGTGACCGAAGCGCTCGGCATTTTCTCGCTGCTGATCGCGCTGCTTCTGCTGTTCGTTTTCTAAGAACGACTTCTTTCGCGCCGCTTCATCCGAAGCGGCGCGTGACGGCAACGGGAGTACTCCATGGCTGAGAGTCATGGCGGCACAAAAGGTCCGGCGGCGGGCGCTCACACCGAGGCTGACGGTGGTCACCACGGTGGCGGGTTTCCGCCGTTCGAGAGCAGCACCTTCGCTTCACAGCTGGTGTCGCTCGCGATCTTCTTTGTCCTGCTTTACGTGATCGTGTCCAAGCTCGCTCTGCCGAAGGTCGGTGGTGTGATCGAAGCACGTCTGAACAAGATCGAGGGTGACCTCGCCGAGGCGCAGACGCTGAAGGACCAGTCCGACGCGGCGCTAAAAGCCTATGAAACCGAGCTCGCTTCGGCGCGCACGCGTGCACAGGCGATCGGCAACGAATCCCGCGACAAGGCGAATGCGCAGGCGGAAGCCGAGCGCAAGACCCTGGAAGAACAGCTGGCGGCCAAGCTCGCCGAGGCGGAAAAGACCATCGCCTCGACCCGCGCCACGGCCATGAGCAACGTCCGCGGCATCGCGGCCGATGCCGCAGGCCAGATCGTGCAGCAGCTCACCGGCGTCGTTCCGGATGCGACGTCGGTCAATGCCGCCGTCGATGCGTCCTTGAAGGGTTAGTGGATATGTTCTTCGATCCTGAAACCTGGGTCGCCGTCGCCTTCGTGATCCTGATGGTCCTGTTCGCCTATCTCGGGATCTTCAAGAAGGCGATGACGGCGCTCGACCATCGCGCCACGCGCATCAAGGCCGAGCTCGACGACGCCCAGCGCCTCAAGCAGGAGGCGGCCAAGGTGCTCGCCGACTACAAGGCACGCAGCGCCACTGCCGAGCGTGAGGCTGCCGACATCATCGCCAACGCCAGGACCGAAGCCGAGCGCATCGCGACCGAGGCCAAGGCGAAGATGGAAGACTTCGTCGCCCGCCGCACCAAGACCGCGGAGAGCAAGATCGCGCTCGCCGAGGCCCAGGCGCTGGCCGATGTCCGCGCCGCAGCTGCGGAAGCCGCCGTCCAGGCCGCCTCGACGATCCTGTCGCAGTCGGTCAAGGGCCAGGTCGCCGACGACCTGCTGACCAAGGGCATCAACGAAGTCAGACAGAAGCTGAACTGAGGCGGTTGCCTTCACAAATCAAAAAGCCGGCGCCATGAGCGCCGGCTTTTTTGTTTGTCGATCTGCCGCCGCAACTTGGGCGTCATCACCCGCGAAGGCGGGTGATCCAGTACGCCGCGCCTTCTCGGTTCTAACCCCGCTGTCTCGGAGTACTGGATTGCCCGCCTTCGCGGGCAATGACAGCGGAGCTTGTGGCGGAGCGTGGCCCTACTTCTTCTTCCGCCCCTTTGGCTCGGGCGAGAGCGCCTGCGGGTCGAAGCCGACATAGAAGACATAGGTGTCGGCGACCGCGGGTGGCGGCACCGGATAGCTCAGATCCTCGGCAATGAAGGTGAAGGGTACGCTGCCGCCATCGGTCATCTCGACCGTGGTCCGATAGGCCTTCGAGGCGATCACCTTCTCACCGACGCCGCCCTGCACGATGGCGATGCGCAGGGGCACCTCGACCGTGGCGGGCGCCCCGGCGGGACCGGCGATGACGCGGCCCTGAATGCCGATCCGCGCGGTGATGCCGGCGCTGCTGCGGGCGCATTCGCGCGCCATCTTGGTGATCGTGGCCTGGAAGCGAATCTCGTTGCCGACGGCCGGCTTGCCTCCGGCGCCAACCGCGAAGGTCGAGGCCCCCGCGCGCACCGTCACCTGCGGGCAATCGACGTCGTCCTCGGCCGGCTGGCCGGGCGCGGGCGCCGGCTTGGGCGCGGGCGCTTCATCCGACTTGCCGCCGAACAGGTTCTTGAAGCGGTCGGTCAGTGACTGCGCCGCCACCGGCGAAACTGCCGCGAACGACACCGACAAGGCCAGCGCAATGGCAGGGACACCCCGCAGCACATTCCGCGATGACCGAAGCTGCTTGCCCATCAAAGCCCGTACTCCATGACAAAACCCGGCCGCTCGCCGGTAAGGCCCAGCGGGTTATATCGCCAAAATCGGCGAACCCAAGGCAGCAATGGAGGATTTGGCAAAGCAAATCGGGCCGCTCAGCCGCGGAAATCCTCATGCAGCAGGCCGAACAGCAGATGGTCCTGCCAGACCCCGTTGATGCAGAGATAGCGACGCGCCAGTCCCTCGCGGGAGAAGCCGCACTTCTCCAGCACCCGGATCGAGGGCGCGTTGGTGGGGATGCAGGCCGCCTCCACCCGGTGCAAATTGAGCTCGCCGAACAGCGTCGGCAGCAGCACCCGCAACGCCGCCGTCATGTAGCCGCGATGCGCATGCGGCTGGCCGACCCAATAGCCGATGGTGCCGGCCTGAACGATGCCGCGCCGGACATTGGCCAGCGTGATGCCGCCGACCATGGCGCCGTCGAGCTCACGGAAGACCAGAAAGGGATAGGAACGGTCCGCGGCGATGTCCTCGGAATAGCGGCGCAGGCGACGGCGGAAGCCGGAGCGCGTCAGGTCGTCCGACGGCCAGATCGGCTCCCAGGGCGTCAAATAATCGCGGCTGGTTTCGCGTAAATGCGCCCATTGCAGGAAGTCGGACATCTGCGGCGCGCGCAGCAACAGACCGTTGCCGCGCGGCGCGAGGGCGGCGGGTCCACTGGACGGCAGGCGAAAGAGGGCCATGGTGATGCTTCCCGGGGCGACTCAGGCCGTGCGCGGCTCCTAATGCAACCGCGCCTTGGCGCGCGCCCGGGTCAATCCTTCCGCAAAAGATACCGCGGTGTCCAGACCCCTGCCACTGCCCAATGCGACAACTGCAGGCCGGCTCCGCGCCAGCAGCGCACGCGCCGCGTCCCGGGTCGATTCGACGCTGACGGCGTCGATCCGGGCCACCAGCTCCTGCGCGGTCTGCGGCCGTCCATAGGCGAGGATATGCCGGGCGAGTTGCTCGGCACGGGACGAGCAGCTCTCCAGCGCCATCAGAAGACCCGCCTTCATCTGCGCCTTGGCGCGGGCGATCTCGGCCTCGGTCAGCGTCTCCACCGAATCATTCATGATGTCGACCACGACCTCCATCATTTCAGGCGCATCGGCGGGATCGGTGCCGGTGTAGAGGCCGAAGAAGCCGGTGTCGGTATAGGGCGCGTGGAACGAATAGATGGAGTAGCAGAGGCCGCGCTTCTCGCGCACCTCCTGGAACAGACGCGACGACATTCCGCCGCCGAGGATGTTGGTGAAGACCTGGAGCGAGAACAGCGACGGATCGGTTTGCGGCACGCCTTCCAGCGCCAGGGTCAGATGCGCCTGCTCCAGCTCGCGATGCACCACCTTGGCGCCGCCCTTGCCGAACTGGGCGGTTTGCGGCTTCGGGCCGGGCGTCCCCTCGAAACTCGCGAAGCGCTTCTCGGCCTCGGCGACGACCTGCTTGTGATCGACCGCGCCGGCGGCTGCCACCACCATGTCGGGCCCGCGATAATGCGTCGAGAGATAGCCACGCAGCATGTCGCGGTTGAAGGCGCGCAGCGTCTTGGCCGTGCCGAGCAGCGAGCGGCCCATCGGCTGGTCGGGATAGCAGAGCTCGTTGAGATGCTCGAACACGACGTCGTCGGGCGTATCCTGCGCGGCCCCGATCTCCTGCACGATGACGTTCTTCTCGCGCTCCAGCTCGTCGGGCTCGAAGGCGGGATTGGCGAGGATGTCGGCGAGCACGTCGAGCGCGAGCGGCACGTCCGCCTTCAGCACGCGCGCGTAATAGGACGTCGTCTCGGTCGAGGTCCCGGCGTTGAGATCGCCGCCGACCGCCTCGATCTCCTCGACGATCTCGCGCGAGGAACGCTTGGTCGTGCCCTTGAACGCCATGTGCTCGAGCAGATGGGAAATGCCGTGCTCGTTCGGCTTCTCGTCGCGCCCCCCGACGCCGGCCCAGACGCCGAGCGCCGCGGTCTCGAGATGGGGCATCTTGTCGGTGACGACGGTCAGGCCGGAGGGAAGCTTGGTAATCTCGACGCTCATCCGGCAACTCCCTGCTTCGCAGCGCGGCTGACCGACAACACGAACCGCTCGAGCCCGGCCTGATCGTTCTTCATCACCTTCATGTGTTCGGATTTGGTCATCAAGCCGTCGAGCCAGCCCGGCAATTGCGGCCGCTGGCCGCAGGCCGCCTCCACAGCATCGGGGAATTTGGCCGGATGGGCGGTGGAAAGCACGATGCTCGGAACCCGCGTGTCGGTGGTGTCGCGATCGGCGACGGCAAGCGCCACCGCCGTATGGGGATCGACCAGCTCACCTGCCTCGCGCCAGCCGGCACGGATCGCCGCCGCAGTCTCGGTCTCGTCGGCGCGGCCGGCGTCGAACTCCTCGCGGATGGCCGCCAGCGTCGCATCGGGCAGCACGAAACGACCGGACTGCTTCAGCGAATCCATCAGGCGGCGCACGGCGGCGGCATCGCGCTTGCCGGCTTCGAACATCAGCCGCTCGAAGTTCGAGGAGATCTGGATGTCCATCGAGGGCGAGGCCGTCGCGTGCACCTCGCGCACCTCATAGATCCCGGTCTTCAGCGTACGCGCCAGGATGTCGTTGACGTTGGCGGCGATGCGCAGCGTCCGCACGGGAAGGCCCATGCGCTTGGCGACGTAGCCGGCAAAGATGTCGCCGAAATTGCCGGTCGGCACCACGAAATCCACCGCGCGCGCGGGCGCACCGACGGCAACGGCGGAGGTGAAATAATAGACCACCTGGGCGACGATGCGGGCCCAGTTGATGGAATTGACGCCGGAGAGCGAGGTCGCATCGCGGAAGCGATGGTTGTTGAACATCCCCTTCACGAGCGCCTGGCAGTCGTCGAAATTGCCTTCGATGGCGAGCGCATGGACGTTGGCCGCACCCGTCGTCGTCATCATCCGCCGCTGCACCTCTGAGATGCGGCCGTGCGGGAACAGCACGATGAGATCGACATTCTCGAGGCCGGCAAAAGCCTCCACGGCAGCGCCGCCGGTATCGCCCGATGTCGCGACCACGATGGTGGTGCGCTGGCCGCGCTTGGCGAGCACATGGTCCATCAGCCGCGAAATCAGCTGCATCGCCACGTCCTTGAACGCCAGCGTCGGGCCGTGGAACAGCTCCAGCACGAATTGGTGCGGCGACATCTGGCGCAGGGGCACCACCGCCGGATGGCGGAAGGTCGCGTAAGCCTCGTTCGCCATGCGGCCGAGCTCGGCATCGGAGATCTCGCCGCCGACAAAGGGACGAATCACATCGACCGCGACCTCCCAATAGGGACGGCCGAAGAAGCCGGCGATGGTCTCCGCGGAGAGTTGCGGCCAGACGGTCGGCACATAGAGGCCGCCGTCGCGCGCGAGCCCGGTCAGCATCACGTCGCAGAAGCCGAGTTCGGGGGCCTCGCCCCGGGTCGAGATATAACGAGTCAAAATGCCCTCCAAAGGCCGACCGACCTGAGCCGCTCATTAAGCCTTTGATTTTACGAAACTACTTGTTAACAGCCAGAGGCTTTGGGCCACCATAAAGTGTTTTGCTGCATCGGGAAACCGCTTCCCGCCTCCCCCCGCCCCAACGAAAAAGGGCTGCGGCGATGCCGCAGCCCCTCTCTTGGAAGGTCTGTCGTTGATGTGTGCAGACCAGTTTGCCTCGTCGGGGTCGGACGACCCGTCAAAATTGTTCGCGCAACCTTTCGGCGCCTGTCATGAAACCGTCAAGGCCGAAAACGAGATATGCGAGAAAATGTTCCTATTTTTCCCGATCGAGAGCTCAGCCCCGACAAGCATAACCAAAGCGCGGCACGCCTGCGCGTTGCCGTCCTTTCCCGAATTCTCTGATATCCCGGAAATGGATCGGTCCCGGTCCGCCCATTGCGGACCGTCAGCTCATCCCGATTTCCACCGCGATCCTGATCAGGTCGGAATGGTTCTTGGCGCCGAGCTTCTGCTTGAGCAGGGACGTGGTGTTGGCGACGGTCTTGTAGGAAATGCCCAGCGCCTCGGCGACTTCCACGATCTTGTCGCCGCGTCCGAGCAGGCGGAGAATTTCGAGCTCGCGGGGCGTCATCTGCGAGGCCGGGTTGGCCTTGATCGCCGCGCCGGAAAAGGTCACGGCTTCGGCGAGCTGCGGCGAGATGAAGTTGTCGCCCGCCACCACCTTGCGCACCGCTTTCAGCAGGATCCTGGGATCATCGCCCTTGGAGACATAGCCCTGCGCCCCGAGCTCGACCGCCCGCACCACGAAGGCCGGATCGTCGTTCATGCTGAACATGATGATCTTGGCGTCGGGATCATCCTTGCGGATGCGTCGCATCAGCTCGAAGCCGGAGACATCGGGCAGGCTGATGTCGATCACCGTGACGTCGGGCCGCTTGCTGACATAGGCGCGATGGCCGGATTTGGCGTCGGTCGCCTCCTCGATGCGGATCGAATGGTCCGCAGCGAACAGGGTTCGGCAGCCGGACAGCACCACGGGATGGTCGTCGACAATCAGGACCCGGGTCCCCGGCTTGGCGGTATCTTGCATCGCGCGCTCTCTTGTTTTTCAACTCATAAACCGGCGGGAACAAATGGAAAGAGCAAATTCCCCCGATGCGCGTTAGAATTGACCTAATGTGGCAACGACTTTCGTTCAGAACGCAACTGTTTGTTCCGCTCGGCGCGAGTTTTCTCGCTGCGCTGATCCTGGGCGGTATATTGCTGCAGATATTTGCAACCGATCAGCTCGCCGACGAGAACGAGCCGGCTCGACGCTCGATCGGGACCATCGCGACCGCGCTCAACAACACGCTGCGCGCCTCGGACAATCCGCAGAAGACGCTCGATGCCTTCGTTCGGTCACTGGACGCCTCCTCCGATATCCAATTCCGTCGCATAGAAGATGGTCCTCCCGTCTCCCCAAAGGATGATGCCCGTAACCTGAAGGTTGTTCCAAGGTGGTTCGTCGATCTCTTGACCATACCGGACATGGATGCCGCCTCGCCTGTCGTCATTGACGGCAGGCATGTCGGCAATCTCGTGTTCGTGCCGGATCTGTCGGCCGACCTGTTCGAGAAGTGGATCGGCTTCCTCGCGCTGACCGGCCTGGTCGCCGTGCTGATGTCGCTCACCGGTATCATTGCCTATCTGTTCGCGGGATCCGCCTTGCGCCCGTTGCAAAATCTCGGCCAAGGACTGACGCGCATCAGGCGGGGCGATTACGCGACGCCGATCCCGGTCGGAGGACCGCCCGAGATCCGGCAAAGCTGCGAAGAAGCGAATGCCCTGGCCACAACGCTCGCCCGATTGAGCCAGGACAATCGCGACCTGCTCCACCGCCTGGTGTCGCTTCAGGACGACGAGCGGCGCGATCTCGCCCGCGAATTGCACGACGAGCTCGGACCGTTGCTGTTCGCCATCCGCGCCGGCACGATTGCCCTGATCGACGCCGAGCCACAGGCGGGAAATCTCGGCAATTCAGCCCAGGATGTGCTGCAATCGGTCGAGGCGCTGCAGCAGACCAACCGCCGCATCCTCGACCGGCTGCGGCCGCTCTACATCGAGGAGCTCGGCCTTGCGACCAGCGTGCAGACGCTGCTCCGGAATTTTCGCAAGCAGGCTCCGCATATCGCCCTGACGGACACGATTGATCCGGACCTGAACGTGATCGACGGGCCGCTCGCCCGGACCATCTATCGGGTGATCCAGGAGGCACTCACCAACGTGCTGCGCCACGCCAAGGCCGGCAGCGCCCATGTCGAGGCGACTGTCACCGGCGAGACGCTCGCGATCGAGATTTCCGACGACGGCGGCGGCTTCCCCGCGGACAATGTCTTCGGCCGCGGCCTCACCGGCATGCATGAGCGCGTTCGGGCGCTCAGCGGCTCGCTGTCATTGCTGCGCGCGGATGAGCGAACCTACGTCCGTTGCCGGCTGCCGGCCGAGCCGGCACGCGAAGCGCCGGTCAACAGCTAGCAGGCGCAGCAGCCGTCATCCGCATTCTGCAGCGCCGGCTCGCACAGCGTGCTGTGGATCTTGCCCTCCGGGCTGAAGCGGAACGAGGCGTGAATGCGCAGCGCCCCGGCGACCGAATATTCGAGACTGACGCCATGGGGCACCGGCTGGATCTCCTCCAGGCCGAAGCCCGCCAGCGAATACGCAGTGAGACGCGGCTGCCAATAGGCCGCAAGCTCGCTCCGGCCGCGATAGCGCTCCGCGCCGTTGCACGTGCATTCGACCTGGGCGTCGTCCGCATAGAGGTCGAGCAACGTCGTGAGGTCGCCCTTCCGGCAGGCATCAACCCAGTCGACGACAATTCCCATCTGATCGAAATCGCTCACGCCGCAATCCTGTCTGCCGCGGAAAAATTACCGGCGGCTTAGGACCACACTCGTGAATGTGCGCTGAATAATAAACCCCGGGCGATACCGGGTTCCCTCCAGGGACCCCCGGTCCGCTCAGCTCTGCCGGCGGCCCCGTGCCCATACGGCAAAGGCAATCAGCACCGCACCGGCCAGCAAGAACCAGGTGACGGCGTATTGCAGGTGATCGTCCTTCAGATGCACGTCGAGCGGTCCCGGGCGCGGAATGCCGTTCTCGGGCACCGGCTGCTCGAGATCGACATAAAACGGCGCCACCGCGCCCCAGCCGAGCGCGCTTGCGATGACGGAATGATCGCGCACGAACCACAGCCGCTTGTCCCGGTTCTCTGCCGGCGTCAGCCAGCCCGAGGGCTCGGGAAAGCGCAGATAGCCGGTCAGCGCGACCGGCTGGCCGGTGACCAGCTTCTTCACCGCGCGATCCTCGACGCCGCGGTCCTGCATCGTGTTCTCGACGAAGCCCGCATCGATCACGACCATCTCGCCGCCCGGCAGCCGCGCCGGCAGGAACGCCCAGGTGCCGGGGCTCGAGGCGTCCTTGCGCACCGCCGAACCGGAGGAATACACCATCGCATCGGGCAAGGGCGCATAGGTCGCTGTGAAGCTGACGCGGCGGAATTCGTCGCGCGCGGGAACGAGCGTGGCCCATAGCGACGGCGGCGGCAGCGCGACCGGCGCCAGGGCGAGGCGCTCGGTGAGCGCCGCGACCAGCTCGTGCTTGGCGGTCCGCCGTTGCAATTGCCAGACGCCAAGCGCGAGGCACACGGCCGTCAGGAACAGCGTGAACAGCGCGAAGCCGGCCACGCGAGGCTTGCGCGCAGCTGGGTTCATTTCGTGCGGTCGACCAGCCGGCCCGGCGCCGCCTTGTGGTGGAATTGCAGCGCGATCAGCAGCGACTTCATCGCCCGCAGCGGCAGCAGCGTGGTGACCAGGATCAGCGGCAGCCACAGCGCCGCATGCAGCCAGTAAGGCGGCTGATATTTGACCTCGACGATGAGCGCGGCCGCGACCACGATGCCGCCGGCCAGCATGATGATGAAGATCGCCGGACCGTCGCCGGTGTCGATGAAGGCGTAGTCGAGGCCGCAGCGGTTGCACGCGGGCGCGAGGGTGAGGAAGCCCGCATAGAGCTTGCCCTGGCCGCAGCGCGGGCATTTGCAGGCGAGCCCGCGCAAGGCGCTTTGCAGGACTGTGGTCTCGGGCTCGGTCTTGCCGGCAGTATCGTTCATGATTTGCGGACTCTAGCACAATTCTCGCCGAAATTTCCGGCGGTCCGAAAGCGAAAGGGCGGCCTTGCGGCCGCCCTTTGTGATCCAGTCTCGCGGCTCAGTGCGCGCCGTGGGCCATGGTCTCTGCGCCATGTCCCCAGACGTAGATGCAGAGGAACAGGAACAGCCAAACCACGTCGACGAAGTGCCAGTACCAGGCGGCGAACTCGAAGCCGAGATGCTGTGTTGGCGTGAAGTGGCCGGCATAGGCGCGGAACAGGCAGACCAGCAGGAAGATGGTGCCGACCAGCACGTGGAAACCGTGGAAGCCGGTCGCCATGAAGAAGGTCGCGCCATAGACGTTGCCGCCGAACGAGAACGCCGCGTGGCTGTACTCATAGGCCTGCACGCAGGTGAACAGCGCGCCCAGCACGACGGTGACGATCAGGCCGTATTTCAGACCCTGGCGGTCGTTCTCGAGCAGCGCGTGATGCGCCCAGGTGACGGTGGTGCCCGAGGTCAGCAGGATCAGGGTGTTGAGCAGCGGCAGGTGCCAGGGATCGAAGGTCTCGATGCCATGCGGCGGCCAGGTGCCGGGGACAGCGCAGGCGCCAGCCGCAGTGCCGAGACCGCAGCCGAACACGGCGTCGCGAGTGGCGTGGACGGCATCGGCCGGAAACAGCGCGGCGTTGAAATAGGCCCAGAACCAGGCGACGAAGAACATCACCTCGGAGGCGATGAACAGGATCATGCCGTAGCGGTGGTGCAGCTGCACGACGCGGGTGTGGTCGCCCTTATACTGGGCTTCCTTGATCACGTCGCCCCACCAGCTCGCCATGGTGTAGAGCACGCCCACGGTACCGACGCCGAACACGATCGGCGCGGCCGCGAACATGTGGTGCATCCAGGTGATCGCGCCGACCGCCATGATGAACGCGGACACGGAGCCGACCGCCGGCCACGGAGAGGGATCGACCAGGTGATAGTCGTGTTGCTTGGTGTGCGCCGTTGCCATTTGCGGTCTCTCTCCTCAATCCCGTGCCTGTCAGGCACTTATCCCCTCGTATCCGACCTTTCGGGCGCGAGCCCCGCGGTCAGAGATTTCCCTTGCGCTTGTCGTCTTCGCCCGATGCCAGCGGCTTCACCACGGGATCCTTCACCGGATAGAAAGTGTAGGACAGCGTGATGGTGTTCAGCCCGTCATTCTCGTTATCCTCGGCGATCGACGGATCGACGTAAAAGACAACCGGCATCTCGCGCTTCTCGCCCGGAGCCATGGTCTGCTCGGTGAAGCAGAAGCAGTTGATCTTCTGGAAATAGGAGCCGACCGTCAGCGGCGCGACATTGTAGGCGGCCTGGGCTGCCGTGGTGCGCGCGGCCTGATTGGTCACGGTGTAGAAGACGGTCACGACCTGGCCGATATTGACCTCGATCTCGTTCTGCTCCGGCTCAAACTTCCAGGGCAGACCGGGCGCGACGTTGGAATCGAAGCGCACCGAGATTTTTCGCCCGATCGGGCCGGTGGCCGGCGCCGCGGTCGCGACCTGCGTCGTGCCGTTGAACCCTGTGGCGCGGCAGAACCAATTGTAGAACGGCACCGCCGCGTAGGAGGCGCCGACCATCAGCGCGACCACGCCTCCGCAGATCGACGCAACCACGACATCACGACCCAGCCCGCGGCGCCTAGCCGGCTGACCATTGCCCGGCTCGGTGCTGACATTCTGCGATATGGTGGGTTCGCGGTCCATGTTGCTACATCGGCCGCACGAGAACGGCCGGTCCCTTGACCATGGTGACGGCGAAGAACAGCAACACGAGCACGCCGAGCGCGAGGGCTATGGCGACCGAGCGCTGACGACGGCTCTTCTTCTGCGCCTCGGTGAGGACGATTCCATCTGTCTCGGGTTTGTCGGCCATCGCTGTGATCATGCGCCCCCAACCATCGAAGCCAGCGCCCGGAACACGACCTCGGCCAGCAGGGTCGCGAACAGAACGAACAGATAGAGGATCGAGAAGGCAAACAGCTTTCGGGTCGCGCGCAGCGACGCGGCTCGCTCACGGCGCAGATAGACGTTGATCGCGAGCACCAGCATGCCGGCGCCGAGGATCAGCGAGACGATGCCGTAGATGGCGTCGAAATAGCCGAGCGCCCAGGGCGCGGCAGCGACCGCGATCAACACGACGGTGTAGAGCAGGATCTGCAGCCGCGTCGCGTCGGGACCGGCGACGTTGGGCAGCATCGGAATGCCGGCGCGGGCATAGTCGTCGGAGCGGAACAGCGCCAGCGCCCAGAAATGCGGCGGGGTCCAGAAGAAGATGATGGCGAACAGCAGCAGCGGCTCGACGTCGACCGTGCCCGTGACGGCGGCCCAGGCCACCACCGGGGGCAGCGCGCCGGCGGCTCCGCCGATCACGATGTTCTGCGCGGTCCAGCGCTTCAGGCCCATCGTGTAGATCACGACGTAGAAGAAGATGGTGAAGGCGAGCAGGCTGCCCGCGATCCAGTTGACGAGGATGCCGAGCGTCATCACCGAGAAGAAGGAGAGCGTCAGGCCGAACGCCATCGCCTCGGGACGGGTGATGCGCCCGCGAGGGATCGGCCGGTTCGCCGTGCGCGACATCTTGGAATCGATGTCGCCTTCCAGCGCCATGTTGAGCGCACCGGAGGCGCCGGCGCCGACGGCGATGCAGAGCAGCGAGGTGAAGGCGAGCACGGGATGGAAGTGTCCCGGCGCCATCGCCATCCCGACCAGCGCGGTGAAAATCACCAGCGACATCACCCGCGGCTTCAACAGCGCGATGTAGTCGCCGACCTCCGCCTCGGAGATGCGGGGATTGATGTCGATGGCGTTCTGATCGAGGACGGACACGAATTCAACTCGCTTCGTTATAGAGCCGCGGCGCCCGTCACGGGCGCCGCGAAAGATCGATCACTGCACGCGGGGCAGCACTTCGAACTGATGGAAGGGCGGCGGCGAGGACAGCGTCCACTCCAGCGTGGTCGCGCCGGCACCCCACGGATTGTCGCCCGCCGGCACCTTCTTCATGAAGGCGTCGAACACGCAGTAGAGGAAGATCAGGACGCCGAAGCCGGAGATGTAGGAGCCGACCGACGAGACCAGGTTCCAGCCCGCGAACGCATCGGGATAGTCGACGTAGCGGCGCGGCATGCCGGACAGGCCGAGGAAGTGCTGCGGGAAGAACACCAGATTGACGCCGATGAAGGTGACCCAGAAGTGCGCCTTCGCCAGCGTCTCGTTGTACATGTAGCCCGACATCTTCGGGAACCAGTAGTACCAGCCGGCGAAGATCCCGAACACCGCGCCGAGCGACAGCACATAGTGGAAGTGCGCGACGACGTAATAGGTCTCCTGCAGCACGCGGTCGACGCCGGCGTTCGCCAGCACGACGCCGGTGACACCGCCGACCGTGAACAGGAAGATGAAGCCGACCGCCCAGATCATCGGCGCCCGGAATTCGATCGAGCCGCCCCACATCGTGGCGATCCACGAGAAGATCTTCACGCCGGTCGGAACCGCGATGACCATCGTGGCGGCGACGAAATAGGCCTGCGTCGCCGAGGACATGCCGACCGTGTACATGTGGTGCGCCCACACCACGAAGCCGATGCCGCCGATCGCGACCATGGCGTAGGCCATGCCGAGATAGCCGAACACGGGCTTGCGCGAGAAGGTGGAGATGATCTGGCTGACCATGCCGAAAGCCGGCAGGATCAGGATGTACACTTCGGGGTGGCCGAAGAACCAGAACAGATGCTGGAACAGCACGGGGTCGCCGCCGCCGTCGGGGGCGAAGAACGTGGTGTGGAAGTTACGGTCGGTGAGCAGCATCGTGATCGCACCGGCGAGCACCGGCAGCGACAGCAGCAGCAGGAACACCGTCACCAGGATCGACCACACGAACAGCGGCATCTTGTGCAGGGTCATGCCCGGTGCGCGCATGTTGAAGATGGTGGTGATGAAGTTGATCGCGCCGAGGATCGACGAGGCACCCGCCAGATGCAGCGACAGGATCGCGAAGTCGACGGCCGGGCCCGGATGGCCGGAGCTCGACAGCGGCACGTACATGGTCCAGCCGGCGCCGACGCCGTTGGCACCCGGCTCGCCCTCGACGAAGGTCGACATCAGCAGCAGGCCGAAGGAGGCCGGCAGCAGCCAGAACGAGATGTTGTTCATACGCGGGAACGCCATGTCCGGCGCGCCGATCATCAGCGGCACGAACCAGTTGCCGAAGCCGCCGATCATCGCGGGCATGACCATGAAGAAGATCATGATCAGGCCGTGGGAGGTCACGAACACGTTGTAGGTGTGCGTCTCGTGGAAGATCTGAACGCCCGGATACATCAGCTCGGCACGGATCGCGATCGACATCGCGGCGCCGATGACGCCGGCGATGACCGCGAAGATCAGGTACATCGTGCCGATGTCCTTGTGGTTGGTCGAATAGACGTAGCGACGCCATCCGGTCGGATGGGCGTGCTCGTCATGTCCGTGGGCGTGATCGCCGTGTGCCGCTGCGCTCGTTGCCATTTTCAAATCCTGCCTTGCGTCCCGTTCGGACCTCTGGAAGGTCCCGCCCTTTATATCGCTTTCAATCCCTCAGGCCGTCACCCGACGCTTACTGCGTCGGGCCGGCTGCGGAGGCGTAGGTGCTGGCGCCGCCGCTCGCATATTTCTTCTTCGCCGTCTCGACCCAGGCGGCGAAGTCCTTGTCCTCCACGACGCGAATCGCGATCGGCATGAAGGCGTGGTCCTTGCCGCAGAGCTCCGAGCACTGGCCGTAGAACATGCCGACCTTGGTGGCCTTGAACCAGGTTTCGTTCAGGCGGCCCGGAATGGCGTCGATCTTGACGCCGAAAGCCGGCAGCGCGAACGCGTGGATGACGTCTGCGCCGGTGACCTGGACGCGAATCACCTTGTTGACCGGAACCACCAGCTCGTTGTCGACGCCGAGCAGGCGGGGCTGCTTGTCCTGGGCCATCAGCGAGTCGAACTCGAACTTGCCGTTATCTGGATAGGCGTAGGACCAGTACCACTGCTTGCCGGTCGCCTTGATGGTCAGATCTGCCTTCGGCACATCGAGCTCGAGGAACAGCAGGCGGAAAGACGGCACCGAAATACCGACGAGGATCAGCACCGGAACCAGCGTCCAGGCCACCTCGATCAGCGTGTTGTGCGTGGTCCGCGACGGCACCGGATTGGCCTTCGCGTTGAACTTCAAGACCACGATCACCAGCAGCGCCAGAACGAACAGCGTAATCAGCGTGATGAGCACGAACAGGAAATTGTGGAACCAGACGATATTGTCCATCACCGGGGAACCGGACTCCTGAAGCGTCCATTCCCACGGCTTCGGCTGCCCGAGCTCGGCAAACGCTGCGCCGCCCGTCGCCAGTGTCAGACCCGCCACGGCCAATCCCAGCAAGTGCCGGCCGACCCGGCCCATCGACATCCTCATGCCGTCGCGCTCCCCTTACGAAGTCACCCCAAGTGCGCCCCCCAATGTTCGGGGAAACGCTTATTCGATCCGCCCGCCTGACAAACCGCCGCGCAAGAATACCTCTAAGAGGAATTGGGGCCAGATCGCTAGAACGCCGAAATCAAGCCTCTCAAACCATAATTTTTGATCTATCGCAATGCAGTCTTGAGGCCTGTCTGTCAGCCATCACACGCAAGATATTTCCTAGTAACATCAGACAAAAATACCGTTGGCCGGGATGCTGCGGCTTGACAGCGGAATTGCCCGCGTTAGGCACTGCCAGACGGCCGCTCAGGAACCTGATTCGTGCGGGCGGCGGCGGTGCGAGGCGGCGTGGAATTTGCTTGGGATTTGCCTTCAAGACGCCGTCATTCCCGTATCAGTCCGCCAGATTAGTCCGCCAGCGCGAGCGACCCAGGCGAGCAAAGGGACCGACCCGATGGGGCTTTCGAAATCGATGGCAAGGCAGCAGAGACCGCAGGCTGGCCGCCTCCCGGCGCTGGCAGGCCTGCTGGCTGCGATCGCCCTCCTGGCGCTTCCCGGCCTTGCTCATGCGCAGGGCGCAGTGCGCTCCGTCCATGGCGACTGGCAGATTCGCTGCGATACGCCGCCCGGCGCCCAGACCGAGCAGTGCGCCCTGATCCAGAGCGTGGTGGCGGAAGACCGCTCCAATGCCGGCCTGACCGTCATCGTCCTCAAGACCGCCGACCAGAAGAGCCGCCTGATGCGCGTGGTCGCGCCTTTGGGGGTCCTCCTCCCCTCCGGCCTCGGCCTCAAGCTCGACAACCAGGATGTCGGCCGTGCGGGCTTCGTCCGCTGCCTGCCCAATGGTTGCGTCGCCGAGGTGGTGATGGACGACAAGCTGCTCGGCCAGCTCCGCAGCGCCAAGACCGCCACCTTCATCATCTTCGAGACACCGGAAGAAGGCATCGGCTTCCCGCTCAGCCTGAACGGGCTCGGCGACGGCTACGACAAGCTGCCGTAAGTCTTCCGCGGACATATCCTCCAACATCGCCCGCTTGCACTACCACTCTATAAACTATAGTTTGTAGAGCGGGGAGGCGTTCGTGCGCATATTCAAAACCAGGACGCTCGCACGCTTTGCCCGTCAGAACCGCATTCCAGACGCGAGTCTGGTCGCCGCTATTGATCGTGCCACTCGCGGCTTGATCGACGCCAATCTCGGCGGTCGGATCATCAAGCAACGCGTTGCGCGGCCGGGAGAAGGCAAGCGAGGAGGTTTTCGGCTGCTGATCGGCTTTGGATCGGAGCGGTCGGTATTCCTGTTCGGATTCGCGAAGAACGAGCGAGAAAATATCGATGACGCCGAACTGACCACCTTGCGTGAAATTGCCGCTTCGTTCTTGAGCGCCAGCAACGCCAAGATCGAGCAAGCTCTAAACGACGGAACTTTGATTGAGGTGCGAGATGGCGACGAAACCGCGAAAGGCTAGCGCGAAGCCCAGCCGTCTGACGAGAGATCTGCTTGAGACGGCGCAGGACATGCGAACGAGCGGTCTGCTGACGAAGGCTGCCCACGAAAAGATCACGATGCGCCACAAGGCCGACATTCCGGCGGCAGCTACCGCCCCCATGTCCGGATCCGCGATCAAGGCCCTGAGAGAGGAAGCCAATCTCAGCCAGGCCGTCTTTGCCCAGCTCCTCAATCTGACGGTTGGCTATGTCTCCCAGCTTGAGCGCGGCGCGAAGCGTCCGACCGGCGCGACACTTACGTTGTTGAACGTCATTCAGAGGAAGGGGATTGAAGTCGTCCTCTGAGGTTTTCCCTGGTGCCGGAGATCCTTGGAATAGCACCCCCGTCCCATCCCACCCTATCGTTTCGGTAATGTGACGCCCCGCCCCCTCGCGGATCCCGAGGGAAACCATTATCTTGCCCCACATCTTCCGCTAATGGACGGACGCATGACCAATCCTGCCACGACCTCCCTGCTCGACCGCGCCAATCTCGACCGCGACCAGGTTCGCCACGAGATCGCACGCGGGCTTTCCGGTGCCGACGACGGCGAGCTGTTCCTGGAGTACAGCCAGACCGAAGCGCTGATGTTCGACAATGGGCGGCTGAAGCAGGCGACCTACGACACCTCGCAGGGTTTTGGCCTCCGCGCCGTCAAGGACGACGCGGTCGGCTATGCGCATTCCTCCGACGTCTCGCTGCCGGCGCTGATCCGCGCGGCGGATGCGGTCGCCGCGGTCCGCGGCGGCTATTCCGGCAGCTTCGCCGCCCCGCCGGCGCATACCAATGTGCGGCTCTATAGTGACGACAACCCGCTCGATGCCCCAGGCTTCGAGACCAAAGTGAAACTGCTGGCCGAGATCGACGCCTATCTGCGCGACAAGGATCCCAGGGTGCGGCAGGTCAGCGTCAGCCTGGGCGCGACCTGGCAGGTGGTCGAGATCCTCAGGCCCGACGGCGAGAGCTATCGCGACATTCGCCCGCTGGTGCGCGTCAACGTTTCCGTCGTCGCCGGCCAGGGCGACCGCCAGGAGAGCGGAAGCAAGGGCTATGGCGGTCGCGCCGGCTATGCCGAATTCATCGAGAGCAAGAACTGGCGCGACGCCGCCGATGGCGCGCTGCGCGAGGCGCTGGTCAACCTGGAATCGATTCCCGCCCCCGCCGGCGAGATGGACGTCGTGCTCGGGGCCGGCTGGCCCGGCGTGATGCTGCATGAAGCGGTCGGCCATGGCCTCGAAGGCGATTTCAATCGCAAGAAGACCTCGGCGTTTGCCGGCCTGATGGGCCAGCAGGTCGCGGCCAAGGGCGTCACCGTGGTCGACGACGGCACCATTGCCTCGCGCCGCGGCTCGCTGTCGATCGACGACGAGGGCACGCCGACCAACCGCACCGTGCTGATCGAGGACGGCATCCTCGTCGGCTACATGCAGGATCGCCAGAACGCGCGACTGATGAACATGAAGCCGACCGGCAACGGCCGCCGCCAGGGCTATGCCCATGTGCCGATGCCGCGCATGACCAACACCTACATGCTCGCAGGCGACCGCGATCCGGCCGAGATCCTGGCCTCCGTGAAGAACGGCGTGTTCGCCGCGAATTTCGGCGGCGGCCAGGTCGACATCACCTCGGGCAAGTACGTGTTCCAGTGCACCGAGGCCTACAAGATCGAGAACGGCAAGATCGGCGCGCCGCTGAAGGGCGCCATGCTGATCGGCAACGGGCCGACCGACCTGCATCGCATCCGCATGATCGGCAACGACCTTGCGCTCGATACCGGTATCGGCACCTGCGGCAAAAACGGACAGGGCGTACCGGTCGGCGTCGGCCAGCCATCGCTCCTGATGGAACGCATCACGGTGGGTGGAACGGGCGCATGAGCGTTGAAGACAAAGTAACTGCGCCCGCCAAGCGCAAAAGCAGCGGCTGGGGCGGACAGATCGTTCAGCTCGCCGGCATCGTCGCCGCCGTCTTCATCGCCAAGGGCGCGCTCGCCGAGCCGTTCTACGTGCCGTCGGGCTCGATGGAGCCGACGCTGCTGATCGGCGACGCGCTGATCGCCTCGAAATTCCCCTATGGCTACGGCACCTCGTCGCTGCCGATCCAGATCAATCTGCCCGAGAGCGGCCGCGTGTTCGCGGAGACGCCGAAGCAGGGCGATGTCGTGGTGTTCCGCTGGCCCGGTGATCGTTCGCAGGCCTGGGTCAAGCGTGTCGTGGGGCTTCCCGGCGACCGCATCCAGATGCGGCAGGGCCAGCTCTTCATCAACGACCGTCCCGCCGAGTTGAAGCCCGACGGCGTGGGCGCTGCCGAGGACGACAATGGCGGCAGCGAGCCTGCCTACCGTTATGTCGAGACGCTGCCGAACGGCGTCTCGCATTTGATCTTCAAGATGCGCGACAACGGCCCGCTCGACAACACGCAGGAAGTGACGGTGCCCGCCGGCCACCTCTTCGTGCTCGGCGACAACCGCGACAACTCCGCCGACAGCCGCGTGTCGCTGCGCTCCGGCGGCGTCGGCCTGCTGCCGATCGACAATCTGATCGGCCGGGCAGATGCCGTGCTCGGATCCTGGGATCTCGGTATGCGCGGCCAGCCGGTCTACACGTGGCTCTCCGGCTTCCGGCTCGCGCGGTTCTTCACCGCGGTGCACTGAGCGGCCTTTCAAGGTCTCCATCACATGACCTTCGACGACGTCAGAAAATTTGCGCTGACGTGGGCGGAGGTCGAGGACGGCACCTCCTATGGGACGCCGGCGCTGAAGGTGCGCAAGAAGATGCTCGCGCGTCTGAAGGAGGACGGCGACAGCCTGGTGATGCCGGATGTGCCGATCGACGAGCGCGCCATGCTGGTCGAGAGCCAGCCGAAGATCTTCTATTTCACTGATCATTACGCGGACTATCCGATCGTGCTGATTCGCCTGTCGAAGGCGAAACGCGCGACCGTCGAACCGTTGTTGCGGCGGCGCTGGCGTGCCCTGGCGTCGAAGGCGGCGCGGGCTGAGTTCGATAAGCGCGAGAGCAGGTGAGCGGCGCGATGGATGAGGCGCGCTTTCTTGCGTTGGCGCTGCGTAATCCCGTCAACGCCGCCATCATCGACGAGCTGCATCGCCTCGCGCTTCCCGACGCGTGGCTGGTCTCGGGATGCCTGGTGCAGACCGTGTGGAACGTGCTCACGGGCCGTGCCGTCGGGCACGGCATCGCCGACTATGACGCGTTCTATTTCGATCCCGATACATCGTGGGAGGCGGAGGACGCGGTCATCCGCAAACTGCAGGAGCGGCTGGGCCAGCTCGGCGCCAGGATCGAGATCCGCAACCAGGCGCGCGTGCATCTCTGGTACCCCGCCAAGCACGGCCTGCCCTATCCGCCCCTTCGAGATTCGCGCGAAGGCATCGACCGCTTCCTGACGCAGAATACGCAAGCCGGCGTTAGGCGCGCGGACGATGGCTACGAGGTCTACGCACCGCACGGCTTCGACGACATTGCGAAGCTGATCGCGCGGCCCAATCCGGGCCCGAATTTTTCCGCGGCGAATTACGCGGTGAAAGCCGCGCGCTGGAAAGCGCTGTGGCCGGAGCTCACCGTGATCGCGGCGGCGTGAAATCTCGCAGGGTGGGCAAAGCGAAGCGTGCCCACGTATTTTTTCGCGATCGAGAGAGATCGTGGGCACGGCGCAGGGGCGCCTTTGCCCACCCTACGGCACCTTCGCTTGCGATGAGAGAGCCTGCTACCGCACCACGCCCGACGTGAACCCTGCCTTTCGGCGCGGCGGCTTGATCTCCTTTTTCAGGAAGCAGCGCGCCTCGCGCCCGGTGTAGCCGGGGCGGGCATAGGTGAAGGCGCGGCACTTGTTGTCGCCGGTGCACGCGGCCTTGCAGGCCTCGACGCCGTCGCCCTCTTTCAGCTCGAAATTGCGCAGATCACCGCCGGGGCGGTCGATCGACGTCTCCACGCCCTCGACCCGCGGCTCGATCACGCCGGCGCCGCGCACACCGGAGATGCAGCAGCTGCCCGGCACGCGCGCCGGCACGGTGTTCTTCAGCCAGCAGACCGCCGAGCCGCCTTCGACATCGGGATAGCTGAAGCTCCACGAACGACAACGACGGTCGCGTTCGCACAAGAGCGCGCAATCCTCGGGATCGCCCGATGCGACCGGTGAGCTAAAATAATCGCCGCCGGGCCGGTCGAAGGCGGTCTGGGCGCGCGCCGGCACGCTCGCGAAGGCGAGCGAAAGCAGCGCGGCACATGCCACGACCTTTGCCACGACCTTTGCCATGACGGCGCCGGACAGGCGGCCCTTCCCCATCGGAACAGCTTTCGAGTTATTGAGGACGCTCAGGTTTTTTCAGCCGGTCATTTGATCGCCGCAAACCTGTATGGGCGATGAACGGCTGAACTCCCGGGCGGCTTGCCGGCCTAGAACGCGTATTCGGCGTAGGCCGGTTCCACCGAGCCCTTCCAGGGGCCGTTGAACTTGTCCAGCATCTCCTCGGCCGGGGTCCGGCCGGAATCGATGATGCGGTCGAGCGGCTCCAGATGCCGCGTTTCGTCGCGGCCGAGCTGGTCGATCCGGGCGCGCCGGCGCAGGCCGGCATGTGCCAGAACGAGGCATTCCTTGGCGATCTCGAACAGATAGCGGTTCTTGATCCGCGCCTTGAAGCCGAAGCGCGGCACGTCGTCGCGCAGGGCCTGACGCTCGGGCGCGGTCCAGTGCTTGACGATCTCCCAGGCCGCATCGAGCGCGACGTCGTCATAAAGCAGCCCGACCCAGAACGCCGGCAGCGCCGGCAACCGGCCCCAGGGACCGCCGTCGGAGCCGCGCATCTCGAGATAACGCTTGAGCCGGACCTCCGGGAAGATCGTGGACAGGTGATTGGCCCAGTCCGACAGCGTCGGACGCTCGCCGGGAAGGTTGTTGTTGCGGCCGTCGAAGAAGGCGCGGAACGAGGAGCCCGACACGTCGATATAGTCCTCGTCGCGCTTGACGAAATACATGGGCACGTCGAGGGCGTAGTCGACATAGCGCTCGAAGCCCATGCCGTCCTCGAATGCCCACGGCATCATACCCGAGCGCGCATTGTCGGTGTCGCGCCAGATCTCGGAGCGGAAGGAGAGGAAGCCGTTCGGCTTGCCTTCGGTGAACGGCGAATTGGCGAACAAGGCGGTTGCAACCGGCTGCAGCGCGAGCGACACGCGCAGCTTCTTGACCATGTCGGCTTCGGAGGAGAAGTCGAGATTGGTCTGCACCGTGCAGGTCCGGTACATCATGTCGAGGCCGTATTGGCCGACCTTCGGCATGTAGTTGGTCATGATCTTGTAGCGGCCCTTGGGCATCATCGGGACGTCGGCGCGCGACCAGGACGGCGTCATGCCGAGACCGAGGAAGCCGATGCCGAGCGGCGTTGCGATCTCGCGCACCTGCGCCAGATGCGCCATCAGCTCGCTTTGGGTCTGGTGCACGTTCTCGACCGGCGCGCCTGACAGTTCGAACTGCCCGCCGGGCTCGAGCGAGATCGCGCCGCCGCCGGTGACGTCGTAGAGGCCGATGATGTTGCCCTTCTCCATGATCGGCTCCCAGCCGAGCAGGAGCTTCATGCCTTCGAGCAGCGCACCGATGCCGCGCGCGCCTTCGTAAGGCACCGGACGGTGGCCTTCGAGCGTGAACGGCGTCTTCTCGTGCTCGGTGCCCATGCGCCACTCGGACGCCGGCTTGCAGCCTTCCTCGAACCACGCAACGAGCTCGTCGCGTGACTGCAGCGGCGTCATATCGATCTGGTCTCGCGCCATATCAAACTCTAATCAAAGGCGCTTCGACCGAATGCGCGCGGGGTGATGGGGATGGTCCGCGAACCACGGGGTGCGCGGACGTGCTGGTTTGCCGCGCGGTCATCGCGACGGCGAAGTTTCGTTGGTGTTAGCGTTGGTTTGGGCGACGGGCGGCAGCTTCATCTCGCCGCACGAGCAGCCCAGCCGGTCGAGCAGACCGCTGAGCTTGACGGCATCGGCATCGGACAGTTTCGAACCGACATATTTCTCGATCGCGGCCGAATAGGCGCCCCACATCCGCTTCTGCAATTCGCGGCCGGCTTCGGTGATCTCGACGAACTGGCCGCGCTTGTCGATCTTGCATTCGCGCCGTGAGGCAAGGCCCTCGTCGACCAGGCGGTCGATCAGGCGCGAGGTGGAATATTGCGGGATCAGCATCTGCCGTTCGAGTTCCACGGGGCGCAGTTCGCCCGAGGGCGCACGCGACAATTCCAGCAGCGCGTCGTACCATGCCAGCGGCGGGAAGCCGGCCTTCTTCAAATCCTGCTCGACGCAATCGAGCACGCGGCTCTGCACCCGCATCAGGCGGATCCAGGCGGAAGTCGCCTCGGTCGATGGTTTGCGTTTCATGGTCCCGCTCAAGCTCGTCGCCCGTCTCTTACCCCATTTGATGCAGCTGCATCAATCTTGACTATTTCATGCAGACGCATGTAGTCGTTCTTTCGCCCCAACCAAGCGTCAAGAGGAGGAAATTCCATGAAACTCTATTACTCGCCCGGTGCCTGCTCCCTGTCCCCCCACATCGCGCTCCTGGAAGCCGGCCTGCCCTATGAGCTGGTCAAGGTCGATATCCGGGCCAAGAAGCTCGAAAATGGTGAGGATTATCTGAAGCTGAACCCCAAGGGCCAGGTCCCTGCGCTGGGCCTCGACAGCGGTGAGATCGTGACCGAAGGGCCGGTGATTGTCCAGATGATCGCCGACCAGGCTGCGGCCAAGGCGCTGGCGCCGGCGCACGGCAGTTCCGAGCGCTACAAGCTGCTGGAGTGGCTCAACTTCCTCACCTCCGAGGTGCACAAGAGCTTTGGCCCGATGTTCGCACCGGCGCTGAACGACGAAGCCAAGGCGTTCTTCAAAGACCGCGTCATGGGCAAGCTGAAATATATCGACAGCCAGCTCGCCGGCCGCGACTACCTCATGGGCAAGCAGTTCACGGTGGCCGACGGCTATCTGTTCACGATGCTGACCTGGGGCGACCGGATGAAGTTCGACCTCTCAGGCATGCCGAACCTCATGGCCTACAAGGCCCGCGTCGCGGCGCGGCCCCAGGTGCAGGAAGCGCTGCAGAAGGAAGGCCTCGCGCAGGCGAAGTGAGGCGTTCAAGACCGACGACAAAAGGCCGGATCGATGATCCGGCCTTTTTGATTCTGCGTAGCCCGGATTTCGCCGCGCTCCATCCGGGCTACAAGATCAGATCAGGCCGCCTTCTTCGGCGCGAAGCGGCCGTAGAAGGTTTCGCCCTTCGCCGCCATCTCTTCGAGCAGCTTCGGCGGGGTGAAGCGCGAGCCGTACTTCGCTTCGAGCTTGTGGCAGAGCTCGACGAATTTCTTCGTACCCATGAAGTCGATGTAGGACAGCGTGCCACCGGTGAACGGCGCGAAGCCGAAGCCGAGGATCGAGCCGACATCCGCCTCGCGCGGATCGGTGATGACGTGATCCTCGACCGTGCGCGCGGCTTCCACCGCCTGCACCACCAGGAAGCGCTGCTTGAGCTCCTCGATGTCGAGCGTGTCGGGGTCGAGCTGCTTCGGCTGCAGCGCCGAGAGGCCCGGCCACAGGCTCTTCGATCCCTTGCCCTTCTCGGGATAGTCGTAGAAGCCCTTGCTGTTCTTGCGACCGAGACGGCCCTGTTTCTCGACCATCTCCACCATCAGCCTCTTCTGATCGGGATTGATGGCGTTGGGGCCGAGGTCGGCTTCGGTGGCCTTCATGATCTTGAGGCCGAGGTCGAGCGCGACTTCGTCCGAGAGCGAGAGCGGGCCGACCGGCATGCCGGCCATCTTGGCGCAGTTCTCGATCATCGCCGGGGGTACGCCTTCCAGGAACATCTCGTTGCCTTCGGCGACGTAGCGGCCGACGCAGCGGTTGGCGAAGAAGCCTCGGGAGTCGTTGACCACGATCGGCGTCTTGCCGATCTGGCGGACATAGTCGAGCGCGGTCGCAAGCGCGACGTCGCCGGTGTTCTTGCCCTTGATGATCTCGACCAGCATCATCTTCTCGACCGGCGAGAAGAAGTGGATGCCGACGAACTTGCCCTGGTCCTTGAAGCCTTCGGCCAGCGAGGTGATCGGCAGCGTCGAGGTGTTCGAGGCGAAGATCACGTCCGGCTTCATGTGCTCCTGTGCCTTGGCGAAGGTCTCGGCCTTGACCTTGCGGTCCTCGAACACCGCCTCGATGACGAGGTCGACGTCCTTCAGCGCCGCATAGTCCGCGGTCGGGGTGATGCGCGCGAGCAGCGCTTCGGCATCCGCCGGCTTGGCGCGGCCCTTCTTGATCTGCTCCTCGATCACCTTCTGCGCATGCGCCTTGCCCTTGTCGGCGCTCGCCTGGTCGCGGTCGATCAGGACGACGTCGAGGCCGGCGCGGGCCGAGACGTAGCCGACGCTGGCACCCATGAAGCCGGCGCCGATCACGGCGATCTTCTTCACCTTGGTCGCGGGCACGTCCTTCGGACGGCGCGCGCCCTTGTTGAGCTCCTGCATCGACAGGAACAGGCTGCGGATCATCGCCGCGGCTTCCTTCGAGCGCAACACCGAGGTGAAGTAGCGCGACTCGACGCGGAGCGCCGCGTCGATCGGCAGCTGCAGGCCTTCATAGACGCAGCTCATGATCGCGCGCGCGGCCGGATAATTGTCGTAGGTCTCGCGGCGGTAGATCGCGTTGCCGGCCGGGAACATCATCATGCCGGCCTTCGAGAACACCGGACCGCCCGGCAGCTTGAAGCCCTTCTCGTCCCAGGGCGCCACGGCCTTGCCGCCGCCCTTGATCCAGTCCTTGGCAGCCTTGACCAGGTCGGCTGCGGGAACGACGGCGTGAATCAAATTCAGCGCCTTGGCCTTCTCGACGGTGACCGGATCGCCCTTGAGCAGGATCGTCATCGCGTCCTGCGGCGGCACCAGGCGCGGCACGCGCTGCGTGCCGCCGGCGCCGGGGAACAGGCCGACCTTGACCTCGGGCAGGCCGAGGCGGGTCTTGGGATTCTCGGCCGCCACGCGGTAGTGGCAGCACAGCGTGATCTCGAAACCGCCGCCGAGCGCGAGGCCGTTGATCGCGGCCGCCCACGGCTTGCCGGAGGTTTCGATCGAGCGCAGCACCAGCGAGAAGCGGCGGCTCTGGTCGAACAGCATCTGGTTCGCCGCGGTCTCGCCCTGCTCCTTGAGAACTTTCGCGTAAGCCTGGTTCATGCCTTCGAGCATGGAGAGATCAGCACCGGCGCAGAACGCTTCCTTGGCGGAGGTGATGACGACACCCTTCACCGCGGCGTCGGCCGTGGTCGCCTTGACGATCGCGTCGAGCTCGCTGGTCGAGGTCTCGTCGAGCACGTTCATCGAACGGCCCGGGATGTCCCAGGTGACGAGCGCGATACCGTCGGAATCGGTCTCAACCCTGAAGTTCTTGTACGACATGTTGGTTGCTCCCTACCCTTAGACGCGCTCGATGATGGTCGCGGTGCCCATGCCGCCGCCGATGCACAGCGTGACGAGGGCGGTGGACTTGTTGGTGCGCTCGAGCTCGTCGAGCACGGTGCCGAGGATCATTGCGCCGGTGGCGCCGAGCGGATGGCCGAGCGCGATCGCGCCGCCATTGACGTTGATCTTGGCGTTGTCGATGTCGAAGGCCTGGATGTAGCGCAGCACGACGGAGGCGAAGGCCTCGTTGAGCTCGAACAGGTCGATATCCGACTTCTTCATGCCGGAGCGCGCGAACAGCTTCTCGGTGACGTCGACCGGACCGGTCAGCATCATCGCCGGCTCCGAGCCGATGTTGGCGAAGGCGCGGATTTTTGCGCGCGGCTTCAAGCCGTATTTGCTACCGGCTTCCTTGCTGCCGAGCAGCACGGCGCCGGCACCGTCGACGATGCCGGAGGAATTGCCGGCGTGGTGCACGTAATTGACGCGCTCGATCTCCGGGTGCGACTGCAGCGCGACGCCGTCGAAGCCGCCCATCTGCGCCATCATCGTGAACGAGGGCTGCAGCTGCGCCAGCGACTGCATCGTCGTCGAAGGACGCATGTGCTCGTCCTTGGCGAGGATGGTGAGGCCGTTGATGTCCTTCACCGGCACGATCGACTTGTCGAAGCGGCCCTCTTCCCAAGACTTCGCCGCGCGCTGCTGGCTCTGCACCGCATAGGCGTCGACGTCGTCGCGGGAGAAGCCGTATTTGGTGGCGATCAGATCGGCCGAGACGCCCTGCGGCATGAAGTAAGCGGGGACCGCCATCGAGGGATCCATCGGCCAGGCACCGCCGGAGGCGCCGATGCCGACGCGGCTCATCGACTCGGCACCGCCGCCGATCACGAGCTCATGCTGGCCGCTCATGACCTGCGCGGCGGCAAAATTCACGGCATCGAGGCCTGAGGCGCAGAAGCGGCTGATCTGCACGCCGGGAACGGCTTCGCCGAGACCGGATTTCAGCGCGGCGAAGCGAGCGATGTCGCTTCCGGCCTCGCCGACCGGATCGACCACGCCGAGGATGACGTCGTCGACGGAATCTTCCGGCAAATTGTTGCGGTCCTTGAGTGCCTTCAGCGGCACGGTGGCGAGCGCGAGCGCGGTCACTTCGTGCAGCGAACCGTCGGCCTTGCCGCGGCCGCGGGGGGTGCGGACGTGATCGTAGATATAGGCATCTGCCATGGGAGCCTCCTGATTGCAGTGATGTCAGTGGCGACCGCGGGCGCGGTCGCAATCATTGGTGACGCGGGAAGCCTCAGAACGCTTCCGCGGGCAATTCCATGATGGTGGCGCAGCCGGCCTGGATGCGCGCGAGATTGGCGGCCGTCTCCGGCAGCATCCGCTCCATGAAGAAGCGGCCCGTGACGAGCTTGGTCGAGAGATAGGGCGTCGCCCCGCTCTCGGCAATCTTGGCATTCGTCACCTTCGCCATCTTCGCCCACATGTAGCCGAGCGCGACGAAGCCGAAGAGGTGCAGGTAATCGGTTGCGGCGGCGCCGGCATTGTCGGGCTTCGCCATCGCGTTCTGCATCAGCCAGGTCGTCGCCTGCTGGAGATGGCCGAGCGAGGCCGAGAGCGGGGCGATGAACGGCTTCATCGCCTCGTCGCCGCCGTTCTCCTTGGCGAAGGCCATGACCTCGCCGAAGAACGCCATGATGGCGCGGCCGCCATCGCGCGGCAGCTTGCGGCCGACGAGGTCGAGCGCCTGGATGCCGTTGGCGCCTTCATAGATCATGGCGATGCGCGCATCGCGCACGAACTGCTCCATGCCCTGCTCGGCGATGTAGCCGTGACCGCCATACATCTGCTGCGCCTGCACCGCGTTGGCGAAGCCGTAATCGGTGAGGAAGCCCTTCAGCACCGGCGTCATCAGGCCCATGTGATCGTCGGCGGCCTGGCGGTCCTTCGGATCCTCGGAGCGGTGCGCGACGTCGCTCTTCAGCGCGGTCCACATCACGAAGGCGCGCGCGGCTTCGTTGAAAGCGCGGATCGACAGCAGCGTGCGGCGCACGTCGGGATGCACGATGATCGGGTCGGCCTGCTTGTCCGGCGCCTTGGCGCCCGTGAGCGAACGGCCCTGGATGCGATCGCGGGCATAGGCGACCGCGTTCTGATAGGCGACCTCGGACTGCGCGAGACCCTGAACGGCGACACCGAGGCGGGCCTCGTTCATCATCACGAACATGCCCTGCATGCCCTTGTTCTCTTCGCCGATCAGCCAGCCGGTGGCGTTGTCGTAGTTCATCACGCAGGTGGAATTGCCGTGGATGCCCATCTTGTGCTCGATCGAGCCGCAGACGACGCCGTTGCGTGCGCCGACCGAGCCGTCGGCATTGACCAGGAACTTCGGCACCACGAACAGCGACACGCCCTTGATGCCGGCGGGCGCGCCCTCGATGCGGGCGAGCACGAGGTGGATGATGTTGGGCGCGAGGTCGTGTTCACCGGCCGAGATGAAGATCTTGGTGCCCGTGATCTTGAAGCTGCCGTCGGCCTGCCGCACCGCCTTGGTGCGAAGCATGCCGAGGTCGGTGCCGCAATGCGGCTCGGTCAGGTTCATGGTGCCGGTCCATTCGCCGGCGACCATCTTGGGCACGTAGGTCTGCTTCTGCTCGGGCGAGCCATGGACGATCAGTGCGGCGGTCGCACCCATGGTGAGGCCGCCATACATCGAGAACGCCATGTTGGCGGAGATCTGGAATTCATTGACCGCCTGCGAGAGCGTCACCGGCAGGCCCTGGCCGCCGAATTCGGTCGGGGCGGAGAGACCAAGCCAGCCGCCTTCGACCACCTGCTTGAAGGCGTCCTTGAAGCCCTTCGGCGTGGTGACGCTGCCGTCATCGGCGCGCTTGCAGCCCTCGAGATCACCGACGCGATTGAGCGGCTGCAGCACCTCTTCGGCGAGCTTGGCGGCTTCGCCCAGAATGGCTTCGCGCACGTCGCTCGACGCGTCGGAGAAGCCGGCGAGGTTGTCGTAGCGGTCGATCTGGAAGACGTCGTTGAGCAGGAAGTTCACGTCTTCGACGGGGGCTTTGTAGATCGGCATGGTGTTCTCCCGGCAATGGGCCTTGAAGTGACGATGTTCGCGAGTTTCCTGCGGCGCAGCCTGCCCCGCGAGCTTAGCGGGTTCTGCAACCTCAGGGCAGGGTCATGATTGGGCGGCAAGCTGCTCCGCCATCAGGCGGTGCAGCATGTTGATCGCCTTGAGCGGACGCACCATCACCTTGAAATGGGTGATGCGTCCCTCGTTGTCGAAGGTGATGATGTCGACGCCGTTGATCTCGATGCCGTCGATCATGGTCTTGAATTCGAGCACGGCGCCGTTGTCGCTGCGCCATTCGCCGACGTAGGTGAAATCAGGACCGCCGAGCACCTGCTCGGCGCTGGAAAGGTATTTGAAGGTGATGTCACGCCCGCGCTGCGGCGTGTGGACGACCGGGCTTTCGAACACGGCATCGGGATGCAGGAGGTCCCGGAGCGCGGCGCGGTCGTGAGACTTCATGTAGGCGTACCAGGAATCGAGGCCGGTCATTCTCAGCTGCCTCCCTTAAGGGCCTGGACAAAAAGTGCGAAAACAACCCCATGCACAGTAGCGTGGCGATTGATTTCACTGGGTTTTTCGGGTCGGATAATGGCCCGGCCCGGCTTGTCTCATATGCACATTGACGCATATGCGCCAATGCGCATAAAGTCAAGCGAGATGGTCGAGGATGAAACAAGGAGGCCGGTCATGGCCCTGGGCGACGCGATCCTCGCATGCCTCACGGAACGCCCGATGACGGGCTACGAACTCGCCAAGACGTTCGATTCCTCGATCGGCTTCTTCTGGAAGGCCGACCACCAGCAGATCTACCGCGAGCTCTCCAAGCTGCGCGACCGCGGCCACATCCAGGGCCGCGAGGTCGTGCAAACAGGCAAGCCCAACAAGCTGGTTTATACGCTCACTCCGGAGGGGCGAACAGCACTGCGGCACTGGGCCGCGCGGCCAAGCACGCCGGCCTCGACCAAGGACGACCTCCTGGTCCGCCTCCACGCCCTCGACAGCATCGACATCGAGCCGCTGCGCACCGATCTGATGGCCCGCCTGGAGCATCACCGCGACCGCCACGCCAATTACGAGCGCATCCTGAAGAAGCGTTTTCCGGATGGCACCGCGGAGGGAAGGCTCGATCTCGGTAATTTGCTGCTGCTCCGCCTCGGCGCCCGCCACGAGCAGATGGTGGCCGATTTCTGCGAGGAGACGCTGGAAGCGCTCTCGGCGATGAGCGGCAAGGCCACGGTGGTGCCGATCGAGGACGGCAAGCGGGAGAAGGGTTAGGGGGCGTCGGGACAGGAGATTCCGCCACCTTTTCCGGTGTCATGCCCCGCGAAGGCGGGGCATCCAGTACTCCGGGGCAGCGCGGCTGGAATCGAGAGGCCGCGGCGTACTGGATCGCCCGCCTTCGCGGGCGATGACAGCGGAGTGTGTGGGGACTACTGCAAGCCGCGGTGACGTAGTCCCGGATGCTCCACCGGTTCCCCCGTCCAACTTTAAGACCCCGGCAACCGCGTTCCTTAACTCGTTATTTACCGTAACGGACAAAAGTCGGTTTTCGAGGCAGACGACCCGCGTCAAATTCGATTGTCTTTGCAACGGACACGCGTGGGAAGGCTGGAGGCGCCGGGTGGGGCGCCGGAGTCGGAACCGGACAGAGTCATGAATTCGCGCGTATCGTGGAGTGTGGACGGTATCGATCCATCCGTCAGGGAGCGGGCCGAAGCTGCTGCGCGTCGCGCGGGCATGTCGCTCAATGACTGGCTGAACTCCACGCTCGGCGAATCTGCCCCGCCAAACTTTCGCGGACCTTACGATCAGCGCCAGAATCAAGATCAGCGTCAAGATCCGCGCCCGCAGCAAATGCCAGGCCAGGCACCGAGCCAGGAGAGCCGCGAAGTCGCGGATATCCACCAGCGGCTCGACGCGATCACGCAGCAGATCGAACGGATTTCAAAGCCCGCGCCGCGCCAGGACGCATCGTCGCGACCGGACGTCTCGCGCGAGCAGGGCGTCGCACGCCAGCTCAACGACGCGATCTCGCGGCTCGATGCGCGGCTGTCGCAGATCTCCCGTCCGCAGCAGCCCCAGCCGCAGCAGCCTCAGGCACCGCGTCCGGCGCCTGCGCCCTCTCCCGTTGAAACGCGCCAGCGCCAGGCCGATGCGGTCGAGCGTGCGGCAGCTCAAGTCTATCGCAACGCCCCGCCCCTGAGCCCGGCGTCGTTCGACGTCGCCGTCGCCGAGATCACCGCGCGCCAGAGCGAGCTCGACGGCTTCGCGCCGCGGCAGGTGCCGCCGCGCGCCGCGCCGTCGATTGCGCCTTCGGCGGCTCCTTTCGCACCTCCGATGGCGCCGCCCGCGCCTGCCTATGCGCCGCCGCAGCAGCCGGGGCCGGATTTCTCCTCGCTCGAGCGCCATCTGCTCAAGATCACGAGCCAGATCGAATCGCTGCAGCGGCCGGACAATACCGAGCAGGCCATCAACGCCTTCCGCAGCGAGCTCGCCGAGATCCGCACCGCCATCACCGAGGCGATGCCGCGCCGCGCGATCGAATCGCTCGAGAACGAGATCCGCTCGCTGCATCGGCGCATCGACGAGACCCGCTCCAACGGCACCGACGGCCAAATGCTGTCGGGCATCGAGCACGCGCTGTCCGACATCAAGCAGGTACTGCGCACGCTGACGCCGGCAGAGCAGCTCACCGGCTATGACGAGGCGATCCGCAATCTCGGCGCCAAGCTCGACCTGATCCTGCGCGCCAACGACGATCCCTCGACGGTGCGCCAGCTCGAAGGCGCGATCTCGGCATTGCGCGGCATCGTCTCCAACGTCGCGTCCAACGAAGCGCTGGCCCGTCTGTCCGAGGACGTGCAGCTGCTGTCGTCCAAGGTCGACCAGGTCACCCGCCCCTCCGGCCAGGGCGACAGCTTTGCGGTGCTGGAACAGCGCATCGCCGCGCTCACCGCGGCGCTGGAAACCCGCGAGCGGCCGCAGCCGTCCGAAAGCACCGAGCATCTCGAATCCGCGATCCGCGCGTTGTCGGACCGTTTCGACCGCATGCAGGTCGGCAACGATTCAGCTTCCACCTTCGCGCATCTCGAACAGCGCGTCTCGTATCTCCTGGAGCGGATCGAATCCGCCTCCGACCCGCGCAACGGCAATCTGAGCCGCGTCGAGGACGGGCTGCACGACATTCTCAGGCACCTGGAGCGGCAGCAGGCGACTTATTCCGCGCTGGCCGAGAGCCGCAATGCGGCCCCCGCCGATTCCGGAATGGTCGATCTCGTCAAGCGCGAGCTGTCCGACATCCGCTTCAGCCAGGCCGAGACCAACCGCAGCACCCAGGACTCGCTCGAGGCCGTCCATAGCGCGCTCGGCCATGTCGTCGACCGCCTGTCCATGATCGAGGGCGATCTGCGCGCCGTGCGCACGGCGCCGCCGGCCCCTGCGCCGCAGCCGATGGCCATGCCCATGGCCGCTCCGATGGCTGCTCCGATGGCGCCCGCGCCTGTCATGCGCGAGCCGGCGCCGCAGGCACCGCAGCCGAAATACGATCCGAAGCCGGAGCTGCCGAACCCTGCCGCAGCGCAGGCGTCGCAGGCCGCTTTCGCCGCCGCGCCACGTGAATTCCACGCCGCGGCCGCGCCCGCCGCGCCGCCGCCGGTGCCGTCGGCTCCGCCGCTGCCGCCGCGTGCGATCAGCGAAATCCTCGAGCCGCACACGGCACGCGCGGCGCTCGCGCCCGAATTGCCGCCGGATCATCCGCTCGAGCCGGGAACGCGGCCGGGCGCGCGCGTTGCTACGCCCTCGGAGCGCATCGCCGCCTCCGAGAACGCGATCAGCGAAATCCCCGCTGCTGCGAAAGAGCCGGCCTCGTCGTCGAGCTTCATCGCGGCCGCACGCCGTGCCGCCCAGGCTGCCGCCGCGCAGCCGGAAAAGCCGGCCCGCGGTGCCAAGAGTAGTGCCAAGGGTGGCGCGAAGGCCGGCGCCGACCGCGCCAAGGACGCGGGCAAGGACGGCGGCTCGACCATCACCTCGAAGATCCGCTCGCTGCTGGTCGGCGCAAGCGTGGTCGTGATCGTGCTCGGCACCTTCAAGATGGCGATGAACCTGCTCGAGGGCAGCCCGACGCCGGCGCCGCAGGCCATGGACAACACGCTGAGCCAGCCCGCGCCGCAGGCTCCGCCGCCGCCGGTGATCGAGAACAAGCCCGCCACGCCCGAGCAGGTCACGCCCTCGATGACCTCGCCGACGCCGATCGGCCGGCAATCCCAGAACAACCCCGCACCGGCCGCCCCCGCACCGGCCAGCTCGGCCTCGGTTGAAATTCCGCCGGCGCCCGCCGCAGCGGTGCCGCCGCCTGCCGCGAGCAGCGACGTCACCGGCGCGCTGTCGGGCACGAGCCGCGCCAAGCTCAGCCTCATCCAGGTGCCGCCGAGCGAAAAGCTGCCTGACGGCATCGGCGGCCCGGGCCTGCGCACCGCCGCGATGAAGGGCGATGCGACCGCGGCCTACGAGATCGGCCTGCGCTTTGCCGAGGGCAAGGGCGTTGCCACGAATTACGACGAAGCCGCGAAATGGTACGACCGCGCCGCGCAAGCCGGCGTGATCCCCGCGACCTTCCGCCTCGGCACGCTCTACGAGAAGGGCCTCGGCGTGAAGAAGGACGCCGACATCGCCCGCCGCTACTACACGCAGGCCGCCGAGCGCGGCCACGCCAAGGCCATGCACAATCTCGCGGTGCTCGATGCCGATGGCGGCGGACGCGGCGCCAACTACAAGAGCGCGGCGCAATGGTTCCGGAAAGCGGCCGATCGCGGCGTCGCCGATAGCCAGTTCAACCTCGGCATCCTCTATGCCCGCGGCATCGGCGTCGAGCAGAACCTCGCCGAGTCTTACAAATGGTTCAGCCTGGCAGCCGCCCAGGGCGATGCGGATGCGTCCGGCAAGCGCGACGACGTCGCCAAGCGCCTCGACCCGCAATCGCTCGCCGCCGCCAAGCTCGCGATCCAGACCTTCAGCGCCGAGCCGCAGCCCGACGATGCCGTCAACGTTGCGGCCCCGAACGGCGGCTGGGACAGCGCGCCGCAGGCAGCCACAAAACCCGCGCCGAAGGCTGTCGCGACGAAGCGGTCGGCTTCGGCGGCGCATTGAGTCGTTTAGCGCTCGCTCCCTCCTCTTGTCGTCGCCCGGCTTGACCGGGCGACCCAGTATTCCAGAGGCCAGCGTTAGGGAGCTGCTCTCACAACAAAGCACACGGCGTACTGGATGCCCCGGTCAAGCCGGGGCATGACAGCGGAGAGAATGGCGAGATCCTGAGCTCACAGTTCTGATCCTCCCTCATTCACCACGCTCGAAATTCTGGGGTCCCGCCCCGCGCCAAATTCCGCTATTGAGGGGCGCGGCAATCGTTCCGACCGTCCGGCGGGCATTCCGCGATGATTGATCCGTCTCGCCGGAGCGTGGTCCCTCGATGCAGCTTTACCTCCCCATTGCCGATCTTCCGGTCAACGTCTTCCTGGTGCTGGCGATGGGCGCCGCGGTCGGCTTCGTCTCGGGTATGTTCGGGATCGGCGGCGGCTTCCTGATGACGCCGCTCTTGATCTTCATCGGCATCACGCCGGCGGTGGCGGTGGCGTCGGTGGCGAGCCACATCGCGGCCTCCTCCTTCTCCGGCGCGCTGTCTTACTGGCGGCGGCGTGCGATCGATCCGTCGCTGGCGAGCGTGTTGTTATGCGGCGGCGTGACCGGCACGGCGCTCGGCGTCTGGACCTTCACGCAGCTCCGTGCGCTCGGCCAGCTCGACCTCATGATCGCGCTCTCCTACGTGGTGCTGCTGACGACCGTGGGCAGCCTGATGTTCTCCGAAGGCCTGCGCGCCCTGATGCGAACCCGGCGCGGTGCGGTGCCGCCGCGCCGTACCCACAACTGGATCCACGGCCTGCCGCTGAAGATGCGCTTCAAGCGCTCGAAGATCTACCTCTCGGTCATCCCCGTGGTGGTCGTCGGCATCCTGATCGGCTTCATCGGCGCCATCATGGGCATCGGCGGCGGCTTTATTCTCGTGCCCATCATGATCTACCTGCTCAGAGTGCCGACCTCGACCGTGATCGGGACCTCCATGGTGCTGACCCTCGTCACGATGCTGTTCGCGACCATGCTGCACGCAGTGACCAATCACCTCGTCGACGCCGTGCTGGCGCTGATCCTGATGGTCGGCGGCGTCACCGGCGCGCAGTTCGGGGCGCGTGCCGGCCAGAAGATCCGCGGCGAGCAGTTGCGGCTGCTGCTCGGCCTTCTGATCCTCTCGGTCGGAATTCGCTTTGCGATCGAGCTCGTGATCCGCCCGGCGGACCTCTTCACCATCCGCGAACTCGGAGTGAGCGGATGAGGCGCGCGCCGCTCGCACTCCTGGTCGTCCTGCTGCTCGGCTCGGTCGCGCATGCCGAGCGGCTGATCGTCTCGGTCTCCAACCACCGCGTTACGGTGACGCCGAACTATTCCGGCGAGGAGCTGGTGCTGTTCGGCTCGGTCGAGAAGGACGCCACCACGCCCGCCGATCGCACGTCTTACGATCTCGTGGTCACCGTGATGGGTCCGCGCGCGGACATGGTGACGCGGCGGAAGGAACGCACCTTCGGCATCTGGATCAACACCGACTACCGGCAATTCCTGCAGGTGCCGAGCTATCTGGCGCTGTTCGCCAACCGGCCCTTCGAGGCCATCACCTCGCCCGAGATTGCGCGGCGGCAGCAGATCGGGCTGAACAACGTGCTGCTGACGCAGCGGGTCAGCGGCGACTTCGCCGACGTGGTGCCGAACGATGCTTTCCGGTCCGCGTTCATTCGCTTGCGCACCCAGCGTGGGCTCTATCGCGAGGACGGAAGCGCCGTGACGTTCCTGACGCCGACGCTGTTCCGTACCGGCATTCCGCTGCCGGCGGAGGTGCCGATCGGCACCTATGAGGTCGAGATCAAGCTGTTCGCGAACGGCGCGTTCATCGGCAAGACCGAGACCGCATTCGAGATCGTCAAGGTCGGCTTCGAGCAGTTCGTCGCAACGACGGCACGGCAGAACGGCCTGATCTACGGCCTCGCCACCGCCGCGATGGCGCTGATGACGGGATGGATGGCCTCGATCGTGTTCCGGAAGGATTGAGGGCCGCGGTCACGCGCCGTTCTCTCTCGTCATCGCCCGGCTTGACCGGGCGATCCAGTATTCCAGAGGCCAGCGTTAGGGAGCTCACTCTTGCAACATCCGCTGCGGCGTACTGGATGCCCCGGTCAAGCCGGGGCATGACAGCGGAGGCAGTGGAGATTACGGCGCCTCCACCACCGTCGGCACGCCCGGCTCGAGCAGCCGCAGCCGGGTGCCGAAGCCGAGCACGTCGAAGGACTTGCGCAGATCCTCGCCGTTCTGGCGGAAATGCGCCCAGCCTTCGGTATGCACGGGCACGATCGTCGCCTCGGGGAAGGCGCGCGCGGTCTCGATGGTGTCGTTGGTATCCATGGTGAGATGGAACGGCCCGCGCGTCTGCGCCGCGCCTGCGAAAGGCATCACCACGCCGCATTTGAAGCGGCGCGCGACCTCGGCGACGCCGTCGAACCAGGTGGTGTCGCCGCTGATATAGACCGCGCTGGTGTCCTTGCGGCTCGACTGCACGACGAAGCCGATGACGTCGCCCGACAGCGGCTCGATGCCGGCCGGGCCGTGGCGTGCCGGCGTCGCGGTGATGGTCAGCGTGTTGCCGTCGCGATCCTTCAAATGCGCGGTCGCCCAGGACGCGAGCCCTTCGGCATGGCCGCCGAGGCGCTTTGCGCCCGCCTCCGTCGTCAGCACGCGCTTGACCTTGTGGAGATAGTCGCGGCCGGAATTGTCGAGATTGTCCGAATGCTGATCGTGGCTGAGCAGCACGGCATCGACCGGGCCGATCGCATCGGGCTTCATCGCGGGACCAATGGTCTTCTCCAGCTTCACATGCGGCAGCTGGTAGGCGCCGGGCGCATCGAAGGTGGGATCGGTGAGCAGGCGGAAGCCGTCGATCTCGATCAGCGCCGTCGGGCCGCCGATCAGGGTGATGGCAATGGGCATGGGAATTCTCCTCTTACACGACGGGCTTTGCGGGGCGCGTCACCAGGTAGATGCCGAGCGCGACCGGAATGATGCCGAGGAGGTCACGCGCCTCGACGTGCTCACCCAGGACGAGATACGCGAACAGCATGCCGAGCGGCGGCATCAGGAAATGATAGGCGCTGGCGGCGGTGGCGCCGCACACTTTCAGGAGATGGAACCAGAGCCAATAGGCCAGGATCGAGCCGCCGAGCACGAGGAACGCAAAGGCGCCGATCAGGCCCGGCGTAAAATCGATGGCGTGGATGTCGGCGAAGGTAAGCGCGACCGGCGTCAGCACGATGCCGGCCGCGAGATTCTGCACACCGTTGCCGATCCACAAGCTTCCCTTCGGCGAGAGCAGCTTGAACAGGATGGTGCCGGCGACGATCGAGGCGAGCGAGGCCAGCGTGAACACGATGCCGTGCAGGGAATCGGTGCCGACCGCGAGGCGATGCCAGACGATCAGGGTCACGCCGATGATGCCGAGCGAAAGACCGCCGGCCTTGCGCCAGGTCATGCCTTCGCCGAGCAGCAGCGCCGCCAGCGCGGCAGTGAAGACCGGATTGGCCGAGACGATCAGGCCGCCGAGGCCGGCGGAAACCGATTGCAGGCCGGTGTAGCCGAGGCCGAGATAGAGCGCGTTGTTGGCGATGCCGAGCACCGCGAAGATCGCGGCGTCGCGCCAGGACAGCGACCAGGCCTCGCCGCGGATCAGCGTTGCGCCCAGGATCAGGATGCCGGCGAGCGAGAAGCGCGCGGCGAGCAGGATCAGCGGCGGGCAGTGAGTGACGCCGATCTTGCCGGCGACGAAGGCGTAGCTCCAGAGCAGGCAGAACAGGCCGATGGCGAGCGGCAGCGTGTTGAAGCGGCTGCGCGGCACCGAAATCGAGGGGGCGAGTGACATGGGTGATCTCCTAGGCCCTCGATCTAGGGACGGCACTTGTCATTTGTAAATTAAATGATTAACTTCACATAAGTGGATTTTCGAATGGAGGCCGCCATGCTCGATCTCGAGCTGCTGCGCAGCTTCGTGTCGGTGGTCGAGGCCGGCGGCTTCACCCGGGCCGGCGCACGCGTCCACCGCACCCAATCGACCGTCAGCCAGCAAATCAAGCGGCTGGAGGAGGACATCGGCCAGGTGCTGCTGCATCGGGACGGCAAGACCGTGCGCCCGACCGAGGCCGGCGAGCGGCTGCTGTCCTACGCGCGCCGTCTGCTCTCCCTGGCCGAGGAGGCGCGCGACGTGCTGCGCCAACCGAACAGCGAAGGCGCGATCCGACTCGGAATCCCCGAGGATTTCGCGGCGTACCGGCTGACCAAGCTGCTCGGCGCATTCGCACGCTCGCATCCCGGCCTGCGGCTCGACGTACGCGCCGACCAGAGCAAGTACCTGGCGCGCGATCTCGAGCGCGGCGAACTCGACCTTGCGCTCTACAAGCGCGAGGCCGGCGCCAACGGCGCGATCGCGGTGTGGCCGGAGCGGGTGCACTGGGTGACCAGCAAGAGCCATCCCATCGACGTCGTCGACGTCGCCTCGGTGCCGCTGATCGGCTTTCCGCTCGGCTGCATCTACCGCGCCGGCGCCATCCATGCGCTGGAAAGCGCGGGCCGCGCCTGGCACACCGCCTACACCTCATCGAGCCTCGCCGGCATCCAGGCCGCGGTCGCGGCGGGCATGGGGCTGAGCATCCTCTCGGAGATGTCGATCCAATCCGATCATCGCGTGCTGACGGCCAGGGAAGGATTCGCCCCGATCAACAAGACCGAGGTCGCGTTGATGGCATCGCCCGATGCGAGCCCGGCAACGCTGCGGCTCGCCGATCGTCTCGCCGAATTCTGCGATGCGGTGCAGGCCAAAGCGGCCTGAAGCCGGCCCCGGATTGACGGACCTGCCGCCGCTCAATTCACCGCGGACATCAGCCTCGTGCCGCACGCATTCGCGTAGAACTTGCCGCCGCATTGGCGCTTGATGGCGGCGCAGCGGGCCGTGGGCGAGGCATTCTGCGGAACAGTGAAGCCGCAACTCAGGCCGTCGGCGCTGCGACCGGGCTTGCCGTCGGCGAGCGCCGCGCTGGAGGCGCTGATGCAGATGACGAGCAGGGCCGCCGCGGCGATTTCGATCAGCAGTCGCTTCACCAGTCGCAGCTTCGGCAGTCGGGCCTTCAGCAGTGTCATGGGAATGTTCCTCCACACTGATGGCTGAATTGATGCGCAATCTAGCACGGAAATCCCGGTTTCTCCGTGCTCGTCCGGGTTCCCAAAGCGGCCCGTTCCTTGCATAAATTTACGCCAACGCAGTGCACGGTCGCTCCAGTGACTGTTCCGGTGACCGGGCAGGACGCGTAGGGTTAAGTGGTGTTCTTTCGACCAGGAAGTGACGGCTTTGCAAGATCAATCGTTCCAGCCCAGTTCTGCCGCCCCGACGCCGCCGATCGACGAGCTCGCGCTGACTGAGATCAAGGGCGCGATCCTGGCGAAGCTGCGGCTTGCCATCGGCAAGGATGCCGGCATGGCGACCAGGCACGACTGGTACCAGGCCGCGGCGCTGGCGCTGCGCGACCGCATCGTGCATCGCTGGCTCACGGCGGAGAAGCACAGCTACGATGCCGGGCGCAAGCGCGTCTATTATCTCTCGCTCGAATTTTTGATCGGCCGTCTGTTCAGCGACGCGCTCAACAACATGGGCCTCCTAAAGATCTTCGAGGTCGCGCTCGGCGATCTCGGCGTCTCGCTGCCGGAGCTGCGCAAATGCGAACCGGACGCAGCGCTGGGCAATGGAGGCCTCGGGCGGCTCGCCGCCTGCTTCATGGAGAGCATGGCGACGCTGTCGATCCCCGCGATCGGCTACGGCATCCGTTACGATTACGGCCTGTTCCGCCAGATCATCAATCAGGGCTGGCAGCAGGAATATCCGGACGAATGGCTGAGCTTCGGAAATCCCTGGGAATTGCAGCGGCCCGAGGTGATCTACGACATCAATTTCGGCGGCACCGTCGAGCATGTCGACGACAGGGGGCGCGACCGCGCGATCTGGCATCCGGGCGAGACGGTGCAGGCGATCGCCTATGACACGCCGATCGTCGGCTGGCGCGGCCAGCACGTCAACGCGCTGCGGCTGTGGTCTGCGCGCTCGCCCGATCCGCTCAAGCTGGATGCCTTCAACAAGGGCGACTATGTCAGCGCCAGCGCCGAGCAGTCGCGCGCCGAGGCGATCTGCAAATTCCTCTATCCGAACGACGAGAGTCCGGCGGGCCGCGAGCTGCGCCTGCGCCAGGAATACTTCTTCGTCTCGGCCTCGCTGCAGGATCTGATCAAGCGGCACCTCGCCTCCGACGGCCAGCTGCGCAGCCTGTCAGCCAAGGTCGCGGTGCAGCTCAACGACACCCATCCGAGCCTTGCCGTCACCGAGCTGATGCGGATCCTGGTTGACCTGCATAATTTCCGCTGGGACGAGGCCTGGAAAGTCACGGTCGCCACCCTCTCCTACACCAATCACACGCTGCTGCCCGAAGCGCTGGAGACCTGGCCGGTCGAGCTGTTCGAGCGGCTGCTGCCGCGGCATCTCGAGATCATCTACCGCATCAACGTGCAACATCTGGCGCTGGCCGAGGCGCGCTGCCCCGGCGACATCGACTTCCGCGCCTCGGTCTCGCTGATCGACGAGAAGAGCGGGCGCCGCGTGCGCATGGGCCAGCTCGCCTTCGTCGGCTCGCACCGCATCAACGGGGTCTCGGGGATGCATTCGGACCTGATGCGCGAGACCGTATTCCACGACCTCAACCATCTCTATCCCGGCCGCATCACCAACAAGACCAACGGCATCACCTTCCGCCGCTGGCTGATGCTGGCGAACCCGAAGCTGACCGATCTGTTGCGCGAGACCTGCGGCGAGGCCGTGCTCGACGATCCCTCGCAGCTCTCGCTGATCGAGGCGCGGGCCAGCGACGTCGAATTCCAGAAGAAGTTCCGCACCGTCAAGCTGCACAACAAGACCGCGCTGGCCCGGCTGATCGGCGAGCGGCTCGGCATCAAGGTCGACCCGACCGCCTTGTTCGACGTGCAGATCAAGCGCATCCACGAATACAAGCGGCAGCTCCTCAACATCATCGAGACCGTCGCGCTGTACCAGGCGATCAAGGACGATCCGAACGGCAATTGGGTGCCGCGGGTCAAGATCTTCGCCGGCAAGGCGGCTGCGAGCTATCGCTACGCCAAGCTGATCATCAAGCTGATCAACGACGTCGCGGAGGTCGTCAACAACGACCCCGAGATCGCAGGCAAGCTCAAGGTCGTGTTCCTGCCCGACTACAATGTCAGCCTCGCCGAAGTGATCATTCCCGCGGCCGACCTCTCCGAGCAGATCTCGACGGCGGGCATGGAAGCCTCCGGCACCGGCAACATGAAGCTTGCGCTCAACGGCGCCATCACCATCGGCACGCTCGACGGCGCCAACATCGAGATCCGCGACCATGTCGGCAACGAGAACATCGCGATCTTCGGCATGGAGGCCGGCGACGTGATGATCCGCCGCAAGCAGGGGCTGGACGCCTCCGACGTGATCCTCAACTCGCCGAAGCTGCAGCGCGCCATCAACGCGATCGGCGGCGGCGAGTTCTCGCCGGGCGATCCCGGCCGGTTCGAATCCATCGCGCACGCGCTGCGCTATCTCGACCATTACATGGTCAGCGCCGATTTCGATTCCTATTACGAGGCGCAACGCGCCGTCGACGCGCGCTGGCAGGTGACGCCGGCCTGGACGCGCGCCTCCATCCTCAACGTCGCGCGCATGGCGTGGTTCTCATCCGACCGCACCATCCGCGAATACGCCGAGGAGATCTGGAACGTGCCGGTCAACCCGACCACGCCGCTGCTGCCGGATTTGCGCGACGTCGCGGGCTGATTTTTCCGCTGCACGGAAGCGGGGTTTATCTGCGAGGTCATTGCATTCCATGCGGATGGAGATGATATGATCTCCATCATCCCCAGAGCGCGCCCGTGATGCGGACGCCCTGACCTCAAATGCCGTCATTGCGAGCGCAGCGAAGCAATCCAGACTGTCCCCGCGGAAAGATTCTGGATTGCTTCGCTGCGCTCGCAATGACGGTGAGGCCGGCACCAAGGACCACCAATGCACGCCAAGCTTCCGCACCCCTTCGACGACGCCACCCGCATCACCGCGGGCGATAGCAGCTGGCAGGGGCACACCAGCGACGATTACTGGGCCTTTGTCGGCCCGTTCGGCGGCGCCACCGCCGCGACCATCCTGCGTGCGCTGATCGAGCATCCGCAAGCCGCCGGCGATCCGCTCGCGCTCACCGTCAATTACTGCGCTCCGATCGCGCAAGGGCCGTTCGACCTCGACATCCGCCTGGTGAAGGCCAATCGCTCCAGCCAGCACTGGAGTGTCGAACTGTCGCAGGGCGGCGGCGAGGTCGCGACGCTCGCCACCGCGGTGTTCGCCGAGCGCCGGCCGTCCTGGGAGCACCGGGTGGCGAAGGCGCCGGAGGCCAGGCCGTTCGAGGAGACGCTGCCGTTCCCGAAGATCAAGGCGTCCTGGGCCAACCAGTACGAATTCCGCTTCGTCGAGGGCGAGATGCGGATCGGCCCGCCGCAAGCCACGCTCGACGGCACATACTCCAAGCTCTGGATCAGCGATCGCGAACCGCGCAAGCTCGACATGCCCTCGCTGATGTCGATGTCGGACGCCTTCTTCGGCCGCATCTTCCACGCCAGGCGCGAGCTGGTGCCGTTCGGCACGGTGTCGCTGACGACCTATTTCCACACCGACAGCGAGGAGCTCGCCGCCGAGGACGTCACGCGCGTGCTGGCGACGGCGGATTCCAAGATCATGCACAAGAGCTACGCCGACCAGAACGCCGAGCTGTGGTCGCCGAACGGCCGGCTGCTCGCGACGACCACGCAGATCGCGTATTTCAAGGCGTGAGCCATCTGCGCCCCTCGTCCGTTCTTGGCCGAGGCTCCTAACCCGCCATTCGCTGCCTCAGGCTCTGATAGAACGCCGTCTCGAAGTTCATGTAACCGATGAACGACGTTGGATCGCCGAACGGAAGAATCTGCGTGGCCCAGAACCCGCCGAACCCGTTCTGACGGTCGATCCAATAGAACAGGTTGGCAAGGCCCGCCCAGCCGAGGGCGCCGGCGGGACGCCCGGTGGGTGCTTCCTGGTCGTTGATCATGAACGAGAGCGCCCAGGACTTTGATTGGCCCGGGAAGAACTCGGCATCATTGCACAGCGCCGGGATGACGCCGGTGATCGGCGTCACTTTCTTGTCGCCGAGATGATTCTTCTCCGCCATGCGCACGGTCTCCGCCTTCAGCACGCGGCCATGTTCGCCGACACCGTCGTTCAACCACATCCGGATGAAGCGCATGTAATCGCCGACCGTGCCGTAAAGGCCGTGGCCCCCCATGTGCACTTCAGGCTTGGCGGGGAGCTCGAAATCCATCGGCGTCAACGAGCCGTCGGTGCCGCGCGCGTGTATCCCCGCCAGCTTGCTGCGCATGGCGTCGGTCAGCTCGAAGGTCATGCTCTCGATTCCGAGCGGCTCGAAGATACGCGTCTTGAAAACCTCTCCAAGCCGGCGCCCGGCGATGGCTTCGACGATCTGGCCGCACCAGTCGAGATTGGTGCCGTAGTCCCAACGCTCGCCCGGATCGAACAGCAGCGGCGTCATCAGGCAGGCTTTGGAAGCGGTGATGACGCTGGGCTGGCCCTTCTCCTCGGCCAGGCGGTTGTAGGTGCGGTTGATGAAGTCGTAGCTGAGGCCGGCGGTATGCGTCATCAGCATCCGCGTTGTGATGTCCCGTTTGGGCGCCCGCAGCATCGGCTCACCCGCGGCATCAAAGCCCTCGATGACCTGGAGCTTGCCGATATCAGGAGCGTAGCGCTTGGCCGGCGCGTCGAGATCGAGCTTGCCTTCTTCGACGAGTTGCAGCACGGCCGTGCCGGTGATCGCCTTCGTCGTGGAGAAGATGGCGAAGATGCTGTCGGTGGTCATCCCGGCTGGCTGGTCGAGACGCCTTTTCCCTGCGGCGCCTTCGTAGATGTTGCGATCGCGGTTCGTCACCATCGCGACGACGCCGGGCACACGCGGCGTGGACGTGACGACGCCTTCGAGAACGGCGTCTGCGGCGGCACCGAAATTCGTGCTCATTGTTGTCCTCCCGTTGTATTGGATGAATTGCGTCGATGCAGCGCTCGCGAGCACTCAATTCATGGTAAAACCCTGGTAGCCGCCGGCAGCGACCTCGTCGCATTTCTGCCGATAGGCGCCGACGCCCCCGCAATAGGACAGAACGCGGCGCGGTTTACCCTCCACGTTCGATCCCAGGTACCAGGAATTGGTCTTCGCGATCAGCGTCGCATTGGCGGTCTCATCGTGATGCGCCACCCATCCGTCTTCGGTATCCTTGGTCGGCTCGACCACATTCAGGTTCTTCGTACGCAAGAACCTGATGCAATCGTCGATCCATTCGACCTGCTGCTGGAGACAGGTGGTCATGTTGCAGAGCGCGGCCGACGGGGCCAGCGGCACTGCTGTCGTGAACAGGTTCGGATAGCCGTGAACCTGCAGGCCCATCGTGGTGCGGATATCCTTGCTCCAATCCTCCTTCAACGACCGCCCGTCGCGGCCCCTGATATCGATGCGCGTCAGCGCGCCGGTTCCCGCGTCGAATCCGGTCGCCAGAACGATGACGTCGAGCTCGTGGATCGTCCCGTCCGCGGTCTGGATACCCGTGGGCGTCACGCGCTCGATCGGATTGGCCTTGACGCTGACGATCTCGACATTGGGCCGATGGAAGGCCTCGAGAAAGTTCTGCTCCAGTGGCACCCGATGCGTCCCGAAACCGTAATCGGCCGGAATCAGGGCCTCGCACAGCTTCGGATCCTTCAGTCGTTCGCGCATCTTCTCGCGCACGAAGTCCGAGATTTCGGCGTTGACCTCGGCGTCGAAGAACAACTCGGCGAAGGACGATATCCATAGCTTCAGGGAGCCGTCGTTCCAGCAATCTTCGATTACCTCCCGGCGCCGCTCCGGTGTCAGGCCGGCCCAGGCGTGCTCGAAATCATATTCGAATCCGGTGAAGGTATGCGGCAGGCGTTCCGTGAGGTGCTGGAATTTCGACTTGTAGGCTTGCGCGTCTTCCTCGCTGTACTTGGGATTCTTCATCGGAATCATGTATTGCGGCGTGCGAACGAAGACCTTCAGATGACCGACCTCGCCGGCGATCGTCTGGATGACCTGGATGCCGGTCGCGCCGTTGCCGATGACGCCGACGCGCTTGCCGCCGAATTCGACCGGCTCCCTGGGCCAGCGCGCGGTGTGGAACAACTGCCCCCTGAACGTCTCCTGTCCCGGAAACGACACGTGGGGGGCGGAGAGCATGCCGCAACAGGTGATCAGGAACTGGGTGTCGATCACGTCACCTTTGTCGGTCGTGACCAGCCAGCGCTGTGTGGCGTCGTTGAAATGGGCGCTTTCGACGACCGTGGCGAACTGGATGTCCTTGCGCAGATCGAGGCGGTCGGCGATGTAGTTGAGCCAGCGTTCGATTTCCGGCTGGCCGGGGAATTTCTCGCTCCAGCTCCATCCCTTGTAGAGCTCCTCGGAGAACAGATACTGGTAAATGTGGCTCTCTGAATCGAAGCGGGCGCCGGGATAGCGATTCCAATACCAGGTGCCGCCAACGCCTGCAGCCGCGTCAATCGCCCTGACCTTCAATCCCTGTTCGCGCAGACGGTAGAGCTGATAGAGCCCGGCGACGCCGGCTCCAACAACCACGGCGTCCAATTTCGCCGTTACCTGCGCGCCGTCGCTTCCACCGAGTTTGGTCGCCGCTTCTGCCATTTTTCCCTCCCAAATCTTTCTACAGCGCGCGGCCTTCCCCACCCGTCCAGTGATCGGATGATCGTGCATCGCGTCATTTGTCGGTCCCACGATTGCCTGCGGCTTTTCGCCGTTTTTCCGCACCGGCGGGAACGCGAGGGAGGCTATGAGGCGGGCTGCGCTCCCGGCTTGAACAAAACCGACAATCCTTTGAATGAAGCCGGAAGCCGGCGCCGACCGCGCCCGAGCTCGCTTGGCAAATGGCAAATCCGGCCTATGCTCTGCCTTGCCGATCGGCCAACGAGAACAACAAGCAGCGGACCAAGCCAGAACTCCAGGGAGGAGGCTCGCGCGATGGGGCAGTTCATCACGGTCGAGGAGCTGCCACGCTATGCTCCCGGCGAAATGATGTTGGACAGTTCAGCGGTGGGAAAAGCCGATTTTCGGCTCCGCGTGTTCCGCTATGGGCCATCCGATATCTGGGTGCCGCCGTCCGAAAATTTTCTGATCGTGATTTATCGCGAAGGCACCACGGCGATGAACCGCCGCGTGACCGGATCCTGGAAGCAGGATCAGGTCGGCCGCGGCGTCACAACGCTCCTGACGCGCGCGGAACCTTCGAACTGGCGATGGTGCCATGACGTCGAGGTCAGTCATTTCTACATCTCGCCCGGTCTCATGGCGAAGACCGCAAGCGAGGCTTTTGACCAGGACACCGAAAGTGTCGAGCTTCATGATCTGCTCAGGATCGAGGATCCGGTCCTGACCTGGATCGCTGACCAGATGGTGCAGGAGGTTTCCGCAGGAGGTCCGGGCGGCCGGCTCTGCTACGACGCCATGGCGCTTCAGGCGAGCGTCCACATTCTGCGCAAATATGCCTCCGTGCAGTTCAAGCTGCCTTGTGCGCAGGGACGCTTCAGGCCGGCGCATGCGCGGATGATCGAGGACTATATCGAGCAGAACATCTTCCGGAATATCACGCTCGACGAACTGGCCAACATCTGCAACTGCACGCCGGTGCAGTTCACCCGCAAGTTTCAGGTGCATTATGGCATGCGCCCGCATGCCTACGTCCTCACGCGCAAGGTGAAGCGCGCTTGCGAACATTTGCGCAAGGACCGCCTTGCACTGAAGGAGATCGCCCTGCTCAGCGGATTCTCCGACCAGAGCCATCTCAACCGGATCTTTCGCAGGCACATGAGTGCGACTCCCGCGGAATATCGCAAGCAATGCACGGGCTAGCCAGACCGGCCATTCTTAGGGCCGACGAAGAAGCGGCCGCCCCGGCGTGACGGCGAGACGTTGAGGCCAAGCAGCCTGACGATGCTCAGGCCGCAAAAAGAAAAGGGCGGCTGATCAGCCGCCCTTCGCCTCAATCACGTCTTGCGAAAACTCACTCCGCCGCGAGCTTCACGTCCGGAGCGGCCGCGCGCACGTCGGCGTCGACCTGGGCTTCGAACTTGGCGAAGTTCTTCTGGAACATGCCGACCAGCGCACGAGCGGTCTTGTCGAACTCGTCCTTGTCCTTCCAGGTGTTGACCGGGTTGAGGATCTCGGCCGGCACGCCCGGCAGCGCAGTGGGGACGGCGAAGCCGAAATATTTGTCGGTGCGGAATTCGACGTTGCGCAAGCTGCCGTCGAGGGCCGCGGTGAGCAGCGCGCGGGTCACCTTGATCGGCATGCGCGAGCCGACACCGTACTTGCCGCCGGTCCACCCGGTGTTGACCAGCCAGCAATCGACATTGTGCTGGGCGATGAGGTCGCGCAGCATGTTGCCGTAGACGGATGGGTCGAGCGGCAGGAAGGGCGAGCCGAAGCAGGTCGAGAATTCCGGCTGCGGCTCGTTGCCGAGACCGCGCTCGGTGCCCGCGACCTTGGCGGTGTAGCCGGACAGGAAGTGATACATCGCCTGCGCCGGCGAGAGCTTTGCGATCGGCGGCAGCACGCCGAAGGCGTCGGCGGCGAGCATCACCACGTTCTTCGGCTGCGGCGCGCGGCCGGTGCGCGAGGCGTTCGGGATGAAGTCGAGCGGATAGGCCGAGCGCGTGTTCTCGGTCTTGGAGCCGTCGTCGAAATCAACGATGCGGGTGTCCTCGTCGAGCACGCAGTTCTCGAGCACCGCGCCGAAGCGGGTCGAGGCCGCGAAGATCTCGGGCTCGGCTTCCTGCGACAGCTTGATGCACTTGGCGTAGCAGCCGCCTTCGAAGTTGAAGACGCCGTTCGGGCCCCAGCCGTGCTCGTCGTCGCCGATCAGCGTGCGGTTCGGATCGGCCGACAGCGTGGTCTTGCCGGTGCCGGACAGGCCGAAGAAGATCGCGGTGTCGCCCTTGGCGCCGACATTGGCCGAGCAGTGCATCGGCATCACGCCGCGCTCGGGCAGGTAATAGTTGAGCGTGGTGAAGACCGACTTCTTCATCTCGCCGGCATAGTAGGAGCCGCCGATCAGCACGATCTTGCGCGCGAAGTCGATCGCGACGACGTTCTCCGAGCGGCAGCCGTGACGCTTGGGATCGGCGCGGAAGCTCGGCATGTCGATGATGGTGAGCTCCGGCACGAAGGTCGACAGCTCGATCGCCTCGGGGCGGATCAGAAGCGTGCGGATGAACAGCGAGTGCCAGGCAAGCTCGGTGAAGACGCGCGTCTTGATCCGGTAGGCCGGGTCGGCACCGCCGTAGAGATCCTGCGCGAACAGCTTCTTGCCTTCGGCGTGCTTGAGGAAGTCCTGGTAGAGCGTCTCGAACTGCTCAGCGGTGATCGACTGGTTGCCGGCCCACCACATCTTCGTGTCGGTGGTGGCGTCGCGCACCGTGAACTTGTCCTTCGGGCTGCGCCCGGTGAACTCGCCGGTGTCGGCGCAGAGCGCGCCGTCGGCGGACAGCACCGCCTCGCCCGCAGCGAGCGAGTATTGATAGAGCTGCGGCGCACCGAGGTTCCAGTGAACCTGCTTGAGATTCTTTAAGCCGAATTTGTCGGCGCCGAAGGCACCGTTGCGCACGCCCGTCTCTTGCACGAAGAAGTCCTCCTAGAACCCGCGACACCAAGCGCGACCAAGTTTGGGCGCCATCGCAGTCACCGTGATTAATGGGCCATTCGGCCTCGGCTGAACGACCTAATAATGATGAACGCTGGCGTTGCCAAGCCGATCCCGCAGGATTTGGTTTATTCAAGGACCGCGCCAAACGTCGCGCATGTCAGCCCTGAACGCGCGTGACGAGAAAACGCAAATGATCGCGCAACCAAATGCCACTTTGCGCGTTTCTCCGTGTTGTTGCGACGCACAATTCACCGCAGCGTTCTATCTTACCTCGCCTTCGCCGATCAGTGCGAACGGCGCCCACATCGCGGGATAGGCGTTGCGCGGCGAGGTGGTGTCGTCAACAAAAGTTAACATCGCGCGGCGCAGGGCTTCGGCACGACCGATCCCAGGTTCGTTCTTGAGCAGGTCGAAAGTCGATGTGGTCAAGCGGGTGGCGGCTTCCGAATCCACCGCCCAATGCGAGACCAGAAGCGCGCGCGCACCCGCGTAGAAGAACGAGCGCGCCAATCCCGACAGCGCCTCGGCGCCGGGCTTGTCGCCGGCGATCGTGTTGCAGGCGGACAGCACCACCCAATCGGCGTTGAGCTTGAGCTGAGCCACCTCGCTCGCGGTCAAAAGACCGTCGTCGAGCTCCGACGGCTGATCGGGAATGGACAATGCAAGCGAAGGCTCGCCCAATCCCTTGACGTCGCCGGCGACGAGGCCGTGGGTGGCGAAGTAGATGATGCCGTATTGAGCAAGCGCTGCACGCTTCAGCGTCGTTTCGCTGGCATCGCGTCCGAGATGGATGTCGGCTTCGGTGGCGCCGACATCCCGCGCCACGGCATTCAGCTCGTCTGCGGTGTCGGGCAGTTGCGGCAGAGCTTTCGCGAGCTGCGCGCGATCGACACCGGCGCCGCGCCAGAAATCGGTATAGGCGATCGTCGCAATGCTGCGCGCGGCGACCTTGCCGCCGGCCGCGCGACGGTCGCCGGGTCCTTCGGCCGCGGGATTGAAGACGGGATCGCCGAAGCCTGTCATCGGCTTGACGCCCTGATCCTTGCGGGCAAAGGCACGCAGCGATTTCAGGGAAATCACCGAGGGCAGCACCGAGACGGCCTGGCGCCGCAGCAGCCAGGCGGCATCACGATAACCTTCGAGCCTGTCCGGAATCGCGGCCTGCGGCTTCTCCGTCACCAGGAGATGAAACGGCAGAGCCGTCAGGGCCGCCGACGGCACCACCAGCAAATTACGCTTGTCCTTCGTCATCGCCTCGACCGGACCGAGCAGCGCGACATAGAGCTCGTTGGCGAGCGCGAGATCGAACAGGCCCGACTTGCCGGAGGCATCGCGCGCCTTGCCGACATCGAGCCCCTTGCGGAACGCCGTGACCTTCTGCGTCATCGCATCCGTGCCGAGCGCGATCTCCTTCCAATCGGCGCCGTCGCGCGTGATCGCAACGACATAGCTCTGCTTGTCACCGACGGAATAGACCACCATCGCCTCGTCGGCAGACAGCAGCGGCTGGATGTCCTTCACCGCCAGCGGCAGCGGATTGGAGAGCGAGGCATAGTCGGGAAACTCGACGGCGAGCGTCCTCTGCAAGGCCGCTCGCTCGTTCGCGATTGTCGCGATCCGCGCGCGGCTGCGCTGCTCGGCCTGGAGGTCACGTTGCCCGGCCTGCTTCGACACCGCCGAGACGATCGCCTTGTCGAGCGATTCGGATTCTGACGCAAGATCCTGCTCGCGGCGCACCAGCTCGGCCAGCCGATCGCTGCCGGCGGCAAGCCGCACCGCGAGCTTGTTCACGGCGGAGGCGGCGGATGATTGCGTGCCGCGCTGGATCGCACCGAGCGCCTCGTCCAGCGCCCTGTCTCCGGGCAGCAGGGATTGCTGGCGGGCGGCGTACAGCACCGGCATCACCACGCGCAGCTGCGCGCGGCTCGTCGCAAGCGTCCTTTCCGCAAGCGGCAGCGCGTCCGCCGTACGCCCGGAGACGTTCAGGAAATAAGCGAGATTGCTGGTCGAGGTCACGACATCGGGATGATCGGGTCCGAGCGCCCGCTCGCGGATGGCAAGCGCGCGGCGATAGAGCGGCTCGGCGTCGGCATAGCGCTGCTGGTGCTCGTAGAGCCCGGCGAGATTGTTCAGCGAGCGCGCCACGTCGGGGTGATCAACACCAAGCACCTTCTCGCGGATCGCGAGCGAACGCTTGATCGGCGCCTCGGCCTCCGCGTCGCGATTGAGGTCGCGGTAGAGCTGGCCGAGATTATTCAGGAGCGTTGCGACCGCGGGATGCTCGGGGCCGCCGACCTTCTGGTAGATCGCAAGCGCCCGCTGAAACAGCGGCTCGGCTTCGGCCTGACGCTGCTGCTTCACATAGTATGTGGCGAGGTTGTTGAGGGACTGGGCGACGTCGGGATGCTCGCGCGACAGCGCCTGCTCGCGAACCGCCAGCGCGCGCTTGAACAGCGGCTCGGCTTCGGTGAAGCGGCTCTGCCGCTGATAGAGCGCCGCGAGATTATTCAGCAGCGGCGCGATCTCGACGCTGCCCTGCCCGGTCCCTTTTTCCATCAGCGCGATGGCGCGCTTGTAAAGCGGCTCGGCCTGATCGTCGTGGCCCTGGTCGGCCTGGATCTGCGCAAGATTGTTGAGCGCGGCGGCAAGGTCGCGGTTGTTGCTGGTCTTCTCGAGCGCGGCCACCATCGCCTGCGCCAGCGGCAGCGCCTCCGAATATTTGCCGGCGCTCCGGAGCGCATTGATGCGCGCGCTCTGCGCCGACAGATCGCTCTTCTGGGCAAGACCCGGCGTGGCAAGCGACGTCGCTATCGCGAGCGCGAGGCCCGCAGCCAATGCCAAACGACGACGCGTCATGAACCCTCTCGCTGCGAACCCAAGGCCTCACGGTCTTGGTCGCAGTGATGGGTTGCAGCGTTCAAATCGTTGCGTTGCAGGGGTGTACTCATCATCCGGCGCTGGTTTGGGCGCTCTCGGGTGTCCGCTCCCCCTCACCAGCGGTACTAAACCGGGGGTCGCCGGAGGTCGCCCGATGGTCCACAAGGCGAAATGCGCACGATCGATAGATCAGACGATCTGCGCCTTTCCGGCCCTTGGCGTCATCTCGGCGTAAGCAACGCCGTTTCATCGGATGACGGGATGCTCCATCGTTCCCAATTGTCGGCGGCGGCCTTCAGCTTGCTGATCCCTTTGTGGAGAAAGGCATGCCAACGCGGGATCTCCACTTCGTCCAGTGGCAAGGCTTGGCCGTCGACATTCAAGCTGAACCGCGGTCTGCCGTACAAGCCGAAGCCGTCATTGGGCAGGCGAAGCTCCTGGATAATACGAACGCTATTCGCGACCGGCGCTTCTCCCGCATCCACGAGAAGGACAGGCTTTTCTTTGTCATTTGGCTGGACAGCGATGCAGGCAAAGGCCCAGGCATCCCACATCCCTGCGTGCCTGGCGGCTTCGGCTCTCGCCAATCCTACCAAATCCACTTCGGGATAAGACCCGAAGCGAATTTGGTTGATTTTCGTACCGCTCCAGAAGGACGTCTTGGCGAGATGCAGCGTGGGCACATACTGCGGCACCGACAGAAGCAACGCCATGTCGGCAAGGGCAAGGCCACACAATGTCAGTACGTTTTCCGGTTTCGCGAAGATGTTCTTCATGTTCTTTCGCATTCCCGCATGAGATGCGATGTTGTAGCGCAACAACCATTGATAATTTCTTCACAATGCCGGGGACAGCAACATTCCGGCCGCATGGGGCGTTTGGCTCAACGAGGGGACGCCACTTCCGCTTCAGGTCAGAGCGGAGGTCTCATGCTTGAAAAAGTTGATCGCTAGGGCTGAAAGGCGGGAATGGCGGCTGGCCTGCTTGCAAACACAACGGCCGTAGCCTGCTCGCGGCCGTACTCCCGAATGATCTCGATCGGAGTACTCATGTTTGCGGGCGACTCAAAGAGAGAACGCCGCTTTGCGTAGCGCACTGACGCCACATACGCCCAGCCCAGCGGATGTGATGGGCCGCACATATTTCAGACGTACGGCACGCCATTGTCTCTGTGCGATTACCCAGGCACAAGGAAATATGCCATGGCCGTCTCCCGCACTGCTCTCTCAGCTTTCGCCGCAATAGTCGGAATCAGTTCATTCGTTGCTTCGATCCAGACATCTCACGCTGGAGGTCTTGGACTCGATTGGCTCTCGAACAAACCTTACGTGGAGTGTCTCAAGCAGGCACGGTTGCTCGCTGATGTGGGCAGCGTCATGAAAGGGCCGGCGTACCGGGAGGCGAGCTATGAGCGAGGCCGTCACCAGTGCAATCGACAGTACTACGGTCACGAATAGGCCCACAGCTGCCAGTCGAGGGGCAATCTGCCAGGTCCACCGGATCGTCCTCTCGCCGGCATCTGTCTTTGTGCCGTGGCGCTCAGAGCCGAATTGGATCTATAGCTACACGACCTAGTCCACCTTGCTGCGCGCCTCGCCCGCCAGACGCACCAGCATCTTGCGCAGCGACGTGCCGTCGGTCACCCGCTCCGGGAAGTCCAGCCGTAGCGCGATCTGGCCGTCCTGCATGTCGAGGCCTTCGGGATCGCAGCCGGTACAGCGCCAGTCACCGGCGGACGCACCCAGGAGCCTGGTCGCGTAGAGGCCCATGGCATCGCGATGGTCGGTGTTCATGTGCTCGACCGCGCCTTCCTCCGCCGCCAGCAGATCCTCGGCGCCGATGAGGTCCGTGAGGAACCGCTCGGGCTTGAGGTCGACGATCCGGCCGAATCCGGCGACCAGATGGGTTCCCGTGGGGCGGATCCGGAAGAAGGCGAAATCCTTAAAGGAAACAAAGTCTTCCGCCGAGGGATGGGCATTGAGATACCGCCGCTGGAGCAGCTCCTTCTCGACGTCGGCCTGTTCCGCTCGGCCGGACAGCATGATCCGGGCCCCTTCCAGGGGATCGCCGGCCACCCGCTCGTCCAGCATCAGGGACACCCGGCTGTCGGCCAGGATGTTCTTGGTATGCACGGCGAGGCCCGAGATCAGCAGAATGGGCGAGCCGTCGGGATGGCTGGCCAGATTGACCAGGGAACAATAGGGATCGCCGCTGCCGGTCATGAGGGTCGCCAGCGCCCCCTGCCGCGATCGCCGCAACAGGGATTTGGCGAGCTTTCCGGGGTCGAAATCGGAGGTCGGTTGCATCGGCTTTCTCGGCTCAGGTGGTTGCAAGGGAGGCCTTTTTTCGGCTAAACGGGGCCCCGGTTATGGGTCGATATGCGGCGAATCTGCCGTGTTTCGTGGAACTTGGTCACACTTCAGCCCAGCTTGCATTGCTCGGTGACAAGGTTCGAACGCCAACTCGGCACCCATCTATGCGGCGCATCAGTGGATTGCTCGCCGTTTCAAGCCACGACCCAAACGGAAAGCAGAAAGCAGAGGCTCATGCCCACAATCGCTTTGGTCGACGACGACCGCAACATTCTCACATCCGTCTCGATCGCGCTGGAAGCCGAAGGCTACCGCATCATGACCTACACCGACGGTGCCTCCGCGCTCGACGGTTTCCGCACCACCCAGCCTGACCTCGCCATTCTCGACATCAAGATGCCGCGCATGGACGGCATGGAGACGCTGCGCCGCCTGCGCCAGAAGTCCGACCTGCCGGTGATCTTCCTCACTTCCAAGGACGAGGAGATCGACGAGCTGTTCGGCCTCAAGATGGGCGCCGACGACTTCATCCGCAAACCGTTCTCGCAGCGCCTGCTGGTCGAGCGCGTCAAGGCCGTGCTGCGCCGCTCGGCGCCGAAGGACCCGACCGTCGCGCCGAAGGAGAACGACGCCAAGGCGCTCGACCGCGGCCTGCTGCGCATGGATCCGGAACGGCACACCTGCACCTGGAAGAACGAGCCGGTGACGCTGACCGTGACCGAATTCCTGATCCTGCAGGCGCTGGCGACCCGGCCCGGCGTGGTGAAGAGCCGCAACGCGCTGATGGACGCGGCCTATGACGATCAGGTCTATGTCGACGACCGCACCATCGACAGCCACATCAAGCGGCTGCGCAAGAAGTTCAAGGTGGTCGACAACGAGTTCGAGATGATCGAGACGCTGTATGGCGTCGGCTATCGTTTCAAGGAAGCCTGAGGGCGGCCGACGCCTTCGCCAAAGACTTACGAGCATCTCCGGTTCTCGATCCGTCGGGACCGGGATCGCTCCATTTCTCGGGCATGATCGTTCGGAAAACCGCTGCACGCTTTTCGGGATCATGCTCTAGAATGCTGGGACCTTCTCGACGAGCCGTCCTAACGCGGGCGTAAGCATTGCTGGACCGAACGCAGCCTGATCCCAACGAGAGCGCCGGGGATGTCGCATCCGACGGCGCTCCGGAGCAATTTGCCGAAAGCAAGCCGCAGGGCTTCCGGCCGTTGAACTGGCTGAAGCGCGCCGGGCAGTTCTTCTTTGCGCTGTCCTTCTCGAGCCTGACCCGCCGCATCGTCTCGCTGAACCTTGCCGGCCTCGTCGCGCTGGTTGCCAGCATCCTCTATCTCTCGCAATTCCGCGCCGGCCTGATCGACGCGCGGGCACAGAGCCTGCTGGTGCAGGCCGAGATCATCGCGGGTGCCATCGCGGCCTCCGCCACGGTGCAGACCAACGCCATCACCATCGATCCCGACCGGCTGCTCGACCTGAAGCCGGGCGAGACCTATGGCGGCCCGGACGAATATTCGCCGCTGGACTTCCCGATCAATCCGGAGCGCGTGGCGCCGGTGCTGCGCACGCTGATCTCGCCGACCAAGACCCGCGCCCGCATCTACGATCCGAACGGCAGCCTCTTGGTCGACAGCCGCAACCTCGAGAACGTGCTGCGCTACAATCTGCCGCCGCCGGCCGAGAAGCCCGGCATCGTCGAGCGCGGCATGGTCGCGGCGCGCACCTGGCTCAATCGCGGCGACCTGCCGCTCTATCGCGAGCTCGGCCCCGAGAACGGCAACGGTTATGCGGAAGTGGCCGACGCGCTGCAGGGCCAGAAGCGCTCGATGGTGCGGGTCAATTCGCGCGGCGAGGTGATCGTCTCGGTCGCCGTCCCCGTGCTGCGCTCGCGCGCGATCCACGGCGCCCTGATGCTGTCGACGCAGGGCGACGACATCGACCAGATGGTCACGGCCGAGCGCCTCGCCATCCTCAAGGTCGGCGGCGTCGCGGCCGCCGTCATGATCATGCTGTCGCTGCTGCTCGCGAGCACGATCGCAGGCCCCGTGCGAAGGCTCGCCGACAGCGCCGAGCGCGTCCGCCGCCGCATCAAGGCCCGCATCGAGATTCCCGATTTCACCCGCCGCCGCGACGAGATCGGCCATCTCTCCGGCGCGCTGCGCGACATGACGAGCGCGCTCTACAGCCGCATCGAGGCGATCGAGATGTTCGCCGCCGACGTCGCCCATGAATTGAAGAACCCGCTGACGTCGCTGCGCTCGGCGGTGGAGACGCTGCCGCTGGCGCGCAACGAGAACAGCCGCGCGCGCCTGCTCGAGGTGATCGAGCACGACGTCAAGCGGCTCGACCGCCTGATCTCCGACATCTCCGACGCCAGCCGCCTCGACGCCGAATTGCAGCGCCAGGATGCCGTCCCGGTCGATCTGCGCCGGCTGCTGACGACGCTGGTCTCGGTCGCCAACGAAACCAAGCTCGGCCACGACGTCGCGGTCGAGACGCGCTTCGAGGGCCGCAGCCCGACCGACAATTTCGCCGTGACCGGCCACGATTCACGGCTCGGGCAGGTGGTCTCCAACCTGCTCTCCAACGCGCAATCCTTCTCCGAACGTGGCAGCAAGGTGCGCCTGACCTGCCGCCGGGTGCGCGGCGAGATCGAGATCGTGGTCGACGACGACGGCCCCGGCATTCGCGACGACGCGCTCGAGCGCATCTTCGAGCGCTTCTACACCGACCGTCCGCATCAGGGCTTTGGCCAGAACTCCGGCCTCGGCCTGTCGATCTCCAAGCAGATCGTCGACGCCCATGGCGGACGCATCTGGGCCGAGAACCGCGCGGGCCCGCCCGATGACGAGGGCGTTCCGACCGTCACGGGCGCGCGTTTCGTGGTCAGGCTGCCGGCGCTATGAGCCGGGACGGACTGAACGACGGCAGCCCGAACGAAGGCGGGCCGAGCGTGCACGCCTCCGCGGTCAAGGTGGGCTCCCTGGCGGTGCTGATCCGCGGCCCCTCCGGCTCCGGCAAGTCGCGCCTAGCCTTCGATTTGATCATGGCGGGACGCGCGGGCGTGGTCGAAAGGGCGGTTCTGGTCGGGGATGACCGTGTCCATCTGGCGACAGTCGGCGGTGAAATTGAGGTCCGTCCCGCGCCCCGCCTGGCCGGCCTGATCGAGATCCGGGGCCTCGGGATTCGGCACTGCGACTTCGTGGAGCATGCGACCGTCGGTCTCGTGGTCGATCTGGACGCCGCCGACGCGGAGCGCCTGCCGCCGGCCGAAGCCCTGAAAACCAGCATTTCCGGTGTCGAAATACCTCGAATCCCCGTCAGCCGCGACCATTCGCCCCTCCCCTTGGTTGTCGCGGCCTTGACCACTACCAAGAGTTCATCTTCCGTTAACCCTTCCGGCGATTGTTTGAAGGGAAATGGTAACCATATGAACCCCACTATCGCGACCGAATAGACCGGCGCAGCTCCCCTCATCCATCCGTCTAGATTCAGGGAGATACGCAACATCCCCTCTTGCGCAGGGGCTCTGGATGGTCAAAGTGGCGCGTTCGTGCGGTGCACCAAAAGCGCCCGCGAGGAGTTTTCCGATGATTGGTCTAGTACTTGTGACCCACGGGCGCCTTGCCGACGAATTCAAGGCAGCGCTTGAACATGTCATGGGCCCACAAAAGCAAATCGAAGCGATCACGATCGGTGCCGAAGATGATTCCGATCTTTGCCGAAGCGACATCATCGAGGCGGTTAACCGCGTCGATTCCGGCGACGGCGTTGCGATCCTCACCGACATGTTCGGCGGCACGCCGTCGAACCTCGCAATATCCTGCATGAGCCGGCCCAAGGTCGAAGTGCTCGCAGGCATCAATCTTCCCATGCTGGTGAAGCTCGCCAAGGTCCGCGAGGAGCGTCCGTTGCCCGACGCGATCGCGATGGCGCAGGAAGCCGGCCGCAAATACGTCACCATCGCCAGCCGCGTGCTCGCCGGCAAATGAGCGGCGACGCGCCACAAGCGGGAACCGGCGTGCCCGCGGGCGCGATTTCCAAGGATCTCTTGATCATCAACAAGCGCGGCCTGCACGCCCGCGCCTCCGCGAAATTCGTCCAGGCGGTCGAGCGCTTCAACGCGCAAGTGTGGGTGACGCGCGGCGGCGAGACCGTCGGCGGCACCTCCATCATGGGCCTGATGATGCTCGCTGCGGGACCGGGCACGACCATCACCGTCGCAGCCGCAGGCGAACAGGCGGAAGCCGCGCTCGCGGCGATCACCGAGCTCGTTGAAAGCAAGTTCAACGAGGAAGGGATCTAGGCAGCCTCCTCTCGTGTCCCGGACGCGGGTGCGGCGCGCAGCTGCCGTAGGGTGGGCAAAGCGAAGCGTGCCCACGTATCTTTTCGCGACCGAGAGAGATCGTGGGCACGGCGCAAGTGCGCCTTTGCCCACCCTACGGCACCTTCACTATTTCCCCGGCGGAGCGATGTAGACGTTCCAGGTCATCGACGGGCCGGCCTTGCCGTGGGTGAAGCGGCGAGTGGTCATCACGATGCGCTCGGCGTTCGGCGCGGTCTCCGAGATCCACTTCTCGAACTTCGGCAGGCGCTCGTCGGCCGCGTCGACCACACCGATGAAGCCGTATCGCTTGACGTCGTCGAGCGAGGTCAGCCCGGAGGCCCAGGCTTCGTTCGGCGTGAACGGGCTCGGATGATCGGGGCTGTAGAACACCATCGGCTGGATCGTCTCCATCGTCCCCGCAACGACCGCCCAGCGCGAGGCGAAGCGCGCGTGCCAGGCCTGGGTCAATTCGCGCGCCAGATCCGAGCGCGCGCCATAGGTCGCGGTGTTGCCGGCATTGGCCGCCATCTCGCGCGCGGCGATCCAGGGCGAGCCGGCCAGCGTCGCTACGCTGAGCACGAACCAGATTGCGGCGATGTTGAACAGGCTCGCGCGTTGTACGCGCAAGGCGGGGATCGCGACCAGCGCCAGCGGCGCCAGGAAGAACAGCGAGATGCCCCAATCGGTCTTCAGGTAGACGCCGAAGACCAGCGCGCCGAGCGGCGGGCCGAACGCGACGATGATCTGGATCATCCATACGTTCAGCGCCTGCGGGAGGTTGACGCACCGATTGGCGCCGCGCGCCCAGGCGCGCGTGACGATGCGTGCGGGCGCGCGCACGAGCAAATTCATCCAATGCGGCACCAGCGCCATCGCCAGCGCGGCGAGCGCCACCGGCAATGCCAGCAATCCGAGATTATGCAGCGCATAGCCGGCGACGAGCTGGTGCACCTGGCTCTTGTCCTGGATGCTGTAGGTGTCGCCGGCATAGGTCAGCGGCACGAAATGCGCATCCGCCAGCCAGACGATGTGCGGGATCATCGCTGTCACCATCGTCGCGATCGCCACCCACGGCGCCGGCGAGGCCAGGAATTTCAGCCGCTCCGGGTGGATCAGCGCGGCAAGGCCGATGGCGCCGATCATGGTCAGCACCCAGTATTTGGTCATCAGCGCCAGCGCGCCGGCAAGGCCAAGCAGGACGCCGGATTGCCACGTCCGCTTCTCGAAGGAATTGAGGTAGGCGAGCACGAGCAGCGGCAAGGTGACGAGCTGCAGCAGATCCGGGTTGTACTTGAAACCCTTGAAATTGAAGATCGGGTACAGCGCGACCATCACCACGACCAGGAAGGCGCGGCGCGCATCCACCACGCGCAGAGCGATCAGCCAGCAGATCACCATACCGACGCCGACGGTCGCCATCGCCAGCGCGTAGGTCGCCCAGTCCGTGGCCGGGAACGCCGTGAACCAGAGGCCGGCGACCCAGCCCGACAGCGGCGGGTGCTTGCCGTAGCCCCAGAGGAATTTCTGGCCCCAGCCATAGGCTTCTGCGACGTCCATGTGAACGTCCTGCGCCGCCTTCAAATTGATCAGGATGAAGGTCCAGAGCACCGCATGCAGGATGGCGAGCTGGATCACCAGCCACAATCTCGCCTCGGGGCGGACCGCGCAGGCAACCAGCCAGGCCCGGAAGCGGTTGAAGCTCAGGCGGGTCTTCGTGCGCGCCCGGGCGGTGGGGATCGAGGTGGTCGACATGGCCGTTGCCTAGCGCGTTTTGGGCGATGGTGGAATCAGCTTGGCGTGAACAAAGGCCCTGAAATTACAGCAATATGGTTGCCGCACGGGGATGTGAGTGGTATCCCGCGCCCATGACGACCGTCCCCATTTCCAACATCCGCAATTTCTCCATCGTCGCCCATATCGACCATGGCAAATCGACGCTGGCCGACCGCCTGATCCAGATGACGGGCGGGCTCTCCGACCGCGAAATGGCGGGCAAGGAGCAGGTGCTCGATTCCATGGACATCGAGCGCGAGCGCGGCATCACCATCAAGGCGCAGACGGTGCGCCTCGCGTACAAGGCCAAGGACGGCAAGGATTACATCTTCAACCTGATGGACACGCCCGGCCATGTCGACTTCGCCTACGAAGTCTCGCGGTCGCTGGCGGCGTGCGAGGGTTCCCTGCTGGTGGTCGATGCCAGCCAGGGCGTCGAGGCGCAGACGCTCGCCAACGTCTACCAGGCGCTCGACAACAACCACGAGATCGTCCCCGTCCTGAACAAGGTCGACCTTCCCGCGGCCGAGCCCGAGAAGATCAAGCAGCAGATCGAGGACGTGATCGGCATCGACGCCTCCGACGCGGTGATGATCTCGGCCAAGACCGGCCTCGGCGTCCCCGACGTGCTGGAAGCCATCGTCACCCGGCTGCCGCCGCCCAAGGGCGACCGCGATGCGACCTTGAAGGCGCTGCTGGTCGACAGCTGGTACGACGTCTATCTCGGCGTCGTCGTTCTCATCCGCGTCGTCGACGGCGTCATGAAGAAGGGCAGCCGCGTGCGCATGATGGGCACGGGCGCGGCCTACGACGTCGAGCGCGTCGGCTTCTTCACGCCGAAGATGACGCAGGTCGACGAGCTCGGTCCCGGCGAGATCGGCTTCATCACCGCCGCGATCAAGGAAGTCGCCGATACCCGCGTCGGCGACACCATCACCGATGACCGCAAGCCTGTCACGGAGATGCTGCCGGGCTTCAAGCCGGCGATCCCCGTGGTGTTCTGCGGCCTGTTCCCGGTCGATGCCGACGACTTCGAAACGCTGCGCGGCGCCATGGGCAAGCTGCGGCTCAACGACGCGAGCTTCTCCTTCGAGATGGAGACCTCCGCGGCGCTCGGCTTCGGCTTCCGCTGCGGCTTCCTCGGACTGCTGCATCTGGAGATCATCCAGGAGCGGCTGTCGCGCGAGTTCGACCTCAATCTGATCGCGACCGCGCCGAGCGTCATCTACAAGATGAAGCTCAACGACGGCTCCGAGATCGAGATCCACAATCCCGTCGACATGCCCGACGTGGTCAAGATCGCCGAGATCCAGGAGCCCTGGATCGAGGCGACGATCATGACGCCCGACGAATATCTCGGCAGCGTCTTGAAGCTGTGCCAGGACCGCCGCGGCTCGCAGAAGGAGCTGACCTATGTCGGCTCCCGCGCGATGGTGAAATACGATTTGCCGCTCAACGAAGTGGTGTTCGACTTCTACGACCGGCTGAAATCCGTCTCCAAGGGCTACGCCTCGTTCGACTATCATCTCACCGACTACAAGCCGGCCGACCTCGTCAAGATGCAGATCCTGGTCAACGCCGAGCCGGTCGATGCGCTTTCGATGCTCGTGCATCGCACCCGCGCCGAAGGCCGCGGCCGCGCCATGGTCGAGAAGATGAAGGAGCTGATCCCGCCGCACATGTTCCAGATCCCGATCCAGGCGGCGATCGGCGGCAAGGTGATCGCGCGCGAGACCGTGCGCGCGCTGCGCAAGGATGTCACCGCGAAGTGCTACGGCGGCGACATCACGCGCAAGCGCAAGCTTCTGGAGAAGCAGAAGGAAGGCAAGAAGAAGATGCGGCAGTTCGGCAAGGTCGACATCCCGCAGGAAGCTTTCATTGCCGCGCTGAAGGTGGATAGCTGAGGCGAGGGCTTTAAGGCTCGAAAGTTACCCCAACTTGTCATGCCCGGGCTTGTCCCGCCTGCGCGGCCGAAGCCGCTTCGGCGCGGCGAAGGCCCGGGCATCCACGTTTTGAGGCTTGGCGAAGACGTGGATGGCCGGGTCAAGCCCGGCCATGACGACGACGGCGAGATCGGTTCGGTCCGAACCACTCGGGATCCGGCCAAACAAGAAACGCGAAAACAACCCCATGCACAGTAACCGCACCGTTGGCGGCGTTGGGTTATTTTAGGAGTTCACGAAGCCGACTTGCTCCATCGGGCAAAACAGGCGTCCGTCGGCTCGCCTGCTTCCTGGTCAATCACGCCTTCTGCTTCGCCTCGACGTACCGCTTGAAACTGTCGAGGATCGCCTGCCAACCACTTCGCTGCTGCTCCTCCGAATGCGTCGTCTCGCCATCGAAGGCGACGCGGACGACCACGCCGTTCGGGCCGGGCACGAACTCGACCTCGGCCTTGCGATCGCCGAACGCGTAGGCGATCCGCTTGTGCTCGACGATCTCGGTGTAGGTGCCGGCGAAGTCGAAACCCATGCTGCCGTCCTTGGCTTCCATCCGGGACGAGAACGCGCCGCCGTTCCGCAGGTCGACCGTCGCCTTGGTCGTATGCCAGTCGTCGGACGCCGCATTCCACTTCACGATGTCGGCAGGCGTCGTATAGGCCTGCCAGACTCGATCGATGGGGGCTGCGACGCTGGTCTCGACGGTGATCCTCATAAGCATTGCTCCAGTTCGATTTGAGACGTCGAGGTGACGACCTCACGTCCCCTGTGCCGGGTCACCCGGCCACGTCCGGCGATTGTGAAACCTGAGGACGATCGAACCCGCCCGGCGCCGACATGGCCGGCGCAAAAATTTGGGATCGAGGCGCCGTCAGATCCTCATTGCCCGAGCTGTTGCAGCACGGCGAACCAGAGCGCCAGCGGCTCCCGGAGGGCGCCCGGCTCGGACGGCTTCGGCTGAACGGCGGTGTGCACCATCACGAGCTTGGAGGCGGGATCGACCAGGATGACCTGACCGCGGATACCCAGCAGCGCAAATCTGCGCTGCTCGCCGGGAAGCAGCCAGACCTGGTAGCCGTAACCGAAATAGGGCGTGGCGACGCGCGGCGCGAGATGGCCATCCTCCGGCCTGACCGTCGTGGCATCGAGCAGCCACTGCCGGGGAATCAATTGACGGCCTTCCCAGGCGCCGTCATGTGCGAGCAACCGGGCCAGGCGCGCATAGTCGCGCAAGGTTGCGTTGAAGCAGCAGAAAGCAATCTCCTGCCCGCTGCGGTCGATCGCCCACGACGCATCCGCTTCGGTGCCGATGGCGCTCCAGATGCGGTCGTGGAGATAGTCGGCAACCGGCGTGCCCGTCGCGGCGCGCAACACCAGGCCGAGAATCTCGGTTTCAACGCTGGCATAGTGCCATTTAGTCCCCGGCGGCGCGATTCGCGTGTTGAATTGCGCGACGATGGCCGCGAGATCCTTCGGCTCATCGCCGAACAGCGCCTGCCCAAGCCGGGCGATGTCGTCCTTCCCATCGTAGACTTCCGAGAATTCGACGCCCGAAGACATGTTCAGCAAGGTCCGGATCGACGTGTTGCCGTATTCCGTTCCTGCAAGGCCGGAGACATAGGTCGAGACGAGATCGTCGATCGACTTGATGCGTCCCTCCGAGACCGCGATGCCGACCAGCATGGCAACCAGCGTCTTCGCCATGGATTGCGAGACAAAGCGGTCGTGATCGGTCCGGGCATATTGATAGTGCTCGTACAGGATGGTGTCGTCCCTGGCGATCAGCAGTCCCGTCGTCGGGTTGCGCTTGAGGTAGTCCGCGATGCTCAGTCGTTGGTTGTCAAAACTGTAGGCAATCGACGGCTCTGGCGCGCGTTTGAATTGCCACGGCATCGTAGCGCGACCGATCGCGCGCGAGGGGTAGAGCGCATCGAAATGGCTGTAGACCCCGACCAGCTTATCAAGCTGGGGCGCGCCTCCCCGCGTGCCGATCGGGTAACCCTCAGCCGCGCCGTAGAGTTCGGCATCGGGGCCGCTCTGCGAAAACACCGGCCCCGGCTCGCGGGCAACGCTTCCGCCATCCTGTGCGCGGGCCGGAAATGCCGCGACAGCGGCGGCGAACATGACAGGCAGGAGGAACCGGTGGCAACCGCGCGGCCGGCACAGCGCTTCCTGTTTCATTGGATTCGCTCCCTCACGCCGGGGTGCGTCCATGAGAACGACATCGCAGGCCGGCAACGCCAGGCATGTTATCATCGCGCGCGAACGGTGTCAGCACGCGCCCCGTCCCGCCTTGCCCTCTCCCGGCAGATGGGCCACCATCTCCACTGCGCACCATCAACAAAACCAAAAGCGCCGAGGAAACGCATGAGCAGGCCATCGAGCTTCGACTATGGCTGGGTCGTTGTCGCCGCGGGCGCGTTGATGACCTGTGTCGGGTTCGGCACGATGTTGTCGCTGGCGGTGTTCCTGCAACCGATCTCTGACGCGATGGGCTGGTCGCGCGCCGGGGTCTCGGCGGCGGCGACGCTGGATTTTCTATGCATGGGATTTGCCGCATTCCTGTGGGGCACGCTGTCGGACCGCTTCGGCACGCGCATCGTGGTGCTCGCGGGAAGCGTGCTGCTGGGGCTCGGTCTCGTCACCGCGAGCCTGGCGACGAGCCTGTGGCAATTCCAGCTCTGCTTTGGCGTGCTGATCGGCATTGCCGCCGGCAGCTTCTACGCGCCGATGATGGCGCTCGCGAGCGCCTGGATCGAGAACAACAGGAGCCTTGCGGTGGCGCTGGTCTCCGCCGGCATGGGCGTGTCGCCGGTGACGATCGCGCCGACCGCGAGCTGGCTGATCACGGCCTATGACTGGCGCACCGCGATGCTCGTGATCGGCTGTGCGGCCTGGGCGCTGCTGATCCCCGCCTGCTTCCTGGTGCGGCCGGCACCGGCCGCGACCGGGCCCGCCAGCGCGGGCGCAGCGCCGGAGGTCGAGCTGACCGCGGCGCAGGCGCTGCGCACGCCGCAATTCATCGCGCTGGCGGCGGCACATTTCGCCTGCTGCGCCGCGCATTCCGGCCCGATCTTCCACATGGTGTCCTATGCGATGGTCTGCGGCATCGCGCCGCTCACGGCGGTGACGGTCTACAGCGTCGCCGGTGTCTCGGGCCTCGGCGGCCGCCTGCTGCTCGGCACGCTCGCCGATCGCATCGGTGCAAAGCCGGTGCTGGTCGGCGGCCTGTTCGTGCAGGCGATGTGCATCGCGACGTATCTTGCGGTGGCGCAGCTCGGCGAGTTCTACGCGCTCTCGGTCGTGTTCGGCCTCGCCTATGGCGGCGTGATGCCGCTCTATGCGGTGCTGGTCCGCGAATTCTTCGGCGCGCGCATCATGGGCACCGTGTTCGGCGCCGTGTCCGCGTTTGCCAGCCTTGGCATGGCGCTGGGTCCGTGGGCCGGCGGGCTCGTGTTCGACAATTTCCAGCGCTACACATGGCTGCATGTCGGCTCCTTCGCGATCGGGCTCGCCGCCGTCGCGGTGGCGCTGAGCTTCCCGACCAGGCGCAGACCATCGCTCGACCTTGGCCGCGCTGCGGCCTGACGAGGTGCCGCCATACTCACGGCACGGCCACGCCGGTGACCGCGGCGGCGGACGATCAGCAGCACGTCGATGGCGGTGAAGCGCATCAAGAAAGCGCGCTAAAGCCAGGACTCCAGCTGCAGGTCGGTTTCGAGCGGAACGTTCGCGCCATTGGCCTCGGTATTCACAACCGGCTTGCCGTTGCGATCGAAGACACGGACCTTGAGTCGCGATTTCGTCCTGTCGATCTCGATGCGCGCGAAATTGTCATCCTGGGTGAAGCCCCATGACTTGTAATGCATGCGCGTCTTGCCGTCCTTGAGCGGAAACGCATCCCATTGCTCGGATTGTCGGGAATCGTGCACATACCCGTTCGGATCGCCATCGGCGAACGGAAACGGCCAATAGAATGCCGATGACGTAATCGAGAATGCCCTGAGGGGCAGGATCTTCTTCTTTTGGCCCTGATCGCGCTCGAATGCGATTTCGGCGACATTCGAGCAATGAATGTCGCCGGAGAGAAAGATAACATTCTGAATGGATTCATCGACGATATGGTCGAGCAGTTCCTTGCGCGTCTGCGGAAATGCCGGCCAGCTGTCGCTGTCGTCGCGATTGTTTCCATTAACCTCGAACAGCAGCGTATCGAGACCTCTCTTCGTTCGGTCGCCGATCCGTTCGTCCATCGCATTCGGAACGAATACGCTGGATGAGACGATGAACTTTGGGACGTTGTTGCGGTCCTTTTGCATCTGCGAAAGCCAGTCCTTCAGCCTGCGCATTTGTCCGGGATGATGCTCGTCGATGGTCGGATAGCCGAGCATGTAATTGTCGCGGAGCCCGTTATCGAGCGCACGGTCGTTGTTGTTCTTGTAACGCTGGGTGCGCGTGTCGAGAACGAAAAACGGATAGCCGCCGCAATCGAACGTGTAATACAGAAGGCGCCCCCATGTGCGCGGACTGTGGCTCCATTGGTAGTTCATGTAGGCGGTGACCGCGTAGTTGAACACCATGTGCTTGCCGGGATCGCCTTTCAGCCGGTCCTGAGTCCAGTTGTCCTCGATCTCATGGTCATCGAGGATCATGTAGGTGCTCGATCGCTGCAGCAGATTGCGTAGGTTTTGCGCTGAATAGGCAGTTGTATAGCGCTCCTGAAATTCGTCATACCGCTCGGCTCGAAGGATAGGAACGAAGCGATTGAGCATGTCGGCATAGATCTGGTCGCCGCACATCATGGTGAAGGAGGCCGCCGGGCCGATCGGACTGTCCTTAAAGTGCAGAGACATCGGCCCGAATATCTGGTCGGCCTCCTTGATCTTCCAAAGTAGCCCAGGATAGCGGCACGATCCGAGCAGGAATGCGAGAGAGCCGGCGATCTGCCCCGAAGGGGGGAAGGTGCGGAATCTCGCCTCGCATTTCGACGGATCGAGCCTCAACAGATCGTTCTTGATGATGTTGATGTCAGGCAAGATCGCGATGAGTTGCAGATCTGACGTCCGGGATGTGTTCGGCGTGGGATCGTCGACCGTGAGCACGCCGACCCGAACGGTGTATGCCGTATTCGGCGTGAGCGGCTTTGCCGGCACATTCTTGTTGAGGTTTACCGCAACAGCAACTTCTTCGACGCTGTCGAGGTCGGTCGCGTCATAGTACCCAAGTTGGACGTCCGAGCCGAGGACGAAGGTCCCCGTGCGGTCATACTCCCGGTTCAGCCGAAAGTACCAGGCGACGTCGATCTTGTTGTTTTCCACGATGCCGATTACGCCGACGGTTCGCCGGTTCTCGTCGAGCTGCGCCCTGTCATCCGCGGGGTCCGCAGCGCGGACCCAAATCCTGGCCGTCGTATCGGTGGTGTGACCGACAATCGGTCCTAATCCCGGTTCACGTAAACTGACCATGAAAATTCTCCCTACTCTGAAAACCGTCAGTAAAGTTCAAAAAGGACGACAATACAACCAAAACGTGTCTTGAGTGATGCATCCGGATGCCGCGGTAGAGTGCGGTCAACTGGCACAACCAGCCTACACGGCGGTGCTGAGGGGCAGGAAACGGAAGCGGCCGGTTCAGCATTGAACCGGCCGCCGCCTCCGTCGGTCAGCCGAACATTTCCCGGTCGGCGCAATGCAGATCGCGGGTGTCGAAATATTTCGTCGTCCAGCCGTCGGTCGTCGACAGGAACCATTTGGCGTCGAGGGCCGCCTGCGCCTTCGACGCCTTGGGCTTGGCCTTCTTGCCGCCGGTCGCCGTGCTGTCGAGGAAGTTGAAGTGATCGACCAGCGCCAGCGCCTCCACCGCGAACACGGTCGCGATGTCCTTGTCGCGGATGGTCAGGAGATTGTCGCCGTTGTTCTCCTCTCCGCCAGAGGCGAGGTTCGACGAGCCGCAGAACACGACGGGGTCGTCGCCGTTGAAGCCGCAAACGACGAATTTGTGGTGGATCTGGTGCTTGACCCCGGCGATGTTCGGCACCTGGTTGAACGGCGGCGGCAACTGGGTCTGCACCGGCTTGCCGGTGACGAGCACGCCGGTCTTCTTGCCGACGGGATAGAGATAGATGCCGTTCGGGTTGTCCGAGATGCCGTAGCTGAAGACCTTGTCGTTGGCATGGATCGTCTTCAGTGCCTCGTAGACGGGGCTGTTGCCGTTGGCCATCTCCATCACGGCGAACAGCACGCTGCCGGTGCCCTTGGGCTTCTTGGCTTCCTTCGCGATCTGGGCGACCACCGGGGCAAGCGCCTTGGCGGCGCCTTGCTCGTCGTGCGGCGAAAAGGTGATGCTGGTCTTCGGCGTCTTGCTCGAGGTCGAGACGAACGGCGCTTTCGACCAGGCCGATTTGATGAACGCCGGTTTCTTGACGCCGTCGGTCCACGCCTGCTCGAACACGCCGGCATAGAAGCCCGCAACCTCGGCATCATTGTAGACGAGAACGTGGTTCGAGTTGACGTAGAGGCCGGTGATCGAGAAGTTCGTCGAGCCGGTCAGCACCTTCTGCGGGGAGTTCTTCTTGGCGCCCTTGCGGTAGACGATCATGACCTTGTCGTGGGAATAGCGACCGAACTTGCCGCGCAGCAGCAGGTCCTTGCCCTTGGCGGCCTTGTTGAACGCCTGCTCGAAGCGGTCCTCCGGCGTCGGCTTTTCCTTATTGTGATGCAGCGCGGCGTTGTCGAGGATGATGCGGACGCGCCCCTGCCCCGCGAGTTTCAGCAACAGGCCAACGGTATCGGATTCGCTGAGATCGTAGGCGAAGACGTCGACGACGAGGTCCTTGTTCTTCAGGACGTCGGTGAGGAGACCGATGATCTTCTCGCGCGCGGTAAAGCCCATCCATTCGTATTCGTCCGCGAAGGTGAACTTCTCGCCGTGCGCATTGGTCCCTGCGACCTCGGACGTATCATACACCAGATCGTGCTTGCTCGGCTGGATCGGCGCCGTTTTGCCGAAATGATTGACGAACGCCTGCGACTGCACGAAGCCGCGTGTGAATCCGAGCTCGACGCTCTGCTTGGAGAAGCTGTCGACCAGGATCGTCGTGGACACGCTCATGTCCGGATCGAGCGGGGTCAGGACGCCGTTGTCGAAATAGCGCGGCGTCACGGTGTAGGCGTATTTGCCGCGGAACGGCTTGACGCCCTGGTGCACCGAGCCCGGCACATGGAGCCAGCGGAATTTATGGATCGGCGCGTTGATGCTCGAACGCGCCGGCTCCTTCGAGTCCTGCGCGTGATCAGCGGGTCGCTCGAACTGCAACTCATTGTAGATGTAGTAGGCGGGCTGGCCATCGGGCTTGCACTGGATCGTGAACCCCGCGAGGTCCTTGGCCTGGGACTTGTCGAGGTTGAAGGCCAGCAATGTCTTGGCATCGCCGCGATAGGCTTTGAGGACCATGCGGCCGCCGTTCGGCTTCTTCGCCATCATCAATCTCCATGAATGAAATCAAGACAGTTCGAGCGAGAAAATCGCCATAAGATTGTTTTAATCAGAGCATCCTACTCGAAATTGTGGATGTTGCCAACTTGTTGGTGCCTGGACCATTGCGTCGGCATTCAAGGCCCCGTGAGCGCGCGACACTTGCTCCCCGCCGCCCGAGGCATCACGATCATCCGGCACAACAGAACGAGGGCGAGGAAACCCGGATGCAGGAGCTTGCCGAAGCTGGTCCGGTCGAACGCGCCCGCGCCATTGCGCCGATCATCGCGCGCGAAGCGGACGAGATCGAGCGGACCCGTCGGCTGACACCTGACGTCGTGAATGCGCTCATCGACAACGGGCTCTATCGCGCGCTGCTGCCGCGGAGCCTCGGCGGCGCCGAGGCCCCGATCGAAACCTTCATGCAGATGCTGGAGGAGATCGCCAAGGCGGACGCCTCCACCGCATGGTGTCTCGGGCAATGCAGCGTCTGCGCGATGATCGCGGCCTGGCTCGATCCCGACACCGCGCACGAGATCTTCAATGCGGCACCCGGCATCCTCGCCTGGGGCGCGATTGGGCATGAGGCGCGCAGCGTCGAGGGCGGCTACCGCGTCACGGCGCGCTGGGACTTTGCTTCGGGCTCGCGGCAGGCGAGCTGGCTCGGGGCGCATGTGCGCATCGTCGGAGCTGACGGCGCGCCGCGGAGGAACGCCGACGGATCGCCGGAGGTGCGCACCATCCTGTTTCCGGTCGCAAGCGCAGTCTTGCACGACGTTTGGCAGGCGATCGGCCTTTCCGGCACCGGCACCGATTCCTATGAGGTCAGCGACCTCTTCATTCCCGAACGCTTCACCGCCTTTCGCGACGTGACGGCCGCGCTGCGCGAGCCGGGTCCGCTCTACAGGATCGGCACCGGCGCAACGTTCAGCCTGGGCTTTGCCGCCGTCTCGCTCGGCGTCGCGCGGGCGACGCTGGATGCCGCGATCGCGCTGGCGCGCGCAAAGCATGCTTCGCTCGCGACAGCAGCGATGCGCGACAACGCGGCGGTCCAGGGCCTGATCGGCCGCACCGAAGGCGATCTGCGCGCCGCGCGCGCCTATCTCTATGCGACAGCCCATGCGATGTGGCGCGAGCTGTCCGCGACCGGCGAGTTCAGCGCGGCGCATCGCAGCGCGGTTCGGCTGGCCGCGACCTGGACCATCCATCGGTCCGCACGCGTGGTCGACACCGCCTATCACATGGCCGGGGCGACGGCGGTGTTCCGAAAGCATCCGTTCGAGCGACGGTTTCGCGACATGCACGCCATCGCCCAGCAGATCCAGGCGCGGGACACGCATTATGAGGATGTGGGCAGGGCGATTTTGGCGGGAGAGTGATGACGGCCGCAACGCCGGTGCGCTCCCTCCCCCGCTTGCGGGGGAGGGTTGGGGAGAGGGTATCTCCGCAACGGGACAATCCCCCAGTGGAGAAAGCCCTCACCCGCGCCTCCGGCGCGACCTCTCCCGCAAGCGGGAGAGGTTAACGGAGAGAGCGTGGCGTCACGCCGCCCTGCGCGCACCGAGCAGCCGGCCGCGCCAGCCCATGCCGATCACGAGGGCGATCATTAGAAGGAAGGCCACAGCAGCGGCGGTGTCGACGATGCGGTCGCTTCCGTTGCAAATGTCGTTGTTGAGACACGCGCGGGACAGGACACCGGCCCGCACCAGGACCGCGAGCACGCCGAAATAGAGCAAGACGCCCAGCGCAAGATAGACCAACGTCACGAACAAACGCCGCAACCGCGATGGCATCGCCACATCGTCCTCGCGCCGCTCCGTGATGAACTGGCCGGGCGTCGCCTTGGCGGGATCGCGGATCTGGACGGTCGAATGCGTGAGCAGGTCGTGAACCGCCTGATTGCGCCGCGTGGCGGCCATGATCACGAACGAATACCAGCCTAGGACGCCCTTGACCGCGAAGCGCGCAAGCGCCTTGGCGAAGCTCACATTGCCGCCGCGGTCGTCGACGACGCGCAAATTCGTCCAGACATGTCCGAGCGTGCCGCCGATGCGCCAGACCAGCACCGGCTCGTAGAGCAGCAGGATGACGACGACTGCGATCCCGAGCGTCCGGCTCAGCCCATCGCTCGCGACATTGCTCGCGACCGCCAGAGCGCCGAACAGCAGGGCCATCGCCAGCATCCAGTCGAGCAGGACGGCCTTGAACCGCCTGGAGAAACGGGCATAGCGCGGCTCAGACGGTGGTAACGGAGGCGCATCGGAGGTCATGGGAGAGCCGACCCGTTCATTGGAACTCATCATGAGACGCCGTCGGCGCGCGGCAGGTTCGACGATCCGTCACCGACGGACCATGACGCAGCTTCCTCGGGACGTGCAAGTCTCGCCACCGGCCGGGATGCGCGCCTCGTGCGCCGCTCACGCCACCAGCGCGTCGCCGTCGATGCCGCGCTGGGCGGCGAGCAGGCTGATGATCTCACCATGGGGGCGGGCCTTGCTGAACAGAAAGCCCTGACCCTCGTCGCAGCCCTCGGTCCGCAGGCAGCTCAGCTCGGCTTCGGTCTCGACGCCTTCGGCGGTGATGGTGACCCCGAGGCCTTTGCCGAGGCTGACGATGGAGCGGATGATCGCCTGCGCCTCGCGGTTGGCGCCGAGATCGCGCACGAAGGACTGGTCGATCTTGATCTTGTCGAACGGGAAGCTGCGCAAATAGCTGAGGCTGGAATAGCCGGTGCCGAAATCGTCCATGGAGATGCGGACCCCGAGCGCGCGCAAGGCATGCAGCGTCGCCAGCACCTGCACGCTCTTTTCCAGCAGCAGCGTCTCTGTGATCTCGAGCTCGAGCCGGCGCGGCGGCAGACCGGACGCCTTGAGCGCGTCCGTCACCATCGAGAGCAGATTACCGCTGCGGAACTGCAGCGGCGACAGATTGACGGCGACGCGGACGTCGTCCGGCCAGGCCGCGGCATCCAGGCACGCCCGGCGCAGCATCAGCCTGCCCAGCGGGTTGATCAAGCCGGTATCTTCGGCGACCGGGATGAACTCGGCAGGCGAGACCATGCCGCGCTCGGCATGCGGCCAGCGCACCAGCGCCTCGAAGCCGGTGATGCGGCCGCTCGAGAGGTCGATCAGCGGCTGGTAATACGGCCGCAGCACGTCGTTGCGGATCGCGTCGCGCAGCTCGACCTCGATCTTGCGGCGGCTCTGCGCTTTGGCATCCAGCGCAGCCTCGAAGAAGGCGAAGCTGCCGCGCGCATCCAGCTTGGCGCGCGACAGCGCCATGTCCGCACTCTTGAGCAGCTTTTCGGACTCCTCGCCGTCGCCCGGCGCCATCGCGATGCCGATCGAGGCGCCGATCACCACGGAATGGCCGTCGAGCAGATAGGGATCGGCGATGGCCTCGAGCAGGCGCTTTGCCAATCCCACCGCGTCTTCGGGCCGCGTCAGGCCGCTCTGCAGGATGGCGAACTCGTCGGAATTCAGCCGCGCCAGCACGTCTTCCTCGCGCAAGGTCGACCGCAGCCGCTTGGCGACGCCGCGCAGCAGCTTGTCGCCAACCGCATGTCCCAGCGTGTCGTTGACGGCCTTGAAATTGTCGAGCCCCAGCATCAGGAGCGCGACCTTCTCGGCGCTGCGCCTCGTGTGCAGCAGCATCTCGTCCATCTGCTGGCGCAGCAGCGTGCGGTTGGGCAGGCCGGTCAGGGCGTCATGCTGGGCCATGAAGGCAAGCCGCGCCTCGGCGCGCTTGCGCTCGGTGATGTCCATCAGCGCCAGCAGCACCGCGGGCCGCTCGGCATAGGTCAGCTCGCGGGAATAGATCGCAAGGTCGATCAGCGCGCCGTCGGCCTTGACGTGCTTCCAGGTACGGCCGGCCTGCTCCTCGCTCGACCGGTCCGCGGTCCAGGGCGGCTCGCTGTCGAAGGCCTGCAGGGACCGGATCTTCAGCCGCTCGAACTCGGCGCGGCTGTAGCCGTAATGCGCGATCGCGGCGTCGTTGACGCCGAGGATACGCTCGTCGTCGAGCGCGCAGACGATCATGGGAACGGGATTGCCGTCGAACAGCAGGCGGAACGAGGCCTCGCGCTGCTTGAGCTCGGTGATGTCGACGCGCAGGCCGACGACGCCGCCGTCATCCGTCAGGCGCTCGTCGATCAGGATGACGCGGCCGTCGGACAGCTTCTGCTCGTGGCGCGCGCCCGGCTGGTAGAGCTTCTGCAGCCGCTCGGCGATCCACTCGTCCTCGTGGCCCGCGGCTTCCGGATAGTCGCCGCGCGCGACGCCGATGCGCAGCGTGTCTTCGAGACGTGCGCCTTCGGCGAACAGATCGGCGGTCTTGCTGTAGATCTCGGCGTATTTCTTGTTCCAGAGAACGTAGCGGCCTTCGGCGTCGAGAAACACGATGCCTTGCGGCAGGATGTCGACGGCCTGGCGCAGCCGCTCGTGGGATTTGCGCGCGTCCGCGATCGCAGCTTCCGCCTCGGCACGGCTGCGCAGGATTTCGTCGCGCTCGGACAGGGCGCGCGTCGTACGTGCAAAGCGCGGCTTGCGCGGCGCTTGGCCGGCCCGGGCACGCACGCCTCTGTTTCGTTTTCCTGGTTTTGGAGACTTCAAACCCAACGTCACTCGTCCCATTCGCGCCCGGCGGCGCAAGTCTTGCGCGAGCAAGTCTTGAGGCAAGTGTCTGAAAAAATTGTAATCTTCAAGTCCCCCATCGGCGCCGGAGGTCCGTTGCGGCCGCTGCAAGCCGGTTCAATCTGCCTGTTTGAGCGGCGCGACGGGGCCAGGCGGCGCGGCGAACCCATCGCTTCGTCGCAATTGGAGCGAGACGCGGCGCAGAATTGCGCGCGTGCTTGAATCATTTCCGAAGCCGCGTGCGATTGTATGCAGGACGGAAGCGAATCCCGTTCGGCGCACGAATATGCGCCAGTGCGGGATACGGTTATCGCACTGTTAAGAAACCGGACGGCGCGGCGCGAAAACGACGATCTTCACGTCTCAATTGGAAATACGGATGGTCGTGTTCCGCGCGCCCTCGCGCTGCACCAGCGCGAACAGCGCCGCCGCATGCGCCGGATGCAGCCGCACGCAACCATGCGAGGCTGGCCCGCCGAGGCGGCCGATGTCGGTGGTGCCGTGAATGGCAAACCCGTAATGGAAGAAGATCGCGTGCGGCATCGGCGAATTGTAGTATTTGCGCGAGAAGTAGCGCCGCATCATCGCCTGCGGATGGAACGTGCCGCTCGGCGTTCCATAGCCGCTGCGGCCGGTCGACACCGGCCAGGAATGACGCGGCGCGCCGTCGACGCGAACCGACATGCGTTGTGACGACTTGTCGATGTCGACCCGAAGATCCGCCCGCGCCGGGGCCGCCAGAACCGCGGTCAGCGCCAGCACGGCAGCCGCCAAGGCGGCTGGCGTCGCGCGCCGCGCCAGAGAAAATGTCATAATGAAAAGCCCTTTGCCTCGCGGGCATGATGTCGCCGGCCCGCCGCGGCTGTAAAGACGCCGTGAGCTCGCCCCTCGGCGAAAGCCTAATTCTTAACCCTGACGCGGTGTTGGGCTATAAGGGGAATCAGCATGCATCCCCGCCGCTTCACCCCTCTCCTGATCGTCATGACGCTTCTGGCCGCCGGCGACGCGCTGGCCCAGGACAAGGGCAGCGTCAGCCCGAAGCCGCTGCCGCCGCTCGCCAATCCGAACGACCCGGACCTCGCCGCGAAGGAACTGTTCGCGCGAAAACTGCTGCCGTCGAAGGGGCCGGCCCATGTCATCGGTTCCTACACCAAGGGCTGCATCGGCGGCGCGGAACAGATCCCGGTCAACGGCGATCATTGGCAGGTGATGCGGCTGTCGCGCAATCGCAGCTATGGCCACCCCGACATGATCGCACTGATCAAGCGGCTCGCGGCCAAGGCGCACAAGGACGCGGGATGGCCGGGCATCCTGGTCGGCGACATCGCCCAGCCGCGCGGCGGCCCGGCGCTGTCGGGCCATGCCAGCCACCAGATCGGGCTCGACGCCGACATCTGGCTGACGCCGATGCCGGACCGCCGCCTCTCGCGCGAGGAGCGCGAGGATATGTCGGCGGTGATGATGGTGCGCCCGGACCGGCTCGACGTCGACCCGAAGGTGTTCACGCCGAGCCATGTGTTGGTGCTGCGCGATGCGGCGCGGGAGCCGGCGGTGCAGCGCATCTTCGTCAATGCCGCGATCAAGAAGGCGCTGTGCCGCGAGGCCAAGGGCGACCGCGCGTGGCTGTCCAAGATCCGCCCCTGGTGGGGCCACGACTACCATTTTCACATCCGCATGCGCTGCCCGGCGGGGCCAGGCGAATGCGAGGGCCAGGCGTCACAAGCCGAGGACGAAGGCTGCAAGCCCGCCGATCTCGCTTATTGGTTCTCCGACGCCGTGCTGCACCCCAAGCCGCCGCCGGAGCCGCCGAAGCCAAGACCGCCGATGACGCTGGCGCAGATGCCGGCGGCCTGCAAGGCGGTGCTGCACGCGGGTGATGCGAAGCCGTAGCGAACGTGGATGGCGCTGGTCGCCACACTCTCGATGTCGTCCCCGCGAACGCGGGGACCCATAACCACAGGACGTGGTTATTGCGCGAAGCAGGTCACTCCGAACCCCCGCAACTACGCCGGCCTGTGGCTATAGGTCCCGGATCGGCGCCCCGCTCTGGACAACGCTGCGCGTTGCCCAAAGCTGCGCTTGTCCCGGACGACAGTGGTGATTGAGGCACGGCTGCCGGATGACGAACTCGTTGGTTGGTTCGTAACGACCAGATGCGCTAGGATTGCCCTCGCCGCCGTGCCGTAAGCCCGCGGCATTCCGGGACGCGCATCCCGTCATTCAACAAGCCTGACCGCAAGCCTCGCGCCGTTCGCGTGGCCAATGATGGGATTCAAGATGCGCGTCCTCACCCTCCTCGTTGCGCTCGCCTTCAGCGCGACCTCCGCTCTCGCCGCGGAGGAGCCCAGCGGCTGCGACAAGTTCAAATGGCCGATCGAGCGCGAGCGCGCGGCGCTGTCCGCGCCGGACCTTGCCAGGCTCGCATCGGGCAGCGAGCAGGCGGCGTTGCCGTCCTCGGCCGTCGCGCTGGGGCTCGTCGCCCCAAGCGAGGCGAAGCTGCCCATGCCGCCGGAGCGTGCGCCAAAGGACGGCACCTTTGCCGGCTTCACCAGCGTCAAATCCGCCACCGCCGGGCTCTATACGATCAGCCTGTCCGCCGGCGCCTGGATCGACGTGGTCCAGGATGGCCATGTGCTCAAGCCCGTGGCTTTCAGCGGTGCGACCGATTGCAGCGGCATCCGCAAGACCGTGAAATACGAGCTGTCCGCACAGCCTTTCGTGCTCCAGATCAGCGGCGCCAGGGAGAATTCGGTCGCGATCGCGATCCTGCCGGCGCAATAGGCCCGCCCGGCAGGGCAGGCGCCCTTTGACCTGACGCCGCAGCCCCTGCTATCTTCGCAATTGCGATATCCCTGCCGGCCGTAAGCCGCAGCCGGGCCTCGTGGAGCAGCGCTTCCACCCGTCGCGACCCGACTTAACCCAACGCCAGATCTGCGCGTGAATTCACGCGCGAGCTCGCAACGGAGCGCATCCATGATTCGTATTGCCGGACTTTTCACCGCCTTCGTCCTGCTTGCAGGCGCCGCCCTCTCGCCCGCCAGCGCCGAGGACAAGACCATCACGGTTTTCGCCGCAGCGTCGATGAAGAACGCGCTCGACGAGGTCGACGCCGCCTACACCGCCAAGACCGGGGTGAAGTTCAGCGTCAGCTATGCCGCAAGCTCCGTGCTTGCCAAGCAGATCGAGCAGGGTGCGCCGGCCGACGTGTTCGTCTCCGCCGACACCGACTGGATGGACTACGCGGTCTCCAAGAAGACAATCAACGAACCTTCCCGGGTCAATCTGCTCGGCAACAGCATCGTGCTGATCGCGCCGAAGGATTCCAAGATCGACAACGTCACCATCGCGCAAGGCTTCGACCTCGCCAAGCTCGCCGGCGACGGCAGGATCGCGACCGGCGACGTCAAGTCGGTTCCGGTCGGCAAATATGCCAAGGCCGCGCTGGAGAAGCTTGGCGCCTGGCAGGCCGCCGAGCCGAAATTCGCCATGGCCGAGAGCGTGCGCGCGGCGCTGACGCTGGTGGCGCGCGGCGAAGCGGGTCTCGGCATCGTCTATTCCACCGACGCCAAGGTCGAGCCCGGCGTGAAGATCGTCGGCACCTTCCCGGCGGAATCGCATCCCGCGATCATCTATCCCGTTGCGGCGACCACGACCGCGAAGCCCGAGACCAGCGACTATCTCGCCTTCCTGCGCTCGACGGCCGCCAAGACCATCCTGGAGAAATACGGCTTCAAGTTCCTGGTCAGCCCCTCGACGTGATCCTTGCTGCCTGATCCTTGCGACCTGTTTCTGAGATTGATTTTCACGAACTGATATCACCGGCTTGATGTTAGACATCTCTCCCGCCGAATGGACGGCGATCCTGCTCTCGCTCAGGGTCGCCGTCATCGCCACACTGGTCGCAACGCCGTTCGGCATTGCGCTGGCGTGGCTGCTCGCCCGCAAGGAATTTTGGGGCAAATCGGTGCTCGACGCACTCGTGCACCTGCCGCTGGTGCTGCCGCCGGTCGTCACCGGCTATCTCCTGCTCCTGACCTTCGGCAAGCGCGGCCTCGTCGGCGGCTTCCTCGCCGATTATCTCGGCATCGTCTTCTCGTTCCGCTGGACCGGCGCCGCGCTCGCCTGCGGCGTGATGTCGTTTCCGCTCCTGGTGCGGCCGATGCGGCTGTCGATCGAGGCGATCGATCGCCGGCTCGAGCAGGCAGCCGAGACGCTGGGCGCGGCCCCCTGGAAGGTGTTCTTCACCGTGACGCTGCCGCTGGCGCTGCCCGGCGTGCTCGCCGGCATGGTGCTGGGTTTTGCCAAAGCGATCGGCGAATTCGGCGCCACCATCACCTTCGTCTCCAACATTCCCGGCGAGACCCAGACGATCTCGTCCGCGATCTATTCGCTGATCCAGACGCCGGACGGCGATGCCGCGGCCGGCCGTCTCGTGATCGTCTCCGTCATCCTGGCGCTGGGCGCGCTGATATCAGCCGAATGGTTCGCCCGCCGCGCCACACAACGCCTGCACGGGAATTGACCATGCTGCGCGTCGACATGGAAAAGCAGCTCGGCGAGTTCTCGCTGCACGCGTCCTTCAGCAGTGAAGGCCGCGTCATCGGCCTGTTCGGCGCCTCCGGCGCCGGCAAGACCTCGCTGATCAACATGATCGCGGGGCTGTTGCGGCCCGACCGCGGCAGCATCGTGATCGACGGCGAGACCGTCGACGACACCGAAGCCGGCATCCATGTGCCGGCCTATCGACGCCGCATCGGCTATGTGTTTCAGGACGCGCGGCTGTTTCCGCATCTCAGCGTCGCGCAGAATCTCGACTACGGACGGCGCATGAATGGCCTTGCGCCCGATCCGGCGCAGCACACACGCATCATCGACCTGCTCGACATCGGCACGCTGCTCGACCGGCGTCCCGGAAAGCTCTCCGGCGGCGAGCGTCAGCGCGTCGCGCTCGGACGCGCGCTGCTGTCACGGCCGCGCCTGTTGCTGCTCGACGAGCCGCTTGGCGCGCTCGACGAGGGCCGCAAGCTCGAGATCCTGCCCTATCTGGAGCGGCTGCGCGACGAGGCCAACGTTCCCATGGTCTATGTCAGCCACGACGCCGCCGAACTGCGCCAGCTCGCCACGCAGATCGTGATGCTGAAGCAGGGCCGGGTGACGAGTTTTGGTGGAGTGAAGGTGCTGGCGTGAGCAGAGTTTCGTGCCCCGGACGCGACGCAGCACGCAGTGATGCGGCGCAGAGCCGGGGCCCACTCGGTGCCATGGGTCCCGGCTCTGCGCAGCAACGCTCCCGCGTTGCAGCGCGTCCGGGACACGAGACCGTCTAAACCCCCGCCACCGAAGCCCACACGTCCGCGAGCTTTCTCCGCAGCGCCTGCGTGCGCGTCAGCGGCGCCGGCGTCTCGTCTTCTTCGGGCAGGCGCAAGCCCACGACGCTGACACGGCCACCGGAGATGTTGCGGGCAACCAGCACGATCTCGTCCAGTGCGAGCTCGGCGCCCTCCTTCGGCGCGCGGTCGAGATGGACGTCGAAATAATCGGCGAGCGTCAGCTTGCCCTCGTCGTCGCTCACCTTCACGCCGTAGATGCCGGCGAGCTCGGCGAGCGTGTGCTCGGCGGAGACCATGAAGTCGCCGAGCAGATGCGGGTCCGGCGCCGAGCTCGGCTGCATGTCGACGAAGAAGCGGTCGAGCGACTCGGCCTTTTCAGGCGGCGCCAGCAGGTAGATGTAATCGCCGGGCGCGATCGGGTCGGCTTCCGTCGGCGTCAGGATGTTCTCGTTGCGGATCACCAGCGTCGGCTTGGACCAGGACGGAATCAGGCCGCGGCGGAAATACAGGCTCTTGGGCCGGACGGGGTAACCGACCAATTGCTGCTCGAGCTGGCCGGGCAGGTCCAGTTCGACACGGCGCGGGCCGCGCTCGGCGCGAGGCAGCGCGACGTGCAGCTTGCGCGCGGCGGGCGCCAGGGTCCAGCCCTGCAGCAGCAGCGAGATGATGACGACGACGAAGGCGACGTCGAAATAGAGATAGGCCTTGGACAGGCCGACCAGCATCGGGATCGAGGCCAGGAAGATCGCGACCGCGCCGCGCAGGCCGGTCCAGGCGATGAAGATCTTCTCGCGCCAGTTGAAGCGGAACGGCGCAAGGCAGACGAACACCGCGATCGGCCGCGCCACCAGCATCAGCACGAAGGCGACGCCGATCGCCGGCAGCACGCTGACCCCCAACCGGCTCGGCGAGACCAGGAGGCCGAGCAGCACGAACATCACGATCTGCGCCAGCCAGGTCGCTGCATCGAGGAAGGCCACCACCGAATTATGCGCGCGGGTCGGCCGGTTTCCGATGATGATGCCGGCGAGATAAACCGCAAGGAAGCCGGAAGCGTGCATCATCTGCGAGCCGCCGAAGATCACCAGGGCGCCCGTGGTCACGAAGGGCGCATGCAGGCCCTGGGGCAACGCCACTTGGTTCAACGCGATGACGACGAGACGCCCGCCGATGACGCCGACGACGGCGCCCAGCGCCGCCTCCTGGATGAACTCCATCACCACGTGGCTCGCCGAGGTCGAGCCCAGCGAGATGTACTCGACCAGCATCAAGGTGAGGAAGATCGCGAACGGGTCGTTGGTGCCGGATTCGGCCTCCAGCGTCGCGCCGACGCGCGGGCGCAGGCGCAGGCCCTGGGTGTGCACCAGCAGGAACACGGCGGCAGCGTCGGTCGAGGCCACCACGGCACCGACCAGCAGCGACTCCGTCCAGTTGAGATCGAGCGCGAATTTGGCGAAGGGCGCCGTGATCAGCGCGGTCAGCAGCACGCCGACGGTCGCCAGCACCACGGACGGCGCCAGCACGGTGCGGATGCTGGCAAAACGCGTCTTCAGGCCGCCGTCGAACAGGATCAGCGCGAGCGCCACCGAGCCGACCAGATAGGTGGTGCGGACGTCGTCGAACTGGATCTGCCCGGGGCCGGAATCGCCCGCGAGCATGCCGACCGCAAGGAAGACGAGCAGCAAGGGTGCGCCGAAGCGCAGCGCAAGCAGGCTCGACAGGATGCCGGCCATGACGAGGACGGCGCCGAGCAATATGGCGAGGCTGACGGAGTCGAGAGAGGCCATCCACCTTCCGGGTTAAAAGAGCGGGAATGCATCCTTATCGTCGGCGGACTCACGCGCCAACCCATTTTCGCATTTCGCGGCGATCTGCCCGTATTATACGGCCTTAACGTCCATCACATGCCGGTGTATCGATGGCCCGGCCGCGCCCTTTATGGGATTCTGCGGCTCCCTCGAATCAATTTCCCCCACGCTTGCCGACGAGACTGATGGACATGGACCTCAAGGACTTCATGGAGTTCGTGCAGACCACGGCGCGCAGCGTCGGGGCGGAAATCTCCTCGCCCTGGTTCTACCTGCAATTCGGCCTCATTCTCGCCGCGGCCGGCATCGCCTATGCGGCGGAGACCGGCGTGCGCAACCGGCTCGACATGACCACCCTGACGATGCGCTGGCCGCTGCCGCTCCGGCACTTCGCCCGGGTGATGGTCTCCAGCGCCTCGACGGCGGTGTTCACGCTGCTCGTGATCATCTCGCGCCTCGTGATGTACCACGCGACCTGGCCGAGCCGCTCCTATCTGCTGATGGTCGCCGCCAAGCTCGGACTGGCCTGGCTCGTGATCCGGCTCGTGACCTCGGTGCTGCGCAATGCCTTCATCGTCCGTCTGGTGTCGATCACGGCATGGTTCATCGCCGCGCTGTCCATTCTCGGGCAGCTCGATACCACCGTCGACCTGCTGGATTCCTTCGCGATCGTGCTGGGCGGCCTCAGGCTGACCCCGCTGCTGGTGATCAAGGCCGGCGCGCTGCTCCTCATCGCCCTATGGGCCACCAATATCGCGAGCAATTTCGCCGAGAGCCGGATCAACGCGACCAGCGACCTGACGCCGTCGGTGCAGGTGCTGCTGGTCAAGATCATCCGCATCGGGCTGCTGGCCGTCGCCATCGTCATCGCGCTCGGCGCCGTCGGGATCGACCTTTCGGCGCTCGCGGTGTTCTCCGGCGCGGTCGGCGTCGGTATCGGTATCGGCCTGCAGAAGATCGTCGCCAACTTCATCTCGGGCATCATCCTGCTCGCCGACAAGTCGGTGAAGCCCGGCGACCTCGTCACCATCGGCGACAACACCGGCCGCATCAGCGCGATGAAGACGCGCTATATTTCCGTCGCCGCCGGCGACGGCCGCGAATTCCTGGTGCCGAACGAGGATCTGGTGACGCAGAAGGTCGTCAACTGGACCTATACCGACAAGAACACGCTGGTGAAGATCGCCCTCGGCACCAATTACGACGCCGACCCGAAGCTGGTCTGCAAGCTCGCGGCGGAGACCGCCGAAGCCCATCCGCGCGCACAGAAGGGCAAGCCGCCGACCTGCATCCTGACCGAGTTCGCCGAAGCCGGCATGAAGTTCTCGCTGACCTTCTGGATCGCCGACCCCGACGGCATGGACAAGGTCAAGAGCGACGTGATGCTGGCGCTGTGGGACGCCTTCAAGCGGGAGGGCATCCGGGTTCCCTACCCCGTCCGCGAAATCCGCATCCGTGGCGGCGCGCTGCCGGTGGAGACCACCGTAGAAGTCCCGAATTAGGCCGCTTTCGGGCCCCCGGAACGGCAAGCTCTTGTTTTGACGCGTTTTCTTCACGCGAACCGGTAGCCACTTCGCTCGAAAACGCTCTGCTTCGCTTGCATGAAGGCCCGCAATCATTAAATTGGGGCCTGAAATCAAGCCTTTCCGCCGAAAACGAGATCAGCCCGGAAGACCGCACCAGCATGAGCTACGTCGAAGCCACCGATACCTCGCTGCGCAAGACCGGACAGATCAAGCTGCATGGGCCGGCCGCCTTTGCCGGCATGCGCAAGGCGGGTGCGCTGGTGGCCAGGTGCCTCGACGAGCTCACCGACATCGTCGGACCCGGCGTTCCGACCGACCGTATCGACCAGTTCGTCCGCGAGTTCGCGTTCAGCCACGGCGCCTTTCCGGCGACGCTGATGTATCGCGGCTATCGCTATTCGACCTGCACCTCGCTCAACCATGTGGTTTGCCACGGCATGCCCGGCGACCGTCCGCTGAAGGAAGGCGACATCGTCAATATCGACGTCACCTTCATCGTCGACGGCTGGTATGGCGATTCCAGCCGCATGTACGCGGTCGGCCCGATCGCCCGCAAGGCGGAGCGGCTGATCGAGGTGACCTATGAAGCGATGATGCGCGGCATCGCGGCGGTGAAGCCCGGCGCCACCACCGGCGACATCGGCCACGCCATCCAGAGCTTCGTCGAGCCGCAGGGCATGAGCGTGGTGCGCGATTTCTGCGGCCATGGCCTGGGGCGCATGTTCCACGACGAACCCAACATCATCCATATCGGCCGGCCCGGCGAGGGCGTGCAGCTCAAGCCCGGCATGTTCTTCACCATCGAGCCGATGATCAATCTCGGCAAGCCGCACGTGAAGATCCTCTCCGACGGCTGGACCGCCGTGACGCGCGACCGCTCGCTGTCGGCGCAGTTCGAGCACTCGGTCGGCGTGACGGCGACCGGCGTCGAGATCTTCACGCTGTCGGAGCGGCACGGCGAGAAGCAGATCGGCTGATTGGCCGGCATCGCGGCCATCTCTGTCGTCATTCCGGGGCGCGACGAAGTCGCGAGCCCGGAATCCATCGTACGGCATTCCCTGGAGACAAATGGATTCCGGGCTCGCGCCAAGTTGGCGCGCCCCGGAATGACGAGCGAGAGAGCCTCCCTCATATTCAGCTCTTCAGCTCCGCGTATCCGATCTCGTGCATCCCCTTGCCGCTGCGAAACAGCGAGACACGTCCGGGCTGATTGTCGCCATCATCGAAGCCCGATCTTGCCATCCTGCCCGGCGATGACGATCCCGCCGACCACGGACAGGAGCAGCGAAATGGGCAAATCGACGCGACGCGGCTTTCTCGGAATCATATCGGCCAGCGCGGCCGGCCTGCTGCCGACGCGTGCGCAGGCGGCCGGAGCCGCCGCTGACGAGCCGGCCTGCATCCTGACACCGCAGGCGGAGGAAGGGCCGTTCTACGCCGATCCGAAGCTGGTTCGATCCGACATCACCGAGGACAAGCCGGGCGTGCCGCTGCGCCTGCGGCTGCGCGTGATCGAGGCCGGGCCGTGCACGGCGATCCCGGGCGCACGGGTCGACATCTGGCATTGCGACGCCAAGGGATTGTATTCGGCGTTCCCCGGCCAGAGCGATGCCCACAATGTCGACGAGACCGGCAAGTCGTTCCTGCGCGGCACGCAGATGACCGACGTCGCCGGCTGGGTGACGTTCAACACGCTCTATCCCGGCTGGTATGACGGGCGCACCACGCATATCCATTTCAAGGTCTTTCTCGACCAGCGGACCGTGCTGACGGGCCAGACCTTCCTGCCCGATGCGCTGAACGAGTTCATCTATGCCAACGTGCCCGACTATGGCGGTCGCGCGCGGCAGCGCACGGTGATCAACGCCAACGATCACGTCATCGAACGTGCCGATCCCGAGCATCGCGCGTTCTGTGCGGTCAAGGAGGAGCGCGACCGCTATGTCGCGACATTGACGCTCGGCGTCGATCGCCGCGCGGAGACGACGGTCGGACGCGCGGGGCCTCCGCCACCGCCGCCGGGCGTGCGCGGCGGACCGCCGCCCGCGGGCATGTTCGAGCGGCCCATCAAGGACAGGCTCGCCGCACTGGTGCCGGGGCTGAAACCCGGCCGCTGATCCCGCAATTGCCAGTTGCAAAAGCAGGGGTCCCCGGCGATGCTGGCCGCCGATGCCCGCCAAGCCGGACCACGACAAGAGCAAGCCTGACGACGCGCCGCATTACCACGGCCATCGCGAACGGCTGCGCGAGCGCTTCTACAGCGCAGGCGCGGATGCGCTGAGCGATTACGAGCTGCTGGAGATGGCGCTGTTTCCGGCGCTGCCGCGGCGCGACACCAAGCCGCTCGCGAAGGCGCTGATCAAGACCTTCGGCTCGTTCGCCGAGGTCGTGCACGCGCCGGTGGCGCGTCTGCGCGAGGTGGACGGCGTCGGTGAGGCCGCCATCAACCAGCTCAAGCTGATGGCAGCCGCCGCGAGCCGCGTCACCAAGGGCGAGGTCAACAGCCGCAACGCGCTGTCGTCCTGGAACGAGGTGATCGACTATTGCCGCTCCAGCATGGCGTTCGCCGACAAGGAGCAGTTTCGCCTGCTGTTCCTCGACAAGCGCAACCAGCTCATTGCCGACGAGGTGCAGCAGACCGGCACGGTCGACCACACCCCGGTCTATCCGCGCGAGGTGATCAAGCGCGCGCTGGAATTGTCAGCGACCGCGCTGATCCTGGTGCACAACCATCCCTCGGGCGATCCCTCGCCCTCGCAGGCCGACATCCAGATGACGAAAGCAATCATCGACATCGCAAAGCCGCTGGGCATTGCCGTGCACGACCACATCATCGTCGGCAAGGGCGGACATGCGAGCCTGCGCGGGATGCGGTTGATCTAGGACGTTCCCGATCGCCAGGCCGGCCTTACTACGAACCCGACGCGTGGGTCAGCCAGCCGGTCACGGCAGCCTCATTTTTCGACCGCGAATGCGAGCACGATGTGTTCGGGGGTCTGCTTGAAATCCCTAGCGACGGCGTCGCGAACGAGACCTGCGATCTGGTTCAAAGGCTTGTCGTCATAGAGGCGCGGGAATTGAACCGTGACCGACACCAGCCGCCCATTGTGCCAATTGAAACCAACCTCCGGCTTGACGCCAGTGGATTGCTCGAGCTCGGCCGCCACGGCCTTCGCCTGCTTGAACCCTTCCGTCACCGTGCTGAGAGCGTCGCAGCCTGCAAGCATGGTTGCGCAGACGAGCAGCAGCACAAATCTGAACATGAGAGATTCCCCAGCGGTGACGGCCCCCGTTATGATTGGCGATAATGTTTGGATCGTCAACGGATGGTTGTAGTGACCAATCGGAGCTCACCGGCTGGGCGGCGTGAGCCAACTCTCATGGCTCGATCCAGCGCTGCACCGCCTCTGCGGTATCGGCGGGCGTGGTGTTGAAGCAGATCGCGGCATCCGGTGCGAGGCGATGCACGAGGTTGAGCACCTTCTCGAACAGCACAAGACGCTCCTTCGGCTCGCGCAGGCCTGCGCCGATCACGATGCAGTCGAAGCGCTCGTCGCGCAGCGCTGCCGCGACGCCGGCTTCCGCGGTGACGTCGAGATCGATCAGGCAGCTCGTGACCTCGAAACCGAGGTCGCGGAGCCGCAGCAGCTGCGCTTCGATGTAGCCGCGCATCAGCTCCGGCGTGAGTTGCGGGAATGCGCTGTAGTCGGCACTGCCGGGTTCGATGCCGATGGCGAGGACGCGCTTGGCCATACACGATCTCCCAACGGAATGACCTCTTCCGTCAACGAGATGCCCAGTCTGCGGGTTCCGCTTTCGCGGGCCATCTTGAAGGCGGCGACGATTGTCGCCCCGCCTACTGCCGCAGCATGATCAGGGGATCGGCGGTATCGGGAACGCGCCGCCACTGCGCGTTGTCGTCGGCCTCAAACTGCCAGACCGCGCCCGATTTCGACATCAGAATGATCTGGCCGCGCTCGAGCCGCCATTGCGTCGGGTTGAACTGCGCGATGGCCGCATCGCATTTCGGCTTGAGGAAGACCTGGAAATTGTCGGCACTCGCCTCGGTGTTGGTCAGCGTCAGTCCGCAGACCGGCTGGCCGTTGCCGCGCACCATCGCCCAGTCGCCGATCATCTGGTCCATCGACTTGGCCATCGAACGCGCGGCGGCGAGATCCTGCAGGATGTAGACGCCTTCGCCCTGGCGCAGGCCCTCGAAGATGCCGGCCTCGACCTCGGTGAAGTCGATCACGGCCTCCCCGGTCGCATCCTGCAGACGAACGATATCGAGGCCCCTGAGGCTCCAGGCGACGATGTCCTTGGTGAACGGCAGCGCGGTCTTGCAGGCCGGCTCCAACTCCAGCTTGAAGCCCTGCCCCGCGGCGTCGCCCTTCATGGTGACGACGCAGGTCTTGCTGCGCTCGGTGGTGGAGAGCTCCCACTGCCCGAGCATCTCCTTCTTCAGGCTGCTCGCATCCTGCGGATACGCGATGCCGATCGCGGCCAAGGAGGCCGCGACGGCGAATGCGAGAACCCGAAGAGCGGCCATCAGCGCCCCTTGAACGGCGTTTCGGCCACCGGCGTCAGCGGCGCCTTGCCCGAGAACCATGATTTGAGGTTGTCGACGACGAGCTGGTCCATCGCGTTGCGCGTCACCACCGAGGCCGAGCCGATATGCGGCAGCAGCACGACGTTCTGCATGGCCTTGAGCTCGTCCGGCACGGTCGGCTCGGCCGCGAACACGTCGAGGCCGGCGGCGAGGATGGTGCCGGATTTCAGCGCCTGGACCAGCGCCGGCTCGTCCACCACCGAGCCGCGCGCCACGTTGATCAGCACGCCGCGCGGGCCGAGCGCCTTGAAGACCTCGGCATTGATCATCTTGTTGGTCGAGGCGCCGCCGGGCACGATCACCATCAGGGTGTCCACGGCCTTCGCCATCTCGATCAGATCGGGGTAGTGCTTGTAGGAGACGTCCTTGGACGGGTTGCGCGAGTGATAGACCACGGGCACCAGTGAGGCATCGAGGCGGCGCGCGATGGCCTGGCCGATCCGGCCCATGCCGACGATGCCGACCTTGCGGTCGCGCAGCGAGCCGACGCTGAGCGGATAGTTCTGCGTCTGCCACAGCCCGGAGCGCACGTAGCGGTCGGCCTTGATGAACTCGCGCAGTGTGGAGATCAACAGGCCCATCGCGACGTCGGCGACCTCCTCGGTCAGCACGTCGGGCGTATTGGTGACGATGATGTTGTGCTCGGCCGCGTATTTGGCGTCGATATGGTCGTAGCCGACGCCGAAGCTCGCCACCATCTCGATCTTGGGCAGCTGCGCAAGCGATTCCTTGTTGGCGTGGACCGTGTGATAGGTCACGGCGACGCCGCGGATCTTCTCGCGGACCGCCGGGGTCAGGCGCTCGAGGTCACCGCGCGTCTCGGCCTTGTGCACGACGAAATGATCGGAAAACCCGTTCTCGAGAATCGGCCGCACCGGCCCATAAATCAGAAGGTCGATCTTTTCGGACGAAATCGAACCGGCAGCCATCAGTTTTCCTTTCCAAGCGCGCTTTCGTGCCAGCGCCGTAAAACGAGGTGGGAAACTAGCGCCAGCACCCCATAGATGACAATCCCGGCCAGCGACAACAAAAGCAGCGCTGCGAACATGCGGGGTATGTTCAATCGATAGCCGGATTCGGCGATCCGGTAAGCCAGGCCGGAGCCGGCGCCCGCCGTTCCCGCCGCAATCTCGGCGACGACCGCGCCGATCAGCGACAGGCCGCCGGCGATGCGCAGGCCGCCGAGAATGTAGGGCAGCGCCGCGGGCAGCTTGAGGAAGCGCAGCGTCTGCGGCTTCGAGGCGCCATAGAGCTGGAACAGGCCGGCGAGGTTGCGATCGACCGAATTGAGCCCGAGCGTGGTGTTGGACAGCACCGGGAAGAAGGCGACGATGAAGGCGCAGACGACGACCGCAGTCTGCTGTTCCAGGTAGATCAGCAGCAGCGGCGCAATCGCAATGACAGGGGTGACCTGGAGGACGATCGCATAGGGGAAAAGCGAATATTCCACCCATTTCGACTGGTTGAACAGCAGCGCCAGCGCGATGCCGCCGATGCTGGCCGCGACGAAGCCCTCGAGCGTCGTCAGCAGCGTAGTGACGAGCGATTGCGACAGCACCGCCCAATCCTTGATCAGGGTCAGGACGATCACCGATGGCGCCGGCAGCACGTAAGGCGGGATGGCCTTGATGCGGACCACGAGTTCCCAGGCGACGAGGCCGGCCGCGAACACGATGACGGGAAGCAGCAGGCGCAGCGCGCGTTGCACGCCTTGCGGCTTCGCGGGGACGGTCGCCTGCGCGCTCATAGCGTCGATTGTCCCGAATAGGACGGCGCCAGCGCCATCGACACCTTCCTGCAATAATCGGAATAGGCGACGGACGTGCGAAATGCCTCGCCGCGCGGCTCGACCGTCTCGACGCGGATGTCGGCCTGGATGCGGCCGGGGCGCGCCGTCATCACCACCACGCGCTGCGACAGATAGACGGATTCGAACACCGAATGGGTGACGAAGATGACGGTCTTGCCGAGCGCCCGCCACAGCGCGAGCAAATCGTTGTTGAGACGGAAGCGCGTGATCTCGTCGAGCGCGGCGAACGGCTCGTCCATCAGGAGGATTTTCGGATCGGTGACGAGCGCGCGCGCCAGCGACACTCGCATCTTCATGCCGCCGGAGAGCTCGCGTGGAAAGCTGTCCGCGAAATCGGCGAGCCCGACGCTCGCCAGCGCCGCGTCGGCCCGCTCGCGCGCTTCCGCCTTCGGCACGCCGGCGAGCTTCAGCGGCAGCCGCACGTTCTCGCGGACGCTGGTCCAGGGCATCAGGGTCGGTTCCTGAAACACGAAACCGATGCCGTGACCTGGCAGAACTTGCCCCGGCTGCACCTCACCCGCGTGACGCGCGACGCGCACGATACCGGAGGACGGCGCGCCGAGCTCCGCGATCAACCGCAGCACCGTCGACTTGCCGCAGCCCGACGGGCCCAGCAGCGAGATGAACTCGCCCTTGCGGACGGTGAGGTCGAACGGGCCGAGCGCCATGACGCCGTTGTCATAGGTCTTCGTCACGCCGCGCAGGCTGACGGCCAGATGCGTCAGGCCGGTCTCGGAGACGGACGAGGGATTGGCTGACATCGACCCTGCGCTACGGCTTGCTCGGGCGCAGCTCGACGCCGACGCCCTTGTTGACGAAGCGCAGCGTGTAGGATTTGCGGAAGTCGAGATCGGGCTTTACGACGCCGGCCTTGACCATCTTGTTGAAGAAGGAGCTGTAACGCTCGTCGCTCATGGCGCCGATGCCGTTCTTCAACGAGTCGCCGGAATCGACGATGCCGTGCTCCTTCATCTTGGCGACGGAATAGGCGAGCAGATCGTCGGTCATCTCCGGATTGAGCTTCTTGATCATGGCGTTGCCGGCCGAATTGTCGCGGTAGATGTAATTGTACCAGCCGATCATGGAGGCATCGACGAAGCGCTGGACGAGGTCGGGCTTCTTCTCGACGATGTCGCGGCGCGTCTCGATCAGGGTCGAATAGGTGTTGAAGCCGTAATCGGCGAGCAGCAGCACGTTCGGCTTGAAGCCGGCGGCCTTCTCCACCGCGAACGGTTCGGAGGTGACGTAGCCCTGCATGGCGCTCTTGGGATTGGCGATGAAGGGCTGCGGATTGAAATTATAGGGGCGGACATTCTTCTCGCTGAAACCATATTCGGACTTCAGCCACTGGAAATAGCTGCCCATGCCCTCCTTGGAGACGAACAGCGTCAGCGGCTTGAGATCCTCGATCTTGCCGACCTTGGCATCGGGCTGCGTCAACATCACCTGCGGATCCTTCTGGAAGATCGCGGCGATGGTCACGACGGGGACGTTGTTGGTAACCGCGTCGAACGACATCAGCGTGTTCGCGGCCATGAAGAAATCGATCTTGCCCGCGATCAGCAGCATCCGGTTGTTCTCATTGGGACCGCCGGGAACGATGCTGACGTCGAGGCCGTATTTCTTGTAGGTGCCGTCGGCCACCGCCTGGAAGAAGCCGCCATGCTCGGCCTCGGCGACCCAGTTGGTGCCGAAGGTGACCTTGTCCAGCGTTTCGGCCCGCGCCGGGGCGACCGATACCAAGGCGGCCAGCAGGCTCGCAGTTAACGCTCCGCGCAGTTGTGAGGGGGTCATAATGGCACTCCGTCGATCGCTTCCAGCCCAATCGCGTCTAGCTCGGGGCAAACCAACGCGGTAAAACCGCATGAAGTTCGGGGACACGAGCCGGCCTGGCCCGCGTCCCCTGATACCCCAAACTACGTGACAAATTCGGGCAAAGAAACCTTGATGACGCCGTCCCGCGACTGGACCAGGATCCGCTGGGCCGAGACCTCCTCAACGGAATCGTCGCGCTGGATCGCAGTGCTGCCACTGGCGGCGACCGAGCAGCACGGCCCGCATCTGCCTGTGACCACCGACGTGCTGATCGCGGACGCGTATCTGGCGCGCGTGCACGAGCTTCTGCCCGACGACGTTCCGGCCAGTTTTCTTCCCGTCGAAGCGATCGGTATCTCCACCGAGCATATCGACTATCCCGGCACGCAGACGCTGCCGACCGAGACGGCACTGAAGAAATGGACCGCGATCGGCGAAGAGATCGCGCGGCGCGGCGTGAAAAAGCTCGTCATCATCACCAGCCATGGCGGCAACAGCGCGGCGATGATGCTGGTGGCGCAGGATCTGCGCGCGCACCAGAAGCTGTTCGTGGTGACGACGTCGTGGTCGCGGCTGTCGGGCGCCGACACATTGTTCCCGGCCGACGAAGTGCGCCACGGCATTCATGGCGGCGCCGTCGAGACCTCGATCATGCTGGCACGCTATCCCGACAAGGTGCGCAAGGAAGCGATCGCGGATTTTCCCGCGAGCAGCATCGCGATGGAGCAGCAATATCGCTGGCTGTCGACACAGCGCCCGGCGCCGTTTGCCTGGCAGGCACAGGATCTCAACGCCAGCGGCGCGATCGGCAATGCGACATTGGCCGTGGCCGAAAAGGGCGAGCAGTTGATCGACCGGGGCGCGCGGGCTTTTTGCGAGTTGCTCGGCGAGGTCGATAACTTCGACGTGAACAGGCTCGCCAAAGGCCCCCTCGGCTAGCGACCATCCATCTGAGATCATTAAAGAAAACTCTTCGCCTCGGGAGCGGATTCGCCGCATTCGAACCGGACGCGAAGAGCCTCCGTCCAACTGGGTACGCGGGCCACAACGGACCGCCTCAAACCCGGATGGAGTTTCACATGTCGATCAAGACCAAGATTGCCGCTCTCGCCCTCGCGACCCTCGCTGTCACCGGCACCATGCTGTCCACCACCTCGCAGGCGCAAGCCAAGCCGCCCGGCTGGGTCTGGGGTGTCGGCGCCGGCATCGCCACCGCCGCCGTCGTCGGCTCCGCGATCGCCGCCAGCAACGACCCCTATTACAACGGCTATCACCGCTGCGGCTGGACCCCCCGTTACAACGCCTTCGGCCAGTACGTCGGCAGCGTTCGTACCTGCTACTGATTTGAGTACCTGAGGCCGATCTTTCGTGGATCCTGCGTCCGACACGGGCGCCTCATCCACCCCCGTGTCGTGCCAAGACCCGCCCGGTTGTCCCCCCGGGCGGGTCATTCATTTCCAAGCCACCAGAACGCCCTTCCGACTGCACGTCCCGCGTGTCAGGATTCGAATGGACGGCAGGAGGGCGAGGATGAATTGGCGGGTCCGGATTGGATCGATCATGATTGCGGGGCTGACGCCGACGCAGGCCTTTTCCGAGCCGGCGCGACAGCCGCAAGCCGTGATCTACGCCGAAAATCGTCCCGCCGTGGACGTCGAGCTCGTGATCGCGGTCGACATTTCCTACTCGATGGAAATGGAAGACCTCGCGGCCCAACGAGAAGGCTTTGCCAAGGCCGTTGTCTCGGAGGAGTTTCTGCGCGCCTTGCGGGCCGGCCCCACCGGCAAGATCGCGCTGACCTATTTCGAATGGTCTGCCACGAACGACCAGAAGATCGTCGTCCCCTGGCGACAGATTGACGGACCAGAAGCGGCCAAAGCCGTCGCAGATGAACTCATGAAGGCACCCATCCGCCGCGGTTCGCGCACGTCCATTTCGAGTGCGATCAGGTTTGCCATGCCGCTGTTCGGGCAAAGCCCATACCGTGGCTCGCGCCAGATCATCGACATTTCGGGCGACGGCCCCAACAACACCGGCGATCCCGTCGCCACAGCGCGCGACGCGGCGTTGGAAAACGGCATCGTCATCACCGGCCTGCCGGTCTTGATCAATTCGACGCCGAACGGGACGACGGATATCAACCATGTCGACCACATCGACTGGTACTTTGAGGATTGCGTGATCGGCGGCCCCGGTGCCTTCGTCATGCCGATCACCGGTCGCGAAGACTTCAGGGACGCGATCCGGACCAAGCTTGCGCTCGAGGTCGCGGGCCGCACGCCAAGCCGTTCGCCTGCCCCGGTCGGAAACAAGGAGCCGCGGGTTCTCTGCACGATCGGTGAGAAGCTCTGGCAGCAGCGGTGGGGTCCCCATTCCGCGGCGAACAAGGATGTGTCCCCTCCGGCAGGCGCGAGCAAGGCTACGGTCAGCCCCGTCAGTCAGGACGACGCGCTGCTCAATAGGAAGATTAAAGGCATCTGCCGCGGCTGCTAGGCTCCCGCTTCGGGCAGCTGCCTGCCGCTGACCCTCTTGGTTTGGCTGCGGTGTCGGGTTTCGGGCCGGCCGGCCCCCTTTCGGCGATGTTGCAGCCCCGTCACACAGGAATGCGAACCATGACCTGCGGCAATCCGTGTCAGTTGCTATTGCGAATTAATCGCAATAGAGTTCGCAACAGGATCGGGAACTTGGGAAGAAATCGCACCGGATTGAGATCATCTCGCCGGTCGCCTCGATAACCCAGGGACCTGATGACAGGATCGCCACGAATCGGCAGGGATGTCGGCTGCGGCGAATGGGATTTGACTCGCGTTTGGGGGCGTGCGTTTTGACGTTGAGGGGTCATCGTTACAGGTACTTGCAGACGGCCGCGGCAATCGCCTCGGGCGTGCTGGCATTTCCCGCACTGGGCCGCGCGGCCGATCTGCCGCTGAAGGCACCGGCGCTGAAGGCTGTCTATGACTGGACCGGCCTCTATATCGGCGCGCATGTCGGCGTGACCCGAGGCAACTCCTCGGCGACACTGACCGATCCGACATTCGCAGCCGACGATCACGTCTTCACCGGCGCGACCGGCGGCGTCCAGGCCGGCTACAATTGGCGCCTCAATTCGGGCCTGCTGTTCGGCGTCGAAGGCGACATCTCGTTTCCGAACTACCTGCCTTCCAACCACGTCGTGTCATCAGCGACGACCGCGCTGTCGTTCGCGGAGGAACGCTGGGACTATGTCGCGAGCCTGCGCGCGCGGCTCGGCTACACCAGCGGCAATTGGCTGGTCTACGCCACCGGCGGCGCGGCCTTCACCGGCGAGCGCTTCCTCTCGACACCAACGGGCGGCGTCGAGGAAAAGGTGCTGCACACGCGGTTCGGCTGGACCGCAGGCGGCGGCGTCGAATACGCCTTTGCGCCGCACTGGACCACGCGGCTCGAATATCTCTACAGCAAGTTCGAGAACGCCAACGTCACCTTCCCCTCCGGCGGGCAATATGCCTCGTCGATGGATTTTCACAGCCTGCGGATCGGCCTCAATCGCAAGATCGACTGGCCGGGCGTGCCGACCTACAATCCCAAGTCGGATATCACCGACACCGAGTCGAACCGCTGGGAGATCCACGGCCAGTCGACCGTGCTGGGCCAGGGTTATCCGGCATTCCGCGCGCCCTATACCGGACCGAACAGCCTGCTGCCGTCAGCGGATTTCCAGCAGACCTGGAGCAATTCGCTCTATCTGAACGCGCGGCTGTGGGACGGCGGCGAGGTCTATTTCAATCCGGAGCTGCTGCAGGGTTTCGGTTTCAACAACACGACGGGCGCTGCGGGCTTCACCAACGGCGAAGCGCAGAAGTCCGGCTTCCCCTATCCGCATTTCAATGCCTCGCGGCTGTTCGTGCGCCACACCTTCGGCTTCGGCGGCGAGCAGGAGGAGCTTGCCAGCGGCCAGCTTCAGCTCGCCAGCAAGGTCGACGTCTCGCGCCTGACCTTGCAGGTCGGCAAATTCTCCGTGGTCGACGTGTTCGACGGCAATTCCTATGCGCATGATCCGCGCAAGGACTTCATGAACTGGTCGATCTGGGCGTCCGGCGCCTTCGACTATGCCGCCGACAAGCTCGGCCTCGGCTACGGCGCCACCGCGGAGTTGAACCAGAAGCAATGGGCGCTGCGCGCCGGCTATTTCCTGATCGACGCCCAGTCCAACTCGAACAATTTCGACATGAATATCGGCCGCCGCGGCGAATATGTCGCGGAGCTCGAGATGCGCTATTCGCTGTTCGGCATGCCGGGCAAGCTGCGCACGCTCGGCTTCGTCAACAGCGCGTTCTCCGGCAGCTATCGCGAGACGCTGGACAATCCCGCGTTCGGCGTCGACATCAGCCAGACCCGCCGCAGCCGCATCAAATACGGCTACGCACTCAACCTCGAGCAGGCGATCACCGACGACATCGGCGTGTTTGGCCGCTGGAGCTGGAACGACGGGCGCAACGAGATCATGGCCTTCACCGACATCGACCGCAGCCTGTCCGGCGGCGTCTCGGTGAAGGGTACGAGATGGGGCCGGCCCGACGACGTCGTCGCGCTTGCAGGCGCCGTCAACGGCCTGTCGCAGGACCATCGCGACTTCATCGCCGCCGGCGGTCTCGGTCCCTTGATCGGCGACGGCCAGCTCAACTACCGCCGCGAGCGCGTGCTGGAGACCTACTACGCTTATGCGCTGAACAAGGCGCTGACCTTCACTGCCGACTACCAGCTGATCGTCAACCCCGCCTACAACGCCGATCGCGGACCGGTGTCGGTGTTTTCAGGACGACTGCACGGCGAGTTCTGAGCGCAGATCAGGCGCGACCTGGGCGCGCGCCTCATCCTTCGAGACGCCCGCTTCACGGGCTCCTCAGGATGAGGCTAAGCAACATCAGTGCTCGTTGATACTGCAGCCGCACGCTCCGCCCTCATCCCGAGGAGCGCGCATTTGCGCGCGTCTCGAAGGATGGACCGCGAGCGACGTTGCTCACGCTCGCGGTCTAGGCCGCGCGGATCGCGTCCAGGAATTTGCTGACCTCGACCTTGAGACGGCTGCTCTCGCCGGACAGCGACCTGGCCGACGTCAGCACGTTGGCGGACGCCGATCCGGTCTGGCTCGCGCCATGCTGCACGTCGACGATGCTGGCGGAGACCTGCTGGGTGCCGCGCGCGGCCTGCTGCACGTTGCGGGAGATTTCCCGCGTCGCAGCGCCCTGCTCCTCGACCGCCGAGGCGATCGCGGATGCGATCTCGGACATGCGCGTGATGGTGTCGCCGATCGCCTTGATGGCGCCGACGGACTCCTCGGTCGCGCTCTGGATACCCGTGATCTGCTGGCTGATCTCGCCGGTGGCCTTGGCGGTCTGTTCGGCCAGCGCCTTGACCTCGGAGGCGACCACGGCGAAGCCGCGGCCGGCCTCGCCCGCGCGCGCCGCCTCGATGGTGGCGTTGAGGGCGAGAAGATTGGTCTGGCCCGCGATCTGGCTGATCAGCTCGACGACATCGCCGATCCGTCCTGCGGCCCTGGCGAGCTCACCGACATGGTCGTTGGTTCGCCCGGCCTGCTGCACCGCCTCGCCGGCGATGCGCGCGGAGTCCTGCACCTGGCGGCTGATCTCGTCGACCGACGAGGCCATCTCCTCGGCCGCAGCGGCGACGGTCTGCACGTTGGTGGAGGCCTGCTCGGAGGCGGCCGCGACGGTCGCGGTGACCTTCTCCGATTGATCCGCCGCGCTCGTCAACGTTCCCGCGGAGACTTCGAGCTCCGAGGACGCCGACGATACCGTGTTGATGACGTCGCCGATCATGGCTTCGAACTCGCGTGCGATCTGGTCCATGCGCTGGCTGCGCCGGAGCTTGGCATCGGCCTCGATCGCGGCGGCTTCGTCTGCGGCCTTCTTGGCCAGCAGCGAATCCTTGAAGTGCCGCAGCGAGCCCGCCACTTGGCCGATCTCGTCATCGCGGCCCGTTGCGGGAATCTCGACCTCGTGCTGCCCGGCGGCGAGCGTTCCGATCACGTCTGCGATCCGGCCGAGCGGTGTCACCACGCGCCTGCGCAGCATCATGGTCACGGCGCCGAGCGTTCCGAGCAGGGCAAGCACGGCCACGCCCGCCAGCGCGAGCATCGCCAGCGCGCCGTTGCGCGCCGCCGAGGCGCGCTCGCCCGCTTCGGCGAGCGCAGCGTCGCGCACGCCGTAGAACATCTGGATGGCGGGGACGATGACGGTCGCCAGCTCCTCGGCGGTGCCGCTGTATTTTCCGTCGGACCTCGCTGCGGGCATCTCCTTGTCGACGACCGGCGCCGCTTTTCCAAAATAGGTCTCCGTCGCGGCTTTCAGCGCGTTGGCGATCCGGGGCGGATTGCCGAGCTGCTCCATGCCGGCTTCGATCCGCTCGCGGTCGGCTTCCACGCGTCCCTGCATGCGGTCCATCAGCGAGAATTCGGCGGCGACCATCGGGCGGCGTGCGGACAGCGCCGGCGACAGCGTGGCGGCGCGGCTGCCGGCCGAAACGCGCAGATCCTGCGCCGTCCGTGCCAGGCTCAAAAGGGCCGCCAGCGAGGAATCGGCGTTGACGACCTGCCCTTCGAGCCGGTTCATGATGGGCTCGATATTGGTGATGACCTCGGCGACGGCGGGCAGGAAGCCCTTGACCACGGCGCTGTCGCGCGCCGCCAGCGGAACGCTCATCGCACGATCCGCCGCAGTGTAGATGTCCTTGAGCCGTCGCGCGGCGCGATCCAGGCTTTCGACCATCGCTGCGCTGTCATCGAGCACCAATATGGTGCGCCGCGCGGCCTCAAAGCCGGCATCGGCCGCCTTCGCAGCCTTGCCGGCAGCTTCGCTCTGGGCCGGCGTCGCGACGCCTTCCTGGAAGATGGGGGAGATGTAGGGCGCACGCAGTCCGGCGACGTGCTGACTGACCGTCAGCATCGCGCCGAAGGCATCGACGGTTTTGATCGCGTCGGAGCGGTTCGTGAAGATGCGGGTCTGGGGTATCAGCACCTCGGCACCGAGGATGACTGCGAAGATCGTCACCGTCAGCATCGACAGCGCGAAAAGTTTCCCGATGCGCATCTTGGGTCCCCCGACTAGATTTCTGCAATGTCGAAAACCTAGCGAGCGGCCACTAAGAGCCCGTTAAACACGGGCGACTCCGTAGTTCCACGGGTGGAACCCCCTTGGAATAGCTGTGCGGATGACCCGCGCCGGGCGTCAAATGCGGCAAGATTGCCGGCATTTCCGCGCCAAATACCTATATCAAGGCAAGTGCCGGTTATCCCAGGCACACTCCCTTACCTTGGAACGTCAATGCTCTCCGTCGAACTCGTCGTCGTCGTCGTTCTCATCGTCATCAATGGCCTCTTGTCGATGTCCGAACTGGCCGTGGTTTCGTCCCGCCCCGCCCGGCTGTCACTGCTTGCCGCCAAGGGCGTGCGCGGTGCCGAGCGGGCGCTGACGCTGGCAGCCGATCCCGGCAAGTTCCTCTCGACGGTGCAGATCGGCATCACGCTGGTCGGCGTGCTCTCCGGCGCGTTCTCCGGCGCAACGCTCGGACAGCGGCTGACGCAATGGCTGGTCGATCTCGGCATGTCCTCCGGCGTTGCCGACATCGTCGGCGTCGGCATCGTCGTCACGCTCATCACCTACGCCACTCTGATCGTCGGCGAGCTGGTGCCGAAGCAGGTGGCCTTGCGTAATCCCGAAAGCATCGCGGTGAGGGTTGCGCCGGCCATGCACGTGCTCGCGAAGGTCTCGCTGCCGCTCGTCTTCCTGCTCGATCTCTCCGGAAAGCTCATCCTCACCTTGCTCGGCCGCGGCGGCAAGTCCGAGGAGAAAGTGTCGGAGGACGAGATCCATCACCTCGTCAGCGAAGCCGAAAGCGCCGGCGTGCTCGAGCCCGGCGAGAAGGAGATGATCGCCGGCGTGATGCGGCTCGGCGACCGGCCGGTCGGCGCCGTCATGACACCGCGCACGGAGGTCGACGAGATCGACCTGAACGACGATCCGGCCGCCATCCAGGCCATCATCGCCGGCAGCCCGCATTCGCGCTTTCCCGTCTCCGACGGCGACCGCGACAAGCCGATCGGCGTGCTGCAGGCCAAGGACTTGCTGGTCGCCTATATGAACGAACGCGAGCCCGACCTGCGCGCGCTGGTGCGCGAGGCGCCCGGCATCCCGGCATCGGCAGACGCGCGCGACGTGCTGACCATCCTCAAAGCCGCGCCGGTTCACGTCGGCTTCGTCTACGACGAATATGGCGGTTTCGAAGGCATGGTGACGGCCGCCGACATTCTCGAATCGATCGTCGGCGCCTTCCATTCGGAAGAAGGACCGCCGGAGCCGGCCTTCGTCAGGCGCGCCGACGATTCGCTGCTGATCGCCGGCTGGATGCCGGTCGACGAATTCGGCGAGCTGCTCGGCATCGAGCTGCCGCCGCACCGCTACAACACGGTGGCGGGCCTGGTGCTGCAGCAATTCAGCGTGCTGCCCGACGTCGGCGATGCCTTCGACTTCGGCGGCTGGCACATCGAGGTGGTCGATCTCGACGGACGGCGGATCGACAAGATCCTGGCGAGCCGGTTGACCGAGGTCGAGACGGGCTGAGGCGAGCGCGCGAGCGCCAGCTCATCTCACCCGAACCGCACGCCGATCCGCCTCTCCTTGCGCCAGACCACGGTGCACGACAGATGCGTTCCGTCGCCTGTGAGAAACAGGTTGAAATGGTCGGGAATGCCGACGGGGCTGGTGACGTCGAGCGCCGCGCCGGTGTCGGACAGGTTGCGCACGGTACAGTCGATCCCGCCGCCGCCGAACGCGATCGTTCCGGCCTTCAGCACGCGATGTCTCGCTTTGTCGCGTCGTTCATCCATGGGTCCAATCTACACCCAAAGTTGAACCAACCATTAATGTCCCGCGTCCCCTCGCGGCGTCTCGCGCACGGACCGGTATTTCCGTATGGCGGAGCCGTAGTTTTACTGCGCCGGCTGGAACGTGTCTGGCCGCGCCATCTGCCAGGCGTCGCGGAAGCGCGGGTCTTCGGTGCCTTCGAGCAACTCGCCCGGGCGCAGCGAAGGATAGAGCTGTGCGAAGGATTGCACCTTGGTCGTGGACGTCCGCTGGCTGAAATGAATCGGACGCAGTTGCTGCGGATGTTCGAGGCCGGCGGCGGCGATCAGCTCGGTGAGGGAATGCAGCGTCGCGTGGTGGTAATTGTGCACGCGGTCGATCTTGAGCGGCACGTAGAGCGCGCGCGCCCGCGTCGGGTCCTGCGTCGCGACACCGGTCGGGCAGCGGTCGGTGTGGCAGCTCAGCGACTGGATGCAGCCGAGCGAGAACATGAAGCCGCGCGCCGAATTGCAATAGTCCGCGCCGATCGCCATGGCGCGGGCCATGTCAAAGGCGGTGGCGATCTTGCCGGAGGCGCCGATCCTGATGCGGTCGCGCGCATTGATGCCGATCAGTGCGTTGTGGACGAAATTGACGCCCTCGCGCATCGGCATGCCCAGATGGTCCATGAACTCCAGCGGCGCAGCACCGGTGCCGCCTTCATTGCCGTCGACGACGATGAAGTCGGGATAGATGCCGGTCTCCAGCATCGCCTTGCAGATCGCCAGGAATTCCCAGGGATGACCGATGCAGAGCTTGAAGCCGGCGGGCTTGCCGCCGGACAGGCGGCGCATCTCGGCGATGAACTGCATCATGCCCGTTGGCGTCGAGAACGCGCGGTGCGAGGCCGGCGAGATGCAGTCCTCGCCCATGGCGACGCCGCGGATTTTCGAGATCTCCTCCGAGACCTTGGCCGCCGGCAGCACGCCGCCATGACCGGGCTTGGCACCCTGGCTGACCTTGAGCTCGACCATCTTGATCTGGTCGTCGGTCGCGACACGCGCAAACGCTTCGGGATCGAACGTGCCGTCGAGATGACGGCAGCCGAAATAGCCGGAGCCGATCTCCCATATGATGTCGCCGCCCATCTCGCGGTGATAGGGGCTGACGCCGCCCTCACCGGTGTCGTGCGCGAAGCCGCCCTTCCTGGCACCGGCATTGAGCGCGCGCACCGCATTGGGGCTGAGCGCGCCGAAGCTCATCGCGGAAATGTTGAACACCGAGGCTGAATAGGGCTTCTGGCAGTCGGGACCGCCGATGCTGATGCGGAACTTCTCCTCCGCATGCGTCTTCGGCGAGACCGAGTGGTGCATCCACTCATAGCCCTCGCGATAAACGTCCTCCTGGGTGCCGAACGGGCGCTTGTCGAGCTCCATCTTGGCGCGCTGATAGACCACCGCGCGGGTGTCGCGCGAGAACGGCATGCCATCCTTCTCGCTCTCGAAGAAATACTGCCGCATCTCGGGGCGGATCTCTTCGAGCAGGAAGCGGATATGCGCCGCGATCGGATAGTTGCGCAGCACCGCGTGGCTCTTCTGCAGGAGATCGCGAACGCCGAGCAGCGTCAGCGCGCCGAAGATCAGGATCGGGACCAGCAGGATGTCGAAGATCTTGCGATCGACGATACCGATGCCGATCAGGAGCGTGGTGACGACCGCGCAGATCGTCAGCACGATGAAGCGCGGCGAGAAGGGCAGCAGCAGGGTTTCCATGATCCCCTCCTCCGCCAGCGGCAGGCGCTTGGGGGACGGGTGTTGGGAGGCTACCTGCGTCTTGGTGTCGTCGGCCACGATTCCCATCCTCTCGCCAGCATGAGGCGGTACGATACGCCCTCGCCTGTCATACGGATATGACGCGGCCCTTGTTTCAGGCTAGCGAATTCGGCCGAGACAAATCAATCAGCCGGATGGCCGGGTTTTGCGGTGCAGCAAGGGAGAGGGGCGGGCGTGAGCAACAGTCGACGCAAAAAGCCGAGCCGTCGTCCCGGGCGAGCGCCAGCGCTCGCGCGGGGGTCCCGGATCGGCGCGCGCTGAGGCGCGCTTGTCCGGGACGACGAGCTGAGTGTGGCGCGCGATCGCGCCACACCTTCGACAGAGCTCAGCGCTCGACGAAGGCCTTCTCGATCACGAAATGACCGGGCTTGTTGCCGGAGCCCTCGATGAAGTCGCGGCCCTCGAACATCACCTTCAGCTCTTCGAGCATCGCCGGGCTGCCGCACATCATGACGCGGTCGGTTTCGATGTCGAGCGGGCCCTGGCCGATGTCGTTGAAGATCTGCTCGGAGTTGATGAGGTCGGTGATGCGGCCGCGGTTCTTGAACGGCTCGCGGGTCACGGTCGGGTAGTAGATCAGCTTGTCGGCGAGCAGCTCGCCGAACAGCTCGTCCTCGCGAAGGTTCGCGACCAGCTTCTCGCCATAGGCGAGCTCGGAGACCTGGCGGCAGCCATGCACCAGCACGATGGACTCGAACTGCTCGTAGACCTCGGGGTCCTTGATCAGGCTGGCGAAGGGCGCGAGGCCCGTGCCGGTCGACAGCAGCATCAGCCGCTTGCCGGGGATGAGGTTGTCGGTGATCAACGTACCGGTCGCCTTGCGGCCGACCAGGATGGTGTCGCCTTCCCTGATCTTCTGCAGGCGCGAGGTGAGCGGGCCGTCCTGAACCTTGATCGAGAAGAACTCGAGCTCTTCCTCGTGATTGGCGCTCGCCATGCTGTAGGCGCGCAGCAGCGGACGGCCGTCGATCTCGAGGCCGATCATGGCGAACTGGCCGTTCTGGAAGCGGAAGCCGGTGTCGCGCGTGGCGCGGAAGCTGAACAGCGTGTCGGTCCAGTGCTGGACGGAAAGAACCTTCTCTCGGTAAAACGCGCTCATGATTTTCGATATTCCGAATAATTGCGGTTTTAGGGCAAAAGCGTTGCCAGGCCCTGAAAGCGGGGCGCACACCATTGCCATGGCGGAGGATTTCGCGTGTGTGATCTACGCCATTGAGACCAATAATCAACCTCGTTTCGGATGCAATTGATGCCGATCAAACCGGCATCTGCAGCAGAACTGGCCGCATCATTAATGAATCTGCTGTCCAGCCCGCGACGAGGGCAATTTCTTTTCCCTGCGGGGCTCGATTGCAGCACTTAATTTCCGTCGCGCTCGCGAGAATTTCATTAAGAATAGCTCTGATTTCCATTCCGGTTTGGCGCCGATTCCCGCATTTTTGCGGCTTTTGGCGCCAGGGAACGACTGAAACGACCGATTGAAACGCATGACTGCAATGAGCGACTGAGGCAGATGGCGAGCGGCGAGCGAATCTTCGTTCAGGCGATCAGGCACTATTGCGCGGAGCACGGCATCGCCGTCGATGTCCACGCCGGCGGCTGGCTGATCGCGATGACCAGCGGCAACACGCGGCGCTTCGCCTTCGGCTACGACATCGGCCTCAACAGCGCGATCGCGCATCGCCTCGCCAACGACAAATCGGCGACATCGGAGGCGTTGGCGCTTGCGAACGTGCCCAGCATTCCGCATCACCTCTTCCTCAACCCGAAGCTCGGCGAGAAGGTCGTCGGCGCCGGCTGGCGTGGGGCGATGCTGGAGCAGCTCGCGCAAAATCCGCAAGGCATCGTGGTGAAGCCGAACGAGGGGACGTCGGGGCGCGCGGTTTTCAAGGTGACGACCGAGGCGGAGCTCGACCACGCGATCGGCGAAGTTTTTGCGATGAGCACCGGGCTCGTGATCTCGCCCTATGTCGCAATCGAAGAGGAGGTCCGCGTGATCCTGCTCGGTGACGTGCCGCTGGTCGTCTACAGCAAGCAGCGCGGCGCGGATTGGCGGCACAATCTCGACGCCGGCGCACGGCCCGTGTTGCTGGAGGACGGCGAGATGCGCACGGCCTGCGCCATGCTTGCGAGCCACGCTGCGCGCGCCATCGGCATCATGTTTGCGTCGATCGACGTGGTTCGCGTCGACGGCGAGTGGCGCGTGCTCGAGATCAATTCCGGCGTGATGATGGAGGCGCTGGGCAAGCTGCATCCGGAGCTGGTGCAGGGGGCGTATGACGCAGCACTGGACCGATTGTTCGGGGAAGTAGGCTGAGGGCCGCGCGCTCGGTGCACCCTCTCCCCTTGTGGGAGAGGGTGGCTCGCCGCGCAGCGGCGAGACGGGTGAGGGGTTCTCTCCGCGCGCGAGCTTCTTACGATTGAACTCGCGGAGACGCACCCCTCATCCGGCGCTTCGCGCCACCTTCTCCCACAAGGGGAGAAGGGAAGGCAGCGAGATCGCGGCGCGTGCGACAGATCAGTTATTCGCGCTCGCCGAATCGTCCATCGCCTTGAAGGCTTCTTCCAGCTGCAGCGAGATCGGCACGTTCAGCCGTTCGCCGGTGGGAAGCCGCGCGGTGAACCATTTGTTGTAGAGCGGGACGAGGTCGCGGTTGGAGCCGAGCTTGCGGAAGGCACGTTCGACCAATGCGGCGAGTTGCGGCTCGCCCTTCCTGAACATGATGCCGTAGGGATCGTAGGACAGGTAATCGCCGGTGACGCGGAACTTGTCCTGCGCCTTGTGGCGCGCGATCAGGCCGGACAGCAGGATGTCGTCGGTGGCGAACGCATCGGCCTTGCCGTCGGCGAGCATCTGATAGGATTGCTCGTGATCGGCCCCGACCGCGATGGTCAGTCCCAGCGACGACTTCTTGTCGGCGGCCTGGATCGCCTGCTCGTTGGTGGTGCCTTTCGTCACCACGACGGTCTTGCCCTTCAGGTCGGTCAACGACTGGACGCTGGACGCCTTCGGCACCATCAGCTTGGTGCCGGCGACGAACATCAGCGGCGAGAACGCGACGCGCTTGCCGCGCTCGGCATTGGCCGTGGTCGAGCCGCATTCCAGGTCGATCTTGTTCTGGAGCACGGCGTCGATACGGTCGTCCGAGGTGACCTTGACGTAGTCGATCTTCAGATTGGGATCGTCGACCTCGACGCCGATCTCCTCGACGATGGCCTCGCAGAGCTCGAGGCTGTAGCCGATAGGGCGGCCCGATTGGTCGAGGAAGGAGAACGGCGGCGAGCTCTCGCGATAGCCGAGCCGCACGGTGTGCGCCTTCTTGATCGCCGACAGCGTCGGGCTGAGCCCTTCGCCGCCGGTCTGGGCGAACGCCGGCGCCCCGAACAAGGACATCGCGAGCAGCAAGCAGCCCGAGGTCAGCGACCTCGCCAGGATCTGGCCCATGGTCCGCTCCTATCCATGGCCTGCCATCGCGGGCACCTCGCCGGGAATCATGTCATCAGGCACGGCATCACTGGGGCCAAGCGCGTGCTCGGGTCCGAGCTCGCCTTCCCATTTGGCCACGACCGAGGTCGCCAGCGTGTTGCCGATCACGTTGGTGGCGCTGCGGCCCATGTCGAGGAAGGTGTCGATGCCCATGATCATCAGCAGGCCCGCCTCGGGGATGTTGAACTGCGCCAGCGTCGAGGCGATCACGACGAGGGAGGCGCGCGGCACGCCGGCGACACCCTTGGAGGTGATCATCAGCGTTGCCAGCATCGCGAGCTGGGTGCCGAGCGGCATGTCGATGTGATAACTCTGCGCGATGAAGACGGCCGCGAAGGTGCAGTACATCATCGTGCCGTCGAGGTTGAAGGAATAGCCGAGCGGCAGTACGAAGCTCGAGATTCGCGACGAGGCGCCGAAGCGGTTGAGCGCCTCCAGCGTCTTCGGATAGGCCGCCTCCGAGCTCGCGGTCGAGAACGCGATCATCAGCGGTTCGCGGACGAGCTTGAGGAGATGGCTGTAGCGCGGCCCGATCACGATGAAGCCGACGACGATCAGGATCGACCACAGGATCATCAGCGACAGGTAGAAGCCGCCCATGAAGACGACGAGCTTCCAGAGCACGGCGAGGCCGTTCTTGGCGACGGTCGCGGTGATGGCGGCCCACACCGCGAGCGGCGCGAACAGCATCACGTAGCTCGTGACCTTGAGCATGATGTGGCCGACGTCGTCGATCATCGCCAGGATCGGTTTCGAACGTTCGGGCATGGAGCCCATCGCCACCGAGAAGAACACCGCGAAGATCACGATCTGCAGGATCTCGTTCTGCGCCATCGCATCCGCGATCGAGGTCGGGATCAGATGGGTGAGGAATTTCTCGATCGAGAAGGCCGATACCGGCAGGCCGGTCGATTGCCCCGCGGCGGGCAGCGTGCCCGGGAAATTCGCGCCGGGCTGCAGCAGATTGACCATCACGAGGCCCAGCAGCAGCGAGATAAAGGAGGCGCTGATGAACCAGCCCATGGTCTTGGCGAAGATGCGGCCGAGCTTGGAGCCCGATCCCATATGGGCGATGCCGCCGACGAGGGTTGCGAATACCAGGGGCGCGATGATCATCTTGATCAGGCGCAGGAACATCATGGCGATCAGGTTGATGGCAGAGGCCCATTCGGCGCGGGTATCGGGCAGGAAGTTGTAGATTGCCGCCCCCATGACGATGCCGAGCACCATCGCCGCCAGAATGTATTGCGTAAACCTGTTGGACATCGTTGACCCCCACTTACACCGGCGCTTCATGATGTCGCAGATACGACAGCGACGCAACACGCTTTGCGTGTGATTGCGTTTTCACGATGTTCCCGTTGTGAAATGGAACGGCGCGCTCTAGCCTTCACGCAGCGCACAACGCATGCGGCATGCACGTTTCGTTTGCTGCGGCTGCATCAATAATCGTCAAGACGGTCAAAGAGGGGAAACGTCATGAGCGGCAACGTCAATCGCCAGATTCTGCTGGTCGAGAAACCCAGCGGCAAGCTCGGGCCCGAGCACTTCAAGATGGTGGACGGCGCGATGCCGGAACCGAAAGACGGCGAGGCCCTGCTGCGTGTGCGTTACATCTCGCTCGACGCCGCCAACCGCGCATGGATGCATGGCGCGACTTATCGTTCGGCCGTCGAAGCCAACAGCGTGATGGCCGGCGGCGCCATTGCCGAGGTCGTCGGCTCGAAGGCCGAGGGACTTGCGGCGGGCGACATCGTGTTCGGCGACACCGGCTGGCAGGAATTCGCAGCCGTGCCGGCAAAGCATCTCACCAAGATGCCGAAGCTGGAGCCGATGACGCATCTGCTCAGCGTGTTCGGCATCGCCGGGCTCACCGCTTATTTCGGCCTGCTCGAGATCGGCAAGCCCCGGGAAGGCGAGACCGTCGTGGTTTCCGCAGCCGCAGGCTCGGTCGGATCGATCGTCGGGCAGATCGCCAAGATCAAGGGGTGCCGCGTGATCGGCATCGCCGGCGGCGCGGACAAGTGCAACTGGCTGACCTCCGAGCTCGGCTTCGATGCCGCCGTGGATTACAAGGACGGCGCGGTGTTCAAGGCGTTGCGCGCGGCGGCCCCCAAGGGCATCGACGTCTATTTCGACAATGTCGGCGGCGACATTCTCGAAGCCTGCCTGCCGCAGATGAACAATTACGGCCGCATCGCCTGCTGCGGTGCGATCTCGCAATACGACGGCACACCGTCCGCGCACGGCCCGCGCGGCGTGCCTGGACTGATCGTGGTGAAGCGGCTCGTCATGCAAGGCTTCATCGTGATGGACTACATGAAGGACAGCCCGCGCGCGCTCGCCGATCTCCAGGCCTGGGTGAAATCCGGCAAGCTGAAGGTGCAGGAAGACATCATCGATGGCCTCCAGAACACACCGAAGGCGCTGATCGGATTGCTCGCCGGCGAGAACCGCGGCAAGCGCATGATCCGGCTCTGACGACATCGATCGCCTCATCCGCACCGGCATAATCTGCTTGCGATAGCGGCAGAAGCAGCCAATGATATCCCTCGCGAGGCATCACTCGCCACGATTGCGATTGCGCGACTTTGATTAAGCGTCGAACGATATCGACAGGGCAGGAATTCATCCAGATGTTCAACACGTTGAAACAGGTCTCAACGCGCAAGGCGTTGCTGGCGGCGGCATTCTTCGCAACTGCAACAGGGGCGTTCGCACAAGCGCCGACCGACGCGCAGAAGAGCGCGATCCGCTCCGCGTGCCGCTCGGACTTCATGGCGCACTGCTCCAGCGTGACGCCGGGCGGCGCGGAAGCGTTCCAGTGCCTGCAGAAGAACATGTCGAGCCTCTCGTCGGGATGCCAGACCGCAGTTCGCACGATTGCGCCGCCGGCGGCTCCGAAAGCCGAGCCTGCCGCCGCGCCGAAGACCGAAGCGGCCCCCAAGGCCGAGCCGGCACCGGCACCTGCCGCGCCGAAGGCTGAATCCGCTCCCGCTGCGAAGCCGGCAGCCGCAGCACCGGCGCCGAAGGCGGCTGCGCCCAAGCAACCGAGCAGCGCGCAGCTTGCTGCGATCAAGAGCTCGTGCCGCGGCGATTATCCCAAGGTCTGCGCCAGCGTGCCGCCGGGCGGCGCGCCCGCGCTCGAATGCCTGGAGAAGAACAAGGCCAAGGTCTCGCCGGCCTGCGAGAAGGCCGTGAGCGCCGCAACCGGTGGCGGCGCGGCAGCCACCGCAGCCCCGTCTGCAGGCGCGGCAGCGGCGCCCGCAGCACCGACCGTGCTCGTGTTGCGCCCGATGCGGCCGCGCGAGGAGCTGTTCGTTGCTCGCTCCGCTTGCGGCGCCGATATCCGCACGATTTGCGCCGGCGTCGAGGTCGGCGCCGGCCGCATCATGCAATGCCTCGCCAGCAATGCCGGGTCGCTTTCTCCGGCTTGCAGGGACGTGCTGGCGCCGTTCGTGGTGCGATAACGCATTGCGCGCATCAATGAGAGGCGTGCGCATGAATTTTTGCACGCCTGACAACGACCAATCTTTTGCAGATCTGATTTCGACCACGACAGACCGGGAGGACAACATGCGTTCATTGCTGCTCGTTGCTTCTGCGCTCCTCGCCTTCGGCGCGACCATGACCTTCGAGGCCAGGGATGCCAATGCGGTGGTGTGCGCCCGCGGCGTCTATCGCGCCGGCTGTGCCGGGCCGAACGCGGCCGTTGTCGTCCGCAAGCCGGTTCCGGTCGTTCGCTGCACCAGGGTGCTGGTGAACGGCGTCTACGTGAAGCGCTGCGTCTGATGCGTGATTGGCCAAGCCGGCGAGGTTTGGCTATGATTCGGACCTGACGTTTCGGACGCGCCGACAATTGCGTCCGAAGATGCGCTGCGGCGCGTCTGCGCTTGGCCTATAATTCCGCTGGCGCCGGACGCCGGAGCACATTAGTCTACCTCTAGATAGTAAGTATACTGTCAATTAGGGAGGCAGACGTTGCGGATCGCCGTGATTGGCGGAGGGCCCGGTGGGCTCTATTTCGCCTATCTCTGGAAGAAGCGTCACCCCGAGGATCAGGTCGACCTGTTCGAGCAGAACCCGGCCGACGCGACCTGGGGCTTTGGCGTCGTGTTCTCCGACCAGGCGCTGGAATTCCTGCGCGCCGACGACCCCGAGACGGTCGACGCGATCGCGCCGCACATGGAGAGCTGGGAGAACATCACGCTGAACCTCGGCGGCGACAGCGTCGCCATCGACGGCGTCGGCTTCTCCTCGATCGGGCGGCTCGAACTGCTGCGCTTCCTGCAACAGCGCGCGCTCGACGTCGGCGTCACGCCGCGCTTCGATACGCAGATCCATGGCATCGACCAGCTCAACGGCCACGATCTGATCGTCGCCGCCGACGGCCTGAACTCGCTGGTGCGCCGCGCCTACGAGGGCGATTTCGGGACGTCGCTGTCCTACTCCTCCAACAAGTTCGTCTGGTACGGCACGTCGAAGCGCTTCGACACGCTGTCGCAGACCTTCGTGAAGACCGACCGCGGCGCCTTCAACGCCCATCACTACCGCTACTCGCCGACCATGAGCACTTTCCTGGTCGAATGCGACCACGCGACCTGGCAGGCCTATGGCTTCGCCTACAAGGACGTCGAGCAGTCCAAGGGCGTCTGCGAGGAGGTGTTCGCGGATACGCTCGGCGGCCGCTCGCTGGTCTCCAACAAATCGGTCTGGCGCAACTTTCCCTGGGTCTGGAACGAGCATTGGTCGTTCAAGAACATGGTGCTGATCGGCGACGCGCTGCATTCGGCGCATTTCTCGATCGGATCCGGCACGCGGCTCGCCATCGAGGATGCCATCGCGCTGGTGAAGGCGCTGGAATCGGACGCGCATCTCGCGACCGCCCTGCATCGCTATCAGGCCGCGCGCAAACCGGTAGTACAGAAGCTCGTCAATGCCGCGCGCACCAGCGCGTTCTGGTACGAGCACTTCGCCCAGCACATGCAGCTCGACCTGCTGGACTTCGCCTACAGCTACATCACCCGCTCGGGGCGCATCGACGATGCACGCCTGCGGCACATGTCGCCGGGCTTCATGGCGCAATACGAAGCCGCCAAGAACGGGGCAGGCGACGGCGGGGACGAGGCATGAGCAACGAAATTTCCGACCAGGTGCCCGCCGACAGCGAGGGCGCGCGCGAGATCGGCTTTGCCGTTCCGCAACAGTACAACGCCAGCCGCGTCCTGTTCGACAATCTCGCGAAGGGCCGTGGCGACAGGCTCGCGCTGATAGGTCCCGCGGGCACGCGGACCTATGCCGAACTCTGCGACGAGGCTTGCCGCTGGGGCAACGGACTTGCCTCGCTGGGCCTGAAGCGCGGCGACCGCGTGCTCCTGTTTCTCGACGACACCCCGGCCTATCCGGCCGCGTTCTTCGGCGCGGTGCGTGCCGGCTTCGTGCCGCTGCTGATCAACACGCTGACGCCGCCGGACCTGCTGCAATTCTATCTCGCCGATTCCGCGGCTGAAGTTGCGGTGGCGGACGCCGAGTTCTGCGCGCGCTTCAATGCGGAGGCCTGCAAGGACACGAAGCTGCAGACCCTGATCATCACCAACGGTCCGGCGGCCGATCACGCCGCACCAAAGGCGTTCGCGGCGGCGAGCTGGCTCACGCAATTCCCAAGCCAGCTTGCGGAAGCGGACACAGACCGCAACGAGATGGCGTTCTGGATGTACTCCTCCGGCTCGACCGGACGGCCCAAGGGCATTGTGCATCTGCAGCACGACATGGCCTATAGCGACCTCGCCTTCGCGAAAGACATCCTGAGGCTGACGCCGGACGACATCTGCTTCTCCGTGCCGAAGATCTTCTTTGCCTACGGCTTTGGCAACTCCGTCACGTTCCCGTTCTCGGCGGGCGCGGCGACGCTGCTGCTGCCGGGCCAGCCCAAACCTGCCGCCATCTTCGCGGCGATCGCGCGGTACCGGCCGACGCTGTTCTTCGGCCTGCCAACGCTCTACACGGCGCTGACCAAGGCGGAAGGCGCGCAACTGACCGATTTCTCGTCGCTGCGCATGTCGCTCTCGGCCGCCGAGGTTTTGTCGGCGGAGGTCTTCAACGGCTGGAAGACGCTCACGGGGCTCGAGATCGTCGAAGGCCTCGGCTCGACCGAGGTGCTGCACATCTATCTCTCCAACCGCCCCGAACGGAAGAAGCTCGGCGCCGCGGGCCTGCGCGTGCCCGGCTATGAGGTGGCGCTGCGCGACAAGGAGGGACACGAGGTCGGCAACGGCGAGGAAGGCATCTTGTGGGTGCGCGGCGATTCCAACACGCCGCTATATTGGAACCGGCCGGACAAATCCGCCGAGACGATCCGCGAGGGCGGCTGGATCTACACCGGTGACCGCTTCGTGCGCGACGCCGACGGCTTCCATTTCTTCCGCGGCCGCGCCGATGACCTGATCAAGATCTCGGGGCAATGGGTCTATCCGCTCGAGGTCGAGCTCTGCCTTGCCGACCATCCGGATATCCGCGAATGCGCGGTCTTCGCCGCCGAGCTGCCGGACCGCCGGATGACGCTGAAGGCGGTGGTGGTGATGAACGACCGCGCCGCCGACCAGCCCGACGCGACGCGGCGATTGCAGGATTACGTCAAGGGCAAGCTGCTGCCGTACAAATATCCGCGCGAGGTGATTTTCATCGACGAGCTGCCGAAGACCGGCACGGGCAAGATCGACCGGCAGGCGCTGCTGCGGATGTGAGCCTAGCTGTCATCGCCCGCGAAGGCGGGCGATCCAGTACTCCGAGACGGCGCAGCTAGAACCGCTGAGCCGCGGCGTACTGGATTCCCCGCCTTCGCGGGGAATGACGGCGAGAATGGAGGCGGCAGCGTTGCCTGAACCTCGCTGTCGCCCCCGCGAAGGCGGGGACCCATACGCCGCGGCAGTGGTTGCCGTGCGAGATGGTCATTGCCTGTCCTCGCCAAACTCCTGCTGCGGCGTATGGGTCCCGGATCTGCGCTTCGCTTGTCCGGGACGACAGCGGAGAATCAGGCGCAAACATCGCCTCACACTCCCCTCACCCCGCCTTGCCCAGATGCTCCAGCGCATCCTCGGCCCGCAGCGGCACGCGCGAGGCTTCGTTGTTGAGGTCGACGAGCTGCGACATCAGTCCCATCAGCGTCTTGCGGTCGGCCGGCTTGAGCGGCTCCAGCATGCGCGCCTGGGCGCGTTCGACCGCGGGAATGATCTCGCGCAGAAGCGCAGCGCCGGACCTGGTCAGATAGAGCAGCTTGATCCGCTTGTCCTCTGGGGCCGGCTTGCGCTCGACGAAATCCTTGGCCTGCAGCCGTTCGATCACGCTGCCGAGCGTGGAACGGTCGAAGGCGATCACCGCCGACAGCCGCGTGGCGTCGATGCCGGGATGAGTATGGATCGCGATCAACGCCGCGTATTGCACCGGGGTCAGGTCGAACGCCTTGCACTCCTCCATGAAGATCGAGACCGCAATCTGCTGCATGCGCCGGAACAGATAGCCCGGCGCCGCATAGACCGCGTCGATCGTGATCGGAGCGGGCGGCTTACTCGGCATCGGGCTGCTTCTCCGGTGCGGCATCGGCAAACGCCGGCAGCGCCTTCGCGGCGGCCTCGGCCCTGAGCAGGCGCGGATAGGCCGAGACATCGACGCCGAAGCGGCGCGCATTGGCAAGCTGCGGCACGAGGCAGAGATCGGCCAGCGTCGGGGCATCGCCGAAGCAGAACGGCCCCTTCTCGTCCCTGATCAGCGTCTCGCACGCCGACAGGCCCTCGCGATTGACCCAGGCGGCCCAGTCCTGGACCTTCTCCTCGGGCAAACCGAGCTCGCGCAAGCGCGCCAGCACCTTCAGATTCTGCACCGGATGAGTGTCGCAGGCGATCGCCAGCGCGAATGCGCGCACCTTGGCGCGACGCAGCGGATCCTTCGGCAGCAGCGGCGGATTGGGATGGGTCTCGTCCAGCCACTCGATGATGGCGACCGATTGGGTGAGAACGGCTCCACCCTCCTCCAGCGCCGGCACCAGCCCCTGCGGGTTGATGGCGAGATAGGCGGGCGCGCATTGCTCGCCCTTGCGAAGGTGATGTGGCAGGTGCTCGGCGCCGAGGCCCTTGAGGTTGAGCGCGATCCGCACGCGATAGGCGGCACTGGAGCGGAAATAGCCGTGCAGCTTCATCGAGACCCTCCCTGTAATTTTCCCCGTCATTCCGGGGCGATGCGTGAGCATCGAGCCCGGAATCTCGAGGTTCCGGGTTCACGCTCCGCGTGCCCCGGAACGACATTGTTGTATTCCACCCGTCACATTGACGCTACCTAGATCGTCAGTATACTGTCAATCAACAAAACGAACGGGAGCGCCGCCATGGAAGCCGTGACCAAGACGCCGGAGCGTGAGGCCTTCTACAAGAAGATCGACGGCGAGAACCTCACCGCGTTGTGGACGGTGATGAGCGATCTGATCACGCCGGAGCCCAGAAGCGCCTGCCGGCCTCATCTCTGGAAGTTCGACATCATCCGCGACTACATGACCGAAGCCGGCAAGCTGATCACCGCCAAGGAAGCCGAGCGGCGCGTGCTGGTGCTGGAGAACCCCGGCCTGCGCGGCCAGTCGAAGATCACGACCTCGCTGTATGCCGGCGTGCAGATGGTGGTGCCCGGCGACGTCGCGCCCGCGCACCGGCACAGCCAGTCCGCGCTGCGCTTCGTGCTCGAAGGCAAGGGCGCGCATACGGCCGTGGACGGCGAGCGCACCGCGATGGAGCAAGGCGATTTCATCATCACGCCCTCGATGACCTGGCACGATCATTCCAACGAGACCGATCAGCCGATGTTCTGGCTGGACGGCCTCGACATCCCCCTGGTGCAATTCTTCGACTGCTCCTTTGCGGAAGGCTCCAAGGAGGACCAGCAGAAGATCACGAAGCCCGCCGGCGACAGCTTTGCGCGCTACGGTCACAATCTGCTGCCGGTCGACGTGAAACGCTCATCGAAGACGTCGCCGATCTTCAGCTATCCCTACGCCTACACCCGCGAAGCTCTCGAGAAGGCCCGGACGAGCCAGGAGTGGGACGCCTGCCACGGGCTCAAGCTGAAGTTCAGCAATCCCGAGACCGGCGATTTCGCGATGCCGACCATCGGCACCTTCATCCAGCTCTTGCCCAAGGGCTTCAAGACCGCGCGCTATCGCTCGACGGATGCGACGGTGTTCTGCCCGATCGAGGGCCGTGGCCGCAGCCGCATCGGCGACGCCGTATTCGAATGGGGCCCGCGCGACCTGTTCGTGGTACCTAGCTGGCAATGGGTGACGCACGAGGCGGACGAGGATGCCGTGCTGTTCAGCTTCTCGGATCGCCCGGTGCAGCAGAAGCTGGATTTGTTCAGGGAGGACAGGGGTAACGCGTGAGGGCTTCGTAGGATGGGTAGAGCGCAGCGAAACCCATCATCTGCCCGTCCTCGCGGAAGCATGATAGGTTTCGCAAGTGCTCTACCCATCCTACGCAGCGGTGGGTTTGGCTACCGCCAGTGCAGCAGCTTGACCTCCAGCCAGCCGATCACCTTGCCGACAGCGAGGCCGAACACCGACAGGATCACCACGCCCGCCAGCAGCTGATCGGTCTGCATGAGATTGCCGGCCTGCAGCACGAAGGCGCCGATGCCGTATTGCGCGCCGATCATCTCGGCGCTGACGACGAGCAGCAGCGCGACGGAGGCCGTGATGCGGAAGCCGGCGAGGATCGCCGGCAGTGCGCCGGGCCAGATCACCTTGCGCACGATGGTGGCGAAGGGAACGTTGAAGCTTTGCGCCATGCGAATGAGATTGCGCGGCACGGCGTCGACGCCGCTATAGACCGAGATCGCGGTCGAGAAGAACACGCCCAATGCGATGGTCGCGATCTTCGGCTCTTCGCCGATGCCGAGCCAGAGGATGAGCAGCGGCAGCAGCGCGATCTTCGGAATCGGGAACAGCGCCGAGATGAAGGTGATGCCGACGCTGCGCGCCAGCCGCGACAGGCCGATGGCGAAGCCGACGACGACGCCGGCCCCGGTTCCGAGCAGCCAGCCGACGCCGATGCGCAGCAGCGAGGCCGACAGATGCTGCCAGAGCGCGCCCGAGATCGCGAGCTGATAGATCGCGCGGACGATGGCGGCCGGCGTCGGCAGAAACAGTGAATTGACCAGGCCGGCGCTGCCCGCCGCCTGCCAGACCGCGATCACCAGAGCGAGCGCGATCCAGCCGCCGTAGCGGCTCGAGGCCGGCACGAAGCCGGCGCCGCGGAAGCGGACGCGCCGCGTCGTTTCGTCCTTTGCAGGCAGGCCCGCGCGATCAAGCATGCTGGACCTCGCGCTCGGCATCGATCGCTTCGTTGCGGATCAGCGACCAGATCTGGTTCTGCAGCGCCAGCAGCTTTTCACGCGCCGCAGCCTCGCCGCGTTCAGCGCGCGTCATCGGCACGGTCACGACCTCGCGGATGCGGCCGGGCCTGCGCGACAGCACGACGATGCGATCGGCGAGCCGCGCGGCCTCTTCGAGATTGTGCGTGACATAGACCGCGCCCATACCGCCGTCGGCGAGCAGGCGGACGAAATCCTCCATCAGCAATTCGCGCGTCTGCGAATCCAGCGCCGAGAGCGGCTCGTCCATCAGGAGAATGGCGGGCTTCACCGCGAGCGCGCGCGAGATGCCGACGCGCTGGCGCATGCCGCCGGAAAGCTGTTTTGGATAGGTCGCACGGAAATCGGTCAGCCCGGTGCGGCGCAGGGCATCGTCGACCAGCGCGCGGCGCTGCGTGGCCGAGAGCTGGGTGTGCAGCAGCGGGAATTCGACGTTGTCCTCGACGCTCGCCCAGGGCAGCAGCGCGAAATCCTGGAACACGAAGGTGAGCGGATTGAGGCTGTCGACCGGCGGCGCACCGCGCAGCTCGGGCGCGCCCGAGGTCGGCTGCAGCAGGCCGCCGAGGATCGACAGCAGCGTGCTCTTGCCGCAGCCGGAAGGACCGACGATCGCCACCACCTCGCCGGCGCTAACGGTGAAGGAGACGTCGTCGAGCACGGCGAGATCGCCGAAGCGGTGGGAGATGTGGTTGGCGATCAGGTCCATTCAGTCTCGTCTATCCCGTTCTCCGTCGTTCCGGGATGATCCGAAGGATCAGACCCGGAATCTCGAGATTCTCAGGTGCGCAAATGCGCACCATAGTTATCGCTTCGCGAGCCCCGGAATGACGGAAGCAATCAATCCGCCTTCACATAGTCCTTGGCGATGATCGCATTCGCGTCAAAGCCCTTGTCGGCAAAGCCCTGCTCCTGCAGCCATTTGATCTGGTTGTCGACGTTCTTCACGTCCAGCTTGCCGTCGGGATCGATATAGGCGCAGTTGCCGACCACCTGCTCCACCGGCAAGTTGGTGTACTTGGCGATGATCTCCAGCAGCGGCCTGGTCTTGTCGTTGATAGGCGCGACGCCGTCCTTCATCGCGGCGAGAATGACGTCGTGATATTCGCGGTCGGCCTTGGCCAGCGCGCCGAGCAGTTTTGTCACCAGCGCCTTGTTGGTCAGCGTCTTCGGCGAGGCGAATACGGCGCCCAGCTGCCACGGCGTCTCGTCGCCGACCCAGCCCAGGAACTTGGCGCCGCCTTCGTCGGTGAGTTTTCGCGCGGTCGAGATCGGCAACAGCGCCGCATCGACGGTCTCGCCCTTCAGCGCGGCTGCCGCGTTCGACAGCGATTGCAGCGGCACGATCTTCACGTCCGCGAGCTTGAAGCCGTATTTGTCGGCGAGCAGGCCGAGCGAATAGTGAAAGCTCGATCCGACCTGCGTCATCGCCACGCGCTTGCCCGCGAGATCTTTCGGCGTCTTTAATCCGGCCGCGTAGGCGTTGTTGCTGGCGAAATAGCCGATCAGGGGATAGCCGGGCTTTTCGCGGCTCATGCCGCCGATCACCTTCAGCGTGCCCTTGCCGGCGAGATTATAGAGACCGGCGGTGAAGGCGGTGATGCCGAAATCGACGTCGCCCGAGGTGGTCGCGACCGCGATCGGCTGCGCCGCGTCGAAGAATTTCAGCTCGACCTCGAGGCCGGCCTCGCGGAAATAGCCCTTGTCCTGCGCGATGAAGACCGGCGCGGACGACGACAGGCGGAGCACGCCGATCCTGGCCTTCAGCGCGTCCTCGGCCCGCGCCGTGCCCATCGCCGCGATCGCCACAAGGCTAGCTACCGCGAGCCGCATCATCCCGATCATCCCGTGTCCTCCGCCGTCGTTTATTGCAGGCCGTCACAACCCTTCGGGCACCAGTTGGTCCCGCCCGATGAAGGCGCCCTGTTGTTTCAACGTTTCCTGCAACTTTTCAATGGGGATTTCGCGTGGAATCCGGTTTCCGGAGAGCGCCAGCGCGGCGGCGGAACCAGCCGCCTCGCCCATCACGAAACAGGCACCCGAGACCCGCGCCGCCGACTGGCCCTCATGGGTCATCGAGGCGCAGCGGCCGGCCACCAGGAGATTGTCGACGCCCTCGGGGACCAGCATCCGGTAGGGCAGCTCGTTGTAGCCGCGCGATTCCGGGATCGGCGGGAAAGTGAAGACGACGTCGCCGGGAACATGGGCCTCGATCGGCCAGCCGTTGACGCCGATGGAATCCTCGAACGAGGCGCAACCGAGCACGTCCTCGCCGCTGAGCTGATAGCCGCCGGTGATGCGGCGGGTCTCGCGGATGCCGAGCTGCGGCGGCAGATCGACGATGTACGACTTTTCGAAGCCCGGCACCGTGCTGCGCAAGAACTCGTAGGCGGCGAGGGCCTGCTTGCGGCCCTCGATCTCCCCGCGGGTAAGGTCATCGGGCTCGACGCCGTTGATGGCGTAGCCGTCCTCGCGCGCGACTTGCGTAAAATTCACCCGCCATTCGATGCCGGACTTTTGCGGCCGCACGATCGCACTTTTACGCGGGAAGGTGTGCGTGCCGGCGGCCGTCGCCTTCTCCATCAGCTGCGGAATGGTGCGCCAGGCATCGCCGGCCTTCTCTGGGTCGATGCCGTTGAGGCGGAGCATCATGGAGGGATAGAGCGGATGGCCGTGTTCGTCGCCGACCTCGAACGGCGCCCCGGCCCAGACGGCGAGATCGCCGTCGCCGGAGCAGTCGATGAAGATCTCCGATCGCACCGCCTGCCGGCCGGCCTTGGTCTCGACCAGCAGCGCGTCGATGCGGCGGTCATCTCCCATCACCACGCCGGCGCCGAGCGCGTGAAAGAGGATGTGCACCCCGTGATTGGCGAGCAGCTGATCGGCCGCGATCTTGTAGGCGGCGGTGTCATAGGCCTGGGCGAACACCTTGCCGAGGATCAGATGCGGCGAGTTGAGGCCACCCAGCCGATGGATCCGCGCCAGCAGCTCCGAAGCCATCCCCTGCACCAGCCGCCGGTGCTCGCCGTGGACATTGCCGTGCAGGCCGCAGAAATTGGTGACGCCGGCAGCGGTGCCCATGCCACCGAGGAAGCCGTAGCGCTCGATCAGCAGCGTCTTCCGCCCTGCGCGCGCAGCTGAGGCCGCCGCCACGATGCCGGCGGGGCCGCCGCCGAGCACGACGACTTCATACTCGCCATAGAGCGGCACCTGCCGTGCCGGTTCTTCGATCGTCGTGGCCCGCATGGCGCGTCCCTTCCCAATGTCTCTTGCTTGGGTCCGACTATGAATTAACGCGGGAATGGCTACAATCCATCAAAATACGCGATCAGTTTTCTCGAATCGAGAAAGGTCGACATGGACATCCTCGTGAACCTCCAGGCCTTCCTCGCCACCGCGGATGCCGCCGGTTTCTCCGCCGCCGCGCGAAAGCTCGGCGTCTCGACCTCGGTCGTCGCCAAGCGCGTCACGCAGCTGGAGGCACGGATCGGAACGCCGTTGTTTCATCGCTCGACCCGGCAGTTGCGCCTCACCGAAGCCGGGCAGCGCTATGTGCATCGCGCACGCGGCGTGGTGACTGACGCCACCGACCTGCTCTCGCGCATGGGCGAGAAGGGCCACGACCTCGTCGATCACTTGCGCATCAAGGCGCCGACCTCGCTCACCGTGGCGCGGCTCGCGGACGCTTTCAGCGCGTTCCAGACGGAGAATCCGAAGCTCAAGCTCGATATCGTGTTGATCGACCGCCCGGTCGATCCCGTCACCGAAGGTTTTGACATCGCCATCGGCGCCTTCCCGCATTCCTTCGGCGGCGTGGTCGATGAGCCCCTGTGCGCGCTGAAGCGGCTGCTCTGCGCGTCGCCGGCTTACTTGAAGAAGCACGGCATGCCAAAGCATCCGCGCGATCTCGTCGAGCATCGCTGCCTCAGCTTTCTGCCGACCGGACCGGAATGGGTGTTCGACGGGCCGCGCGGCCGCATCAGCATCCAGGTCAGCCCGCTGCTCTCGTCCAACGAAGGACACGTGCTAGCGCGCAGCGCTATCGCGGGCAACGGCATCGCGCTGCTCTCGCATTATCTCGTTGCGGACGCCTTGCGCGACGGCACGCTGAAGCCGGTGCTGCGCGACTTTCCGATTCCGGAGCTATGGGTCAAAGCCGCGGTCCCCGAGCGGCGGCGCAACGCGGCCGCTGTGCAGGCGTTGCTCACACTGCTGAAAACGTCACTGGCGCCGTCGCTGTGAGCCGCGCACCGTATGCGCAGCCGTAGCCCGCATGAGCGAAGCGATATGCGGGACCGCCCGCGACATTCCCGGATATCGCTTCGCTCATCCGGGCTACACGCCTGCCACGAGACGATTGCCCGGGAATAACGAACTTGACGGGGGCCGTAGCCCGGATGGAGCGAAGCGTAATCCGGGGTTCGTGCCACGCGGGGACAGTCGGACGACGAGGTTGGTCCGGCCCCGGATTACGCTTCGCTCCATCCGGGCTACAAGCTTGGCGCAAGATGGTTGCTTGGGAATGGCGAACCTGAGAGAAGGACCGCCATGGATTCGATCGTCGTGAAACTCGCCCTGCCCGCCCTGCTCGCCCTCGCGATCTCAACCGCTCCGGCCGCGGCCGTTGAGCAGAACTGCCGCTTCATCCAGGCCAAGCCGGAGCGCGAGGCCTGCTACAAGCGGCAGGAGGACGAGCTCGCGGCCAAGCGCAAGCCTGCCGCACCCGCCGGCGACGGCACGACGCTCGAAACGCTGCGACAGATGCGGCAGGACGACGAGGCCGTCTATCGCAGCATCAACAACATCTGCCGCGGCTGCTAACAGTCCGCGGCGACGAAAGGACCGGCCGGATGCAAATCGACGGGATCGATGCGCTGAAAAGCAAAATCAGCTCCGGGTGGGTTCCGGAGTTTCTTTTCTTTTGGGGACACACCCCGAAGGATCAGACAATCGACAAGCACGTGCTCAGCCAGTGGTGGCCGGCGACGTTCGTCATAGACGGCAGGGCTTACGCAACCGCCGAGCACTACATGATGGCCCAGAAGGCCGAACTCTTCGAGGATCGAGACACCCTCGACGCCATCCTTGCTGCACCTAGCCCGTCTCAGGCGAAGAAGCTCGGCCGGTTGGTGAAAAACTACGACGATGAGCGTTGGGTCGCTCATCGCTTCGATGTGGCGCTGCGCGGCAATCTGGCGAAGTTTGGCCAAAACCCTGAGCTTGGAGACTGGCTGCTCGCGACCGGCGATAGCGTGATTGTGGAAGCCAGCCCCGTCGATAGCATCTGGGGCATCGGTCTTGCCGCCGACGACAAACGAGCCGGTGACCCGCATGGTTGGCCGGGGCTCAACCTGTTGGGCTTTGCCCTCATGAAGGCCCGCGATTTGCTGAGATCAAAAGCGCGAGCGGCCTAGCTGCCGCCGCCCCACCTCCCCGCACGCTTCTCCGCAAACGACGCCAACCCCTCCGCCGCCTCCGGGCTCTGGCGCTTGAGCGAGTGCAGGTTGACGAGCCGCGTGTAGGCGGCATCGTCCACGGCCATGCCGCCGAACGAGCTTTCCAGCGCGAGCTTCTTGGTCTCGGCCATCGCCTCCGGCCCGTTGGCAAGCAGCTGCTCGACGACCTTGCTGCCTGCAGCTTCGAGATCGGCGAGCGGCACCACCTCGTGCACGAGGCCGATGCGGCGGGCGTCCTCGGCGCCGAAGCGTTCGCCGGTGAGGGCGTAGCGGCGGACCTGACGGACGCCGATGGCATCGCAGAGCTGCGGGATGATGATCGCAGCGGTCAGGCCCCAGCGCACCTCGGTGATGGAGAACAACGCATTGTCCGCGGCGATCACGACATCGCACGCCGCGATCACGCCGGTGCCGCCGCCGAAGCAGCCGCCCTGCACCAAGGCGACGGTCGGGATCGGCAGCGTATTGAGCCGCTGCACCGCCTCGAAAGTCGCGCGCGAGGCCGTCTCGTTGGCCTCGGGTGATTGCGGCCGCACGCCGTTGATCCATTTGAGGTCGGCGCCGGCCTGGAAGTGCTTACCGTTGCCCCGGAGCACGACGACGCGCAAATTGGGCTTCTTGCCGAGCTCGTCCATGGCCGCGAGCACGCCCGCGATCAGCGCACCGTCATAGGCGTTGTTGACCTCCGGCCGGTTCAACGTGACGGTCGCAACCCCACGCTCGTCGAGGGTCCACAAGACGGGGTTGGCAGTCATCCGCGATTCCTCCGGTTCGTTTGCTTGGCGCGCACTATGGCCGAGACAGCGCATCCCGATCCATATCTTTCCAGCGTGGGGCGGTCGCGCCCATCGCATGGCGGCTTGTGTCATGGTGGCGCCCGGCGGCACCAAGGGACAGGACGGAATCATCATGCGCATCTGCATTTTCGGCGCGGGCGCCGTCGGCAGCCACATCGCGGTGCGGCTGGCGCGGGCCGGCCATGACGTGTCCTGCGTGATGCGGGGCGCGCATCTGGAGGCGGCGCGCGCGGGCGGCCTCAAGCTGCGCGTCGGCGATTCCGAGGTGTCGGCCAGGGTGAACGCCTCGGGCGACCCGGCGCAACTCGGCCCGCAGGACGTGGTGATCTCGACGCTGAAGGCGACCGCGCTGACGGGGTTGGTGTCCAGCATCAAGCCGCTGCTGCAGGACGATACCGCCATCGTGTTCGCGCAGAACGGCATTCCCTGGTGGTACGGCATCGGCCTGCCGCCGCGGCACCCGACACCGCCGGACATATCCTTCCTCGATCCCGGCGGCCGCCTGCGCGCCTGCATCCCGAAGGAACGGATCATCGGCGGCGTCGTCTTCTCCTCCAACGAGGTCACCGCGCCCGGCGTGGTGCAGAACCTCACCCCGGATCGCAACCGCCTCCTGATCGGCGAATGCGACGACCGCAATTGCGAGCGCATCACAAAACTGCGCAACGTGCTCAACGACGCGCGGCTGGAATCGCCTCCCGTCGCCGAGATCCGCGAGGCGATCTGGTCAAAGCTGCTGACCAACATGTCGTTGTCGGTGCTGTGCCTGCTCACCGGCCAGACCGCGCGCGGCGTGCGCGACGACCCCGCCTTCACCGAGGTCATCCCGCGCATGCTGACCGAGGCCAACGACATCGCCCAGCACTTCATTCCCGAGGTCAAGCGCGTCACGCGCAGCGGCCCCGCGCCCAACCACAAGCCCTCGCTGCTGCAGGATTACGAGCTCGGCCGCGCCATGGAGATCGACGTGCTGGTGAGAGCGCCGGCCGCCTTCGCCCGCACCGCCGGCCTGTCGACGCCGACGCTCGACCTGATCGCCGCGCTCGCGATCCAGAAGGCGCGGGACAAGGGGCTTTATGCGGCCTGAGCCTCAGGCAAGCCCATCGATCCAGGTGGCGAGCGTGTCGAGCACTTCGGTCAACGCCTCGTCATTGGTCCGGCCCGACTTTTTCAACACCGCAAAGGAGTGATCGCCGCCCTCGACCTCGTGCAGCGTCGCCCTGGTCCCGAGCGAGGCAACGACAGGCTTGAGATGGCCGAGATCGGCCAGCTCGTCGCGCGTGCCTTGCAGGAACAGCATGGGGATCGCGATATCAGCGAGGTGCTCGGCGCGCTCGGACGACGGCTTCTTGGCGGCGTGCAGGGGGAAGCCGAGGAAGGCGAGCCCTTTCACGTCAGGCAGCGCCGCCTTCGACTGTGCCTGCGAGGTCATGCGTCCGCCGAAAGATTTGCCGCCCGCGACGAGCGTCACCCCGGGGCAGAGCCGCGCCGCCTCTGCGACGGCGGCGCGAATGGCGGCATGCGCGACGCCCGGCTGGTCGGGGCGTCCCTTCTTCTGTTCCATGTAGGGGAAATTGAAGCGAAAGGTCGCGATGCCGCGCTCCGCAAGGCCGTCAGCGACCTTCTGCATGAATGCATGCCGCATGTCCGCGCCGGCGCCATGCGCCAGCACGTAGCAGGCGCGCGCCTGCTCCGGCCGCGTCAGGATCGCCGAGACCGGACCGATGCGTTCGATATCGAGCTTGAGCTCGCGCGTCTCGACCAAGACCGAAGGTTCCCGATGAATTTCCGCGATAGTAGCGGCGCCACCGCGATCTGAAAACAGCAGACCCCCGCCCCAGCCGGACGCCCGCGACGGTGCCCCTTAGCTGACCCGCCGCTCCCGACCTTCCCAGAACGGCCTGCGCAGCTCGCGCTTCAGCACCTTGCCGGCGCCGGACAGCGGCAGCGGCGTCTCGGTGATCTCGATGCTGCGCGGACATTTGTAGCCGGCGATCAGCGTCTTCGCGAACTCGATCAGCTCGCCGGGCGAAATCTCCACGCCGCCGCGCTTGACCACGACGGCATGAACCTGCTCTCCCCATTGCTCGTTGGGAACGCCGATGACCGCGCATTGCAGCACCGACGGATGCTGCGCCAGCGCGTTCTCGACCTCGACCGAGTACACATTCTCGCCGCCCGAGATGATCATGTCCTTCACGCGGTCGACGACATAGATGAACCCGTCCTCGTCCATGTAGCCGCCATCGCCCGTATGCATCCAGCCGTCGACGACGGCCCGCACGGTCTCTTCCGGCCGCTCCCAATAGCCCATCATCACGGTGTCGCCGCGCACCACGATCTCGCCGACCCCGCCCGCCGGCACAGGCTGGTCGTTCTCGTCGACGATCCGCACCTCGCAGCCGAGCGTGGCGCGGCCCGCACCGCGATGCCGCCCCTTCTTGCGGCCCTCCCCGACATGCTCGTCGGCGTGAAGCAGCGTCGCGATCGGCGACAATTCGGTCATGCCGTAGGCCTGGGTGAAGCGCACATGCGGCAGTGCGCGCGCGGCACGATCGAGCACCGCCTCGCTGATCGGCGAAGCCCCGTAGATGATGTTCTTGAGCGATGACAAATCGTAGCCGCCGATCGCGGGGTGATCGACGAACATCTGGATCATCGTGGGAACCAGCAGCACGTCGGTGACGCGCTCGTTCTGCATCGCGGCCATCACGCCTTCGGGGGTGAAGCCCTGAACGATCACGTTGGACCCGCCGGAGAGCAGCAGGGAATACATCGCCGCGCCGTTCGCGAGGTGAAACATCGGCGCCGCGTGCAGATAGATCGCACTCCCCGGAAACAGTCCTTCGCCGAGGGCGTTGAGGGCGTTGGCCATCAGGTTCTGGTGGCTGAGCATCACGCCCTTGGACCGTCCGGTGGTGCCGCCGGTATAGAAGATGCCGGCGAGATCGTCGCCCTTGCGCATGGCATCGACAACGGGATCGCTGCCTGCGACCACATCCTCATAGCTTTCCATCCCGGCCGGAACTTCGCCGTCGTCGGCATAGATCAGCCTCAGCGATGGAATGGCGCCGGCGAGCTGAGCGCCGACCTGCGCAAAGGCCTTGTCCACCAGCAGGATGGAGGCGCGGCAGTCGCGCAGCGCATCCTCGTTTTCCAGCGCGCTCCAGCGGATGTTGAGCGGCACGATCACGCCGCCCGCCCAACCGGTCGCCAGATAGAGTTCGAGATAGCGGTCCGAGTTGAACGACAGGATCGCGACACGGTCGCCGTCCTGGACGCCGCGCGTCCTCAGGCCGCCGGCCAACCTCGCGACGCGCTCGCCGATCTCCGCCCAGCTGCGGCGCCGCTGCCCATAGACGGTGGCGAGCCCCTTCGGATTGATCTGCAGCGCGCGGCGCAATCCATGCGTGATGTTCATCCCGTTCCTCCTGTACGCTTCTTCCCTGTTACTTTGCGCACCGGGTTGCGCCGTTGCGGCACTCCCGGTGTCTTCCTTGTCGTCTGCTGCCGGTCCTCGATCGCCAGGCCTTCCGTCAGGCGAACCGTGAATTCGTCGGCAATTGCGGTCGGCGACAGCTCGCCGTCGCTGCGATACCAGTGGCCGATCCAGTTGAGCCCGCCTGCGATCGCGAACGCTGCGAGCTTGGGATCGCAGGGCCTGATCGACCCGTCGGCGATGCCCTCCGCGATATATTGCCGGAACGTGGCGTCGATCCGCCTCTTGGCGGCGCGCGCGACATTGGCGTTCTGCTCGGTCAAGTCACGCAAGTCGAAGCGAACCAGGCTTGCGCCGAAGTCGGTCGCCATCAGCGCGGCATAGGCGTGCACCAACTTGCGCAGCTTGACGAGGCCCGAACCGCCGCCGGCGTTGACCTCGGTGATCACGCTGTCGACGAGCTCGGCGCCCATCGACCAGCACTCGAACAGGATCTCGTCCTTGCCCCTGAAATAATTGTACAGCGCCGGCTTGGTGATGTTCAGCCGGTCGGCGACCTCGTTCAGCGTCACGCGATGATAGCCCTGCTCCAGGAACAGCTGCACCGCGGCGCGCAGCACCGCCTCGCGCTTCTCGTCGCGAGCGCGACGACGGCTCTCGAACGGCAACCAGGGCGATGACAGTCGAATGTGCGGCGCTGAACTCATGCTCGATCGGTTGACTCCGGTGGATATCGAACGATATGTTACCCATGGGTAAGAAAAAGTCCATTGGGTAATTTATCTGGAGGAAGCGATGTCTGACGTCATCGTCGCAGGGGTCGGCATGATCCCCTTCGCCAAGCCGGGCGCCAGCGCGCCCTATCACGAGATGGGGACGGAGGCGACGAAGCTCGCGCTCGCCGACGCCGGCATTGGCTACGAGGCGGTCGAGCAGGCCTATGTCGGATACGTCTACGGCGATTCCACCTGCGGGCAGCGCGCGCTCTACCATGTCGGGATGACCGGCATCCCCATCGTCAACGTCAACAACAACTGCTCGACCGGATCGACCGCGCTGTTCATGGCGCGGCAGATGGTCGCGAGCGGCGCACTGGATTGCGTGCTGGCGGTCGGCTTCGAGCAGATGCAGCCCGGCGCGCTCGGCAGCGTCTACACCGATCGCCCGAGCGCATTCGAGGAATTCGACGCGGCTGCGGACGAGTTGATCGACGCCCCCGGCATCCCCCTCGCCCTGCGTTATTTCGGCGGGGCGGGGCTCAGCCATATGAAGAAGTACGGCACGCCGCTCGACGCCTTTGCCAAGGTGCGCGCCAAGGCGAGCCGCCATGCCAAGAACAATCCGCTCGCGATCTTCCGCAAGGAAGTCACGGCGGACGACGTGATGAACGACAAGGTGATCTGGCCGGGCGTGATGACGCGCCTGATGGCGTGTCCGCCGACCTGCGGCGGCGCCGCCGCGGTGCTGGTGTCCGAACGGTTTGCCGACAAGCATGGCATCGGCAAAGAGGTGCGCATTGCCGCGCAGTCCATGACGACCGATACGCCCTCGACCTTCCGGGCCGGCGACATGATGCAGCTGGTCGGCTACGACATGGCAAGAGAGGCGGCAAAGCAGGTTTACGAGAGCGCCGGTGTCGGCCCTGACGACCTCGATGTGGTCGAGCTGCACGACTGCTTCGCCCACAACGAGCTCATCACCTACGAGGCGCTGGGCCTCTGCGGCGAGGGCGAGGCCGGCAAGTTCATCAATGACGGCGATAACACCTATGGCGGCCGGATCGTGACCAACCCGTCTGGCGGATTGCTGTCGAAGGGACACCCGCTCGGCGCCACCGGGCTTGCGCAGTGCTACGAGCTGACGCGGCAGTTGCGCGGCACGGCGGGTCCCACGCAGGTCGAGGGAGCGAAGGTCGCTCTCCAGCATAATCTCGGCCTCGGCGGCGCCTGCGTCGTCACGCTCTACAAGCGGCACTGATCTCCGCCATGGTCGATCAGTCCGCCGTGGGGCGAAGCTTCACACCCGCCACCGCCCGCGTCGAGCCGGGTCGGCTGCGCTACTTCCTCAACACGCTGGGTGAAAAGAACCCGGTCTACCGCAACGCCGATGCGGCGCGGGCGGCCGGATTTGGCGGCATGCCGGTGCCGCCGACCTATTTGTTCTGCCTGGAGATGATGGACGTCGACGATCCCTTCGAGATGTTCACCACGCTCGGCATCGAACTCGCCCGTGTGCTGCATGGCGAGCAGAGCTTCGTCTATCACGCGCCGGTTCTGGTCGGCGACACCCTGACGTTTCGCCCGCGCGTGACCAGCGTGACGGACAAGAAGCGCGGCGCGATGACGCTGATCGGCATCCGGTGCGAAGTGACCAACCAGGACGGTGTTCACGTCGCCGACACCGCGCGCACCATCGTCGTCCGCAACGAGGTGGCGTCATGACGGCATCCGCAGACATCAAGGCCGGCGACCGCCTCGTCCACAAGGTGTTCCCGCCGATCACCCGTCACACGCTCGCGCTCTATTGCGGCGCATCGGGCGATCATAATCCGATCCACGTCGATATCGACTGTGCCAAGTCGGCCGGATTTCCGGATGTGTTCGCACACGGCATGCTGGTGATGGCCTATCTCGGACAGGCGCTCACGGATGCGGTGCCACCGTCGAGGCTCCGCAATTTTTCCACCCGTTTCGTCGCCATCACCCAGCTCGGCGCCAAGCTGACCTGCGAGGGCATCGTGACCGAGCTGTTCTCCGAGCACGGCGAGCGCCGCGCGAAGCTTGCGCTCGTCACCCGGGACGATCGCGGCGAGATCAAGCTCGAAGGCAGCGCCGTCGTCGCGCTGTGACAGCAACAGGACACATGCAAATGACAAAACTGCAAGGAAAGGTCGCGCTCGTCACCGGCTCGGGCCGCGGCATCGGACGCGCGATCGCACTCAAGCTCTCGCGCGAAGGCGCCAGGGTCGTCGTCAACGATCTCGACGCGGAGCCAGGCGATGCCGTGGTCGCCGAGATCAAGGCGCTGGGCGGCGATGCGGTTGCCGTCAACGACAGCGTCGCCGAGGCGGGCTTCGCCGACCGCTTCGTGGGCGCTGCGCTCGACAAGTTCGGCGGGCTCGACATCATCGTCAACAATGCCGGCTACACCTGGGACTCCACCATCCAGAAGATGACGGACGAGCAGTTTCAGGCCATGCTCGACGTCCATCTCGTCGCCCCGTTCCGCCTGCTGCGCGCGGCCGCCGAGCCGATCCGCGTCTTCGCCAGAAAGGAAGCCGAGGAGGGCCGCGAGGTGTTCCGCAAGGTCGTGAACATCTCCTCCATCGCAGGCCTCTACGGCAACGCCGGGCAGGCGAGCTATTCCTCGGCCAAGGCCTCGCTGGTCGGGCTGACCCGAACCATGTGCAAGGAGTGGGGCCGCTACAAGGTCAACGTCAATTGCGTCGCCTTCGGCCTCATCAACACCCGCCTGACCCAACCGATCGAGGCGCAGCAGAAGACCATCGACGTCGCCGGCCGTGACATCAAGGTGGGCGTGCAGCCGCAGATGCTGGAGGCGATGTCGCGCATGATTCCGCTCGGCCGCGGCGGCACGCCCGAAGAGGCGGCCGACGCGGTCTATCTGTTCTGCAGCCCGGAATCGAATTATATCAGCGGCCAGGTGGTCGTCGCCGGCGGCGGCCTGATTGTCTGAGAGCGAGGCGCTATGCACTACCGATCATCGTGGATGACTGAAGAGCTGGACACCTTCCGCGACCAGTTCCGGAAATATCTCGCCAAGGATCTGGCGCCGCACGCGGAGAAATGGCGCGAGCAGAAGATGGTCGACCGCTTCGCCTGGCGCGGCCTCGGCGAGATGGGCGCGTTGCTCGCCAGCGTCCCGGAGGAATATGGCGGCCTGGGTGCCTCCTTCGCCTATGACGCCGCCGTGCTGGACGATCTCGAAAGCACGGTGCCGGAATTGACCACCGGTGTCTCCGTGCACAGCGCCATCGTGGCGCACTACATCCTCAACTACGGCTCCGAGGAGCAGAAGAAGCGCTGGCTGCCGAAGATGGCCTCCGGCGAGATGGTCGGCGCCATCGCCATGACCGAACCCGGCACCGGCTCGGATCTGCAGGCCGTGAAGACCACCGCCAAGAAGCAGGGCAATTCCTACGTCATCAACGGCCAGAAGACCTTCATCACCAACGGCCAGGCCGCGGATCTCGTCGTGGTGGTGGCGCGCACCGGCGAAGCCGGCGCGAAAGGCATCTCGCTGATCGTGGTCGAGACCGCGGGTGCCGACGGCTACAAGCGCGGGCGCAACCTCGACAAGATCGGCCTGCACGCCTCCGACACGTCGGAGCTGTTCTTCGACAACGTCACCGTGCCGCCGGAGAACCTGCTCGGCAAGGAAGAAGGCCAGGGTTTTGTCCAGCTGATGCAGCAATTGCCGCAGGAGCGGCTTGCGCTCGCGGTCGGCGCCGTCGCCGCGATGGAGCGCGCCGTCAAGCTCACCGTCGACTACACCAAGGAGCGCAAAGCCTTCGGCAAGCCGCTGATGGACTTCCAGAACACCGCGTTCACGCTGGCCGAGCGCAAGACCGAGGCGATGATCGCGCGCGTCTTCGTGGACTGGTGCATCGAGCGTCTGGTCGCCGGCGATCTCGACACCGTCACCGCGTCGATGGCGAAATACTGGTGCTCGGAGAAGCAGGTCGAGACCGCCGACGAATGCCTCCAGCTGTTCGGCGGCTACGGCTACATGCAGGAATACCCGATTTCGCGCATCTTCATCGATTCCCGCATCCAGAAGATCTATGGCGGCACCAACGAGATCATGAAGCTGTTGATCTCGCGGTCGCTGTAAAGCTGAATGGTTTTCGATTGAATCGATTGCCGTCGCGACGGCAGAGGTCGTCATGCCCGGGCTTGTCCCGGGCATCCACGTTCTCCGCGCCGCGTGGAAAGGCGTGGATGGCCGGGACAAGCCCGGCCATGACGCTGTGGGTACTATTCGTGCCCAAGCCTACTCCTGATATGCGATTGCTCTCTTCCGCAAACGACAGAACGGAAACGCATCTCGCTCGCTGCGGCGATCGAGCCCCATTCCATCCTGCTTTAGCTACTTCATCCGCTTGTCGGCAGCGACGAAGTCGATGAAGGTCCGCACCTTCGCGGAGAGATATTTGCGGCTCGGATAGACCGCGAACAGCTTTCCAGTGAAGATGGCCTTGTCGGGCATGATGTGCTCGAGCCGTCCGGCGGCGATGTCCTCGGTGACCAGCCATTTCGGCAGGAAGGCGAAGCCCATGCCTTCGAGCGCGGCCACGTGCAGCAGCGTTTCGTTGCCGCTGCGCAGCACCGGATTGAGCTTGACGGTCTCCGTGCCGTGCTCGCCCGCGAGGGAGAAGCTTTCGCCGGGATAAAGCGCATAGTGCAGCAGGGCCTGGCCGGAGAGATCAGTGAACTTCGCGGGGCGCCCCGCGCGTTTGAGGAAGGTCGGTGCCGCAACCAGGTAGAACGGGACGTTGGTAATGAGGCGTGCGATCAGCGCCTCGTCGGGCGCGGCGGTCGCGCGCAAAGCGAGATCAAAACCCTCCTCGACCAGATTGACCAGCCGCCCGCTGAGATCGACATCGAGGCGCACCTCCGGATAGCGCATCTGGTAGTCCGCCAGCACCCCCGCGAAGATCTTGTTCGCCATCCACACCGGCGCGGTCAGCCGCAACGTGCCGTGCGGAACGACGGTCGCGTTGCTGACGGCGGCCTCGACCTCATCCAATGAATCCAGCATCTGCCGGGCCTGCTCGAAATAGAGCGCGCCGCTTTCGCTCAAGCTGACGCGCCGGCTGGTCCGGTTGAGCAGCCGCGTGCCCAGCCGCTTCTCGAGCTGCATCACGTGCTTGCTCGCCATGGCGGGCGAGATGCGCAGGCGCTGTGCTGCGGTCGCAAAGCTCTTCAGCTCGGCGACCAGGCAAAACACCCTCATGCTGACCAGGGAATCCATGAGATCATCAACATCCGGGAAATGAACCAATCCCAGAGCGGATAATGATCAAAAATGGAGAAACTATCAAATGGTGGCAACCTTCACATTCTGGAGAACCACCATGTCTGCCACCACCTTCGAAACCGCCGGCCCGGGCCGGGCCCTCCGCATCGGCCTCTGGGCCGCGCAGGTCCTGCTCGCCTTCGTCTTCATCTCGGCGGGGTTCGTGAAGCTGACCACCCCGATTCCCCAGCTGGCCGCGATGATGCCGTGGGCCGGCCAATATTCCGAAACCTTCGTCCGCGCGATCGCGCTGGTCGACCTCGCCGGCGGGCTCGGCATCCTCCTGCCCGCCCTGACGCGAATCCTGCCGCGGCTCACCGTGCTCGCCGCGCTCGGCTGTGCGGTGCTGCAAGTGATCGCGCTCGTCTTCCACCTCTCGCGCGGCGAAGCTGACGTTGCGCCGCTCAACGTCGTCCTGCTCGCCCTCAGCCTGTTCGTGCTGTGGGGACGCAATAACAAGGCGCCGATCGCGCCGCGTCAGTTTTGACCGGCAGCGACCATGATCTCCGCCAATGGATGGTCCCGCAGGGGCCTGTTCGCCGGCACCGCGATCCTCACGGCCGGCGGCAGCGCCGCGGCCAAGGACGATCGCCTCGCCGAGGGCGTCGTGATCCTGATCGACAGCAACGAGCCCTATGTGATGGGTCATGCGATCAGTTATTCGGCCAATCTCGCCAAGCATTTTGCCGAGAAAGGCGCGCGGCCGTCGATCGAGGTCGTCGCCAACGGCAAGGGCATCGACATCTTCCGCGCGGACAAGACACCGCTGGCTGAGCCGCTGGCGATGTTGCGGCAGTCGGTGCCGAACCTCACCTACAGCATGTGCGCCTCGTCCAGGACGATCGCGGAAGCCAAGGAGCAGGTCTCAATTCCGCTGATATCAGGCGCGAACCTCGTCCCGTTCGGCATCGGACGCGTCGTCGATCTGCAGCTGAAGGGCTTTGCTTACATCCATGCGTGAGACGGCCGACACTAGCGAACCGATGTTGTCGCGGCGATCGATCCTGATCGCCGCGCCGATCCTTGTCGCTTCGCTGCGCGCGGGCTACGCGCAGGACAGTTGGCCACCGGTGTTCGAGGCCGGCCGCAGCCAATTCACGGTGGTGCGTCCGCACGCGCCGATGCCGCAGCTCAGGCTTCAGGACTTGCACGGCCGCGATGCCGTGGTTGCGGCGAAGCCGGGCCGCATCACCTTGGTGAACTTCTGGGCGACCTGGTGCGCAGCCTGCAAACTCGATCTGCCCATGCTGGCCAGCCTTGCCGGCGCGCGGCCCGAACGGCTCGATATCGTCGCGATCTGCACCGATACGAAGGATCTCCGCAAGGTCCGCACGTTTCTCGGCGGCCTCGCCGTGCCGAACCTCGCCTGCTATGTCGATGCCTATGGCGCGGCGGCGCAGGCCTCCACCGAGATGTTCTCGATCGTCGGCATGCCCATCACCTATCTCGTCGGAATGAGCGGGCGCGTCGAGGGCTATATCACCGGCGCGCCGGACTGGCTGTCGCCGGCCGGCAGCCGCCTGCTGCAATTCTATCGCGAGCAGGGCTGATCCGCCCAATTCGAGCCCCTCCGATGACGGGTCGCGCCGCGCGATCCGCCACGAAACAGATGTCCGAGACAACCTGCCATTGCAAGGGACAGCGTGAAACCATACGCTGCACCCAAAAAGGGCAATCGCCATCTGGTTTCGTTTGGGTCAGGGAGGATAGCGAATGGGTCACGTCTCGCGCCGGGAACTGCTTCAGCTTGCGGCTGTTGCGCCATCGGCCCTTCAGATGGCCTGGACGTCGGCTGCATCTGCGGCAGGCGAAAAGAAAATCCTGACTGCGGTGATGCAATCGGACCTCCGCGTCACCGATCCCGGCTTCACGACGGCCATCATCACCCGCGACCATGGCTATATGGTCTACGACACGCTGGTCGGCATCGATTCCAGCTTCAAGGTGCGGCCGCAGATGGCCGACTGGACGGTATCCACCGACAAGCTGACCTACACCTTCACCTTGCGCGATGGCCTGAAGTGGCATGACGGCGCACCGGTGACGGCGGAGGATTGCGTCGCCTCGCTGAAGCGCTGGTTTACGAGCGTCGACGGCATGGCGCGCAAGTTGATGGACTTCACTTCGGGTGTCGAGGCAACGGACGCCAAGACGATCGTGCTCAAGCTGAAGGAGCCCTATGGCTTGGTGCTGGAGACGATCGCCAAGCCGTCGGCCGTCGTCGCCTTCATGATGCCCAAGCGGTTGGCCGAGACCCCGATCACCAAGCAGATTCCGGAGCAGATCGGCTCCGGACCGTTCAAGTTCCTCGCGGCCGAATTCCAGCCTGGCGTGAAAGCCATCTACGAAAAGAACACCGACTATGTGCCGCGCAAGGAGCCGGCCGAATGGACATCGGGCGGTAAGGTGGTCAAGGTCGACCGTGTCGAGTGGATCACGATGCCGGATGCGCAGACCGCGCTCAACGCGCTGCAATCCGGCGATGTCGATTTCGTTGAAACTCCGCCGTTCGACATGCTGCCCGCGCTCGAGTCCAACCCGGAAATCACTGTTTCCATCTTGAACAAGTTCGGCTTCCAGTCGTTCGGCCGGATGAACTTCCTGCATCCGCCGTTCGACAATGTGAAGATCCGCCGCGCCGCGCTGCTCGCGATCAACCAGAAAGACGTGCTCGACGCCCAGATCGGCAATCCCAAATACTACAAGTTCTGCGGCGCATTCTTCATCTGCGATACGCCGCTGGCCAGCGACGCCGGCGGCGAGACACTGATGAAGGGCAACGGAATGGCGGACGCGAAGAAGGCGTTGGCAGAGTCCGGCTATGACGGCACGCCCGTGGTGATCTTGGCGCCAGGCGACCAGATTCTCCTGAAAGCGCAGCCGATCGTGGTCGCGCAGCTGCTGCGCGAGGCCGGATTCAAGGTCGACGTTCAGGCGATGGACTGGCAGACCTTGGTCACCCGCCGCGCCAACCAGAAGTCGCCGAAGGAAGGCGGCTGGAACATGTTCTTCACCTACCAGGGCGCCGCTGACTCCCTAAACCCGCTGGTCAACGTCCCGATGGGTGGCAAGGGTACGAGTGGCGGCTGGTACGGTTGGTCCGAGGACCCCAAGCTCGAGGAGATGCGCGACGCCTTCGCTCGCGCCACCTCGCCGGAAGAACAGAGAAAGATCGCCCTCGAAGTGCAGAAGGAAGCTTATGATCAGGTGATCTACGTGCCACTCGGCCAGTTCCAGTCGCCGAGCGCATGGCGCAAATCACTGACCGGCGTGATCGACGGCCCGGCGACGCCGATGTTCTGGAATGTGGACAAGAAGGAGTAGGCTTACGGCCTCCCAAGCACCGTGAGACGAAGCTCTAGTTCGGATGCCACCAGCGGCCGCCGATGACGACGCCTTCGGAGGCGATCTTGCGATCGCCGATCAGGTGCTCGCCGACGACGTCCTCATAGTCGAACTGGCCCTGCTTCACCGCAATCAGCGTGGCATCGCCGACGCTGCCGGGCTTGAGGCTGCCGAGCTCGGGGCGGCGCAGCGCCATGGCGGCGTTCACCGTCGAGGCCGCAACCACGTCGGACAGCTCCATGCCCATGCATAAAAATTTCGACATGGTCGTGACCTGGTCGAAGGCCGGGCCGTCGATGCAGAGCTGGTGGATATCCGAGGAAATGGTGTCGGGATAGAAGCCGTTGGCGAGCATCGCGCGCGCGGTCTTGAACGCGAACGAGCCCTTGCCGTGGCCGATGTCGAACAGCACGCCGCGCTCACGCGCGTCCAGCACCGCCTTCTTCACCGTGCCTTGCGCGGTTGCCGGCGTGTTGGGGAAGGGCCGGAACGCGTGGGTCAGCACGTCGCCGGGACGCAAGCGCGCCAGCACCTCCTCGTAACTCGGCGGCGGATGGTCGATATGCGCCATCAGGGGCATGCCGACCTCGTTCGCGACCTCGAGCGCGATGTCGAGCGGCACGATGCCTGACGTGCCCGAGGAATGCAGGCCGACGCGCACCTTGATGCCGACGACGAGATCGCGGTTGGCATCGGCCACCTTCGCCGCCTCGATCGGATTCATCAACCGCAATTCCTCGCTCTCGCCGACCATGATCCGGTGCGAGAAGCCGAAGATGCCGGCATGCGAGACGTGCAGATAGGCAAGGATGCGAACCTGGCTCGGCTCGATCACATGCTTGCGGAAGCCGGCGAAATTGCCCGGCCCGGCGCTGCCGGTGTCGACCGCGGTGGTGACGCCGGAGAGCCGGCAGAACTCTTCCGCGTCGATGCCGAGCGAGGTGCCGCCCCAATAGACATGGGTGTGCAGGTCAATCAGTCCCGGCGTCACGATGTATTTCGAGACGTCGCGCACGTCGGTGCCCGGATCCGCCTTGAGCCCGGTACCGATGGCGGCGACCTTGCCGTTCGCAAAGGCGACATCGGTCACGGCATCGAGTTTCTGCGAGGGGTCAACCACGCGGCCACCGCGCAGGATCAGGTCGAAAGGCATGATGGTCTCCGGATGAGCGGCCGAATGCGGCTTGGGTCAACGCCTCCGCACATCGATAAACACGACATGATGCATGTCAATGTCGTAGCCGGGTGCAATCCTATGATCCGATCGAGCGGCAAGCCGGCAACGATCCGGCTTCCGCCAATCTCCCCCCACCAAGGACGACGGATATGAGCTACGCCACCATCAATCCTTATACCGGCGAGACTCTGAAGACTTTTCCCAGCGCGACCGATCAGGAGGTCAGCGCGGCCATCGATCGGGCGGACGCAGCCTTTCGCGCCTGGCGCGAGGTGCCGATCTCGGCGCGAACCGCGGTGCTGCAAAAAGCGGCAGACATTCTGCGGCGGGATTGCGACACTTATGCCAAGCTTCTGACGCTGGAAATGGGCAAGCTGTTCGCTGAGGCCAAGGCCGAAGTCGAGCTCTGCGCGCGCATCTTCGAATATTACGTCAACAACGCCGAGCAGTTGCTGCGGCCGGAGAAGCTGCCAGTGGCAGACCCGGCGGAAGGCGAGGCGATGATCGTGCACGATCCGCTTGGCGTCATCCTCGCCATCGAGCCTTGGAATTTTCCCTATTACCAGATCGCCCGCATCATTGCGCCGCAACTGTCGGCCGGCAACACCATCCTGCTGAAGCATGCCTCTAACGTACCCCAGAGCGCTGCAGCGTTCGAGCGCATCATGCATGAGGCCGGCCTGCCCGCGGGATGCTTCACCAAGCTCTACGCCACCCGCTCGCAGGTCGAGATGATCATCAACGATCCCAGGGTTCACGGTGTCGCGCTTACCGGCTCCGAGGACGCCGGCGCGATCGTCGCCGCCCAGGCCGGCAAGGCGCTGAAGAAATCGACGATGGAGCTTGGCGGCGCCGACGCGTTCGTCGTCCTGGCCGATGCCGATCTGGACAAGACGGTCAAATGGGCCGTGTTCGGCCGGCACTGGAATGGCGGCCAGGTCTGCGTCTCCTCCAAGCGCATGATCATCGTGGACGAGGTGTACGATGAATTCCTGGCGCGCTATCGCAAGGGTGTCGCCGCCCTGAAGGCAGGCGACCCCTTCGATGCCGAGACGACGCTGGCGCCGCTCTCGTCGCAGCACGCAGCCGACGAGATCCGGGAGAGGATTCAGCAGGCCGTGAAGCAGGGCGCCAAAGCCGAGGAGGTCGGTCCGTCGGTGCCCAACCAGGGCGCGTTCGTGCAGCCCACGATCCTCACCGAGGTGAACGAGGACAATCCCGCCCGCTATTGGGAATTCTTCGGTCCGGTCTCCATGCTGTTCCGCGCAAGGGACGAAGCCGACGCGGTGCGTATCGCAAACGACTCCCCGTTCGGGCTCGGCGGATCGGTGTTCACGTCGGACACCAAACACGGCGCGGAAGTCGCGCGAAAAATCTCGACCGGCATGGTGTTCGTCAATCATCCGACCAAGGTCGAAGCGGACCTGCCGTTCGGCGGCATCAAGCGATCCGGCTATGGCCGCGAACTGCTCGGGCTCGGGCTCAAGGAATTCGTCAACCACAAGCTGATCGACGTCGTCGATATCGACGCCCGCTTCTGATCGACCGCCCGGATCGGGGGCGCTGGCATCTCCCTCGACAGCATCGGACGCGGCATGAACGCCGCGCCCGATGATCGATGAACTTCACCTCGGCGGAGGCAAGCCGACCGCGATCAGTGCCCGTTGGGTTTGCGATCCGCTCGCGGCGCCTCGTCCTTCAGCCGCTCCAGCGCGTCGGGCATCATACGGCCGAACATCGAGCTCAGCATCGCAGTCGGGATCAGACCCGCATTGCTGCTTTCCTGGCCCTGCCCGCCGGACATCAAGAATTGCGGCACCAGCGGCTGGTTGATCTTGGTCAGGGCTTCCGCGAACTTCGCAAAGTTCTGCTCGGCCAACCTGAACTCCGGTCCGCCATAGGCGTCGACCGCGAGTTTCGTCGCCTGCGCGTTGGCGGCGCCGACCGACAGCACGCGATCGGCCTCGCCCTGGCCTTCGAGCCGCGACTGCTGACCGACCGCGGCGGCCGTCACCTTTCGCGTCTCGGCGTCCTTCTGCGCGCGGGCGAGCGCCGCGGCACCCTCGTTCTCGTTCACCTTGATCTGGATGAGCGATTGCGTCAGCGCCGACTGCGCCGCCGCCGTCGCCTTGGCCTCGTTCAGCGCGCGTTCCTGCACCGCGGCCTTCTCCTGCTCCTGGTAGGTCTCGATCTGCTCGCGCGCGATCTGGCGCGAGCGGAGCTGGATCAGGATGTTCTCGATGGTGTGGTCGCCGTTCGCCGCACGCGGCGTGCCGATCAGGACCTCCTGGAGGTCGAGCGAATAGCTCTCGAACTTCGCCTTCATCTGCGCCGCCGATTCCTCCTGGATCTGCGCCCTGTTCTGGAGCAGCTCGATCAGCGTCATCTTCTGCGCGATGTTCTTGAAGAACGCGCTGACCATCGGGTCGAGCGTCTGCTCGACCAGCTTCTTCACGTCGCCGAAGCGCTGGATGATCATCGGCGCCTTCTTGTAGTCGATATGCATCACCACCGAGAGCGGCAGCGTCGGCTCGAACGCATCCCTCGTGATCAGCGAGATCTCCGACAGGTTCTCGTCCAGCTTCATCGCGCCGACCTCGCCACGCACCCATTTCAGGATGAAGTTCACGGTCGGGATGATCTCGATCTTGCCGGCATAGGTGTTGAACGCGTATTTGCCGGGCAGCAGCGGGTCCTTCCAGACGCCGCGGCCGCCGTTCAGCACGAGCTCGCCATGACGATATTGCTCGCCCGACACGTCGTCGGACCGCGGCCCCGTGTAGAAGATGACGACGCCGACATTGCCGACCGGGATCACCGTCTTCGCGACCGCCTCGACGGTCGCGAACAGCCGATTGATGTACCAGGTGCCTTCGACGATGACCTAGAGCTGCCGGCCGCGATAGCCGCCGGCCCGCAGGAATTGCTCGGGCTCCTGGAAATTGTTGTGAAACGTCTCCCAGTCGCGCAGCTCGACGCCGACTTCGGGCGCGATGATCTCGCCCGGCGGCAGCGACGGGCCGTCATGCACGGTGACGATGCCGACGAGGTCGTGATCGGCCGCGAGCACGACGGGCGCAAAGCCCCAGCGCTCAGCGATGGTGAGCTGCATGGCGTCAAGCACGCCGCGCTCCTGCTCGCTGAGGGCATGGCCGTAGACGCGCTCGTCGGTGATGATCGCGAACTGCGTGGTGTTGATCGCATAGGTGCCCTCACGCAGGACCTTGCGTTGCGGTCCCTTCTGTCCGCCGCCGAGCAGGAAACGCCGCGCGTTCTCGAAGTCCGACCTGTCTTCGCTGTCGTTGGCGCCGAGCACCTGTGAGGCGCCGAGCGGCGCGCCGTCGCGTGCGAACACATAGGCGATCTTGCCCTGTCCGACCGTGACCAGATCCGATTTGTGGATCCGGTACATGAACGGAAAGAACACGTGCAGGCCGCCGCGCAGCACTTCCGGCTCGTAGCCGGCCTCACCGTTCAGCGCGATGAAGCCGCCCTCGATCGACCCGGTCGTCGACCACAGCTTCTCGACGATGCCGACCTGGTTGTTCGGAATGTAACGAAAGATATTGGCCAGCCGCAGCACGATGACGAGCGCGATCGCAGCCGCGGCCCAAAGCGTCGGCTGGATCAGCCAGGCGCCATTGAAACCATTGAAGTCCATAGTTCATCTCCACAATTCGCAACTGGGCGGCTTAAGTTAACCAAAGCCACACCCCAGGATTGCAGGAGCGGAGATGTGAATACGGCCCGTCCTCCGCAAGCCGGAGGTCGCGTAAAGCCGTGCCAATCTTTTTTTATTGGAGGATTGACGGGAGAGCTGGAAAGAGTCAGCGAAAACTTCTGAAAAGCCGCATTTTAGACTGGCGATCCCGGCATGACTCGAACATGCGACCTACGGTTTAGGAAACCGCCGCTCTATCCGGCTGAGCTACGGGACCGCGGAACCCGCCGACGAGGCGGGTTGCCTGAGGTGTACATATCAAAGCGAGGGCCGAACCGGAAGCCCTTGCCTCGATCAATGCAGCCGTCCCCGGCGCCCTTCACGCCTTGATATTGTTGTCCTTCACCACCTTGCCCCAATAGGCGACCTGCTTGTCGAAGAAGGTCTTGAAGGCGGCGCCGTCCTGGAGCAGCAGCGTCATGTGCTGCGTCTCCTTGAGCTGGGTGGCGGTCGCGGGCTCGCTCAGGATCTCCTTGGACGCTGCCGCGAAGGCCGCGACGATGTCGGGCGGCGTGCCGGCGGGGGCGAAGATGCCCCACCAGGCCAGCGTCTCGAAATCGGGAAAGCCCGCCTCGATCGCGGTCTGCGTATCAGGCAGGGCCGCCAGCCGCTCGCGGCCGAGCTGCAGGACCGGATGCAGCATGTTGGTGCCGAGCTGGGCGGCGACCAGCGCCGCCGATCCCGCGATGAGATCGACATGGCCGCCGAGCACGTCGTTCATGGCCGGCCCGCCGCCGCGATAGGGCACGTGCATGATCTCGACGCCGGCCTTGCTGCCGAGCACGGTCATGGCGAGATGGCCGAGCGTGCCGATGCCGACGGAGGCATATTTCACCGCGCCCGGCGTTGCCTTGCAGGCCGCCACCACGTCGGCAAAGCTCTTGTAGGGACGGCCGGCGCCGGCCGCGATCACGTAAGGCGCGGTGCCGACCAGCAGCACCGGCATCAGCTCGCGCTCGACGTCCACCGGCGGCTTGTCGAGGATCGACGGGATCACCGCGTGGGAATCGAAGGTGACCAGGAACGAGGTGCCGTCCGCCGGGCTCTTGGCGACCTGCGCGGCCCCGAGCGCGCCGGCCGCGCCGGACTTGTTCTCGACCACGACGATGCGGTTGAGCTTCGTCTGCAGGCTGGCCTGCAGCAGTCGCGCCATCGCATCGGTCGAGCCGCCTGGCGGAAACGGCACCACCAGCGTGATCTTGCCGGCCTGCGCGCGCGCCGGCGTCAATGCGAGAATGGCCGGTGCGGCCAGCAGCGTCCGTCGTGTGATCGTCATGGTCCCCTCCCTTTTGTTTTGCGCCCGGCTTTTTGCTCTTTGGCGCTGACTAGGTCGTGCCGAAGCCCGACCCCGCTTTCTTGTATTCTGGCCGAGGCGGACTGAAGATGTCCAGCACGCGGGCTCCGTCGGGGCCGGCGCGCATCGTGTGCGGCACGTGGCCGGGCGTGCGCCAGAAATCGCCCTTCTTCACGGCGATCTCCTCGTCACCCTGGACGCGGATGGCGGAGCCGTCGAGCAGCACGCCCCATTGCTCCTCGGGGTGATGATGCAGCGTGCCCTGCGCATGCGGCGCCAGCGTCACCACCGACAGCATCGCCTGCTCGCCGGAGAAGATGCGCGTGGTCACGCCCGCCGCGAGCTCGCGGAACAGGCCGTCGGCGGGATTATCGATGTTGTGGAATTCGTCCTTCTGGCTCATGCCGTCCTCCCCTTGCGTTTTGCTTCCGATCAGGACTTGCCGTAGGAGCCCTGATATCGACCCTCGCGGATCGCCTTCATCGTCTCCTCCTCGCGCGCGATCTGGGCGCGCACGGCTTCCAGCAAGGCGGCCGCGCCCGCGGCAGGAAACGACACCACACCGTCCTCGTCGCCGACCACGATGTCGCCGGGCGCAATCACGCTGCCGCCGATCGAAACAGGCACGTTGATCTCACCAGGACCGTTCTTGTAGGGGCCGCGATGGATCACCGCGCGGGCGTAGCAAGGAAAGTCGTCGGCCGCGAAGGACGCGACGTCGCGGATCGCGCCGTCGATGACGTAGCCTTCGGCTTTGCGCCATTGCGCGATGTTCTTCATGATCTCGCCGACCAGCGCGCGGGTCTCGTCACCGCCGCCGTCGACCACGATGACGTCGCCGGGACCGACCAGCTCGAGCGCGCGATGGATGGCGAGATTGTCGCCGGGGCGGGTCCGCACGGTGAAGGCCGTCCCGACCAGCTTAGCGCCGCGATGATAGGGCTTGAGCCCGACCGCGCCGGGGAGCCGGGCGAGATTGTCTGAAATGACCGAAGTCGGCGCACCGCGAAAGCCCTCGATGATCTCGGCCGGCGGCTTCGGCACGCTGTTCGCTGCGATGGTGATCGTCATGTCCCAAAAATCCTTCCGTCAATTACTCGGCGTGCGCCGGCGCCTTGGCCGGCATGATGCGGAAGGCGCGCCCTTCCTTCATCCATGCTGCGCGCTCGTCGCGCAACAGCGTTCTGCGAACCTTGCCCGAATCGTCGCGCGGCGGCGCGCTAACGATCTCGAAGCTCTCGGGGTGCTTGTAGCGGCTGAGCCGGTCCTTCAGGAAATCCGCCATGCCGTCGGCGATGGCCTGGCCGTCCGCATCCGCCTCCGGCTCGATGATGGCGTGCACGCGCTGGCCCAATTCCGGATCGGGCAGCCCGACCACCACGCAGGAGCGCACGCCGGGCGCTTCGGAGACGGCGGCCTCGACCTCGGCCGGGTAGATGTTGGCGCCGCCGCGCAACACCATGTCGGCGAGCCGGTCGCCGAGATAGAGATAGCCGTCCGCATCCAGCCGGCCGATATCGCCGAGCGATTCCCAGCCGTCGCTGCGGCGCTTCGGCTCGGCGCCGAGATAATGATAGGTGGCGTCCTTGCCGTCATTGTTGAGGAAATAGATCTCGCCGGTCTCGCCGGGCGCGACGTCCTTGCCGTCCTCGCCGATGATGCGAAGCTTCGCCATCTCGCCGATCTTGCCGACCGAGCCCTTGTGCGTCAGCCAGTCCGTACCCGAGATGATGCAGGAGCCCTGGCGCTCGGTGCCGCCATAGAGCTCCCATATCCGCTCGGGCCCGAGCCAGGCGATCCAGTTCTCCTTCAGCCAGGGCGGCATCGGAGCCGCCATGTGAAACACGGTCTGCAGGCTCGACAGATCATAGGCGTTGCGCACGTGCTCCGGCAGCGCCCAGATCCGGTGCATCATGGTCGGCACGAAGTTGACCCATTGCACGCGCTCGCGTTCGATCTGGCGCAGCGTCTCCTCGGCGTCGAACTTCGTCAGGCCGGTGAGCTGGCCGCCGGTGAACAGCGCGTAATGCGACACGATGAACGGCGCGTTGTGATAGAGCGGGCCGGGATTGAGCAGCGAGACGCCGAAGGGAATGCTGAGCGGCGGCGCGGCGACGGTGTCGGTCACCGCCGGCTGATGATCGAGGATCACCTTCGGCCGCCCTGTCGAGCCGCCCGACGTCATGGCCTTCCAGTAGCGCGCGACCGGCGGGTTGAGCGGCTTGTCCGAAAAGCCTTGCGGCACGAAGTCGGCGGGCAGACGGTTCGGCGCGTTCCAGTCGGCTTCGCCGCCGACCACCAGCGCGGGCTTGAGAATGTCGAGCACAGCTGCGGCTTCGCCGCGCGGCAGCCGCCATGACAGCGAGGTCGGCGTTGCCCCGCACTTCCACACCGCGAAGGACGTCTCGAAGAACGCATTCCCGTTGGGCAAGCCGATCGCCACGAAGTCGCCCGGCTTGACGCCCTTGGCCATGAACGCCCGCGCGCGTCGATTGGCGCCGCGCTCGAGCTCGTCCCATGTCAGCGTATCCTGCCCGTGACGGATGGCAATCGTGTCTTGCGGTTTGCGTTCGGCATACCAGCGTGGGACATCGGACAAAGGCAGCAACATCGAGCGTTTCCATTTTCGTGTTCTTGGCGTCGCCTCAGGTGAGGCGCCAGCAAGGCGAAGAGTAGCAGCTTGCCAGCTCCGCGCTGTGACTCCTACGCCACGTCAAGCCCAAAATGTCAGCATCCCAGCCATGAAATTCCCGGGTTCCAAGGGTGACAAGCCGGCGATAAAGAGGCAAAAATCTGGCTCGACTCAGTTGGGGTTGAGTTTTCCAGGGAATGCTCTCGTAGAATGTCGTCAGTAATTGCATTGCGTCGTGCGGCGCTTTTTCTCGTTGCCGCAGCAGGGTCTCTTCTGCTGACGCACACGCATGCCCAGGCGCAATGGTGGAAACGCGCGCCGGTCGACTTCGAGGAATGCGCGGACGCCGCCGAGAAGGCCGCGACCAAGGCCGAGAAGACCTCGGCGCTCGCCAATTGCAACGCCAAGTTCGCCGGCCGCCGCAAGGCAGGGGGCGGCTATTCCTATTACGACTTCCTGCAGGATCGCACCTTCGACATCGCCGGGCCCAACCCGACGCCGGAGGAGCAGAAGAAGATCGACGAAGCCTACACCGCCTATCTCGCCAAGGAGCGGCGCAGCAACGAGGCGGCTCAGGCCATGGCGCGCCAACAGCGCGAGCAGCAGGAGCAACAGGCGCAGCGGCTTCAGCAGGTCGCGCTGCGCACCGAGGTCGAGCGCGTGCCGGTACCGGTCGAGCGGCCGAAGGTGCAGCAGACCGTTGGCCAACGAAAGGGCGGACCCTGCACCAAGGGCTCCTTCTCCTGCGAATGGCCACGGCTCTCGGAAGGCCTGAACGACCTGAAGAAGCTGTTCAACCCGACGCCGAGCAAGCCGGCGAAGAAGGGCTGAGCTCGTAGGCCTCGGCTTCATTCCGCTGCCGCCACACACTCCGCTGTCGTCCCGGACAAGCGTGAGCGCAGATCCGGGACCCATAGCCACAGGAAGACGTTGTTGCGCGCGCAGGCAACCACGAGTCTTCGCCAAACTTCTCCCTGTGGTTATGGGTCCCGGATCGGCGCGCGCTTAGGGCGCGCTTGTCCGGGACGACGGCGGAGAATGTGCCTCAGCTCTTGTGCTTCTTCTTGCCGTGCTTCGGTTTGGCCACCGGCACATCCGCCGGCGCCGTGACCGTCGGCGAGCTGCCGAGTTGCGACCTGCTCTCCTGCAAGCGCCTGTCATAGCCCGGAGAGGTCTGGACCGTCGGTGGCCTTGCATAGGCCCGCGTCGATGCGACGCACACCATTGCCAGCGCCAGTCCCGTCATCCAACAACGCTTCATCGCGTTCCTCCTCCTCGCTCAGGCCACGCCACGGATCTGCTGCGGCGTCAGCCGCGGCGGACCGTTGCCGGCGGCTTCGGCCTCCCTGATCAGCGCAACAATGCGGCGCATCAGCGGCACGTCGACATGGTTCTGCTCGGCGAGCGCGATCACGGCTCCTTGCAGATAGTCGATCTCGGTCCTGCGGCCATGTTTCAGGTCCTGCCACATCGAGGAGCGCGCCTCGGGATCGATCTTCATCGTCCGCCCCAGGATCGCTTTGAAGACCGCATCCGGCAGCCGCAGCAAGGTCGGAGACCAGTTCATCGGGATCGGCGTTGCCGAGACCGGCGTGATGCCGGCGGCCTTCAACGCGGCGAGCCCCTCCGCCATCTGGTCGGCGAACAATCTTCGCCAGTCGCGGCTCGCCAATTGCGCGGCGAGCGGCATGTCCGACAACGCGCTGAGGGCATTGTTCAGGTTGATGATCAGCTTGCCCCATTGCACGCCGGTGATGTCCTTGCTCGCGCGCACCGCAAGACCCGGGACCGAAAGCGTAGCGGCGGTGTTCCCGGCGTCCGCGCCGATATGGATGTCGCCGGAGGTCGAGCGGTGGAAACGCCCCTCGCCCATCCCGATCACGTTGAACGGCACCATGCCGGCAAGCACGCGGCGGCCGTCGAGACGCTCGCGCAGCACCGCAACGTTGCCGACACCGTTCTGCAGCGAGACGATCACCGCATCCTCGGGCGCATGCCACGCGATCTGGTCGGCGACATCGGCGGTGTCGGCGCTCTTCACCGTCACCAGCACGATGCCTGCACTGTGAAGGATCGCCGGATCCTCCGACAGCGCGAGCTGGCCCGCGCCGAGCTTCTTCTCGGTGCCGTCGAAATCGGTCAGGAGCAGGCCGAACCGTTCGATCTCGGTCTTCACCCGCGGCCGCGCCAGCAGTGCGACACGGCGGCCGCCGGCCGCCAGCATGCCGCCGACGAAACAGCCGATGGCGCCGGCGCCGGCCACCACGATCGGTCGATCCGCAACCACTGAGCTTGCTCCCCGAATGACCGGCCTTCGATAGCAGAGGCAAGGCCGGCAACCAATCGCGTCGCATTCGACTTGTAACGGTCATGAGTGCCCCATATGTTTTCCCCCCGGGGGCAGTCAGCGGCGAGCATTCGCCGGACGAGACGCCAAAGGAGAGCACCATGGGTCTACTCGACGTCCTCAACGGCATGCAGAACGGCCCGCGCGGTCCCTCGACGCCAAGCTCCGAGAAATCCTCCGGCGGCATGTCGCCCATGACCATGGCGCTGCTCGGCCTGCTCGCCTGGAAGGCGTTCAAGCATCTGACCGCGGGCCAGCCCGGGGCGGCGTCGGGATCGCAGCAGCGCTCGCCGCTGCCGCCTCCGACGCCCGTGAATACGACCGGTAACGCGCTTCCCGGCGGCATTGGCACGGGTGGTCTCGGCGATCTTCTCAAGGGCGGGCTCGGCGGCCTGCTCGCGGGCGGCGCGGCCGGCAGCGTGCTGAGCGGCGGCCTCGGCGATCTTCTCAACCAGCTTCAACAGGGCGGCCACGGCGACACCGCGAATTCCTGGGTCGGCAAGGGCCAGAACAAGCCGATCGCACCGGGCGACCTCGCCAGCGCACTCGGCGCCGACCAGATCGAGAGCCTGTCCGCCCAAAGCGGCCTGTCGCGCGACGAGCTGCTCAACGGCCTCAGCCAATATCTGCCGCAGGTGATCGACCATCTGACGCCGGACGGACGGCTGCCGACCGAGAACGAGATCTCGGGCAGACTCTAATCAGACCTCGATCGACGCTTTCGGGAAGGGGAGCACACTCATGAGCATGGGCGGCCTGTTGTGGATCATCGTCGTCGGCTTCATCGCCGGCCTCATCGCGCGCTGGCTTGCACCGGGGCCGAACAATCCGAGCGGCTTCATCCTCACCACCATCCTCGGCATCGCCGGCGCGTTTCTGGCGACCTTCGTCGGCCAGGCCATCGGCCATTACAGCCCCGATCAGGGCGCCGGCTTCATCATGGCCACGATCGGCGCGGTGGTGGTGCTGTTCATCTGGCACCGGCTGGTGGCGAGCGGCGTGATCAAGGGGTGACCAAGACTCGGTGTCGTCCCGGACAAGCGCGCACTAAGCGCGCGCAGATCCGGGACCCATACGCCGCAGCAGGAGTTTGGCGAAGACTCGGAGTTACCAGTTAGCGCAACAACCACTCCCTGTGGTTATCGATCCCCGCGCCCCGTGCGCAATTGCGCACTAGGCGGGGATGACAGCGGAGATTGGAGCGCGAGCTCACGTAATCAGATGCATCCCCGCATCCATGCGCACGACCTCGCCGGTCATGTTGCTGGAGGCCGGCATCGCCAGGAAGCAGACCAGCTGGGCGATGTCGTCCGCGCTTGATGCGACCTTCAGCGGCACCTTCGCCACCACGCTGTCGCGCACCTGCTTGGCGCCGGCCTCGCCGCGACCCTTGGTGAACCAGGGCGTGTCGATATAGCCGGGGCACACCGTGTTGACGCGGATCAGCGGCGCCAGCGCGCGCGACAGCGACAACGTCATGGTGTTGAGCGCACCCTTGCTGGCGGCGTACGCAATCGAGGAGCCGACGCCGCTGATGCCGGCGACCGAGGACACGTTGACGACGGCGGAGGGCCGCCCCGAAGCCTTGGCGCCGGCCTCGAGCAGGCTGCGTGCGGCGCGCACCATCTGGAACGGGCCGATGGTGTTGACCCCGTACAGGCGCTGGAAATCTTCAGCCGACAGACCGTCGAGATCGGCGTGAGCGACATGCTTGGTGGTGCCGGCATTGTTGACGAGGATGTCGAGCCGGCCCCAGCCGCTCGCGGCCGCAACGATCTTGCGGCAGTCGTCGTCCTTTGACACGTCGCCCTGTGCGACCAGCACCTCCGCCGCGCCGGCCTTGCGGCAGAGCTCGGCCGTGGCCTCGGCTTCCTTCTGGCTCGACGAATAGTTGATGAGAAGCCGCGCCCCGCTCGCTGCGAGAATTGCCGCCGTTGCAGCGCCAAGGCCGGAGGCAGACCCCGTCACGATTGCGCACAGATTGTCGTTGGCCATCTCGATTTCCTTCCCCGTGTCGCTGATGCGAGCCCTAGATGAGTTGACCCTGTTTAGCGAGTTTGCGGCGCCCTGCAAATCGACCAAACTCCGCTAAGCGGAATTAGCCTCCTATTGATCCTTGCCCCATGCCCGCGCCGCAGGTTGACCTGCGATCAACGCTTGTCAGGGCCATGGCTTTTTCGGATCATCGGGCGCAAGAAGACTTACCAAGAAGACCTGCGCGGCTCGCTCGACCAGGCGGGACGCGCCAACGGAAAAAGCACGGGGAACGCTGTGGCGGAGAGTGACAACATCGTCGTCGAGACCGCGGAGAAGATCTTCGCCGATCTCGCCGATCCGCAAACCATCAACAACGACAAGAAGAACGCCTGGCAGTCGCCGCTTTGGCAGGCGCTGAGCGAAGCCGGCCTGCCGCTGTCCTGGGTGCCTGACGATCTCGGCGGCTCCGGCGCGAGCCTCGCCGACGGTTTTGCCTTGCTGAACGCCGCCGGCCGCTTCGCGGTCGCGGTTCCCCTGGCCGAAACCATGCTGGCGGGCTGGCTGCTGGCGCGGGCGAAGATCGCCTCGCCCGAAGGCGAGATGACGGTGCTGCCGGCCTCTCCGAAGGACCGCATCTCCCTCGCTGCCGACGGCTCGCTCTCCGGCCGCGCCCGCGGCGTGCCTTTTGCGAAAGCGGCCAAGCATTTTGCGGTGCTCGCGCAGGGCAAGGACGGCGCGGTGATCGCGCTGGTCGATGCCGGCAGGGGCCGGATCGAATCCGGCCTCAATGTCGGTTACGACCACAGCGACACCGTGACGCTCGACAAAGTCCAGCCGGTCACCATCAAGCCGGCGCCGGATGGCGTTGACCAGACCACCCTGATGCTGATGGGCGGCGTTGCGCGCAGCCTGCAAATCGCCGGCGCGCTGGAATCGATGCTCGACATCTCCGTGCGCTATTCCAACGAGCGCGTCGCCTTCGAGAAGAAGATCTCGAAATTCCAGGCGGTGCAGCACAACCTCGCCCGCCTCGCCGGCGAATCCGCCGCAGCGCTGGCGGCCGCGACCTCGGCAGCCGACGCCATCGCCAACGCCGAGGCGTTCGACGATGCGGTCTATCTCGAAGCCGCCTCGGCCAAGATCCGTTGCGCGGAAGCGGCCGAAAAGGGCGGCGCCATCGCGCATCAGGTGCACGGCGCGATCGGCTTCACCATGGAGCACATCCTGCACCGCTACTCGCTGCGGGCGCTGGCCTGGCGCGACGATTTCGGCTCGGAGAGCCACTGGGCCGTCGAGCTCGGCAAGCTGGTCGCAAACCGCGGCGCCGACGAATTGTGGCCGCTCGTGGCGTCGCGCTGATCAGGGAAAGACACACATGACCGCTGCCCTTCGTTTCGACCCGATCCGCCTGCCCGAAAAGTGCGAGCAACTCCGCAAGGAAGTGCGCGCCTTCCTCGCCGAGGAGATCGCCGCCGGCACCTTCGATCCGCACAAGCCCAACCGCGAAGACACCGACGCGCCGGAATTCTCCCGCCGGGTCGGAGCCAAGGGCTGGCTCGGCATGACCTGGCCGAAGAAATACGGCGGCCAGGAGCGCTCCTTCCTCGAACGCTACGTCGTGACCGAGGAGATGCGCGTCGCCAACGCGCCGACGCGGCGCTTCTTCGTCGCCGACCGCCAGAGCGGGCCGGTGCTGATCAAATACGCGCCTGAGCACATCAAGATGGAGATCCTGCCGCGGATCTGCCGTGGCGAGATCTGCTTTGCCATCGGCATGAGCGAGCCGAACTCCGGCTCCGATTTGTTCGCCGCGAAGACGCGCGCGACCAAGACCGACGGCGGCTATCTCATCAACGGCACCAAGATCTGGACCTCGTCGGCGCACATCGCCGACTACATGATCGCGATCTTCCGCACGTCACAGCCGACCAAGGAAAACCGCCGTCACGGCCTGACGCAGTTTTTGGTCAAGATGAAGCAGCCGGGCATCGAGGTGAACCCGATCGGCCAGATCACCGGCCAGTACGAGTTCAACGAGGTCGTCTTCACCGACTTCTTCGTGCCCGATGACCACGTGCTCGGCGAGGTCGACGGCGCCTGGAAGCAGGCGACCAGCGAGCTCGCCTATGAGCGCTCCGGCCCCGAGCGCTTCCTCGAAACCTATTACGTGCTGACCGAGTTGGTCCGCGCGGTCGGTCCCAACCCGGACACGCGCAGCGCCGAAGGCATCGGCCGGCTCGTCGCCCAGCTTCACACCATGCGGCGCATGTCGGTTTCGGTCGCGGGCATGCTCGAGGCCGGCAAGGAGCCGGTGGTCGAGGCGTCCATCGTCAAGGACATCGGCACGGTCTGGGAGCAGCAGCTTCCGCACCGCGTGCGCGATCTTGCGGCCTTCGTCGAGGAGACCGCGACCAATCGCGAGACGCTGGAGCGCCAGCTCGACTTCGCGATCAAGACCGCACCGAAACTCACCATCCAGGGCGGCACCACGGAAGTGCTGCGCGGCATCATCGCCCGCGGACTTGGTTTGCGCTAGTCGCGCAGGACCGGGCTTGCGCTAACGCTTCGAGGACATCATGAGCACCTATAAAGATATCGGCGTCGAGAAGGTCGGACACGTCGGCACCATCGAGATCCGTCGCCCGCCGCTGAACTTCTTCGACATCTCGCTGATCAACCAGATCGCGGATGCGCTCGACGAGTTCGACCGCGACATCGAGATCCGCGCCTCGGTTCTCTCGGCGCAGGGCAAGGCGTTCTGCGCCGGCGCCAACTTCCAGGATCCGGCACGGCAGGCGCAGGAAGCGCGTGAAAGCGAGAAGAAGGGCGACCCCGCCGACAGCCTCGGCGCGATCAACCATCTCTACATCCAGGCCGTGCGCATCTTCCGCGCCAAGAAGCCGATCGTCGCCGCCGTGCAGGGCGCCGCCATCGGCGGCGGCCTCGGCCTTGCCGTGTCGGCGGATTTCCGCGTCACCTGCCCCGAAGCACGCTTCTCCGCGAACTTCACCAAGCTTGGCTTCCATCCCGGCTTCGGCCTGACGACGACGCTGCCCGAGCTGATCGGCAAGAACAACGCCGAACTGATGTTCTACACCAGCCGCCGTGTCACCGGCGAAGAAGCCGTCAAGTGGGGCCTCGCCAATGTGCTGGCGCCGCAGGACCAGGTCAAAGCGGAAGCGATGAAGCTCGCAGGCGAGATCGCCGAATGCTCCCCGCTCGGCCTGCTCTCCACCCGCGCCACCATGCGCAACGGACTTGCCGACCGCGTGATGGCCGCGACCAATCACGAGCTCGCCGAACAGACCCGCCTGCGCGCGACCGAGGATTTCAAGGAAGGCGTGAAAGCCACGGAAGAGCGGCGCGCGGCGAACTTCAAGGGAAGGTGAGTCCTTTCTTCCTTCTCCCCTTGTGGGAGAAGGTGGCGCGAAGCGCCGGATGAGGGGTCTCTCTCCGAGCTTGATCCTCTCACGATGTGTACGCCGAGAGAGACCCCTCACCCGTCCCGCCGCTATCGCGGCGGGCTACCCTCTCCCACAAGGGGAGAGGGCTTAACTTCGCCGCCCCACCACCAATGCATCGACGATCGTCGCACCCTGCCCCTCCGGATGCACCAGCACCGGGTTGAGCTCGATCTCCGCGATCTCCTGTGCGTGCCTCGCGGCGAGCACGGAGATATCGGCGATCAACTCCGACAAAGCCCAAACATCCGCCTTCGCAGCCCCGCGAAATCCGTTCAGTAGCGGCGCCGCCTTCAATCCCGCCAGCATCGCACCGGCCTCTTCCGCGCTCACCGGTGCCGGACGATAGACCACGTCCCGAAACAGCTCCGTCGTGATGCCGCCGAGGCCCACCATCACCATCGGACCAAAGGTCTCATTCGTCATCGTGCCGACGATGATCTCGACGCCCTTCGGCGCCATTGGCCCGACCAGCACGCCCTGGATGTCCGCCTCCGGCCGATGCTTGCGCGCATTGTTGAGCAAGGCTTCGAATGCGAGGAACGCCTCGCCCTTGGTGGTGATGTTGACGCGGACACCGCGGACCTCGCTCTTGTGCGCGATGTCCGGCGACTGGATCTTCATCACCAGCGGAAGACCGACGCGGGCGAGCGCGTCGTCGAGCCCGGCCTTGTCCTTCACCAGCACCTCGTCCGGCAGCGCGATGCCGGCGGTGCGCAGCATCGCCTTGCTGTCGGCTTCGGACAGGGAGCGCGATGCAAGATGCGCGGAGAGATCGCGTGGCGGCAGCCGCGCCTCGTCCGCTGGCTTCGGCAGCTTGAACCCGGCGTAATCGACCAGCCGGCGCAGCGCGACGCCGACATGGGTGAGGCCCGAGAGCACGACGACGCCGGATTTGGCAAGCTCGCGCCGCGCGAAGTCGGAGGGCACCGTGTAGGAATAGAACACCACCGGCTTGCGCTGCGCAGACAGCGCCGGCTTCAATTCCTCGTCCTTGAACGGCTTGCGCACCTCGCTCGACAGCGACAGCACGACCAGGATCGCATCGACCTCGTCGGAGGCGGTGAGCACATCGACACTTTTCTGCAGGCCGCCTGACGTCACGCCCTGCGCGGTGACGTCGATCGGATTGCGCGCCGAGCCGTAAGACGGCATCAATGTCTTGATTCCGGCCTGGATCTGCTCGGAGAGCTCCGGCACCTGCAAGCCTTGCAGCGCGACGGCATCGGCGCCCCAGATGCCGGCGCCGCCTGAGACGGTGACGACGGCAACCCGGTCGCCCTTCGGCAGCGGATTGCTGACGAGCAGAGCCGCGATCGTCAGGGCTTCGTCGAGGTCGTTTGAGACGATGAAACCGTATTTTGCGAACACCGCGTCATAGGCGGCCGACCAGCCGGCCATGCTCGCAGTATGCGAAGCCGCGGCACGCTGGCCGGCGCCTGAACGGCCGACCTTGGTGACGATGACGGGCTTCTTGATCTCCGCGGCGCGGCGTGCGGCAGCGAGAAATTTGTCGACGTCGCGAATGCCTTCGATGAACAGCAGGACGACGTCGGTCGAGGGATCCTGCACCAGATAATCCAGGAACTCGCCGGCGCCGAGGTCGGATTCATTGCCGGCGCTGACGACGTAACTGACGGCAACGCCGAGCGCCCGCGCGCGATGATAATAGGCAAAGCCGATGCCGCCGCTCTGCGCGACAATGCCGATCCGCCGCGTCGTCGCGTCCAGCGGCACCACACCAGGCTTGACGTCGACGGCCGGACTGAATGTCGCCGCCACGCGCTGCACCTGGCTGAAGAAGCCCTCGGCATTCGGACCGGAGATCCGCATCCCCGTACGTTTTGCCAGCGCCGCGATAGCATCCTGCATCGCCGCGCTGTCGCCGCCTTCCTCGGCAAAGCCGGAGGAGATGATGACGGCATTCCCGACGCCGGCGGCGGCGCATTGCTCGAGCGCGGCGAGCACGGCGCGGGCGGGAATGATGACGACGGCAAGGTCGATCGGCGCGCCGATCTCCGCGATCGATTTGTAGCAGGGGAGCCCGTCGATATCGGCGTAGTTCGGGTTCACCGGGTAGATCTTCCCGGGATACTCGTTCTTGCGCAGCATCGACAGTAGCCGGCCCGGGATCTTCTCGTGATCCCGCGAGGCTCCGATCAGCGCGATGCTGGCGGGCGCGAAGAAGCTGTCGAGCGGATGCGGCATGAGGTGATCCCTTCTTCGTGCAAACGCCGCACTGTCTTGCCCGTCATCCTGAGGCGCCGGAGCATAGCGGAGGCCTCTAAGGATGCACGGCCACCAGCCGGGCCGCCCATCCTTCGAGGCTCCCGATGGGGCGCTTCACGCCCCATCACTCGCACTCAGGATGACGGATTGAGAGCTACGAAGGCAAGAGCTCAAGCTACAAGCCGGAACGTCACCCCGCCCAGCAGGAACTCATTGCCCGCCACCGCAAGCCCCCTCGCCTTCGCGGCATGCAGCACGCTCGCAGGATCGGTCACCCGAAACTCCAGCGCGCTCATGATCTCGCCGGCGCCCTTGACGAAGCGGAACGTGGCATTGGGCAGCTTCAACTCGGAACTATCCGCCGCGACGCCGATGATCTTGCCCCAATGCTCCGCCAGCCCCTGCGGGTCCGGGCTCTGCATCTCGACCGCGACCAGCGCCTGCGTCACGTCCTTGCGGATGGACTTTTGCCAGTCCGGTCCCGCCGGCGGGTACGCGCCCAGAATATCATCGCTGCCTTCGGTGTGGTTGAACTCGATGAAGGCGGCGCGGCAGTCGCGGGGGTGGAGCTGCACGCCGTGATAGGGCGCGTGGTCGATGACGTTGGCGGTACGCACGCCCATCGCGTTGGCGCGGCGGCCGTGCGCGTCGGGATCGTCGCAGCAGAAGATCGCCATGTAGCCACCGCGACCGCCGGTCTTCTCGATGAAGCGGCCGGCCGTGGTGCCATCCTTGAAGGGGGCGACCACCTCCAGCAGGATGGTGTCGACCGGGAGCAGCGCGTTCTCCAAGCCGTACTTCGCGACATTGCCGTCACGGTAGCAGACGGAAAGGCCCATGATCTCCGCGATGTCGGAGATGACCGGCGCAAGCTGCGGCGCAACCAGGCAGATCTGTCGCAGCCGCATATAGGGCGCCATGGTCATGCGCCCTTGAAAGTCGGCTTGCGCTTTTCGACGAAGGCCTTGGCGGCTTCCTTGTGGTCCTCGGTGTCGCCGCAGCGGGTGTGATGGATCGCCTCGCCGTCGAAGCAATCTTCGAGCGGCAGATGCTCGGCATTGTTGATGTTGCGCTTGATGAAGCCGAGCGCGATCGACGGCCCCTGCGCCAGCGACAATGCGACCTCGTGCGCGGCGGCATCGATCTCGGCGTCTGGCACCACCTTCGTCACCATGCCGATCGTATGCGCTTCCCTGGCGGTGAGCACCGGCGACATCAGATAGAGCTCGCGCGCCCGCGCGCTGCCGATCAGCTGGGTGAGGAAATAGGTGCCGCCGTAATCGCCGGAAAAGCCGACCTTGGCAAAGGCGGTGGTGATCTTGCAGGATTCGGATGCGATGCGCAGGTCGCAGGACAGCGCCATCGACAGGCCGGCGCCGGCCGCGGCGCCATCGAGCTGCGCCACCACGGGCTTCGGCATCTGATGCAGGATGCGCGAGACCTCCATGCCGCGGCGCAGATTCGCCATCTTCACTTCGAACGGCAGCGGCGCGCGGCCGGCCGCCATCGACTTGACATCGCCGCCGACGCAGAACGAGCCGCCGGCGCCCTTGAACAGCACGGCGCGCACCTCGGGATCGTCGGCCGCACGCCGCGCCGCTTCGACGAGCCCGGCCACCATCTCGGGGTTGAGCGCGTTCTTCCGCTCGGGGCGGTTCATCGTGATGGTGAGCAGCCCGCCTTCGAGCTTCTGCAGGACCATGTCGTTGCTCACTGGGCGTCTCCTTGTTGTTTTGCTCCGTCATTCCGGGGCGCGCGCAGCGCGAGCCCGGAATCCATTTTTCGACCGTCACTGCTGCCCGATGGATCCCGGGTTCTCGCTTCGCGAGCCCCGGGATGACGACCTATTGTTGGGCGCGCTCGTCGTCACGACGGCTCACGCCGTCACTTCTTCACCAGCGGGCAGCGCGACTGCTCCAGCGACTGGAAGGCTTCGCTGCCGGGCACGGTGGCGAGCAGCTTGTAATCGTCCCAGCGGCCTTTCGACTCCGACGGCTTCTTCACCTCGAACAGGTACATGTCGTGGATCATGCGGCCGTCGTCGCGGATCTTGCCGTTCTTGGCGAAGAAGTCGTTGATCGGCGTTTCCTTCATGATCTTCATCACCGCCGCCGCATCGGTCGTGCCGGCCGCCTTCACCGCCTTCAGGTAATGCGTGATGGAGGAATAGACGCCGGCCTGCGCCGAGGTCGGCGGCCGTTTCACGCGCTCCTGGAAGCGCTTGGAGAAGGCGCGCGTCTCGTCATTCATGTCCCAGTAGAAGGCTTCGGCCAACAGCAGGCCCTGCGCGGTCTCGAGCCCGATCGAGTCGATGTCGGTGACGAAGGCCAGCAGCGGCGAGACCTTCTGGCCGCCCTTGGTGATGCCGAACTCGGCCGCCTGCTTGATGGCGTTGACGGTGTCGCCGCCGGCATTGGCGAGGCCGATCACCTTGGCCTTGGAGGCCTGCGCCTGCAGCAGGAAGGACGAGAAATCCGACGTATTGAGCGGATGGCGCACGCTGCCCAGCACCTTGCCGCCGGTCTTGGTGACGACGGCGCTGGTGTCCTTTTCCAGGTCCTGGCCGAAGGCATAGTCGGCGGTGAGGAAGAACCAGCTGTCGAGGCCCGACTTCACGGCCGCAAGGCCGGTGACGTTGGCCTGGCCGTAGGTGTCGAACACGTAATGGATGGTGTAGGGACCGCAGGCCTCGTTGGTGAGGCGGATCGAGCCCGGGCCGTTAAACATGATGATCTTGTTGCGCGCCTTGGCGATCTCGCCGGCGGCAAGCGCGGTCGCGGAGGCCGCGACGTCGTAGATCATCTCGACGCCCTGGTTGTCGAGCATGTCGCGGGCGATGTTGCCTGAGAGATCGGCCTTGTTCTGATGGTCGGCCGCGAGAACCTGGATCTTGCGCCCGAGCACCTCACCGCCGAAATCCTCCACGGCCATCTTGGCCGCGGTCTCGCTGCCGGGTCCGGTGATGTCCGCATAGAGGCTCGACATGTCCAAGATGCCGCCGATCTTCAGCGGCGGCTTGTCCTGGGCCTGCGCAGCGGCGCTCGCGCTCAACGCAAACGCTGCGGCAAAAATGCCGGACATAATATTCTTCATGGAAAAGATCTCCCTTTATCGCCTGTCTCTGAATGGCGGCTTGGTTATTGGTGTTGCCGCAATCATGCCGCATGCGCAACAGCGCAGCAAGCGCGAGGTGCGATGGAGATCGATGATCATTGCGTGCTTTCCGCAAAGCGGAATGACGAGAGGACGAAAGATCTCTCCACGTCATTGCGAGCGCAGCGAAGCAATCCAGAGTCTTTCCGCGGAGGGATTCTGGATTGCTTCGCTGCGCTCGCAATGACGGAATGCGACGAAGCCTCTTCGCGACCCGCTACGCTTGGGTTAAAACCAGAGCGCAACGCAACCTCTCCGGGTCACGTGACGCGACTGCTTCATCTCATCGCCGCATTCATCCTCGTCGCGAGCCGCGCCGCGCTCGCGACGCCATGCCAATTCGAGTCGCAAGGCGAAGGCCGCGTCGCCGCGATCGTCGATGCGCGCAGCGTGCGTCTCGATGACGGCCGCGAAATCCGCCTCAGCGGCATCGAGCCCACGGCGAACACCAGGCAGGCCCTGACATCGCTGCTCGCCGGCCGCGACGTCAGCTTGCGCGGCACCGACGACACGCCGGACCGCTACGGCCGCCAGGGCGCGCTGGTCTTCATCGGCGAGAGTGAGGCCTCCGTGCAGGCCATGCTGCTGGCCCAGGGCGACGCCCTGGTCTCCGCCGAAATCACGGACAAGGACTGCGCCGCCGCCCTGATGGCGGCCGAAGCCGCGGCACGGCGCCAAAAAATGGGCAGTTGGGCTGACCCGTCGGCCATAAAAAACGCGGAAAGTCCGGACGATATTTTGGCGGGGATCGGGCGTTTTATGGTGGTCGAGGGTAAAGTCCTGTCGGTCCGGCAAGCTGGGGCAATGACCTACCTCAACTTCGGACGAAACTGGACACGGGGCTTCGCCGCGACTATTTCAAAGCGCACGCTAGCGGCGTTCGAAAGCGCCGGCATCACCCCTAAGTCCCTGGAAAGTAAGCGTATTCGAGTCCGGGGCTGGGTCGAGGGAAGTACGGGACCGCGGATCGATGTGCGGCTCGTGGGACAGGTCGAGTTGCTGGGCGCAAACGAGCCGACAGGGGAAAGGCCCTAAAGCAGGGCCAGGCACGGGTTAAGCGACGTGAATGGGGTGCTAGAACGGCACGTACGGACTGAAGGCCGCCGCCTGCGGGCTGCGCCGGCCGTGCTTTGCCTTTTGCTGGGCACGGCGCTGGCGGGCTGCGGCGACATGGGCCGGTTCCAGACCGCCGCTGTCCCGGCGACCGTCGCCATGCCGAAGCCGAAGCCGGCCGTCGCGCAAACCCCCGCCACCGAGAAGGAGCACGAGCGCATCCTGGCGAGCTATGGCGGGACCTATGACGATCCCCGGCTCGAATCGCTCGTCAGCAAGACCGTCGACCGGCTCGTCGCCGCCTCCGACCGTCCCGACCAAGGCTACCGGGTCACCATCCTCAATTCCGGCGCGGTGAACGCCTTCGCGCTGCCGAACGGCCAGCTCTATGTCACGCGCGGCCTGCTCGCGCTCGCCAGCGACACCTCTGAATTGTCCTCCGTGCTCAGCCACGAGATGGCGCATGTGCTGTCCAAGCACGCCGCGATGCGCGAAGACCAGGCCCGCCAGGCCGCGATCGTCACCCGTGTCGTCACCGACATGAGCAACGACCCCGACCTCACCGCGCTGGCGCTGGCCAAGACCAAGCTCACCATGGCGAGCTTTTCGCGCAAGCAGGAGTTCGAGGCCGACGGCATCGGCGTCGGCATCTCCGCCAAGGCGCATTTCGACCCTTATGGTGCCGCGCGATTCCTCTCGGCGATGGAGCGCAATGCCGAGCTGAAGGCCGGCAAGTCTTCGCTCGATCCGCGCGCGCAGGATTTCACCTCGTCGCATCCGGCAACCCCGGAGCGGGTGCAGAACGCGCAGACCATCGCGCGGCAATACACCGCGCCTGAAGGCGCCGAACGCGACCGCGAGACCTATCTCGCGGCGATCGACAATCTCGTCTACGGCGAAGACCCCAGCGAGGGCTTCGTCCGCGGCCGCCGTTTCCTGCACCCGAAGCTCGGCTTCACCTTCCAGGCGCCTGATAATTTCACGCTCGACAACACCGCACAGGCCGTGATCGGCGTGCGCGAAGGCGGCGCGCAGGCGATGCGTTTCGACGTGGTGCGCGTACCGGCCGAGCAGTCGCTCGGCGACTATCTCAATTCCGGCTGGATGGAGGGCGTCGAGAAGGCGTCCACCGAGGATGTCACCATCAACGGCTTCCCGGCCGCGTCGGCCACCGCCAAGGGCGACCAGTGGCAGTTCAAGGTCTACGCGCTGCGCTTCGGCAGCGACGTCTACCGCTTCATCTTCGCGACACGGCAGAAATCGACAGAGAGCGAGCGCAACGCGCGCGAGACCGTCAATTCGTTCCGCCGCCTGACGCTCGACGAGATCCAGGCAGCGCGGCCGCTGCGCATCAAGGTCATCACCGTGCAGCCCGGCGACACCGTGGAATCGCTGTCCCACCGCATGGCCGGCGTCGATCATCCCGCCGAACGCTTTCGCGTGCTGAACGGGCTCGATCGCACCGCGCAGGTGAAGGTGCGCGATCGCGTGAAGGTCGTGGCGGATTGACCAAGCAGACTGTCTGCGTAGCCCGGATGGAGCGCAGCGCAATCCGGGGCTTCTGCCCGCGGAGAGACTTTCCCGGATTGCGCTGCGCTCCATCCGGGCTACAGATCAGCGCGCCTTCTCCTTCAAATATGCGATGATATCCGCGCGATCCTGCGCGTCGGGCACATCGAAGAACATCTTCGTCTCCGGCACCATGGCCTGCGGTCCCGCCAGCCATTTGTCGAGATTTTCCTCGGTCCAGACGATCCCCGATGCCTTCAGGTCGGGCGAATAGTCATAGCCGGGAACGCTGCCCGCCTTGCGGCCGACCAGGCCCTTGTGCATCGGGCCGACCGCATTCTCGTTGATCGAATGACAATCCGCGCAGCCCTTGTAGAGCGTCTGACCGCGCGCGACGTCGCCGCTGGCATGGGCGGGCCCGCTCGCGCCGGCGATCGCAATGGCGATGGCCGCGAGGACGGGGCGTGCAGAGCTTCGCGAAGGGGCGGAACCGGACCGGGCGCTCATGGCATCTCCTGCTTGCGTGGCCACAAACAGGATCGCCCGGCCGAAGATTTATTCCTGGCCGCGGGACGTGGCTTGCGTGCCCGCGTCCATGTCGCCGTCCTCACGCTGGCCGCTGAGCCAGAGCGCGAGCAGCGTCCAGAACGCGCCCGAGAGCAGATACGCACCCGAGGCGATGACGCCGAGATTGGTGGCGAGCAGCAGCGCGACCAGCGGGGCGAAGCCGGCGCCGAACAGCCAGGCCATGTCCGACGTCAGCGCGGAGGCGGTGTAGCGATAGGCCTGGCGGAAGTTCGAGGCGATCGCACCCGACGACTGACCGAACGACAGGCCGAGCAGGATGAAGCCGATCACCATGTAGATGGTCTCGCCGAACGCACCGGCATCGAGCAGCTGCGGAGCAAAGCCGCTGTAGATCGCGATCGCGATCGCCGATCCCATCAGCAGCGATTTGCGGCCGACGCGGTCGGCGATGACGCCGGAGAGCACGATCGCGCCGACGCCGAACACGGCGGCGACGATCTCGATGATCAAAAAGCGCACCGGGCTTTCGCGGGTGAACAGGAACACCCAGGACAGCGGAAACACCGTGACCATGTGGAATAGCGCGAAGCTCGCCAGCGGCGCGAACGCGCCCAGCATGATGTTCTGGCCCTCGCGCGCGACCGTCTCGGAGATGCGCGCCGGCTGCAATTCGCGGGTCTCGAACAGCGAGGAATATTCCTCCGTCGTCACCATGCGCAGGCGCGCGAACAGCGCCACCACGTTGATGGCGAAGGCGACGAAGAACGGGTAGCGCCAACCCCAGTCGAAGAAATCATCGGCGGAGAGATTGCCGGCGAAATAGGCGAACAGCGCGCTCGCCACGATCAGCCCGAGCGGAGCGCCGAGCTGCGGCACCATCGCGTACCAGCCGCGCTTGGACGGCGGCGCATTCAGCGCCAGCAGCGAGGCCATGCCGTCCCAGGCGCCGCCCCAGGCCAGACCCTGCGCGATGCGCGCCAGCCCCAGCAGCCAGATCGCGGCGACACCGATCTCGTGATAGCCGGGCAGGAACGCCAGCGCCACGGTGGCAGTGCCGAGCAGGAACAGCGCTGAGACCAGCTTGGCCGTCTTGCCGTACTCCCGGTCGACCGTCATGAAAATGACGGTGCCGATGGGACGAGCCATGAAGGCCAGCGCGAAGATCATGAACGAATAAAGCGTGCCGGTCAGCTCGCTCGCGAACGGGAACACCAGGCGCGGGAACACGATCACCGAGGCGATCGCGAAGACGAAGAAGTCGAAGAATTCCGAGGTGCGGCCGATGATGACGCCGATGGCGATCTCGCCGGGACTGGCCTGGTCGTGGCCGTGCTCGCCCGTGTGGAGGTCTGCCATTGCGGGGGTCTGTGCCGTCGCCATGCGTGCGCCCTTAACGTCCTGAAAACCAAAGCCGACCGCCCGGCTGGGGCCAGGCAGTCTTGCCTGTCTGGCCCAACATCCCGCACTGCAACATTGGACAAATTGTCCAATGTCCGGATTGCTGCGCCGCAGCTACCCGTTGGCCCCGCAAAAGAAACTCATTCTCAAAGGCTCGGCCCGTGTCTCGTCTCAAGATCCTGGCGCTACTACCTCTGGCTGCTGCGCTGAGCGGCTGCGACTACGTCGTGCTGGCGCCCGCCGGCGATATCGCTGCCCAGCAGCGCGACCTCGTCATCATCTCCACCGTCCTGATGCTCCTGATCGTCGTGCCCGTGATGGCGCTGACGGTGCTGTTTGCCTGGCGCTATCGCCAGTCCAATACCGAGGCCCGCTACGAGCCGGAATGGGATCACTCGACCGCGCTGGAGCTGGTGATCTGGTCGGCGCCGCTCTTGATCATCGTGTGCCTGGGCGCGCTGACCTGGATGGGCACGCATCTGCTCGACCCCTATCGCACCCTCGGCCGCATCCATGCCGACCGCGCCGTGGACCACTCCAAGGCTCCGCTCGAGGTCGATGTCGTCGCGCTCGACTGGAAGTGGCTCTTCATCTATCCGGACTACGGCATCGCGACCGTCAACGATCTCGCCGCTCCCGTCGATCGTCCGATCAATTTCCGCATCACCGCGTCCTCGGTGATGAACTCGTTCTACATCCCCGCACTCGCCGGCCAGATCTACGCGATGCCGGGCATGGAGACCAAGCTCCACGCCGTGGTGAACCACGCCGGCACCTACAGGGGCTTTTCTGCGAACTACAGCGGCGCCGGCTTCTCCGGCATGCACTTCAATTTTCAGGGCCTCGACGACAAGGGCTTTGACGACTGGATCGCCAAGGCCAAATCCGCCGGCGGCGCGCTCAGCCGCGCCGAATATCTGCAGCTGGAGAAGCCCAGCCAGAACGAGCCGGTGCGCCGCTGGGGCACCGTCGATGCCGATCTCTACCGCCTGATCCTCAACATGTGCGTTGAGACCGGCAAGATGTGCCAGAGCGAGATGATGGCAATCGACGCCAAGGGCGGTCGCGGCCATGAGGGCCTCAACAACACCCTGCCTCTCACCTACGACAAATACGCCCGCCGCGGCGCGCCGCTCGGGCCGGAGCCGACCTTCGTCGCCGGCACCTGCACGCCGGACGCTCCGCAGGGACAGACCACCGCGTCGATCAAGGCTCCCACCGACACCGCGCCGCTCCTCGGCGCCGGCCTGAAGCGGCCGATCTTCGCGCCGCTGAAGTCCTCGTCCTTCTTCCTCGGACAGCGTCCCAAGTCCGATTCCTGAAGTCAGACTCCTAAAGAGATCCCCGCATGTCTCCTGATTTTCTCAAGCTCATCTTCGGCCGGCTCGGCCTGGAATCGCTGCCGCTGCACGAGCCGATCGTCGTCGGCACCTTCGCGGTGGTTGCGCTCGGTGGCGCCGCGCTGCTCGGCGGCCTCACCTATTTCCGCCTCTGGGGCTATCTCTGGCGCGAATGGTTCACCACCGTGGACCACAAGCGCATCGGCATCATGTACATGATCCTCGGCATCGTCATGCTGCTGCGGGGCTTTGCCGACGCGCTGATGATGCGCGGCCAGCAGATGCTCGCCTTTGGCGGCTCGGAAGGCTATCTCAACAGCCATCACTACGACCAGGTCTTCACCGCCCACGGCGTGATCATGATCTTCTTCGTGGCGATGCCGCTGGTCACCGGCTTGATGAACTACGTCGTGCCGCTGCAGATCGGCGCGCGCGACGTCTCGTTCCCGTTCCTGAACAATTTCAGCTTCTGGATGACGGTCGGCGGCGCGGTGCTGGTGATGGCTTCGCTGTTCATCGGCGAATTCGCCCGCACCGGCTGGCTGGCTTATCCGCCGCTGTCGAACATCGGCTACAGTCCCGATGTCGGCGTCGATTATTACATCTGGGCGCTGCAGGTCGCCGGCGTCGGCACGACGTTGTCCGGCATCAACCTGATCTGCACCATCGTCAAGCTGCGCTGCCCCGGCATGACCATGATGAAGATGCCGGTGTTCACTTGGACCTCGCTCTGTACCAACGTCCTGATCGTGGCCTCCTTCCCGGTCCTGACCGTCGTGCTCGCACTGCTGTCGCTCGACCGCTATGTCGGCACCAACTTCTTCACCAACGATTTCGGCGGCAGCCCGATGATGTACGTGAACCTGATCTGGATCTGGGGTCACCCCGAGGTCTACATCCTGGTTCTCCCGGCCTTCGGCATCTTCTCGGAAGTGACCTCGACCTTCTCCGGCAAGCGCCTGTTCGGCTACACCTCGATGGTCTACGCCACCGTCGTCATCACCATCCTGTCGTACCTGGTGTGGCTGCACCACTTCTTCACGATGGGCTCGGGCGCCAGCGTCAACTCGTTCTTCGGCATCACCACGATGATCATCTCGATCCCGACGGGCGCGAAGATGTTCAACTGGCTGTTCACGATGTATCGCGGCCGTATCCGCTACGAATTGCCGATGCTGTGGACGATCGCCTTCATGTTGACTTTCGTGCTCGGCGGCATGACCGGCGTGCTGCTCGCGGTGCCGCCGGCCGACTTCGTGCTGCACAACAGCCTGTTCCTGATCGCGCATTTCCACAACGTCATCATCGGCGGCGTGGTGTTCGGCGCGTTTGCCGGAATCAACTACTGGTTCCCGAAGGCGTTCGGCTTCAAGCTCGATGTGTTCTGGGGCAAGCTGTCGTTCTGGTTCTGGGTCGTCGGCTTCTACCTCGCCTTCATGCCGCTCTACGTGCTCGGCCTGATGGGCGTGACCCGCCGCCTGCGCGTGTTCGACGATCCGAGCCTGCAGATCTGGTTCGTGATTGCCGCAATCGGTGCCTTCCTCGTCCTCCTCGGTATCCTCTCGATGCTGATGCAGTTCGCGGTCTCCTTCCTCAAGCGCGAGCAGCTCAAGGACGTCACCGGCGATCCCTGGGACGCGCGCACGCTGGAATGGGCGACCTCCTCGCCGCCGCCGGACTACAACTTCGCCTTCACCCCCGTCGTTCACGACAATGACGCGTGGTGGGACATGAAGAGGCGCGGCTACCAGCGTCCGCTGACCGGGTTCAAGCCGATCCACATGCCCTCCAGCACCGGCACCGGAATCATTCTCGCCGGTCTCGCCACCGCGATGGGATTCGGCCTGATCTGGTACATCTGGTGGCTGGCCGCCGTGAGCTTCGCCGCGATGCTCGTCGTCGGGATCGGTCACACCTTCAACTATCACCGCGACTTCGACATTCCGGCTGACGACGTCATCCGGACCGAGGATGCGCGCACCAAACTGCTCGCCGGAGCCAAGTAAATGACTGTCGCTGTCAATTCCTCGCAAACCGGCGAGCCGGTCTTCTACGTCGCCGACGAACACCCGCATCCGGAAGGCTGGAGCACCTCGCTGGGCTTCTGGATCTACCTGATGAGCGACTGTCTCATCTTCGCGATGCTGTTCGCCGCCTTCGGCGTGCTCGGCGGCAATTACGCCGCCGGCCCGGCGCCAAAGGACCTGTTCGACCTCGACCTGGTCGCGGTGAACACCTCGATGCTGCTGCTGTCGTCGATCACCTACGGCTTTGCGGTGCTGACGATGCAGCAGAACAAGATCGCGCAGACGCAAATGTGGCTGGCGATCACCGGCCTGTTCGGCGCCGCCTTCATCGGCATCGAGCTCACCGAGTTCGCCCACATGATCCACGAAGGCGCCACGCCGCAGCGCAGCGCCTTCCTGTCCGCCTTCTTCACCCTGGTCGGCACCCACGGCCTGCACGTCACCTGCGGCCTGATCTGGCTGGTGACGCTGATGGTGCAGGTCGGCAAGTTCGGCCTGATCGAGGCCAACCGCCGCCGCCTGATGTGCCTGTCGATGTTCTGGCACTTCCTCGACGTGGTCTGGATCGGCGTCTTCACCTTCGTCTATCTCCTGGGAGTTCTGCGATGAGTACCGATACCCACGCCGCGCACGCAGGCGACCATCACCACGAAGGCGGCCACGCCCACAGCACGTTCTCGGGCTACATGCTCGGCTTCGTGCTCTCGGTCGTGCTGACCGCGATCCCGTTCTGGCTGGTGATGAGCGGCACGCTGCCGAGCAAGCAGATCACCGCGCTGGTCATCATGGCCTTCGCGGTCGTGCAGATCGTCGTGCACATGATCTACTTCCTGCACATGAGTCCCAAGTCCGAGAATGGCTGGACCATGATGGCCTTGATCTTCACCATCGTCATGGTCGTGATCGCGCTGTCGGGTTCGCTGTGGGTGATGAGCCACCTCAACAGCAACATGATGCCGATGCACCAGATGAGCGGCATGAAGTGAGCGAGACCGGGACCGTGACGGACAAGGATGGCGCGTCGCGCGGCAAGGCTGAGCGCACCCCCTCCCTGTGGCTCACGGTCCTTTCGCTGGCCGCCTTCATCGTCCTGATCGCCCTCGGCGTCTGGCAGATCGAACGGCGCGCCTGGAAGCTGGCGCTGATCGACCGTGTCGAGCAGCGCATTCACGCCCCGGCTCAGCCGATTCCCTCGCCCGCGGCATGGTCCATGGTCAGCGCTGCAGGCGACGAATACAGGCATGTCGGCGTCACCGGCCGCCTCCTGCATGACCGCGAGACGCTGGTGCAGGCCGTGACCGAGGAAGGCCCGGGCTATTGGGTGCTGACGCCGCTCCAGCGTGGTGACGGCACGCTCGTTCTGGTCAACCGCGGCTTCGTGCCGTCGGAGCGGCATGAGCCATCGACGCGCCAGCACGGCAATCCGGACGGCGAGGTCGCAATCACCGGCCTGCTTCGCGTCACGGAGCCCAAAGGCGGCTTCCTCCGGAACAACGTCCCCCAGCACAACCGCTGGTATTCGCGGGATGTCGCCGCGATCGCGGCGTCGCGCGGCCTGCAGAATGTCGCACCTTTCTTCGTGGATGCCGACGCGGGATCACAATCCGCCGGCGGGCCCATCGGCGGATTGACCGTGGTGCGCTTTCCCAATAACCACCTGATCTACGCGCTGACGTGGTTTGCCCTGGCCTTCATGCTCGCCGGCAGGCTTTTCGTCACATTCGGCGGCGGGCTGTTCCGCCGCAAGCGCTTCGTCCACGAACCGGCCGGCGGCCCAGATGCCGCCATGCGCAGGACGGGATCAGATGCTGGAACGATCGTCGAACAGGCCTGACGACGGAAAGACGCTTTCCCAGACGCTTGCGCATGACGCGTTCTCCGTCACGCTGCAATCGCAGGCGGACGCGCGCAGCGAGCTGATCGGCCCGACGCCGACCGACGACGAGACCAACCGCAAGAACATGGCGCTGCTGATCCAGTTGCGCTGGACCGCGGTGGTCGGCCAGATCGTCACCATCGGCGGCGTGCATTTCGGGCTCGGCATTCCCCTGCCCCTGGAGCGGATGGTCGCGGTGATCGGCGCGCTGGTGCTGCTCAACGTCACCAGCCTGATCTGGGTGCGCCATCGCGCCGCGATCACCAACAACGAGCTGCTGGTCGCCCTGATGCTGGACGTCGCCGCGCTGACCGCGCAGCTCTACCTCTCGGGCGGCGCGACCAATCCCTTCACCTCGCTGTTCCTGCTGCAGGTGACGCTCGGCGCGGTGCTGCTCGATGCGCGCTCGACCTGGTCGCTGGTCGCGCTGACCTGCGCGAGTTTTGTCTGGCTGACCTTGGCTTACCGCCCTCTGGACCTGCCGCCGAATCCATTGAGCGAGACCTACACGCTCACGGTCGCCGGCATGCTACTCGGCTTCGTGCTCAACGCCGTGCTGCTGGTGGTGTTCGTCACCCGCATCAATCGAAATCTGCGCGAGCGGGATGCGCATCTGGCGGCGCTGCGCCAGCATGCCGCCGAGCAGGACCACATCGTGCGCATGGGCCTGCTCGCCTCGGGCGCGGCGCATGAGCTCGGCACGCCGCTCGCCTCGCTGTCCGTGATCCTCAGCGATTGGCGCCGCATGCCGGATCTGGCAGCCGATCAGGAGCTCGCCGAGGATCTCACGGAGATGGAGACCTCGCTGCAGCGCTGCAAGTCGATCGTGACGGGCATTCTGGTCTCGGCGGGCGAGGCGCGCGGCGAAGGCTCGTCCCCGACCACGGTGACGGCCTTCGTGACCGCCCTGGTCGACGAATGGCGCGATGCGCGCTCGGCGCGGACGCTCTATTTCGTCAATACGTTCGGCGCGGACGTCGCGATCGTCTCCGACATCGCCTTGAAGCAGGTCATCTTCAATGTGCTCGACAACGCCTACGAGGTCTCGCGTGAATGGGTCGAGCTCGTGGCCGACCGCGAGGGCGACAACCTCGTGCTGTCGATCAGCGATCGCGGCCCGGGCTTCGCGCCGGAGATGCTGGCACAGCTCGGAAAGCCCTATCAGTCCAGCAAGGGTCGCCTCGGCGGCGGGCTCGGCCTGTTCCTGGTGGTGAATGTGGTGCGCAAGCTCGGCGGCAGCGTGACCGCCGAGAACCACAGGAAGCGCGGCGCGACCGTGCGTCTGACGCTGCCGCTCGCTACGCTCGCGATCGGAGGGAATTTTGACGCCTGACCGTTCGCTCATCGTCGTCGAGGACGACGAAGGTTTTGCGCGCACGCTGAAGCGCTCGTTCGAGCGCCGCGGCTATGATGTCGTGCTGGCCGCATCGATCGAGGACACGCGCAAGGCTCTGGAGGAACGGACCTTCGGCCACGCCGTGGTCGACCTCAAGCTCGGCGGCGCTTCCGGCCTCGCCTGCGTCGAGCTTCTGCACACCCATGATCCGGACATGCTGATCGTTGTGCTGACCGGCTTTGCCAGCATCTCCACCGCCGTCGAGGCGATCAAGCTGGGCGCCTGCCACTATCTCGCAAAGCCGTCCAACACCGACGACATCGAGGCCGCCTTCAACAAGGCCGAAGGCAATACCGAGGTCGCGCTCGACGCACGGCCGACCTCGATCAAGACGCTGGAATGGGAGCGCATCCACCAGACCCTGATCGAGACCGATTTCAACATCTCCGAGGCGGCGCGGCGGCTGGGGATGCACCGCAGGACGCTGGCGAGGAAGCTCGAGAAGCGGCCGGTGAAGTGAGGCCCGTCGCGCGTCGTTTGACGAAGCTCTTTCCTCTCGTCGTCCCGGCGAACGCCGGGACGACACTGAGTTTGTTGAGATGGCTCTTGCACAAAACTTCCCGTCGTCTTCGACAAACATCCCCCAAACAAAAAGCCCGGCCGAATGGCCGGGCTTTTGATTGTTTGCGCAGTTGCCGTAGCCCGGATGAGCGAAGCGACATCCGGGGCCTTTGCATCGGCGGAGAGACCGCTCCCGGATATTGCTTCGCTCATCCGGGCTACAAAACCCGATTCGTCCTGTCCGCCACATCGTCAGGCAGATCACGCACAAAAAAGCCCGGCCGAACGGCCGGGCTTTTGATCTGTTGCGATCGACGCGATGAAAGCGCTTACGCAGCCTCGTCGGCGACGGTGGTGTCGTCGCCATCGCTGTCGTCGGCTTCGCCCTCGGCATCCGTCTCGCCTTCGCCCTCGGCGGCTTCCGCCTTGGCGTTGCGGCGCGGGCTCTTGGCGAGCTGGGCCTCGATCTCCTTGACCGCTTCGGTCTCGGTCGAGTGCTGCACCACCGCGATCTCGCGGGACAGACGATCGAGCGCCGCTTCATAAAGCTGGCGTTCCGAGTAGGACTGCTCCGGCTGCGATTCCGAGCGGTAGAGATCGCGCACGACTTCCGCGATCGCGACGATGTCGCCCGAATTGATCTTCGCTTCGTATTCCTGGGCGCGGCGCGACCACATGGTGCGCTTGACGCGGGCGCGGCCCTTCAGCGTCTCGAGCGCCTTCTTGACGAGGGCGGGCTCGGACAGCTTGCGCATGCCGACATTGGCGACCTTGGCGGTCGGCACGCGCAGCGTCATCTTGTCCTTGATGAAGTTGATGACGAACAGCTCGAGCTTCGCACCGGCGATCTCCTGCTCCTCGATGGCCAGGATCTGGCCGACGCCGTGAGCGGGATAGACGACGAATTCGTTGGCCTTGAAGCCCTGACGCTGGGTCACGACCTTCTTTTCCTCGACCTTCGGCGCAGCAACGGGCTTCGCAACCGGCTTGGCAGCGACGGGAGCCTTGGCAGGAGCAGCAGCAACAGGAGCCTTCGGCGCGGCCGGCTTGGCCACGGGAGCCTTGGCAGTCACAGACTTGGCAGCAGGCTTGGCAACGGTCGCTTTCGCGGCCGGTTTGGCAGTCTTGTTCGGCATTGCGCTTCTTTTGTTCTTCGAGGACTTTGCAGCCGGCGGCGCCTTGGCAGCGGCCCGACCCTTGGATGCGCTACGGCTGGCCGTGGCGACTTTTTTGGCCTCCTTATGGGAAGCCCTCGCTGAAGTACTCTTTTTACGCGTTTTCTGTGACACAGCCTGCGCGCGGAAACTGCCACGCCCCTGTTCGACATTTGGTTTCACGGGAACCCTGAGGGGCCAACGGGGCTGACGGGGTTCGGCTTAATGTGCCCAATATAGCACATTTCCCGCAAAAATCAATGATTTAGGGGTCTTGAGGGCTGGTTTTCGGCGGCAACGCCGCTATTAGGGTTAAGTTTGGGCCCGAATTAGTCACCGGAGCCGGGGTTCGGAGAAAAATATTTCTCGAACTTGCCTTCCATGCCGTCGAATTCCTTGGCGTCGGCAGGTGATTCTTTCTTCTGGGTGATGTTCGGCCAGCTCTTGGCGTAGTCAGCGTTGACCTCGAGCCACTTTTCCAGGCCCGGCTCGGTGTCCGGCTTGATGGCGTCGGCGGGGCATTCAGGCTCGCACACGCCGCAATCGATGCACTCGTCCGGGTGGATGACAAGCATGTTGTCACCCTCGTAGAAGCAGTCGACCGGGCAGACCTCGACGCAGTCGGTGTACTTGCACTTGATGCAGTTTTCAGTGACGACGTAAGTCATCCAACGCTCCGAAAAGCTCTCTTAGAAGTCGCGGCTTGCGTAGCGCGGATGGCCCGGCACCGCAAGGTCGGGAAGCCCCGATCATGACGGCTTTGTGTGTTTGATCGACCAAGAAATGAATTAGAAGCGCAATTAATTGCGCATCCCGAGCTCCTCGTAGAGCACCCGTGCCGAGGCAGCATCGCCGCGGCGCTCGCTGAAACCAATCACCTTCAACACCCGCACGGTACGATCGAGCGCGACGGTGATGACGTCGCCGATCTTGATCGCGTGCCCCGGCGACTTCTCCCGCTCACCGTTGACGCGAACATGGCCCTTTTCGACGAGCTCGGCCGCGGAGGTGCGCGCCTTCACCACCCGCGCGTGCCACAGCCATTTGTCGAGGCGCTGCCGCTCGCTCGTGGGACTACTCCTTGCGGCCCGAGAGCTGCTCTTTCAGCGCGGCGAGCTTGGCGAAGGGCGAGTTCGGATCGGCCGGACGGTCGCGCTCGCGCGGGTTCGCGCTCGAGGCGTAGGGACGCAGCGACGGACCGCCCTGGCGATCGCGGCCCTTGTCGCGGTCACGGCCACGGTTGTCGCGGCCCTTGTCGCGGTCGCCGCCGAACTTGCCCTTGTCGCGATCGCGCCCCTTGTTGTCGCGGTCCTTGCCTTCGAAGCGGCGGTTCTTGTCGTCGCGCCCCTCGGGACGCGGTGCGCCTTCGCCGCCACCTTCGCGCGGCTTGCGGAAGTCCCTGTTGCCGTCGCGACGGTGACCGCCGCCATGACGGCGCTCGCCCCGCTTCTCGCCATCGGCCGCTTGCGCAGCTTCGCCTTCGGCGGGCGCTGCGCCGGCCTCGGCACCGGCCTGCGGACGCTGGTTGTTGTGGTGACGCTGGTGGCGGTGGCGCTCGTGGCGCGGTTTGCGATCCTCGTGACGGCCACCGGGACGCCAGACCTCGACGAGCTCGGGTTCGGCGGGCGCTGCCGCAGTTTCAGGCGCGGCGGCGTCGGGCGACGCGGCGGCTTCCACGGCGGCGGTGGCTTCGGCGGGAGCGGCCTCAGCCGCGGGCTCTTCCGCCGGCGGCGCGATGCCGGGGGCATCTTCGGGCGTGACGGGAGCGTCGGGAGAGGCTTCCAGCGCGGGCTCCGCCGGCGCAGGCTCGTCCTGCAGCTCCATGCCGGGCGCGTCTTCGACGGTGACGGCCTCCGGCGCGACTTCGGTCGGGACCTGCTCGGGCACGCCGGTGACGGCCTCCGCGGCGGTCTCGGTCGAGGTCTCGGCGCTGGTTTCGACCGGCGGCGTCTCGGCCGCGACGGTTTCTGCAGCGGCCGGCTTCTGCGGCAGCGGCGGACGCTTCTCCATGCGATAGCCGAGCGCGCGCAGCACCGAGGCGAAATCCTCGCCCGCCGAACCGGTGAGCGAAGTCATCGCCTGCGTGACGACAAAACTGCGGCCGTCGAAGGCGCCGGCGGGCTTCTCGCCGGACGCGTTCTCGCGCCAGGCCAGCGCCGGGCGGATCAGATCGGCAAGACGCTCCAGGATGTCGACGCGCACGGCGCGCTCGCCGGCCTGCTTGTAGCCGAGCACGCGATAGGCATCGCGCGGCAGCGCCTTGTCGACCGGGAACGAGGTCCGGCCCGAGGAGGCCAGGTGCTGCGCGCCCGACAGCGAGGACAGATCGACATTGTCCTGCTTCAGCGCCCACAGCAGCGCGGCGAGCGCGCGTGCGGCGGGCTTGAGCAGGCCGGGGAAATAGATGTGATAGGCGCCGAAGCGGACGCCGTACTTCCGCAGCACCGCGCGCGAAGGCTGGTCGAGATCCTTCAGCTCGTTCGCAATCTTCGGCCGCTCCAGCACGCCGAGGGCCTCGACGAGCTGGTAGGCGATGCCGCGGGCGATGCCGGTGACGTCCTCGGCCTTGCTGAGCTCGAACATCGGCCCGAGCAGCTTCTCGATATGGGCCTTGAGCCAGAGCTCGAGCCGGGCCTGCACTTTTTCGCGGGGCGCCCCGGTGAGCCTTTCGTCGGAAATGATGCGGATGCGCGGATGCAGCGCGTCCTCTGCGGCAGACAGCCGCGCCACGGCATCGCCGGTCCAGCGGATGATGCCTTCCGAGGTCAGCACGAACTGATCGTCCGGCGCGTTGCCGAGCCGTTCGGCGCGCGCGTTGATCTCGCCGGCGAGCACCGCTTGCGCTGCAGCCTGCAAGGCTTTCGCATCGGAGCCTGCTTCCGCCGCATCCGGTGCAAAGGTGAAGCCGTCGAGGCGGCCGATGACGTGGCCTTCGACGATGACTTCGCCGGTCTTGCCGATTTCAGTATTCAAGCTCGTGTTCTCCCGCAGGCGGCGCATCAATACACTGGTCCGGCGATCAACGAAACGCTCAGTCAAGCGTTCGTGGAGCGCATCCGATAATTTATTTTCGACCTCCCGCGTCACCCCCTGCCAGCGATCGGGGTCTTTCAGCCAGTCCGGGCGGTTGGCGACGAAGGTCCAGGTGCGGATCTGCGCGATCCGGGCCGACAGCGTGTCGATGTCGCCGTCGGTGCGGTCGGCCTGGGTGACCTGGGCTTCGAACCAGGCATCGGGGATGCAGCCCTTCCGCATCAGGAAGCCGTAAAGCGTGGTCACCAGCTCGGCATGGGCCGCCGGCGACAATTTCCTGTAGTCCGGGACCTGGCAGGCCTCCCACAGCCGTTCCACGGCGGCCTTGCCATGCGCGATATCGCGCACCTCGGCGTCGCGAGCGGCATGGTCGAGCACGCGCATGTCCTCGGCGACGGGCGCGCGCGTCAGCGCCTCGTGGCCGGGGGCGAGGTTCAGCGAGACCTGCAGCGCGCCGAGCGAGGCGAAATCCAGCCTCGCATTGCGCCATTGCAGCATCTTCACGGGATCGAAAGTGTGGTTCTGCAGCGCGTTGACGAGCTCGGGCTCGAACGGCGCGCAGCGGCCGGTGGTGCCGAAGGTGCCGTTGCGGGTGGCACGGCCGGCGCGGCCCGCGATCTGCGCGAATTCGGACGGCGTCAGGCGGCGGAACTGGTAGCCGTCGAACTTGCGGTCGGAGGCGAAGGCGACGTGGTCGACGTCGAGATTGAGACCCATGCCGACGGCGTCGGTGGCGACGAGATAGTCGACGTCCCCGTTCTGGAACATCTCCACCTGCGCATTGCGCGTGCGCGGCGACAGCGAGCCCAGCACGACGGCGGCGCCGCCATGCTGGCGGCGGATCAGCTCGGCGATGGCGTAAACTTCATCCGCGGAGAACGCGACGATGGCGGTGCGGCGCGGCTGGCGCGTGATCTTGCGGTCGCCGGCGAATTCGAGCTGCGACAGGCGCGGCCGCGTGATCATGGAGACGCCGGGCAAGAGCCGCTCGATGATCGGGCGCATGGTGGCGGCGCCCAGCAGCAGCGTCTCGTCGCGGCCGCGGCGGTTGAGGATGCGATCGGTGAAGACGTGGCCGCGTTCGAGATCGGACGCGATCTGCACCTCGTCGACGGCGAGGAAGGAGAGGTCGAGATCCCGCGGCATCGCCTCGACGGTGGAGACCCAGTAACGCGGGCTCTTCGGCTTGATCTTCTCCTCGCCGGTGACGAGCGCGACCGCGTCGCTGCCCACCCGTGCGGCGATCTTGTTGTAGACCTCGCGCGCGAGCAGGCGCAGCGGCAGGCCGATCATCCCCGAAGGGTGCGCCAGTATCCGCTCGATCGCGAGATGGGTCTTGCCGGTGTTGGTCGGCCCGAGCACCGCAGTGACGCCGGCGCCAAGCACGCGATCGCCAGGCATTCGATCGGAGGCTGCGCGCTCGGAAGCGAAGGGGGGAGAAGAAAAGGGCATTCTGGGTGATTAGGTAGTGCCGATTTGGGCGAATGTCAGTGCTGGATTGGGGCGGTGACGTGCAGGGCGCCATCCGCATCCATCGCTGTCATGCCCCGGCTTGACCGGGGCATCCAGTACGCCGCAGCCTGTCCGCTCAACCACAACCGCCCCGGCGTACTGGATCGCCCGGTCAAGCCGGGCGATGACACCGTGTGCGTGGGAACGGCTTCCCAAAACCTCCCGCAACTGTCTCACTTTGCGACGCTTTTCCCGTTCGTCTTAAGCTTCGGAACGACTCTAGAACGAATCGCGGCCGAATCGCTGACTCCCCTGGGAGTCCCGTTCCGTTCACGCAACATGTCGCGGGAGTCCTATTGGGTACAACTAGATGGAGTTTTCGGCTGTCGTACAAGTGACGATGCAATGGCGAAAAGGCTTAAGTTGGGGACGGCGCGGAGTCGAATCAGAATCGGGGAGGAGTCAAATGGATTCCCGGCGGCAGGCCTCCCCACCTCATTTTCGCGAAAACAACCCCATGCACAGTAGAATGGTCATTGAAATTGTTGCGCTTTTTCTCCCTTATTTTGAGGCGCGAGCGGCGCGGTGCCGGGCATCGTGCCGGGAGCCTCGAAGGATGAACCGCCCGGATCCGGCGGAGATGCTGCGGTGAGAGCGGGGGCCGTCGCCCTTCGAGGGCCGCCGACGCGGCGGCCGCCTCAGGGTGACGGTTAACGGAGGGCCTTAGGGTCGTAGAGCCCGTAGCCCGTATGGAGCGAAGCGGAATACGGGGGAGCCGGGGCCGTGAACCCCGGATTGTGCTGCGCTCCAGCCGGGCTACGCAGCGGGGCGCGGCCGCTTACTGCGTTTTCGCCACGCGCGGCGGCTGGGCGGTGGTGATGAAGCTGGTTGCTTCCAGCATGGCCGGCCCCAGCGGGGTCGGCACTTTCAGCCAGAACGGGACCAGGATGCGGGTGCCCGCGATGGGGGCGAAGGCGATTTCCATGTTGCGCTGGGCGGCGAGGTATTTGATCACGGGACGGTCGGGGATGTAGCCGGCGACCGGCACGAAATAGATCGCGCAGACTACGACCGGGCCGCGATAGCCCTTCTCCGCCTTCACGCTTTCCATGCGCTTGAAATCGAGCTTGAGCTCGTAGCGCATGCGGCCGTCGAACACGGGGGCCGCGTTGTGGCAGGCCTCCGGCGAGACGGGATCGCCGGTGCCGGGCACGCGCAGCAGCGAGGCCGTCATAGGGTCCCAGACGCCGCGGCGATGCGCGTCGGTGACGACGATGCGGTCCGGATCGACCGGCGGCTCGGGGAGGATCGCGAAATCCTTCACATTGCCCTTGTCGAGCGTGATGCGGATCTCTTCGGTCTTCTTCGAGGTGGTGGTGGAAGCCTGGTAGCCGGTCGCAACCAGCGCGCCATTGACGACGCGCCCCTGGCTGGCACCCGTGCCGGACCCGCCCGTGAACGATTTCAGCAGGCCTGAGGTGCCGCCGGCGGCGGCCGCCGAAAAGACGTCGTCCTGGATGTCGATGTTCCAGCCGCCCTTGCCGACGGGAATGCCGGCGAGCGAAGCCTCATATTGCGCCTCGAGCTTGCCCTGCGCCGCCGCCGGCGCCGCGGCCCACGCCACAGCGAGACCGCAAGCCGCCGCCAGCCAACCGGCCAGGCGCGGGCGAGCAGAGCGCAATTTGGGCGCTAAAGCGGGCGTTGTGAGCACGAAACTATCCAATCGGGGCGCCAATCGGGGCATGATGGCCGTTACTTAAGCCAAAAACCGCGGCACACAATGTGTCCGGGCGTGTCCACCCGGGAACTCCACCGGACTCTTCGGCGGCGATTGCGCCCTTTATGTGATGGTAAGGCGCGACAAACATTGCCGTTTTGGTGATCGGGGGATAGCCGCGGGCCCCTGACCTCTCCCCGCCCTCCGCTGTCATGCCCCGGCTCGACCGGGGCATCCAGTACGCCGCGACCCCTCTGGTCAGCCGCGACGCCTCGGCGTACTGGATCGCCCGGTCGAGCCGGGCGATGACACCTGTCGGGGAGCACGAATCCCCGCCCAAAACCTTGACTGGCCGCCCCTTCCCCCCTATACGTCCGCCCGCTCCCTGCAAGGACAGAGAATTCGCCCCCGTGGCGCCCAGAATGGCGGCCGCACATCGTTGGGGGTTTTAGATAAGGATGATGCCATGTCTCGCCGCTGCGAACTGACGGCCAAGGGCCCCCTCGTCGGCCACAAGGTCAGCCACTCCAACATCAAGACCAAGCGCCGCTTCCTGCCGAACCTGGTCAACGTGACCTTCATCTCGGAAGCCCTGGAGCGCAACGTGCGCCTGCGCGTCTCCACCAACGCGGTGAAGAGCGTCGACCACAATGGCGGCCTCGACGCCTTCCTGCTCAAGGCCAAGGCGGACCTCCTGTCGCCGCGCGCCCTCGAGCTGAAGCGCGCCATCCAGAAGAAGGTCGGCCCGACCACCGCGCCGGCGAAGAAGGCGAGCTAAGTTTTACCGTTAGGACGGAGGCTGGTTTGCGTCGCGTGACGTAGGCTTAGCCAGTTGAGAGTTTGCGTTGCGGCCGGATCGGAAGATCCGGCCGTTTTTGTTTGTGCGAGGCATTCTCATTATACCTCTGCCTATCTTGCCCCAAAACCATTGCCCGTTATGATCGCAAAAAACGATAATTCAACTAGGGGGCATTCGGTTGGGGCTAGACGTCAGCCAGCTGCGGGCTATCGCGCAGCAGCGCGATAGATATCAAACGCAACTGGCCCGCCTCAAAACGGCGGGCAAACAGACGTCCTGTATCGAGGCGGCTGTCACCAGCGCTTGCGAGACCCTCAGCAGCAAAACGACATCATTCGTCATATACGGCGAACCGCAAAGCGGCAAAACCGAGATGATGATCTGTCTCACTGCGAGGCTATTGGATGATGGCCATCGAGTTGTCGTGCACCTACTAAACGACAGTGTGCAGCTTCTCCAACAAAACCTAGATCGTTTCCAACGGTCGAAGCTTTCACCTGCAGCCCGCAACTTCTCAGAAGTCATCGACCCAGAATATTCCCTTTCGACAGGCTACCACGTCATCTTTTGCAAGAAGAATGCGAGCGACCTTACGAAGCTAAACCAAAAGCTGGAGAAGATTGGCAGCAAGGTCATTATTGATGATGAAGCCGATTTCGCAACACCGAACGCGTTGATTAACAAGAGCGATGTGACTCGGATAAACGCGCTGATCAAAAAGCTAATAAGTCACGACGGAATATACATTGGCGTCACAGCCACCCCTGCCCGTCTCGACCTGAACAACACCTTCGACAACGACAACGAGAAATGGGTCAATTTCCCGCCTCATGATGCTTATACGGGGCAAGATATCTTCTTCCCGCTAGACACGGACGTACAGTTTTCTCTTCATACGCTGCCAGACACTGACGACAGCCCAAAATATTTGCGCGAAGCGATCTTTAGATTTCTTGTGCGAGTCGCCGCTTTGAACTTGGGGGCAAAGTCCGACGAAAACTTCTCTATGCTTATCCACACAAGCGGAAAGAAGCTTGACCACAAGTCGGACAAAAAACCAATCGACGACGTAATGAATGCGTTGACAGATGTTCACTCGAAGAAGTTCGAGTCCTATACCCACGAAATAGATAAGATAGCCACGAAGCTGTACGGACCAGAGCAAGCCAGCAGCATTCTCGCCTATATCGTGAAGAACTGCGACCAAACCAGCACTGTCATCATGAACAGTGAACGAGACAAGAACGTCGACTTCAAGTCTGCAACGTCGCCCGCAGCAATGTTTACTTTCGTGATAGGCGGCAACATCGTCTCCCGCGGAGTTACATTCGACAACCTACTTTCGATGTTCTTCACGCGAGATTCGAAACACAAGATTCAGCAAGATACCTACATTCAGCGCGCCCGAATGTTTGGATCGAGGAAGAAACATCTTCCGTACTTTGAACTGACGATTCCTCAGCAGTTATACCTCGACTGGCAACGTTGCTTTGCGTTTCACAAGCTGGCTCTCGAAGCAATTAAGACGAAGAAAGGCTCCCCTGTCTGGCTCGCGGATCAAAGAATTGCTGCCGTTGCCTCGAACAGCATTGATAAAGCCAATGTGCTACTTGATAAGGGAGAAATGACGTTTCCAATCTTTGACTACTCGTCCGACCTCGAACAAATCATAACGGGCAGCAACGACCCCATCAGCGGCTTGAAGCAACTGCAAGACAAGATTGGCAACGACGCCCTCCCCGACTATTTGCTTCGCTATGTGCAGAGAATTCTTCCTAAGGGATCAGCCTCTATAGCCCTGCATAGATCAAGCGATATCGAGGGAATGAAGGACGCGGATCACGAAAAGATCGAACGCAAGAAGGGCCTTTTCGGTCAAGTCAAACGCGAGTTTCCCGAAGCGGTTCATCACTTCAAGATATTCCGCAACAAAAAGAACAAGGCACGAGTCATTTATAAATTCGATGGCAATATCAGCTTTTTGAAGAACGTAAAAAATGTTGGATGAATACGAATTCTATCAGGGCGTCGTCCTAAGACAGCTTGCTGTCGAGAACGACTACTCCATGTCGGTGTCTTTTCGCCCGTTTGTTCGCGAGGGGCGAATAAACGCCTTCGTGATGAACGGTCGTGTTGGCGTTTACATCAAGCACTCGTCCAAACGCATGTCGCCCTGGCGATTCACGTTCACTATCGAGCAGGCCGCCGACCTGCTCGATCTTGAGCACAAATTTCCAGATTCTTTTATGGTATTCGTATGCAAGGCAGACGGCCTAGTGACACTCTCGATGGCCGACCTGCACAGTATCGTCAGTTTCCAGGAGAGCGAGAACGCTTGGGTTAGCATATCTAGATCGCCTCGCACGCAGTACGAACTCGCGGGGAATCGCGGTGAGCTGAAATATAAGGTTGCAAGAGGGATTGGCCTGATTCCTGAAACGCTCAAGACACGAGGGCGCGAGCGATATGCCTCGGGCTAGCCACGACCCTTGCCACAGAAACTCGATCTATTTCTTTACCCCTTTAGCCCTGTCTCTAGACGGGGGAGAGCCATGAGCAACACTTACAAGAAGACCATACATCAGGCTCTCGGACGCGACCCGGTTCATCCATTTCCGGCAAGAATGGCCCCAGGGATTGCACTCGATATCCTGACCAACGAGCAAGATAGAATTCGGGTTCTCGATCCTATGATGGGCTCTGGAACGGTACTCGCGATGGCACGAGCAAGCGGACATTCGGCGATAGGAATCGATATCGATCCGCTTGCCGTTCTACTCGCACGAGTTTGGACGACATCGGTAGACACATCGCAGGTTCGAAGGACCGCCTCTTACGTCTTGGAGCAAGCCAGAGACATCTTCACCACACGGAATGTTGGAGATGCTTATCCACGAAACTCGGATTTCGAAACTCGCCGTTTTGTTCGTTACTGGTTTGACGACTACGCTCGCCGCCAACTGAGTTCGCTTGCTGAGGCGATCCTTTGCGTAAAGAACAACTCCGTTAGAGATGCACTATGGTGCGCCTTCTCGCGTCTCATCATCACCAAGCAGGCTGGCGCGTCACTAGCGATGGATCTATCGCATAGCCGGCCCCATCGCGCATTTGAAAGTGCACCGATAAAGCCATTCAATAAGTTCTCTGCCGCAGTCGAACTCGTACTCAAGAACTGTATCGCTAGGAGCGCATCCGAGAAAGGGCCCGCCACTCGGACAATCCTCGGCGACGCCCGGGACCTTCCAATAAAGGATAGCACCATTGATCTTGTGCTGACGTCCCCACCTTACCTGAATGCAATCGACTACATGCGCTGCAGTAAGTTCTCACTGGTTTGGATGGGGTACACGGTTAGCGAACTGGGGAACATTCGCACCGAAAGTGTTGGCACAGAATGCGGGGATCAAGGCGCGAGCGACGATCCAGAAATTCGAGAAATAATCTCGGAATTGAGACTAACACCCAAACTTTCCACCCGCCATGAAGCAGTGTTAGCTCACTATATAGATGACATGATGCAGGCTGTCGGCGAGGCCGCTCGCGTTCTTTCGCCGGGCGGGAAGGCAGTTTATGTCGTCGGCGAAAATACAGTCCGAGGCACGTTTATTCCCAATGCAAGGATCGTAACCGCCGTCGCCGAGCGATTCGGCTTACAGGCCCAGCGGCGTCGCGCGCGTACGCTTCCTGCTAATAGGCGATATCTCCCACCTCCTACGGCGAAGCGAGCAATTGATTCCATGGATGGGCGGATGCGTCGCGAGGTAATCCTCTCGTTTGTGAAACCATGATCGTGAGCGCTCAATGGACGCGTTTGAGCAAGTCGTTGCGGAAATCCTCTGGCTTCAAGGGCACTGGGTTCGAACGTCATTCAAGGTTGAGCTGAGCAAAGAAGAGAAAAGGAAGATCGGACGACCATCTTGCCCTCGATGGGAGCTAGACATCGTCGCCTACAGCGGAAGGTCAAACGTGCTCTCGGTTGTAGAGTGCAAAAGCTATCTAGATTCCTCTGGAGTGCAGGCTAAGGGCTTCGACGCAACGGCGCCTGAGGCAAATCGTTACAAACTATTTAATGATCCCATATTGCGTGAGACGGTGTTCGGCCGTTTGAAGCGACAGCTCTTCGAGACTGGCTTCTGCCCTGACAATCCAGAAATCAAACTCTGTCTTGTCTGCGGCAAGACAGACGAAAAGGGTAGAGCTTCGATCCAAGCACACTTTCAACGAAATGGTTGGGAGTTGTGGGACGAGATGTGGCTAAGGCATCACCTCCAGCTGCTTGCGACGCGCAGCTATGAAAATCACGCTTCAGCTGTCGTCTCGAAACTGCTCCTGCGGGGCGAACTTTCTAGGGACGTTAAGCGATCGGAGTAACTAAGCAATCCTCGCCGCAGCCGCAGCTCCGTCGACATTCTCCGGAGACCAATGCTTATGATTGAATTGCACGAGCGGCTTTCTGAGTTCTCCTATGGATATGGCGCAACAAGGGAGGCGGAAGACCTTCTTTCGAGCCTGGGCATGAGGACCGTCCCCTTCTTGCCAAGCCTGATACAGGAAAAAAGTCTTGGCTTCGACGTAAGGTTTGATAGGCCGGGTGTACCACTTTTATTGCAGTTCAAACTTGGGCAGTCCTTAGAAAGGTTTGTGCGGACGGATAGGCGCTATCCAGCCCCCGAAGTCGAACGACCATTTTTTAGGTTCTCAATTGACACTGCTGAACCTGACGGACAATTCGAAACCCTCTTGAAGGCTCAAATGGATGGGGCTGAGGCGTACTATGTCGCTCCTCGATTTGCTGATTGGCCTCAATATGCTGAGGCCTTCGAAAAGAGGGAGGTATTGGATCAGTCTGTAATGATCTCTCCGATGACCATTAGAAATGCACTTGTCGCAAAGAACTCCCCTGATGGTGTTCATCGTATCGTATACGACAAATCGTCCATTCATGTTTGCTCCGTCTCCCTCCGGTGAGGGCCGTCTTGCCGGGTTAAGAGGAGTGCTGTGTAACAGCCCTTATGGA
>NZ_JASVEN010000009.1:0-303107 GCF_051710265.1 Bradyrhizobium sp. U531
TGTTCACACCGGTCTGCACGCCCTGGCCGATCTTCTTCAGCACGCTCCAGAAGCTCTGCAGCTCCATCTCGGAGACTTCAGCCGCGGCAGGCTGACCGCCGGGGCCGGCGCTGAACACGCCGAGCTGATGACCGATGTTCACACCGGTCTGCACGCCCTGACCGATCTTCTTCAGCACGCTCCAGAAGCTCTGCAGCTCCATGTCGGAGACCTGCACGGAACCTTGCGGCATGTCCGGGCCGGCTGAAAACGGCAGGAAACCTCCGCCGATATTGCCGACGATGCCGCCGATCGTCTTTCCCTTCTTGCCGCCGAGCAAATTGCCGATAACGCGTCCGGCCGCACCGCCGAGGATCGAGCCGAAGATCCCCTGCGGGTCCAATTGGCCGTAGTCCTCAGTCTGTTGCTGAATTCCAGTCATGATCAAAATCTCCTGATGAAGTGCCTGACCCGCGGGCGACGCGCGCTCCCCAAAGGGAGGCGGGATCACTACGCACGATTGTGCGAGCGGGTTGAGGCTACGACAGGGATCGTGATGCAGGCGTCACGTCGAGCGTGAAAGTTGCGTCAAAGTTCTTAGCGGGGCGCAATTTGAGTGAAGCAGATCTCACAGGAGCGGCGCGAAACGCGTGGCGGATTTCGCGCTGCAGCCGTTCGGTCTCCTGCTCCGGCGCTGCGCGAACTTCGCGCCACAGCACGGAACGGCAAAGATCGTACTGACGCAACGCGTCGGTACGGCGACCTTGCTGCGTGTAGCAGCGCATCAATGTGCGATGGACCTCCTCCTGCAGCGGATCGACTGCAAGGATACGCAGCGCGAGTGCGATCGCGATATCCATGTGTTCGCGCCCGCCGGCGTCCAGCAGGCCCGCAAGCGCCTGCATCGCCTGCGTCCTCAGTCGCTGGCGCTCGGCCGACAGCCAGGCTTCGAATTGGCATGAAGTCGAGCTGATGCCCTCGAGAAGGTCGCCGCGATAAAGCACCGCCGCGCGGGCCAACCTTTCAGGATCGCCCCCCGTCAGCAGCCGCTCGAACTCGCCGACGTCGGTGCTGATGGCGTTCGGGCAGATGCGGATGTCGTCGCGATCGGCCACGATCACATCCGAATATCGCGGCAACTCGCGCCGCAAGGTGAGCAGAGCCTGTCGAAGACTGGCGCGCGCGCGATCGCCGAAATGGCCGTCCCACAACAGGGTCGCGAGCTTGCCGCGTGAAATGGCTCGAGGGGAACTGAGCGCCACATAGCCCAGGAGAGTTGCAGCCTTGCGACTGGGGATCAACACCGACTCGCCGGACGCACACACGACCTCGACACCGCCGAAGAGATTGATCTGGAGCAGCGACATTGTCCTTTTCCTTCGGTCATTGTCTTCTGTCCCTCATTCTATTTAGGCGCGAACACTCTTCTTATGATCATGATCACTAAAGATACGGGCAGCGCCGATTAGCCGCACATCGTCGATCAGGCCGGATGCTCTTATGGGCACCATACAATCTAAGTTAGACAAAGCAATGGAACTCGCTTTCGCGCCGCGTCAGCAATTTGTGAGACCGCAAAGTTCGGATGTGTGAGATAGCCCATAGGCAGAATGCGAATTGCAGGCGCCGCAATTGCTCGCATTTGATGCATCGTTGACGAGGAATACCGAACTCCGCGCGAAACGTCGCACGAGGTGACACGGCGAATGCCGTGCAAGTGCGCCGTCGCCGCGAAGGTTACGCGAGTTGTTCACGGGCGCAACTTTCTCGCCACACCTGCCCTCGCTTCCGTATGCACGGTGGACTGATTAACATCTTACATGGTCAAGGAAAGGCCGACGGCGCTTCGCACGCGTGCACTTGCACCGCCACGTTCAAGATGAAAACCCAGACACCCAACCTGACTGATCAGTCATGGCGTCGCAGTCTTGGCGCCACAGTCATTGTTGTCGCATTCGTTCACGACGCAAGCGACTCGATGCCGCCGCTAAAGTCCATCGCCAACTGATCGAACGATCAACGACCACCTGGCTCGTAGGATGGGTAGAGCGAAGCGAAACCCATCGATACCCCGCGACGTGAACCGTGATGGGCTTCGCAAGAACCCTACCCATCCGACCGCCTCATCAGCCAACGCAAGCCTGGTCGATTTCAGTCATGTAGGATGTCCAGTCGAATGCGAAGGGGCCGACCTTCGACAGTTTGGTTTCCCTGTCAGCTCCATTCTCATACGCAAAGTCGGACCAATGCACGACGCCTTCGCTCCGCGACACCAGCGCGGTGATAGCTCCGCACGCAAGGTCTCCACACTCCGGGCAAATATACAGAGCCACGCGGTGACTGCCGCCGCACGGAACGGCCGACGTCAGACGTTGCGCGAGTTCGCCGTTGAGGCGAAGGGCAAGCTCAGGCTCTCGTTGTGGGACCGAAAGACAACCGGACAAATCGAAGTTGGACGCACCGGTGACAGCAAAGAGCGATTGCCCGTTGACGACGAAATCGAACGTGTACCGTTCCTTCTTCGCAGGGTTTCCGCAGCCGATCCGACGAAGCACCACAAGTTTAAGCTGGTCGGACGTTCCCATCACTCTGTGCCCAATTGCATGTCAGTGGGGCGAGCGACGCCAGCCGTCATCAGCCCATAGGAGCGCAAAGCCTCATGGAGAATGGACATAAGAAGGCCGGGAATTGGTAGCGGGAGAGGGATTCGGTGCCACGTCCAAAGCAGAAGCGAAATCCTGTGGATTCTCAGTACGTTGGCCAGAGTGTGGTAGCGGATTTGACGGTGTGACATCCCACCCGGATGTCTCACACCGACCGCCCACGGAAAGGCCTTCGTGGCTCGTCCTTCCTACCTCGGCCGGCGCGGCGACGGCCGTTATTTCCTTCAGATTCGGTTGGGGAAACAGGCAGCAAAGGTCTTTGGGCTCTCCCTCCTCCGTGTCAGCCTCAGGACGGGGAATTTCAACGAGGCGAGGCGCCGGCTGGTGGATAATCTGGAGTGGGTACGGGAGCTGATCGGGGCTCCGGACCTGGAGACGTTGGGAACCATCGTGGACGCCCGGCTGCGCGTCTATGTCGACCGCGGCCCCCCGGAAAACGAGCGGCTCCTGGCCGAGCGGTGCGCCTTCGAGCACGAAGTCCGTCGCTTTCTCACAAGGGCGCAGGAGCGCGGCTACGCTTACCCCCAGCGCTTCCCCCAGATGCCTAGCACCTGGGTCGACTTCGTCGACCAGAACAAGGCCGCCGAAGGCGCGACCGCCCGCCTGAACGTCCGACGCGCCCATGAGACCGGCCGGCACGAGGCGACCGAAGCGGCCAGGGAAGGCTGGAGCGTCCCGGCTCCCTCGACGACCGCGCAGCCGTTTGATCCCATCGCGATGATCGAACGCCTGGTGCAGGATGCCGTCGCCCAGAGGCTTCGACTGCTGCCGGCGCCAAAGGTCGGTTCGATCTCGCCTGCGCCAGAGCCCGCGGGGTTGTCCCCCCCAGTGGAGGCCGCCAAAACTACGGCCAGCCGCATGTCGGAGGTGTTGGTAGAATTCCTCAAGCCGCTGGACCGCAAGCGCAAGCACACGGCAAAAGGCCGCGGAGAAGCAGCGTCGGTGGTCCAGTTCGCGGTCGATCTTCTGGGCGATCCCAGGATGGACGAACTGACAGAAGCCAAATGGAAGTTGCTCGACGAGGCCCTGCCGGACATTCCCAATCGCGACAACATTCCGCGAAAATCTTCCGAGACGCTCTTCCAGCGCTACAAATATGCGGAAGAGACCGAGTGGGCGAAGCTTGAGCGCGTGACCACCACGACCATCAAGAGCCGGTATTGGGCCGGCCTCTACAAGTTCGTCGACTTTGCGATCGCGGAAAAGTTCTATCACGGACCGAAGCCGAAGTTCGTGTGCATCGACCCCGAGAACCTGGCGCCGTTGCCGCGCGATGCCTTTGACGACGATGAGCTGCTGAGGCTGTTGAGCTTGCCGCTCTTCACCGGCTGCAAGAATCGCGTGCATGTCTGGCAGCCCGGCGAATACTTCGTGCAGTCGCACATCTATTGGGGTTTCCTGATCTGTATCCTCACCGGCATGCGGCCCGGCGAGGTTGGCCAGATCAAATGCGCAGACATCCGCACCGACGGCGAATTTTATTATTTTGACCTGCGCCCGTTCGATGCTCGCAATGGCCGCGTCGCCATCAAGGATTTGCGCAATCTGAAGACGAATGCCGCCGGCCGTGTCATTCCAATCCACCCACTTCTCATCGAATTAGGAATGCTGGATCGGATGCAGGACTTGCTGGACCTGCAGGCGGAGACACTCTTCCCCGAATGGGGAGCCTATTCCCGTAAGGACGGCACCATCCGCTGGTCGCAACCGCTCAGCAAAGCGTGGCAATACGTTAAGGCAATACTGAAACTTGATCGTGCGGACCTCACGCTCTACTCAACGCGCCACCTTATGGCGGACTGGCTGGACAACGACGCGATCGCACAACGGACGCGCGACCGCATCCTCGGGCATGCCAGCGATGTCCGTGGGCGATACGGCCGTAAGGGAGTTCTCGACCCGCAGATCGCTGCAAAAATCGAAGCTCTCGAGCCGCCGGTGATCAAGCAGATGCGGGAAATCCTGCTTCTCGCAAAGGGCCGCGCGGATGCAGGCGAACTCAGCATGCTTAAGACTTACTGAGTTCACCCGACTGCGGCGCATCTTTAAAGCAACGCTGTAGCGGTAGCCTCAGAGTAATCTTCACAGGTGGCGGAGAGCGTGGCCTCCATTTCCTGCGCATTGATGACGAAAGACTGAAAAAATGCGCTCCCGAAAATCGCGAGGAGATCGCCCCTGAATCACGCACACCATCGAGATCGACAGCTCGTCGACAGCACTGATATCGACCCGCGCTACCTGATTCGCTCCTACTACCCCCGGCCGGACGGCAAGGTTGGCCACGACGCTTTTGCGGTGATCTGCAAGACCGTCCGCGACATGGACAAGGTCGCGACCGGGCGCGCGGTCCTGACCATCTGCGAATGCATCATCGGCTCGAGTCCGATGGGCAGACGAGCCGGGATCGCGGCACGTCACGAAACTACCAAGGGAGCATGGAAGGGATGAGCCGGGTTACTACATCGCTGGCCGCCACTAGCCGTCTACCGCATCAGGCTAAGTTGTTTCGTGGTATGAGCAACAACTAGGCCCTCGCGACCAGGCCACGAGGGAGACTGCCAGCGCGCATGCGAGCCCATGCTGATGGCCTCCGCAAGGGGTTCGCGGACCCGCGGCAGCCCTTCGCCGGCGCGCCAGCGATCCCAAACGTCCTTCCGGAGCAGATCAGCGCGTGCGGTCACCGTCGGGTGGCCTGCGGCCCCCTTCTTGACCTCCTGCTCGATGGCCATCGCCTCTTGGATGGCGGAGAGGTCGCGCATGGCGGCCGGCGAAAACACCGGCGGCGGCGCCGGCCTCTCCAGCTTCGCGGCGGCCTCGTTGAGGGAGGCCATCATGTTCGCAAAGAAATCCTCGGGGCTGTCGCCCTTCGGGAAGCCGACCTCGCTCGGCGGAAACTCGCTGTACGCGTGACCTTCCAAGTGCCGCCTCCACTCCCCAAACCCGGCTTGGGCCAAGGTCCCCCGCCAAGCAGCGCGGCGGTGCGCCTCCCTCTTGGGCAGCACGCCGAGCCTGACCCGGATAGGAGCGCATGGGATGCCGTCACCCACAAGATCGCGGGGCGGTCGGATCTGGAAGAAATACGTGGAAAGCCGGCGAACAACGTAGGTCGGCGCGCCTCGCCGGCGGCTGACGCGGTCTGTTTTCGGCGCCGCATGGCCGTAGACTACCTCGGGGGATACACGCTTCGGCACTTGCACACTCACGCAGGCCGGAGACGCGGTTTTTCAAGGTTTCTGCGAGAAGAAAGTGGCGGATAGGATTTCAAAACTGGCGGAGAGGGAGGGACTCTCGAGACAATTTTTCCGATCCCTCTACAATTCCGAGAAAAGTCGCGATTTCGGCGGGTTACGGGATACTTAGCGGACTACGTCGGGGACTACCTTTTCCACGCCGAACCCACCATCGCCTAGATAGCGGCGATTGTCTGGGCGCGCAGTATGCTGCTGGAGCCTGCACGAAAGCACGGTCAGGCAGTCGATCGGGCTGGAACTTCCAATTGAGGGAGGTTCGCACAGAGCGGAGGGCCTAATCGGTTGGGAAGCTAAGGCGCCAATGGGGGCTATCGCACGCTGCCTAAGGTGTAACATGCGCTGCGATAGCGAAGTTGATCATTGCACCGGCCTCTTACTCTTCCTGGTTCAAGAAATCTGTTTACGGGCATCCGTCACGGCCAAGGGCGGGAGTTGCATTCGGGCGTTCGCGGCTCTAATTTCATGGCTGGTGAGAGAACCTGTTTTTTCGGGTGCTAGGATGCCTGCAAGGCCGCAGCTCAGATGAGAGCACGGCTGGGAAAAAACCAGCCAACGAAACACCCGCCCCCTCTCGAACCTTTCAATGATGGCAATTCGGCCGGAGCCATCGACCTCCAAGCGCTCATTTCAGTCAGATCGCCTCAGTCGCAGCCATGTGATTGCGCGCCTTTCGGGCCAAGTGGAGTCTTAGCTGCGCTTCCTGCGAGGCGCACATGAGCGGGAAGGTTCGCCAGAACAAGATACCGTTTTCAATACGCGTCACCCGCGAGTTCATAACCCAAGTCAAAAAAGAGGCTAACAATGGCGGGATCAGCCAAGCGGCGTTCTTGCAGGGGCTGCTCGACATTCACGTAGGCAAGCGGACGCGCCGCCCGGGTAAGCAGAATTTCGCGCGGTCCACGAAGTTGGCTAACTTCCACAAGGAAATCATCGCCTTCGGGAACGAAACGCGAAGCGTGTTCAGCGATCACCCCCAGTATGATGCGATCATCGATGGGCTCGTCAGATTGACGAAGGCTGCACTAGAGTTGGACAATTCTGTGCGGCGCAAATGATAAAAAAGGCCTATAAATACAAGGGGAGCGCGGGCGCGCGGCGCCTCAGTGAGTATCTCTCGCGAGATACGCACCAGAGGGCAGAGCACTGCGAGACGAGAAATCTCTATGTGGCAAACACCGCGGACGGGATGCGCGTCATGCATTGCTTGCAACGGGCGTCGAAAGCGCAGATCGCTTTTTGGCACATAATCATTTCGCCGACGACGAAGTTGGAAAAGAAGCATCTCAACCGCCTCTTAAATTTAATCATCACGGAACTGAGGGCGACAGACCATCCGCTGATCGTTTGGTCACACAATGAAAAGCTTCGTGCGCGCCGTGGGGGCGGGCCGACCCATTTTCACTGCATTCTAGGCCATGTCTCGCCCACCACAGGCAGGGCGCTGAATATGCGAAATTATTCTCAAAGACTTCAAAAGGTCGCGGCCATTGCAGCCTTTGAGCTAGAAGGGCAGACCTCAATATCGCCCTACCATGACTCGATTGTCACTCATTTGATCAAGGAGGGTCGACCAGATGTAGCTCGTTGGCTCACAGACCTGAAGAAAGTAAGGCCCTCGCAGCAATCTCGTATGACGGATACCATGCGGAGATCCGCTGCCGCAGAGGGCTTAGACTTGGCCTCGTTCTGTGCAAGACTGCAGCGCCTCTGGAATAGCGACGCTTCGAAGCAGACATTCGAAAGGTTTTTTTCCAACGCTGGCGTTATGATCCGGAGGGGTGATCGTTCGGAGGATTCCGTCGCACTCTATCGCCGCGATCGCCTCATCGGGGTGTTGCACCGTATCCTGCAACAGCCGCGTTCACTGGTGTATCAACAGGCGAGCGCGAGGTTTTCTGAACTGTTCGGCAAGACGATCGATGCCGATGACGTTCCGGAGGCTACTCCGACGTCCAACATCGAAAAGCTGCGGCAGGAGAAGACCGACGATCTCGAGGTCTTGTTAAAGCGTATCAGGACTAAAACCCTCAAGCTCACTTACTTGCCGGCCGGCGTGAAGGTCGGCTCGGCAGAGGCCGCGAAACGAATCGCTGAAAGGCTAAAAAAGCTGGCGAGAGGCGAAGCAATGCTCGATCGGGCGATCGAACTGCTTTGGTCGGATGACGCGTGGGTGTCGACTCCGATCGAGAAGTTGATAATTTACGCCGGACGTACGTTGAACGTCGGCGAGCCATTTTCGCCGGGCATATCGCCGACTCGCGACCATCTATCGCAGCAGCCTGGAGAAGAATCGAGCCCGGCTCTGAACGATGAAGTACTCTCGTGCCAGCCCCCTGGGGCGAAAATCTGATCCGAGGCATGCCGGCTGTTAACGGCTGGCCGAACGGACTTCGAGCCTGGCAATCCGATAGGCTTCGGATACGGCTCTGCAGGCTACCTAGTGCGCTTGCGTGTAATACATCCCATCTCTGGTAACCGGCTGAACGACCCACCGGGGCGGCCAACCGGGGCCATCAACTCATGATGTGCCAAACCAGTCAAAAGTGGTGGGATCGCCGAAGGGCAGTTAAGGCGTCAAGCGAGGCTATCGCAGTGCACCGGAGGCCTACCATACGCTGCGATGTGGGGGCCACCCGCGATCCGGTTCTGGTCCAACGAGCGATCTCCAGAGAAATTGCACCGTATCGCAGCGGGAGGTCGATGTTCTGTCCGGGATCGCCGTTGCCGACGGCGAGCCTGCGCAGAAGGTCAGGGATGCGGTCCGTGCCTTCGTGCTGCGGGCCATGCGCGGCAAGCGGCTCGCCTACGGACTGATCGTCGAGCCGATCGATCCCGAGGTGGAAAGCACGCGTCTGAAGTACCGCCGCGCCATCGCGCGGGTGTTCGAGACCATCATCCGAGAAGGCGTCGCCGCCGACGAATTTCGCGAACTCGGCGTCGAGGTCGCTGCCACCTGCCTGGTGGGTGCCTTCATGGAAGGCCTCATCAGCGTGCTCGCCCCCGGCGCAGGGGGCGTTCCCGCGCGGCCGAAGAAGTTTGCGGATTCCATCGCCGAGCTCTGCCTCGCGGCCGTGGCGAAGCCGGACCGTCTGCCGATCGAGCAGCGACAGGCGGTCGGCGCGGCCGAACCGATCGCGCTGAAGAAGACCTGAGCGGCTCTACACGAACAAACAAGTACGTTCCACGCTCCCTGGCAAACAGGGATCGCTCGACAGGAGGAAGTCATGACGACCTGGGATGAGGCCGGGCTCCGCCGGCGGCCGGCAAACTTCGCGCCGCTCTCGCCCATCAGTTTCCTCGACCGCGCCGAGCACGTGTTTCCCGACCGTACGGCGCTCGTCTACGGCGACCGACTGAACAAGCGCTTCGGCAAGGACTTCCGGATCCTTAGGGGTATCGAGTCCGACATCCTGGCGGACGGGTCGCTCGACTATGAAGACGACGTTCTGGAACGCTTCGATTTTGTGGTCGGCAGCATCCACGGCCGCTTCAAACTCGACCGCAAGGCGCAGACGCAGCGCCTGCTTCGGGCGATTTCTGATCCTCACACCACCATTATCGGCCACATGACGGGGCGACAGCTACAGCGGCGGCCGGGCTACGAAATCGACGTCGAGAAGGTGCTGCGGGCGTGCGCCAAGCACGATGTCGCCGTCGAGATCAACGCCCATCCGTGGCGGCTTGACCTCGACTGGCGCTGGCACAAGGCGGCCCTGGAGTTCGGCTGCATGATGAGCATCAATCCGGACGCACACTCGATTCCCGAACTCGACCACATGCACTGGGGCGTCCTGATGGCCCGCAAGGGCGGTGTCCCCGCCGAGCGGGTCCTGAACGCGATGTCGCTTCCGGAGATCACGCGCAACCTTCGTCAGAAGCGGCGCTCGCTCGCCCGGGCGGCATGATCGGTCAGGTGCCCAGCGTCGTGAGCAACGAAAGTTTCACTAACCGACCGAACATGCGATCGCTGAATGGAAGATAGCCATGACAGACATTTTGAAAATCAAGGAACACATGGACGTGATTTCGTCCGATAGAAAGATGGTCGGAAAAGTCGATCATCTGCATTGAAGGAACTCACGCCTAAGGAACGCCGTGAGCTCCGACGCCAGAAGCAGCGTGAGAACAACATCCTCCGCGCCGCGAAGATGCACAAGGCCAGGCTAAAATTGGAGGCCGAAGGTTGCAAGGCGTCGTCCGGGAGCCTGAACGACGTTCTTTATGTAGGTTGCTCCGGCTGGCGCTACTGGAAGTGGCGGGATTCTTTATCAGGGCGTGCCGCAACCCGAATGGTTCAATCACTACGCCGGCGTGTTTCGTACTGTTGAGATCAACGCCTCATTTTACTCTTGGCCGACCGTCGCGAGCGTTCAGGCCTGGCGCCGCCAGGCTGGCGAGAGGAATTTCATCTACACGGTGAAGGTTTGCGAGATCGTAACGCATATCAAAAAGTTCAAGGGCACTAAAACACTGATACGCGACTTCGGAATCATTGCCGACATCCTCGGTGAGCGGATGGGGTGCTTTCTCTTTTAGCTTCCGCCGAGCTACCGCTATACCAAGGCCCGGCTTGCCTCGATCGTTGACCAACTCGATCTGACCCGGCGGAACGCGGTGGAAATCCGGCACAAGAGCTGGTGGAACGAGGATGTCTATAGCGCCTTTCGCAGCGCCGGGATCATCTTCTGCTCTTGCAGCGGCCCTCGCTTGCCCGACGAACTCATCAAAACAACCGACGAGTTATACGTGCGTCTCCATGGCCCGTTGCGTTGGTACGGTCACAATTATTCTGTTGAGGAGCTCGGAAAGTGGGCGGAGCGGATTAGGGCAAGCCGCGCCAAACGAGCCTGGATCTATTTCAACAATGATTACGAGGCCTATGCCCCAGAGAACGCGAGGAATGCTGCGCGGCATGCTGACGGACGGGGTCAGATAGCGCGGCGGCTTCTGCCGGCCTCAAGACCGTAGACGAACAATACTATGATGGCGCCGATCACGGCGCCCACTAGCCCCGCCCCTTCGCCGGGACGATACCAACCCAGCGCCTGGCCGAGATACGTCGCTACGAAAGCTCCTACAATTCCGAGGATCGTCGTGAGAATAAAACCTGATGGCTCGTTGTCGCCAGGCATGATGAATTTCGCAATGACGCCTGCGACAAAACCGATGATGGTCGTCCAAATGATGCCCATGCCGTTTTTCTTTGCTGCTGTTATCCTGCCGATGAAGCGGGGAGACGGCCATCCGGGGTATATTTGTCCACCGCCGTCGGAAGCTCCCGAGATAATCGGCTCAGAATTTCCTGTCGCGACAGGCCGGTCTGCTGCTCCAGCTGCTGCAGGACGTTAGGGCCGATAGCCTGCTCGAGTTCGGGGGGAGTAACGTCGCGGTTCGGCCCTTGATTGATCCACGATTGAGCCGCGTCACCCTGACCGTTCTGTTTAAAGTGTTCCAGCAGCTCGCCGATCCCACCATTGAGCAGCGAGCCCACGCCGCCGCCACCTAGCAAGCCCCCAAGATTGCCGAGCATACCGCCGAGGGCATCCTTACCGCCGGCCCCCTGTTGACCGGAGGTCGCGTTGCGAAACATCTCCGACAGCTTGTCTCGATTTTGATAGCCCGCAATCGCGAGCATACCCAGAAGGGCGGTCATCGATGGCATTCCGCGACTCATGTTCGGCTCCGAATTTGGAAGGGGAATTGCAGCGTGCGAGGAGCGGCGACTGGCCGCCACTCCTCACAATTGCCTGGCCTTTTCCATCGCAGCCTGGGCGGCATCCGCCCCTGCCTGCTTCATGCGATCGACTGCCTCGGCGCCGACGTCGCTCGCTTCGGCCATCAGCGTATCGGCAGCTTCGCGCAGCGCCTTGGACGCAGCGGATCCCCGCCTGCTCAGATCATCCTTGACCTGGTCGCTTACGTCGCCGACGTAGTCGTCCTCGATCTGGGAGGTTCGAAACGCGCCTGCAATGGCCGCACCGATCGCCAAGCCGACGGCGCCGATGACCAGAGGCTGTTTCTGCATTATATCGCCGAGTGACGACTGAGCCTTCGCCAAGGTGTCTTCTGTTGGCAAGGGATTGCCCATCTTGGCGAACTGTTCGCGGGCGTAAGCTACGCCTTCGTCGAAGCGGTCCCGGACGCTGTCCGCCGCAGCAGAGACGGAGCCGGCCGCGGCTCCGGCCGCGGCCTGCACCGTCCCGGCCGCGTCGCTCACTTCGTGATCAAACTCCGGCGCCGTCGGCGGCGCTGCGGTCCGTTGCAAGCCCGACGCCGCAGCCCGAAGATTGTTCGCACCGCTGTCGACGACGTCTGATGCGACCGTGGCGACGGATCGTGCAGCACCCTTCAACTTCTGGTCGCCAACCAGCAACCAGAGTGCGCCGCCCCCGATGAGCGCAGCGGACAACGGATTGTCTCGGGCCGCAGCAAGAAGACTGTCAAAAAAACCGGTTTGCGGGCCACTCATCGCACCATCCCTTTCACAGTGTCTTTGTCCTTCCCGAGCTGGCGCATAGTCTCCTTCGGCGCCAGGTCGCCCATGTCCAGACGCTTAATGCCCACCGCAATGAGAGCGCCAGATATCGCAGCTGCCACAATCGCGGAAGCCAGATAGGCCAGTGTTGGAGACCAGCCGGCACTGATCAACGCTGAAGACAGCGCGAACAACACCATTACGATGGCGGGAATGACAAGGACAGCGCCGCCGGCGAGCAGGCCCAAGGCTCCACCGAGCTTTTGAGCCTTTTCTCCCAGTTCGGCCTTCGCCAGGTCGACCTCATTCTGCAAGAGCTTCGCAACCTGAGCCATTGCGTCACCGACAAGGGCCGAGACGTTATGAAGATCGTTCTTGCCGGTTTCGATATCGTGCTCGATGCTCATGATGCGTTGCCGTCAACCGATGCTGGTTTCTGTCCCGTGGTCGACCCCGTAGAGGCCTGCGAACCGAAGCCCTCGCTTGCATACGCACTGCGTCCCCCGGAACCGCCAGTTGCCGACTCGCTTCCCGACCCCGGCTGCGGCGAGGTTGAAGACCCGCCTGACGCCTTCAGGAAGCGCACAGCGGCGAACCCGGCCAAGACGGACAGGCCGAGAAATGCTGCCGGCTGTCGCTTGGCAAAATCGGTCGCGCCGTCGACGAGATCACGGAAGCTCCCCTCGCGAACCTTTGCGGCCGCCTCTTCCACATAGTCGGCGGCCGAATTGATACCGCGTGCGGCAAACGGGACGTCAGTTTCGAATGCGCCCGCGGCTTGGCGGAAGTTGCCCGCCAGGCGCTCGATGAAATCGGCGCCGGTCTGCTGCTGTTGCCGCGCACGCTCCTGGATCTGGTCGACGGTGCCGCTGGCGACATTCTTGGCTGCGTCGGTAGCTTCGCTGAACTTGTCCCGTGCCATGTCCGCCGATGCCTTGAGAGCCTCTCCGGCGCGCTGCTTCATCTCGGCCCCGGCATCCCCAATCTGATCCTTCAGACCGGTGGAGGAATTGCTCCTGCCTTTGTAGAAGTTGGCCGGCTTGATCACATCTGAATCGCTCATGGTGTGTCTCTCAGGTGCTCGAATTGGGGGAGGGGTTGAATGCCGCGTCGGCAACGTCTGCGGCTGCTTCCTTGAGGTTGTCGGCAAGATTCCGGGTCATACGGCTCGCATGCTGCCCGAGATTGGCTTCATTGAACGTCCTGGTCGCGGCATCGGCGGCAGACGATGTCGCACCCTTGACTGCCTCGAAACCGGTTTGGGCTGCTTCCGCTGCGGCGCGCTTCACGCTGTCGCTTGCCGGACCTGCCGCCCGATCTTCGAGCTTCGTTTCGGGAAGTGCGGCTGCAATGATTGCGCCGATGGCGAGGCCGAGCCCTCCGATCACCGCAGCGTTGTCACCAACGATCTGACGTGCCTGTTCTGGGGCGGCGCTCGCCGACTCCCTGATGGCGTCCATTCCGCCGGTGATGGTGTCGCCGATCTTTCCTGCCGCGGCCGTTGCGCGCGCCTTGATGTCGTCGGCCGCCGTCTTGGCGGCATCCATCGCATCGTTGACCGCACCGCTGGCTCGTCCTTGGGATGCGGAGAGTTGTGCCTGCGCCTCACTCGTCGCGTCTTGAACTCTCTCGGCAGTCTGGTCGATGACCCGTCTGGCACCATCCATCATGGGCGAAATGGCACCGGCGGCCCGGTCGCGCACACTTTTCGAGGTGAGCGCCAGGCCTGCAGCTATCATGAGAAGCGGCAGGGGCACTCCGCGCGTCAATCGCAGCAGCGGTACAGCTACCGCGGTGCCGGCAGCAACCGCGCGCATCGGATTTTCCATCGCCTGTTGTTTGAGTCCTTGGACCCAGCCTTGAGCTTTGTCGCTCACGTAACCGGACACTTCCGATTTGACATGCTGAGGCGAGACTATGTGACGCAGATCCCGCGTAGTATCCGATAAGCCCTGCTTCAGACGGTCGACTGTGGCCGCCAATTCCGCCCGGTTGCGCTCGGACTCGCGTCGTAGCTCCTTCACCGATCGCGTCATCTCATCCTCTTGTCTATTATTGATTTGCTTCTCTTGATTGTGCTTCGAGGACCGAACGGCGCTTTTAATGGATGGTTCCTAATCTCCCTTTGGAGCTGAGGTTCTGCCGCATCTCCGCCCGTATGCGAGCTTACGCGAGCCAGTCTCAGCCGTCGGCGCAAGCTCGCCAACGTCGCGGAAACGGGGGCCGACGCGGCACGCATGTTCATCTGCGGGTAACGTGCGACTTTCGAGCCATGCCTTCCCCTCCTCCGCGCCGAAGCCTCTCGATGCGCGCGGCCGCAAGCAGTACCGCTACCACGCGAAATGGCGCGAGCTGCGCGACCAGAACAAGAACGAACACATCATCCAGTTCGCTGCCGCGCTGCACGCGCTGCGCGACCGTGTCGCGGCCGACATGAAACTGGACGGACTACCTCGCGAGAAGGTACTGGCCACGATCGTCAGTCTCTTGGAGAAGACGTTGATCCGGGTCGGCAACGCCGAGTATGCCGAGAAGAACAAATCCTACGGGCTCACTACCATGCGCCGCAAGCACGTTGCGGTGGGCCGCGGTGTCCTTCGGTTCGACTTCACGGGCAAGTCGGGCAAACAGTGGAAACTTTGCGTCGAGGACAAGCGGATTGCCGCCATCGTGAAGCGCCGCTCGGAGATCCCAGGACATGAGCTCTTCAAGTACCTGGACGACGACGGGCAGCCGCGTACCGTCGATTCCGGCGACGTGAATGCCTACATCAAGGGCATCACGGGCGAGGACTTCAGCGCCAAGGATTTCCGCACTTGGGCGGGGAAGGCCCCGGGGAGCGGATAGGCTAGGAATAGTATGGTTGGGCGCCGACCAGCCGTTGTTCATGCCCTTGATTAGGTCCGCAAGTGACAAATCCCTGACAGTGTAGCCACGGTCTACATCACCAAGGAGCTTGCGAGGCGGCCCGCAGGTCGAACCGATCCGTGCACCACTTCAGCAAAGCAACTCAGGCGCGCATAGTCTTGATGGAGGGCCACGGCGTCGAAGGCGACGAAAACGCCGGCCTGTTGGTCTGTCACCGCTGTTTGGCACGCGCCGTCCCCGTCTGCCCAATCTCCGGCAGGTCCACCTGAACACGTGCGAGCTCTTCCCTACGCTTCTGAAAACTGGCTTCGCGGTCGGCGCCGGCGACCTCGGCGAGAACATCACCACGGCCGGCTTGTGCCCCGAACGGGTGCCGCTCGGGACGCTGATCGAACTCGGGCCGCCCGCGATCGTCGAGCTGACGGGCCTCCGGACGCCTTGCGTTTTGATCGACCGCTTCCAGCGCTGCCTTAAGCAACAGGCGCTCTCGTCGGCGGAAACAGGTCCGGCGTTCAAATCCGGAGTGGTGGGCGTGGTCCGGGCCGGGGGCGGCTGGTGCGTCAATCGCCGACCCTCGCTCCCTCTCTGCGCTTCGGCTCATCGACCGGCGAGGCGCAGCGGCTTCGGGCACCCGGATGGTCGACTGGCTATTTCCTGCTTTTACGGCCGGCGGGCGCCATTAGATGGCTGCTCATCTGAGCGGAGAAACCAATCCTCCACGATGCGATTGAATTCGCGGAGGAGATCAATGGCCCTGAACCAAAAGACAGCTCCGCGGTCCGATGGCATCGGATGGAGCCTGGCTGGAGCGCTCGGTCTCGCGGCCGTTGCCTTCTTTTTCGATCGCATCGTTCCGCCCGATCATGTCGCCCGGTCTGGCAAGGACGACATGTTCCCGGAGACTCGGGAGGAGGAGCGGAACGCTTCACCCGCCAAGATGGCGACCGAGGACGGAGATCGCGGACGGCAAGCAAACTCGCCCGCCGAGATTCCTGCAAGAGGATGGAAGGACATCCTTTGGCGCATCTACGGCAACATAGGCGATCACCGCATCTTGGCCCTCGCCGCCGGCATGACCTACTACAGCCTTCTCGCGATCTTTCCCGCGATTGCGGCGCTCATCGCCATCTACGGCCTGTTCTCGGATCCCAGCACGATTTCAAAGCACCTCGACGATGTCGCCGGCTTTATCCCTGGCGGAGCGGTCGACGTCGCCCGCGAACAACTGACGCGCGTCGCCACGACGGGCAACCGGAGCCTCGGCTTCGCATTCGCGACGGGGCTGGTGATCTCGCTATGGAGCGCGAACGCCGCGATGAAATCGCTTTTCGACACCCTGAATATCGTCTACGGCGAGCAGGAAAAACGAGGGTTCTTCAAGCTGAACGCGATCTCGCTCGGATTCACTGTCGGCGGAATCATCTTCGTTATCGCTGCGCTGGGCGGGGTTATCGTCATTCCCGTGGTACTGAAATACCTCGGCCTTTCAGACGCCGCTGATCTGCTGATTAGGATCGGACGGTGGCCCGCACTCTTCGTCGCGCTCGCTCTCGCCCTGTCTTGCATCTATCGCTTCGGGCCCAGTCGCGATGCGCCGCGATGGACTTGGATCACCTGGGGGGGCGCAGCAGCAACCCTCCTGTGGCTCGCGGCCTCCGGGTTGTTCTCCTACTACGCCGCGAACTTCGGGACTTTCAATCAGACGTACGGATCCTTGGGTGCCGTCATCGGCTTCATGACATGGCTCTGGATCTCTGCGATCGTGATCCTGTTGGGCGCCGAACTCAATGCGGAGATGGAGCATCAGACGGCCCGCGACACCACGACCGGCAGGCCCAAGCCGCTCGGCGTCAGAGGCGCCAAGATGGCGGACACCATAGGGGCTGCGAGATCTTGAAATTGCTACGCCTTGCGAGTCCGACGCTATGAATCGCTCCTATCTCGTCCAGATACTAGTGCCGAAGGAGACCGGCAGAGGCCGGCCGGTCACCAAAAACTGGTTCGACGAATTCCTGCAAGAGTTGACCGACAAGTTCGGAGGGGCGACCAGCTTCGTCCGTTCCCCCGGCCAAGGACTTTGGCGCAGCGGCGATACGACCGAGCGAGACGATGTAGCCGTCGTCGAAGTGATGGCTGCGAAGCTCGCACCCGAATTCTGGGCGTCTCTACGCCAACGGCTGGAACGTGAATTGGCTCAGGAAGAGATCGTCATCCGCGCGCAGGAAATCATCTCGTTATGATGATTTTTGGACGTCGCGCCCAGGATGGCCGGTTTGCTGCTCGGAGGATCCTACCCTGCAAGGTCCTTTCGAAAGAGCCGGCAGGTTTCCTTTACCGAGATCCGTTTCGGCTGGTCTCGGCGGGTAGGCGAATGGCGCCATGATAGAATTCGCACCCTACCTCGGCGGACTCGCAGCCACGCTGGCGTCCCTTTCCTACATTCCCCAAGTCAAGAAGGCATGGCCACGGGGGTCGACCGGAGACCTTTCGCTTGGCATGTTGACGGCGCTCACTGCGGGACTGGTACTTTGGATCATCTACGGCTTAATTCGAAGCGACTGGATCATCGTGCGCCAACGTTGTCGGCGCGACCCTGGCCGGCACCGTTCTCGCATGCAAAATGCGGGATCTGAGATAGCGGGCGCGCTCGCTACACTTACTGCGCCGCCCAGTCAATCGCTCGATGGCTTGGCAGCCTGCCGACGCACCGTAGGTTTGTGCCGGTCGACTAACGGTGGTCATCGGAATGTGTCCCAGGGCTTGAAATGGCCGGCCTTCACGTTGGCAGAAACGAGCGGTCCATTCGAATATGGGGTGCTAGGCGTCGCGCGGCAGGCGAGCAGAAGCTCGGACTTGTTCATTGCACATCTCCGGAAGTTCGGTCAGGCTTTAAGACTGACGGAGTGTCGGGCGCGAAAGAGGCGCGGATCTCCGCGACCATTCGCTGCCCGGCCAGCCGGAAGACATGTTCATCGCTCCGTCGAGTAAGGCGAGATCGGTCCGGAGCTGTATCGCGCAGGGGTGCGCCTAGGCCTGAGGGCCTCGTTTCCAAACGGCGCGATCGCCGTTATGGGGCTGGCCGATCGAAAGACTGGATCAAGGGTAAGAATCGCACGCAACCGGCTATGTCGCATGTCCAGGAAACCTTCTCCGCTCGAGATTCGATGGACAATGCTCTGGTGGGATGGGCATCGCGGGTGCATTTAGATGAATATCAGCGCGAAGCCCCCGTCCTCAACATATTGCCGATCGATGCAGGCGTGCCGGCATTCGGCTTAGTAAGCCAATTGTCGATCTGCGCTGCTTGCTCGGCCTGATGTACCCGCTTCATTAGGAGGTCGCGTTCGGTGCCGGGCGCCAGCTGCTCAGCCACTTCGCGAAATTTGGCAGCCTCTTCGATCAAACGCTCCTGGAAGGTTTTTGCATGCTTGATCCGAGCACGGCTTTTTCCCATTGCAGCCTACCTTGTTGCACCGCGAAATGAGGCTTACCAGCTTTGACATGGAACAAGGACGGGGAACAAAGGTTCCTTTTAGCGGAACGTACTTATGTGCGATGTCTCTGTCGGATCGTGTTATGTCGAATTTGGACGTGGTTCTGGAAGAGGTCTGCCGTGAGTTTCAGAGCGGCGGAGACCATGAGGTTCGGAAGGTAGTCGCGGAGCAGCTTTTGCAATCTGCCGAAGCGGGCCAACATTCTCTTGGAGAGCTAAGCGCTGTAGGGCTGCGCGCCTTTGCAGCGGCGGCCAGGTCGCAACGCCAATAGCTGAAAGAAAAAACTTATGGCGTCCGTGCTCTTGGTCGAAGACGAAGCTCTGATCCGAATGATGATTGCGGACATGCTAACCGAGCTTGGTCATCGCGTTGCGGGACAAGCCCACGATCTGACGAGTGGACTGTTGCTCGCGTCTGAGCCGGGCGTCGATGCCGCAATCCTGGATCTGCAGCTCGGCAAAGATAGTTCTGAGCCCATCGCCGTAGAGTTGGAAAAACGCAACATCCTATTTGCCTTTGCGAGCGGCTATGGGGCCGGCGGGATGCCGCAGACCTTCAAGGATCGTCCGGTTCTGCAAAAGCCTTTTCCTCTGGACGAGCTTCAGCGCTGCATGGCGAAGCTGTTGGGCTAACAGAGGCCAGTTGTCTGCTCCATGACGCGGGCCAGATCTTCTTCGGAGAATGGCTTCCGGATCATCGGAAAAGCATCGCGCCGCCGCTCACGGCCGGATAGCTGTAGAACCTTCAAGTCCGGCCGAACCCGCGTCGCTCGCTCCGCCAGTTTCATGACCATCACGAGTCAAGCTTCTGAAATCTAGCGGGTTCCTTTTTTCGAGGTTCGAACCCGCTTCGGAAAAATGATTATCGCGGATCGTTTTGAGCATGGAACCCATGTTCACTATGGTACTTAGGAACACGCATCGCACCGAGGTGAGTCGTGTCTGAACAAGGCGAAGCTGAGCCGTCGTTGGCCCGGCCCCCCCGGCTGGGGCCACAATGCCCGAAGTGCAAAATGCCGTCACGCTACGCGACGTCAATTCTCGACGTGAAGAACGACAGGATGGTGCCGTTTTATCGATGCTTTGACTGCCTCCAGGAAGTCTGGGAGTAGCCTGACAGAGCTCCGCTTGCAGCTCAAAGAGAGCTAGGAACGGCAGCTACGCGTCGGCGGTCCTTGCCTTCCACGCAACTTCACCAACGGTTCCGATGCCGCTTTCCTCTGATCCGAACGTCCCGATCACGTCGGACAGGCCCGGATGGTCGAGCCGGCCGTGCATCGTCGTCAGAAACGGCACGCCTATCCGGCTCAATACCGGCAGCGGCAGCCAGTTGACATGGGAGTGGATGACGAATTCGTGCGCATGGTCGGCGACGGCCTCATCAGCAGCGAGCAGGCGGCGTTCGCGTCGACACCCCGCCGCCCCAGGCGCAACGCGCGCGGCCACACGGCGTGGAGCTTGGCCTTCGTGGCGGAGTCGCGCTGGCGAACAGGGTGACGTCGTGGCCGAGGTCGACCAGTTCGTCGACCAGCCAGGCGATCACCCGCTCGGTGCCACCGAACAGCTTCGGAGGGACGCTTTCGGCCAACGGGGCAGCTGGGCGATTTGCATCGAGCTAGGCCCCAAGTGCGCTGCGCAAGCCGACCGCAAGGACCGCGGAAATGAGAAAGGAAATCGCGAGCAGCGTCCAACTGGGCCTTGTGCTTCCTTTGGCAACGCGCGCGACGAGCATTTTCATGCAAATCAACATTCGTCTCTGGGGAGCCGGTGCAGGTAGGCTAAACCGAAGGTCGCGAGTTCTTCGGCATCGCTCTGTCGCTCTTCCCATCTCCGATGCAGGTGGCGCTCCATGAGACAGCGTCGGCCATCTCGATATCAGGTTGTCGCGTCCGATACACGGTCCAGGCGGTCTCCGTGGCGTTCTTCAAGACGACGTTGCCGGCCATGCTCACTCTCCGGAGACGAACCCAGTCGCTGCCAACTCAATGCGCTTCGGAAAGTTTCCGGTTTTTCCCGGTAAGCCGCGTCAACCGGACAATCGCGCATTTAGCACGCTTTTGCGCGGGCCCGCTCGCGTGCCGCACGTCGGCGCTGCAGGCGCTGGCTTCGGCCAGAGCGCCTTGCGGCGAGAGGGGTAGCCGCAGGACTTGACCCCGGCAACTCCACGGCGGGCGCAACGCTCTCCGTCATCCTCTCGATAGACCTTGCTTCCATGAACTCGAGCACGGATCGGCCCTTCTCCGTGATCCGCCATCCGCCGTTCAGCCGCTCGACCAGTCCTTGCGAGAAGATGTCGAGCTTCGGCACGCGAGCGGCCAGGCGCTTGGTGCGGTCCGCCCAGTCACGCCCGCTCGTCGCCAGTATCGCCATGTCGCGCTTGAGATCAGCCATGACGGCGAACCCGTCGGGATGGCTCACCAGGATCTTGAGCACAGTGACCTGGAAGTTCACCCCCGCCTTCCCCCTATTGCCCCATCGCCGGCGCGTCGTGGAGAGCCTCGCGTCCGGCCTGCCTCAGCCTCTCGGGCGAGGTGTCGCCGTCGGTGGCCGCTTCCAGGATTCTCGAGGCTACATGGGTGCGCGCCGCGGTTTCGTGGCGCGAGACGTCCTCGCAGACCTCATCGAAGGCGGCGCGCAAGAGTGTGTTCGTGGCCGGATCGAACATGGGAACCCCCAAAGCAAGAAGAGTTAGTTTACTCGGAAACGCTGTTCGGTGAACTCAACAAAGTTAACGCGGTCAGATCAAGCGAAGACGGTCGAGAGCTTCCGCGACGCAACATGAACTGAACCCAACCGGGGCTTGCTGTTGTGGTCCAAGCTCGATCCTCTCAAGCGAAGCTGCCCAGGCACCGAGCATCCATTGCCCGCTCGCCACGCCGGGGCGAGAGAAACTATTGCCATTTTTTCCCGTTGTCGGTGGGGCGCACGAACAGCTTGAAAGGATGCTCGATGAAGAAGATTGCAATGTCGGCGCTGATGGTCGGCGCCCTTGGTTTGGCCTCGGTGGCCACGACGTCTCCTGCCGAAGCCCATTGGCGAGGTGGGTGGGGCGGATGGGGACCGGGCATCGCCGGCGGCCTTGTTGCCGGTGCCGTGCTCGGCGGCCTCGCCTCCTCGGCATATGGCTGGGGACCGGGCTACGGTTACTACGGCGGGCCCGGCTACTATAGGGCCGGCTACTATGGCGGTCCCTACGCCTACGACTACGACGAGCCGTATCGCTGGGGCGGCGGCTACACGACGACCTACTACACGGCGCCGGTGTCCTACGGTTATCGCTATCGCCGCGTCGTTCGCCCGGCCTACGCCTATTACGGCGCCTCCTATCCGGTCGTTCGGCACCACTGGCACCGGCACCACCGCCACTGGTGAGAGCGCGCGTACGTCAAGGCAACGAAGGCCGCACCCTGAGGGAGCGGCCTTTTCCTTTGAACCCCGGTCGAGCTTTCCGCTCACCACGACCTGTCGGCAAATGGATCGGTCCGCTCGAGCGCGAGACGCCGGTCGGGTGTCCGCTTCTGCAGCTTTGCCGACCGTTTCGGATGCTTGAGGACCGCCGCAACGCGGGCCGGCGCTTCCTTCCGGGCCTCGCCGGAAGGGGCTGCAGGCACGGCGGCCATGGTCTCTCGCAGTTGCTGCCGAGGTTCTTCAGGGAGCGGATCGGTCTGCGCGATGATCGGCGCTTCAGCCTGCGGGCTGGTGTCGAAGACGATCTTCTCCGGAAGGTTCCTCGCCGATTTTATCCGGATGATGGTCCTGTCGGGGTCGGGCACCGCGGTGGCTTCGATGGGAGCGGGCAGATACCGATCCGCAGCGACGAGCAGCGCCAGCAAGAATCCGCCGACGAAGACGAAATAGCGCATGATCGGCATGGACGGCCGCTCGCAAATGAGAAATCAGATATCGGTGGGGCCGCGGGGTGCCGGGCCGCTGCGATCAGCGACCCGCCGAGAAGGCTTAGTCGATCTCCTGGACGACCGTGCGGGTCGACGGATCGACCAGCATGACGCGCTCGCCCGAGTAGACATAGCGGTACTTGGTGAGCGAAGAACCCCAGTCGGCAGGCACCGCCTCGAGTTGGACTTCGCGCGGCACGGGCTGGCCGACCACGATCTTCTGCTGCACCGGACGAACCTTGTGCTCGGTGACGTAGGTGCGGATCTTGGTGCGGTATTCCGGCTCGATCTGCACGGCGGCCGCGTGACCTGTGCCCGTGGTGGTGGTGACGACGCTCGACTGCGCCATCGCGCCCGTCGAAATCAGCGCTGCCAGCGCTGTCGTCAATCGAAGATTGTTCATGTTGTTCTCCTCGCCGCCATATGCGGCATGCGAAAACCCGCCAAAGATGGCAAGGTTCCGGGAAAACAGAAGAAGAGTTGCCTATTTTTCCCGATATCGTGCACGTGCCCTAGCGGAGAGAGCCATGGTGAATCAGAACTTGATGACCGACCGTAATCCGACAACCGTCGCATTCTTGAGATGCCTTCCGGCCGATGTCCCGAGGGGATCCGTGGCGCCTCCACCGGGACGACGGATGAACTGGACATTAGGCTGAATCGTCAGACCGGCTTGAACTTCGTACTGGTAGACAGCGGTCAGTAGCTCTTCCGAGGTCCGCAGAGGCCATCGCAGCCCGGAGATCGACTGGAAGTCCCGATCAAGTGCCTGCGCGCGGCGCGATACGTGGGCGTAAGCAGCTGCGATGCCGAACTTGTCGTGTGGACGCGCGTCGGACAGCCCGATGAACTCGAGGCCACCGTCGGCGTACATATCGATCAAATTGCGATCGGACGGTCCATAGGACCCGCGTGCGAATATGCCGATGCCGCGATCGTCGTCGCGGCCGACGCGATATAGCTTCTGTTCGAAGACGGCGTAAAGACCGTAGTCGCCGGAAAAGCTGGCAGGTGTTCCTGAACTCGCGGGATCCGCCAGTGAAATGCCGGCCGTATCAAAACGCAGGTCCGCAGAGCTGCCGAAATGCCGCCATCCGCCAAGCTTGAGCTTGCCATCGAGGCCCGGATCCCCCTTTTTCGCGTTCCACTGCAGTTGTGCTTCGTAGAGAACGAGCGGCGGATCATTCACCCGGAAATTCACGCCATATCGGTTGCGCAGCTGCGGGTCGCTGGAGCCAGGGCCTGCGGCATCACCATCGAAAACGGCCCCAAGCACTGAGAGATTGTCGCTCAAGTCGGCACGCAGACGGACTCCCATGGCGGCGAGCGGTGGCGAAGGACCGCCGCTCGGAAGATTGAGCGACAGGCCGGCCGGCCAACCGAGAGAGGCGTTCGTGAAGACGTCCGTATACTTCGACGTCATAAATTCTGTATCGGCGGCAAGCTGTCCCGCTCTAAGCGCGATCTTTTCGCCCCACTTCCTTTCGAACCAAGCCTCATAGAGACGGGTCGTTGGCAGTGCCTCAATACCGCTAACGTCCATGAAATTGAACAGCGAACCTCGGGATAGCCCCCCGCCGTCTATCTGAAAGACGTTGGCGTGGAACGTGACCTGCTTAAGCCCCACCAACTTCTCGAGATCGGCGTCGAAAGCGAAGTTTATGCGATCCTCGTACACGGCGCTCTGTTTTGCGCCTCCGGACGGATTCCCCAAAACCTCGCCGATGTAGGTGACCGCAAACTTGATGCCCTGCTTCTCGAAGGGGTTGGGCAGCAAGCCCAGCGTCGTCTCCTGCACGGTGCTTTCGCCGGTATCAGGATCAGCGGGCTTGAGGTCGTCGGTCTTCTTGTCCTCTTGAGCGAGTGCGACGCCACACAGCAGTGATGCTCCAAGCAAGATCAACAGGCGATGCATGAGACCCGTCCAACCATGACAGCATGATGCAGGTTTTGGACGTGGTTACAACTTTGCCGTCCATGGCACTTGGTCTGTGGTCAAAACTGCACACTCCGAACTATAGGCCTGCACAGACGTTATAAGTTCCGGAATCGGATCCATGGCAGCGACGGGGAGCGAAGAGGTGGCGAGCAGAAAAACGCGCAAGAAGCCAGTCGAGAACCAGGATCAGGACAGCTTCTTGCAGCGCTTGGGGCCCGGCCTCATCACCGGCGCTTCCGACGACGATCCATCCGGTATCGGCACATACAGCCAAGCGGGCGCCCAGCTAGGATTCGGCATTGGTTGGACCATGTTGTTCACCTATCCGCTGATGGCCGCGATCCAGGAGATCTCGGGCCGCATCGGCCGCGTGACGGGCCACGGCATCGCCGGAAACGTCTGCCGAAATTTCCCCGCACCCGTCATCTGGTCCATGATCGTGCTGCTTTTCGTTGCCAATACGATCAACGTTGCCGCCGACCTCGGGGCTATGGGCGATGCCCTCAAGCTTCTGATCGGTGGACCCGGCACGCTTTACGTTGTTTTCTTCGGCGCGATTTCTGTCGTCGCGCAGATCTTCTTCAAGTATGAGCGTTATGTGGCGATCTTGAAATGGCTGACGCTCGTTCTGCTCGCATATGTCATCGCGCTTTTTCTCGCAAAAGTGCCTTGGGGCGAAGCGCTGAAGGGACTGCTGATTCCGAAGATCCAATGGAATGGGCCCTTTCTGACGACTTTAGTCGCGATCCTCGGGACGACGATTTCGCCCTACCTGTTCATTTGGCAATCCTCTCAAGAAGCGGAGGAACAGCGGATCGATCCTGACAAGAAGCCGCTTAAGCGCGAGCCGGAGAAGGAAGACGAGGAGGTCAAGAGGATTCGGATCGATACGCTAGTCGGCATGGCAGTGTCGAACGTCATCGCCATCGCAATCATCATGACGACGGCGGCAACGTTGCACGCCTCCGGCAAGACCGACATCGAATCGTCAGCCCAGGCCGCCGAAGCTTTACGTCCCGTCGCGGGAGCTCTGGCTGAGCTGATCTTCGCGCTCGGCATTATTGGGACAGGTCTTCTCGCGATCCCGGTGCTGGCCGGCTCGACCGCCTACGCTATCGGAGAAGGTCGCAAATGGCCGGTCGGCCTGTCGCGAAAGCCAAAGGAGGCGGTCGCGTTCTATGGTGTACTTGCACTCTCGGTCGCGCTCGGCGTCGGGCTCAACTTTACCGCGCTCGACCCGATCAAAGCGCTCTATTGGAGCGCGGTCATCAACGGTATACTGGCCGCTCCGATCATGACCGTGATGATGCTGCTTGTACAGCGCAAATCGGTGATGGGGGATCTGATGATTACGGGGCCGGTCTATTGGCTAGGCTGGACCGCGACCGTCGCGATGTTCCTGTGCATCGTTGGTATGGCTTGCTCGATGATGTGGTCTTAATCCCGCACGGAGACGACCCCATAGCGCCACCCCGCCAAAAGGTCTGCTGATGTCGTCTTCTGCCCCGGCCAATGGTACTGCCGATCGACGCCAACGACGGCTCCTGATCGTGTTGGCTGCGGGCTTCGTCGCCTTCGGTGCTGCAGCGGCCGGCCTATTTTACGTCCTGCAGCCCGAGACTCTTCGGATCGCCGTTGGTCCTTCAGGCAGCGAAGACCACCAGGTCGTTCACGCGATGGCCGAGGCCTTCGAGGAGGAAAGCAGGACCGTCAGGCTTGCCCCTCTCACCACTCCAGGAGCTGCCGAATCGCTGACCCTCATGGGCACCGGCAAGACCGACTTGGCGGTCGGGCGCAGCGACCTTGCTATGCCGAGCGACGCCCAGACGCTCGCTGTCCTGCGCAAGAACTACGTCGTGATATGGGCGCCTTCCGGAACAGCAGGCAAGGACTCCAAGAAGAGGGCCACCGCGAAGATCGGTGAGATCGCCGATCTCGCGGGACATAAGGTCGGCATCATCGGAAAGACCGGCGCCAACGTCGCGCTCCTGCGCACGATTCTTGAGGGCTCAGGCGTGCCGGCCGATAAGGTTGCCACGGCTCAGTTCGGGACCGACGAGATCGAAAGGCTGGCGCAGGACACCACGCTGGATGCGTACCTCGCCGTCGGTCCCCTCGACAGCAAAATTACGACTGCTGCCATCGCAGCGACGTCCCGATCGCGCGGAGCGCCGAAGTTTCTTCCGGTCGAAGCATCTGAGGCAATTGCCCTGCGGCATCCGCGCTACGAAGCCGAGGAAATTCCAGGCAGCGTTTTCAACGCCAAGCCCGCCTGGCCCGACGACAAGATCGACACAATTAGCGTCAACCATCTCATCCTGGCCAGAAAGGAACTATCAGAAGCCAGAGCAGCTGCCTTTTACCGGCAGCTTTTCGCCGTACGCGATGCGATCACGCAACGCGTCGCGGGCGCCGCCCGCATCACAAAGCCCGATACGGAGAAGGAGGCCGAGCCCTCAGTGCACAGGGGGAGCCGCGGCAGTAATCAACGGGACCGAGCGGACATTTCTGGACAAGTATAGCGACTACTTCTGGTTCGCTCTGCTTCTGCTTTCCGGGATCGGTTCGGCCGCCGCCTGGCTGCGCCGATATCTGAACAGGGACGAACGTGACGACAACACCGTTACCGCAACCGCATTCTCGCGGTGATCACCGAGGTCCGCGATGCCGGATCTGAACAGGACTTGCTGGCTTCGCAGCGGGAGGTCGACGCGATCATCGCGGAAACCCTCAAGCGCTACGACGGAGGAGCTATCGAACAGGAGGACATGGCCGCGTTCGGCCTGGTCCTTGAGCTGTTCCATCATGCGGTTGCGAAAAGACGGGCGTTGTTGCAGGGCGGTCCCGTCGAGGCAAAGGCCCCGGGACCAGCCATCGCCTCTCGCCGATAGTCGCACGCTCCCGGTGGGATAAACTCATCGCTTCTGCAATACGTTCGAGAGCGCCAAGCCGTCGTTCAAGATCGAGAACCTGTCGTGAGAACCCCGATGCGCGTTCCGGACTTCAGAATGACGGCGGCGGCGGATATGGGTCTCGCGAACCGGCTCAAGCCCGCCTTGTCGACGCCCGGCCGGCATGGTGTCCCTTCTGCCAAAGTTCGCGACCGCAGCATCTTCGGAAGCCGCTGTCCATCGACCGGTTCTCAAACCGGCGCCTATTCACCGAAGCTAGAATCGCGCGCACCGCGGTTATCTGCTCGCAAGGCGTCTTCGACCCCGCTTCGAGCGGACGGCGTTCGACGATATATTGCCGATGCATTCAGCAAGTGATGGCAGGGACATTTTTCTAGGTGGAAAGGCCGGCCTTTGTGGGCTGACCTCTCTGGCAAAATCTGGAAGTTGCCTCAGAAAAACGGAGGTGTAACCGGTAAGCGGACCGTCCGTTGCATTCAGCAAAGACCCGTCTCAGCGGTGGAGCAGACCCATGAACTTTTCGATAGATTGGCAATCAATTTTCGTACCGGAATTGGGATCGCCGAAGTCGTCGTTCGGGGAAGCATCATGTACCTTTGCATGTTCGCGATCCTGCGCTTCGTCGGGCGTCGTCAGGCTGGGCACTTCGGTCCGGCTGACTTGCTGGTCATCGTCATGATCGCTCATGCTGCGCAGAACGGTCTTGGGAAAGACTACAGCTCCGTTACCGAAGGAGTCGTTCTGGTTCTAACCATCGTCTGTTGGAAATACTTTCTCGGCTGGCTTTCCTTCAAATTTCTCCGTGCGCCCGTTACTGAAGCCACCGGCTCTCAAGCTTATTCAAAACGGTTGGTTGGTGAAAAATAATCTGCGGAAGGAAATGCTCTCCGAGGAGGAGTTGAAATCACTGCTTCGCGAATTGGAAATCGATAACTACGACGAGGTCAGGCTTTGCACGTTCGAGGGGGACGGGCGTCTCAGTGTCCTAAAGAGACAAAAATACTTCGTAGTTACCTTGGCTACGACTATCGAAAGGACCAAGAACTTGCAGAATAAGCTGAGCTAGGTGCGAAAGAAGACGTACCAGACCACCGCCATGCCGGCGGCGGCGGCGATCAGGCTCGCCGCGAGAACCGCCAGGATGGAAGGGCCACGCTCCGCTTGCCGCGCTTCCATGGGCGTCTCGACCATGACCCCGTGCTTTTTGGTTACCATCGTATCTACCTCAGCCGCGACGTCTGGATCTCGCCGCTCGACAGTCGCTCCTACGCCCCATGTTGCAGTATCCTTCTCGCAACACATGCCGAGTGGGACAGGGCTTAGCGACAATCGGCCTCCCAACGAAGGGTTCCTATTCACTCGCACAATCCGTCACGCCTAAGCAAAGCCTTGTTGATGGCAACGGCTGCCTTGGCTCCCTCGCCGACCGCGACCGCGACTAGGAGGACATCGCGACGTACACACCTGGGACGCTGCTTTCTTCGGTCAGAGGATCGATCACGACGCCGCCCTTCTCGTTGCGTCGGCAACCGAGGCGCTCCGATAGCTCGGACGCCTGATGGCAGCCGGTCGAGAAGAAAAGGCCATCCCGCTCCAAATCGGGGCCGCTTTCAAACCTGACGACGCATGGTTTTCCAGCGGCGCCATCAAGAGCCCGAATGCGCTCTTTCCGCAGATCTATGCCTTGTCGTCGAAGCTTTAAAACCGTCTCGGGGCTCACTTCCGTCCCGTCGCTCAGAGCAACGATATCGGGCGTCCAATGCTTAATCACCAGGGCAAGGTCCGCACCCTTGTCGCCCTTGCCATAAGCGGCTACGCGTTTGCCGGAGTACTCGAATCCATCGCAATACAAGCAGTGATGGACGGATGCGCCGAAGAGCTCTTCAACCCCAGACAGCTCCGGAAGTTCGTCGACCAATCCAGTTGCGAGCAAGACCTTCGCCGCTCTTCCGGCGGTGCCATCGGGGCAGTCGAACGTAAACCCTTCGCCTTCGGGTTTTAGATCGACGACACGGGTAATCTTGAGCTGAACGGATTCATATCGGGCAAGATCGTGCCTCGCCTCCTCCAAGAACTCCGCGGGTGATTTTCCTTCCCGGCCCAAAAGGCCGTGAATCGCGTGCGAGGCTCGATTTCGCTGTTTATTGTCGCCACAGATGAGCACCTTTCGCGAGCATCTTCCTAAAATCAAACCCGCGCTCAAGCCCGCCGGCCCGTCCCCGACTATCAAAACATCAACATTCATGAGCGGTATCCTGAAGCCGTCCGGCCTTCCTACTTGCTCTGACTAGTCGCAGATGCGGGACAACCGCGCCCCCCGATGGCGGTTCAGGCGCGTCGCCCCTGCCCGTCCAAGGCGAATAGACATGCTTGCCGAAGGTGCGAGCCGACGGCACGAAGCGCGCGAGGTCGGGGACCAGATCGACCATTTCCGGACCGAGCTCGTCGATGGTCATCGAGCTCCGGCGTTCGTAGTAGCGGCGCCACATTCCGACGCCTTCGCCGGATTTTTGTGCCGGGATAAGACGGGTGAAGATGGTACGTTCGGGATTTGCCGCCGTGATCTCGACGATGTTCGGCAGGACGCGCGAGAGCCATGGCATCTTCCACTCGGTGCCTTCCGCGAACATGCGCTGCATGTCGACGCTGATATGTACCGCATCGGGACCGGGAGGGCCGTCGTTCAGCTCATCCTCTTTCGACATCGCTCTTTCCTCGAAAGATAGGCACGGCGGACGGGCTCGGTCGACGTTCCCGCGCCGGCGAAAGGTCGCGGACCTTGCAGCCGAGAACGATGCCGGCGAGCGTGGCACCGACGAGGTTCGAGCCGACGATGACCCAATCTTCCTGAATGAGTCCGTAGACGATCCAAAGCGCGAGACCGAGGGTCAGCGAGGCCAGCATGCCCAGCGACAGGTCCGCCGTAGACCCGCGAGGCCAGGCCTTCCGGACCTGAGGAACGTAGGACAGAGAGGCGAGGAAGGCGGCGATGCCGCCGATGTAGGGGGCGAGGGCAGACACGGGGAGCTAACGGCAGTCGGACGCCGGCCGTTCCTATCCAGCCGGTCCGCTTGAGGTTACTTGGGCTCGATTTTGAGCCGGGCATCGCTCGGCAGAAACTTGGCGCCGGCTTGGGAAGCGGCTTGCTCTGTCGTGACGCCGGAATCGGCATGAACGGCGCCGGAGTGTTTTCCGCCCAGCAAATAGCCGGTGGCGAGACACGCGGCGATCGCGGTCCCGCTCGATATCAGCCAACGCGCACTTCGCTTATTCCGCACGATGCCTCCGGTCGGTTTTCCAATTCTGAAAGCAGCCGTGAGTTCCATGACAGCCGGATGAACTTGGAACTCCTTCGAACGCTATGATGGCAAGTGCAATTTGAACGAGGCGCTGCGAAGATCGCGGACTGCCACTGCGGACGAGGAGATGACTCTTCTTACCGTGAAACCGACAAAGGCGGATGTCGAGATCGCGGATTGTGGCGCGCAACACCAATCACCGCGCCGAAATGGTTTCGCGCGGGCTGACCTGGGGCGCCGACGAAAAAATTCTGCTGACCTTGGCGGTCGCCGGCTGGATTGCCAGCCGCGGCAGGTCGGAGCAAATACAGCGCGCCGGCAATCACGCGCTGCGCGTTACGGTCGCGGCCTCTCTGCTGCCGCACGTTGAAGTCGGTATTTAACCAGACGCGGCCGGACCGCAGGACGGTGCTGGGGCACGTGCACGGCGTCTCGTTCTCGGGCAAGCGGGAGGACGCCTTTCCGTCGGGGCACGCGCTGCACATGGGTGCGCTTGCATCTGCAGCCGGCACTCTGCCGCGTTGGCCACGGCGAGCGATCCAGCTCTTGGCCGTCGGCCTTTCCTCACGCGGATCGTCGTGCTGGCGCGGTGGGCGAGCGACGTGGTCGCGGGCTTCGCCCTCGGCGCCGTGATGGAGCGACTGCTACGCCTATGGACAGGATTTCCGCTGCGATCATCGAAGGAGGAAGACCATGCCAATCCTTGAAGATGCTAAGGAGTACATGCAGCGCGCGACCGGCCTGAACCGACCGGGGAGAAAGGAAGCCACCGAACTCGCGCGCGTCAGAAAGCCTCATGCCGTCCGCTTCAAGAACGACGGTCTCGTCCCCAATCACCCGCGCTGGCCCTTCATCGTCTACCGGGGCGCCGTCGATCTCGGCGAGGGGCACGACCCCGCGGCCGTGATGGAGCACCTCTTCGAGGCCAATGGGTGGGGCGATACGTGGCGGGACGGGGTCTACGACTACGTCCACTACCATTCCCGAATCCATGAGGTGCTTGGAATCGCGCGGGGAAAGGGGCGGGTGCGCTTCGGCGGCAACAAGGGCCGCATCTTCGCGCTGAAGGCCGGCGACGTCGCCGTTCTGCCGGCGGGCACCGGCCATCAGTGCCTGTCCGCCGCCGCCGACTTTCTGGTCGTCGGGGCCTATCCGCCGACCGGCACCTACGACGAATGCACCAAGGTCGAGGAGGGCCCGAAAGCCTTGAAGGCGATTCCGAAGGTGGCCATCCCGCGCAAGGATCCGGTGTATGGCTCCGACGGTCCTCTCCTGAAGCTCTGGAAGAAGCCGAAATGACCGAGTACGTCGTCCGCTTCCTAGTCGGCGGCGCAGTCGTGTCGGCTTTCGCGATGCTCGGAGACGTGCTGCGGCCGAAGAGCTTCGCCGGCCTGTTCGGCGCAGCGCCGTCCGTTGCCTTGGCGACGCTCGGCATCGCGGCCTACAGCACGGTGCATCATATGCGGCCACTCAGACCTTCTCGATGATGGCGGGTACGATCGCGCTCGCGATCTACAGCGTCGTCGTCGCCAACTTCTGATCCGGACGCGCATGCGCGCGCTGCCAGCCACGCTGCTGTCGATCGTCGTGTGGCTGATCGCCGCCGTCGGCCTGTGGACCCTCGGGGGAGGACATGCATGACGACGCCGGTCCGCATCTCGCCCTCGTGCTGCGGGAAGGCCGCTGGTACGAATATGTCGTCCGCTTCGGCCTCGGCGGCGCCGCAACGGTCTTCACCGGCGTGATCAGCAGCCGATACGGCGCGTCCTTCGGCGGGCTTTTCCTTGCCTTGCCGGCGATCTTCTGCGCCAGCGCCACGCTGATTGAGAAGCACGAAATCCGCCGCAAGCGTGAGGCCGGTCTTGACGGCGAACGCCGAGGGCAAGAAGCCGCGGCACTCGACGCCGCGGGTGCCGCGCTCGGTGCGCTGGGAATGCTGGCCTTCTCCGGCGTGTTCTGGCTGCTCGTCGAACGCAGCGTTGCCGGCGCGTTCGCGGGCGCCTCCGTGGCTTGGGTTTGCGTAGCGGTGGCGGCGTGGTTCGCCAGGCGGAAGCTGCGCTCCGTTCGTCGACCTGAGCGCGATAGCGGCCCCGCGATTTCGCGGAGCCGCTGAAGACAGACGAGAGAGGCCTCGGGCTGCGCTGGAGGCGTTGACGCCCTTGCGCAACGCCACCGTGTTGAGCTTGGTTTTCGCCGCCTTTCTCCTCGTTCAGGTTCGTGTTGAGGAAGCGCACGATCTCGTCGAGCCCGAGCTCTTCGGCCGCGCCGAACGTCGACTGCTGGATTTTCTTGTCCAGGTCGCCTTACTCGATGCCGTCCTCGGCGCTGAGACCGCCGTCGCGTACCGCATCGGCCAGCGACACGGCGCGCTTTCCGATGCGCACCTGGGCATCCGAGAACTCCGGCTCCACGGAATTGAAGCCGAGCTTCTGAGCGACGGCCTGGCGCAGCTTGCTCAAGACTTTCGCCGACTGTCTGCCGAGTGGGAGTAAGTGGCTCCGGCGCGTCGCGAGGAACTCGCGGTGGAGATCAAGGCGAAGGCAGAGAGTTGGTGTGTGGCGTTCGCCGAAGTCGAGGAGATCGACACGATCAACATCTATTGGGCGGGCATTCAGGCCATGCAGCGCGCGGTCAGGGGACTGGGATCGACGCCGCAGCACTTGCTGATCGACGCGAAGCGGTTGAAGGAACGACATCCCGCAGCATGCCATCATCAAGGGCGACGCCAAGTCCGCCAGCATCGCTGCCGCCTCCATCCTCGCAAAAGTCGAGCGCGACGCGGGTATGCGGACGCTTGACGAGCGTCACCCCGGCTACGGCTTTGCGGATCACAAGGGCTACCCGGTGCCGGCTCATTACGAGGCTCTCGCCAGGCTTGGTGCATGCGCAGCTCACCGCCGGTCGTTCGGACCCGTGCGCAAGGCTCTCGGGTTGCCGCCCCTGCCGCCTGGCCTTCGGCAGCCGAGCTCGAAGCCGGCTGACCGCGTCGGACGCTCTTCTCGGGTCGGTTATTTTCGCGACGAACTCTTTTCGCGAACGACGTCCTTGGCCTTTTTGTCGGACCGCAGGCCTAGATAGACCGGCTGGCGCAGCTCGCCCTTGCTGGTCCACTCGGCGAACTTCACTTCCGCGACCAACAAAGGACGCACCCAGGTGGTGACGCCCTCGTCCTTCACCTTGGCAGGAAAGGGCGACTTGGCTGTCTTGAGCCTCATGAGCTTGCTGTGAAGCTCTTCGAGAACCTGGTGGCTGAAGCCGGTGCCGACGTGGCCGATGTACCGCCACCCATCGCCTTCACGCACTGCCAACACTAGGGCGCCGAAGAAAGGCCGGGTCCGCCTTGGCGCCGTGAGGCCGGCGATCACGACCTCCTGCCGCTGCGCGGTCTTCACCTTCAGCCAATCGGCGGTCCGGCGTCCGGACGCGTACGGGCTGTCGGCGCGCTTGGCCATGATGCCTTCGAGATGCCTCCGCTCGGCTTCTGCGAAGAACTTCGTCCCCTTGCCTTTGCGGTGGTTGCTGAATGCGATCAGCTTGTGGTGCGGCAGGATGGCCTTGAGCCGCCTCTTGCGCTCCAGGAGCGGCAGCGCGCGTAGGTCCTCGCCGTCCGCGAACATAAGGTCGAACGCGCAGTACAAGAGCTTGGCCTCATGACGCAGGGCGTTCTGAAGCAACTGGAAGTGGGATGCGCCGTCCTTGCCGATCGCGACGAGCTCGCCATCGATCACAGCATCGGCCTTCACGCCCTCAAGCGCTTTCGCGACCTCGACGTAGGAGTGGCTGATGATCTTCCCGTTGCGACTGTAGAGCGCGACCCGACCACGCCGGGTTTCCGCGACCATACGAAAACCATCGAATTTGTCCTCGAATATCCAATCGGGATCGTCGAACGGTGCGTCCGTCAGCGTGGCCAGCATGGGCTGCAGGCGAAGAGGCAGGTCGATTTTCGGGCCATGGCAGGGTCCTTGGTACATGGCCGGCAACGGCCGAAACGAGGAGGATGGAAAGCAAACCCGCGCCCTTTCGCAGCCGCAACCGGTCCCCCGGCCGGACCACGCCCAGCACTCCGGATTTGAACGGAGGGCCCGTTTCCGCCGACGAGAGCACTTGTTGTTCAAGCCGGCCCGGAAGCGGTCGATGAGGACACAGGGCATCCGGAGACCGGTCAGCTCGACGATGGCCGAGGGACCCAAAAGCCTTCGTGGGTAAGGAGTGCCGCCGCGAAGCGAGGTCCGCTGCGCATACTCCCGCAGGTGGGCGGTGATCTCGCGTGTGTCCGCTCTCGAAATCCCGCACTCCGATCAGCTCGCCCTCTCGCGAGGCACGCCATTGAACTTCTTGGTGGCCGGCGCCCTTTTGCTGGTCGATGAATCGACCCGTCGTCTTGTCGCGCTTGGTCCAGGTCGTCTCGCCCATGACCTGGGTCCGGAGCTGGGTGCGCTTGCTCACGGCACCCTGCGAGCGTTGTCACCGATCGGTTTGTTCGTCGCCATTCGGTCCTCTCCTCTTCGAAAAATAAATGAAGGAACAAGCGCGGCCACAGAGGGGTTCCGTCGCTGGTCGGCAAGGAACGGGTCCTGCAGCCCGACGTTGGCAGCCCGCGGCAGGGTCAACCTGCACGCTCAACATACAGTTCGGAGGATCGCCATGAAATGCATCGCAAGTGCCCTCGCAGTCGCGTTCGCGCTCTCCGCTTCCGCGGCAACCGCCCAGACCAGCCAGCCGAACGTCTCCAATGCGCCGAGCGCCCAAAGCTCTGGAACCGGCATCGCCGGACAGCCGGGCGGCAAGAACGGGCCGTCGGCCAAGCCCGGTGATACGATTGGTTCGTCGAACGGCTCCAATTCGACCGTGCAGCAGCAGGACACATCGAACGTCAAGGGCCTTCCCGGAAATAAGAGCGGGCCCGCCGCTAAAAAACCGGACCAAAAGTAACAAGGTCGTCGTGAGGCCTAAACGGCCTCACGACCCACATCCCGGTTCGCGGCAACGACTCGAACCGCGGTGCTCTCCGTGCTTCTATTAGAGGGCAATTGACGGTCATCGCGAAGGAAGTCGAGTCTTCGATGTTCGCCGCTTCCGCCACCACGTTGTGCCCGAGATCGACGATCATGTCTGCAAGCGCCATCCTGATCAGCGCTTCGTCCTCGACCAGCATGACGGCGAGACAGCAGGCCATGCGAATATCCTAATGATCGATGAGGTTCGGACATGACAGGCAATTCGCCTCGCGTCTAAGCGCCGACGTTCGGTTCCAAACGCTGCCGGACGCAGGATAGGCCGAAATCAAGAGCAGGCAATCGCAGGGCAGGCCGCGATCATTGCGCCTACCCTGAATCGACGTTAGACGGCCTTTTGGTTGACGCTGCGCAGCGCCATGGTGTTCAGCTTCTCGTCGGTAGCCTTTTCCTCGTCGAGGTTCTGCTGCAGCACCGAGGCGCAGTCCTCGCGGCCGAGCATTTTTGCCCACGCGATCAAGGTGCCGTAGCGGGTGATCTCGTAGTGTTCGACCGCCTGGGCCGCCGCGATGAGCGCGGCATCCAGGACCAGCTTGTCGTCCACGTCGCCGGCAACGTCGCTCGCTTCCTGAAGGATTCCGTCGATGGCCGGGCAGTCGACGCCCTGGACTTCGACACCATGCATCTGGAAGACCTTCTCGAGACGCGTGATCTGGCCCTTGGTCTCGGACAGGTGCGTCTGGAAGCCGTTCTTGAGGCCGGGGTCGGTAGCCTTCTCGACCATGTCGGGGAGGTTCTTTGCGATCTGCTGCTCGGCGTAATAGATGTCCTTCAGCGTATGCACGAACAGGTCGTTCAGTGTTTTGATGTCCTTAGTGAAGAAGCCCATGTCAACTCCTGCGTTGGGTTCGCATTCAAAACGACGGGCGTGGGCACCGTTCCTAGGCGCTACAGCGGGATGATTTGCTGGGCGCGGATGCCATCTCGACCTGCGCGAGCTCCGATTCCAGTCGCTTGCGAAGTCCGCTCCAATAGTCGGCGAGGAAGCGCTCCGTCATGACCTCCACGACCACGATGCCGTCGCGCGCGGTGCCGCCGCCGCTCCGCCCGAGACCTTCGCCTGGCGCTCCGACGAAACTGGTAGCGCCGCCGATCCCCCGGTAAGCGCCCTGAGGAGCCCGTCGAACCAATCTTCGATGCCTGCCGGCCTTGGCCCCGTCACTTTCGGGATCATTATCTGGACGAGGTAAGATTGGCTCATGCGGACCGCTGGGTGCTTGCGGGCCAGTTGCCGAGGAGTGTCTGCGTTGTCACGCACTCGACCTGCTGCCCGAAGCGGTTCAGGTAGATGTTCAGCATCGAGTCATGGGTCTCGTCGGCGGAGCTGCAGATCGCGTCGGTCACGAGAACCACTCGGAAGCCCCAATCGACCGCGCCCAGCACGCTGGCCAGCACGCAGACGTCCGTCTCGCCGCCGGTGACGATCACGGTATCGACGCCTGCGCTGAGGAGCTGTGTGTGCAGATCGGTGCCCGTCCAGGGCGAATACACGTACTTATCGAAGGTTCGGGCGGGCGGAGCGAAGCGGGCCAGGTCCGGGACTAGGTCGATCATGTCGCTAACCGAGTTCTTCGATGGTCATCGAGCTCCAGCGCTCATAGTAGCGGCGCCACATGCCGACGCCCTGGCCCGGGACTCTCGCGGGGATGAAGCGCGTGAAGATCGTCCGATGCAGATGCGCGGCCGTTGTCGCCACGACGTTCGGCAGCACACGTTGCAGCCACGGCATCTTCCACTGCGTGTCTTCGGCGAACATGCGCTGCATGTCAACGCAGAGGTGGATCGCCTCGGCGCCCACGGGGCCGTACCTGAGCTCGTCTTCCTTCGCCACCGCTCCATCCTCGAAAGCCAGCTCCAACGGGGGGTCGCTGAGTTGGTTCCTAAGCGACCGCGGGTCGTCTTGAGATCGTGGAGCTTGCAACCGAGGACGATGCCGGCAAGGGCGGCGCCGACCACGTTGGAGCCGACGATAACCCAATCTCTCTGGATGGCGCCGTAGCCGATCCAGAGCGTAAGCCCGAGCGTAGGAGCGTCAGCATGCCGAGACAGAGGTCGCCCGCGGATCCACGCGGCCACGCCTTCGGGACCTGCGGCACGTGGGACAGAGAAGCGAGGAAGCGGCGAGCGCGCCGACGTCGGGGACGAGGGCGGACAAGCCTACACCTACTTGGGCTCGATCTTGAGACCGGGATCGGTAGGAAGAACCTTCGCGCCGGCGTGGGCTGCGGCCTGCTCGGTGGTGATACCGGAGTCGGCATGGACGGCACCCGAGTCCTCACCGCCGATCATGAAGTAGCCGAGGACGATGACACCGATCAGCAGCGCTGCGCTTGCCAATAACCACAACGAACTCCGCTTCTTCCCGAGGTTGCTCATGTCAATTCAACCGACGCCGAATATGCTGGTTCCATGACGGTCAGATGAACCTGGAACTCCTTTCGACGTTATGATCGCAAAGCAGTTCGAATGAGGCCCCGCGTGCCCGCGGACCGCCGCATGGATCGAGGCGATGGCGCTAGTAACTGTCAAACCTACCAAGCCCGACGTTCTCATCGCGCGGACCGTAGCGCGCAACACCAACCACCGCGCGGAGATGGTCTCGCGCGGACTGACATGGGGTGCCGACGAAAAGATCTTGCTTGCGTTTGCCGTCGTCGGATGGGTCGCGACCAGAGGCAGATCGGAGCAGGTCCAGCGCGCCGGCAATCATGCTCTCCTGGTGACCGTCCTGGCATCGCTGGCGCCACACGGCATGAAATCGGTGTTCGATCAGACCCGCCCCGATCGCAAGACGGTGCTCGGGCATCTGCACGGGGTCTATTTTTCGGGCAGGCGCAAGGACGCCTTCCCCTCGGGCCACGCTCTGCACATGGGTGCGTTGGCGTCCGCGGCCGGCACGTTGCCGCCCCTACCGCGGCGGGCGATCTGGACCTTGGCGGCCGGCCTTTCCCTGACGCGGATCGTTGTGTTGGCGCACTGGGCCAGCGACGTGGTCGCGGGCTTTGCGCTCGGGGCCGTGCTGGAGCGGTTGGTGCGCTTCTGGACAGGCTATCCGACATCGAAGGAGAACCACCATGCCGATCCTTGAGGACGTGAAAGAGTACGTGCAGCGCGCGACGGGTGCAGGTCGACCGGGCAAGAAGCACGCTCCGGACCTGGCGCGCAGCAGAAAGCCCCATACGGTCCGCTTCAAGGACGACGGTCTAGTCCCCAATCATCCCCGCTGGCCACTGGTCATCTATCGCAGCGCAGTCGATCTCGGCAAGGGGCGTGATCCGGCGGCCGTGATGGAGGATCTCCTCGAAGCCAATGGTTGGGGAGATACCTGGCGGGACGGCATCTACGACTACATGCATTACCATTCGCGCATCCACGAGGTACTCGGCATCGCGCGCGGCAAGGGACGATTGCGCTTCGGTGGCGTCAAGGGGCGGATCTTCACCCTTAAGGCAGGCGACGTCGCCGTTCTGCCGGCTGGTACTGGCCATCAGTGCCTCTCTGCTGAGGAGGACTTCCTCGTCGTCGGTGCCTATCCGCCGGTCGGCACCTACGACGAGTGCACGGAAGTGGAGGACCGTCCTAAAGCTTTGAAGACGATCCCGAGGGTGCCGGCCCCGCGCAAGGACCCGGTCTACGGCAGGCAAGGCCAACTTCTTAAGCTTTGGAAGAAGCCAAAATGAGCGAGTACATCGTCCGCTTCCTAGTCGGGGGCGCCGTAGTGTCGGTCTTTTCGATGCTCGGAGACTTGCTGAGGCCCAAGAGCTTCGCCGGCCTGTTCGGCGCCGCGCCCTCGGTAGCCTTGGCCACGCTCGGCATCGCGATCTACGGGCACGGCGCATCCTACGCAGCTGTCCAGACCCGTTCGATGATGGCGGGCGCCGTCGCACTCGCAGTCTACAGCGTCGTCGTCTGTCAGCTCTTGGTGCGGGCACGGATGCGGGCGCTGCCGGCCACACTGCTTTCGATCGTCGTGTGGCTCGCGATGTCCTTCGTTTTGTGGTCTGTGACCGGTGGTCTGGCATGAGCACACCAATCGAGATTTCGCCATCGTCGCTGCGGGAAGGCCGGTGGTACGAATACGTGGTCCGCTTCGCGCTCGGCGGAGCGGCTACGGTGTTCGCCGGTCTGATCAGCAACCGTTATGGGGCGTCCATCGGGGGCCTATTCCTGGCTCTGCCGGCGATCTTTTGCGCCAGCGCCACACTTATCGAGAAGCACGAAATCCGCCGTATGCGCGAGGCCGGGCTCGAGGGAAAGCTGCGAGGACAGCAGGCCGCGGCGCTCGACGCGGCGGGTGCCGCGCTCGGTGCGCTCGGGATGTTAGCCTTCGCCGGAGTGTTTTGGCTGCTGGTCGAGCGCAGCGTCGCGGGCGCCTTCGTGGCCGCTTCGCTCGCTTGGATTTTCGTCTCGGTGACGGCATGGTTCGCTAGGCGAAGTCTGCGAGCGGTCCGCGGGCCTAAGCGAACTGCGATGTCGCGCGCTGCAGGACCGGCATCTGCGGACATCGTCCCGCCGGACCCACTATAGGAACTGGTGACCTCAAACCCGGTTTACGCTTGCCGCTACAATAGCGCGCAAGGGGCGACGATGGCTGAAGACACGATTAAGACGACCGGCATCGCAGCGCATGGCGCCTCGCGCCTTCCCTCGGTCGAAATCGACAGCTTCAACATCGAACTCAGGGACGATGAAGGATTCATCGGGGACCGCGCCAGCAAGGGCGCCTTCCGCGACATCCTCGAGAAATGGCGCAAGCCTCTGCGCAAGACCGGCGAGGATCCGTTCGGCAAGGAGCCTTCCGAATCCATCAGCAAGAAGCTGCTCGACGCGATCCTGATCGGCGACGACACGGAGGCCTCGGCGGTGGTCCACAGCACCATCGAGGATTTCGCCCAAAAGCTCGCCTACGTCACTCGGCGCTTTCTGAAGTCGAAGGCGTGGGACAAGACCGAGCGCATCGTGGTCGGAGGTGGCTTCCGGGACAGCCGTCTCGGCGAACTCGCCATCGCGCGGACCGAGATCATACTCAAGGCCGAAGACTTCAAGATCGACATGGTCCCAATCCGGGCTCACCCGGACGATGCGGGCCTCATCGGGGCGCTGCATCTGGCGCCCTCGTGGATCTACGAAGCTCACGACTCCATCATCGCCGTTGACATCGGCGGCACGAACATTCGCTGCGGCGTCGTGGAGACCAGGCGCCAGAAGGCGGAGGACCTATCCAAGGCCTGTGTCTGGAAATCGGAGCTCTGGCGTCACGCCGACGACGGGCCGAGCCGCGAGGGCGCGGTGAAGCGCTTGGTCAAGATGCTGAAGGATCTGATCGCCAAATCGGAGAAGGAAGGATTGAAGCTCGCGCCGGTCATCGGCATCGCGTGTCCCGGCGTCATTAAGGCCGACGGTTCGATCGACAAGGGCGCCCAGAATCTTCCGGGCAATTGGGAGAGCAGCAAGTTCAACCTGCCGGCAAGCCTGGTGGATGCGATTCCGCGGATCGGAGAGCACGACACCGCCATCGTCATGCATAACGACGGCGTCGTTCAGGGGCTGTCCGAGATGCCGTTCATGCAGGACGTCAAGAGGTGGGGCGTGCTGACGATCGGTACGGGCCTGGGCAATGCGCGCTTCACTAACCGTAGCGGCAAGAGTTAGAGGGCGCAGCCCAGTAGCAGCGATCACGAGCATCATGGAGACTTTGAAAAAATATTTCGAGCGGAAGCATGCTGAGCTGCGGCTCATCAATGAAAGCTTGCACGAGCCGATAGCCTTCGATGTCGCCCAGTCCATCGATGAAGTGGTCAAGCTCAAATTCAAATTGACGGCGGCGCTGAGGGCCGAGAACGAGCGCTCGGCGTGGAATACCACTGAAACGTCCTGGTCCCACGGCGCCAAGAGCAGCGGTCCTTTCCGTTTTGACTACGACTACCAGCGCGCCGACCTGAGCGTACAGGGGCCGAGCTTCTACAGGATAGCGGGCTTCAAGATTTCCGAGCTTTTATACACCGGCTCCGGTATGGCCGCGATCTCGGCCGTTCTACTTGCCCTCAGTCGAATCTTTCGAGAGGTCAGCATCTTCACGCTGCCGGGCAGTTACGGCGAAACGATCGAATTTCTAAACAACTATGGACCCAAACTTCAGCTTCATCAGTCGCAGGAATCATGTGCAGATCGGCCACGGCCGCGTGTCCTCTTGTTGGACTCCTGCGTGCCGAGCGCGACGTTTTCCGCCGCATTGCGCGAAAACGCTCCCGCGATCGATTTGATGGTTTTCGACACCACGTGCTTCGCAGGCACGTCAGGCCGTATTCGGCGGGCCCTCTGCTGGGCGCACCGCCGAAAGGTACCGGTAGTTATGGTGCGTAGCCATACTAAGCTCGATTCCATGGGGGCGGAATACGGTCGCCTTGGTTCGCTGGCCTTTGTCGCCGTTGAGGCCGTCCGGGAGGCCGCCGATTTCGTAAACGAAATGAAGACGGCCATACGTCTTTTTGGCGGCGCTGCGCTCCCGGCGCACTTCCCACCCTACGTAGGGTCCGAACAATTTGGACGGCTGACCCGCTCGCGGATCTTTGCCACGCTCCGCAACAATCGATTGGCAGCAAGTGTGCTGAAAACTGCCTTCGGCTCGGCGCTTGATCATTGGAGCGGTCTCTACGTGACGCTGACCGGGAACTTCGATGAGAACGCCGCGCGTCAGGTCGTGCAACGTATGAGCGACGATCTGCGGAGGAAGGCTTGCCGATACGACACGCCGGCAGCTTTGGCTTTGATTTCGCCGCGACCGAGTGGTCCCGCAATTCGATAACGGGCCAGTATGCGGTTCGCATTGCGCTCTCTGATTTTCCGGAGACCGTCAATCGCCGGCTGATAGACGAGATCGAAACCTGGTGGCGCCGCAACGAACTCCAATAGGAGGCTGACGTCACCGGGGGTAGGCCGTTGACCCTTCTCCCGGACGTAGTATGGTTTTCATGCCGTCGTTTGACGGGTGAGACGATGCCAACGGGTCGTCGTCTTTCGATCTGGAATTCTTAGAGCCATTTGGCAGCACGTCGGCGTCCGTGCGTTTGCACCAGGCCAATGCCTCGCAAGCGTGGATGACGTCGTAGCCCTCTTCGCGCAGGGCCTCCACGACGAATTCTCGGATCAGTGGATCGTCTTCAACGAAAGAACGCGCACTCAAAGCTTCAGCTCTCAATAAGTCTGAAACTGCTGAGGTTTTAGGCAGTTCCTGCCTATCAGTCGGCGCGTGCCGCGCCGACTGTGTCCGCCATCTTCGCGCCGCGCGCCCCGAGCGGTTTCGGAGCGCCCGTGGTCGTGTCGCGCGCGGTCTGATGCTCCATCTCCGCGTTCAGTTCGCCGCCGAGCAGGATCACGATGGCGGAGATCCAGAGCCAGATCATGAAGCCGATGATGGCGCCGAGCGACCCGTACGTCTGATTGAAGGTCCCGAAGTTGGCCGCGTACCAGGAAAACAGCGCTGACGCTATGAGCCAGAGCACCGTCGCGGCCGTGCTGCCCCAGGTGATCCATCGCCACCGGGGGGCTTCGCCGCTGGGCCCGAAGCGGTAGATGCAGGCCAGTCCCACCGCCACCGCGACGAACATGGTGGGCCAGACCGCGATACGGATCAGGAGCTCAATGGCATGAGACAGCCAGAGGTGCTGCAGCACCACGGGGACCGCAACGACGGCGGCCAGTGCTGCCAGGATGAAGCCGATCGCGGCGAGGGTGAAGGTCAGCGACATCGCGTTCAGCTTGAAGAAGCCGCGCTTCTCCCGCTCGCCATAGACGATGTTGAGGGTGTCGAACAAAGACTTTATGGCGGCGTTCGCGCTCCAGAGCGAGATCGCCAATCCGATAGCGAACGAGAAGCTCAGCGTCCAGTCGCCTTTGGTGGTGACACGGGTGAACTGTTCGCGCGCCACCTCGATAGCGCCGCCGGGGATGAAGCCGCCGATCTCGTCGAGATGCTTTGCGATGCTGCCGGGGTCCGAAAACAGCCCGTAGATGGACACCAAGGCAGCCAGCGCGGGGAAGATGGCGAGGATGCTGTAGTAGGTCATGCCGGCCGCGAGGGCGAGGATACGATGATTGCCGATGTTGCCGTAGACCCGCCTAAAAATGTCCTTCCACCCCCGCGCCAAAATCTCCGAAGGCGACGTCGCGTGCCGGCCGCTGTCTCCGCCTTCGGTGGCCAGGCTGGCTGCGGATGCGGGCCGGCTGCCGTTGTCCTTCGGCTCCATGCCGCCGCCGTCCTTCGGCTCCGCAGGGGCCATGCGACCCCAGAGGAACGCGACGGCGAGCAGGCCCAACGCCGTAGCCATGCTCCAGCCTTCGGCGCTGGCGTGTTTACCTTGTCGGTTCTGGATGTTCATTCAGCTCTCCGCGACAGCTAACGGCGCTGGCGAAGAAGCGGTTCCTTTCAGCTGAAGCGCGGCCTCTCATCGGCTTAGCGCACCACGAGTTGCTGGGATCGGTCGGCAGCAGCTTCTGCCATCCACGGCGACGGAGATCGTGCCACGCTTCGTTGCGGAGCTTACCGGCGGCGCGTAACCCGGCCGCATACGCAGACTGCGGACCAATCTGGCAGCGGTTGCTGCCAAATTGGCTTTCGCTGCCGTTCGGTGCGGGGCTACTCCGCTTCCCCGGTCTGCTCGATCGCCGCCGGCATCTTGGCGACCGACATCAACGAGCGCGCGACCTGGTTGAGGAGCTGGTCTGCGTTCTCCTCTTCTGCGAGCGACTTGGACAGCAGGGCCACGACGGCGCTGTGCCGGAGCTGCTGTGCGAGGTTGCGGGCAGTGCTGTAGCCGGAGATCTCGTAGTGCTCGACCCGCTGCGCCGCGCCGATCAGGGCCAGGTCCGCGGCGGCATCTTCCTTCTCCTCGCCTTCCTCCATCACCTCTTGGCCTTCCTCGACCAGTCCCATCATGCCCTTGCAGGGCTTGGCGCGAGCAGTCTTGCCTAGGAGCTCAAAGCATTCGTTGATGCGCTCGATCTGGCCTTCGGTCTCGGCGAGGTGCTGCTCGAACAGTTCGCGCAACTGGTCGTGGCGGGCCGCTTCCGCCATCTTCGGAATGGCCTTGGTGAGCTGCTTCTCGGCATGCAGGATGTCGCGGAGCTCGTCGATCAGAAGTTCGCCGAGCCCGACCTCGTCGGCGGGCGGGGAACTTTCGGCGACGATCGAGGATGTGGGGCCGGGATCGCCCGATTGGATGGCCGGCGATTCCGTGAAGACCCAGTCGCCGCCCTCGTTCCACGGGCCGCGGGTGTCGATCTCGCCATGGTCGCCGGCGCCGGTGGAATCGTTGAAGAACTGATCGACCAGGCCGGGCGTGGGGGCGATGCGTCCAATGCTAAGCGGCGGCTTCCCCATGCTCTCGAGCGCAAGCGAGAACGCCTTCATGTGGGTGATCTCGCGCGTCATGAGGAACTGGAGCGCGTCCTTGGTGCCCGCATCGTCGGTGAAGTTGATGAGTCGTTCGTAGACGATCTTGGCGCGGGCTTCGGCCGCGATGTTGCTGCGCAGGTCGACGTCGAGTTCCCCGGTGATCTTGAGATAGTCGGCAGTCCACGCGTTGCCCTGCGAATTGAAAAGGTTCACGCCGCCTCCGCCGGCGATCGCGATCAGCGGATCGGCTTCGGCGGCCTGGCGGTCGAACTTCGACGGCTTGAGGTGCATGCGGGCGAGAGTGCCGACGACCTCGAGGTGGCTGAGTTCCTCCGTTCCGATGTCCATCAGCAGATCCTTGCGATCCGGATCCTCGCAGTTGATGCCCTGGATCGAATACTGCATGGCGGCCGCCAGTTCGCCGTTGGCGCCGCCGAACTGTTCGAGCAGCATGTTGCCGAAGCGCGGATCGGGCTCGTCAACGCGCACGGTGAACATGAGTTTCTTGACGTGATGATACATGGGAGCCTCGGCGTTCGATGGGATTGTCACCGAGAACCGGACGAACGCATTCTTCGTTCCTATCCGTGAAGGATTCATGGCGTTGCGTTTGCAGCCTGCCGTTCAGATGTTCGGGCCGGCCAATCGCAGTCGCGTCGCCAGCTGATGGATGCGCGGCGGGAAGTGAAGGCAGCGAAGGCCGCCGGCGATCAGGACGCTGAAACCGTCGCCCACCGCCTCGTGGACGAAACGAAGCGCGGGCTTGGGGAGCGGGGGCCGTGTGGTGGAAGGACGGCGCACCCGACTTCAACAGGCTCGCGGTCTTTCGATCGACCCGCAAAGCTCATCTGACGCCGGCTTCCGGTTGGTCTTGAAGGTTGTCTGCGAACATATTGCGGATCGCCTGTCGCACCGCTTCGAATCCTTCAGTCCTGTTCATCAGCGCAACCTCGCCCTGCTGCTCATGGCGTATGGCATGAGCCATCACCCGGAGCCTCGGATCGCCGGACGAATGCCATTCCCCATCAGCCATGCGAACTGCGCCCGCGTGGTGCCTCGTCATCAGACGGACGAAAACGACGTCGAACGCGGCATCGGACGCTTGACGCGCTTCCGCGATCTCGTCGACGGTCAGATACCCTGGCATGGCCGACAATTCTTCGCCCGAACAGATCGGCATCGGATCGGCGAACCAGCCATTCCACCATGTTGCGAAGATTCGATTCTCTCCGGTCTGCGATGCGACCATCAAAGCGGCGAGAGCGCGCAGGTATGGCGCCTGAGCCCGCGAGACGCCCAGTTGGGCGAGCTCGATGCCCTGGTCGTGGTGCGCCACCATGTGCCGCATGTAGCGCCGGTCATCTTCCGGGCTTGAGCTGACTAGGGGCAGCGATACCGAAATCGATTGTGCTGCGCCCATTGCAGACGAAACGACCATCACGCAGGCTGCGCCCAACGCCCAGCGCTGAGCGAAACGCACGTCGGCAGTCGTCGGCGCCTGGCCGATCGGCCAGCGAAGCCAGGCGAAGAGGGGATACATTATCGCAGAAGACAGATGGACGAGAAAGCCGATCCAATAGGGCTGCTGGAGCGTGAAGATCGGCTGCCAGAACGGAAACAGGGGGACCAGGACGAACCATTCGCTCGCCGAGGTCAGCAACGCCCATGGAACGGCTAGGGCGGCCAACGCCAAAGGCGAGAGTTGCTCGGTCCATCGGCCAAACAAGCCGAAGAAGACCAAGGCCCATGAGAAGTCGGCCCACTGGTGGAAGGCGATCCCGATGGCGATCGCGGCTGACGTGGGCTCGGGGAAGATGATCCCGTCGCGTGCCGGGATCGCCGCGACCGTCATCCAATCGACCAAGGCGTCCCGGCCAAGCTGCGATGCCGTGACTTGGCTGAGCAGAGTGGAGAATGTGCTGCTGACGAGACCGAGTTGAGCGGCCGCCAGCCAGCGCGACTTTGCTGGCGTCATGCGCCGAATGGCTTCATCACGACCTTGATGCAGCCGTCCTTCTTCGCACGGAAGGTCTTGTAGAGCTCCGGCCCTTCCTCAAGCGTCGCCCGGTGGGTGATGACGAAGGATGGATCGATCTCGCCTTTCTCGATGCGCTCCATCAGCTTGGGCATGTAATGCTGCACGGGCGTCTGGGCCATGCGGAACGTGAGGCCGCGATTAATGGCGCTTCCCATAGGCATGTTGTCGAGGAGACCGCCGTAGACCCCCACGATGGACACGGTGCCAAAGTTCCGGCAGCAATGGATCGCCTGCCGCAGTACGTGGGGACGGTCCGTGCCCATGAAAGTCGCGACCTTGATCCGGTCGACGACGGCGTCGAAGCCGGAGCCGGTCGCGGGCTCCGTGCCGACCGCGTCGATGCAGGCGTCCGCGCCACGGCCCTGTGTCAGTTCCTGGATGCGGTCGTAGATGTCATCCTGCATGAAATCCAGGATGATGGCGCCCGATGTCTTGGCCATGGCCAGCCGTTCCTGAACGGTGTCGATGGCGATCACGCGTTCTGCGCCGAGCAGAAAAGCGCTCTTGATCGCGAACTGCCCGACCGGACCGCATCCCCAGATGGCCACGGTCTCGCCGCCCTTGAGATTGCAGAAATCCGCCGCCATGTAGCCGGTCGGGAAAATGTCGGACAGAAACAACACCTGCTCGTCCGTAAGCCCATCCGGAACCTTGATCGGACCCACGTCGGCGTAGGGCACGCGAAGATATTCCGCTTGTCCTCCGGCGAAGCCGCCCAGCATGTGCGAGTAGCCGAACAGGCCGGCGGGCGAGTGGCCCCACATCTTCTCCGCGGCCTTCGCGTTGGGATTCGAACGCTCGCAGCCGGAGAAGAACCCTTTCTTGCAGAAGAAACATTCCCCGCAGGAGATGGTGAAGGGAACGACGACGCGGTCGCCGACCTTCAGCTTGGTGTTGCCTTTGCCGACCTCGACGACCTCGCCCATGGTCTCATGGCCGAGGACGTCGCCTTTTTCCATGCTGGGCATGATGCCGTCGAAGAGATGGAGGTCCGACCCGCAGATGGCGCATGCCGTGACCTTGATGATGGCGTCGCGGTCTTGTTCGATCTTGGGATCCGGGACGCTCTCGCAGCGGATGTCGTTTTTGCCGTTCCAAATGAGCGCCTTCATGGACTCGTCTCCCTTTTTCTCAAGGGTCAAATTCCGCGCCTCTGGGAGGTTCCTTTAGGAACGCTGCATCCTGCAATCGATTAGGCAGGTGAAGCCGAACAACTGGAGCGCGCCATGACCGGGAAATTCGCCATCGTGACTGGAGCATCGACTGGCATTGGCCTTGAGTTGGCCCGCTGCTGCGCGCGGGACGGCTATGATCTCCTCATCGCCGCCAACGAGCAGACCGTCGAGGATGCAGCAAGTGTCTTGCGGCAAGAGAAGGGTGTTGGGAACGTCCAAGCCCTCAACGCCGACCTCGCCACTGTCGAGGGTGTCGACAAGCTCGTTGCCGCAGCCGAAGGGCGCCCCGTCGATGTTTTGATGGCGAATGCCGGTCGCGGTCTGGGTGACAGCTTCCTCGATCAGGACTTCGTCAAGATCCGTTCGGTTATCGATACGAACGTTCTCGGGACGACCTACCTGCTTCACACGGTCGGACGAGAGATGCGCAACTGCAACGAGGGGCGCATTCTTATCACGGGATCGATCGCCGGCTTCACGCCGGGCAGCTTTCAGGCGGTCTACAACGCCTCGAAGGCCTATTTGAATTCTCTTTCCTTCGCGTTGCGCGAAGAGCTGAGTGAAACGAACGTTACCGTCACCTGCCTGATGCCTGGCGCCACGGAAACCGAATTCTTCCGTCGCGCCGACATGCTCGATACGAAGGTGGGCACCGAGGAAAAAGACGATGCGGCCATGGTCGCCCAGACCGGGTACAAGGCCATGCTGAATGGCGAAAGCGACGTCGTAACCGGCATGAAGAACAAGATCCAGTCGGCTGTCGCCAACATAATGCCGAACGAGGTTTTGGCGAAGCAGCACCGAAAGATGGCTGAGCCGGGGACCGCCGAGAAGTAAATATTGAGGCGATTTTCCTAACTCCAGCGACATCGCTAGGCGAAGCGCGTCGGCCGCTGCGTATGAGCCGTTCTTGACGCCGCCGGATCTCGGCGCACGCGCCTAGCCCTAGCGTACAAAAGGCGAGCCGATGAACACCGGACTACGGAAGTAGTTCGACGAAGCACGCGCTCGCCGGATATTCGCCCGACCTTCTTCGTCAGCGATGAGTCGTTTTGGGGTAAATCGGCTCGATCTATGCGTTTCGATTGAGACGACCTGCGGTCGCGGCTGAAGAGCCACACCTTTGCGAACCTAAGTTCCGAGTCCATCTTCCGCAAAGTTTAACATGCCTGAATCGCCAAGCCGAAAGAAACAGGTTAGGCTGGTGTTTTCCCTCTGGGGGAACAGGTCATGTTCGACACGGCACCGCGCTTTTGCGCGCGGTCCTCAACGAAGTATGCGAAAGCGTTTCGCGTAGCGAGATCGGCGCGCGCACTCACGTGACATCGAAGATCCTGGAGGCAGCGACACGAGGCGAGTTTTCGCCGGATGGCCTCAGGCAGGTCGGACGCGACGCCCCGTCTCGAACGCCCACGATGTGGCGCTGATCAATCCGGAGCGGGACGTGAACTTCCAGGTGGTGGTCCTCAAAATTTTGGTCAGCTATCCTGATGGCTTCGCCGTCATGGAGAACCTCAAGCGGGACATGGCCATCTTGGCAACTAGTGGTCGCGACTGGGCGGACCGCACCAGGCGCCCGGCAGCCCGGGTGCCCGATCTCGACATATTTCACAGGGGCTGGTCGAGCGCGTACCTGGAGGGTGGAAGATTTCGGCCCAGGGACGGGCTGTGCTCGAATTCATGGAAACCCGCCCAGCGCAGTCGGGGGCGATCCAGCGGCCTCAGGTGGAGGAAGCCATCGCAACTTCGCCGGAGCCGGTTCCTCCGCTGCGGCAATCTGCCGATCGGGCCAAGCGGTGGCGCGAACGCCGTGAACGTCGCCGCGAAGCGCGCGAACGGGCGAGAGCCAACGCTTCCTGATTGTGATCACGGTCCCCAAAGAAGCCGCCAGCTCGGCGCGGCGGCTCGGTAGTCCCGGACTGTCAATAGTCTCCCCTGCCCCCAAGCGTACCGCCGTTACCTTGTTTGCGGCTATTCCGGCCGGACCTACCGGACGCGTCTGGATTCGGCTATCGGCCCGCCGACTTGTGCACGGGCTATCCAATCTGTTGGGCAATGCGACGTCGTACGGCGATCCTACTCGGCCCATTCGCGTGGCTGCCAGAGCAACGGAGACTGGCTACGAGGTCAGTGTCTCCAACTGGGGCGCCCCTATACCCGCAGAGGAATGCCACGCCTTTTCACGGCGTTTCAGCGGGAGGACGTTCTCCCAAACAGAAAGGGTTGGGGCTGGGCCTTTATATCTCGCAGGAGATTGCTCGGGCGCACGGTGGGATTATTACTGCGGAATCTTCACCCAACGAAACGACATTCAGAGCTAAATTCCCTCGCTAAGGCGAAGGCCCATCCGGCTTCTCAAGTCTGTCAGCGGCCTCGTCAAACTGGCGGGCCAACGCCTTCAGAGTGTTGCCGGCCTCATCGCCGCTGACAGTTAAGGCGAGGCGGTCGGCTCGCCGCGCTTGATCCCTGAGATGTTCGGATTGTTTGCTCATGATGAACAAGCTGAACGCGTAGGGTTCGTTCCTATCTTCTTGTGACGAGCGAAACATAACGCGACATATCAAAGAACGGCCGCGTCGCCGTGTGGGGAAGCGACGCGGCTCGGAAGTAAGCACAGTGAGGAGGTGGGCTTACTTCATGTTGCTCTTGGTACCACCCTGATCGCTGCCGGGGCCTGAGCCGCCCTGGCCGGATGCGTCGGGCTTCATCATGCCGCCCTTGGCCATACCGTCCTTGTTCATGCCGGTGGTGCCTTTGTCCATCGAACCCTTGTTCATGGAGTTCTTTTCCATGCCGGGCTTGTCCATGTTGTTGGACTGCGGCGCCGGGCCGCTCTGAGCGAATGCGGAGCCGCACATCATGGCAAGGGCGGCGGTAGCGACGATAATCTTTTTCATGAAAGCTCCTTGGTTGATTTGTGCAAATTCAACGGGAGCAGGGTCGCGACGTTCCTCCACGTCAGATATCGCGAGGAAAGATATTCTCGCAAGCAAACTGAAACCGATCGTCTCGCTATCCGTATTGCCGCAACAGTTCGTCGATCATGTGCAAGCTGTGTGCGTCTGACCGGGCCTATGTCCGCTTGTGGCCCATAGCGGTCTTCACGGGCGTTGCCTGTTAGGGACCGCTTGTGACCCAAAGCCGACTTCCAAATGTTCATTGACTGGTCGTCGATGTAGGGAGCCCAGCAAAGTCAGGAGAGTGGTGAGGAGATCCCCCGCAAGGACGCCTTTGATGAAGGCTCGGCATTCTGCGTGACTCTTAAAGGTTCCCTTGTACTTTCCAAACAAGAAGACGGTTCGACCCTGCCCCTTTCCGAAAATGTATTGGCCGACTGGTCGTCCGAGTTCGTCTTTGAGCTCGAGGGTGCCGACGGTTTGCACGGTCTTGAGGTCTATCTCAGGAAGGTCGATTTTCACGTCAGCTCCGGCTCTCTAACGTGTTTAGCTTCTGAGTGAGGATGAGCGCGCTAAGTCGCCACCTTCGGGGAAAAGGCCGAAAAGGGAAAGCCGCTCGGGCTCTACAAGCCGTGTGCACCCCGCGTCCGCATGCCGCAGTTTCCGTCTGCTTGGCCGTACCAGCCTCATCCCGGCGCAGCAGCGCTCTCTCAGAATCGCTTTTTGAAGAATAGACCACCGAGCCAAACTGGACCCCAGGCTGGCTCAAGCCATTGATGTTCAAGCTCAAATCCAGACCGAAGGGCCGTAATTTCAGTCCCGTTCGCATCCGGAATTATGGTCGATGATGCGAGCCGTTTGCGCTTTGCCAAACTCAAAAGTCGTCAGTTGGAACCGGTCAAATGATCGCGGCTGTGGCGTACAGGTGACACGCTCAGTGCGACTCCTAAGCTATCTTTCATCATCAATTGCTCGCAATCCATGTCTGAAAATTGGGGAAGATAATGATAAAAAAACTCGCCATCGCAGCCACCGCACTCGTCCTAGGCACCGCCGGCGCGTCAGCGGCCGATCTGGCGGCCCGTCCGTATACCAAGGCGCCTCCGATGGTAGCCGCAGTGTACGACTGGAGCGGCTTCTACATCGGCGCGAACGGGGGCTGGGGCACGAGCCGCAATTGCTGGGACGCCACCACTGCTCTCGGCGTAGTACTAACCCCGGCGCTCGCTGAGGGTTGCCACGACTCCTCCGGCGGCACCGTTGGCGGTCAGATCGGCTATCGCTGGCAGGCCTCGCAGTGGGTGTTCGGTCTGGAAGCGCAGGGCAACTGGGCTGACTTCAATGGATCCAACGTCAGCATCGGCTTTCCGGCCGTAACGAACCGTACGCGAATCGATGCCTTCGGATTGTTCACCGGCCAGGTCGGCTACGCCTGGAACAACGCGTTGCTCTACGTCAAGGGCGGCGCCGCAGTAACCTCAAACGACTATACCGGCTTCAACGCGGCCGGCGTGGCCTTCGATGGCGCCAGCCAAACCCGTTGGGGCGCAACGGTCGGCGTGGGCATGGAGTACGGCTTTGCACCGAACTGGTCGGTCGGCGTTGAGTACAACCATTTGTTCATGGGCGACCATAACGTGTCGATGATCTCGAACGGTGTGGCTGGACCCGCCGGAGTCGTCACGCGCATCGATCGCGTTGGCCAGGACGTCGACATGGTCACCGCCCGCGTCAACTACCGCTTCGGTGGTCCTTCCCTGGCAAAGTACTGATCTTCCGACCTAATCAAGATCTGTAGCTTAAAGCCCCGGCGTCGCCCGGGGCTTTTTGTTGTCCGATAGAGAGCAGCTCGCGCCGCGCTCCGGCAATCCGTTTGGGGCATTTAGCGATGCGCCTTCACATTACCGGCGGGGCATCCGCCGACGAGTGGTGGCTTCAACGAGCAACGAAAATCTAGCGATACGAAGGGGCGAGGCGGAAACTGTGGCGATGTCTGCTTCTTTGACCCAAAGCGGACGCCTGGGCCGTCAGCGATGTTTTATGATGACAGAAAGACTGCTGACATTCTGACGTATATCACTGCTGGATTTTAAACTCTATTGCGCGACAAAGGCCGGGGATTGGCGTCTATCGGCACCGATCAAGCGAGATGCTCGTATGTCCCTCCTGATCTTCATTGGTCGTCTCGATGCAACGGTCCGTTCCGGCGAAGAGGGGCTCTTCTTCAACCCCGCTCTTGGTGGCATCGATGACCTCGGCTTTAGCGGCGATAAAGACCACGACCTGTCGCACCGCCCGCCTCGGCCGGAGGGTCTTCCATATGATTGCTGGTGTCGCGATAGGTCTTTCTGCGTCAAACCTGACAAGTTCGTCAGTTCAACGGGGGCCGTGGAAGTTACGGAGACCTTAGTCTACGACGATCGCATGCGCGGGCAGATCGACTTCACCGGCTTCACGGCGATCGTCTCTTTGCAAGAGCACCTTTTCCAAGCTTATTCCAACTATATCGGTGAAAGGCGGGCGCCTGTGCGAAGCGATGAGGTCGTCTGGGATGGCCGCATTCTGTTTCGCATCCCTTCGGACCTTTTCGCCTTTCCGATGCCTCGCGGCAGTTCAAGCCCATGGGGATGCGTAAATCGGTCGTTGGCCCATTGAAGTTGATCAGGCGCTTCTCGTTCGATGAGATCGAGGTACGACCGCTCCGAGACGAGCAAGGCGGCCGGATGAAACTTGACGAAACAGCTGACGAGGTGCCTTCAGCGCTGCCGGGCTTGCAACTTCGACTTTGACGGAGCCTGAACTCTCAAATCGACGTATGCTTGCTGCTACAGAGTAATCGTAAGAGATGTCGCCTGTTGGCCCAACGCTGACCTCCACGACCCTCGCTGATGAGGTCCGCACGTGACTCAACATCGCGGCGAAATTTCCTGGGGCGGGCTGATTCTAGGATAGTCTGGGCTTGTGGTTTAAATCGAGGAATCAGTGGGCGCTGGTCAAGCGCTGATGGTTGCCTCAAGATGGAAATCGACCCTTCGAATGTGGAGCGGATGATGCGAATTTCCTGTTATGACATACAAAGCAAGATAGCAGAGCCGCCGGCATGGTTTCATGATGGAGTTCCTCGCTATCTTCCTTTTGGGCCTCGCGAACTTTCGTACTATAACGATGTGTCCGTGCTCGCTCGCGTCGCCTGCCAAGTGTGCGTTAGACCGTTTCTCGTCGGCATTATTCCCCAGAAGTCTCAAGACGTTCAGGAGTTGGCGACCGACTTGGGCGTACTGAACAATCTCTGCGATGATCCGCCATTTCACGAGTGCGACGGTTTGGCTACGACGTGCATCCTCCAGGAGTTGGTGGAAGTGTGGGCGCGCAGGCCTGGAGGAGATTTTGTGCTCGACCCGAGTTCGAGCGCGCCCTAGATCCAGACTTTTTCGGATGATCGATCCTGCCTCACGCTGCGCCCTTTCTTTTAACCGACATGATATTCTTGCGCCGTGGCCGCATATTGCTGATCCACCAAGTCGGCTATGGCCCATCTGCGAAGTTGCGCCGCATCTACCGGAGGTCCGGCTACCGTTTCGAGCGGACATCGCCCTATAGCGCAGGGCGCCAAGCCCGGTGCTCTTGGCACTCTCTACGGATTGACTGCGAACTCGCTGATCAACAGACTAATTTACGTCGTCCTCCGCCACGCGCCTCCAATGCTGACGCAAGAAGAACATCTTAAACGGAGTAAAGAAGCGGCACTCGCGCTTTTGCATGCAGGCCGTATGCGTGAGGCGGTTTCATCGATAATGACGGATATCCTCAACAGCCCGAGCAGCGCATTGCCTCATGAAATCCACGCGCTCGGCATCTGTGCTGCTGCAGCCGGCGACGCAAAGGCGGTGCGAGAATACATCGAAGGCTTTTCCTGAAATCTCTCGGCTCAATGTCCGCCTCTGGCCCTTTGCGACTTCCCCACCCGCTCTTGGCTGACGTCCGATAACCGCCCTTAGCGGACTCCAGAACACGCATCAAAGATATGGGACACCAATCGCCGCGGATCGAGTTCTCCTGGCGGAGGAAGGCCTCCGCAAGATGGCTCGCTTGGAAAGGCCGAAGGCCCGGCTCGCCTACTCCTGAACTCCCACCTTGTGTTTGTAGACCATCTCCCAACCCTTCCAGCCACTGAAAAGTAAGATAGCTACGACCACGCCCGAGAGGATCGCTCCCGTATTGACTGAAAGGCTGCTTTGATAGCGGCCGTACCAGTTATACAATTCGATAAGAACGGCGATGATGTTTGCCCCGGCGTGTAGCCACGCATCGGAGAGATTTCTTATCCGCTCGTCACCCAGGACATCAATGAGTCCGGCGACAGCGGCGAGGGCCGCCGTGATGAGCCCGACTCCCAGAAGATAGAGTGAAGCGGTTGAGAAAAACCCGCTTGAGGATTTGAGGAAGGCGAGATCTGAGACGAGCGTCAGGACGAAACATGCCACGGGAAAGGGAATAAGCATGGGGTGGATGGGATGTCCTGCAATCTGTGCTGTGCTTCGAGGATTCATTTGTCACCTCCAAAAACAAGCAAACCTCTTGTTAAGATGACGGTTCCTGTCGCCTAAAGGGGAAATAGAATCCAGACAGCCGGAATAATTCACGGCGCGTGCTTTGCGTCCGATAGGCGACACTCCCCCCTGAAGTGAGTGGACTTGCGTCGCCCCTCCCCCCGCGAACATCCAATCCGGACTGATCGCACACCATGTTAATGGGGGAACTTTGCCTCCGTTACAGCGTTTTTGGGCCGGAGGAAGGCGATGCCGAGGGATCTCTTTGGACCATTGTTGAAGCGGCTCAGGTTCACCGCGAATATCTCGGAACAGGAGGAGCAGGCGATTTGCTCGCTGCCCTTGCGCGTAAAGGAGATGTCGTCCGGGCAAGTAGTGACGCGAACTGGAGACAGGCCAAGCGTTTGCTGTCTGGTGCTTGACGGTTTTGTCCAGAGATCCAAGGTTGTCGCGGAAAGCCATCGCCAGATACTGTCATTTCACCAGCCCGGAGACCTCCCTGATTTGCAAAGCCTTTTTTTGCCGGTGCTCGATCATGAGATGATCACGCTGGGAGAATGTCGGCTTGGTTTCATCTCGCATGACCCGCTTCGGGAGCTAATTCGAAACAATCCAAAGATCGCAGAGGTGCTTTGGCGCGACACACTGATAGATGCTGCCATATTTCGCGAATGGATTTGCAACGTGGGACAGCGTAGTGCGGTGAGCCGTTTCGCGCATCTGGTCCTCGAAATCTACACAAGGCTCGCAACGATCGGACGAGTGGACGGCTTGTCTTTTCAGTTCCCCGCCACACAAGCCATTTTCGCGGAAGCGATTGGAACGAGCCTCGTGCACACGAATAGAGTTGTTCAGGAGCTCCGCAAGGAAGGGTTACTGGATTTCGAGCGGGGTTGGATAATCATTCACGATATGGAGCGGCTTCGGAGTTTAGCAGACTTCGATCCGCTCTATTTGCACCTGTCCCCCTCAACCTGATGCGCTACTTTTTTGACATCCGCGATGATTTGTACACCGCCGATGATGACACCGGCGAAGAACACGTGAGCCTTGAGGCTGCGCGGCAGGAAGCGGTCAAAATCGCGACCTCCATCGCGGCTGATCTCTTCGCATCAAACGGATCTGAAGTTCGGGTCATCGTCAGGGACGAAAGAGCCCCCTTGTTGGAGGTTACGGTGACGTTAGCTACCAAAGAGCTCGTCAAGTAACAGGTTCGATTTGAACAGGCCGATGGCCCGAACTATCGCACTTCTCTGGTCGGAGCTCCAAAATGCCCCTTTCCCCTGATCCGTCCGGAGAGTTCAAGGAGGTAGAGCCGGAAGCGATCCTGTTCGCGATGTTTAATGGCGACGACCGTATCGGTTGCAAAGTGGAATGGTCCGCGCTGCGCGATCGCGCGATTGCCGACGGCACCGACCCGAAGGACGTCGCGAGCACTTCAGGAGGCATCGAGCGACCATCGAGCGAGTCGCGAGTGAGCAGTTCGATTCAGTCAAGGAGATGCCCTTCGTTTGGGGTGGCACGCCACCGCTGCCTTGACGGAAGTGGTCCCTTCCTGAGCCATTGCGGGGGCGCGGCCGGATTCGACTTTCAGGCCGATACCTGCCAGCCTGAGGTTTTCGCTAGGGAGGCTGGTTGTGATTGCTCACAAGGAGACCTTTAGAAACATCAAAATTGTGCTCGACGGGGCTACTTTCACGAATTGCACATTCGAGCAGTGCACATTCATATTTTCAGGACTTCTGCCATTTCACCTAGATAATTGTCAGTTTGACAACTGCGCGTGGGAGGTCTCAGGTCCAGCGCATAACACGCTGCAGTTCATGGCTTTACTTTACGCCGGCGGCGCGCAAGATCTGATCCAGAGCACGTTCGACAAAATTAAAGCGGGATATTTTGGTGTTGCCCCCGGCGGTAAACCGACAGCTTTGAATTGAGATCATTTTCACCTCTCTCCCGCTAATCTTGCCGCGCGATCGCCCGCTTGGGATAACAAGTATTTTGAAGAGGTCGGCATGGACGAATTAAGGGGGCTTAACCGCTCCTAGCGGACTCCAGGATTATACAGGGCGAGCCGGGTCCGGTTCGGCGGTTACCCGCTGTCGTCGTCGAATGACGGCGAACCTTCGCTTCTCTCGGGTCAAACTCTCGCGATCAGCACGCTCGATGAGCAAATTTGACGCTCTGAAAGCGGGACGGCCATACCTAAAGGTATGTAGGCACTCTTGGCATGGGCTGCTAACTTCCGGCTATGGCAGCGGTGCTATTAGTCGAGGACGAGGCGCTTATCCGAATGATGGTCGCGGATATGTTGGATGAGCTTGGCCATTCTCTTGCGGGCGAAGCCAGCGACCTATCCAATGGATTGAAGTTCGCAGCCGCAGACGGTTTTGATGCCGCGATCTTGGATGTGCAGCTTGGCGCTGATAGCTCGGCTGCTATTGCTGAAGCGCTGCGAACGAGGGGTGTCCCCTTCGCCTTCGCGACCGGCTACGGAGTAGACGGTGTTCCGGTCGACTTCAAGGATGCTCATGTACTTCGAAAGCCGTTTTCGATTGAAGAGCTTGAGCGCTGTCTTTCGAAGCTGCTGGCCTAACACAGCCCCGTCGTCTGCTTCATCACGCGGGCCAGATCGGCTTCCGTGAATGGTTTTCTGAGCAAAGGCAAGCCGCCCTTCCGTTGCTCACGCCCTGAGAGTTGAAGCATTTTCAGCGAAGGCCGGAGACGCCTCGCTCGTTCCGCGAGTTCGTGTCCATCCATTACGGGCATGTTGATATCAGTAATGAGCGCGGCAACGCTTGTGTTACCGCGTAACACTTCGAGCGCTTCCGCACCGCTATTGGCCGGGATGGCCTCGCATCCAAGGTCTTCCAACATGCTTACAAGCACGTCGAGCACGTCGGGGTCATCGTCTACGACTAATACGACACGGCTCATGGGTTGGCCTCTCGTGCCCAACCCATCAAGAACTGAGACGTTCCAGGCGGTATCCGATCGAGCGATCAGGCGGACTTGTTAGCGGCTAACTCCATCAGCGCTCGCCTTCCGACATGTTCAAGGCCGCCAAGCGTGTGATTTCCCTTCCGTGCGGCTTGTATCAACCTATTCGCTATGAACTTGCGACTTTCGTGGTCGCCCCCCACTGACGACAACTCACGACATACCTTGTTTAGAACGACGTCCATGTTCGCGGCCGAGCGATCGTCTACCTCTGGAAGCATCGCAATCTCCATCGCCTTCAAGTAGTCAACGGACCAATAAACATTACCACATTTTCCCGGTCGTGCGAGGAACTTCCCCAGACGCGGATTATTGATCGCCCGCTAAATGGGGAGGAGCGTGATGACAGACAATGAAATGTGTTTGGATGCATTGCGGCTCGCGCGGATGGAGCTTAGTCGCTACATCAATCCGCTCGATCCATTTGACTCCGTTCAAGCTCTGGATCGATTGATTGAACTTCTTGATAGCGACCAGCTTGACGCGGCGTTGGCGCGTATCGACGCCCGCAACCACTTCAGCGTAATGGATTTTAGATACGTTGAGAAAGTGTGCTAGTAACGGCTGACTATCGACCGCATTACTTCATTTATTGCCAGACCGACGTATGTCCGCACACATCGAGCAGCCCTGCACGGCATGCGACAAGCCGCGACGCTTGGTTGCGCGTGAGGCCGTCGCCAAGCGATACGAACTGCGCTCCTATCAATGCCCATCTTGCAACAGCATCTTGAAGTTAGTGGAGCGCACGGAACCGAGCATGTTTCCTCGACCGTAGGAACTCGATCGGCGTCACGCCGCTTGTGGCTGTCAAGGTGGTAGCCATGGCCATAGACGCGTTCGCGGGCACTTCGCCGCTCTTTCTTCCTGAAAAATTCTTCGTTGGCCGCTTGGAGGGATGGGCGGTGCTGGAAAGCTTCGTCGGCGGGCTACTGAAGCGGGCGACGATTTCTGCTCACGGCGAATTTGATCCAAACACTGATACCGTGCTTTTCACCGAGACCTACGCCTTTGATGATGGCCGCAGCGACACGCTGCGCTGGACGATACACAAGCTGACTGAAGGCGAATACATCGGGCACGAGAACCGGCTCGAAGGGGAAGCTGTGGGTCAACAAGCCGGTTGCGCCTTCCATTGGAAGTACACCCGCGACACTCCACAAGGTAACGGCAAGTCTTTCAAACTAAATTTCGATGATTGGTTCTATGCGATTGATGACCGGGCTTGCATTGTTCGCGGAAGTGCCGGGCGGGCCGGCATTCCGTTCGCGACGGCACATGTCACCTATCGAAAGTTCAGCTAGAGACAAGATGGGAGCCCGCGCAACTTCCCTCGCATCAAGAATAGGGCGGCTCCGGTATCGGCATTTCCCGGGCTGTTGGCCGGCGCACGATTTTCGACCACCCCGTATCAAATGATGCGTCCTCCGCTTTGTCATCCCGTTAGTACGCGCTCCTAACAGTCGCGCTCGGGGAACCATGAAGGATATGCAGGATCACTTGGAGACACTCCGTGCGCAGATTGAGCGATGCGAGGCTGTTCGCAGTGTCGCCACCGATCCGAAAAAGCGCGAGCTTTTCGGAAGGCTGGCAGAACATCACAGGGTGCTGGCAGCGGAACTGGCGAAGGCCATAGAAGACGAACTGACGTTTCAAGCTTCTGCGTCTGGACAAGCGCAGTGAGCATTCTCTGATGCCTAAGCCTTCAGGAGATCGGGAACCATTTATTTCGTTGGCCAGAGCTAGGATTGACCGACTTGACGCCAAAATCGATGGTTCGCTTGCGAAACTAAGGATGCAGCGAGCCAACCTTGACGGTGCTGTTGCTCAGCTCGCGCGGGGCCTTTTGAATCTCAGCGATGCGCCTCTCCTTGAAAGCTCGCGTAGTAGCGTACAGCGTCTGCTCGCGGAACTCACCGAAGCCAAAGCAGAACTGGATGGCCTCGTAAGTGCGTTAGAGGAGATTCGCCGACATGACGGTGAGGTTTGAAGCGCGCAACTTTGAAGCTGGCAGCTCAGCCCGATTTTGAGCTACGCTGATCTGATGCCGCGCAGCTACTATCGCAATTTGCTAAAATCAGGTGATTTGAACCTCATCAAGGATGAGCTAGTCGCGGGCTGTCACGTGGTGGTCACCCCGGCGGGGGGACGCCGGCTCGCTGGAAAAACAGGCCGTGTCGTCGCCATGGGCGCGACTGGCAGTCAAGCAAGGGTCCTGTTTGATGGAGCGAAGCACTACACGACCCTGCACGTTCGTTTCCTCGAACTCGTCCGGACCAAATAGCCTTTCGCAACGGAAGCCCACGTGTGCTGCCCTCGGGTCCCTGCGGGTTGGCCGACTGGAAGCCCGGCCAACCCGTGCTTTGGAACCTTCGAGACACCGCGCCCATTAAGCGCCTATGCCTCTATTTCACTTCGATATTCATAGCGAGAGCAGGGTCACGATCGACGATGGAGGGATTGACCTCGCCCACATGGTCGCCGCCGAAGCTCTTGCGCTAGAATCATTAGGCCAGGCCATCCTGGACGATGCGCGCAATCATAGGACTGGCGTGACGAAGGTTGAGGTACGAGACGCGGCAAGCCGCGTGGTTCTGACGGCCTTGGCCGCAGCTTCGATCTTGCGTTCGCCACCATGAAGGAAGGAGACGAATAGGAACTGCCACATGCTGGTTCGATTGACCGTCTTTGCATGGAGAAGGTTATGAACCGAAAATCTCTTCTTCTTACCGCCGCGCTCTCACTGGCCTTGGCCGGCCCTGCCCTTTCCCAGGGCGGTGGAGGCGGCGGCGGGGGTGGCTCCGGCGGCGGCGCTGGCGGAGCCGCAGCGTCATCTGGCAGCGGGACCGGTACGTCAGCAGCAACGGGCGGCGGTCCGTCGGCACCGTCGGGGATGGGCACCCACGGCACGGCAACCGGCGCTCACACCAACAACTCCCCGACCAACCCGAAGGTCCAAGCTCCAACGCCGAATGGGAGCACGGCAAGCACGCCGGCGGCGCCGACGACGGGCAACGCCTCGAGCTCAACCCAAGCAGGCTCGCAGGGCAACACAGACCGGTCGGGCATAACGGCGACCAACGGTGCCAACAGCACCAATAACGGTCAGCAGATGAGCCCGGCGGAGCAAGCACGGACTGGGATCAAGACGCTCCCGCAAGAGCAAACTCCGGGCGCCGTCAGTGCGCCGGGCGTCGGCGTTGGTCACGCAGCGAATGGACTGCCGATCGGCACCCCTGGCTCAGGCACCAGCAACGTCGACCAGAAGTGATGATGTTTTTCTCTAACCTTCGAAAGCCCGCGTCAGGCGGGCTTTTCTTTGCCCGGTTACAACAGAGGTTTCGGGACGCGGATTGTTCAGATGCATCGGGCCAGTGAGGTCTCATCCCTGGAGAGGCCGACCGCCAGCGTCAAAAGGCCGATTGCCGCTGACCGCTCTCGCGGCTCTAGGAGCTACAATCAGCGACGACGCGAGCATCAGCGCGTCCGAACCTTGTCGGTCTTCATCAGCGGCTCAGGCCCGAAATCCAGCGACGGCCGTTTCGCGCTACCGATCGTTCCGGAAATCCAAGCGGATCGCCAGGCTAGACACGCCGGCGGCTCGCGCCCGCGAAGAAATGCACGTCGCTTAGCAACCATCGTACATTCCTCGACTTAAGTGCGAACTGGTTCAGCCGAAAGGACGGAAGATGAAGGCGCTGGTTTGGCACGGCAAGGAGGACATTCGCTGCGACACCGTCACCGACCCTGAGATCCAAGACCCGCGCGACGCCATCATCAAGGTCACGAGCTGCGCCATCTGCGGCTCCGATCTGCATCTGTTTCACAACTTCATTCCCGGCATGCTGCCCGGCGACATCATGGGCCACGAGACTATGGGCGAAGTGGTCGAGGTCGGCTCCGGCGTTGACGGCAAGCTGAAGAAGGGCGACCGCATCGTCGTGCCCTTCACCATCATTTGCGGCGAGTGCGATCAGTGCAAGCGGGGCAATTTCTCTGTCTGCGAAACCACCAACCGCAAGCGCTATCTCGCCGACAAGGCTTTCGGACACGCCACGGCCGGGCTGTTCGGCTACACGCATCTGACGGGCGGCTATCCGGGCGGCCAGGCCGAATATCTGCGTGTGCCCTATGCCGATGCCACCCATATCAAGGTGCCGGCGGGCATTCCCGACGAGCAGCTGCTGTTCCTCAGCGACATCTTCCCGACGGGCTGGCAGGCCGCGGCGCAATGCGACATCGAGCCGACCGACACGGTCGCGATCTGGGGCTGCGGCCCCGTGGGACAGATGGCAATCCGTAGCGCCGTCCTGCTCGGCGCCAACCAGGTGATAGCGATCGACTGCCTGCCCGAACGGCTCAGCATGGCGGAAGCCGGCGGCGCCACCATCATCAATTTCGAGACCGAGAGTGTGCTGGAGAGGCTGAACGATCTCACTGACGGCAAGGGCCCGGAAAAATGCATCGACTGCGTCGGCATGGAATCGCATGTGTCGGCCTCGCTGCCCGACACGCTGCTCGACCGCGCCAAGCAGATGGTGATGCTGGAGAGCGACCGGCCCCACGTGCTGCGCGAGATGATCTATGTCTGCCGGCCCGGCGGCATTATTTCGGTGCCGGGTGTGTATAGCGGCCTGTCCGACATGCTTCCGATGGGTGCCTTCATGAACAAGGGGCTGACGATGCGGACGGGCCAGACCCACGTCAACCGCTGGACCGACGACCTGCTCCACCGCATCGAGGAGGGCGAGATCGATCCGTCCTTCGTCATCACCCACACCGTCCCGCTCGAACAGGGACCGGAAATGTACCAGGTGTTTCGCGACAAACGCGATTCCTGCGTGAAAGTAGTGCTGAAGCCCTGAAGGAGCGAGCCATGTTTCATTTCTCCAGCATCGTCCGCACCAAGGGCGACCCGAAGATCATCGAAGGCGGGCCGAGCCTGAAGCGGCCGGAAGACCAGCTCGCCCGCGCGCTCGGCTGGTTCAGCATCGGCCTGGGTGTCGTCGAACTGTTCGCGCCGCGGCGCGTCACCGAGACGCTGGGCATGGAAGGCTACGAGACCATGGTTCGCGCCTTCGGCGTGCGCGAGATCATGGCAGGGATCATGTCGCTATCGGTCGACAAGAACGCCGGTCTGTGGGCCCGCGTCGGCGGTGACGGCCTCGATGCCGCCGCGCTGCTGTCGGGGCTGACAGCCGACAATCCCAAGAAGGGCAACATCGCTCTGGCGCTGCTGGCGGTCGGCGGCATCGCGATGCTCGACTATCGCGCCGCGCAAGATACCAAGCCGATGCGGCCGGCGCGGGATGCACGGCGCAAGCTGTATCCGAACCGCAGCGGCTTCCCCAAGGGCATCGAGAGCGCGCGAAAGACGGCCAGGCAGATCGCAGCGCCCGGTAAGGCATGACCTCGCGCTCGATCCGCGCTGGCCGCGAGGAACCAGCGGCGCGTCGGCGCGTCCAATCATCGCCTCCGACGTCCCCCCTGCCGGAGGCAGACTACGCGAAACCGCGACCCCGGCGCCGCCGCCCCTTAAGGCGCCGGGGTCAGCGGAGAGGGGACCCTTGAAGATACGCCAGGGCACGGATCACGCCGCGAAGGTCTCGCTGGATGCCGCCGCCCAGCTCGGCCTGATCAGCAGCACCTTCGACCATCGTCAGCCAGCTGTTCACAGCCCGCATCGGCCGCGACGCAACATGCTGCCGACAACGTCAATTAGGCCGTAGGAACCTTGGTCCGGCAAGTCGATTTACGCCTCCAGTTCCTCGATGCAAGCGAACAGATGAAGCGGATGGCGGGTGTTCTCCTTGGTGTTGCAGCCGCTTTGGCGGGATGCCAGCGGGAAGAGCGGCAACTGCGAATCGATCCGCCGGTCGCCGAGACGCTCGACAAGATTGCTCTGATGCCGAACCGCATCGGCGGCGCGCCGCCGGAGGTCTATCTCAAGCTCGGCAAACCTTACCAGGCCAATGCGTACAATCTGAGCCAGGGAAAGCGCCTCTATGCCTGGTTCGGTTGCAAGAGTTGCCACGGCGACGGCCAAGGCGGCAGCGGCCCCGGATTTCTCGATGGCTGGTGGTACTACGGTCCCGAGATGGTCTCGATCTTCGCCTCGATCCGGGACGGTCGGCCGCACGGCATGCCTGCGTTCTTCGACAAGATGACGACGGATCAGATCTGGCAGCTGGCTGGCTATGTCCAGACCATCGGCTCCTACGAAGGCAAGACCGCCGCATCAAGCCGCAACGACGAGAAACAGACGCGGCCCGCCGAAAATCGCGCGCCGGCCAAGCTGCTGTTCGACGAAGGCCCCTCCCCCGTGCATCCGGACCAGGGACCGACACCGTGATCCGCGTCGCCAGCAAGGCCTGGATGAGCGCCTTGCTCGCCGTCCCCCTGGGGGGCTGCGACGGCAATTGGCAGTCCGCGCTCGATGTCTACGGCAGCGCGGCGATTAGCCTGAAACATCTGATCATCCTCATCGTCGCGGTCTGCTCCGTGGTCTGGATGGCGGTGATGGTCTCGCTGATCGTTGCGTTGTGGCGCAAGCGCGACGTGCAGCCGACGTCTTCCGAACCGGCGCGCGAGCGACGCATGACCATGGCGGTCGTAGGCGCCGTCATCGCCACCATTCTCATCATCGGCACCTTCACAGTCTTGAGCTTCATTGCGACCCGCGCGCTCAATGTGGCCGGTCAGGACGATCTGACGATCCGGGTCCGTGGCTTGCAATGGTGGTGGGGGCTCGAATATGTCGGCCCCGATCCGTCGCAAAGATTCGAGACAGCCAACGAGATCCACATTCCCGTCGGTCGCAACGTGCGCCTCAAGCTCGAAGGTCTCGACGTGATCCACTCGTTCTGGGTCCCGAGTCTCACGGGCAAGCAAGATCTCGTTCCCGGCCGCTCCAACGAGCTCCCCATCCGCGCCGAGCGCGCCGGTGTCTATCGGGGTCAATGCGCCGAGTTCTGCGGCATGCAGCACGCCCATATGGCGCTGCTTGTGATTGCCGAACCGCAAGAGGATTTCCAGAGATGGGCGGCCGCACAGCGACAGGCGGCAACTCCACCGATTGACGAGGAAGCCGCTGCCGGGTTGCAGACGTTCCTGGCAAAGCCGTGCGGCGCCTGTCACACCGTTCGCGGCACCGCGGCGGCTGGCACCACTGGGCCCGACCTCACCCATGTAGGCAGCCGCCGCACCATCGCGTCCGGCCTGCTTGAGACTACACGCGGCTCGCTCGCGGCCTGGATCGCCGATCCGCAGACCATCAAACCCGGCAACAACATGCCTCTGGTGCCGCTGACGCCGGACGAGCTGCGCGCGGTGTCCGCATATCTGGCGGGCCTGAAATGACCGGTCCCGCGGTCGCTCCTGATACGCGCGATATCGATATCTCGCGCACGCGGCTGACCAGCACGCTGGCGGAGACTTGGAAGTCGCCGCCCGGGGTCTGGGGCGCTCTCACGACCGTCGATCACAAGATCATCGGCCGCCGCTACATCTTCACCGCCTTCGTCTTCCTGGCCCTCGGCGGCGTGCTCGCCGCACTGATGCGTCTCCAGCTCGCCCAGCCGGAGGCGCGCCTGATCGGTCCCGACCGCTATAACCAGATCTTCACGATGCATGGCGCGAACATGATGTTCCTGTTCGCCGTTCCCGTGATGGAAGCCGTCGCGGTCTATCTCGTGCCGCTGATGGTCGGCACGCGCAACATCGCGTTCCCGCGCCTGAACGCCTTCTCGTACTGGATCTATCTCGCCGGCGGTGCGCTGCTGTGGACCGCGTTCGCGCTGGACATGGGGCCCGACGTCGGCTGGTTCGCCTATGTGCCGCTGTCCGGCCCGCAATACGGTGCTGGCAAGCGCGCCGACATCTGGGCGCAGATGATCACCTTCACCGAGCTCTCGGCCCTCGCCATCGCTGTGGAGCTGGTGGTGACGATTTTCAAGCAGCGTGCGCCCGGCATGACGCTCGACCGCATACCGCTATTCGTCTGGGCCATGCTGGTGACGTCGTTCCTAGTGATCATGGCCATGCCGGCCATCATGATCGCGAGCACCGGACTTATTCTCGACCGCCTGATCGGCACGCATTTCTACAACCCGGCCGAAGGCGGCGACGTGCTGCTGTGGCAGCATTTGTTCTGGTTCTTCGGTCATCCCGAGGTCTACATCATATTCCTGCCCGCCGCCGGCATGGTCTCGACCATGATCGAGCCATTCGCGCGACGGCCTGCATTCGGCTACCTGGCATTAGTGATGGCCCTGATCGCGACCGGCATCCTCGCCTTCGGACTGTGGGTGCATCACATGTTCGTGGCGGGATTGCCGCGGCTCGGCGACAGCTTCTTCACTGCATCCAGCATGGCGATTGCGGTCCCCGCAGGCATCCAGATGTTCTGCTGGCTGGCCACGCTGTGGGATGGCAGGCCAGTGTTCAGAACACCCCTGCTGTTCATCATTGGGTTCATCGTGACCTTCGTCATCGGCGGGTTGACGGGGGTGATGGTCGCGTCGGTCCCGTTCGATACCCAGGTGCACGATACCTATTTCGTCGTCGCGCACTTCCATTACGTGCTGATCGGCGGCGCCGTGTTTCCCTTGCTCGGGGCCGTCCACTATTGGTTTCCAAAGCTGACCGGGCGCTTGATGAGCGAAACACTCGGGCGGTGGTCGTTCTGGCTGATCATCGTCGGTTTCAACGCGACCTTCTTTCCGATGCACATCCTCGGGCTCGAAGGCATGCCGCGCCGGGTTTACACCTACCAACCCGATATGCCCTGGCACGGCCTCAATGTGTTCGTCAGCCTCAGCTCTGTCGTGCTCACGATCGGCTTCCTGCTGTTCTTCATCAATGTCCTCAAGAGCGCGCGCTTGGGCGAGGTTGCGCAAGACAATCCCTGGGATGCGCCGACTCTGGAATGGGCCACGACATCCCCGCCTCCCAGCTACAATTTCCCGATGATCCCGGTCGTCGGCAGCCTGCATCCGTTGTGGGACGATCGAGATACGCTGCCCGTCGTCGATGGCTTGCGGACTGATCGACGCGAACTGATCGTCACCACGCTTGCGGGCGCGGAGCCGCAGGCGCGCGAAGCCTCGCCACGAAACTCGATCTGGCCGCTGCTGGCAGCGGCCGCGACCACGATCATGCTGATCTGGTCGATCTTCTCGCCCTGGGCCGTCGTTTGGGGGGCCATTCCGATCGCCATCGCGCTGATCGGCTGGTTCTGGCCCAAGGGCACGCCGGAGGACGAGTCATGAGAGAGAAGATCGTGCTCGACCTCGGCCGCCTGCCACTGCACGGCATGGGCACGGCGAGCGTCACCTGGTGGGGCACGCTGGCCTTCATGCTGATCGAAGGCACCGGCTTCGCCCTCACGATCGCCGTCTATATCTATCTGATGAGTCTGGCCACGGTCTGGCCGATCAACGCGCCGCCTCCGGACCTGCTCCCCGGCACGCTGGTGACATTGATCCTCGGGATCAGCCTCCTACCGAACATCCTGATCTCGCGCTGGGCCGAGCACCAGGATCTGGGCAAGGTGCAGATCGGGATGGTGATCATGTCGATCTTCGGTATCGTCCCCCTGATCGTGCGCATCTTCGAGTTTCCGGCCCTGAAGGTCAGCTGGGACAGCAACGCCTATGGCTCCGTCGTGTGGGTACTGCTCGGTCTCCATACCACGCACATCATCACCGATCTCGTCGATACGCTGGTCCTGGCGGTGCTGATGTTCACGCGGCACGGCCCGAACCGGCGCAGGTTCGGCGACGTCCAAGACAACGCCATGTATTGGAACTTTGTCGTTGCGACCTGGCTTCCGATTTATGGCTGCATCTATTGGCTGGCACGAGTATGAACGCGTCAAGGTTCGTCAACCATCTCTCGATCTGGGCGGGTCTCTGGTTCGCCGCCCTGGTCTGGGCCGTGAACATGCAGCTCGGGCAGATCCTGCCCTACGCGGACTGCGGGTCTAAGCTGCCTTTGTCAGCCGTCATCTCGTTCGCCGGCGCCGCGCTCACGTCGGCGTCGGGCCTCGCCTCCTGGTGGTCTCTGCGCCGCGTCACCGGCGAGGCCGCCGAGCAAAGGAACGCCAATCTTGGGCGGATCGTCAGCGCGCTCTCCGCCGGCCTCTTCACCCTCGCGCTGCTGATGCAGGGCGTCGCAGCCGTGGTGTTGAGCGGATGCGAAAAATAGGCCTTGCAACGATTGCCTGCTCGATGCCGCACGCGGTCTACGCCCATGGCGCAGCGGAGGCTGCGGCGCCGAGCTGGACGTTCGATCTGTGGATCGTCGCGCCGCTCATCAGTTTTGGACTCATGTACGGCATCGGTCGGCTGATCCTGGCGACAAAAGGCCGCAAACGTATATGGCAGGACGTCGTTTGCGCTGCAGGCTGGCTGACGCTGGCCGCCGCGCTGGTGTCGCCGCTGCATTGGCTCGGAGAGCGCCTCCTCTCTTTCCACATGATCGAGCACGAAATCCTGATGGCCGTGGCGGCGCCCCTGCTGGTGATTGCGCGTCCGGTGGGACCGCTGCTCTGGGGCCTGCCGCGACGGCTGAGGCTGACGACCGGCCGCACCATGCGGCATCCGCTCTCGACGAAGCTGTGGGCCGTCCTGGGCGCGGGCCGCAATGCGACGCTGCTGCACGGGATCGCGATCTGGGCCTGGCACGCGCCGGCGCTGTTCGATGCTGCCGTCGAGAATATCCTCCTGCATCGCCTGCAACATCTGAGCTTCTTCCTGACCGCGATCCTGTTCTGGTGGTCGGTATTTAGGCGCAGCGACACCGGCAGCGCCGCTTGGCATGTGTTCGTCACCATGCTGCACACCAGTATCCTCGGCGCTTTGATGGCATTGGCCCCGCACCTGCTCTACCGGCAGCAGGCGGACGCCGCAGCCGCCTGGGGTTTGACGCCGCTCGAGGACCAGCAATTGGCCGGGATCATCATGTGGGTGCCGGCCGGAACGATCTATGCGGGCGCCGCGCTCGCGCTGATCGCGCTCTGGATCCGGCGGGCCGGTCAACACAAGGAGAGAGCCGATGCGCTTCACGCTCTCTAAGTGGACGGCCCTCGCGATAACGACGGCCGGCCTCATCGGTGCCACAGCTGTCGGAGCGGGCTTCGCGTGGAGCGAGCGCCAGCAGAGGGAAGATATCGCCCGCGCCATGACCGGGGGCGATCCGTCCCGCGCGCCTGAATTGATCCGCCGCTATGGCTGCGCGGGTTGCCACAGCATCTCGGGCATTCCCGGCGGCGACGGAAAGGTCGGTGGTCCGCTCGACGGCCTCCGCGCGCGCGTCTACATCGCCGGCGTTGCGAACAACACGCCGGACAATCTGATTCAATGGATCGTGACGCCACAGGCGTTCTCGCCCCGCACGGCGATGCCTGCCACCGGCATCACGGAAAAAGAGGCGCGCGACGTCGCCGCCTACTTCTATGCGCAATGAAGCCTTGCTCAAGGCCTGGGCGTCGGCCGCGACGGCAAGGATTTCACGAAAGAGGCAAGTGCCTCCCGGTCGCTTTCAGGCAGCACGGCGAGATTGGCGACCACGTCGGACATCGACGAGCCGACGCGGCCGTGGTTTGGCGTGATCCCCGTTTTCAGCATCGCCGCCAATTGGGCTTCCGACCAGTCGCCGAGACGCATCGCCGTGATGTTCGGATAGAAGCCGGTGCCGGCGGGATCCTGCCCGCCGGCATAGCGCGTGCTCGGCTTGATCCCACCCAGCATGTCGCGCGAGGAATGGCATTCCGCGCAGTGGCCGAGCGCCTCTGCCAGATAGCGCCCACGATTCCACTTCTCGTCTCGCGCCGGATCTGGCGCGATCGGGCCCGGCTTGAAGTACAGCATCTTCCAGAATGCCACGAAGCGCCGAATGCGAAATATCGGATTGATCTCGTGCTCCGGGGGCCGCCCCTTCACTGCAGGCAGCGTGCGCAAATAAGCCGAGAGATCCCTGACGTCCTCAGGGCGCATATGCGTGAAGCTAACGTAGGGAAAAACCGGATAATAGTGGCTTCCATCCGGAGACACGCCGCGCAGCAGCGCGTTGGCGAGATCTTCGGCGGTCCAGTTTCCGATACCGTCGGTTCGGTCGGGAGAGATGTTGGGCGCGCGAAACGTTCCGTATGGCGAGGCCAATGCTATCCCGCCGCCAAGACGCAAACGATCAGACTGGCCCGGCGAGGCATGGCAGGAGGCGCAATCGCCAGCCGCGAAAACGAGCCTGCCGCGCTCGGGATCCCCTTCCGTCTCGGATACGACCCGCGCTTCCGCCGCGGTGATCCGCTGCGGCGTGCTCACCCACCACACGCCGGCCATTGCGGCGCAGCTGGCGAGGATCGCAGAGATCAGCAAGAGGCGCCCGCGCATCCCATTCTACTCCCGCCAGAACTCCGCAAGCTCTTCTGCGGTCACCAGATCCACCTGACCATGAAAGCGGGTGCGGTACATCGTCATGAGCGCGTCGTGGCCGACGTCGGACGAGCTGCACAGCGCGTCCTCGACGATAACAATCCGGAAGCCGAGATCGACCGCGCTCATGACTGTCGACAGGACGCAGACGTCGGTTTCGGCGCCTGAAACCACGATCGTGCCGACGTTCTTTTCGATCAGCAGGCGCGCAAGGCCGGGATTGCTGAATGCGGAATACGCCGGCTTGTCGATGAGGGAAGCCGGCGGCACGAACCGGTTCAGGACCGGCACGAGTTCGAGTGCCGACGGCGGAAGATGCCTGCGGGTCGCCTGATGCCAGTGCCGGAAATAGCTCTGCCATTGGCCGGGCCGATCCTGGGGGTTCTCCGGCGTGACGAAGCGCGTGAAGATCGTTCTCGCTTCGCACCGCTCAACCATCGAGATGATCGTCGGCAGGACACGCTCCATCCAGGGAGTCGCCCAAAGGCCGCCAGGAGCGAAAATGTTCTGCATGTCGATGCACAAATGAACGGCGTCTCTGATCTCGGCAATTTCCGAGGCGCTGTCTCTCATGGTCCTCCGGTCCTGATATTGCTGTCGTCACCCAACGGCTTCACGACGCCGAGACCGGCGCCTCTCCGGCCTCCACCGTCTCGACCATGGTATCCTTGAACAGGCGTACCGGAACGGATTTGGCCGCCGGAACCTTGCTGCCCTCCGCATAGTGCCAAAGCGGTATCAGAACGTTGCACTCCGGAAAATATCCCGCAAGGCTCCTGCGCGGGATGCCGTAGGGGACGACTTGAAGTTCGTCCAAGCTGCGCTCGACGCCATCCCCCGCCTCCGTCACCAGCGTGACGGTGTCTCCCGATGTCAGCCCTTCATCCTCCATGTCGACAGGGTTCATGAAGACGACATAGCGACCGCCCGTGATGCCGCGGAAGCGGTCGTCTTCGCTGTAGATCGTCGTATTGAACTGTCCATCAGCGCGCAGCGTCATCAACTCGTAGACGCCGTCGCTCTCGGGCGGCGGCGCAAAGGCCGACTTAGGAACGGTGAAGTTCGCCTTGCCGTTCGGCGTTTTCCACTTTCGCTCGCGAGCCCCAAGCGGCCGCGGAAAACCGCCGGGCTCGAACATGCGCTTGTTGAAGTCCTTGAACTGGTCGGGATAGGTCCGCTCGATCGCGTCCCGCACTTTCGAATAATCGCCGACCCATGCGTCCCAATCGAGCTTCGGATTTGGCTTCAAGGTCGCTTTCGCCAGCGCGGCAACGATCGCCGGCTCGGATAGGAGATGGTCGGCCACGGGCTTGCGCTGCCCCCGCGAGCCGTGGATGCAGGCCGTCGAATCCTCCATCGACACGGCCTGCTCGCCGCTTTCCTGCCGGTCGATCTCGATCCGGCCAAGGCATGGCAGGAGGTAAGTCACCTCGCCCGGCACGAGGTGGGTGCGGTTGAGCTTGGTCGCGATCTGCACGGACAAGCGAAGGCCGGACCATGCGGGCTCCATCAATGACCGCTCGGGAACAGCGCGCAAAAAATTGCCGCCCAGACTGACGAATCCGCGAATGTTGCCCTTCAGGATGCCCTCGCAGGCATCGACAGTGGAAACCCCGTCCCACCGCGGCGGCTCGAAATGATAGAGTTCGGCGAGCTTGTCGAGCGGCACCAGCTTGGTCTTCTCGGAGATGCCGACCGTGCGCTGGCCCTGGACGTTGGAGTGGCCGCGGATCGGCGAAATCCCCGCACCGGGCTTGCCGATATTGCCGCGGAGCAGCAGCAGGTTGATGATCATCTTCGCGGTCTCGACGCCGTGCTTGTGCTGGGTGATGCCCATTCCGTAATTGGCGATCACGGCGTTGGCGGCTATGTAGGTATCTGCGACCTCGCGCAGGGCCATGCGGGTGAGGCCCGACGCGCGCTCGATCTCCTCCCAACCCTGCGCCCGGCAGAAGGCAGCGAATTCCGCAAAGCCGGCACAGTGGTCCTGAATGAACGCGACATCGACGACCCGCGCAGCCCCATTGTCACGGGCGAGGTCGTCCGCCTCGATCACCCATTTGCAAATCCCGGTGATGGCGGCGGCATCGCCGCCGACCCGCACCTGATAATATTGCGAGCTGATGCGCGTGCCGCCGGCGATCATCTGTACCGGATTTTGCGGATTGACGAAGCGCTCGAGGCCGCGCTCGCGCAGTGGATTGAAGGTCACGATCGGCACGCCGCGCTGCGCCGCCTCCTGCAACGGATGCAGCATGCGCGGCGCGTTGGTCGTTGTGTTGTGCCCGAAGAAGAAGATGCAATCGGTGGTCTCGAAATCCTCCAGCAGCACAGTGCCGACGGGAACTCCGATGACCTCCGGCAACGCCACGGAGGTACTTTCGTGGCACATGTTGGAGCTATCGGGAAAATTGTTGGTCCCGTACATGCGACCGAACAATTGGTACATGTAGCTGGTTTCGAGCGAAGCGCGGCCAGATGTGTACATCACGACCGAGCGGGGATCGAGCCGGGTCAGCTCTGCGCCGATATCACGAAAAGCCTCGTCCCAACCGACCGGCAGATATTTGTCGCTCCCTATGTCGTAACGCATCGGCGTGGTCAGGCGGCCCTGCTCTTCCAGCTGGTGATCCGACCAGGTCTGCAGCTCTGCCAGCGTGTGCTGCGCGAAGAACTCCGAGGTCACGGTCTTGCTAGTCGCTTCCCAAGCAGTCGCCTTGGCGCCGTTCTCGCAAAACTCGAATGGTCGCGGCTTGGCCGGTTTGGCCCAGGAGCAGCTCACGCACATGAACCCATCGGGCTTATTCTGCTTGAGCAGGATTTCGCTGCCCAGGATGGCGACCCCCTCCTGCGTCAGGATATGAGCAACGGCGTTGAGCGAGCCCCAGCCGCCTGCCGGAGCTTCATAGTTCTCGACCTTGGCCTTTTGCCGCATGACGCTTCCTTCGATCTTAGACCGCACCCGTAGGCCTGCAGCCAAAACCCGGGCTGCCATCGCAAGTTCCTAAGGGTTAGGAACGTTGCCTCGGCTCGCGCGTCATGACGTCACTAAAGGACGAGCATTCATGCACGGCATTCAATTCGGCGCACGCGATCGCGCTTCAACGGCCCTCGCCTCGGTCGCGATGGCTCGGCTCACGTCGGGCGGCGCGCGCGATACTCGCATCGTGGCGGAGGAATGCCCGGTGGCGCTCGTCTACGACGGCACGACCATTGCAGTCCTGATGGCGAGTCCCGCCGATCTGACCGACCTCGCGCGGGGATTTAGCCTCACAGAGGGAATCATCGGGGACATCGGCGAGATCGAGGAACTCACCGTCGTTCCCGGTCCCGACGGCATCGAACTTCGCCTATGGCTCAGACCGGACGCGGGACGCCAGTTGAAGGAGCGACGGCGGCAGCTTGTGGGACCGACCGGCTGTGGCCTGTGCGGCATCGACAGCCTGCGCGAAGCGAGCCGGGCCGTCCGGTCCGTCGAACATCCGACAGGCCTTTCACCAGAACAGATCGGTACAGCGATCGCAGCCCTTACGGGGGCGCAGTCCCTCAACCATGCGACTCACGCCACGCATGCGGCGGGTTTTTTCCAGCCCGACAGCATGAGCATGACAGTGCGCGAAGACGTGGGCCGCCACAATGCGCTCGACAAGCTCGCCGGCGCACTCGCGGTGGAAGGCCTGTCCGGACGCACGGGCGCCGTGATACTAACTAGCCGGATATCTGTCGAATTGGTACAAAAGACGGCGGCGATCGGCGCCGGTGTGGTTGTTGGCATGTCTGCGCCTACCGCACTTGCCATACGCACGGCGCAAGCAAGCGGTATCACGGTCGTCGGGATCGCGCGAGGCAACGAATTCGAGATCTTCAGCCATCCGGCGCGGGTTTGCCGACATGGCGCGCGCGACCGTGTTCAACTTCAATCCGAGTGGCCGCTCGCCGGGCGAGGTCGCGCATGTTGACCAACCTTCTCCTGACCAACCTCCGCCTCCAGGCGATCCCTACTGCTGAGGTGCGGCACGATTGGCACTGTTGATCGCCCTGATAGCCGATCGGTCGGTCCCCGGTCCCTTTTTGCGAAACCGCATCGGTTGACTTCGGAGCGGTTGAAGGCCGTCAAGAGTCCGATGAGTCAGGGCGTGAGATGCTCAGATCTGACCACCGGCATCTGCCTGCCTGCGTCGAACTGATCGCTCGCTATTCGCTCGATCGTATGCCGATGTCGTTTGAACGTCTCAGCGATGTCGTTCCCTTCAGTGCCGTCAGCCATTGCGCGATCCTGCAAAGCCGCCCAATCGACCCTGCACGCGATCCGATCGTTACCATTGAACATCACGAACAGAATGGCTTCTGGCTTTGCTTGTTCGAAGCGGCCGGAGGGGTCGGCGGTTAAGGGCATCTCGGCTTCTTTCCTCAAGACAGAGTTTTGCTTGTCCCCATCGGCGTTGCAGCGGTGATTTGAACCGTCGCCGACACGCTCATCACGTGAACCTCCGTCGTTCGCACGAGGACCGATAGCGTCTCCGTTAGCTCCGACGGGCTATAATCGCGTATCCCCTCCGCCAAATATCTCATGGCGGCGTCGCGGGCTGATGCGATGCTTGGAAGGTCTTCCCCGTCGTCGTCAATGATGACGCCGGCGGAGTCCTTATAATCGAAATAGAAGTGCATGCGGGCCAACCTTCGCGTCGCCCTGCCGTTCCTATCCTGGATCGAAGACGATCCAGGCGGACCAGCTGCGCTTACTCAAATTTAGCCTTTCGCCGGCGAGCGGTAGAGGGTAGCCGAGCGGGGAAGCCGAAAATCTATGGCGAGCCCCTGCGCCAATCGGCGAAGCGTGCAAGTTGCACCTAACGCTCCGTTGACCTGCGGTAGCATTCAGCCATGCGTAACGACCTTGCATACAAGATCGCCGTTGTCGTCTTGGGCGGCCTGCCGGTCGCATTGACTGTTACAGCTCTCCCGCGGCGGTAACCCGCTGCAAGAACACGATCAAGCTCAACCACCTTGAGGATCGCGCCTCGGTTTACGAGTCCAACAATCTGCGGAGCATACCGAAAAGCGCGCGATGGAACTTGGTTGTGAGCAATCCGCCCCACTTCATCGACCAGTACGAAGGCGATATTCGCGCGCACGACCCCGATTGAGCTATCCACCGGGAGTTCTTCAACACGATACATCCTTATTTAGCTGACGATGGCGTGATCGTCTTGCAGGAGAATAATCGCGGATCCACCGTTGACACCTTCCGGGAGATGATTGATGCGGCGGGTCTTGAAATCGTGTTCACTCAAGGCGACCACAAAGAGCTAACGCGCGACTGCGTCTTCTATTTTACCGGCATCGTGAAGAAGGCGGATGCGTCCCGCCTGGGCGGCTTAGGGAATCCCAGTCGTATAAAAACGAATGCGCGACCTAGCGGCTAATTCGGCGCTTCAATTCGCTGATCACGTCCGTCTGACGTTTAAACCTGCACCGATAATGTTTCTTGATGTCCGCCTCGGTCATTATCGTCGGCCGGTCGGGGATGCGGTCTTTTGACGTCAGGATATAGTCGAGGGGAGCCGCATTCTGCTCATCTAACCTGACCACAATGACGATCCCCGAATGCTGCTTGGAGCTGCGTCGCAATGTCCAGACGGGACAATGCCGTTGGGAATGCTGCCAGGACCGGATGACCCGCAATGATACGAAGGACCCATCCTGTACGGCTAAGCAGCCCCCTGTCCTCTCGGCGATTAGATTGGAGCTCACACCAGGCACGCTCGCACCAATATCTCTGGCTAATAGCTGGACCAAGTTCAAGCGATCGCCGCGCGTATCGACGTACCTGTAATCTCCCGGAGGAGTGAAACCGATTAGCCCATATGCTTTGCGAAGACTGCCGAAGCGGCGCTCATATATCGCAGCACAGGGAATCCCCTTGGCCCGATTAATCTTATCTGCCGACAAAGTGCCTAGCCGGAGCTGCAGAACACGCAACTTCTTGAGCAATAGGTCGGACGAAATTTGCTGTCGTACTCGACGCTCAATAATCCGCTGAGCGGCATCGAATACGTTCCGAGATACAATTGGCTCAAGAACGCACTCTTTACGGATCCACTTGGCCTTGACGTTGATGACCCGACGTTGCCGGAGATAGCTAGATGTCCGAGAATAGACCGTGTTGCCGATGTAGTTTTCGTTACGAAGGATACGACCGATCATCTGGAGATCCCACCGCATGCCGAGATGGTTGAAAACGTCCCTGTCGTTCAACTCGCGGGCAATGGCGGTTTCCCCTTTTCCTCCGACGAAGCTTTCGAATATGCCTCTTACGATCGCAATTTCGTCGGGCGATCCGGCTCGTAGCACTACTCTATCGGTCTGAAGTGCCTTGCTCTCTCCACGCTCGAGAAAGCCTCTCGATTTGCCCGTTACATCGACCAGTTCCCTCCGCAACCCAAAGCCCAGCCGACCTCCGACCCGGTAGCCCAGACCCATGATCCGGCAATGTCCCGCAAAAACTTTCGCCGATTGCTCGCGGCTCATTTCGGCTGCCATCAGCCGTTTCATATTTTTCCAAAGGCTGGAAATCGGACTTCCATCGTTCTCAAAGACTTCCGCGCAATAAATTACCTTCACGCCAGCCAGCTTGCAGATGAACTCGTAATGGGCGCTTTCATCTGGGTCCTGAAATCGACCCCAGCGACTGACGTCCCGCACCAGCACGTTGGCGAAATCAGCGGCTCCAGACTGCACGTCGTTCAGCAGATCGATAAGGCCAGGGCGGTTCTTTATTCTTAGGCCGCTAATGCCTTCGTCGATGTATGAGCGCACGATCTCGAGCCGGTGCTCCGCGGCGTAACTCGCGATCACCGCCTTCTGATTTGCAACCGAGTATTGCTGTCGATCTGTCGACATTCGGATGTATTGCGCCGCCCGGGGGTCATTTTCGCGTCGCCGGGGCAACCTGGCATTCTGGACGGCGAGCGCAGTTCCCATGGAAACGCTCCATCGTTGGCCTCCATCGAACCCTACCCCAACCAACCTGAAAGCCAAGATGGACTGTGCTTTCCGATCCAGCCGACCGCAAACGAACCTGCCACCGTCGCTACGGCAGACCAAAACCAGGAACGACGGCGTGCGGCGCTGATCGAGCGCAGATACAGAAAGGCGCCAAGGAGAGGACCGTAGTTCCTTTTGAAATCTCCGTTCAATTTCGCGATCTTTGACAGCTCGGATGTCTCGATTTCGTCGGCCATTTGCGCTGGTCCTCTCTGAGTTAGAGCCAGGGCCCTATAAACTCCTGTTTTGCCCGACGGAGCAACCGAAATTCGGTATTTCGAAACTTCATGAGAATGCGACTTTTGGTGAGGATTGACCAATCAGTTGCGATCGGCCCGCACAGACCCACAAGCCTCAGCGGCTAGTCGCTGCCTCGACTCGGTTCTATCTTTGAACGATGACCAAGACGGAGAACAGAGCGGCAGCGAAGGCGTGGCACAAGGAGCACATGCGCAAGCTCGGGGACCAGGCTCGGGCGGATGCAATAGTGGCAGATCTTGGAGAACTCGAACGGCTGCGCCGCTATCTTGTGTTCGGCAGGAAAGATGGCCGCGCCAACGTCGACAAGCTCGTGAGGGCCATAGACGACTATGTGGAAGAAATGACCGGCGACCGTACCAAGCTTCACGCGAGGGGATCGAGTATCGGCGCTTGACGACCGGATTCGCCGAGGCGCCTCCTCACGTGCCATAGATGGCGCTCGGTCGCCCAAACTGACGATGGGAGTCTCGCCGGCATGCCGTGCTGCGTAGTGGTTTCGCAAGGTGACTACGCCTTAGCGGGCGAGACAGTGCCTGAGGCCCTCCCCTTAGCGAAACCGTTCCGAGTTTTCAGTTTCAATGGGAACGACGTTCGACCCAATCAATTATCCCTTAGCATCTGCCCGACCGACAGATGACCTCCCGTGCGAGAAGCCCTGGCCGTTCCATCAACGGCTGGGGCTTTTTTGTGCGAGTAATCGGGATGAGCTTTCCAGTCACTGTGGGGCACGGCAATAACGGATCGCCTTACTCGCCACGGCGGCCGCTATTTCTTGATCGTGCTCCGCTCTTCCTGGGCTATTTGGTCTAACATGTCATACTGACTTGCCAGCGCAGCAAAGCTCCGCGACAAATTTCGTAAAACCGTGGCCATCCTCTGGGACAAGCCCGGAGAGTTGGCCTGGGTTTTATACTCCTGCGCCAGCTTTCGGCATTCCGCCGCCGTTTGCATCTCTACAGCCAGATCTCTTCGCGGCAGCTATCGCACCGATAAATCAATACTTGCTTGTCTCGCTTGATGTCAAAAACGCTCGTCGTGTATCGAGCGGGCGTTTTACAAACCAAGCAGGACGGTGCTGGCGGTCGCCCAATTGGCGTTGGCGGGGAATCCTGGTCCGTCACGACTCACCTCGCACATAGAGCGAGGTTCCAAAGTACCAAAGTAGACAATAGTTCCAAGCTTAATTCGGAGGCTGCAAGCCCGGGGAAGTCAGCCAGTCGGACAGATGCGCGCCTGTTTCAGCAACCCGGGCTCTCTTGAGCAGGGAATCGCGCTCTGCACCCGCAGGGAGTCTGGCGGCTTGCTCCTTCAGGTTAGCGGCAAGCTCGGCCAACCGATCTTCTAGAGAGCGCTGTTGTTTCACTCGAAGACGCTGCTTGGTCATGTCGTCCCGATAGAACTGCAGAAGACGTCCGATAACCCGACTACCACCGTTCGGTTCCCGAAGGACTGCCCTGTCAACGTCTGCTGCTTGGGACTGAGGCGCGCACACCGTCCAGTCGGCGTCGTCCCCTCCTATCGGAGTTCATCCATGGCGCGCCGAAATGCTCGAGCCTAACGCTTTTTCTTCGTTGTCTTGGCTTTAGCCTTCCTCTTCTCGACGCGGACGCCCTTGAATTTCTTGGTGGCCTTCTTCGCCTTCGCAGGCTTCTTGACCGCCATGAATTCCCCGGATGCCCTGTCGCGCTTGGTCCAACCCGAGACCCCTCCGATCGTCGTCTTGGTTTGCGAGCGTTTCTTGACCGCTCCCTTGCGCGCGTTATCACCAGTCGGCTTGTTGACGGCCATTCTGCTCTCCCTTTGACCTCGACAGCCTCGGGAACGAATCAGGCTATGTCAAATTGAATCGCGGTTCTTTAGGAGTTGCGTATGCGTCAGTCTCGATGGACCCCGTCGATTGTCCCGGCGGACGAGCCAACTGTCTATCTTGTCGCGGACGATTTTGGACGCGCGGGACGCGCATGGCGCGAAGCCGACCTCGAGACCACGGACATCGAGACGGTCCTTCGGGATCTGCTCGCTGGCGAGTATAGCCGGCCAATCAAGGTTGTGGCGTTCAACGTCTCGGAGCGCTGGTCCGAGGACGTCTCGGAAGACATTGCGTGCGAAATCCAGCGTCGCTGCGATCTGCAGCTTGCCGACGTCCCCTCTCATTTGCAGGAGTTCGTCGATCGCTACGCTGCGCAGGATCTGCGACAGTTCAGCCTGCGTCTTGTCTAATTATGGCGTTCCAGCGGAAAAAGCCGGAAGCGCTTGGTAACAAGGCGCCCTTCCCGGGCTTCATCGAGCCGGCGCTCGCGTCCGCAATGGATCGCGTCCCTTCCGGGGAAAGATGGATCCACGAAATCAAGTTCGACGGCTATCGCGTCCAGGTGCACCTTGCCAACGAGGCCATTACGGTATTTACGCGCCGCGGGCACGACTGGACCAAGCGCTTCAAGAAGGTTGCGGAAGACGCCCGGCATATCAAAGCGAGCTCAGCCGTTATCGACGGGGAGATTGTCGTGCCTGCGGCCGACGGCACCACGGACTTTGCGGTGTTGATCAAGGAGCTGAAGGGCACTTCCGACAAGATCGTTCTGGTCGCCTTCGACCTGCTTTTTCTCAACGGCCGCGACCTGCGCAAAGTCGCGCTGGTCGCGCGCAAGGCAGCGTTGAAGAAGATCATTGCCGGCAGCCGCGTCCAGTTCAGTGAAAGCTTCGAGATCGATGGCCGCGATATGTTTGCGCACGCCTGCAAGGTCGGGCTTGAGGGAGTGGTCTCAAAGGTAAAAGATAGCGCCTATGCGAGTGGACGCGGAAACAATTGGGTCAAGAAGACCTGCGCCCAGCGGGAGACGCTGACGATCGCCGGCTTCGCGCTCGATGGCGGCAAATGGGACGGTATGTACCTCGCGCGCCGCAAGGGCGAAGATCTGGTCTATGCCGGAAAGGTAGACCATGGATTCGACAAAACGTCTGCTGCGGAACTCCGCCGTCGCCTCGAGCCCTTGGTCCGAAGAACCCAGCCCTACGCCAAGCGCATCGCGCACAAGGGAATATGGGTCGAGCCCAAGCTGTTGGCCGAGATCGAGTATCGCGCCAAATCCGCGGAGGGCAAAGTGAGGCATCCATTCTTCAAGGGGCTACGCGAGGATCTTTGACTGATAGACAGATCGGCAATCGAAGAAAGGACGCAACCCCCACTACCACGACGCTTCGAGAGCGCAGAGATCGTCAAGCAGTTCAGCCTCGATCTCCCCGAGGTGCTCTGCTGTCTCACCGACGGGAAACACTCTGGCGAGGTTGCGACATCGCGCAAGGCGTTCTTCCAAAACCCGCTTGTCCGATTCCCGTCTCACCGAAGGGAGACTATTCCTCTTAATGAAAGTTGGCGTGTGCACTACTGCACAGAGCAGTTTTCCAAAGCTGATGAGATTTGCGAACTCCAAGTCAGCCAAGCCGCCCCCCGACAATGCCAGGCCAGCGCGACCGTTCCGTAGTGCCCCGGGAGTGCTTCATCACTGGACCTGTGATTTGCTTTTGGCGGCCGGATGCCTGCCTATGCATTCCGACGAGAGGATGTTTGGCATGCCGCCCTATTTTTTCGATTTGCTCGATGAAGGCGTTCTTTCGATTGACGACGAAGGACTAGAGTTGCCCGACTTGCGCGCCGTTCAGGCCGAAGCAGCGAAGTCTCTCGCCGACGTGGCGCGCGATGCCGTGCATGCCTTCCCCCCTGCAAAAGGTCTGCGCAGTATGGCGATTGAGGTCCGCAACGAGGCAGGGTCATGCTTACAGGTCAAGTTTACGATTAGGTTGCGGGATTTCCGCACTGATTGTCGACGCAACACTGGCTATGAGTAAGTTGAGCAATTTGCGCAAAGGGCGCCATCATCCCTGCAACTTCTCAAAAAAACACGAGCGTCGTATCTTTTGATAGGATATCTTTTGGCGCGTTAGCCTACCGTCAAAATGCAAAAGACGGAGGAATGCGATGGCAACGAAACGCCGACGGTTCAAGCAAACCGATACCCTAGAAACGCGACTGGCACAGTTCGCTCAGGACATGCGTGTGAAGGCTGAGCAAAAGCCGCTAGGCGACGAGCGGTCTTCTCTGTTGAAACGTGCCTACAACGCTGATCAAGCGATCGACCTGGAGCGCCAACTTCGAGAGCACGCACCATCGAAGGGTGCCCAAAGCTAAGCCCCAGCGCCGCAACAATTCGGGCTTTTTAGCAACCAGTGCGATGATGACGAGTTGTCCATTGCACTTGCCGGGTGACAACCGGACGCAATGGGGATGTTGGACGCGGAGCATTTTTCCGGTTTCTGCCCGCGACATCAACGCATCGGTACGCGCTGACAACTACCCATTCCCGGCCTGTGCAACCCGGATGGAGCATGCCCCGATACTTTTTCAACTTCGTCGGCGATACACCCGCTCATGATGTCCTCGGCCGGGATTTCGCTGACCAAACCGAAGCAATAGCACGCGGCCGAGAGCTGGCGCAGCACCTCGTGACCGAGAAGCCTCATTTGGCGCGCGACGGGAATGCGATCGTTGTTGTCACGGAAGACGGCCAGGAGATCAAAAAGATCTTGCTAACGTAAAAGCGCGCGGGCCCTGCTCCAAAGATCGCAGGCATACCGCGCGCAGACGGCCTTCCCGCGAGCACGGCGACCGCCACGTTTTCAATCCTCGGATTGAACCAATGTTCCTATTCGAAACATTGTCCTCATTCGTGCCTTAAGTGATTTTGGGAGCACAATTAAGCGGTGTGACCGGGATCGGCATCCTTAGGCGTCTTCTTCTCCCGTTGAGGCGTCATCTTGGCGGGGCTTTCCTTGCCCGGAACGCCACGCGGACCAAGCTGCTCACGCTGAATGTCGTCTTCGGATTTTTCCGGTTCGCGGCCATTAGGTTCTGTTGGCATTTCATCCCCATACGCAAAGGGCCCCCGGCGAACCGAGGGCCCCTATCAGCATCAGAGGTACATCCGCCCTGTCTGCCAGTCTAGTTTAGAAACGCTGAATGACCTGAGCTGTTCCTATCGCCGCGCCATCTCTTGCGGGAGGCCGGGTGAACTCAGCCAGCTATTGATCTTCGAGGCTGTTTCGGCTTGCCGGGCGCGTCTCAGGTACAATTCGCGCTGAGATCCGGTCGCCCTCTCAGCCGCTTCCCTGAAGTTCTGGGCCTCTTCGGCCAGGCGCTCTTGAAATGACTTTTCGTGCTTAACACGACGACGCTTTTTCAAGATCTCTCTCCCTGCAGCATCCCGCCCCAGGGCGAAATTATTTGGGGCGTCTCAAAAATCAAGACCTTTTCAGGCACTTGAAAGCACTAGCGCGCAGCAGTGATGTCGCGGTCGATTTCGGCAAACAACTTCGGCTCAACCCGAGTGGCCTTCGGTCTCTTTATAACCTTTGTTAGTTTCTGTTTGGGGCTCATCACAGTATCGAGCGCCTTGCGGATCTGAGCTGAGGTCGTCCGGCTCCAGCCCGTCCCGCCCTTGCCCATGTAGACGAGATCCTTCCCTTCTTTCTTGCCGAGGTTAAAGAGCGGCCACACCTGTGGGGTCTTTGACGAATCCGACTACGGGGAATTTGCCCTTCTGGCAGTCATTATCTTGAGCCAAGCTTCCGTGCGCTCCGATCGGCAAGGAGCATCAGCACGTTTAGAAAAGATGCCTTCGTGCTTCAGGCGGGCGGCGGCTTCGAACATCTCCTGCCCGTCCCCGTCATGGTGCTCGCTGTACAGGATCGGAGGATCGAGCATGGCGATCAGCTCTTTTGGACCTCCTTGCGGTATAGCAGAGCCTTCGGACGAAGATCCTCGCCGTTGTGGTAGAGGATGTCGAACGCATAGAACAGCATCCTGTTCTGACGGCCTTTTGCGAGATCGGCCTGGAGTTCGGAGAAGTTGGTTCGGCCTTCATGGACAACGACTATCTCGCCGTCAAAGATGGTCTGGCTTTTGAGCTTGAATGCACTGGCGATTGCCAAGAACCGCTTCATCCAGTCGTGACCGTTACGGGTGTAGATCTTGGCGCCGCCGTTGACTGGATCTGGGCCCGGTAGCCGTCGTACTTGATCTCGTGAATCCATTGCTCCCCTGAAGCAGCTCGGGCTTTCAGGGTGGCGAGCTGGGGCTTGATGAAGCCCGGCATGGATTTAACCATACGCGACGCAACTGACTTGAATACAATAGACCGACTGCGTAGAATCGCCTGTCAGCGTAGTAAGTGCCAAGCCATGAGACAAGAAGATCTGAAGGAAATGGCCGACCGGTGCCGGTCACTTGCCGACCGTGCGGACGTCTTCACCAAAAAGCGGCTGCTCGACCTTGCCGTCAAGTATGACGCTAGGTCGGAAGGGCGATCGATCGCAACGCAGCGATTGGTTTCGATCACTCGTAAGGACCAGCCTCCCGCCCGCTGACTCATCCAGACCAGACGCGCAGAATATCCACGGCAAGACCCGCGGAGAGCAGTGCGATAGCGATGTCGGTCAGGAGTTGAAGCGCACGCCGCTCGTTGGCTTCGAGCTGTTCTGCAATTTTCCGCAAACCGCAATTCCCATTTTCTTGGCCCCACTTCTGTACGTCGCGAGTAAAATGAGAAGGTTCACCTAATCTGATTGAGATTGCGCAGAGATCCTGAAGAATCTCGCGCGCTTCCCTTCAGAAGTCTGGCGTCGGAAAAGGTTGAGAAGGCGACGGATCATTGGCGACGCCGCACGTCTCCGGTCATGCCCCGCAAGTGGGCTGTCAGCCCCGCACAGGCGTCGGCCTCCTCGGGGGGAAGTGTCGCCATAAGAGTGTATGCTTCCATGACCCGTTCGATCGCCTTCTGCATTGTGAGTTCCCCCTGGTTCTCCAAGCAAAAGCCTTTGACCAGCTGGCATGTCGAACACCATGGCGCACCTCGAAACCGTCGTGGTCGGCGTCGTATTCGAGGTGCGCACGCTTCGAGAGACCAATGGCAAAGAAGTGGTGCGCCTTCATCTCGGTCCCGGTGCCCCTCTCCGCTACGCCTCTGGAATGGCTCCGTTCGATGGCACGCTCATTCGGTGATGTGGCCGCGATCAACACTACCGCTGGAGTCCGATAAGAGCCATTAGCGGACTCAAGGAGGTGGGAGGTCGGCTGGCGTCTCGGCATTACTCCCCGCATGGCCCTACGGCTGCGCGCAGGTGTTTCAACATCGGATAGTGTCACGGTATTCCAATCTGCTTTGGTGCGCACCCGTATTTTCCCGTAGATCCAAAGTCTCACACGCACGCTGCATTCAAGCTTGCCCTCACGCTACGGTTGCTATCTGATTAACATTTTTCAGGAAGGATTTTCTATGGCCGATGTCCAAGTGACCTGCATCAATAAGCAGCCAAGGAATGATCCTCATGAGGGCATCACCCATCTCGGAGGCCCGGGTTGGAAATGGCCGAGAGCGGATGTGATCGTTTCGATAGAATCTGGATCGAACACCTTCTTTACGATGGTCAACAGCAAGCGCGCTGACGTGGGCGTCGTGAACGGTCCCAATGGCAAATACGTCCGCACGTACGCGGACGGCTATTACAACGACAATCTCCTAGCTTTGCCAGAATGTTAGATCTCAAAAAATTGGAGCAGCAGATGACCAAGGCACTGGGAATCTTGGCCACGCTAGTGATGGTTTTGGCCTTCAACGAGCAAGCCTCCGCACGCGGCGGATCACATGGTGGCCGCGTTAGTTATGGCGGCGGACATCACACGAGCAGTCATGGAGGGAGCTTCGCCGGGGGCTCTGGGTCATCGCATCGGGGTGGCACTTACGTAAATTTCAGAACAGGCAATCGTTATGGCACTCACCAGTGACGGAAAGCACTGAGGGCCACAGCTCCCCTATCTAGGACAGTTTCCGCGAAGAAGGGATCGCACCAAGAATCTGGAGTCCGATAACAGCCCTTAGCGGACTCCAGGGCTCGAATGCGATCCCCAGTCCGCATCCGCTTATGACCCATTCCGGACGTGCCTCCCAAAATCCACTCATTTCATCGGTTAAGCCGCCCCAGGGCGTTAGAGCGCCGCCTAAGTCTCCCCTACATTAGAGAGCATGAAGGCGACCAGCAGGCCAATAACCACGAGCAAGCCGGCCAACTTCTGTTCGCCCTCCACCGCTTCGGGCACCATGGTATTCACCACCATAGTTAGGAGAGCGCCTGCAGCGACGGCGCTTACAGCGGCCACGACCTGAGGGGAAGCACCGCCTAGGAAAGCTGCGCCAGCGGATGCGGCGAGCCCGGAGACGACCGCGATCGTCCCCCAAAGCCCGAAGATATAGAGCCGGGAGCGACCCGCGGCTCGCATGCCGAGCGCGCTCGAAAGGCTTCCGGAAAATTGGACAGGAAGATTGCCGCCAGCATCGCGATACTGATGCCTTTCCCGCTCAAAAGTCCGAGGCCTAACACGACGCTTTCCGGAATCCCGTCGAGGAGCGAGCCGATTGCGATCGCCAACCCTCCGCCTTGTCCCGCGTTCGCCTGCTGGTCCCCGGACCGCTTCCGGGAATGCGCGCCTGCCCGAGAGACCGCCCAATCGGCAAGAGCATAGGCGGCGGAGCCAGCGACAGCGCCGGCAACGATGGGCCATATGCCACCTTCCTGATATCCGTCCTCCAATAGGTCGTAGGCGACGGCCGAGATGAGCACGCCGCAACCGAACGACATGATCCCCGCGGTGACGTAACGAGGCATTCGGAGAACGAATGCGACGGCTGCTCCCAGGAGCAGCGATGAGGCGCCAAGCAGCCCCCAAAGACCGGCGGTCAACCAGATGGGCATCGCAGCTCCAGCTATTCGCGACCCGGGGCCTGCGCGACCAGGCTTGCCCTCTTCTCGCGCGTCTTGGTTGCCTTCTTCACCGCCGAGCGGCGCTTCAGAACTGATGCCAAAGCGCGCGCCATCTTGCGCGCGATCTTGCCTGCAGCCGTTGCGCGTGCGCCGTTTGCCAAAGTTATATGCTCCAATTTGCCGGCGTAAGCGAACAGCGGCTCTCGTTGCGACCATGCCCTCAGGCTTTGCCTATCCGCCGCTTGCGAAGCCGGGAAATAGAGTCATGCCTCCGTCGATGAACAGCGTGGCGCCGGTGACGTAGTCGGCGGCGTCGGAGACGAGCCAAGCGACCGCCTGCGCGATGTCGTCCGGCACTCCGATGCGCTTGTAAGGCACCAGCGTCATCAGGCTTTCGTATGCCTCCCTGGTCTCCCAGGCGGCCTGATTGATGGGCGTCCGGATGGCGCCGGGTGCGATGCCGTTGACGCGGATGCCGAGCGGGGCGACTTCCTGCGCGATGCTTCGCATCATCTGCATGACGCCGCCTTTCGAAGCCGCGTAGTTCGCGTGTCCCGCCCACGGAATCTCCTGATGAACCGAGCTCATGCAGACGAGCTTGCCGGCGGCGGCCGAGATATCGCTGACGACGCCGCGTCTTTTGAATTCGCGCACGGCCTCGCGGGCACAGAGAAACTGACCGGTGAGATTGACGCCGATCACGTTGTTCCACTGATCGAGGGTCATCTCGTGGAAAGGCGCGTCGCGCTGCAGCCCAGCGTTGTTCACCACTATGTGCAATGTGCCGAAATGATCGATGGCGCGGGCGAACATCGATTGGACGTCGTCCTCATTACTGACGTCTGCCTTGATTGCGATCGCTTTGCGGCCTCGGCTCTCGATTTCGTGCACGACCTCTTCGGCCGATCTGGGATCCACGACGTAGTTGACGACGACGTCGGCCCCGGAGGCGGCCAAACCTAGTGCGACCGCGCGGCCGATGCCTGAGTTGGCGCCTGTCACCAGCGCAGGCTGCCCCTCCAAGGTCACCGGAAAGCGGACAGGCGGTCGCGAGCGAGCTCCGGGACTTGCCGGAGCGGCTGGATCGCTTGAATTCACTGCCATGTTCGTCCTCCTAATCGGAGCCCGCGGCTTCCTCTCCCTTGCTGGGAAGCGCCTTCTTGCTGCCGCGGTGCTCCGAGGGTTTCTCGCGGTGGGTGAGATTGTGGGCGGTATTGACGAGCGCGATGTGAGAAAAGGCCTGCGGGAAGTTTCCCACCAGGCGCCGGCGCGAAGTGTCGTATTCTTCCGATAGCAGGCCGACGTCGTTGCGAAGCGCAAGAAGCCGCTCGAACAGTTCCTTGGCCTCGGCGTCGCGGCCGATGAGATGGTAGGCGTCGGCGAGCCAAAAGCTGCAGGCCAGGAACATGCCCTCCCCCGGCGGCAGACCATCCTTCGTCGCACCCGTGTCGTAGCGGCGCACGAAGCCGTCCTGGAGCAGTTCGCGTTCGATCGCTTGGATCGTCGAGATCACGCGAGGATCCTCGGGTGGCAGAAAGCCAACGGCAGGGATCAGCAGCAGGCTCGCGTCGAGTTGCGGCTCGCCATAGACCTGGACGAAGGTTTTGCGCTCTTCGTCGTAGCCGCGACGGCAAACCTCGTCATGGATCGCGGCACGCTGCGCTTCCCACTCCGCGACGGGGCCCTTGATGCCGAATTCGGCAGCCGACTTGATGGCTCGATCGTAGGCGACCCACGCCATGATCTTCGAATACGTGAAGTGCTTGGCGCCGCCCCGGACCTCCCATATGCCCTCGTCCGGCTGGCTCCAGATGCTCTTGAGATGGTCGAGCAGCGCGCACTGGACCGCCCAGGCACGCTTGTTCTCGCGGAGGCCGCCGCGGCGGGCCTGATAGAGGGCATCCATCAACTCCCCGTAGACGTCGAGTTGAAGCTGCGTGTGCGCCGCATTTCCGATCCGAACGGGCTTCGAGTTCTCATATCCGGAGAGCCAAGGGACCTCCCACTCGGTCAGCCTGCGTTCGCCTGTCACGGCGTACATGATCTGGAGCTGCTGCGGACTCCCCGCGACGGCTCGGACGAGCCAGTCCCGCCAGGCGCGCGCCTCGTCGTAGTAGCCGGCACCCATGAGGGCTAGGAGCGTCAACGTGGCGTCACGTACCCAGCAGAAGCGATAGTCCCAATTTCTCGAGCCTCCGATCTGCTCCGGCAGCGACGTCGTAGCGGCCGCTACGATACCGCAACTGGGGCCGAACGTCAGCGCTTTGAGAGTTATCAGGGATCGCTGGACCGCCTCCGAATATGGCCCTGCCGTCTTGCAGCGGCTGGACCAATCGCGCCAGAAATCCTCTGCGTGTTTCAGAAGGGCAGAGGGGTCGTCGGGAGCTGCCGGATCCTGGTAGGATATCTGATGGGAAAGGACGAAAGCCGCGGTCTCGCCGCGCGCGACCGAGAACGAGCCCACAGTTTTCATGGCTTCGCCGCGCATCGGCACCGCGGTCCTGAGCAGCAGCATCGACGCGCCCGCGACCATGCTGACCGCTCCGTCCTCAAGGCGGCTGACCCACGGTACATGGTACCGTAGTCGAAGCGCGCGACAAGTTCGCTGCGCATCTCGACCTCGCCCTCCAGTCCTTCGACGATTCTAACGACCTTTGAGAGATCCGTCTTCGGCGGCATGAGATCGATGAGGCGGACCCGGCCCTGGTCCGTCGTAAAGGTCGTCTCAAGAATCAAGGTGCCCGGTCGGTAGAGTCGCTCGCTGCTCGAGCGAGCCTTGGGGCAAATCTTCCAGTATCCGTTGTGCTCGTCGCCGAGTAGCTTCGCGAAGCAGCTGTCCGAATCGAAGCGGGGGACGCAGAGCCAGTCGATTGACCCGTCGCGCCCGACCAGAGCCGCAGTCTCACAGTCACCGATCAGGGCGTAGTCTTCGATTCGAGCCATGCTGGGAATCCAACCGGAACGTTTGCCCTCCAGTTCCGCAAATCCGACTGCGGACGTTCATACTTTCGGCTAGGGTCCAGTCGTCGACGCGTCCTTACGGGGAAACCGGCGAACCTCTTCGCCCGTTCTGTCGAAATCGGAGGTCTCATGAGTGATAGGCGGAAGAAAACGGAAGGCGCCGCCGCCCACTTCTTCGGCGAGTTTGCCACCCGCACCTCGCAGGCTGCCGGGCGCGCGTCCACTTTCGTGCTCGCGGCCCTCGTGGTGGTCATCTGGGCGGTGACCGGTCCGTTGTTTGGCTATTCCGACACATGGCAGCTGGTGATCAACACCGGCACCACCATCGTCACCTTTCTCATGGTATTTCTCATTCAGAATTCGCAGAACCGCGACAGTGCCGCCATGCAGGTCAAGCTGGACGAATTGATCCGCGTCGGGGCGGCGCGAAACTCGCTTGTCGGCATTGAGCATCTCACAGACGAAGAGATCGAAGATCTGCGGAAGAAATGCGAATCGCGCGCCAAAGCGGAAAAGACGGCGAACGAGCGTGTGAAGACGACCGGACGACGGGCCCGCCGGGCGGCCGAAAAGGCGGCGAACTGAACGCCCGCGTTCCGAACCGCGCAACGCGTCTGATGATTGGCCCACAACATCGATGGTATTCGGGATAGAAGGAAGGTGAACTGAGCTGTGCAGCCGCCATGTGCTGGATGCTTCCTACCTGGCTTCCACCCGCGGCACGTAGCGGGATGCTGTCCATCGGCGGATGCGCCCATCGCCGCGCTTATAGGAGCCGCCTCTACGACTGCTCAACAGACGACCCGTTGCGGTCCAGGTCGTCCGCCGGTGACCGTCGTCGAAAAAGCATAATTGGTGCTTTTCGGCCGGAGGTTCTGCGGATTGCTGCCAGTTGTTTGATTGATGACATAGCTTCGCATTGGTCACGACGGGAAGTCAGCTTATGGCCCTTTGCACCCCTTCCGCCCGACGTCAGCTTTGTGACCCCTGCCCCCAGCCGCCTGCTGCGATGCAGTCCGCACGGAGCCCAAGAACCTTGAGACCTCGTCCCTCAGGCGGTTGCTATCACAAGACCCCACGAGGATGGCCGTCAAAGCCGATGCAAGCGCGAGCTTCGTTCCAATCGCAAGTTCAGGATCCACCCCATAACGATCTCCTCCGGCGCATTCGGACATTTGTCCGCTTTAACACCGGGAAAATATGGTAATCCCCGCGCATTAATCGTTAATGACGATCTCCGTAAATCTACGGCAAGCCGCTGATTTGAAATGATTTTAGCGTGCAACTGATCCTGCTCACACCCCATAGGAAATGGGGCTCTTTTGCTCCCGCTTCTCACCTGGCCATGGAATTTTTTGGCAACTACCTCCCCTATTTCCGGAGTCCTTCGATGTCGTTCCGTCTGGCACTCGCCGCCGCGTTCTACCTCGGCGCCGTCGCTGTCGCCGTGGCGGATGCGCCCAAGAAGAGCATGCCGCTCAAGCATCAGGCGGAGGCGCCGAAGGGATGGCTTCAATTCTGCGCCGACTATCCCAAGGAGTGCCTGTCCGGGCAGCGCGAGAGCAAGGTCATCGTGATGACGCCGACGACGTGGGGCGATCTCAGGAAGGTCAACCGCTGGGTCAACGAGACGGTAGAGCCTCTCTCAGACCCCAGGCATTGGAGCAAGGTCGAGAGCTGGAACCTGCCGACCGACGGCTACGGTGACTGCGAGGACTACGTTCTGCTGAAGCGCAAGATGCTGATCGACGCCGGCTGGCCTCGGCAGGCGCTGCTGATCACCACGGCGCGGCGGGATAATGACACCCACGCAGTGCTCACCGTGGTGACCGACGAGGGTGACTTCGTCCTAGACAACTTCACGCACGAGATCCTGCCGTGGCACAAGACCGGGTTCTTGTACTTCAAACGGCAGTGGCAGACCGACGAGAACGTCTGGGTCTGGATCGACGCCGACCTCCGTCAGGAGTGATGTCCGGAGGTGGCATTGCTAGGGCGCTGGCGCCGTCGGCCGTCCGACAACCTATACCTGCTGGATCGAGCGGGAAAAACGTGCAATTGGAAGGGAACAAAAAGAAGAAAGTCGCCTTCATGCAAGACATGCAAATCCAGGCCGAGAAGCTCCGGCAGGACGCCGCCGAGTGCGCGCTGATCAGAGACCTTGCGACCGCTCCTCATAAGCAGCAGTTATTCGACCGGTTGGCGAAGCACCTCAACATCCTTGCGGACGAAGTCGAGAAGGCGATCGCTACCGAGGTTGATGGAGCGACCAAGCGTGCTTGAGATGGTATTGCTGTTAGTGGTCGGCGGCTTGGCCTTCGTGGGCGCGATCGTCTTCATCTTTGAGGTCGTTGCGTCGGGTGAACGCAAGCGGCCGTCGTAGTCCTACCATGCCCGATAAGGTGGCCTCCTTGTTCCCGTGGCGGAACCTGAGTTCTCGTTGCGCGTTCGAGAGCGAATTGGGTTCAGGAGCTTGCGTGATGTCCCAGCAACGCCGGAGAGTGAAACAGACCCGCTCCCTCGAAGAACGAATGGCCGAACAGGCGACTACCTTGAGAGAGCAGGCCAATGGACTGACTGCGGGAGCGGAACGCGATAGTCTGTTGAGACGCGCGAAGATTGTCGAGAGCGGAGCGCACATAAGCGATTGGTTGCGCCTGCCTAGTCTTCAGCCGCCGAAATGACGAAAACCTATCTCGAAGCGCTCATCGAAATACAGGCCGATCTTGCGGAGCTGCGGCGGCTTGCCGAGGAGCTGTCTCCCGAACTCGCCCGCGTTATAGTATTTTGCGCAGATCAGATGGAAGCCCGCGCCCGCGCCTTAGATCAGATGGCGTAGTGGCCCGCGATGAAACTGCTAGCCGAATACTTAGAGGCGCCGCGAGCCTGGAGAAATCGGCGGCAGGCGAACAAGTTTGAACATTCAAAACTCAACTGCTGATCCGCGAGGCCTATAGAGAGCTCGCGGCAAAGCGCGCCTGGAATACGGGCTGCCGCAGCCAAGCCTGCCACAAGATCCGCCGCTGCGTTAACGAGAGTGGACGGCTGGCGCCCTTGAAGCTAGGTTTCCGGTCCCGTCAGGAGAAATGCCATATTTCACAGCCGATCAGACCCGCGACATCCGAACTGCCAAGGTGCTCGCCGACGTCTTCTGCGCGATCATGCTCGCAACCTTTTGGGTTGTCTTCTTCGGCTGGCTCGGCGGTCTGGCCGCCTTCATTGTCACCGAAGCTTGCCTGCTTTCGGTCGATTGGCTTGTCCCAAGCAAAGACGATGCTGCGGCCGCTATTCGCTGACCTAGAGAAGAGCAGTCGACGAGAAGCGCGACAGCGCCCTTCTTACCACTCCGCCGAAGTTTTCTTGCGGAGTTCTGCGGCGCCTAACTCCGTGATCCGAAACCACGTCGCTCCACGTTCACGACGAGGTTCGGCCCAACCATACTTGACGACGTTGGCCTTCACGCGCGCGCCGCCCGGGACATCCCGAACCCAACTGCCGTGCCGCAGGTAATGCAGAAACTGCCTGTAATGGATCGTGAGCTGGGGAGAATTTGCAGGCGGCTCTTTGTAATCATCCACCACTGCCCTCACTCCTGTCCGACGATTCGACCGCGCGTCACATACTCACCTTTTCGAGCATCCGCTAATTAACAAATGTGAAGGGATGCGTCGGGAAACTCTTCAGCTATCGTGCCACATGCCTCTCAGTATAGTCGATGCCCTCCCCATCCCGCGTGAACCGAAAATGAGTTATCGTGCTCGCGACTCAGAGAGGAGCGCATGGCCAAGAAGAAATCGATCGTCGATAGAATCTCCAGCAGCGTTGGGGAAATCGTCGACCATGCGACGAGTGCAGCAATGGAAGCTCTGAAGCCGGATCCCGCGCAGATCGCGGGAGAGACTAACGAGCAGGTATACATCTCCGATGCTGCGGCCGTCTCACCACGGATCATCCCTATGAAAAGGAAAAAGCGCAGTCCGTCCCCCTTGAGGGCTAACAAGCGGGTCGCTGCAGCGATGGCTAAGGGGAGACCGGCCGACCCCAAGAAAGCGATCAAGAAAACATCGACGAAGGCCACCAAAGGCACCTCGAAGAGCGCCGCAAAGCCTCCATCAAGGAAGGTGGCTAAGAAAGCTACTGTCACCTCGAAGAGGGTAGGCAAGCGAGCGCAAAAGAAGGCCGTCAAAAAGCGCAAGCGGTGACCGAGGCAACCGTCTGCTCCTTTTAGGAACGACCCGCACCTTGCACTCGCTCTCAGGTTGAGTTCATTTGGGACCTGCGTTTTGGTCCAGGGAAAGAGTTGCCGCTGCAAGAAGCCTTTTTCGAATCGCTCCTGTTTCACGAGGGATGGATTTACATGTTGCTTGACGTTTGAACCCGACGTTCGCGAATGGCATTGCGCCCCGCCCCACTGACAGTTTCGCCCGAAGGCGGTTGGCCCTGCCATTCCCCAAGCGCTGGCAGAAGATGAGAGAACGTCTTGAGGGAGCGCTTCGCAGAGCGAAGCGATTTTAGTCGCAGAAACCGTCACGCCGGAGAATTGCCTTATTGATCGCAACGGCCGCCTTTGCGCCTTCCGCGATAGCAACTGCGACGAGCAAAACGTCGCGGGACACGTCGCCTGCGACATAGAGCCCGGGCCCTGTCGTTTCTTCCGTCAGAGCGTCGGTAATGACCCCTCCCTTCTCGTCCCGCTTGCAACCGAGCCGCAGAGGCAGATCCGAGCCTTGATGACATCCGGTAGAAAAGAAGATTCCCGTGCGGGAGAGGTCAGGTCCGTTTTCAAAAGCGATTGACGAAAGAATGCCGCTTGCGCCGTGCAGCTCGCGGATAGGTTCCGTGCGCAACGACACACCGTGCTGTTCAAGTCTTTTCACAACGGCTGCGCTTACTTCGGTACCGCCACTGCACACGACTACATCATCGATCCAGTGCTTCATCATGATGCCTAGCTCTGCGCCTTTGTCGCCCTTGCCGTATGCGGCCACAGGTTGACCCGCGTATTCGAAGCCGTCGCAGTAAAGGCAATGGTGGACGGAAACGCCGTAGAGAGCATGAATGCCGGGAAGGTCAGGGATTTCGTCAACAATGCCGGTGGCAAGCAAAACTTCGCGGCAATGCCACTTGCTCCGTCCTCGCAAGCAAACCGGAACCCTTCTTCGCAGGGTTCTATCTCAGTCACCCGCTTTTGCCGCATCGATACGGATTCATGGCGCATGAGCTCCTCCCGTCCCTCCTGAAGAAATTGCGCGGGGGATCGACCGTTTGACCCGAGGAGTCCGTGGATTTCCTTTGACGCGCGGTTGCGCTGCTGCCGGTCATCGCAGAGGAGCACGGTGCGGCGGCATCGCCCCAGGATGAGTGCGGCGCTTAAACCGGCGGGGCCGCGCCCGACTATCAATACGTCTATGTTCATCGCGCTAGTTTCCTGCACTCATTGGAACGGTCTCTCCAACCCGGAACTTAGAGTGCCGGTTCCTGCGCTAGGTATTTTGGAAAGCAGAGATCATGCCACGGGCAGACACGCCAACTCAAATGGTGAAGCTGACGTTAGAGGAATGGCGCGAGCGGCGCCGGCTTCGGCGCGAGAAGCAGCGCGAAAATAATATTCTTCGGGCAGCCAAGATGCACAAAGCCCGCTTGAAGATGGAAGCGGATGGCGCAACGCCCCCGCCCCGTTTAAATGCGTCCGTCTATGTTGGCTGCTCGGGCTGGCGCTACTGGAAATGGCGCGACCTGTTTTACGACGGGGTGCCGCAGCCGGAATGGTTTAAACACTACGCGGGCGTATTCGACACAGTTGAGATAAACGCCTCATTTTACTCATGGCCGACCGTCGCCGGCGTACAGGCCTGGCGACGCCAGGCGGGCGGCGAGCACGTCGTCTATACAGTGAAGGTTTGCGAGCTCATCACGCATATTAAAAAGTTCACAGGCACGAAAAAACTTGTGCGGGATTTCGGCATGATCGCGGATCTCCTCGGCGCGCAGATGGGATGCTTCCTCTTCCAGCTGCCGCCGAGCTTCCGCTATACCAAGGCGCGCCTGAATGCGATCGTAAGCCAGCTCGAGCCCGCACGCCGCAACGTCGTCGAGTTTCGACACAAGAGCTGGTGGAACGAGGAGGTCTACGAAGCTTTTCGCAAAGCCGCGATCATATTTTGCTCGTGCAGCGGGCCGCGCCTTCCCGACGAACTCGTCCGGACGGCGGAGGAAGTTTACGTGCGCCTCCATGGGCCTGAGCGCTGGTACCGCCACAATTACTCGGACGAAGAACTTCTGAAGTGGGCTAATAGGATCAAGGAGAGTGGCGCTAAGCGAGCCTGGGTATACTTCAACAACGACTACGACGCCCATGCGCCCGCTAACGCGAAAATCCTGCATCGCATGCTGGCGCTTCCGAGGCCGAAATGACGGGCCGCCAGTCCCGCTTAGGAACCCTTGCGGCAGCCGTTACTTGACCTAAGTGTCTCAACTAGCGGGGCTTAAGAACCCCCAAGCAAGGCAGTGCGGAGCGGACATGCTTCTTTGGTTTTCGGCGCTGACACTCATGGCCGATGCGCTAGAGGTCATGGATATGCGGCTCCGGCAGATGGCCGCCGGAAAAGGCACCTCCGACGAGATGTTCCTCATGGTGACGGAGAAGCTGGACGCCGCCACAGAGGCCGGTTCGATTTTCATTCGCGACGGCGACTACGGCAAGGTCCTCGATCATTACAAAAAAATCGTCGCGGCGAATGTCGAGCGGCTGTCGGCCAGGCGTTAGGAACGCTGCCGCGAAAACCGCGTTTCAGCCCTTATGAAACAGTTCTTTTTCGATCTTGCCGGCTCTGTTTCTGCCCATGACAGGGTCGGGCATCCATGCGTGTCCCGCCGCGAGGCGAAGGAGCACGCGAAGTTCATAGCCCATCGCATTGGCGCCGAGAAACCGGAACTGTCAAAGCGCGGAATTTTATTCGGGTGCGGGATGAGAGCGGCGCTGAGATTTACGTAGCGCCGATCCATTTCGAACCTTATCACCGCTCCCGGTATGCAGCTTAACGGCCGAGCGGTCCTTTTCCTTCTGCGGTCTTTTTAGCTGGCCTTCTTCTTCTCGACACGCACAACCTTGAATTTTTTGGGTGCCCTTTCTTACAGTGCGCTTCAAGGCCACCATGAACTCTCGACTTCCTGTCGCGCTCCGTCCAGGTGCTTACATCATCAATGTTCTTTACGGCGCCTTTCCGCGTTGTCTCCCGTCGGCTTATGGCAACATCGAGCAGCACCGCATCCTCGCTCTCGCTGCCGGCATGACCTACTACAGCATCCTCGCGATCTTCCCGGCTATGGCGGCTCTCGTCGCCATCTACGGGCTGTTCTCCGACCCCGGCAGCATCGCGAAGCATTTAGACCAGATTTCCGGATTCGTACCGGGCGGCGCCATCGAGGTGGCGCGCGACCAACTCACACGGGTGACGTCGAAAGGTCCCCAGTCGCTCGGCGTGACCTTCGCGATCGGTCTCGGCATTTCGCTCTGGAGCGCGAACGCTGCGATAAAGTCGCTTTTCGACACCTTAAACATCGTTTATGGCGAGCCCGAAAAGCGCGGCCTTTTAAAGTTGAACGCAATATCGCCGGGATCCACGGTGGCCGCAATCGTGTTCGTGATCTCGGCGCTCTCTGCGATCGTCGTAGTGCCAGTCTTGCTGGCCGGCCATGTTCGTCGCCGTCGCCTCGGGGCTTCGAAAGCCCTTTCTTCGTGGCGTACTCGATCTCGGCCTTGCCGTCGTGGCGTATGCGCCACGCCTTCTTTTTCGAATATTTCGCATTTCGCGGCACCCATAAATTGTCCTCGCGGGCGTCGCCGTCAGCTTTGACCATGCTCCCAGTATGAGACGATGTCGGAGCCAGTCCTATTAAGATGCACGTGCTGATCGACGCGGTCGACCCATGAAATCGGAATGAAATGTTGACGCTGACCGCCCGGCGAACTCAGCCTCGTCAGCTTGATCTTGTTGGTTCCGTCCAAATGATCGACTTTTCCGACCATCATCCTATCGGACGAAATCACGTCCATCTGTTCCTTGATCTTCGAAACGTCTGTCATCGTACCTCGAGTGCAGCAATTTCATCGAGCTCTACGGAGCCGGTTGCGGCCCTCGGGAAACCGGTCCCGATAGCGTCAGCTTTTGGCCTTCGCGCTACCCACCGTGTCCGCCATTTGGGCCCCCTACTACCAAGCGGTTTCGGAGCACCTGTCGTGGTGTCGTGCTCTGTCTGGTGCTCCATTTCTGCGTTGAGCTCGGCTCCCAGCAGGATCACGATTGCCGAGATCCAAAGCCATGTCATGAAGCCGATGATCGCGCCAAGAGAACCTAGGTTTCGTTGAACGTGCCGAAGCCTGCAGCATACCAGGAGAACAGTGCGGAGGCGCTCAGCCAGAGGATCGTGGCAGCCGCGCTTTCCCAAGTGATCCAGGACCAACGCGGCGCCTCGCGGCTCGGCCCGAAGCGGTAGACGCAGGACAGCCTGCGGCGCAGGCAATCAGCCTCATCCTGGATTCGGCGATCCTTGGACTCTATTACCTAGCCGGCGTGACCGGCGGTTGGGTCGGTACGGCTTACGCTGCGGCGAGTATCGCCTGGACCGGCTTCATGTTGGCTGCTTCCGAGTTGCATCTCACGGACCGCTTCCGCGATCACTATTTGACGGTTCCGCAGAGCTTCGGCAGCATCACTATCCAGTTGGTGGCGATCTACCTAGCGCCGGAAGTCGGTATTTACCGCCTTTGCTGGACTTTACGTGAGCGCCCGACTAGCCATTCGTAGTCATGACGTCCCTCGGATCACTGCCGCCTCCAGCGGAAATGGAGGCGGCCTCGTCGATCGCTGCCATCAGGATTGCCGCTTCCGTCTGTTGAATCATGTGTCCGGCGCCCGCGATGCGACGCAACCTGCTATTTCGGATCACGCGATGTAATCGCACCGATTGCTCGACGTCGATTAAACGGTCGTCCTCGCCCGCGAGGATGACGGTTGGCACCGTGATTTCGCTGTAGGTCTTCGAGGCGGCAACGGCCATTGGTACCATCATCGCAGCCTCCTCGGCACTGGCATGGAGTTGAGACGGTCTCAACGCCATCTCGACCGGAAAGGCCGCGAACTTTTCGGGGACCGGCTTCGGTCCGAAGAGCTTGCGCATGAGCCCCGGCCACATCAACCGCGCAAGGATTGGCGAGATGGTATTGCTGATGACGTCACCAAGCACGGGAATGGCCGGAATGGACGGCGCCGCCAAATCCGGCCGATAGGTCGGAAAATAATATCCGGACGCGAGAACCAAGGCTTCTACCGATGCTCTGTGTCTCAGAGCCATCGCGGCGGCAATCGAAGCTGCCCATGAATGTCCGAGCACGACCGTTCGGTCGATGTCCATCTTGTCGAGCGCTTCCTTAAACAAGTCCGCTTGTTCGTTCGGCCCCCAAATTCGACCACGGGGTCGCGCGCTGTGACCGAAGCCCGGACGATCGAATGCGATCACCCGAAACCTCTCGGCTGCGAGATCGATCAGATTGCTCGACTGGAGGTCTTGGATCATGGTCCCGTTGCCGTGGAGCAAAACCAGCGGCCGGCCCTCGCCGCGCTCGACGTAATGGAGCCGCACACCGTGGACATGGATGAACCTGCCCATAGGAGGATTTTCCCGTTCGGCCTTCCGCGCGAGCTGTCGGTTCACAACCGCCGTCGCGGCCAGCAAGCCGGTCGCGAACACGGCCGTCGCAACAGCGGGCCGTTGCCTGAGTGCGGCCAGAGCGTGGTGCGGAACGGATGAAAAACGTGGGCGTGGAGCCATTTGGGGTGCCTCGATATGATCCGCCGGCCCGGCGGAAGCAGAGAAGCGAACCCTCGCCGTCTGTCTACGTTCCTGGTGACCTTATAACCCGCTCCCTTTTGGAACTTTGGAACCCGGCTGTGCGTTTGGTTCCGCGGGGGAAAAATGACGAAGTTCAACGCTCATAGCGGCTTCCAGGTTGACGGATGGCGGCGAAAGCCTGGGACGGCCGTCCCAGTTCGCACGCCGATGGCCGACTGATGACTTCTTCTTCCGAAACTCGAGGGGCCCGACCGCGGCGGTTGCGCACCTATCTCACGCTGTTCGCCCTCGCGCTGATCCTTCCTGTCCTTGCTGTCTCTTTTTTCGGCCTGAACCGAATGGCAGCCATCGAGCAGTCGCAGATCGAGCGCCGCGTCATGCAGATCGCTCAAAATCTCCGTTTCGTCGTCGATAGGGAGCTAGACAGAGCGCTTGTGACCCTCGAAACGCTGGCGACATCATCCGAGCTTCGCAGCGGCAATCTCGGCGCATTCCACCAGCAAGCGGTTCTCGCGCTGAAGCCGAAGAAAGCCGCGATCGTCCTGATCGACACCGCGTATCGACAGCTCGTCGACACGCTCAAACCCTACGGCGCCGAGCTGCCGCCCACCTCCGACCCGGTCACGGCGCAGCGGGTTATCGACACTGGAAAGCCCCAGATATCGAACCTGTTCAAGGGGTCCGTCAACGGTCTGCCGGTCTTCAACGTGGAAGTGCCGGTGTTCGACGACGAAAAGCGCGTCCGCTACGTGCTGATCATGTCCTTCCAGGCCGCATTCGTCGCCGATGTTCTGGCCGAGGTCAGGCTTGATCCGGCATGGCTCGCGGGTGTGACGGGCAGCGATGGCAATGTCATTGCCCGGTCCCAGCAACAGGACGAATACGTAGGCAGACCTTTGCCGGCCGAGCTGTTCGAGCAGACGAGAAACGCCGAGCGCGTCTATCCGGCCGTCAATATTGCCGGAGAGCGTATCTTGCGTGCGACCGCCATGTCTGAGCGGGCGCCTTGGTTCATATCCGCGACCGTCCCCCTTTCCCACACCCAAGAGCCTTACGATCGGAGTCTATTCTTCGCCGTTATACTGGTCGCAGTGGCGCTCGTCCTCAGCGGGTCTCTTGCCTACGTGTTCGCCAGGCTCATGGCACGGCCTCTCGATGAAGCCACACACGCGGCGGCAGCCGTTGGTCGGGGCGAGGACGTGCACGCCCGCCGAACCTCGCTCGTCGAAGCGAACGTTCTCATCGACACTTTGGCAAAGGCATCGGCGGAATTGAACGAGCGCGCCCAACACTCTGATTTTCTCATGCGCGAACTCGTTCACCGTGCCAAGAACCAGCTTGCCGTCGTCAAGGGCATGGCGCTGCAGACTGCTCGCGAAAGCGCCACCGTTAACGAATTCATTGGCAAGTTCGACCGCCGTATCCTTGGACTGGCACAGTCGCAGGACCTTCTTCTCCGTCAGAACTGGCGAGGAGCGTGGCTCCGCGACTTAGTGCATGCCCACCTCGAGCTCTTCGGGGTGGGGCCTCGTGCCCGAATCTACGGTCCGGACATCTTCCTGGACACGACAGCCGTTCAGAACGTCGGTTTTGCACTCCACGAACTCGCAACGAACGCGTCGAAATACGGTGCGCTGTCGAACGAAGCTGGACGCTTGGCGGTGGTTTGGCAGGCGCTGGAGGACAGTTCGGTCCGGGTCATCTGGAGCGAACACGACGGCCCACCTCCGCGCAGGGAACAGGAAGGATTCGGCCATCGCGTGATCACTGATCTCGTTCCGCGCGCGCTAAACGGATCATCGAAATTGGAATTCACGCCGCAGGGCGTGAGGTGGGAGCTTACGATACCTGCTGACCACATCGTCCGACGGACCGATCACCAACCTTTGCAGGGGTAAATGTGGACGCGAACAAACTGAAGGTGCTGATCGTCGAGGACGAGTTCTTCATCGCTCTGGACGCCGAGGATCAGGTCGCGTCCCTAGGCCATACGGTGGTGGGGACCGCAGTTTCTGCCGAACAGGCGATCCGGATCGCGGGCGAAGAAAGACCGGACGTCGTCCTGATGGACATCAGGCTAATCGGTCCAGTCGATGGCATCGCCGCCGCGCTCGAAATCCGCTCACGGTACGGGGTCGAGGCGATTTTTGTGACGGCGAATACAGATCCCTCCACGTTGGCCCGAGCCGAATCCATCGAACCCCTTGCCGTGCTGCAAAAGCCGCTAACCAAGGATAGGCTGGCTGCGCAACTGGCAAAATTGCCGACGAAATGACGATCCAGGCCGGCTTGGTAGCTTCAGGACGTGATGGGAAGGAATCCAATGCTTTGGCATGGGAGGAGCGTTCGGTGACGGCGCTGAATCTGAAGGAACTGCGCGAATTGCCGAGTTCGAAGAACGATACCTGAGGAGCCGGGTCGCCTAGGAACGGCATCTTGATCTCCACGTTCGCCCCCGATGCCGCGATATTTTTTGCATGTTCAGGGCGCTCAATCGTTCCAGGACGGCGACGGGCCGACTTTGGCCAACGGCGCCGCGGCGTTAAACGAGGCCAAGCGTTTCGCGCGCGACATCGAGCCCGGAGCAACTTGGCGCTTGGAGGTTCATCGAAAGAGTCGCCCCCTCTACTTCTACAAGGTCAACTCGGGAGTCCTCGGCAGGCAGGCCCATCGGCCATGATGGAATTCGCACCCTATCTGGGCGGGCTCGCAGCCACACTCGCGTCTCTTTCCTACATTCCTCAAGTCCGGAAGGCTGATCCTTTGGATCATCTACGGCTTCATGCGGGGCGACCGGGTGATCGTTTGCGCCAACGTTGTGGGAGCAGCACTCGCTGCTACCGTTCTCGCCTGCAAAGTGCGGGATCTGAGATCACCCTAACGGCGGCGCCAAGCGGTTCTCGCCGAGCGCCGCTTGGTCAGTTTTAATCACTTGCTCGGCTGCTTGGCGGCCGGCCCGCTCTTGTTACCCGGCAGACCTTTGATGTTGGACGTGTCCTGCTGCTGCACCGCGGTATTCGTTCCGCTCGACGCTCCAACAGTGTCGCCGGGCTTCGCCGCCGGACCGTTCTTGTTGCCCGGCTGGCCGGCGATCCCCGTTCCTGAACTCTGAGCGCTGGGTGCTCCAGATGCACCGGACTGGGTGGTTTGAGCAACGGCAGCCGAACCGGTCAGGGCAAGCGCAAGCGCGAAACTACTGACGATCAACTTCATGGCGTTTCCTCCGATAGAGAAGCCCACAGGTAGTGACTTCCATCGCAGCAACGTCTCGGGCGGCGGCTCGTTCCGAAAGCATTGGAGATGTCTGGAGCAGGCAAGAAAATGGGCACATCAGGCAGATGATGCGGTCCTGGAAATCGGCGCGAAAATATACGGTGCCGAAGGAATCCAGCCACCGAGCAAGGATTCGATGGTCGCCGCCCGCTTGATGATCTTCAAGAGGCCGCCCGGGCGCGATCCCTCGCTTCGCGGCGGCGCTCTCGACGCTGACGTCGACGCAGTGCCCGGTCGGTCGGCTGCCGCAGCGGCGGTACCGGCTCGTCGACTACCTCTTCCGCTGCCGCCTCGACTGCTTGGCCAGAAGCCCCGCGATCTTCCATGATGTCTAAGACGCCGCCCGGAGCAATCGGCAAAACAGATTCAATAAAATCAACAGGTTAGCCGAGAAACCGAAAGCCTTTGAAAACAACGGGCGAACCTTTACGTGGTCCCCCTGAAATCTAGCCCGCGCGCCCTCCTTACTAAGCGGCGACATCACGCTCCCGAATGGCATCTTTGAGTATCTTTTCAGCGGCCTCGGTAAGGCGGCGGAATTTTATCATTGTGCTACCGTCTTCCAGTCGTCCGATAACGCCGGTCAGTCGGGCCGAAAGACCGTCGATTAGCATGGTCACGGGACGTCCGATTTTTTGAGGATCAAACGCCTGTTCTAAAAGGGCTCCCCCCTCGGAAATGTTTAGCACCCGCGCTCGCACGGCAACACCGGCGATCTCCAACGTTGCGTCACGATTCAGGTCGATCCGATCGTGTATGCGCCGATTGACGTCGGCAGTCGAGGTCCTGACCACTTGGACCAGGATCGATCTCAGCCCGGCAACCTTGTCGGCGATATCGGCGGACCCAGCCTGGATGTCGTGAGCGCGACGGCCGGTTTCGGCCGCCTCGTTGGAGACCTTAACGATTTGCGTCGCGACCTCGCGTGCGGCTTGGGCGGACTCCTCCACCGTGCGCGCGATCTCCGACGTCACGCCGTCCTGCCGCTCCATGGCGTCGGAGATCGAGGAGGACAGCGTCTCGATCCCCTCGATGACCTTGCCGATGGTCGCGATCGACGAGACCGAATGCTGGGTCGCGGATTGCATTTCGGAGATCTGCTGAGCTATCTCGCTGGTCGCCTTCGCGGTCTGCTCGGCCAGGTTCTTGACTTCGGACGCGACCACCGCGAAGCCGCGCCCGGCATCGCCGGCGCGGGCGGCCTCGATGGTGGCGTTCAGCGCCAGCAAATTCGTCTGGCCGGCGATCTCGCTGATCAGGCTGGTCACGGTGCTTACCTTCGTGGCGGCATCCGAGAGCTTGAAGATCGTATCTTGAGCGCTTCGAGATGCGGAGACCGCTTCGATCGTAAGGTTGCGCGAGGATTGCACTTGGGAGGCGGTCTCCTCGATCGACGCTCGCATAGCGGTCGCGGCCTTCGCCAACGTCTCCGAGTTCGCCAAGGCCTCTTCCGCGGCCGCCGCAACGCTGCTCGAATTGCTGCCGAGGGATGCCGCGCTCTCGTTCATCTGCGAAGCGTTGCAAGCCATATGCTCCGTGCGGGTAGCGACTTCGCCGACGGCCGCATTGGTCTCGCGTTCGACGGTCGCGGCCATCTGTTGCAGGGCTTCACGTTTCTCCTCTTCAGCCATCGTGCGGCGGGTCCGCTGCTCCTCGAGGTCGAAGCCGAGTTTCGACTGCATCGCCTGCACGTCCCGCAGCGAATGTCCGAGTTCGTCGTCGCGCTCGACCACGATGCGGCTGTTGTAGTTTCCCTGTTGTATCTGCTCCATCGCATCCTTCAGCCGGCGAACCGGCCGGCCGATGGCGCCCATCATCAGCCAGCCGAGGCAAAGGCCCGCGAACAGCGCCGCGATCAGGACGCTGATGGCGCCGGAGAACATCCAGCCATAGCGTGCCTGGGCCGCCTCGAACTCGTCCTTCGCGACGTCGACCTGTAGCTTAATCAGTCCTTCCATGTCGGTGCGGGCAGCGGCTAAAGCGGGGACCGCCTGGTCGGTCAAGAAAACTTCGAGTTGGTCAAACCGTCGCTCCTCAAGCATTTTGACCGCGGGCGCAAGGCCGCGATCTGCTTCCTTCCTTCGAAGGAATCGGCCAGTTTCTTTTCTTCCGGCGTGAGATAGGTCGCCAAGTATTCCGACCAATATTTCGCGGCGACCTCCCTATTCGAGACAATGCGCTTAGGAATATCGTTCGTCGGCTTGCCTCTCTTGGCAAGCGAGACGGCTTCATACATCAGCGTCGTCGTCTGCTTCAGGCCGTCGTTCACCTGGAACAACTGGTACAGCGGTATGGTCCGGTCCTCGTATATCGTCTTCATCCCGGCGTTGACGTCCTTCAGCGACACAAGGCCTGCCGCGCCGATGGCGACCACGAAGAAGGCCTGCAGCGCGATCATCGTCGTCAGCCGCGCTCGGAGCGTCGCCGTGAACGGCGAAAGCCGGTCCGTCCAAGAACGACGGCGAATGATGCCGGCGGACACGCGGTACCTGCCGGCCTTCTTCTCGTTGATCAAGGCATAGACGCGCTCGGCCTCCTCGCGTTGATCCTGGGCGAGCTTTGTCCGGATTGACATATAGCCCGTGATCTGGCCCGCTTCCCATATTGGGGTCGCGCTGCCCAGCACCCAGTAGAATCCACCATCCTTGCGCCGGTTCTTGACCGCCCCCGCCCAGGGCTTTCCGGCCTTCAGGGTCGCCCAAAGATCTTCGAACGCCTCGGGAGGCATGTCAGGATGACGCACGATGTTGTGTGGTTTGCCGAGGAGCTCATCCTCGCTGAAGCCCGACACCGCGATGAACTGATCGTTGACGAAGGTGAGACGGCCTTTCGCGTCGGTCTTCGAAACGATCATGGTGTCATCGTGAAGCTGATATTCGACGTCGGTGACTGGCAGATTCTTGCGCATGACTGGTCGCCGTTGAAGTTCGAGGAACAGGATCAAGTAAAGGAGACGGCCGACCGGTCGCGCCCGGCCAATGCTTGGAGGTCGCGCAGCTGCACGCGCGCGGACTCCATAAGGTGCGCCTGCGCCGTTAACGAGGCGCGCAAAATGGGGCTCAGGCCGTCGATCAGTAGGAAGTTGACCGCGGCCCTCTCGAGGCCGTCGACGAGAGTTCCGAGCTCTTCAACGGTTCGCTGCTGGGCGCTACCGACTGCGCCCAGCAGCGAGGTCAACTCCAACGAAGTCGTAGACGGGCCACGCCGCGTCGAGAACTCGAGAATGTCTGCCATGGGAAAGTATCCGTCAGATGGGCGCGCAACGCGACGAAAAATACCCGGCCTAGCTTAATCACGCGCGAATTAGTCTATCGGAAAATCGCAACCGTGCGATCATGCCGCCCGCACCTTCGCGAGGAAGCCGTCGACTTCCTGCTTGAGCTGCTGACCGTCGGTTGACAACGACTTGGCGGAAGCGAGCACCTGCGCGGAGGCGGCGCCGGTTTCGGTCGCCCCGGACTGGACCTCGACGATGCCGGACGAGACCTGCGTCGCGCCGACGGCGGCCTGCTGAACGTTCCGAGAGATCTCCCGCGTGGCGTTGCCCTGCTCTTCGGCCGCGGCGGCGATGGCGCCGGTGATCTCCGACATGTTGTCGATCGTGGCCATGATGCCCTTGATCGCGACGACGGCGCCGGACGCTGTGGACTGGATCTCCGAGACGTGCCCCGAGATCTCTTTGGTGGCGTTGGCGGTCTGGGCGGCAAGCTCCTTGACCTCGGATGCCACGACCGCGAACCCCCGCCCGGCTTCGCCGGCGCGTGCGGCTTCAATGGTGGCGTTGAGCGCCAGCAGATTGGTCTGCTCGGCAATGGCAGTGATCATGCCGACGATGTCGCCGACCTTGTCCGCCGCAGCCGAAAGCTTCACCATCGACTGGTCGGTTGTGCTTGCCTTGGAAACGGCCTCACGCGTTATTCTGGACGATTCTTCGATCTGCCGGCCGATTTCGGCAGCTGTCGCCGCCATCTCTTCCGTCGCCGCCGCCACGGATTGAACGCTGGCCGACGCCTCCTCCGACGCGGAGGCGACCGTCGTCGACAGTTCGCGGGTCGAGGATGCCGTATTCGACAGCGCGGACGCCGCCTGCTCGAGGCTTGCGGAATTGGAGGACACGCGCGAGATGATGCCGCCGACGGTATCTTCGAAGGACGTGGTGAACTGTTCCATGTCGCGCTTGCGCTGGGCGATGGACCTGGCTTCTGCTTCCGCCTGTTCTGCCCGCAGACGCTGCGTCTCGATCAGATTTTCCTTGAAGACCTGGGTCACGCGCGCCATGTCACCGACCTCGTCGCCGCGATCCAGACCGGTGATGGAGACCGACAATATTCCGCCTGCGAGCTCCTTCATGGCCGCGACCATCGACGCGATCGGACGGGAGACCGCGAAGACGCTCATTAGTCCCGCTCCGATCAGAACCAGTATCGCGGCTCCGCCGACCAGCGCGGAAGTCCTTCCAGAGGACGTTATGACTGAAATCACGTCGGCTTTATCCGCTTCCGCCCGCGCAGATGCGAACTCGACGATTTTATCCGTTACTTCGTCGATCTTGGCCGACACCGGGAGGGTGCCGTTGCGCGCGAGGTCGGCTACCTCCTCTTCGAGTGCACCGACTTCGGACATGCGTGCCGAGGCTTGTGCGGTGATCATCTTGTGACGGTTGACGGCCACGCGTCCTCCGACCGCGGCATACGCGTCGATTTGCCTCTGAAGTTCCTGGATCCTGCCTTTGTTTTCGGCGGATGCAGAACGTCTGTACATGTCTGCTGCGAGCTTCGAGGCAGCCTCGCGCGCGGCGGCCAATCGGTCCTCGCCCGCTTTGGTGTCGGCCTCGCTCTTGGCAAGGCGAAGGTCTCGGACGAACACCTGCATGCGGCGGGCCTCGCCTTTGGTCTCGAATGCAAGTCTGGCGATCTCCTGTTGGTCGATGGCATTTGAGATGCCTCGTTCGACGGTCGCGTTGCCGACGGTCTGATTGACGATCATCGCCGCGACGAAGAGTATCCCCAGGATGGAAGCGCCGACAAGTTTGGTGGAGATGCGGAGTCGGGAGAGGAAACGCGACATGGTTAGGTCCGATCGGTGCAGTTGACGATTTCCGTCAGCCTTTCACCGAGACGCGCTCCAGTCGTTGACTTGGCGCAACCTGGTGACTGTAAAGCGATGCAATACTACTTCTGATTTTAACGATTTCTTCACGATCGGTCGGACGGTCGCGAACCAAGTTTCGATTGAGCTATCTCAAAGCGAAGCAGTGTCGGAAGTCATACGCAGCAAGTCCAGTCGGATCGGCCTCCATGAGCGCATTCGTCTTCACCTGCCCAGTCGCCCGCACACCCGTCCAGCACTGGAATGCCCCCGGAAGCGGAATCCGGTCGCGGTGACGCGTACGTCGCCGTGCAGTGCCAAGTCTGCGCGAGGCTGCCCTCCTCAACACGACGACCGGAAAACTACTGGGCGGGAAGTGAGATGTCGGCCGATGCTTTCGGCGAGGATCCGCTTCCAGCAAAAGGCGGTCTGCCTATCCTTCAACCTCGCCCACGTCGGCACCCATCTCCATGGCGACATCGCCGGCGAAAGCGCGCCCGAAGACAAGTTGCCTCTTGGAACGATCCCGATTATTACCGGTACATCGATCCCTCCGGGTACCGCACCGAGGAACCGAAATAGGCGCGAAAGTTCCAGAAGCGGACGGCCTCGGCAACCTGTCCGATGACACCGCTTCGCTTGCTCAACGCGGCGGGGGCGTCATCTGTCCGACAACCCCGTGGGATCTGTAGTCCCGCGAGCTCAAGGATTCGCGCATTCTGGCGGCCGATGATACGCGGTAGGCTCGGGGGAGCCAGCGATGGCCATCTATCGCCTGTTGCAAGATCTGCCGCTTGGACCCGAGGAGACCGCCAATCTCGTTTGGGCCTATGAACACGCGTTGAAGATGCACGGTCTGGTCGACCGCAACGACCCCGTTACTGAGCTCGTCGCCATGAAGATCATCGAGATCGGCCGGCGCGGCGTGCGAGATCCGCAGCAAATTTCGGATGCTGCGATCATAGAGCTCGGTCCGAACTAATCGGCTCACGGCTGATCGCTGCTCGGGGAGCATCACCTTCCTCCGCTTCGCCCATCCTTCGATAGTCCCGCGCGATCTCCTCCAGCGCCCTGCGAGTCTCCGCATTGGACGCCAGCGCCGCTTGCGTTTCCACAAGCCTTTGTAGGCGGCGGTATTCGCTCATTGGTGTCCAACGAGACGCTCTTGCCGTCGTTCCTGCCTCCGGACAAAGCCGCCGTCCGGATTCACCTCAGGGAACGGATATAGTTGGCAAGGTCTGCGACTTCCGCGCGATTGAGCGCGACGGTCGGCATGTTGGGGTGGGGCATGAGCAGCAGAAACGCCAGCTTGTTCTGATTGAAGTCGGGCGTCCTCGCGATTTGGCCGAACGGCGGCGCCTGATAGGTCGCGCTCGTTTGGTTGCGATCGACAAGATGACAGCTTGCGCACCAGCGTGTGGCGATGTCCTTGCCGTTCTGAGGTTCGGCAGCCGCTGCAGGTGCGGCGCTCGCGAAAACCAGGCTCGCGACGGCCCCAAGTCTAAATGCTTTTCGGCATTCTAGGTCTCCATCGCTTCAGAGGGGGAGCGATCGGTCCTCCGCGGACCGAGCTCAGGAGGGGAAATCGGCCGGATCCACCTTCAGGCGGTCAGCATGAAGGGACCAGTCGTCCGTGCCGTGAATCTCGCAGAATCGGTCCTTGGCTTTTTGCTCCGCCTAGCGCTTGTCCCGCGTCCAGTTCGACGGAGGTCTGGCAGACTTCCTCGTTCTGCCCTTTTTCTCCGAGGACCTGCTTGATGAAGCGAAGGATGAAGCGGGACATTTCATCTCCAGAGAAAACCGTTTGCCGCGTCAGCTTCATCCAGCATCGTCGCTGCCCGTGCTCGAATGCAAATCAGCCCCGGCTTCCGAAAGGGAGCGCCGAGGCCGATGTTCGCTGCGTCTATCCTTTGTCTCTGGCCGTCAAACCCGCGGTGCTGGCTTTCGTTCCATCAAACGAATCGGCGGAGCCGCTCTCGAAGCCGACTCTTCGGTAGCGGTCGCTTGGCGCAGCAGCGGCCAAGAGGCGAAGCCGGAGTGCCTAGGAGTCCGGGCTTCGCCTCGTCGCGCAATCGGCGCCGTAGCGCCCGATGCGATTCAATCCTAGTTCCGGCCGTGCGGTTCGCCTTGACCCAGCTCAACTTCCGGCGAGGACCATAAGTAAACCTCCGCAATTTCGCGAAGCTCTGGGCGGGGGCATGTTGAGGCCATGCAGCGCCAGATCCTATTCAAATGCCCGCGCACGGAAATGAACGTTCAGGTCCGGCTGGACGAAGAGTATCTGGAAGCTCGCAAGCCCGAGGACACCCACGTCTCGGTGCCGTGCCCGGCCTGCACCTCGCTGCACTTCGTCAACACCACGACCGGCAAGGTTCTCGGCGCTCGGAACGGACGGCCGCTCGGCGATCAAGACCCCACCTGATCCGTCACGTCTTCGACATGGTGCAGCAGAAAGGCCAACCGCCCATCGTCATCGTGGATCGGCGAGTTGATCGGCTGCAATGACGCTCGACAAACGATCCGTCCGGATCGCGGATGTCGTAGCGCTGCACGGCCATGGCGTGGGCCCGACCGGTCTGCGCGACCCTGCGTAGGGAGACGAAGAGGTTGCTCACTCCGTCCGCGAGGGGCTCTCCGGGTTGTCGGGGAAGACCTCGAAGAGCGAACGACCAACCAAGCTGTCCCGGTCCGTGAGCGTGGCTTCTGCGTAAGCTGGGTTGATGTCGACGATCTGCAGGCCGGGACCCGGGTCCAGAAGCATGTAGGGATGCGGCGAGCGATCGAAGTCCGACGGCAATTGGTCCCGGAGTTCGGAGCCGTCGCCGACCTTTCGGCGCGCCTTTCCGACCGGCGAATTCTGAGCTCCATGCTGTTCGGCTTCAATCAGGGCAAGCTCGCGCCTGTTGCTGGCCAGCAGTCCTATGAGCGTGCGCTGCAGAGCGGCATCGCTGGTCTCGGCCAGCAGCCTCTCGAAGTTCGCGATGTTCTGTTCGCAGATGAATTTCTTCATGAAAACTTGAAGTCGGTACTTGGCCGCTAGTCCATTTTCGGTGAAAGCAATCCTTCGATGCATCTTCGGAGCTCTTCGGCTTCGAACGGCTTTTGAAGGACGGGGCGGTTTCTGAAGCGCTCCGGAATGCCTTCGGGACCATAGCCGCTGGCGAAGGTGAAGGGAATGTTCCGAGCCGCCAGCAGTTCGGCGAGCGGACGGCTGCTCCCATCGAGAAGCTGAACGTCGAGGATCGCAACGTCGAAGCTCGCATTCGCGGCGAACTCCATGGCCTGTTCACGTCGCCGGCTTCGGCCGCGACCGTATGCCCAAGATCGGTCGCCATGTCGGCGACCATCATCCGGATAAGATCCCCGACCAACAATATCGCTGGCATTGACGCTTGTTCCGATTTTGGAACAGCATACCGCTGACGATGGGCCGTGTCACCGGTCTTCGGCCGGGAGATCTCCCCGGGGCGCCGGCTTGCGCTGGAGACCTGACGAAGCCGCAGGCGTGCACGCAAGTGCGTTCGGCTGGAGGAGCGATCACGCGGTCAGCCTGCTCAAGTTGGGAGATGCCTCCCCCTGGCAGGAATAATTAGGGCCATGGCCGGGAAACCTCAGCCAGAGATCGCGTCGCCGTCGCTGCCTTTTGCGCGCCAATAGCGCTGTCGAAGCCGCGGCGCGATCAGCCACGCGATGGCTGCCGACGCCAGGAAGCTAACTGCGATCATCGCCGGGATTGCGGTCATTGCATTTGATTGCGCGGAGGTCAGCAGAATCGCGACCATTCCCGCTCCGAAGAGCACCGCTTGGACCATCATGAAGACCATCGCCGCGATCTGAAGTCTCACTGACATGCAAAGTCTCCCGAATTCATCTTCGGGGACAACGCCGATCGAATTTCGCGGGTTCCGCGGCACAGTCTGCCGGCGGGGCTTTTACTGGACGGCCGCTGCAAAACGAAGATCGGCCTCGGCAGCCATATTGCTGCCGAGGCCGATCGCGTTCTCGAAACTGTTCAATGCTTCGCCGTCCAACCCGCAGTCCCGGACTTCGTTCCGTCGAACCTGCCCGCCCGTCGCTCTCGGAGCCGACGTCGCATCTGCGGTCGCAAATAGAAGGCGGAGCCGGGATTGCCTAGGAGTCCGGGTCTCCGCAACCGTAACAGCACCGGAGCGCGCGCTCATGCCGCTCGGTACAATTTCAACTCTACGCCTGTCGGGGCGGTTCGCTTTGAGCCAGCTCAATTTCCCGTGGCTGCAGTGCCTCCGGGCCGGAGGGCGTCCAGCTCGCGACAGAGGTCATCGACCTTCGCCCGCATGCGCGTGAGCAGGAGTTCGGCCGACGCGGTCGCCACTCCGGCCCGCTGCAGCATCCGGATCTCTCGCTCCTGGGCGCGGATCTGTCCCCGCATGCGGGTGATCTCGTTACGAATCCAGTCCAGCTTCACAGCGCGCTCAAATCGTCGGGCACATCGCCGAACTTGCGGATCAGCCTGGCGTCGCTGAAGTCACCGCTGGACGGGTCGCCCGTCCGCGAGAACGCGATGGCGCCGGCGTGCCCCGGAGGGCTTCGGCCCGCATCACGGCCGCGTTGGCGCTCAGGCACTCGGCCGGCTCGCCGGCAGCCACCCCGTCGTCGGAGAAAACGAACGGCAGAGCGACGTAGTAAGTCACCTCAGACATCTGCTTCATCCTTGCGCTCGCCCGCCCCTGGAAGCCGCCCCCGGGCGTAGCCGGTGGAGACCTTCCTCCGGAGCCCGTCGAGCTGGGTCTCGAGAAAGTCGTTGGCGACGATCAGGGCCTTCACGGCCTCCCGGGCGTCGCCGCGGCAGGCCGCGATCGCCTGTTCGGCGGCGGTCTTGAGATCGTCGCGGGCGGGGCCGCTCTGCTTGGAGATCGCGCTAATGCGATTATGTTCCCGTTTCGTTCGCAGGAGTCAAGCCCGCTATCCTGATGCCCATCACGCGGCGGCGGCCTCCGGACGAATTCGGGGGATGGCGGTCCCGCATGTCGGAACTGGTCCTGCTCGTTCGTCTTGAATCAAAGCCTATCGAACCGGAGTTCTGCGTACATGGCCCCACGCGCCAATTGGAAAGGCTTCCTTCGGCTGTCCCTCGTCACCTGCCCGGTGGCGCTCTATCCTGCCACGTCCGAGAGCGAGAAGATCTCGTTCAACCAGCTCAACCGGCAGACCGGCCACCGCATCAAATACGTGAAAGTCGATGCGGACACCGGCGACGAGGTGTCGAACGAGGACATCGTCAAGGGCTACGAACTGGAGAAGGGCCAGTACATCGAGGTCTCCAAGGAAGAGCTCGAGGAGATCGCGCTGGAGTCCACGCGCACCATCGAGATCGACGAGTTCGTCGCGAGGTCCGACATCGATCCGCGCTATCTGATCCGCCCCTACTACATCCGTCCCGACGGGAAGGTCGGGCATGACGCCTTCGCGGTGATCCGGGAGACCATCCGCGAGATGAACAAGGTCGCCATCGGTCGCGTGGTGCTGACCAACCGTGAGCACATCATCGCGCTCGAGCCGATGGACAAGGGCTTGGTCGGCACGCTGTTGCGCTATCCTTATGAGGTGCGCAGCGAGCAGGAATATTTCGACGAGATACAAGACGTGAAGGTCACGAAAGACATGCTGGATCTCGCCAAGCACATCGTGAATCAGAAGGCGGGACGGTTCGATCCGGACAAGTTCGAGGACCACTACGAAACCGCGCTTATCGACCTTATCAACCAGAAGCGCGCCGGCAAGGCGATCACGCCGAAGGACAAGCCGGCGGCGACCAACGTGGTCAACCTGATGGAGGCGCTGCGTCGGAGCGTGGGTCAGGAAGCCGCGCCGGCGAAGGCGAGCAAGGCCGCCAAGAAGCCGCGGAAGGCGGCGGCCGGCCAGAAGGAGATGCTGATGCCGATCGCCGGCAAAAAGCCGGCCAAGGAGGCCACGGCCAAGAAGCCTGCCTCGGGGGCGCGGCGGAAATCGGCATGAAGCATCCGGTGACTCCGGATGGACGGTACTTCGTCGTCCGCGGTCGGCTGTGGCGGATGTCCAATCCGGACCTGGATGAGGCCGAGAGATCGAAGCTGACGAAGCGGTTGATGACCGCCAGGCGAGGGGTTCGGGACGCGAAGGCCAGCGAAGATCCGGAAGCTGAGGCGGCGGCCCATCGCGCCGTGGATGAAGCCAAGAGAACCCTCGGAGAACGCGGTCCCGTCTGGTGGACTGATGGATCGCCGGATCTCAACCGCCACATGGCGAAGAACACGCTGTACGCTGAATGGTACGCGAAGCTAGGGCAGGCGCGCCCAGGAGAGACATGATGCCAAAGGCAGCCATCTTCGACATCGACGGGACCCTGATAGATTCGGTCGATCTGCATGCGCTTGCCTGGCACGAAGCAATGGTCAAGTTCGGCCATGACGTGAGCTTCGAGCAGGCCCGGGGCCAGATCGGCAAAGGCGGCGACAAACTAATTCCGCACTTTTTGACCGACGACGCGCAGCGGGACCACGGCAAGGATCTGGAGGAATGGCGCGGCCGACGGTTCAAGAGCGAATATCTGCCGTTGGTGCGCCCGTTCACCGCGGTCCCGGACCTCCTCAGGCGCGTTCGCGACACCGGCGTTCGGATCGCCGTCGGTTCGTCGGCCAAGAAGGACGAGGTCGCCGAGTACCTCGACATCGCGCGCGTCACCGATCTGATCGAGGTCACCGCCTCGTCGGAAGACGCCGAGGAGTCCAAGCCGGCGCCGGACATCTTCGAGGTCGTGCTCCGGAAACTAAGACTCGAAGGTGCCGACGCTGTCGCCATCGGAGACACGCCGTACGATGCGGAAGCGGCAGGGAAAGCCGGTATCCGTACGATCGGCGTTCTCTGTGGCGGGTTCACGGAGCAGTCGCTGCGACAAGCCGGATGCGTCGAGATGTATCCCGGGCCGGCCGGCCTGCTTGCCTGCTTCGAGGATTCGCTCCTAGCAAGATGAGTCCCACCCGAAAAGGCATGATCAACGCGAGCCTCGAAGCGGCGATTTGCTCTTGAGTTACCAGCCGCCTTTTCGCGTACCATCTGACTGGCTATATACGTACGCACAGCGGGGTTAGGATGTTGTTTGACGGTTTGTACAAGTGCGAGTATCGCGCTGGCCCCGTGCTGAACCGTAGCGTCATGCATGTGCGCGGCGGCCGCATGCTGGGGGGAAATTCAGCTTTCGCCCACGTCGGAAGCTACGAAGAGATCGACGGCGTGATCGTCGGTCGCGTAGCCGGACAGCGCCATGCCCTGAATTCCGAGGTGCGGCAGCTTTATGGTGCGGACGATGATGAGCTGATCCTGCGCGGCCGTGCGGTTGGCACTTCCTATCATTTCGACGCCTCTCCGGTCCGGCTCCCTGATCAAGTGATGCATGCGGTGATGACCAACTTGGATGAGGAGTCGTTGCCGCCCCCTGGAAAGGTCGGCAACGGCGGCATCCCGAATGGCCTTTACGGGCTTCGCATCCGCGCGCTTGATGGTATTGAAGGCGGACTGACGGGTGTGATGCTGCTCGAGGACGGCCGTATGCTGGGCGGCGACGCCTTCTTCTACTATCTGGGCTCTTACTCCTCTGCGAATAACCGCTGGCGCGGTGAAATCGTCAACCAGGAACACACGGCGGCTCGGGACGCGATCTTCGGCGGGTACGAAGTGGGCATTGGCTTTTCGGGCCGCTGCGAGGCCAACGGCGCGAATTGGGAGGCGACGGCGCTGGCCGGAAAACGAAGCTTCCAACTGGCGGCCGAGATGACGCTCCTGCACAGGATCTGATCGAGAGTTAAGGCCCTGCAGGTGAGTCCCCGAGAGCCGCAAAGCTACCAGTCGAGCTGTCGGTTCGGTCAATCCGGCCGGCACTCAGGGCAGATATCGCCGATCGAATCCAGCACTTCGCGGACTTCGGCGACCGCCTGATCCGGAGACAAGCCCTCCGGTGGCTCCTGCCTGGCAATATCCATTGCGTGCTCGCGCGCATGAGGGTCGGCCTGGTCTTTAGCCCAGCCGTGCTCCTCGCATTCATGGATGGCGCCCGCCTCCTGCAGCACATGGATCGCCCAGCCGAGACGCGTCCGGATCGCCGGTCGTCTTTCCTTCGTCATGAACATCGACATCGCTCCTGCCAGGAGGAAATCCTGTCGCCCGCCTGCCCGTTCCTGGCGGTTAGCACGGGTCAGGGATTCGCAAACAGTGAGGCTGAGGCTTGTTCCCCTGTTCCGCGGCTGTGAACAAACCATCGCTGGCCGGATTGACTTGGCCACCTCAAGTTTGATCGGCATTGCCAGGCGAATCCCGACGGCGGCGATGCCGTGTGCCTTGGCACGCCGGATGGCCTCTTGCGCGGCGCGCGCGGTCAGCAGCGCAGACCAGCGTCGATGACCCTAAGAAAGAACTCGTCCACACTGTCGCAAAGCCGCTCTGGAATGTCGAGGTGCGGATCGCCGATCCGGCTGATCTGAAAGTACGACCGGTCGGCAGGGAGGGCGAGATTCAGGTCCGCGGTTATCAGACGATGATCGGCTACTTTGACGCGCCCGAAGACACAGGCCAGGCCATCACAACTGACGGATGGCTCCGCACAGGCGATCTTGGCACACTCGACGAGCAGGGGAACCTGCGGGTTACCGGCCGGCTGAACGACATGATCATCCGCGGCGGAGAGAACATCCATCCGGTCGAGGTTGAAGCCTGCCTGCTGCGGCATCCTGACGTCGCGGATGTCGCCGTGTTCGGGGCACCAGATGAAAAGTGGGGAGAGGTCGTAGCGGCCGTCGTCCGCCTGTCACCGAACGCGACCGGGTGCGTGGAAAACCTGATAGAGCACTGCCGTGGCGCAATGGCGCATCACAAATCACCGACGCTCTGGTTCGCCTGCACCGAGTTTCCGCTGACGGCTTCGGGCAAGGTCCAGAAAATTATGCTCCGAGAGGCCTTGGCTGCCGGCGCGCTCGACAAATTGGGATAGCCAACGACGCTTAGCAGAAGCGCCATGCCCAATATGCAATGCCCCGATCCCGCCGCTCGGTGACGTCGATTCTATGAAACGGTCGTGCGCCAATGCGGCGCCGACCCAGAGTTCGTTCCAGGCGTCAAACACCGAGGGCGAGAGACTCTCCCGTTCCGACATCAGACGCCACGAAGTCTGACGGACGGTGAAGGCGTTTCCGTCCTCGCTTAGTTCGGCATCGTCGCCCTGCCCGCGCGCGATCCGCGCGAACGCCTTCGCGAAGCCGGGAGCGCCCGGCTCGACGCCGCCGAGGTGGGGCGGCGACTTCGTCGAAAGTATGCATACCGACCAGCCTGGCCGCTGCACCCGCTAGATGCCCGCCCTCGTCCGGACCGAGAGCGGCGACGGTCTCCGGGACGATCGAAGTAATATACTCCATCGAGTAGTTGCGAAGCACCTTGAGCAGGCGTTCTTCGGGCCAAGTATTTTCGGGAAGTTTCGGCGCACGCTCCGGATCGAAGGCCGGACAACGCTCTCCCGGCGAGAACTGGAGCCGCTCCTCGGGAGTGAGGTCGTGGTCCCACTCCTTGTAGTATCCCTTCAACCCGGGCTGCCCGTCGACGGTCTGGCCGGTGCAGACGAAGCCCAGTCGCGGATTGCCGAGAACGACGCCGTTGTTGGCGTGCTACCCCGTAGCATCGCGCGCGATACGTCGGAAGCATCCCGCAGATCGTCGTACCCGACCAGATCCACCGCGGCGGCGGATACCGGACCCGAGCCATTCTGCCGTTTGCGTAGACGTACTCGACCTTGACGCCGCCGACCTGATTGGACAGGTAGTGGTACTGCGCGCAGGCCACCGCGTTCGGCAGATCGTCGAGCCCGAGTTTCTTCAGACCGGGAAGGAAGCGGGCCAGTTGTTGACGGCGGAAGGTGCGGAATACGATTTCTGCTGCGCGCTGCGGCCCCGCTTGCGACGACACCTTGAGAATGAGGCCAGTCAGGTAGGAGTGATAAATCAAGTCTATGGCGCGATACGTTGCGACATCAGCGGCTGTTTCGTGGCTCTTTGTCTTCACTTCTTCGCCTCGAGGCCAGCCGTGAAGAAATCCGCGATCGAGCGCGGCGATCGGCAATCTCGTTGAGCGCTGATAGGAAAGACGGCCGCAATATGCGTTCGGCCCAGGGGCCTTCCCGATCTATTCCTTTTGACCGCCGTCAGTCCGTCGGGTATGGGACTTCACATCCGCTGTTCACAAGTTCAATCAGTACGGAGCTGCGGAAACGTGATCACGGTCCCGCCCTGCTCGCCCAACGACGACCCATCGTGTTCGCCCCGAGGTGCCTCCACGTTTGCAGCCGCGGATCGCTCGGCCTCAAGCAACGCGGCGATCTCGGCTCCGGCGAGGCTTCCCCGCTCGAAGAGCCGGCGCGCGGCCGCGATCAACACGGCCCGGTTGGCCTCCAGCAGTTCGCGGCAGGTGCGATCCGCCTCGGCGAGCTCGATGCCGACCGCTGCACGAATGTCGGTATAGCGGAGAAACTCCTCGGCCCGACGCAGGTCGCCGAGATGCGTCAAGGGCGACGGGCCCGACAGTCCCAGTCCGCCCAACATCGCGCAGCTCAACCTGGTAGCCTCAGCAAGGTCATCCTGAGCCCCGTGGGATGCCGCGCCAAGCAGGACTTCCTCGGCGGCGCGGCCGGCAAGCACGACCTCGAGTCTGAAGCGATAAGCGGTCGCAGTGCCGTCGAACACAGGCATCCCGGTACGCATCGACATCCCAAGTCGCCCGCCCGTGCGCGTCGTGTTGGCTACGACGCCGTCGGCGCCGAAGCGCAGCACATCTATGAGAGCATGCCCCGCTTCGTGGGCCGAGGTCCGCCAACGTTGCTCGTCGGAGATGCCGCCGTCGCCGACGACGGCACGGTGGAGGTCGTCGAGCTGCAGCTGGCGGTGCTCGTGGCGCGCGATCCGGCGCGCGTCCTTGACCACACGCTCCGCGTCAGCGCCGGTCATGCTGGCCGCCGACATCACCACGGCCGAGATGTCGGCACCCGCGAGATCGCCGTTCAGCCGCACCCGGAAGATCCTCTCGAGTTCTTCGGCACTGGGCGGACCGATGCGGACGACGTTCTCGAAGCGGCCCGCGCGGAGCAGCGCGGGGTCGCAGGCCTCGACCTCGTTGGTGCAGCCGATCAAGAACACGCCCTCGCGCCGGCGTACCCCATCGACCTCTTCAAGCAGGGCGTTGATGCAGTTCCTGACATAGTCGGAGTGCGCGTGCTTGACGCCGCGACGGTCGACGAAGCTGTCGCACTCCTCAAGCAGCATCACGCACGGGGCCAGCGCCCGGGCGGAGGCGAAATCGCGCCGCATTGCGGCCAGGAAGTCGCCGAGGTGCCCCTCCGCCTGCCAGGAATAGTACGAGCAGACGATCAGCGGCAGGCCGGATTTCGAATCCTCGCCCGACGCGCTACGTGCAAAGGCCTCCGCGAACAGCGTCTTGCCGACGCCGGGCGGTCCGGCGAGCATCACGGCACTCGATACCGCATCCCATGGGATCTCGCCGCGGCGCCAGGCGGCGAGATCGGCGATGGCATCGTCGGCCCATGCGCGCGCGCCAGCCATGCCGTGGATCTCGGAGAGCACCAGCCCGCGTGAAGGCCGCTCGGCGGTCTTCGAGGCAGCGAGCCGGCGCAGTTCGCCGATGCACTCTTCCGGTGTCCTATCAAAGCGGATCGCCGCCGCGAGGTCGCCGACACTGAGGTCGCGCAACGTCGCCGCCGGCGCGTGGACCGCAGTCCTCACGCCGGTGACGGCTCGGATGGTGCGCGCCACCGTCGCCGGATCGAGCTTGGGCAACACGATGCGGTGCCGGGCCGCCTCGTTCAAGACTTTGGGCAGGCAGGTGCGGCCGTCGGGCGAGAACGCCACGAACGGCAGCGCGTAACCGCACATGTCGGCGGCGACGCGCTCGAGCCGCTGTTTAGCGGACGCCTTGAGCGGCTCTTTCAACACGACGTAGGCCCCGTCGAGGCCCCTGCGACGTCCGGGAGCGGTCCTGACCAGGTCGATCATCCGCGCCGCGTCGTCGAAGAACACGCCGCTCCACAAGCCCTTAAGTGCTTCGAGCATCGTGCCGTCGGCGACATCAACGACCACGGGAGCGCAACCGGAGACCAAGTCGCGCGCTGCGTCCGGCGCGGCGTCGAAGGCTCGCGCGAGCAACAACGCCGCAGCAATTCGAACCGGGCTGGGGGGGCATCCCTCGCGGCTCGTATTATCTTCGAAGCCCGTCTCGTCGTCGTCGGCCGACGACCGCATCAGGCCAGCGAATCCGCTCGCTTGGGCGGGACGCAGTCGATTGGCGCCGTCACCGAGGTCCCGCCTGAACTGTCGGGCATCGCGCCAAGCCTCGCCGTAAGCGCGCAGTTCGATGGGGCCAATGCCATTGCCACCAAAAGACGGCGTCTCGCCGTTGCCGGCCCCGATAGCACGCGGGATGCTCGTCGCCTTCTGAATGTCTAGACCACGGCCGGCATCCAAGTCGCTCATGGGATGCAGGATCACGACGCGTCTCCCTTCCGCCGCTGCGGCGCCCTCTTGACCCGCGGTCCCGCGCGGCGGCTGCCCAGCCAGATCCGATGCATAGACCAGGACGCCGAGAGGCGCGCTCGTTCGCGCTGCTCGATCGGCATGCGCGCGATCGTGTGCGACAACACCAGCGCGGCCGCGGGGTCGAAGAAAGCACGCGCCAGGAGGACCGTCATGCTGAGGTCAACGCGCAGGCCAATGTGCTGGGGGATGCGCCGACCGACGACGAGACCGACGGCCGCAGCCGCATCACCACGGATCGCCGCACGCCACTCGGGCATCGTGGCGGAGATGCCGGCCACGAAGCTTGCGACCTCGGCCCGCGCGCATTCGTCGAAGGACTCGGCGGTCTTCGTCCGCCAGTAGACGAGCACCGGGGGCAACGCCTCGCCGCTCGAATGTTCGCGGTTGTTCATCGGGCAAAGCTCCGTCGTTCGCGCGAAGGGCCGCGCGTGATGCCGAAGGAAAGATTTGAGAAAGTTAGGCGAGGGAGGGTCCTTGGCGGACCCTGCCCTGCCTCGGCGGGACACGACCCGTCACGTCACGCCGTGCCGGACCACGCCTAGCCTCGGGGTGTCGAGCCAAGCCAAGAATTATTCGAGCTGCGACTCCTCGATCAGGAAGCGACCGAAATCGGGACGGTGGTCGCCGATGCCGAAGGGACCCGCCATGCGGAAGTAGCCGACGACGTCCTCGCGGTTGAGCATGGTGGTGATGAAGGACCCGCGGATGGTCGCGCTCCAGCCGTCGAAGCACGGGCGAGTGCGCGCAACCCGCGATTCGCCGATGCGCACGATCTCGCGATGGCGGAAGCGCGGGTCCTTCCAGAGCTCCTCGACCGTCTTGGGGCCGTCGTACTCCAGCACCGCGGGACCTTCGGCGACGAAGGCAGCCTTGGTCGCCTTGCCCTTGCGGGCCGTCTTGGCGCCGTTGACGAGCGCGCCCTTGATCGCGGCCGGCGGCAGGCACGGCCGGCCCTCGTGAAGCCACAGCGATCCGAAGAATTCGAGCTCCGCGATCCGGTGATGGTCGGCGTCGGTCTTGTGCTGCTTCCCCGTGAGCTTTTTGAGCGCCCTCGCCCCGGGGTCGAACGGGTCGGCGAGCCTGCTGGAGTGCATCAGCATGGGGCCGACGCCGACCAGACGCAGCGTGATCGTCTCCACCGCCATGATCAGACCTCGCCGTCGCTGGGATCGAAGAGCGGCGCCGCCTCGGCGATGCTGCGGACGATGTCGGCGTACGAGGCAGGCTTGTTAGCGTACTTGCGCGCGCGCAGCATGCTCGTCACCACCTCGTGGCATTCGCGGCACAGCACGGTCAGGTCGCCCTCGCGCTCGTTGCCGAGGTTTTCGTAGGTGCGGTGATGCGCCTCGAGTTCCTCGGTTGCCGGGCAGAGCAGGCAGCGATGGCCCGCGGCCGCGAGCGCACGGCGACGATTCTCCCGCCAGGCGGCGCTACGAAGATGCTTCTGGTAGTCCACCATCAGTCGTTGTCCCGGTTGGTGCGTGGGGGATGAATAGCACAGATTTTTGAGTTTGGGGACAAATTGTCACCGAAATCTCAAAAAGATTTTGCTAACCTTAACGTCTGGTTAACAGGAGACGGAGGATTCTACGCGTCGGTCATGGTTGTCCGACCCGCCTCGGCAGCCTGAAGAGGAAAACGATACATTCTGCCTCGTAGAAACAACGGCTCGATGGACGACCACCTGCTGACTCCTTCCTTGCTTCGAGCTGCGCGCGCGCTGCTCGGACTGAGCCAGACCGAGCTGGGGCAGCAGGCAGGCGTGTCGCGCAAGGCAATCGCAACCTTCGAGACCGCCGCGCCCTCCGACCGGCTCGACCCGCGCCGCAAAGCCGTGCTGAAGACCCTGCGGCAATATCTCGAAGTCGAATGCGACATCGAGTTCACGTTCGCGAGCGACAGCACGGGCGAAGGCGTGAGGCTTCGTTCTAAGCCGCGATGAGTGAGCTTGAGCAGGATCGGTTGGAGCGGACTCATCGTCTTCGCTCGAAGCCGAGGCTGGCCGTTAGCGAACAGAACCGCGCGCTTGCCAGAGTGGCAGGAGAGTTCCGGCGGGACATTGCACACAGCTGGGTCACAAGGCACCGACCATACCTGTACAAGCCCTTATCGAAGCTTTGGGCTGCTCCATGAGCAAGCGCTCAAGCGGCCGCTATCTCGCTTCCGATCCTCGCCGCCAACAGGATCCGGTTGGGCCGAACACGAAAATCAGACCGAGCCCGAGAACGAGTGTCGTCACGGTCCTGTAGATCAGCTTCGCCACCGCGATCCGCCGCAGTAACCGCGGCGATCAAAGGATTAGTCACAAATAGAGTGACGCTGCGAGTCGAGCCACGCGTTCCGCTCCAACTCAGCTACGCTGTCTTGGGGCGACCGTCGAACATCGCCTATGACACGGAACGCAACGAGGCCGTTTTGTTTCAGTTGAAATGGCAGCACAACGCGGTCGTCGATACGCGCGCACGGCGCAGCGCCGCGAGGAACCTGATCACCGAAGGTGCTCGTTGGATCAGATCGGTCGGAGACTGGCTCGACCGCCACGGCGTGCACGAACTCGGTCAGCGGGCAGGCCTGGCTTTCAGACCCGGAATTCATGTCGAAATGTTCGTCCTTGCGCGTTATGAAGCGGGCTTTCCAGGGGTCCTGGAAAAGGACGAACGGGCCACGTGGGCTGATTGGGCGCACCTCTTGAGGACATTGTGGGACGTTCGCCGAAGCTCACCCAAGGAGATCGCTCAGCGGCTAAGAGCCGATGCCTCGCGCGCTCAAACTTCCCACGAAGACGAGAGCTTCTTCATGCCGCTCGGCGACCTTACTATCGCTTTCAATCCACCGGTCGAGCCATGGGAGCGGTGCTGACGTTCCGCTGCCGGGCCGGAGCGCATCGGACTTGTTCCGCGCGATTGGTTTCCACGCCGTGCAACCGAGGATTGCGGCTCGACCGAGGTCGATTGAACTACTAATTCCGCAGGATAAGCAGGACTGCTAACCACCCGTCGCAGCCACGTCGTCCGTTGCAGTCAGGTCGACCGTGAGAATTGATCAGCGACCCGCTCGGATGTATCAATGAGACATCCCTCGTGTCGAAACAACGATCGGCTAGGTCTGGGAAATCAACGGGTTATGCTGGAAGTGGTAGCGGGAGAGGGACTCGAACCCCCGACCCCAGGATTATGATTCCCGTGCTCTAACCAGCTGAGCTACCCCGCCACAGGGTCGCGAACGGCGGAAGGCCGATCTCGCGAACGCGCGGCATATAAAGAAGGGGGCGGCGGGAAGTCAAGCAAAGTGGTCCGCCTTTTTCCGCGTTGGCCAAGGCCATGGCGGATAGGCCGCCCAGGGAATCCGGACCATTTTTCAATGCGTTCGTCATGGCCGGGCTTGTCCCGGCCATCCACGCCTCGATTTGTTGGTCTGAGAACGTGGATGCCCGGGACAAGCCCGGGCATGACGGGATCTGGGGAGAATCAGGCACCGCCGACGCCAGGGATTCGGCGCGACGAGCCTATTTCGGCCGCACGGTCGGATCGCCGCCGGGGCTGCCGGGGGGCGGGATGACCGGGGTGTTGCCGCCGGTGTCGGGGGCCGGGGCGTGCATGTCGGGATCGACGCCCGAGGGCGGGCAGAGCACGCCGTCGGTTTTGGCCAGCTTGTCGCCGAGCGGTTCCCGGGACTGGCCGGTGGTGGCACCGTTCGGGGTCGTGGTCAGCCTGTCGGATGGGGCACAGCCGGCGGCGCGTTGCGGAGATGGCGGCGCGGTCGCTTGCGGCGGCGTCGCCGGGGCGGGCGGAGCCTGCGCGATCGAACTGCCGGAGGCGGCGATCAGGAGGCTGGCCAGAATGATGCTCGATGTTGTGCGCATGAGAGGGAAACGCGCCGGGCGGGGGCGATGTTCCCGGGTCGAATGCGATGTGATCGGGGTTTGATCCCCCATTTCTCGTCCGTCATTGCGAGGAGCGCAGCGACGAAGCAATCCAGAATCCCTCCGTGGAGGCAGTCTGGATTGCTTCGCTGCGCTCGCAATGACGGGGAGAGAACTGTGTCCTCTCGCAGGGGCTGGCGCGAGCCCGGCCGCGCGCGCTTACGCCTTGCGGTAGCGGATCAGCGAGAAGTGACCCATCGGCGGCATCGGGCGGCGCTCGGTGAGCGTGATGCCGCCGTGTTTGGCGGCCCAGTCGACGAGACGGGCCCAGGGGAATTCCGGGCGCCAGCCGAGGCGGCGGGCGATCGGCGCGAAGCCGAGCTCGAACAGTTTGCGCGGACCGCTCTCGGCGCCGATGTGGTTGACCAGGATCAGCTCGCCGCCGGGCTTGAGCACGCGCACGAACTCGTCGAGCGTGCCTTCGGGATCGGGCACGGCGGTGATGACGTATTGCGCGACCACCGCGTCGAAGAAGTTTTCGGGGAAGGCGAGGTTCTTGGCGTCCATCACCGAGAGCACTTCGACATTGGAGAGGCGAAGCGTGCGCACGCGCTGCTGCGCCTTGCGCAGCATCGGCTCGGAAATGTCGACGCCGCAGATCTTCGTAGTGCGCGAATAATCGGAGAGCGACAGCCCGGTGCCGACGCCGACGTCGAGGATGCGCCCGCCGATGCGGTCGGCCTCCGCGATGGTCGACTGCCGGCCGGCGTCGAACACCTTGCCGAACACGAGATCATAGACCGGTGCCCAGCGGCCATAGGCCTTCTCGACCCCGGCCCGCGAGATGTCTGCTGCCATGCCCCCTGCCCTTACGCAAAACTCGAGAGTGTGATGACTGTGGGTGAAATCAGCCGCGCACGGCTTCCGCGAGCGGACGCGCTGTCGCGTCGGCCTGCTTCGCGGCGGCGCTCTGGATGAAGCCGCCGCCGAGCACGCGCGCCTGTCCCGAAGGCGCATCGTAGAACACGCAGGCCTGGCCGGGCGAGACGCCCTCCTCGCCGGCGACGAGCTCGACCTCGTAATGGCCGTCGCTGCCGCGCAGCCATGCCGGCTGCGGCGCGCGCGTCGAGCGGACGCGCACGAACAATTCGAGGCCGGAGCCGATGGCGCGGTCGATGTCGCCGCCGCCGATCCAGTTGACGTCGCGAAGTCCGATGCGGTGCATCTTCAGGGCCTCGCGCGGGCCGACGACGACGCGGCGGTGAGCTGCTTCCAGCCGCACCACGAACAGCGGCGCGTGAGCGGCGATGCCGAGACCGCGGCGCTGGCCGACGGTGAAATTGGCGATGCCGTTGTGCCGGCCGAGCACGCGTCCCTCGAGATCGACGATCTCGCCGGGGTCCATCGCGTTCGGGCGCAGGCGGGTGATGATGTCGGTGTAGCGCCCGGTCGGCACGAAGCAGATGTCCTGGCTGTCGTGCTTGTCGGCAACGCTGAGGCCGAAACGGCGCGCGAGCTCGCGCGTCTCGGGCTTGGTCATGTCGCCGAGCGGGAAGCGCAGGAAATCGAGCTGCTCCTGCGTGGTCGCGAACAGGAAGTAGCTCTGGTCGCGGTCGGCATCGGCCGCGCAGACCAGCGCGCGCGAGCCGTCCTCGCGGCGGCGCGAGGCGACGTAATGGCCGGTGGCGAGCGCCTGCGCACCGAGTTCGCGCGCGGTCTTCAGCAGGTCGCGGAATTTGACGCTGCGGTTGCACTCGATGCACGGCACCGGGGTCTCGCCGAGCGCGTAGGAATCGGCAAAATTGTCGATGACGGACTCGCGAAAGCGATCCTCGTAATCGAGCACGTAATGGGGAATGCCGAGCTTGGCGGCGACGTCGCGGGCGTCGTGGATGTCCTGGCCGGCGCAGCAGGCGCCCTTGCGGTGGGTCGCCGCGCCATGATCGTAGAGCTGCAGCGTGATGCCGACGACGTCGTAGCCTTCCGCCTTCAGCAGCGCAGCCGTCGTCGAGGAATCGACGCCGCCCGACATGGCGACGACGACCCTGGTGTCCTCAGGACGGCCTTCGAGATCCAGACTGTTGAGCATGGGCCTTTGAGGGTTGTGACGGCGGCGTGCGGCGATCCGCGATTTCATGCTTCTGGCGGGACATCGGCGATCCCCGGGAACTTTAGTTCCCGAAAGGCACGACTGCCCGGTCGAAAGCGGCTGAGAGTAACTTCTTTAATATAGGCGGCATTCCGGTGAAGCAATCATGCACGCCGCCAGCTTAGGGCAATTCTTGCCGGGGCGGCAGAAATGGCGGGGCTCCAGCGGGCCACCGGGCAATGGGCGCCAATCAACAAGGCATTGATTTTATTACATAAAAAGACGAGGCGCGGCACTGGCCCGCTCCTTGCTCCCTTGATTGCCGAAGTTGTTTCCAAGGGGTCGCCTGTGGTCGGTCGTACGTCAGATGTCGCTGCCAGCGTGCAAGTTTCCAGCACGCAGCAAAAGCCTGCCCGTTCGCAGAGCGCCAAGGAGGCGCAGGTGCCCGACTCCTTCGGGTCGCTGGTCGACAGCAACACCCAGGCGAATGCCGCCGCGCAGGCCCAAGCTCAGGACAGCGCGCCGCGGCGGAGCGATTCGTCTGCCGCAGACAAGAGCCCGCGCGACAGCGCAGTCACGGACCAGCCCTCGCAGAGCAAGGCGAGCGACGACACCGACACATCCGTCCCATCAAGGGACGACAAGACCAGCGATACCAGCGCCGATCCGTCCAAGGATGCCGGCAACGACAAGATCAAAGCCAAGGATAAGGCCAAGGACAAGTCCGAGACCTCGGACGCCAAGTCGGCTGACTCCTCCAAGGAGACCGAGGGCGACAAGGCCGGGTCCACCGACGGTCTCGCCGCCTCCGTCGATGCGTCGGCAGCCGCGCAGATCGATGCGGCGACGGCCGCCCTGCCCGATCCGAACGCCATCGTGGTTGCCGCGCCAGTCGTTCCGGCCGATCCGAACCCGGCGGCCAACCAGGCTGCCGCCACCTCGCCGCTGACGATCGCCGCCGCGGGCATTGCCGCCAGCGCCTCGATCGCGGCACAGATCACAGGCGGCAAGACCGACACCGCAACATCGGGCGACAAGAGCGCCAAGGCCGCCGGCGCCAAGGTCGACGCCGACACCACGGCGACGCTGGCCGATGCCACCGACGCAACGGGCGCGACCGCGACCGACGTCAAGCCGGCGAGCGGGCTGGTCCCCGCCGCGCAGACCACGCCGAAGACCTCGTTCCAGGCGGTCGCCGCCGCGCAGGGTCAGGCCGACGTCTCCAATATCGGCCAGGACACCGGCAAGGCGGACTCCGCGGCGGCGCAGGCGCCGACTGCCCCGACCGCCAATCCGGCCGCGCATCCTCAGAACGCAAAGCCGCAGGCCGATGCCGGCGCGACCGACGGCAAGCCCGGCACCGCCGATCGCAACGCCGACGCGACCCCGGCCGCACCGGCGCCGCAGGCCCATGCCGGCGTGCAGGCCGCGATCAGCAGCACCGATTCCAGCGCGCAGGCCGCCTCCGCCGTGCAGGCGCCGCTGACCAACACGACCTCGACCGCGTCCGCATCGACCGCGACGCTGACCGCAACGGCCGCCAACGCCGCGGCGGTGCCGGTCAGCGGCGTGCCGATCGAGATCGCGGCCGCGATCCGCTCCGGCAGGTCCCGCTTCGACATCAGCCTCGATCCGGCCGAGCTTGGCCGCATCGACGTCCGCATCAATGTCGACCGCAACGGCAACGTCACCTCGCATCTGACGGTGGAGAAGCCGGAGACACTGCAGATGCTGCGCCAGGACGCGCCGCAATTGCAGCGCGCGCTCGACGATGCCGGCCTCAAGAGCAACAGCAACGGACTGTCCTTCAGCCTGCGCGACCAGAACTCGTCAGGCCAGAATTCCGGCCAGAACAACGACAATGGCGGCAACGCCCGCCGGCTGATCATCAGCGAGGACGACAGCGTTTCCGCGGCGCCCGTCGGGCGCGGCTATGGCCGCATGCTCGGATCGAGCAGCGGCGTCGACATCAGAGTGTGAGGAGTATTCGATCATGACCACCACGAATGCCGCCACCGCGCCCGGCGTCGTCTCCGGGACGACCGACCTGCCGAAATCCTCCTCGTCGAACTCGCTGAGCTCGACCACGGGCTCGACGCTCGCCGGCAATTTCCAGACCTTCCTGACGCTGCTGACGACGCAGCTGCAGAATCAGAACCCGCTGGATCCGCTCGATACCAACCAGTTCACCCAGCAGCTGGTGCAGTTCGCCGGCGTCGAGCAGCAGCTCAAGACCAACGATGCGCTGTCCCAGCTCGTCACCCTGCAGCAGACCACGCAGGCGACCCAGGCGCTCGGCTTCGTCGGCAAGACCGCGCTGGTCGACGGCTCGACCGCGACGATGAAGAACTCGTCGGCCACCTGGCATCTCAACGTTCCCACCGATTCCACCGTCGACATCACCGTCGCCAATGCCGCCGGCCAGACCGTGTTCACCGGCAAATACACCGCCGGCGCCGGCACCGACGTTCCCTTCACCTGGAACGGCCAGGGCAATGACGGCACGCAATGGCCCGACGGCAAGTACACGATCTCGGCCACGGGCAAGGACGTTGCGAACAACAATGTCGGCATCGCCGCGCAGGTGCAGGGCACCGTGTCGTCCGTCGACCTGACCCAGTCGCCGCCGCTGCTCACCATCGACGGCGCCAGCTATACGCTCAGCCAGGTGAAGAGCATCATCGCGACGAGCAATTAAAGGAGCGCGCCGCGCTCGCCACATAGGAAGCAATTTGACGAAGACTCGTAGTTAGAAAATTTCTTGGTACCACTGCCCGCGTCTCATCGAGAGATCACGCGGTATGGGTCCCTGCCTTCGCAGGGACGACGGCTGAGAGAGCCCTTGCAGGCTCCATTCGTTAGTAAAGTATTTAAGAAGACCCCCTCGACCGGCCCGGACACCCCGTTCCGCCGGCCGAGACGACGGCGCTACCGCCATTTTCAACGAGAATTGTATTGAAGCCTTAGGCTTAGCGGATTTTTAAGCCGCCGGGCGTAGGGTTACGGGCGTGAGTTCAGTGGTTGAGAGTTTGTGAGTACGCCATGACAGAACCCCATCGCCCGAGGGTAAAATACGTCATCGGGCCGGACGGCAGTCCGTTGACGATCGCGGACCTGCCAGCACCCGGCACTAAACGCTGGGTCATCCGCCGCAAGGCCGAAGTCGTTGCCGCTGTTCGCGGTGGACTTCTCTCCCTCGAGGAGGCCTGTAGCCGTTATACCCTGACGGTCGACGAATTCCTCTCCTGGCAGTTTTCCATCGACCAGCATGGTCTGGCGGGTCTTCGAACCACCCGCATTCAGCAATATCGCCAGTAAGCGATCCGGAAATCTGCGGTCTTTGACGAAAATCGGCTTCGCCCCGCGAAGCCGATTTTTTTCCATGTTCGCGACTTTTGTCCGACCTCTTAACCTTCGTTAACCATATCGAAACCATCACCTAGGCAATAATTGCCCAGTCGGCCTTTCCGGTGAAAGCGGCCGAATCTGTTGGGGCGGTTGCTTGCAAGGTCTTGCGGACTTTCTGAAGAGTATCGGCGCCGCCCGGTTCGGGGCGATGATCGCGGTCACCGCCGCGCTCATCGGCTTTTTCGCGTTCGTCATCATGCGGGTCACCACGCCGCAGATGACGACGCTGTTCACCGACCTCAGCGTCGAGGATTCTTCGAGCATTATCAAGGACCTGGAACGCCAGGGCATCCAGTTCGAGATCCGCAATGAGGGCAGCATCATCATGGTGCCCAAGGACAAGGTCACGCGCCTGCGGATGAAGCTCGCCGAGGGCGGCCTGCCCAAGGGCGGCGGCATCGGCTACGAGGTGTTCGACAAGTCCGACGCGCTCGGCACCACCTCTTTCGTCCAGAATATCAATCATTTGCGCGCGCTGGAGGGCGAGCTCGCCCGCACCATCCGCGCCATCGACCGGATCCAGGCCGCCCGCGTCCATCTGGTGCTGCCCGAGCGCCCGTTGTTTTCGCGCGAGGCGCCCGAGCCGTCGGCCTCGATCGTGGTGCGCGTCCGCGGCGCGCTGGACGCCCCGCAGATTCGCGCCATCCGCCACCTCGTCGCTTCCGCCGTCAACGGGCTGAAGCCGCAGCGGGTCTCGATCGTCGACGAAGCCGGCCAGTTGCTCGCCGACGGCGCGGCGACCGATCCGGAGCAGGCGGTCGGCGACGAGCGCCGCATCTCCTTCGAGAAGCGGATGCGCAAGCAGGTCGAGGACATCGTCTCCTCCGTGGTCGGCTCGGGACGCGCCCGCGTTCAGCTCTCGGCCGATTTCGACTTCAACAAGGTCACCCAGACCTCGGACAAGTTCGATCCCGAAGGCCGCGTGCTGCGCTCGAGCCAGACCCGCGAAGAGCAGAGCATGACCGCCGACAACAACGGCCAGGTCACCGTCAACAACGAGCTCCCGGGCAACCAGCAGAACAGCGGCGCCACGGCCAAGGACCAGAGCAAGAAGACCGAAGAGACCAACAATTACGAGATCTCCCGCACCACCAAGACCGAGGTGACCGAGGCCGGCCGGGTCAACCGCATCTCGGTCGCAGTGCTGGTGGACGGCATCTACACCAAGAACGACAAGGGCGAGCTGGCCTACACCGACCGCACCAAGGAGCAGCTCGACCGCATCTCCGCGCTGGTGCGCTCGGCGATCGGCTTCGACCAGAAGCGCGGCGACCAGGTCGAGGTCGTCAATCTGCGCTTTGCCGACGCCCCCTCCACCGCCCCGATCAGCGAGCCCGGCGGCTTCCTCGGCATGCTGCAGTTCACCAAGGACGACGTCATGTACTTCGTCGAGCTCGGCGTGATGATGCTGCTCGGCCTCGTCGTGCTGTTCCTGGTGATCCGCCCGCTGGTCAAGCGCATCCTCGCCTCCGACGAAGTCGCCGCCGCCATCAGCGGCGTGCTCGCCGGCCCCGCCGCCTCCGAAGAGGCCGCACCGGCCAGCGGCCAGCCGCTCCTGCCGGGCGCCGCCGCCAGCGCGATCGACGTCGCCACCATTCAGGGCCAGGTCCACGCCCAGTCCGTTCACCGTGTCGGCGAGCTCGCCGAGCGCAACCCCAACGAAACCGTCGCCATCATCCGCCAGTGGCTCACCGAGCCCACCAAGTAACCCAACGCCAAGTGAATCAAGAAGTGATCTGACATGGCCGCCAACCTGCAAAACGCCAACTCGAACGACATCACCAGCGTGATCTCCACGCTCGGTCAGCGCGCCGGCAGCCGCGCCGGCGGCGCGAGCACAGCCGTGGCGGGGCCGAAGCGTGCCGCGATCCTGATGCTGGCGCTCGGCGAGCAATATGGCGGCAAGATCTGGCAGTTGCTCGACGACGAAGAAGTCCGCCAGCTCTCGCTGGAGATGTCGACGCTCGGCACCGTCGAGGTCGACACGGTGGAGGACATGCTGCTCGAATTCGTCTCGCGCATGTCGGCCTCGGGCGCGCTGATGGGCAATTTCGACGCCACCGAGCGGCTGCTGCAGCAATATCTGGCGCCCGAGCGCGTCAACGGCATCATGGACGAAATCCGCGGCCCCGCCGGACGCAACATGTGGGAGAAGCTTTCCAACGTGCAGGAAGAGGTTCTCGCCAACTATCTCAAGAACGAATATCCGCAGACCATCGCGGTCGTGCTGTCGAAGCTGAAGTCGGAGCACGCCGCGCGCGTGCTCGGCATCTTCCCCGAGGAGCTCGCGCTCGACGTCGTCAACCGCATGCTGAAGATGGAGGCGGTGCAGAAGGAGGTGATCGAGAGCGTGGAGAAGACCCTGCGCACCGAGTTCATGTCCAATCTGTCGCAGACCCGCCGCCGTGACGCCCACGAGGTGATGGCGGAAATCTTCAACAATTTCGACCGCCAGACCGAAACCCGCTTCATCACCTCGCTGGAAGAGGAGAACCGGGAATCGGCCGAGCGCATCAAGGCGCTGATGTTCACCTTCGACGACCTCGTGAAGCTGGATTCCGGCTCGGCCCAGACGCTGATGCGCAACGTCGACAAGGACAAGCTCGGCGTCGCGCTCAAGAGCGCCAACGAGGACGTCCGCAACTTCTTCTTCGGCAACATGTCCTCGCGCGCGGCCAAGATGCTGCAGGACGACATGGCGGCGATGGGCCCGGTGCGCCTGCGCGACGTCGACGAGGCCCAGGCGCTGCTGGTCAACCTCGCCAAGGACCTCGCCGCCAAGGGCGAGATCATGCTGACCAAGAACCGCGCCGACGACGAGCTGGTGTATTGATGGGCGCTCCGGCCAAATTCCTGTTCGATACCGATTTCGCGACGCCCGAGCGGTCGCCGCGCGAGAAGGCTGCGACCGCGGCCGAGATCGCCCAGAAGGTCGCGGAAGCCGAGGCGCGCGCCTACCAGGAAGGCTTTGCCGCAGGCCAGCACGAGGCCAAGGCCGAAAGCGACCGCCGCGTCGCGCTCGCCATGGAGGAGATCAACATCGGCATCCGCGGCGTCGCGGGCGGCATCGGCAACATCGAGACCAGGATGGAGACCGAAGCGGTCGAGGTCGCGATCGCGGTGGCGCGCAAGCTGTGCGCCGACCTCGTCGCCGCCGAGCCGCTCGGCGAGATCATGGCGCTGGTCAAGGACTGCTTCTCGCACCTGGTCGCGACGCCGCATCTCGTGGTCCGCATCAACGACGCGCTCTACGACAGCGCGCGCGAGAAGATCGAGCGGCTCGCCAAGCAGAGCGGCTTCGAGGGCCGGCTGGTGATCCTGGCCGAGCCGGAGATCGCCACCGGCGACTGCCGGATCGAATGGGCCGATGGCGGCGTCGTGCTCGAGCGCGGCGCCATCGCGGCCAAGATCGACGAAATGGTCGGACGCTATATCGCGTCCCGCAGGGGGAGCTAAGCCATGAGCGACACCGACGGACAGGTCCCGCTGCCCGATCTCAACGGCCCGATGCCACCCACCGGCTCTGACGTCGGCTACAACGAGGACGAATATGCGGCGCGTGCCGCAGCCGACCTCGAAGCCGTGTTCGACGTGCCCGTGCAGGTCTCGGCCGTGCTCGGCCGTTCCAAGATGGACGTCAGCGAGCTCCTGAAGCTCGGACCCGGCACCGTGCTGGAGCTCGACCGCCGCGTCGGCGAGGCCATCGACATCTACGTCAACAACAAGCTGGTCGCGCGCGGCGAAGTCGTCCTGGTCGAGGACAAGCTCGGCGTGACCATGACCGAAATCATCAAGACTGAACGCGCTTAACAGCAGGGAATGACGCGCGAAGGCGCGACCAGACGGACAGGAGACTGACATGCGGCTTCTCATCGTTGGCACATTGAAGGGCCAGCTCACCACCGCCACCAAGATCGCGATGGACAACGGCGCCACCGTGACCCATGCCGAGGATCACGAGCAGGCGATGCGCGTGCTGCGCGGCGGCAAGGGCGCCGACCTCCTGCTGGTCGACGTCGCCCTCGACATCCGCGACCTCGTGATGCGGCTCGAGGCCGAGCACATCCACGCCCCGATCGTCGCCTGCGGCATCACCAACGACGCCCGCGCCGCGGTCGCCGCGATCCACGCCGGCGCCAAGGAATACATCCCGCTGCCGCCGGATCCGGAGTTGATCGCAGCGGTGCTGGCCGCCGTCGCCAATGATTCCCGCGAGCTGGTCTATCGCGACGAGGCAATGGCGAAAGTCATCAAGCTGGCGCAGCAGATCGCAGGCTCCGACGCCTCGGTGATGATCACCGGCGAGTCCGGCACCGGCAAGGAAGTGCTGGCGCGCTACGTCCACACCCGTTCGGCCCGTGCCAAGCGTCCCTTCATCTCGATCAACTGCGCGGCGATCCCCGAGCATCTCCTGGAGTCCGAGCTGTTCGGCCACGAGAAGGGCGCCTTCACGGGCGCGATCGCCCGCCGCATCGGCAAGTTCGAGGAAGCCACCGGCGGCACGCTGCTGCTGGACGAAATCTCGGAAATGGACGTCCGCCTGCAATCCAAATTGCTCCGCGCCATCCAGGAGCGCGTGATCGACCGCGTCGGCGGCACCAAGCCTGTCCCCGTGGACATTCGCATCATCGCGACCTCGAACCGCAATCTGGTGGAAGCCGTGCGCGAAGGCACGTTCCGCGAGGATCTGCTGTTCCGCCTCAACGTCGTCAATTTGAAGATTCCGCCGCTGCGCGAGCGTCCCCTCGACATCCTCGAGCTCGCCCAGCATTTCGTGAAGAAATACGCCGAAGCCAATGGCGTGCCGCTGCGCCCGATCTCGGCGGAAGCGCGCCGCGTGCTCTCGGCCAATCGCTGGCAGGGCAACGTCCGCGAGCTCGAGAACACCATGCATCGCTCGGTGCTGATGGCGCAGGGCGACGAGATCGGCCCCGACGCGATCCTCACCCCGGACGGCGACCGCCTCGACCTCGCCAAGACCGCGCCGGCGGTGGCGCACGCCACCATGGCCGCCGAGCAGGTGACGCGCGCTCTGGTCGGCCGCACCGTTGCCGATGTCGAGCGCGACCTGATCCTGGAGACGCTGAAGCACTGCCTCGGCAACCGGACCCATGCCGCCAACATCCTCGGCATCTCGATCCGCACGCTGCGCAACAAGCTCAACGAATATTCCGACGGCGGAATTCCGATTACGCCGGCGGGCACGCCGGGTGAGTATCCGCGGATGCCGATGGTGGGGGCGTAAGTCGCGCCCACGCAGGTTGAGACGACGAATGCCCGGGCCGGTCCCGGGCATTTTTGTTTTTGATGGTGAAGCCAATGCCGCCGCTACACCCTCGCCGTCGTCCCTGCGAACGCAGGGACCCATAACCCCAGGAGTAGTTTGGCGAAGACGCGTCGCTTGGTACTCCTACCGCCCAACACCGATAGATTCCGCGGTATGGGTCCCTGCGTTCGCAGGGACGACGGCGGTGGGCATGGCGGCACCGCATTCCGCGACTAGGTCGCCCGCACACAAGGCCTTATAACCCCACGCGACAATCACGCGAGGGACCACATGTCTGAAACTCAAATCACGGACTGGCTGGCGTCGCAGAAGCAGGCAATGATCGATCTGCTCCGCGACGTCGTGAACATCGATTCCGGCTCCTACGACAAGGAGGGCGTCGATGCGGTCGGTGCGCGGTTCGAGCGGCATTTTGCCGAGCATGGCATTCCCTCCCGCCGCGAGGCCAATGCCACCTTCGGCGACGCGATCCATGCCGAGGTGGCAAAGCCCGGCAGCAACGAGAAACCGGTGTTGCTGATGGGACATCGCGACACCGTGTTCGGCAAGGGCGAGGCCGGGCGGCGCCCGTTCACCATCAAGGACGGGCGCGCCTACGGTCCCGGCGTCTCCGACATGAAATCCGGCCTCGTCATGAACGTGTTCGTGGCGACCGCCTTTCACAAGTTCGGCGGCGCGCCGCACCCGATCAAGGTGCTGATCACCTCCGACGAGGAGATCGGCTCGCCCTCCTGCCGCCCGGTGATCGAGCGCGAGGGACGCGCCGCGCGCGCCGTGTTCAACTCCGAGCCGGGCCGCCCTACCGGCAATGTCGTGACGGGACGCAAGGGCGGCATCTTCATGCACATGACCATCACCGGCAAGGCCGCGCATTCCGGCGCCAACTTTGCCGCGGGCGTCAGCGCAATCGGCGAGCTCGCGCACAAGATCGTGCATATCCACGCGCTGACCGATCTCGACAAAGGCATCACGCTCAATGTCGGCCTGGTCTCGGGCGGTCAGTCCGTCAACACCACGGCGCCGCACGCCGAGGGTCAGATCGATTTGCGCTATGTCGATCCGGCGGATCGCGCGCGGGTCATGAGCGCGATCGAGACGATCGTCGCGACCTCCTACGTGCCGGGCACCGCCGCGACGCTGACGATCAAGGGCGAGTTCGTGCCGGTGGTGCAGAGCGCGGATTCCAAGGCGCTGTTCGAGAAGTACCAGGCGGGCGCACGGGAGGTCGGCCTCACCACGCTGCAGGGCGAGTTCTCCGGCGGCTGCGCCGATTCCGGCTTCACCGCCGCCGTGGGCACGCCGACCATTTGCGGCCTCGGCCCGGTCGGCGGCCTCGCGCACACGCCGGAGGAATATCTCGAGGTCGACAGCATCGTGCCGCGCGCGCAGGCGCTGGCGCTGGCGATTTTAAGGGGCTGACGTCGAGCGTCATTCCGGGGCGATGCGAAGCATCGAACCCGGAATCTCGAGATTCCGGGTTCGCGCTTACGCGCGCCCCGGAATGACGAAGAGGTCACGAATAACTCGGCGCATCCGGCTTGCGGAAGATGTGGATGGGATCGCCGGGGATGATCACGGGCTGGCCTGAGAACATCGCATAGGCATAGAGCGCCAGATAGGCAATCGCGAGCGCGCCGACGGCGTAGAAGGCGATAGTCGCGATGCGCTTCATTGGTCCGCTCCGTTGCCGTCCCCGCGGGACGGCTTCAGGGCGCTTCTAGAGCGATGAGGTGGAAAAGGCCAGCCTCGGCTCGACCATCAAACGCCGCGGTGGCTGCGCGCGGGAACGCTGACGTCGGCGAGCCGCGCCGCATCCTCGTCCTGGTCGACCGCCACATACTGGCCGTGCCAATAGGCCAGCGCCGCGTTGCGGGTCGAATTCCTGACCGACCTGACACGGCCGATGACGATGCCATGCGAGTGGCGCTCGATGATCTCCTCGACCTCGCAATCGACGGCGGACAAGGCGCCGACCAGCAGCGGAACGCCGGAGACCGCCGTCACCCACTGGCTGCCCGGAAAACGATCGGCGCCCTTCAGCCCGCCCTTGCCGGCAAAGCGCTCGGCGACGTCGAGTTGGTCGGCCGCGAGCATGTTCACGCCGAAGGCGCCGTGGCGCTTGATCAGGGGAAAGGACGAGGCATCGCGGTTGATGCTGACGATCAGCGTCGGCGGATCGACCGACAGCGAGGCGACCGACGTCACCGTCATGCCGGTGATGTCCTTGCCCCGCCCGGCGGTGATGATGCTGACGCCACCGGTGAGATGGCGCATGGCGCCGCGAAAATCGGCGGACGAGACGGCGGTTTCGGTCATGAGATCGCGGGGCACTACATTCATGGCATGGTCCCCGAAGCGGGGTTCCCTTGTATCTAGGTACGATCTTCCGCCGACAAAAGGTGGCTCAAAATTGAGGCTTCGAGGCTTGCCAATTCGGCAGAGCCGCGTTCGCGGGGCCGGCCGGCGTTAACCACGACGTCGTGGGCGATGCGGCCCTCCTCGATCACCAGCACCCGATCCGCCAGCGCCGCCGCCTCGGCGACGTCGTGGGTGACGAGGATCGCCGTAAAACCCTGGTCGCGCCAGACCCGCTCCAGCAGGCGCTGCATCGAGATGCGGGTCAACGCATCCAGCGCGCCGAGCGGCTCGTCGAAGGCGAGCACGCGCGGACGCGAGACCAGCGCCCGGGCGAGCGCGACGCGCTGCTTCTGGCCGCCCGAGAGCACCGATGGCCATTGGTCGCGCTTGTCGGTGAGGCCGACCTCGGTCAGCGCCTTCGCGGCGCGCGTATCCGCATCGACGGAGGCCCGATCGCGGCCGAGGCCGACTTCGACGTTCGAGAGCACGCGGGCCCAGGGCAGCAGCCGCGGCTCCTGGAACATGACGCGGATATCCTCGGGCTGGGTGTCCTGGCCGAAGCTGATGCTGCCGGCGTCGATCTTCTCCAGGCCGGCGATCAGGCGCAGCAGCGTGCTCTTGCCGCAACCGCTCTTGCCGACGATGGCCACGAACTGGCCGGCGGGGATGTGCAGGTCGATGCCGCGCAGCACCTCGTTGTTGCCGAAGGATTTGCGCAAGCCCCGAATGTTCAGCGGCGGGCCGCTGGTTCGGACAGGACGTTCCTCGCGCACCACGCGGGCGTGGGGCGCGAAATTGGCGCGGCTGGCGAGTTCGGTTTCGGGAAGGGAGGTACGAAGCGCTGTCTGCATGTGACTCTCAACGTTTCTGGAAGGCGGGGTGCCAGGAGAGCGTCGCCCGCTCCAGCACGCGGGAGGCGCTGTCGGCGAGCTTGCCGAGCAGGGCGTAGATCAGGATCGAGAGCACGACGACGTCGATCAGCATGAACTCGCGCGCCTGCATCGCCATGTAGCCGAGGCCGGAGGACGCCGCGATGGTTTCGGCGACGATCAGCGTCAGCCACATGATGCCGAGCGCAAAGCGGATGCCGACGAAGATCGAGGGCAGCGCGCCTGGGAAGATCACGCGGCGGAACAATTCGCCGTCGGTCATGCCGTAGATGCGGCCCATCTCGATCAGCTGCGGATCGACGGTGCGGATGCCGTGCAGCGTGTTGAGGTAGATCGGGAAGAACACCCCGAGCGCGACCAGGAACAGCTTTGCGCTCTCGTCGATGCCGAACCACAGGATGACCAGCGGGATCAGCGCCAGATGCGGCACGTTGCGCACCATCTGCAGCGTGGTGTCGGTGAGCTTGGCCGAGAGCTGCGACAGGCCGTTGGCAAGCCCGAAGGCGAAGCCGATGCTGCCGCCGATCAAAAAACCGATCGAGGCGCGCCAGAACGACACCCAGATGTTGCGGACGAGCTCGCCGGAGAGCAGCAGCTTCCAGCCCGAGAGCACGACGTCGCTCGGGGCCGGCAGCACCCGCGTCGGCACGAAGCCGGTGACGCTGGCGACCTGCCAGATCGCGATGATGGCGAGCGGCACGATCCACTGGACCAGACCGTCGAGGCGCGGCAGGCGGACGCTGCGCGGGAGTGAGATGCTGTCGATCAGGCTCATGATTGCGACACCCGGTGCTGCGGACGAAAATCGCTGCCGACCGTCTCGCCGAACGGACCACCGTTGAAGTGAAGCCTGGTCACGTTGCTCGGCTGCTCCAGCGAGAGCAGCGGGAACACCAGCTCGGCGAAGCGATAGGCTTCCTCCAGATGCGGGTAGCCCGACATGATGAAAGTATCGATGCCGATGTCCTGATACTCCTTGATCCGGGCCGCCACCGTCCGGGCGTCGCCGACCAGCGCCGTGCCGGCGCCGCCGCGGACGAGGCCCACTCCGGCCCACAGGTTCGGGGCGATCTCGAGCTTGTCGCGCTTGCCACCATGGAGCTGCGCCATGCGCTGCTGGCCGACGGAGTCCATCCGCGAAAAGTTCCTCTGCGCCTTGGCGATGGTGTCGTCGTCGACATGCCTGATCAGCTCGTCGGCCGCGCGCCAAGCCTCCTCGTTGGTCTCGCGAACGATGACATGGAGCCGGATGCCGAAAGAGAGCTTGCGGCCGCGCGCGCTCGCGACCTCCCTCACCTTCGCGATCTTCTCGGCGACCAGCGCCGGCGGCTCGCCCCAGGTGAGATATTTATCGACGGTGTCGACCGCGACGTCGATGCCGGCATCGGAGGAGCCGCCGAAATAGAGCGGCGGACGCGGCGACTGCACCGGCGGAAACAGCAGCTTGCCGTCCTCGATGTGGATGTGCTTGCCCTCGACATTCACGGTCTTGCCGGCAAGCAGGTCGCTATAGACGTTGAGGAACTCGCGGGTGACCTCGTAGCGTTCGTCATGGCCGAGGAAGATGCCGTCGCCCTTGTTCTCGACGGGATCGCCGCCGGTGACGACGTTGACCAGCAGGCGCCCGTTGGTGACGCGGTCGAGCGTCGCAGTCATGCGCGCGGCGACGCTCGGCGATTGCAGGCCGGGGCGCACCGCCACGAGATAGCGCAGCCGCTCGGTGAAGGGCGCAACGCTCGAGGCCACGATCCAGGAATCTTCGCAGGACCGCCCGGTCGGCAGCAGCACACCGAAATAGCCGAGCTGGTCGGCGGCCTGCGCGATCTGGCGCAGATAGTTGAAGTTGACCTCGCGGCCGCCGATGCCGGTGCCGAGATAGCGGCCGTCACCGTGGGTCGGCAGGAACCAGAGGATGTTGGCGTTGGGTTGCTTGCTCATGACTGTACTCTCGATCCTGATCAGCTGCCGGATTTCCGAGCGACGTCGGAGATCCTGATGGATTTGGGAATGAGGCCCAGCGCGAAGAACGCATCGGCCACCTGTTGCTGGTCGGCGATCACAGCATCCGTGATCGGCTTGATGCCGTAGGACTGCCGCCTCAGAGCGACCTCGACCACCGGAACGGACAGGCCGATCGCCGGCGCCAGTTGCTCGGCGACCGCGTGGATGTCGCCCTTGGCCCAGCCGTCGACCGAGCTCAGCTCGGCGAGCACGGCGTCGACGATCTCAGGATTGGCGTCCAGGAATTTCTTCGAAGAGAAATAGAACTGGTAGTTGGCGACGATGCCGGTGCCGTCGGCGAGCGTGCGCGCGCCGGTGGCGGCTTCCGCTGCGGCCTGGAACGGATCCCAGATCACCCAGGCATCGACGGCGCCGCGCTCGAAGGCGGCGCGCGCATCGGCGGGCGCCAGGAACACCGGCTCGATCTCGGAATATTTAACGCCCGCCTTCTCCAGCGCCTTCACGAGCAGGTAGTGGACGTTGGAGCCCTTGTTGAGTGCGACCTTCTTGCCCTTGAGATCGGCGATCGATTTCAGCGGGCTGTCCTTCGGCACCAGGATTGCCTCGCCCTTCGGCGCCGGCGGCTCGTAGGCGACGTACTGGATCGGCGCGCCCGCGGCCTGCGCGAAGATCGGCGGGGCTTCGCCGGTGTTGCCGAAATCGATCGCACCGACATTGAGCGCTTCGAGCAGCGGCGGGCCGGAGGGGAATTCGGTCCACACCACCTTGTAGCCGTTGGCGGCGAGCTTCGGCTCCAGCGTGCCCTTGCTCTTGAGCAGCACCAGCTTGCCGTATTTCTGGTAGCCGATGCGGACCACCTTGTCTTGGCCATACGATGTGCCGACAGCGGCGGCGACGATACCGATCGACAGCGTGATGGCTGCGATCAGACGCTGGACGATACGTCTCATGTTCAAACCCTTGTGCGTGGGGAGAGTGGTCGGCACAGTCAGGCCGCCGGGTTGCGCCAGACGATGTCGCGGATCTGAATCGGCTTCGGGATCAGGCCGAGCTTGTGGAAGCGATCGGCGACGCCCTGCTGGGTCGCGACGATCTCGTCGGTGACGGGGCCGACCACGAAGTTGGCGCGGTTGGCGGCGACGGTCTGGATGTCCAGCGGAACGCCGGTAATGGCGGCCAGTGATCTGGCGACCTCGTCGCGATGCTGCTCGGCCCATTTGCCCGCCGCGGTCGTCACATCGACGATCTGTTGCAGGACGGCGCCGTGGTTCTTCGCGAAGTCGCGATTGGCGATGTAGAAGGAATTGGTCTTGGTGACCTCGCGCGCATTGATCAGGATGCGGCCATTCTGCTTGGCCTCGCCGATCGCAAAGTAGGGATCCCAGATCGCCCAGGCTTCGATGCTGCCATTGGCGAAGGCCGGCCCAGCGTCCGGCGGCGTCAGATTGACCGGCGTAATGTCGGCATAGGTGAGGCCGGCCTTCTCCAGCGTCTGCACCACGATGTTGTGGGCGCTGGAGCCCTTGGTGAAGCCGACGCGCTTGCCCTTGAGGCCGGCGATGTCGCGGATCGGCGAGTTCTTCGGCACCAGGATGCCCTGCCCGTTGGTGATGGGCTGGCCGGCGGCATAGACGATCGCGGCGCCCGCGGCCTGAGCGAACACCGGCGGGGAATCGCCGACGGCGCCGAAATCGACGCTGCCGACGTTCATCGCCTCCATCATCGGCGGACCCGAGGAGAACTCGATCCATTTCACATCGATGCCTTGCGGCGTGAAATGTTTTTCCAGAGCGGCCTGCTGGCGCGCGATCACCAGCACGCCGGTCTTCTGGTAGCCGATACGAATCTCCTTCACCGCGCCTTGCGCGATAACAGGCGAGGCGAACGCAGTGGCGACTGCGGTTCCGGCAGACAGTTTCAGGAAGTCACGACGCTGCATCAAGAACTCCCGGCCTCGCGGCCGCATTTTCATTGCGTTGCGAGAATGATGGTGCGGGTGATGAAAGCTGTCGAGACGTTTAGGAAAATAGCGATGCGCGCACTGCGCGTGCGGCGGCGCGCATGATTAATCTTTCAAGCGCGCGCGATCAGGCAGACGGAATTTTTTCGCACGCGAATGTGAGCGATGCACGGATCCGGCGCGACACAGCAAAGACGCTGAAACTCAAAAGTCGAAAACAACCCCATGCACAGTAGCCGGCAATAGCGGGATCAATGACTTAGCTGGAGGCGATCTGCGCGGCATGCGACTCGCGCGGCAGGCAAAACCTTTGCTGCGTCGGGCAAAACAGGTGCATGATGAAATGATCGGCACGGCGCGCGCACGTCTGCGGGCCTAATGCCCCCATCTCACCGGCAGATTCTGCAAGCCGCGAAAAGCCCAGCCGCCGATCCGCACCTGCTCGTCGTCGGCGAGCTCCAACGTCTTCGCCCGCGCGAACACGGTCGGCAGCGCGACGTCGGCGATCATGGCGCGGGAGGCGAAGGCGCCGGCGCAGAAATGCGGGCCTGCGCCGAACGCGACGCTCTTGGTCACGTCACGCCGTACATCGAATTCGTCGGCTCGGTCAAAATGCTTCTCGTCGCGATTGGCGGAGCCGAACATCAGGAACACGCGTTCGTCGGCTTCGAAGGCGACGTCGCGAATGCTCCAGGGCTTTGCGATGCGGCGCGGCGACATGCCGATCGGCGAGATCCAGCGGGCGTATTCCTCGAAGGCCTGCAGCCACGTCACTTCGCCGCGAAGGACCAGGTCGAGCTGGTCGGGATGAGTGAGGAGCGCCCACACCGTGCCGGCGATGGCCTTGCGTGGCTCGTTCTGCCCGCCCGAGATCGCGAGCTTGACGTTGGCGCGCACGCTCTCCATCGCCATGCCCGAGGCGAGCAGCACGCCCAGAATGCTCTGGTCGGGATTCTTGCGCATCACCGGCAGGATGTCGTCGATCGCCGCATCGATGCCCGATGTCGCGGCGTGACAGCGCGCCTCGACCGCGGGGTCGCCGGCGTAATTGGCGATGCCCTCGATCATGCCCTGCGACCACGCATCCATGTCCTCATAGCCGATATTGGTGAGACCGGTGATCGACTTCAGGCATTCACCGGAGAACGGCAGCGCGAAGTCGCGCATGAAGTCGATCCGCCCTGGCGAGATGCGATCGATGAGGCGGTCGGCATGCGCTTGGAACTGCGCCGTCCAATGCGCCTTCACCGTCCTCGGCGACACCGTGGGGAACATCGCGCGGCGCTCGACTTGATGCGCCTCGCCGTCCTTGCGCATCATGTTGTGGCCCATCAGCCGGTTCATGAGGCCTGCGGGCTGGTGCGAGGAGAACACGTCGATCTGCTTCTCGGAGATCGAGATGTCGTCGCGGCAGGTCAGCAGCGTCGAGCCGAGCTGCGGCACGAAGGCAATCGGCGCCTCCTTCCGCATCGTCGCGAGCATCGGATAGGGATCGGCCCAGAACGCGGCGGGGTCGATGTCGATGCGCGGCGCGGTGCTCAAGACGGCCTCCCCTGATGTCGTATGCTTCAGGGCAGACTAGCGAACTCCGCGGCCGGCGTCTGTCCCTAGCGATAGGGACAATTCGTTTGCGGGAATGGTGGACGCCTGCCGTCGAGGGCAAGCGTGCCGGAGAGAAGGTCTAACGCGGCAACAATCCTTGCCGCGTTAGAAATCATCGATTGCGACCACTGGAGATTACTGGGTCGGCGGCAGCACGGCCTGCGAGGTCTGCTGCGGCAGGTTGGTGTAGGTCGCACTCTCCTTGGTGCAGATATCCCTGAACACCACGACGCCGGCCTGGGGATATTCCTTCACGAGGCAGTTGCAATTGTTGTTGACGACCGGAGCGGGGGCCGCCGCGACGACCGGCGCCGGTGTGCTCGCGACCACGGTCGCGGGCCGCTGAACGACGACCGTCTCCTTCACGATCGGCGCGGTCGGGACATACACCGGCCGGTTGACGACGACCGGAACCGGGACCGGCCTGACCACGACCTGCGGCGGCACGTAGACCGGGGGCGGCGCGGGCCGCGGATAGACGACGACCTGCGGGGGCATCGGCCGCGGACCGGGAACCAGGACGGCCGGGCGCTGGCCGCCGTTGCCGCCGTAGCCGCTGTTGCCGCCGTTGCCGCCGAAATGGGGACCGATCTGAGGCCGGCCCTGGGGCGCGTTGCCGTACTGTCCTTCCGAACCCCAGCCGGCCTGCGCGGAATTGCTCGTGATACCTGCCGCCACGCTCGCCAACACCATCGCGGCCGCCATCTTCGTGATCATCGCCGTCTTCGTCATGGTCCACCTGTTTGTTTGATTTGCAGCAGATCGTCGCCGTGGGATGAGTGATAGCCCGGCATGGCGCGCCCATCCGTGACGTCGCGCACACAGCCTCCTCCGATGGAATGACGCCAGGCGGACATGCCGCGGCGGCGCCTTGGCGGGCGTTCGCTCGTGCGGTGGGCGGGTGAGAGAGGCTTTTCGCGGCCCCCGTTAAGGGCGTCGGATCCCGCGCTGGACCAGCCCGAATCATCGCGGGCGCTGTCACGAGTGGTGCGGAAGGAATGGCCGCTGCGGCCGACTTTGCGGACAGGTCAGCCGATTCAGCAGATCGATTTCTGCTGGACGGAGGACTGAGCTACCGGGCTTCGGCGACCTTCGGTCCGGATGGCGGCATCTGCGCATTGGCCGCCAGGGGCCGCTTCGATGGCGATGCCGTGTCGGGGAATCGGAAAGCCGCATCGGCCGGCGCGACGGATGGACGACGCACGGTTGCCGGAAGCACGATCACTTTCGCTCCGACTTTCACGCGGTCATAGAGGTCCGTGACGTCGTCATTGGTGAGCCGGATGCAGCCGGACGAAACCCGCTTGCCGATCGTATCGGGCTTGTTGGTGCCGTGAATGCGATATTCGGTCTCGCCGAGATACATCGCGCGGGCTCCGAGCGGATTTCCGGGACCGCCCGCCATGAAGCGCGGCAGATAAGGCTGACGCGAGACCATCTCCACGGGCGGATGCCAGTCGGGCCATTCCGCTTTGCGGGCCACGGTCTGCTCGCCCGACCATGTGAAACCTTCGCGGCCGACACCGATGCCGTAGCGCATCGCCTGCCTGTCGTTCAGGACGAGATAGAGGAATGTGTTTCCGGTATCGATGATGACGGTGCCCGGCGTCTGCCGGCTGGCGTAGTCGACCACCTGCCGCACCAATGCTCCGGGACTCTCGGCGTCGGCTTTTGGCGGCTCGGCCAGCGGCGCCGGGGCCGGCGCTGGAACCGGAACTGCAGCCGGGGCCGGAACTGCCGCTGCTGCATGAACCGGAGGCGCCACGTAGACCGGACTTGACGATGCCTTGGCTTCCTGCGCAGAGGGCTTCCGGACCTGCTGCACGCTCGCCGGGGGAGACAGCACGGCATAGCCCACGACGGCGACGGCCGCGACGCCGATCGCAACGCGCGCGGCCATCGGGAGCGCGAGCGTATCCGCCTTCTTGCCGCGTTTGGCCCGCTTAGCCATGTCTTTCTCCAGGCGTCACTGTCCGAAAGAGGTACCGAGCAAAATTTAAGAAACATCGAAGCGATTCCGCGCAGGCTGGAACTGTCAGTGATGGTTAACGCTTTTGATCCTGATGCTTCACAATGTGCGCGACAGCGAGGCAAGCCCGGAGCAACAGGGCGGGCCGACCGGGAGAACGATTTGCAAATTCTGGTCGTTGAAGACGAAGACCTGATCCGCGACGTGGTCGTGGACATATTGGAGGGTCACGGACACGACGTTCTTCAAGCCGAGAGCGGAGAGCATGCGCTGCAGCTCTGCGCCGAGGTCACTCCGGACCTCATTTTCACGGACGTCAAGCTGCCGGGGGAGCTTTCCGGATGGGACGTCGCAATTCGGTGCAGGGAGAATCATCCCGCCATTCCCGTCATCTACGCCACCGGACACACGCAATCGGATCCGCGCCCGGTTTCGGGGAGCATCATGCTTCACAAGCCCTACCGGCTCGAGCGTCTCCTGGAATCCATCCGCACCCTGACGCGTCAGTGACGCGGCAAGAAAACATGGCGCCGCGGGTCGCACCGGTAAGGTTGACCGGTGAGGTTAACGCGAGCCGGCGTTTGTGCAGCGACGCCGCCCTCGATAGCGTTGCGTGCAGGCAGGGACGAGATGCTCGAGCGGACCGATCAGCACACGCTTCTAAAGGCCAAGCGCCGCGAGACCAACGACACCGCCGTCGGGCTCGCCTTCCTCAGCACTGTCGGCATTGCCATGATCGCGTGGATCGCGGCCATCGTCTGGGTCAGCTGGCGCCTGATCGAGTGGATTTTCTTCTAGCGAGTACGCGTTTCATCATGAGCGAGTTTGCGGGGCTTTCCGATCATTTCATCACGCGAATGCACGAGTTCATTCGCAACGAGGTGCAAGCCGACGCGTTGGCCGGCACGCGGCTGATCGGCTTGCCCGCGAAGCAGCGTGCCGATCGCCTGTTCCGGGAGATCGAGCGGCGCGGCCTGTTCTGCAAGCCGATCGAATGGCCGGCGCATCTGGTCGATCCCTCGAGCGACGTCGCCGATTGGCCGCTTCGAACGACCGCAAGCTGATTGCACGCGGCTGACGCCCGGCGACGGGACCGGGAGCCGCAACCTGCCATTCACGAGCTGTAAAGCATCGGGCAGAACAACCCCGCACGAGCGTTCACATGTGAACATCGCGCGACGTGCCGGGCAGCCTAGCCTGACCCGGCCTCGGCTGGATTCGCCTCCGTGCCAAAGCGTCGGCGGCCTCAGCTTATTACCCTTCCCAGGCTGAGGCCGCCGGCTTTCCAGGAGCATGCGCTCCCGCGCTCAATGTCCTCGCCGCACATCGTCACGTGACGTGACTTTATCCGCCGACGTCACCTCGCGGATCGCCGCGAGCAGAACGGCATTGAACGCGTCCGGATCCTCGATCTGTGGAATGTGGCCGACGTTCTGCATGACGTGAAGCGAAGCGGATGGAATCAGCGAGCGCAGGTCGTTTGCCTGGGCGAGCGGCGTGACGTCGTCGCGATTGCCCCAGATCATCGAAACCGGAAGCTTGATCCGGGAAACCTCGTCACGCGATGCACTGAGGGCGGCTCGGTCGGAGCCCGCGAAATAAAGCAGCCAGTCGGCAATGTGGGACGTCGTGCCTTCGACTCGCATCGGGGCTTTCAGAATGTCGAGAACCTGATCGGTGGCGGCGTCCTGCCGGTAGATCAGCTTGGACAGCAGAAAGCGCGTCGCCAACGGATTGGTCGCGGTCGCCGAAACCAGCAGTTGACGCACCGTGCCGTAATTTAGAATGGCCGGTGCGTCCGCCGGCGTCTGCGTCAGCCCGAGCGCAGCATCGACGAGCACCAGCCCGATCACGCGATCAGGATGCCGCATGACATATTCGAGCGCCGCACCGGCACCAAAGGAATGCCCCACCACAATTGCGCGTCCGGTGCCGAGCGCCGTCATCATGCCGTCGATGCGGGCCGCCTGCTCGGGGCGGCTGTATCCGCCCTGCCTCTCGGAGTAACCGAAGGGCGGAAGGTCCGGAGCGATCGGCCGGTAGCCTTCGTTCTTCAACGCGGCTGTCGTGCGCCACCAAAGCTTGCTCCAGGCGGCTGTCCCGTGAAACAGAATGACGGGAACGCCGTCCTTCGGACCCGGGTCCATGACGAACATGCGCCCGTGGCCACTCGCGACGAATTTGCCGTCGGTTGGGGCCGCGGCAGCGGCGCTTTCGTTTTCCCGCAGATACGCCGCCAATCGCAACGCAGCGAGGCTCGCTATCACGCAGGCGACGAGAAGGACGACAACAAGCGCAACGCGGCGGGTCCAGCGCATCATCGGCGGCCGCATCCGGCAGTGAGCACCGGCCACACCAACCAGGCTCCGTGTTCGTAGAGCGATTTGACCGTGTCCGTGCTGCCGGTTCGCATCGCCAGGAAGCCGCGGCCGGATGCGAGCAGATCGCCATCGGCCCCTGCAAGCCGGGCCGGATCGCCGAACGCGACAACGACGGTCGGCGTGACCACGACGGCGGCAGCAGCCATGCCGGCGAACCAAACCGCGAGGACGGCAGCAACACCTCCGACCAGGGGGAGCAGACGACGGCGCGCCTTAATAATCATAGGCATGTTCGAACCTGGCTCCGCGCGCCTCGACGGCCGCAGGAAGCGCAGCCAATGCGGAAACCTGCGTATCATAGCCCACCCTGCGCCATCCGGGCATCGACTGCACGCTGGTTTCGAAAATCTGCCTGGCTCCGCCCGGAGGCGGCATATCTCCCGGAGGAAGGAGCACCGTCGTCAATATCCGCGTGTTGCCGGCGATCTCCGCAAACGACAGGCCCTTTGCGCCGACCTCCCGGATCACGCTGCTGAATTCACGATAACGGGGTGTAATCATCAGCACGCCCTGACGGCCGTCGGCCGCCCGCACCTCGCGCAATGGCCTGATCCGGTTGTCGGCGGGCAGCGCCTGTGCCGACGGAACCAGCACGATACTCGATATCTCGAGGTCGGCCGGAGACAGGCCGGCGAGCGCTTCGATGCCCTTCGCATAGATCGACTTGACGCCATACTGCAGCGACAACGAAAAGCGGCGCTCGATCGCGCGCAGCGACGGCTCGAAGGGCACGTCGTGCCACAGCGACGACAGCTTGTCGGCGAACGGAAAACGGTACCACGGCGTCTGTTCGAGGAATTTCGCGTACTCGTCCAGCAGCGCCAGATTGAACTCATCCTCCTTGGTGCGAGCCGAACCGCGCAATGCGACGGTCAACGCACCGACCGTGCGCTCGTAGATTCCTTGCACCGCCATCTCGGCGGTGAAGCTCGATCCGATGATATAGTCGGTGATCATCTGATCCTGCGTCGGCGGCCGCTGCAATGATGTCGAGCGCCGCGCGCCGCAAAGGCTGGACCAGAACCCGCCAATGCTGCCGAAATAGTCGAAGGACGATTCCGACGATGCTCGCGTCACGCCGGCGAGATCGGAATAGGCGTAGACGATGTACCATTCCGGATAGGTCAGGAAGCTGTCACCTTCCGCCCGCGGATATTTGGGGTCGTCGATACCAAATACCGCGGCACCTGTCGCCGAGCCTTCCGGCTTGCAGCCGTACTGGATATTGAGGATCTCCCAGGTGCACGTCACGGCGAACACGAGCAGGCAGAGGCCGAAGATGGCCGCGATCCGTCGAAGCCACTTCATGCCGGACGTCTCTGCGCGGTGAAGCCGGTCGCGATCCCGAAGGCGCCGAGCGCGAGGTGCGGCACGCTGGATGCGATCTTCACGTAAGTCGACGTCGAGCGGATGCCGTCGATGAAGATGCTGAGATCGAGATATCCGGATCCCGTGAACACGCCCATGACGCCATCGAGGAAATAGAGCGTCCCGAACACCCTCAGGAAGAAGATCGCCGCCGATCGCGAGATCAGGGCCGCGGCGATGGCCCACGCCGCGGAGGCCAGGTGCAATGCATCCTTGTAGATGTCGAGCTGGAACAGCCCGAACACCCGCCCTTCCGAGTCGATGAAGGCCGGAATGTAGTCGGTCGCGGCCGCGAACAGCAGCGCTACACCGAGCAGACAGGCGGCCAGACGAGATCGATCCATGATCCTGGTATCCTCAAGCGAAATAGGCGTCCCACATCATATTGCGGAACAGGAGCGACGGATCGAGCCTGCGCTTGGCTGCGATGAATTCCTCCGTCCGCGGATAGATCGATCGCACCTGGTCGCGCCGGGCATGCAGACGATAAGGAAGATAGAATGCACCGCCCAGGTCCTTGATGCCTTCGATCAAGGCTTCCGTCATCGTCATCATGTCGACTTCGCCTTCGGGGCTGATCTCCTGCGAGAACGACATCACGGCCGCGATGCGCTTCTGCGGCGCATAGGCCAGCACCGCGACAGGATCGGCATCGACGTAGCGCAGCGTGACATTGAGAAATTCCGCCTTGGCCTTCGGGATGACGGCCCGGCAGAGATCGACAAAGCCTGCGAAGCGATCCGGTGGCACGAAATATTCGTGCAGGATGTCGGTGCGCGTCTGGTCTCCGGACGCCAGATTGACGACCGGCTCCACCATCAGCGTATTACGGGTGGCGGCACCCGCGATCGACGGACTGACGGACGCTTCCATGAACCAGCGGAAATTCTTGGCCCATTCATGCCCGGTCTGCGCCCGGTAGACGTTGCGGGCAAATCCGCTCAACGCGGAATGATCGACTACGGCCGGTAGCGGGGACGGTTGTGTCGCTGCGGGACGGTAGGTGATCAACAGCGCTTCGTCGAACAGACTCTCGCGCGCAACCGAAAGCCGTCCATATGCCATACGAACCGCCGGATCGGTCTCGACCACCTTGATGAAGGCGTCGGCGAAACGCGACGGAGCCAAACGGACATAGGACGGCTCGAGCGACAAATTCGGCACCATATCGAGCTCGGCTTCGACGATCGCGCCGAACAGACCGTAGCCGCCCATCGCGAGCGCAAACAGCTCGGCATTTTCCGTGCGCGAGCATTTCACGAGCTGGCCGTCGGCCATCACGATCTGCACCGAGCGGACCGTAGCGCCGAACGGACCGAAGCGTGTCGGCCAACCATGAGAATTGACCGAGAATGTCGACCCGACGCCGAAATCGCTGTTGGACTGCATCACGGCCGGTGAGAACCCTTGCGCGTCGAGGGCACGGATGACCTCGAACCAGCGCATGCCGGCACTGACGCGATACGTCATCTGCTTCTTGTCGAGCTCGATGTGCCCGCCGGTCAGGGTGACGGCAACGCCGTCTTTCGGGATCGACTGGCCGCCCATGGAGTGACGCGCCGTGCCGATGGCAAAGGGACGTCCCTCGGCGGCGGCGGCGGCGATCTCCTTTCGGATGCGTCCAACGATGTCGTCATTGGGCGCTGCCTTGAACGCGATATGCCGTGCAACCGCCGTGGGGTTCAGGCGGCTGGCATCGTTGATGATAGCCCGGGGCGTGAAATCAGCACGGGCCGGCACCGCGCCGGACACCGCCAGGGCGAGTCCTCCCTTGAGGACGTTGCGTCGCGAAATGGCCAATCAGAATCCCCCGGACATGGTTCAGCAATCATACGATAAATCGGTTACACGCGGCCTGCATATCGACCTCGTTCGACCGTCGCGGCGCGAGGTGCCAGACGCATCAGAATGAAATGCGTCGGGACGAAAGCAAGCAGCGGAAGACCGATCATGAGACCGGCAAGCCAGACCACCGGCGGCACGAAAGCCTGGGGAGCGGTATCGCTCGGCCCGAAGATGATGTTGACCGGCGTCATACCGGGATTGGGCGTCGGCGATGGCATGAAGAAATAGCAGACGAGCAGGAGCACCCACGCCAGCGCGCTCCACCTGAACAACGCACGCGGGTCGTAGCCGAGCCGCCAGATCAGGAAGACAAGCAGCAGCGGCAACCACCCGTGGAAGCCGGACAGAAAGCGCAGGAAGAACGAGTGCTCCGAGACGAACATGTAGTCGGTCATGCCGACCAGCGAGTAGCCGCTGAAACGGGCGACGAAGTCCAGCACCCAAAAGGCTTGCGGCAGCAGGAGACCCACACCGCACATCGAGATCAGCAACGCACTTTCCGTCCAAATGCCGATCAGGGTCAGGATCAGGCTGACATCGCAGAAATAGAGAAAATTGGTCGGGCCGTACCAATAGACATAGACCGGCACCAGGACAGCCATGAAGGCGCTGAACGCGATCTTGACCCACAGCGGAACGCCTGGGCGCGACTGTTCCGCAGCGATGGCGGCAAGGGACATTGCGGCAAGCCTCTTCAAATCACCGGAGCCGCATCGCTAAATCGTGTTCGGTAAACAGAGGCTGCATATCACAACTCGAAATTGAACTGCGCGCGGGACTTCGCAAAGATTTGGTTAATGCCGATCTTGTGCGGCCGCGATTCGTCAGGCCTGTCCGGAGGCTGGCAAAGCAATCGCGAGCTCCGAGCCTCTCCTCAATTCAGGCCATGAGGCCCCGCAAGCAGACGCAGCACGATCCCGAACAATTCATTCTGCGCGGAGATGCCGAGCCGCTGATAGGCGCGCTTGCGATAGGTCAGCGTCGAATGCAGGCTGATGCCGAGCTCCTGCGAGATCGCCTCGGAGCTGAGGCCGAGCAAGATGCGGCGGCAGACCTCCTGCTCGCGCGGGGTCAGCGCCGAAAGCGGCGCGCGCGTTGCGAACAATGCGGCGAGGTTCTGGTCGGGCGGCGTTGCCGCCTGCTGGAAGTGACGGGCGACACTGGCGCCGATCGCGGGCCCGATCGCCTGCAGCCGATGACGCTCGGCATCGCCGAAGCGGCCCTGGGACGTGATGCGGTAGAAATTGACGTAGAAGCAGGTGTCGCCGGTCCAGATCGCGGTGGCGCATTTGTCGACGATGTCGGAATCCTTGAAGAATATCTTGCGGTAGCGCGCGCCATACATGCGCGGCGCAAACGACGGCAGCATGATCGGCGCTTCGCTCTCGGCCTCGAACAGCGCATCGCGATTGGGATCGGATTCGTGGAACTGGCCGGCATAGGCGGCGCCGAGATCGCTGCCGGTCGGGATGTTGCCGGCATCGAGCAGGCACCTTGCGGCGCCCGTGCGCGTCAGCGCGAACACCATGCAATGGCCGACGCCGGCCTGACGGCGCAGCGTGTCGATCAGGACGTTCGGGAAGTCGGGACGGCCGATGGCGAGCACCGCCGGCGTGATGTCGCCTGCTGCCGGATGTGGGGCCATCGCATGGGGCCGCATGGGATTCCTCCGCCTGAGTTCTTGAGGCGGAGAATAGCAGCGGCGGCGAGTTGCTGAAAGCGGCGAGGACGGTTTGTGCCGTCTCTGGGTCCCGGCTCTGCGAAGCAGCACTCCGTGCTGCATCGCGTCCGGGACACGGGCTTCACGATCGGTCTCGTGCCCCGGACGCAGCGCAGCGTGAAACGGTGCGCTGCTGAGCCGGGGCCTATGCTGGATTCGAGCCCCCCTACCCCGCCGCCTTCGCCGGAACGTTGATCGCGAGCTTGCCATAGCGGTCCGTAAACGCCTGCGTGTCGATCTCCTCCAGCTTGATCTCGCCGCTCATGACGCCCTGCTTCCATTCGGCCTGCGCCGGATCGTTCTGGAATTCGGGCATCACCTCGCGGCCGAACAGCTCGAGCGACTCGCAGATATGCTCGTGGCTGTTCTTGCCTGCTTGATTCAGCAGGATGACCTGGTCGATATGCGAGGACTGGAAGCGCCTCAGCTTCTTGCGGATCGTCTCCGGCGAGCCGATCAGGCCGCCGCGCAAGGCGGCCTCCTGCGCCTCGGGATTGTCGCGCTTCCACTTGTTGTACTCGTCCCACATGTTGACGGTGTAGGGTGCCGGGCGCTGGCGGTTCTGCGAAGCGCCGTAGAAGCGCAGCGCAAACTGGAAGAAGGTGGCGCCATCGGCGCGCGCACGCGCTTCCTCGTCCGTCTTGGCGCACATGAAGAACGACACCAGCGCCATGTTCGGGTTGATCTGATAGTCGGCGAGCTTGGAGAGCCGCTTGGTCATCGCGTTGTAATAGGCGTGCACCCAGGCATGCGCGGCATCGGCGCTCACGAACTGGAAGCCGAGCGCGCCAAAGCCGTGGCGGCCGGCCCGCTCGATGGTCGGCAGCTGCGAGCAGGCCATCCACAGCGGCGGATGCGGCTTCTGCACCGGCTTCGGCACCACGTTGCGCAAGGGGATGTCGAAATACTTGCCGTGATGCTCGCTGCCGGCATCCCTGAACATCGGGAAGATCGCGGCAACGGCCTCCTCGAACACCTCCTTCTTGGTCTCCATGTCGCGGCCGAACGGCGTCAGCTCGGTGATGGAGGCGCTCTCGCCCATGCCGAACTCGCAGCGGCCGTTGGAGAGCAGATCGAGCACCGCGACACGCTCGGCGACGCGCGCCGGATGATTGGTGGTGAGCTGGAGGATGCCGTGGCCGAGGCGGATGTTTTTGGTGCGCTGGCTGGCGGCGGCGAGGAAGGATTCCGGCGAGGGCGAGTGCGAATATTCCTCGAGGAAGTGATGTTCGACGACCCAGGCGTGGTCGTAACCGAGCTTGTCGGCGAGCTCCATCTGCGTCAGCGCGTTCTGGTAGAGGGCGAGCTCGTCGCCCGCCACCCAGGGCCGCGGCAGCTGCAGCTCATAGAAGATGCCGAACTTCATGACGCCTCTCCCAAATCCCTGAAATTGTTTTTATTCCTTTCATCTTAACGGCCGACGCCGCACTGTCCATCGCACTGCAATTTCCGCGACGCGAGACAAGCCAGATTTACTCAGCGCGAACTTGAGTTTACGATGCGAATCGCTGCGACAAAATGTTTCGCCATGCGCCTTGATTCATATCAAGCGCCCCGTGATAGGCCTGGTTCACGTAAGCGGCCCGCAAGGTAGCGTTTCGATTCCAACGAGATTCAGTGAGACCGAATATGTCGGCCCCTGGCGACGATACGACTGAACATATGCGCCGACGGCGCATGGAGATCTTCGCATTCCTGTTCCTGACGGCGGTCGTGATGCCCGCCCTCGCGATCGGGACCGTCGGCAGCTACGGGCTTGCCGTGTGGATCTACCAGATGTTCGCGGGCCCGCCCGGTCCGCCTCCCACCCCGCATTGATATCTGGAAAGGCAGGCATATGGCCCAAGCCAAACTCGACCGCCGCGCATTGATCACCGGACGGGTGCTCAGTGCCGACCGCATCGTGCCTCCCCCGGGAGGCGAGATCGCCAGCATCCTTGTGCAGGCGCGCCCAGAACATCTTGGAGACCTCGAAGCCGAGATCACCGCGCTTGAAGGCTGCGAGATCTACGGCCGCGATGCGCGCGGCAAGCTCGTCGTCGTGGTCGACGCGCCCGACGCCGGCTCGCTCGGCTCGACGCTCAACGCCATCCAATGCCTGCCGCATGTCTATTCGGCGGCCCTCGTATTTCACGCCATCGAGACCTAGGCGGGAGAATCAAGATGACTTCACCGAAGATCGACCGCCGCCAGATGTTGAAGCTGGAAGCCGCCGCGATCGCGGCGGCGGCCGCCGGCATGCCGGCTCCCGCGCTCGCCGCCAATCTCGCCGCCGAGCGCGAGGCGAGCGAGCTGAAATGGGACAAGGCTGCCTGCCGCTTCTGCGGCACCGGCTGCTCCGTCATGGTCGCCACCAAGGACAACCGCGTCGTCGCCACCCACGGCGACATCAAGGCCGAGGTCAATCGCGGCCTCAACTGCGTCAAGGGCTATTTCCTCTCCAAGATCATGTACGGCCATGACCGGCTGACGCAGCCGATGCTGCGCAAGACGAACGGCAAGTACGACAAGAACGGCGAGTTCACCCCGGTGTCCTGGACCGAAGCCTTCGACATCATGGAGGTGAAGTGGAAGGAGGCGATCAAGAAGCGCGGGCCGAACGGCGTCGCCATGTTCGGCTCCGGCCAGTGGACGATCTGGGAAGGCTATGCGGCGGTGAAGCTGTTCAAGGCCGGCTTCCGCACCAACAACATCGATCCCAATGCGCGGCACTGCATGGCCTCGGCCGTCGCCGGCATGATGCGCACCTTCGGCATCGACGAGCCGGCCGGCTGCTATGACGACATCGAGGCAGCCGATGCCTTCGTGCTGTGGGGCTCCAACATGGCGGAGATGCACCCCATCCTGTGGACGCGCCTCGCCGACCGCCGGCTGTCGGCGCCGCATGTCCGCGTCGCCGTGCTCTCGACCTTCGAGCATCGTTCGTTCGACCTTGCCGACATCGGCATGGTGTTCACGCCGCAGACCGACCTCTATATCCTCAACGCCATCGCCAACCACATCATCAAGACCGGCCGGGTCAACAAGGACTTCGTCGCCGCGCATACCGTGTTCAAGCGCGGCCAGACCGACATCGGCTACGGCCTGCGGCCCGAGCATCCCTTGCAGAAGAAGGCGACGGGCGCCGCCAAGGCCAACGACTCCACCGACATGAGCTATGACGAATTCGTCAAGTTCGTCTCGGAGTACACGCTGGAGAAGGCCGCGCAGATGTCCGGCGTGCCGCTCAATCGCCTGGAGGCGCTGGCCGAACTCTACGCCGATCCGAAGACGAAAGTGGTCTCGTTCTGGACCATGGGCTTCAACCAGCACACCCGCGGCGTCTGGTGCAACAACCTCGTCTACAACATCCATCTGCTCACCGGAAAGATCTCCTCGCCCGGCAACAGCCCGTTCTCGCTGACCGGCCAGCCCTCGGCCTGCGGCACCGCGCGCGAGGTCGGCACCTTCTCGCACCGCCTGCCCGCCGACATGGTCGTGACGAACAAGGCGCATCGCGATCACGCCGAGCACATCTGGCAGCTGCCGGAAGGCACCATTCCCGACAAGAACGGCGCCCACGCCGTGCTGCAGAGCCGGATGCTGAAGGACGGCCTGATCAACGCCTATTGGGTGCAGGTCAACAACAACCTCCAGGCCGGCGCCAACGTCAACGAGGAGACCTATCCCGGCTTCCGCAACCCCGACAATTTCATCGTGGTCTCGGATGCCTATCCAACCGTGACGGCGCTCGCGGCCGACCTCATTCTGCCGACCGCGATGTGGGTGGAGAAGGAAGGCGCCTACGGCAATGCCGAGCGGCGCACGCAGTTCTGGCACCAGCTCGTCACCGCACCGGGCGAAGCCAGATCCGATCTCTGGCAGCTGATGGAGTTCTCCAAGCGCTTCAAGATCGAGGAGGTCTGGCCCGAGGAGCTGCTCGCCAAGAAGCCGGAGGTTCGCGGCAAGACGCTGTTCGACGTGCTCTACAAGAACGGCCAGGTCGACAAGTTTCCGACCGCGGAGATCGAGGAAGGCTATTCCAACGAGGAATCAAAGGCGTTCGGCTTCTACGTGCAGAAGGGCCTGTTCGAGGAATATGCCCAATTCGGGCGCGGCCACGGCCACGACCTCGCGCCGTTCGAGACCTATCACCGGGAGCGCGGCCTGCGCTGGCCGGTCGTCAACGGCCAGGAGACCAAGTGGCGCTTCCGCGAGGGCAGCGACCCCTATGTGAAGCAGGGCGCCGACGTACAGTTCTACGGCTTCCCTGACGGCAAGGCGCGCATCTTCGCGCTGCCGTTCGAGCCGGCGGCGGAATCGCCCGACAAGGACTATCCGTACTGGCTCTCGACCGGCCGCGTGCTGGAGCACTGGCACTCCGGCACCATGACGCGCCGCGTGCCTGAGCTCTACAAGGCTTTCCCCGAAGCCGTATGCTTCATGCATCCGGACGACGCGGCGGAAGCCAAGCTCCGTCGCGGGGACGAGGTGAAGGTGGTCTCCCGTCGCGGCTTCATCCGGGCCCGGGTCGAGACGCGCGGCCGCGACCGGCCGCCGAAGGGCCTCGTCTTCGTGCCGTGGTTCGACGAGTCCAAGCTGATCAACAAGGTGACGCTGGATGCGACCGATCCGATTTCGCTGCAGACCGACTTCAAGAAGTGCGCCGTGCGCATCGAGCGGGTGTGAGCCATGATGAAGCGATTTGGCATTGCCATGCTGGCGCTCGCGATTGCCGCGGCGACCGGCTCGCTGACCGCGCAGACGCTGAATTCGGGCCTGCGCGGTCCGACCCCGCTCAACGACGAAGGGCCGGCGCCGACGATGCTGCCGAACCGCAACACCGCCGAAAAGGAGACGCGCAACTATCCGGAGCAGCCGCCGGTGATTCCGCACACCATCGACGGCTACCAGATCGACCTCAACGGCAACAAATGCCTGTCCTGCCACGCCCGCGCGCGCACGGCGGAGTCGCAGGCGCCGATGGTCTCGATCACCCACTTCATGGACCGTGACGGCCAGTTCCTGGCCTCGATCTCGCCGCGGCGCTTCTTCTGCACGGAATGCCACGTACCGCAGAACACCGCCAATCCGCCCGTGAGTAACGACTTCGTCGACATCGACACGCTGCTCTCGCGTGCAAGCCCCGGTGGCCGCCGATGAGCGCGACCGCCGAGGAGTCCAAGCCCAGGCGCGGCTTCATCGCGCGAACCTGGAGCTTCGTGCTCGAGCTCTGGGGCGTGTTGAGGCGCCCGAGCTCGGTGTTCGCGCTCGGCACGCTGGTGCTCGCGGGCTTCGTGGCAGGAATCATCTTCTGGGGCGGCTTCAACACCGCGCTGGAGTTGACCAACACCGAGAAGTTCTGCACCGGCTGTCACGAGATGAAGGACAACGTCTATGCGGAGCTGAAGTCGACCATCCACTTCTCCAACCGCTCCGGCGTCCGCGCCACCTGTCCGGACTGCCACGTCCCGCACAACTGGACCGACAAGATCGCGCGCAAGATGCAGGCCTCAAAGGAGGTCTGGGGCAAGATCTTCGGCACCATCGACACCCGCGAGAAATTCCAGGACCACCGGCTCGAACTGGCGGCCCATGAATGGGCGCGCTTCAAAGCCAACGATTCACTGGAATGCCGCAACTGCCACAGTGCCGATTCCATGGACATCACGAAGCAGTCGCCGCGGGCCTCGGTGGCGCACCAGCGCTATCTCTTCAGCGGCGAGAAGACCTGCATCGACTGCCACAAGGGCATTGCCCACAAGCTGCCCGACATGCGCGGGGTTCCCGGCTGGCAATAGCAACAACCTAAAGCGCGATGACGATTGATCCCAATCTCATCGCGCCTTAGACGGCGTGCAGATGCTCGCTGACGGTGCTGGGCTCACCGAGCAGAGCCGCGACAGCTGCGATCGCATCCTGGCGCGGCTCGGGCGTCACCGCGACCGTCCTGAAATATTCGCCGCAGAACTCGGTCCAGGCCTTGAGGTTGCCGGCGGGAACGCCGATCACGAGGCTCTTGCCGGACTCGATGCAATGGGCAATCAGGTCGCGCAAGCCCCCGCCTTCCGCCTCGGCCTTGCCGAACTTGTTGAGAAAGACGATTTCGGCGTCGGCGAGCTGGGCCTCGACCAATTGTGCCGCCTCGAGCAGGCGGGGCGTCGACAGACGGCACGAGGTGGCGCCTGCACCGAGATCCTCGGAGATCGACATGGCCCGGCCGGTGGCGAGCTCGTGCAGAACCATGTCGCAGCGGGTGCGGCCGGGCTGGGGCACGTCTTCCTGGATCAGCCCGGCGAGGCTCTTGCCGGAGCTGCGAAGCTCGGCGACGAGACCGGCGAACCACTTGTTCACCGCGGGACCTGAATCATAGACCAGCGCGACGCTGATCGCGGCGGAAGGCCTGGCTGCGCTCTCCGCCGCATCTCGGGATTGCTCAAGCATGTCCATCACCTCGCCGCCTTCGCCTTGGCGACGTCGGCATCCTGCAGGAAGTCGATCAGGCGCTGCACGGGGCTGACCTCGTCGATATGGTCGAGCATGTCGCGATATCCCTCCTGCGCCTTGGGCGGCAGCTTGTGCGCGATGCCCTGATGGCAATCGACGCAGGTCTTGCCTTGCGCGAACGCGGTCTGGTGCAGCTTGGACGCACGCGGCTCCTGCACCGCGTATTCCATGTGGTCGAACTTGTGGCAGTTGCGGCACTCACGCGAATCCGTCGTCTTCATGCCGCGCCACACGCTCTTGGCAAGCTCGATGCGGTGCTCGTTGAACTTCTCGGGCGTGCCGATGGTGCCGAGGATCTTGTGCAGCACCTCGTTCGAGGCCTGGATCTTGCGAACGACCTTGTGGCTCCATTCCTTCGGCACGTGGCAGTCCGGGCAGCTCGCGCGCACGCCGGTGCGGTTCGAATAGTGCACCGTGTTGCGATATTCGAGATAGACGTTTTCCTTCATCTCGTGACAGGAGATGCAGAACTGCTCGTTGTTCGTCATCTCCATCGCCCAGTTGAAGCCGCCCCAGAACAGGACGCCGCCGGCGAATGCGACGATGGCGATCAGCCCCCAGGCGTAACGTGCGGTCGGCGAGAAGAACCATCGCCACAACCGCTTCAGGCGTCCCGGCCGTGCGGCGGCAACGGCTGCAGAAGTGCTGGTGTCCTGCATGTCAGCCTCACTTCGCCTGCGTCGCGTTCTGGAAGATGTTGCCGACCAACGGCTTCGCATCGGCCTGCGGCACGTGGCATTGCTGGCAGAAGTAGCGCGTGCCGGCGACCTTATCGAGCCGCACGCCCTGGCGGTCGACGTAATGCGTCTCGGAGATCTTCGGCGCGTTCACCCGCGTGTTGCCGGGCCAGTCGTGACAGCCCATGCACGCGTTGTTCTGCGTCGTGATCTGGTAGCCGTCGATCTTGTGGGGGATCAGCGGCGGCTGCTGGCGATAGGCGCGCTCGAAGCCGCTCGCGGGCACCGACTGCTTGGTCACGTCGGGCGGTGCCGACATCTCGGTCAGCGGAGCCTCACGCAGCGCCTTGGGTTGCTTGGCTTCCTGCGCGAGCGGCCCTGGCGCTGCGAACGGAATGACAAGCGCGACGGTCACGGCCGCCGCCGCAATCCACGGAATCAGTCGAACAAACGTCATGGGAGGTCCCTTTCAAGGACGGCCGGCTGGGAAGAGACGACACGCGCCGCTGGCGATGGCGCGGAAGGATCCGGACGCACCGCATTGCGGCCGCGCAGACCAAGATGGAAAACCTGCTTGGAGCAGACATCGATGCAGGCGCCGCAGACGGTGCAGTCGCCCGCGGTGATGACCGGCGTGGCGCCGCTGCGCTCGCCCCGCAGCGCCGGGCTGATGACGTGCGGCTCCGGACAGACCGCGAAGCAATCCATGCAGTCGTTGCAGGCCGCGCGGTTGTCGGCGGTGACGCGCAGCAGCGCGACCTTGCCGATCTGGCCGTAGAATGCGCCGACCGGACAGAGATGACCGCACCAGCCGTGCTTGGCGACCAGGAGGTCGAACACGAAGATCGCGGCGGTTCCGCCGGCGCCGAACCAGAGACCGAACACCAGCGCGCGATGCAGCGCCGTCACCGGGTTGATCAGCTCCCAGGCGATCGACCCCGACAGCACTGATGCCGCAAGCACCGCGCCGACGAAATAGAGCCTGAGGTCCGGGCGGATCTTGGCCGTGAAAGTGATGTTGAGCCGCCGCCTCAGCCAGGCCGCGAGATCGGTGGCCGGGTTGATCGGACAGACCCAGGAGCAATAGGTCCGGCCGCCGAACAACAGATAGGCCGCGAGCACGATGGCCGCGCCGATCGCCGAGAGGCCCTCGGGCCAGTGCCGCGCCGCGAGCGATTGCAGGAAGACGAAAGGATCGGTCAGCGGCAGCGTGCCGAGCGTCATCGACGAGGACAGCGTGCCCTTGGCGATCCAGACGCCCAGAAGCGGCCCCGACAGGAACAGCGCGAGGAAGAACAGCTGGCTGGTTCGGCGCAGCACGAGAAAGCGCGAGGCGGCCCACAGCCCCTTCTCCGCGCGCGCCTCGACATAGGGCCTGGCTTTGGCCGTCATGGCGTGCCTCCCTCGGGCCTGCGCACCGGCAGCTTGAGCGGCGCGTCGACGAGGGCGCCGCCGGCTTTTGTCTTCTCTTCCCAGCCGCGCTTGTAGTGCTCGTCCTGCTTCAGCGCGGCGATCTCGATCGGCAGCACCTTGATCGCGGACTCCGTCAGCACGCAGGACTTCTCGCACTTGCCGCAGCCGGTGCAGTATTCGGCGTGGACGACTGGCTCGAAGATCGCATGCTTGGTGGTGCGCGCGTTGTGCGAGACCTCGAGCGTGATCGCCTTGTCGATGGCCGGGCAGACCCGGTAGCAGACGTCGCAGCGCAGGCCCTGCAGATTGAGGCAGGTCTCACGGCTGGTGATCACCGCGACGCCCATCTTGGCCTTCGCGATGTCGGTCAGCGCATGCTCGAGCGCGCCGGTCGGGCAGGCCTTGACGCAGGGAATGTTGTCGCACATCTCGCACGGCACGTTGCGCGCGACATAGTACGGCGTTCCCATGGCCGGCCCGTCCGCCCAGTCCGCGAGCTTCAGGGTGTCGTAGGGACAGTCGCGCACGCAGAGCCCGCAACGGACGCAGGCTGCCAGAAAGTCCTTTTCTGGCAGCGCGCCCGGAGGCCGCAGCGTCTGCGCAGGCTTGGCTCGCGAGGACACGCCGAACGCCGTCAGCATCGTCGCGGCGACGGCTGCGCCGCCGCCGAAACGCGTCATATCCTGCATCGCCTTGCGGCGGCGCGGATCGCGCGGGATGCCTGAGCTGGAGTCCGACATGGCTCGTCCATCGAGGGTTTAGGCCGACGTCACGCGGCACGCGCACTTCTTGAAGTCGGTCTCCTTCGAGATCGGACAGGTCGCATCCAGCGTGAGCTGGTTGGCGAGCTGGCTTTCGTCGAAGAAGGGGAAGTAGACGAGGCCGCGCGGCGGCTTGTTGCGCCCCTTGGTCTCGACCCGCGTGACGACTTCGCCGCGTCGCGTCTGGATCTTGACTGGCTGTCCGCGCAACAGCTTGCGCTCGGCCGCGTCATCCGGATGCATGAACAGCGTCGCGGCCGGCACGGCACGGTGCAGCTCGGGGACGCGGCGCGTCATCGAGCCGGAATGCCAGTGCTCCAGCACGCGGCCGGTGCACAGCCACAGATCGAACTCCTTGTCGGGCGTTTCGGCCGCCGGCTCGAACGGACAGAAGATGATGCGCGCCTTCTTGTCCGGCTTGCCGTAGAACGACACGCCTTCACCCGGCTTGACGTAGGGATCGTAGCCCTCGCGGAAGCGCCAGAGCGTCTCCTTGTTGTTGACGACCGGCCAGCGCAGGCCGCGCGCCTGGTGATACTGCTCGAAATCCGCGAGGTCGTGGCCGTGGTCACGGCCGAACTTCGCGTATTCCTCGAACAGGCCCTTCTGCACGTAGAAGCCGAACGCCGCGCTCTCCGAATTGTCAAAACCCTTCTGGCATTCGGTGACCGCGAACTTGTTCACCTCGCCGTTGCCGTAGAGCACGTCGAACAGGGTCTTGCCGCGCACTTCGGGCTTCTTGGCGATCAGCTCCTCCGGCCAGACTTCCTCGATCTTGAAATGCTTGGAGAACTCCATCAACTGCCAGAGATCCGAGCGCGCCTCACCCGGCGCCTTCACCTGCTGGCGCCAGAACTGGGTGCGCCGCTCGGCATTGCCATAGGCGCCTTCCTTCTCCATCCACATCGCCGTCGGCAGGATGAGGTCTGCGGCGAGCGTCGTCACGGTCGGATAGGGATCGGAGACGACGACGAAGGCGGCCGGATTGCGATAGCCGGGATAGCCCTCCTCGTTCATGTTCGGGGCCGTCTGCATGTTGTTGTTGCACTGGACCCAATACGCGTTCAGCTTGCCGTCCTTCAGCATCCGGTTCTGCAGCACGGCGTGGTAGCCGATGTTGGCGGGAATGGTGCCTTCGGGCAGCTGCCACAGCTTCTCGGCCGTCTCGCGATGCTTCGGGTTGGTGACGACCAGGTCGGCCGGCAGGCGATGCGCGAAGGTGCCGACCTCGCGGGCGGTGCCGCAGGCGGAGGGCTGGCCGGTCAGCGAGAACGGGCCGTTGCCCGGCTCTGAGATCTTTCCCATCAACAGATGCACGTTGTAGATCATGTTGTTGACCCACGTGCCGCGCGCGTGCTGGTTGAAGCCCATCGTCCAGTAGGAGACGACCTTCTTCTTGGGATCCGCATAGAGCTTTGCGAGCCGCTCGAGATTCTCCTTCGGCACGCCCGACATCTTGTGGGCGTAGTCGAGCGTATAGGGCTCGAGCAGCCGCTTGTATTCCTCGAAGCCGATCTTGTCCTTGAAGCCGGCCGGATCGAGCGCGCCGTCCTTGCCGGCCTTGTGCGAGGCGTTGACCGCCTTGATCTCGAGGGCGTGGGTCGGGCGCAGTCCGTAGCCGATGTCCGTGACGGTGGACGCGAACTCGACGTGCTTCTCGACGAAATCCTTGTTCATCGCGCCGGAGTTGACGATGTAGTTCTGGATGTAGTTGAGGATCGCCATGTCGCTCTGCGGCGTGAACACCAGCGGATTGTCGGCGAGCTCGAACGAGCGGTGCTCGAAGGTGGAGAGCACGTGGACCTCGCAGCCCTCATGCGTCAGGCGGCGATCGGTGAGGCGCGACCAGAGAATCGGGTGCATCTCCGCCATGTTCGAGCCCCACAGCACGAACGCATCGGCGTGCTCGATGTCGTCGTAGCAGCCCATCGGCTCGTCGATGCCGAAGGTGCGCATGAAGCCGGTCACGGCCGAGGCCATGCAATGGCGCGCATTCGGATCGAGGTTGTTGGAACGGAAGCCGGCCTTGTAGAGTTTCGCGGCGGCGTAGCCTTCCCAGATGGTCCACTGGCCCGAGCCGAACATGCCGATCGTCGACGGCCCGCCCGCCTTAAGCGCGGTCTTCCACTTCTCGGCCATCAGCTTAAAGGCTTCGTCCCAGGAGATCGGCGTGAAGTCGCCGTTCTTGTCGAACTTGCCGTTCTTCATGCGCAGCATCGGCTGGGTCAGCCGGTCCTCGCCGTACATGATCTTCGACAGGAAGTAGCCCTTGATGCAGTTGAGGCCGCGATTGACCGGCGCATCCGGGTCGCCCTGGGTCGCCACCACCTTGCCGCTCTTGGTGCCGACGATCACGCCGCACCCGGTGCCGCAGAAGCGGCACACGCCCTTGTCCCAGCGGATGCCGTCGGTCTTGCCCGGCTGCGCGCTCACAGTTTCCGGCAGCGTCACACCGATGGTCGAGGCGGCGGCAACCGCCGCGGCCGCCTTCAACGCATCGCGGCGGGTCGCCGTGGCTTCATTTCCGTTTGTCGATTTCGTAACCATCGTCGGTCTCTCCGGCTCAACGAATCTCAAATTGTGGAGGCGCGCGCATGCGCACCGGAATTGTCGCAATGGCCGCCGCAGCACGCGGCAGGCTCGGTCTCGTCGGCGCCCTCGTCGTCGGCCGTATCGAATGCGTGAAAGATCAGCGAGGCGCTGACGACGCCGGGCAGGCGATGCATGGCGGCGATCTGGTCGATCGCCAGCGAGGCCGGCGTGTCGATCACGGTCAGCGCGAGCCGGTTTTCGCCGGATGCGGCTTCCAGCTCGACGCCGGGCATCGCCAGGATCCGGCCCGTCAGATCGCGCGCGGCTTCAGGCGCCAGATAGACGGCAACGCCGCAGATATTGGTGGTTTCAGCCATTGTGCACGACCAGGTTTGCGAGTTCGGATACCAGCGCGATCCGGTCGCGCGGCGCGAGCGTGATGGCCTCGACCGGGCAGACGGGAATGCAGTCGCCGCAGCCGGTGCAGGAAGCAGCGTCGATCACCGCGCCGAGCTTCTCGCGCGCGAAAATGCGGATGGCGGAATGCTCACAGGCTTCGACACAGCGGCGGCAGACCACGCCTTGTCTTTCAACGCAGGCGCTCGCGCTGGAGACGGTGGCCACCTGCTCGGGGCACGGCTGGTCCACGCGCGGCGCAAGCGCATCGCGGCCGGATGCGAAAGGCAGAACGGCGGAAAACAGTGAGCGTCGTGACATAGGTCTCGGCATATCCGAATCCCCACGGACAGACCCGTGTTGAGGAATTTTCAGGAGAATGCGCCCCATCAGGCACATCTCGGTCGACGCCGTTGTCACCGCTGCGGACCATAGGTTCGCGCTGTCCATATCGCATTGCGCTAGATCAACCGGCACCGCGAACGCGCGCAAGCAACGATTAACCTGCGCCTTGTTTGCCGCATGAAATTGCGCAAATCGGGCGAGGCGTTTACTTCGCATTCACCTGCAACGTGATGAGGCGGATGCGTGCTCGCGAGGCGCGCAAGCGGAAGCGGACCACCGCCCGCAAGCGGACGGTGCTCCTGCAGCGACGTTCGAAGCTGGGGGACGGCCCTTTCCGCCTCGATCTTCGCCGCCGCATCCCGCTTGAAAGCGGGGGTCGAATGATTAACTTGGGGCATGGCGAATCGCCGCCTTTTCGCCCTCCCACAAGATAGATATGGCCAGTTTCACCCCGCATCAGGATGCCGCGCTCAAGGCTGTTGGCGACTGGCTCAAGGCCAAGCCGGGCCGCAACGGCACGCCGCCGATTTTCCGCCTGTTCGGCTTTGCCGGCACCGGCAAGACCACGCTGGCGCGCCATATTGCTGAAGGCGTCGACGGCGAGGTGAAATTCGCCGCCTTCACCGGCAAGGCCGCCCTCGTCATGCGCAACAAGGGTTGCGACGAGGCCTCGACCATCCATTCGCTGATCTACCGTGCCCGCGAATCCGGCGAGGAGCAGCCGAGCTTCGAATTGTGGGACGACGCGCCGGCCTCGAAGGCGAAGCTGATCGTGATCGACGAATGCTCGATGGTCGACGCTGAACTGGGCCGCGACCTGATGTCGTTCGACTGTCCGCTGCTGGTGCTGGGTGATCCCGCGCAGCTGCCACCGATCCAGGGCGGCGGGTTCTTCACCAACACCGAGCCCGACGCGATGCTGACCGAAGTGCACCGCCAGGCGCAGGACGATCCGATCGTGCGGATGTCGATGGACGTGCGCGAAGGCCGCGAGCTCGACATCGGCCGCTACGGCGAGAGCGAGGTGGTCTCGCGCAAGGAGCTCGATCCGGACAGGGTCATGGGCGCCGACCAGGTCCTGGTCGGCCGCAACAACACAAGGCGCGCCTACAACATGCGGGTGCGCCAGCGCCAGAACATCGAGGACACCTTTCCGGTCGCAGGCGACAAGCTGGTCTGCCTGCGCAACAACCGCAAGAAGGGCCTCTTCAACGGCGGCCTGTGGCGCGTGAAGTCGCGCAACACCTCGCGCTCGAAATCACGCATCCTGTCGATGCGGCTGTCGCCCGACGAGGATTTCGGCCACAAGGTGACGAAGGTCTCGGTGCGCGCCGACTGCTTCGAGGGCGGCGTCGAGCAGATCGCCTGGGAGCAGCGCAAGCCCTATGACGAGTTCGACTACGGCTACGTGCTCACCGTGCACAAGTCGCAGGGCTCGCAATGGGACGACGTCGTGCTGTTCGACGAGAGCTTTGCGTTTCAGGATTCGCGGGCACGGTGGCTGTACACGGGCATCACGCGCGCGGCGAAACGGCTGAGTATCGTGGTATGATCCGTAGGGCGGATTAGCCGAAGGCGTAATCCGCCAACCTTGTCTCCGCGGGTGAAGACAGCGGCGGGTTACGCTTCGCTAACCCGCCCTACGCACCTACCGCCCTCACTTCCCCGCCACAAAATAAAAATCTTCCCGTCCCGGCGGCGAGCCGTAGGTGAAGGGCTGTTGCTCGTGCCTGGTCGCGGCCCAGACGTCGTCGCGGATGATGTCGAACAACTTTCTGATCTCGACGCGGGGCTGCTTGATCTCGCGGGCGAGCGCGGTGGCGAACGGGCTGTTGGCGGCACCGTCGCCATCCATCGCGGTCTCGCCGTGCTTGGCGGCGTAGACCACCATGAAGCCGGTCCCGGGCTCGATGTTGGAAAAGCCCTTGTCGACCAGCTTCATCGACAGCGTGCGTTGCATGGTCGGCGCGAACGGATTGTCGCGGCAGGCATCCAGCACCACGAGACGCATTTTTCGCGCAGCCCCGACCGCGGCGATGACCTGCTCCAGCGCGACGGCCTCGGTTTCCGCGTCCTTGTCGGCGGTGAGCTTGGCATCGACCGGCACGAGATAATTCACGCCGCCAATCTCGAACCCGTGGCCCGCGTAGTAGACCACGGCCCAATCGGCCTTCTCCGCTTCATTGGCGAAGGCCTGCAGGGTCTGGAAGAACTTGTCGCGGGTGAGGTCCTTGGTGTCCATCACGGTCTGGAAGCCGAGATCGCGCAGCACGCCTGCGATCAGCTTCGAATCGCGCGGTGGATTAGGCAGGGCGTGCACGTTCTTGTAGGCGCCGTTGCCGATCACCAGCGCAACGCGGCGGCCGGTGGGCGCGCTCCCCGGCGCCTGCGGCGTCAGCGCGGCGAGCCGTTCCTGCGCGACGGCGCGGGCGCGGGCGACGTCGGGCTCGTCGAACTTCGTCAGCGAATAGGCGGCCGCGCGGTAGTCGGCGCGCGCCTGCGCGAGATCCTTCTTGCGCTCGTAGATCTGGCCGCGGCCGGAATGCGCGCGGATGTTGTTCGGGTTGATCTGGATCGCCGTATTGTAGTCCTTCAGCGCAGCCTCGATGTCGCCCTTCATCATGCTGACATCGGCGCGGTTGTTGATCGCGTACACGTTCTTCGGCTGCCGCCCGATCAGGCCGTTGCAGTCGGCAAAGGCCAGGTCGAACTTGCCCATCATGCCGTAGGTGATGCAGCGGTTGCTCGCGATCTGCGGCGCGGCCGGGTCGATCTTCTCGGCCTCCGCGAAGTCGGCGATCGCGCCGTCGAAATCTTTCATCAGCGTGCGCGCGCGGGCGCGATTGGTCCAGCCGAGCAGGAATTTCGGCGTGTATTTGATCGACAGGCTGAAATCGTCGATCGCGCTTTGCATCGCGCCGCGGCGCGCGTAGATGACGCCGCGGTTGTTGTAGGGGACGCCATAGGCCGGACGTTTCTGGAGAGCGAGGTTGTAGTCGGCCATGGCGAGGTCGTCCTTGCCGCTACGTTCATAGGCGAGGCCGCGCAGGTTGAGGGCGATGACGTAGTCCGGATCGAGATCGAGCGCGACCGACAGGGTCTCGATCGCGTGGTCGTAGTCGCGCTTGTTGATCTGCGTGTTGCCGCGCACGGAGAGCGCGATCGCCTTGTCCTTGCTGCTGAGCTTGTCGGCCTTCAGCAGGTTTTCGCAGGCGCTAGCGCGGGCCGGCGCCTCGGCCTGGCGGTCCCGGCAGATGGTGAGGTCGTCGGCTTGCGGATCGGCCGCGGCGCTCGAGAGGCCGGCGGCCAGAATGACGAGGGTCAGGGAAACCGCGCGCAACATGGTGTCAGCCTGCTCCAGCCAGCAAGTTCTTCGTTAAGTCGAGGATCGATCAGCCGGGTTCATCTAGCCCGGAGTTCCCGGTCTCGCCAAGGCGGGCGCCCGCCGGGCCGTTCCGGCGCGCCCCATTTCACGGACTCGTGTCCGTCCCGTCGTAACAATCGGCGGCGGTGCCCGTATCTCGGATGACGCGAAAAGGCGGCCGGACAACTGGTCGTCCGGCCGCGACCGTCCTAGACTGTCAGCCCTTCCGAAAGAGGATACGCCATGCGCCGACCTGCCCTCGCTTCCCTGCTGGCCGCAACGACCGCTGTGTCGCTAACATTTGCGCTGGCCTTCGCGCCGTCCCGGGCCGCGGAAGAGGCCGTCGTGATCCCCACCCCCGCCATGGACGCGGCCCCCGCCAGCGGGATCCAGACCGCCGTGATCGCCGGTGGCTGCTTCTGGGGCGTGCAGGGCGTCTTCCAGCACACGGCCGGCGTCGTCAACGCGGTCTCCGGCTATGCCGGCGGCACCAAGGCGACCGCCGACTACCAGACGGTCTCGAGCGGCCGGACCGGCCACGCCGAGTCGGTCGAGATCAAGTACGACCCGAAGAAGATCTCCTACGGCAAGATCCTCCAGATCTACTTCTCGGTGGCGCACGATCCGACCCAGCTCAACCGCCAGGGCCCGGACAGCGGCCCGCAATATCGCTCGGCGATCTTCACCACCTCCGACGAGCAGAAGAAGGTGGCGGAGGCCTATATCGCCCAGCTCAACAGTGCCAAGGTGTTCGGCAGGCCGATCGTGACCAAGGTCGGCGCGCTGGAAGCGTTCTATCCGGCGGAAGCCTACCACCAGGACTATCTGACGCTGCACCCGAACCAGCCCTACATCGCCTATAACGACCTGCCGAAGGTCGAGAACCTGAAAAAGCTGTTCGCGGATAACTACATTGAGAAGCCGACGCTGGTGAGTTCCGCTAAGGCCACCAACTGATCGCGACATCACGCCAGAAACGGGAGACCCATGCCCGACATCAAGACGAAAACCACCGACGACAAGGTCATCAAGAGCGAAGAGCAGTGGCGGAGCGAATTGACGCCGATGCAGTACGCGGTGCTGCGCGAGAAGGCGACCGAGCGTCCCTTCACGGGCGAATATGAGCACGACCATCGGGCCGGCACCTATGTCTGCGCCGGCTGCGGCAACGCGCTGTTCGAGTCCGACGCCAAGTTCGATTCCGGCTGCGGCTGGCCGAGCTTCACCCAGCCCGCGGTCGAGAGCCATATCGACGAGGAGCGGGACGTCAGCCACGGCATGATCCGCACCGAGGTGCTCTGCTCCAAGTGCAGCGGCCATCTCGGCCACGTCTTCCCGGACGGACCGGGACCGACCGGCCTGCGCTACTGCATCAACTCGGCCTCGTTGAAGCTGGAGCCGAAATAACCCCGAGCGCCGCCGGGTTCCCCTGTGGAACCCGGCGGCGCGATGTGCTTTTCTTTTCTGGCGGTGCGGCCGATCATCGCAGTGGGCGGCCGCCAGGGAGGATGCCATGACCCTTGGGACCATCCTGATCATCCTGGTGATCATTTATCTGGTCGGCGGCCTGTCCGGCCGTTTCGGCGGCTACGGCTATGGCCTTGGCCATTCCGGCATAGGCATCGGTGGGGTCGTTCTGGTCGTCCTGATCGTCCTGCTGCTTCTTGGCAAAGTGTAAGCCATTTAACCCTTTGAAATAATTCACATTATTTCAGTCGCGGGGCTGCCATGCGCGGATTCATCATCTCCCATCGCAGGGGTCGCATTTTTGTCAGATAAGCCTATATTAGGAGGCGAAAATGACATGCGCGGCGGGCCCGCTCGATTGCGGCCCCTGCCACCCAAACCCCAACGCGCTTAAAGCCCCAGAGAAGCTCACGAGGTCTTTGACCATGCGTCCACTGCGTCCGTTCAACTTCAACACCTCCGCCGAACTCTTCCCCGCTGCGATCCGCAAGAAGAAGCGTGCCGGCTTCACCTATCGCCGGTTCGGCACCGCGGCCGAAGCCGTGCAGTTCGCGATGGAGCAGTTGCCGAACGATTCGCTGAACGGCGCCTATCTCCAGGTCGAGGAAGCGCGTTTCGACCAGAACGGCATCCGCTCCCTCTATGAGAGCGAAGCCTTCCCGCTGCCCCGCCGGCCGAAGCCCGCTCCGGCCGCCGAGACCGACGCCGACGCGGCGTAAGTTTCTTCCAAGCCTCCGATGTGCGGAAAGCGCGATGGCCGAAAGGCTGTCGCGCTTTTTGCGTTTCTGGACCAGCCTTCTCTTCGCCCGCGCTACATCCGCGGCTGCTTGTCGAGCCAGCGGCGAAGCAGGCGGACATTGCGCATGTTGGCGCGGAACATGACGTCGAAGGCGTCCCCGGCGAACGGCACGATGCCGACCACGCCGTCGAGCGCGACATTGCCGAGCATGCGCGCGGTGACGTACCAGGGCGCACCGAGCGCGCGGGCCTCGCGGACCAGCCACAGCGAGATCGCGGTTGTGATGATATCGCCGACGACGGGGATCAGGCCGATCAGCCCGTCGATGCCGTAGCGGATGTTGGTGCCGGGCAGGATGAAAGCGACGTCGAGCAGCTTTGCGATCGCCTCGATCCGCGCGATGCGCTGCTCGCGCGTCAGATTGCCGAACGGGCTTCCGGCGAACGGATTGTCCTTGCCGAACTCGAAACGGAACTCGCGAAAGCCCTGCTCCAGCGTCTCGGGGCGGACTTCCCGGCCGTCCTGGTCGATGATCGTGCCGCGGGCGTCGGCGCCCGAAAAGGCGCCACGCGAGCCGCTCCCCGAACGGGACCTTCGCGGAGGGAGAATATCGTCGTTGGACATGGTCATGGCCTCAGGGGAACGCGCCGGCGTGGCAGAAGTTGCTGCGCCGCGCCGGAACGTCGCGCTCAGGTCGGCGTCGGCGCCGCCAGTGCTTGCGGCTCCTTGATGTATTTATGCACGAGCCAAGACGAAATCACCGCCGGCACGAAGCCGACGAGGCCGTACAGGATGAACTGCACCGCGCCCGAATCCGGCCCGCGCGAGCTGTAGGTGAGCGAGGCCAGCACGAAGGCGAACAGGCCGACCAGCAGCATCCGCACGACCGGGCCGATACGCCGGATGTGGACCAGGATGTCGTCGATCGCGCCGATCATCAGCGACGGCAGCAAGCCGAACAGATAGCTGTATTGCAGGGTCTTGAAGAACACGACGAACAGCTTGCCGACCTCGCCGAGGCCGGTCTGGGCCCAATAGCCGGATTGATAGGTCGTCGTCAGCAGCAGCAGGAACCCGCCGATGAACGGACCGAGCAGCGCAAACACCAGATAGCGTTTCATCGAGCACCCTCACACTTCCCGGCCGGTTATAGCAGCGCCGCGGGAACCTTGAACAGCCGGGCAGGCTCCGCCGTCCGCGGAACAAGTGACAGGGCGACGAGTTCAGACAGGACCTCAATTGTCCCCTGTCAGACTGGAGCCGCCGATGCCCTGTAAATTTCTTCTGGCGACGATCGCATTCGCGGCCCTGACCGGTCTGTCGAACACGTCCGCTCTCGCGCAAGGCCACATGGGCTCGCCGCAGGAGCAGAAGGCCTGCTCGCGGGACGCATCGCGCCTCTGTCGCAAGGACCTCGGCAACGACATGGCCGTGCAGGGCTGCCTGCAAGCCAACCGCGCCAAGCTGTCGAAGTCCTGCAACAAGGTGTTTCAGAGCCACGGCATGTGAGCGCCCCCCGGCGAATGGAGAGAGAAGCCATGTTGCGTGACGAACAACTCTCGATCCTGCGGGACATCAGCCAATCCTTTGCCTTCGCCGACGACCGGCAGGGCAAGATGGGACAATTGATCGCCGACGGCTACGTGATGAAGGACGGCGATCTGTTCGAGCTCACGGCCAAGGGCGTCACGGCCGTCGAGGACCACGCCGCCGCGCTCGGTGTGAGCGAGCTGGAACAAGCGGGGGTCTCCTCCGATCGGCTGATCTGATCGCGCACGCAAGAGTGTTGCGTGACGTCCACGCAACAACTGCAATTTCCTTCATGGCGGCCATTGCAGCCGCTCGACAATGGCGCATACTTCACTCGGGCGGCGCAGCACTTTTCGATTCGAACAATCAAGAAATCGAGCGACCACATGCGGGAGCGAACTCCCGGCGTGAAGGCTGTGACATGCGGCAGATCAAGTCGCGTGCGGCGCCCCAAGAACCAAGCGGCTCAAGCCCAGGGAATTCGGGGATCAAATCTGCATGACACGCACTCAGACCATCGCTTCGCTGTTCAAGTCCACCGCCTCGCTGTTGGCCGTGGCGACCACCGCCATCGCGCTCCAGACTTCACCCGGCCTCGCCTTCTCGTCCGAAGCGCAGCAGATGTGCACGGGCGATGCGATGCGGCTATGCTCCAGTGAAATTCCCGACATTCCCCGCGTGAGGGCCTGCATGGTGCGGAACAAGGCGCAGGTCAGCCCCGGCTGCCGCGCCGTGATGGACCGCGAAGCGGCTGTCGGCGCAGCATCGCGCAAGCGGGAAGCGGCGGCGCAGTAAGCTACTCGAACGCCATTCCGGGGCGGTGCGCAGCACCGAACCCGGAATCCATTTCTCGACGTCGCCTGCTGCACAATAGATTCCGGGCTCGTGCTTCGCACGCCCCGGAATGACGGAAGTGAGATTGGCTCGGCTCAGTCGCCCCACTGCGCGAAGGCGTCGTTGAAGGCGCGCTCGCCGGGGGCGCCCTTCTCGATCGCGATGATGGCGCGGCGCTGGTTGGCGTAGACCAGCGGCACGTCGAACCACGAGCGCTCCTTCAGGAGCTGGACGTTGCGGGCGCGGTCGGCGTCGACGTTGGACAGGCCGACCAGGAAGAAGCCGTCGGTGACCTTGACAGCGAGGCCTGCGAGCGGCGTGCCGCGAGCCTGCTCGTTCGACTTCATCAGGATGCCCGGCACATTGGAGACGCTGCCGCCCGGAAAGTCCGGCGGCAGGATGAAGGTCAGCTCCGCCGTGTGGCTCGCCGGCAGCGAGGAGTCGGTGTTGCGGCGGAACGACATCGTCATCTTGAACTTGCGATCGGGGATCTCGATGTCGGCGCGCACGGCGAGGTCGGCCTTCTGGTTGCCGGAGGCCTTGATCGGCTCCAGCCGCCACACCACCGAGCCGACATATTGCTTACCCTTCGGATCGGACGGATCCTCGTCGTAGAGCACGACCTTCTGCGCCACCGGCGCGACCGGCTGGTCGCTCGCCGAGGGCTGGCCGACGCGATCGGGGATCTTCGGCTTGGTCTGCGGCTGCGAGACATTGCTCGGCGTCTCGACCACCTGGGTCGGCGAGGACTTGAACAAATTGGTGACGGTCTGGACCAGCGGCTTGCCCCAGAGGATGCCGGCACCGACCAGGATCAGCACGATGCCGACGGCGATCGCGCTCTTGAACGGAAAAGCCGAGCGGGTGCGGACCCGCTTCTTGGCCTCGCGCTCCGGTGCGATGCGCGGACGCGGCGACGGCGGCTGGGGCGCGTAGCGCTCGGCCTCCTCGATCGACTCGTCGTAGGAATAGGGCGCCTCGGCCTCGCCGCCGCGGCTTTCCAGGCTCGGCTCGAGCCGGTCGAATTCCGGCGAGGGCGAGGGCACGTTGGCATAGGTCCGGCGCGCGGCACGGCTGGCCTGCGCGGCCGCGCCGCCGAGATCGTTGGCATCGGCCGTGATGTCGCGGAAGCCGCGCACACCGGGTGCCGGCGGCAGCGCCGGCGGAGGTCCCATATCAGGCGGACGGCGCGCACCGGCGCGATCGCGCCCGGCGGCCGGCGGCTCCGGCATCGGGGGTGGCGGCGGCGCGGACGGTCCCGGCTGGCGCGGGGCGTCGAAGCGGGGCGCGCGCGGCGGTCGCTGGGCATCGCCCTGGTCGTCGACGTTGAAGGACGGACGGTCGGCCCGCGGCGGGGGCGGAGCCGGACGCGTCCGTGGAGGGGGTGGCGCGGCTGCCGGGGCGTGGCCCTCGGCGGCCCGGGTGCTGGCGCGGCGGAACGCATCGCCGCTGCCGCTGCCGCCGCTGCGTGCACCGCCACCAGGGCGCGAAGCCTCGCGGGCGCGCTGGGCCGCTTCCGACTCGACCTTGCGGACGGCCTCCTCCAGCGACAGCCGTTCGCGGGTGATCTCGGATTCGGAGAGCGGCGGCTGGACGCTGCGCAGCTGCGCGATCAGGGCCGTGCGCGCCCGTTCATAGAGCGCGCGACGGCTTTCGCCGGGAGCGTTGGGGTCCAGGGCGGCAATAGCGCGGGCGATCAGCGGATAGTAATCAGCCATTTCAACTCAACTATACGCGCGTCCTGGTAAGAGATCGTTAAGCCTCAAACGGGTTTTGCACGAGGATAGTATCTTCGCGTTCGGGGCTGGTGGAAAGCAGTGCGACCGGGCACCCCACCAATTCCTCGATCCGCCGGACATATTTGATGGCCTGGGCCGGCAGGTCGGCCCAGGACCGCGCACTGGCGGTCGGCTCCTTCCAGCCTTCGATGGTCTCGTAGATCGGTTCGACCCGGGCCTGGGCGCCCTCGCCGGCCGGGAAATGGTCGATCTCCTTGCCGTCGAGCTTGTAGCCGGTGCAGACCTCGATCGTGTCGAAGCCGTCGAGGATGTCGAGCTTGGTCAGCGCGAGGCCGTTGATGCCGCAGGTCCGGACCGCCTGGCGGACCAGCACGGCGTCGAACCAGCCGCAGCGGCGGGGGCGGCCGGTGTTGGTGCCGAACTCGCGGCCGCGCTCGCCGATCTTGCGGCCGGTCTCATTGTCCTGCTCGGTCGGGAACGGGCCCTGGCCGACGCGGGTGGTGTAGGCCTTGCACAGGCCGAGCACGTAGCCGACCGCGCCCGGTCCAAGACCCGAGCCGGTCGCGGCCTGCGCCGCCACCGTGTTGGACGAGGTGACGTAGGGATAGGTGCCGTGGTCGACGTCGAGCAGCGCGCCTTGCGCGCCTTCGAACAGCATGCGCTTGCCTTCGCGGCGCTTGATGTCGAGCAGCCGCCACACCGTCTCGGCATAGGGCAGCAGCTGCGGCGCCAGCGCGGTCAGCTCGTTCAGGATCACCTTGCCGTCGAATTCGGGCAGGCCGAGACCGCGGCGGAGTGCGTTGTGGTGAGCAAGCAGCCGGTCGATCTTGTGCGGGAGCGTGTCGAGATCGGCGAGGTCCATCAGGCGGATGGCGCGGCGGCCGACCTTGTCCTCATAGGCCGGGCCGATGCCGCGGCGGGTGGTGCCGATCGCGGTCGCGGCGCTGGCGGATTCGCGGTGCGCATCAAGCTCGCGGTGCAGCGGCAGGATCAGCGTGACGTTCTCGGCGATCCGCAGGTTCTCCGGAGTGATCGCGACGCCCAGCGCCCTCAGCTTGGTGACCTCGTCGAGGAAGGCGGCGGGATCGAACACCACGCCGTTGCCGATCACCGACAGCTTGCCCTCGCGCAACACGCCGGAAGGCAGCAGCGCCAGCTTGTAGGTCTTGCCGTTGATCACCAGCGTATGGCCGGCGTTATGGCCGCCCTGGAAGCGAACGACGATGTCCGCCTGCTCCGACAACCAGTCGACGATCTTGCCCTTCCCTTCGTCGCCCCACTGGGCGCCGACGACGACAACATTGGCCATTCGCGGGTAATCCTTCGAAGATTTTAGATGCGCCAGCCTAGCTGACGGCCGGGAGCCGTTCGCACGCAAGGCAGCCAACCGGATAACGGAAGCAGCCGCTCTAGGCAAGCAAGAACGGGGCTTTTTCGGGGCTCTGGACAGACTTTAAGCCTTTGATATCCCCGGAAAATCCAGAAACGTTTCAAGGGCGCTGTTCTGTCTTCGACCAAAGCGTGAGACCGGTCTTCCCCGCTGCATGGTCGCGATGCATCCGCCCCCCGTTGATGCCGCTCCGATTTCCGTGTCTTTGGACCATGCCGGGCGAAGAGCCGGCCCGACCTCGCCGGGCCGGGGCCTGGCGCGCATGACGCGGGGCCAAAACAATCACAATGTCCGCCACCGGCCAGAGCACGGGCTCCGAATCATCGGGCCACAACTGGATCGCCAACCAGCCCTATTTGCTGCTCAGCATCACCGCGCTGTGCTGGGCCGGCAATGCCATCGTCGGGCGGCTCGCCGCCGGGCACATCCCGCCGGTGACGCTGTCGTTCCTGCGCTGGAGCTTCGCCTTCCTGCTGGTGCTGCCGTTCGCCTGGAAGCACCTGGTGCAGGACTGGCCCGCGATCCGCAGCAGGCTCGGCCTGATGATCACGCTCTCGATCACCGGCATCGGCGCCTTCAACACGCTGCAATATTGGGCGCTGGAGCATACCCAGGCCCTCAACACGCTGCTGTTGCAGTCGGCAGCGCCACTGGTCGTGGCGCTGTGGTCGCTGGCCATCCTCGGCATCCGCCTCACCGCGGCACAGGCGTTCGGCGTGGCTCTGTCGATGTGCGGCGTGCTGACGATCCTGCTGCACGGCGACTTCACCACGCTGTCGAACATCGAGTTCAACAAGGGCGATTTGATCTTCATCGTCGCGCTGATCATCTTCGCGCTCTACTCGGTGTTGACCCTGAAGCGGCCGCCGATGCACGGCCTGTCGTTCCTCGCCTTCACCTTCGGGGTCGGTGCGGCCTGCCTCGTGCCGCTGGAGATCTGGGAATTGTCGGCACGCCCGGTCATGAAGCTCGACGGGCCGAACCTGCTGACGCTGTTCTACGTCGCGGTGTTCCCCTCGACGCTGGCCTATCTCTGCTTCAATCGCGGTGTCCGCCTGATCGGCGCCAACCGCGCGGCGCCGTTCTTCCATGTCGTGCCGGTGTTCGGCTCGATCATGGCGATGGCGTTTCTCGGCGAGCACCCGCAGGCGTTCCATTTCATCGGGTTTGCACTGGTGCTGTCCGGCGTGTTCGTGGCGTCGCGGAAGCAGGCGACCTAGCTGCACTCCATCCTCGCACGCAGGTGCCTTCCCTTCTCCCCTTGTGGGAGAAGGTGGCGCGGAGCGCCGGATGAGGGGTGTCTCTCCGCACGTATCAGTGAGAGTGGACTCGCGGAGAGAGACCCCTCACCCGTCTCGCCGCTATCGCGGCGAGACACCCTCTCCCACAAGGGGAGAGGGAAACAGCGCGCTACGCACGGCGGACATTTCCTACTTCATCCCGAACTTGCTGTAGGCCTCCCTCGTCGCGATGATCACATGCTCCGCGCAGCCGTTGACGCGGTGCGGGTCAGCCTGCGTCTCGTAGGACTCCGACGTCATCATGTCCAAGAAAGCCGAGACGGTGGGGTAGTAGACCAGCGCGACGAAATCCCAGTCGTTGCCGGCGTGCGGTCCGAGCGCGATGGCCTTGGCATCGCCGGTCCACAGCAAGGTGCCGCCGCGTGCTTTGATCATCGGCACGGTGACGGCACTGTAGCGCAGATAGGCATCCCAGCCGGATCCGTCGCCGTCGCGCGAGCGGTCGTGGAAACGCATCAGGTTCAGCATCACCACCGGCGACTGCGGATCGAGCTGCTCGAGGCCCGCGATGTTCAACATATTGACCGCCAAAGGCACCTCCTCAGGGTTTGGCTGCATTGTAGCATTGCGGCGGCGTGACTTGTGCCACGATACCGATCCAGCGCAAGCTCGTGTGCAACGCCAATGACGATCGCTTCGCCCGCGCCACCGGCCTCCAATCCAGCCAGTTGGCTCAACAACCAGCCTTATCTGTTGCTCAGCCTGAGCTCGCTGTTCTGGGCCGGCAACATCGTGCTCGCGCGCCATGTCGGCGCGCATGTGCCGCCGCTGACGGTGACGACGATCCGCTGGTTCGGCGTGTTCCTGATCCTGCTGCCGTTCACCTGGCCGCATCTGAAGCGCGACTGGCCTCTCTTGCGCAAGAGCCTGCCCTTGATGCTGTTCCTGTCGCTGGTGGGCTTTGCCTTCAACAACGCGATCTCCTACTGGGCGATGCAGTACACGGAGGCGCTGAACGCGCTCTTGATCCAGTCGGCAGGCCCGCTGTTCGTGGCGTTGTGGTCGCTGGCGCTGTTCGGCGTGCGGCTGACGGGGGCGCAATTCGCCGGCATCGCGGTCTCGCTGCTCGGCGTGCTGATCATCATCCTGCGCGGCGATCTCGCCGCGCTCGCGGGCATCAGCTTCAACCGCGGCGACATCATGTTCGCCTCCTCGCTGGTGGCGTTCGGCCTCTACTCCGCCTTCATCCCGCGGCGGCCGAAGATCAATCAGCTCTCTTTCCTGTCCTTCACCACCTGCTGCGGCGCGACGATGCCGATCCCCGGGGCGATCTGGGAGGCGGCCAGCGGCCGCGTCCTGCAATTCGACGCGATCACGCTGGCGACGCTGGGCTACATCCTGATCTTTCCCTCGACCCTGGCCTACCTGTTCTTCAACCGTGGCGTGGCGCTGATCGGGCCGAACCGGGCCGCGCCGTTCTTCCATCTGGTGCCGGTGTTCGGCTCGGCGATGGCGATCCTGCTGCTCGGCGAGAAGCTGCAGCCCTTTCACCTGATCGGCTACGCTCTGGTGCTGGCCGGCGTGGTGTTCGCCTCGCGCCAGGGTTCGGCGGCGAAGTAATTCCGCAGCACGGACGCGCGACAGTCTCATGTCCCGGACGCGCTGCGGCACGCAGTGACGCTGCGCTGCGTCCGGGGCACGCAACTCCCGTCTTCCGATTTCAACGCAGAGACGCTAGGTTCCCCGCCAACGAAAAAGAGGGAACGTCTCAAGATGATTTCAGGGCTGCTTCGAAACCTGCGTGCCGCGGCTGCGGCCGCACTCTGCCTTGCAGCGGCGTCCGCCGCCCAGGCCGACACTTATCCGAGCCGAAACATCACGCTGGTGCTCCCGTTCGCGGCCGGCAGCGGCACGGACACCACGACACGGCTGATCTCGCAGCATCTGTCGCAGGCGCTCGGCGTCGGCATCATCATCGAGAACAAGGCGGGCGCCAACGGCATGCTGGCCGCGAGCTATGTCGCGAAGGCCGCGCCCGACGGCTATACGCTGCTGGTGACCACCAACACCACGCATTCGGCCAATCCCTATCTGCTCAAGAGCCTCACTTACGATCCGGTCAAGGACTTCACGCCGATCGCGCGCACTGGCGATCTGCCCTTCATGCTGGTCATCAATCCGGAAGTGCCGGCGAAGACCGTCGCCGAGCTCGTCGCCTACGGCAAGGCCAATCCGGGCAAGCTGAGCTATGCCTCGGGCTCGTCCTCCGCGATCGTGTCGGGTGCGACCTTTGCGCACAATGCCGGGCTCGACCTGCTGCACGTGCCATACAAGAGCTCGCCGCCGGCGCTGAACGACGTCATGGGCGGGCGCGTCTCGATGATGTTCGTCGACATCCTGACGGGCCTGCCGCACGTCAACGGCAACGCGCTGCGCGCGCTCGCCGTCACCACCAAGGACCGCTCGCCGCTGGTGCCGAACCTGCCCTCGATGCAGGAGGCCGGCGTGCCCGATTTCGACATCTCGTCATGGCAGGGCTATTTCGGCCCTGCCGGCATGCCCAAGGAGATCGTGACGCGGCTCAACGCCGAAATCCGCAAGATCATCGAGAAGCCCGAGATCAAGGCCCAGCTCGCCACGCTCGGCATGGACGCGTTCTCAGGCACACCGGAGGAGCTCGGCAAGTTCGTGGGCGAGCAGCTGGTGCTGTGGGAGAAGCTGATCACCAACGCGAAGATCGAGAAGCAGTAATCGCCGCGCCCCGCGAATGCTGTCATCCCCCGCGTAGGCGGGGGATCCAGTATTCCAGAGGCAGCGCGGCTGGAACCGAGAAGCCGCGGCGTACTGGATGCCCCGCCTTCGCGGGGCATGACAACCAATGCAACTGAAAAACAAAAGGTGGGCACGACGCTTTCGCGTCAGTGCCCACCCTACGCAATTTGATGCGACGCTTACGCCGCGCGCACCTTGGCAAGGAAGCCATCCACCGCGCTGCGCAGCGCGCCGGACTGGCTGTCCAGCTCGCGGGCGTTGGTGAGCACGTCGGTGGCGGCCGTGCCGGTCGCTTCCGCGGCCGAGGTGACGCTGCCGATATTGGCGTTGATCTCGTTCGAGCCGGCCGCGACCGACTGGATGTTGCGGGCGATCTCGCGGGTCGCCTCGCCCTGCTGCTCGATCGATGCGGAAATGCCGGCGGTGATCTCGCTCATCTCGGCGATGGTCTGAGTGATACCGGAGATGGCCGTGACCGCGTCGCTGGTCGAGGTCTGCATCGCCGCAACCTGCGCGGAGATCTCCTCGGTCGCCTTGGCGGTCTGGTTGGCCAACGCCTTCACCTCGGAGGCGACGACCGCGAAGCCGCGGCCGGATTCACCGGCGCGTGCCGCCTCGATGGTGGCGTTGAGCGCGAGCAAATTGGTCTGTGCCGCGATCGAGTGGATCAGCTTGACGACCTCGCCGATCTTCTCTGCGCCGGTCGAGAGCACCTGCACGGTGGCGTTGGTGCGCTCGGCGTCGCTGACGGCGCGGCTTGCCACTTCCGTCGAACGGGTGACCTGGCGGGAGATTTCCGCAACCGAGCTCGACAGCTCTTCGGCGGCGGCCGCAACCGTGCCGACATTGCCGGAGGCCTTTTGCGAGGCCGCGCCGACCGTCGCCGCGCGCGACGAAGCGTCGCTGGCGGTCGCGGTCATCGACTGCGCCGTGGTCTGCATGCCGGCCGCGGCCGAGGAGACCGAGCGGACGATGCCGTTGACGCTGCGTTCGAAGTCGCTGGCGATGCCTTCCATGGCGCTGCGACGTTCTGCCGCGACGCGCTCCTTCGCATCGGCTTCGGTCTTCTCGAGGTCGCGGATGCGGACAGAGTTGTCCTTGAAGATCTGGACGGTCGCGGCCATCGCGCCGACTTCGTCGCCGCGGCCGACGCCGGGAATGTCACCCTCGAGCTTGCCGTCGGCGAGATCCTTCATGCGGGCGCCGAGCAGCGCCAGCGGACGGCTGATGCTGCGGCCGATCAGCCAGGCGACGCTGCCGGCGGCGATGACGATGCCGAGCATGGCCAGGCCGAGCAGCCAATAGACCGGGCCCATCTTGGCGTCGATGTCGTCGAGATAGGCGCCGGTGCCGAGATACATGTCGAGGCCGGGGATCGCCACCGCGTAACCGATCTTGCGGATCGGCTTCTCCTGGCCGGGCTTGACGTATTCATAATAGAGCAGGATCGAGCCATTGGCCTTGACGCCGTCCATCAGCTCGACGGACAGCTTGCGGCCGTTGGTCACGACGTCCATGCGATTGGCGCCGATCTGCTTCGGATCGGGCGCGAGCTGGGTGATGCCGTCATAGGACGTGCCGAACAGATAGCCCGAGCCGTTGTCGTAGGTCATCGCGTTGCCGTAGCGGCGAAGCTCGGCCAAGGCCGCGTCCTTCGTCATCTCGCCGGCGCTGACGCGCTTCATCAGCGCAGCGGCGTAGTTGCGTCCCAAGTCGACGATCGACTTGGCCTGGTCGATACGCGCATTCACCATCTCGCGCTTCATCAGGTAACCGGCGAGAACGCCGGAGATGCACAGGCCGAACAAGGTGACGCCGACAAGGATGCCGAGCTTCGGGGCGATCTTCAGATTGCTCAAGTTCACGGGATGGCTCCGGCAATAATGGGATACGGGCACGCGACCAGATCGATCAAAATCGAATCAATTTTTAGGGGGAGGCCTTAGCAAGTTACTTACAGGCCTCCGTAGAAGCCCTTACCCCATGCCGAAAACCGAAAAGAAACCTCGTCATCGACAACCGGGAATTGTACGCGCGCGCCCCGATTTCGCGTAAAAGACGCAAAGGCCCGCCCAGGGAGGCGGGTCACAACAAGAACCGACAAACCAAATCGGGAGCGAAGACATGCCGAAATACAGGGTGGTGACGCCGAAGGGCGCGAGCTTCACGGTCGCGGGCAGCGACTATTCCTACGAGCGCGAGGCGCTCGATCCGATCGATGCCGAGATCATCGAAGCCCCTGCCGACGAGGCCGGATTCATCGCCGCGGCGAAGAACGCCGACGCCATCTATGCCAAGGGCATCCCCATCACCAAGACCATCATCGACAGCCTGGAGAGCTGCAAGGTCATCACGCTGGGCTCGGTCGGCGTCGACAGCGTCGACATCAAGGCCGCCACTGCCCGTAAAATCCCGGTGACCAACATTCCCGATACCTTCATCGAGGAAGTTGCCGACCACGCCATGATGCTGCTGCTGGCCGGCTTCCGCCGCCTGGTCGAGCAGGACCGCATGGTGCGCGATGGCCGCTGGGCCGAAGGGCGGCCGGCGCTGCTCAAGGTCCCCCGGCTGATGGGCCAGACGCTCGGCTTCATCTCGTTCGGGCGCGTCGCACGTGCAGTTGCGAAGCGCGCCGCGCCGTTCGGCCTGCGCATGATGGCCTACGATCCCTTCATCCAGGAAACGCTGATGTACGACCACGGCGTCATCCCGGCGACGCTGAACGAGGTGCTCTCGCAATCCGACTTCGTCTCGATGCACGCGCCGGCAAGGCCCGAGGTGCATCACATGCTGACCGAGAAGCACTTCCGGCAGATGAAGAAGGGCTCGATCTTCATCAACACCGGGCGCGGCGCCACCGTGGACGAGGAGAGCCTGATCAAGGCGCTGCAGGAAGGCTGGATCGCCCATGCCGCCCTCGACGTGCTGGAGAAGAAACCGCCCTCCCACAACAATCCCCTGCTCCGCATGGAGAACGTGACCCTGACCGCCCACGTGGCCTCGGCCTCGGCACGGTTTGACGAAGCGCGCAAGCGGCGGGTGGGCTACGAATTGTCACTGGTGCTGCAGGGCATGTGGCCGGTAAGCTGCGTCAATCCGTCGGTGCTGCAAGACACCACGCTCCGTCGCTGGCAACCCGTCAGCATGGACCGCGGGCCGAACAGCTAGGCGGCTGGCGCAGTCGCGCCAACGACCGGAACGACCCTTCACCGGCGATCAACGCCGGGAAGGGAGACATCATAGGGAGGAACTGATGAGGAACGACATCACACGTCGTGATGCCTTGGCGCTGGGCCTGTCCGCTGCAACGCTCGCGGCCACCGGTGCTGCAGCGCAAACATCCAATATCAAGGCTGCCGATGTTGCGGCACCCAAGCGCGAGATCGAGAAGGGCGCATCCTTGCGCATGCTGCGCCCGGTGCGCTTCGTCCAGGCCGACGAGGACGTGTTCCGCGCCAATGCGGCCAAATTCACCAAGGAGACGGGGGTCGAGATCAAGGTCGACTTCGTCGGCTGGGAGGACATCAACCAGCAGACCGCGGTGACCGCCAATTCCGGCGCCGGCCCCGACATCATCATCGGCTTCTCCGATGCACCGCACATCTATATCGACAAGCTGATCGAGCTGACCGACGTCGCCGACTATGTCGGCAAGCGCTATGGCGGCTGGCTGCCGCTGGCGCAACGCTACGGCAAGAAGAACAAGAGCGACGCCTGGATCGGGCTGCCGTTCGGTGCCACCGCGGGACCGCTGATCTACCGCAAGTCGATCCTGCAATCGGTCGGCTTCGACAAGGTGCCGGAAGACCATGCCGGCATCCTCGACCTCTGCCAGAAACTGCACAAGGCCGGCAAGCCGGCCGGCTTCGCGCTCGGCAACGCCAAGGGCGACGGCAACGGCTTTGCGAGCTGGGCGCTGTGGTCGCACAACGGATCGGTGCTCGATGAAGAGGGCAACGTCATCATCAACAGCAAGGAGACCATCGCCGCGCTGAACTGGGTGAAGCAGCTGTACCCGACCTTCATCGCCGGCACGACGTCGTGGAACGACGTCAGCAACAACCGTGCCTATTCTTCGCAGGAAATTTCGCTGACCGCCAACGGCGTCTCACTGTACTTCTCGCTGAAGAACGACCCGGCGACCAAGGCGATCGCCGACGACAGCGAGCATCAATTGCTGCCGAAGGGCCTCGCCAAGGTCTCGCCGATGGCGGGCCTGACGCTGAACGCGATGGTGTTCAAGCACAGCCAGTACCCCAACGCCGCCAAGGCCTTCCTGCAATTCATGCTGGAAAAGGACCAGTACGAGCCGTGGCTCAATGCCAATTCCGGTTATTGGTCGCAGCCGCTGGCCGCCTATGCCGAGGCTGCGGTGTGGTCGCAGGATCCCAAGGTGAAGCTGTTCAAGGACACGATGAACAGCACCTATTACGACGGCTACAAGGGGCCGATCTCGACCGCGACCGGCGCCGTCAGCGCAGACTACGTGCTGATTCAGATGTTCTCGGCTGTTGCGACCGGCGCGGCGACGCCGGAGGCCGCGGCCGCGGAAGCCGAGCAGCGCTGCAAGCGGTACTTCCGGCGGCAGCGATAGCGCGACGACCCGAACAACCGTCATTGCGAGGAGCGAAGCGACGAAGCAATCCGGACTGCCTCCGCGGAAAGATTCTGGATTGCTTCGCTTCGCTCGCAATGACGGTGTGTTGAACTTCACAGAGACAACGCCCCATGTCCGTGACCACCCTCTCCTCTCCCCTCATGGCCAACCGCCAGCCCAACTGGCTGGTGCGGCTGTTCGACTACAAGCCGTTCCTGATCGTGATGTGCCTGGCGCCCGCGGTCGGGCTGCTCCTGGTGTTCCTGACCTATCCGCTCGGCCTCGGCGTCTGGCTCGCCTTCACCGACACCACGATCGGCCGGCGCGGCATCTATGTCGGCCTCGATAATTTCCAGTATCTGCTCACGGATTCCCTGTGGTGGAACGCGGTGTTCTACAGCGTGGTCTATACGGGGATCGCGACGTTCGGAAAGTTCGCGCTCGGCTTCTGGCTCGCGCTGCTGCTCAACAACCATTTCCCGTTCAAGAGCCTGTTGCGCGCGATCATCCTGCTGCCCTGGATCGTGCCGACCGTGCTGTCGGCGCTCGCATTCTGGTGGATCTACGACCCGCAGTTTTCGATCATCTCCTACCTGCTGGTGGACGTACTGCATTGGCGCACGAGCAATATTGATTTCCTCGGCTCGCCCTGGCCTGCGCGGTTCTCGCTGATCGCAGCCAATATCTGGCGCGGCATTCCCTTCGTCGCGATCTCGCTGCTCGCGGGCCTGCAGACCATCTCCCCATCGCTGTACGAGGCCGCGATGCTCGACGGCGCCAGCGCCTGGCAGCGCTTCCGCTACATCACTTTCCCGATGATGATGCCGATCCTCGCCATCGTCATGACCTTCTCGATCATCTTCACCTTCACCGATTTCCAGCTGGTCTACGCCATCACCCGTGGCGGCCCCGGCAACTCGACCCATCTGCTGGCCACGCTGGCGTTCCAGCGCGGCATTGCCGGCGGCGAGCTCGGCGAAGGTGCGGCGATCGCGGTGTCGATGATCCCGTTCCTGGTGTTCGCGACGCTGTTTTCCTATTTCGGCCTGGCGCGCCGCAAATGGCAGCAGGGAGAGAACAATGACTGACACTGCCGCGCAAGGCGCCGTGGCCAATTCGAAGGCGGCCCCCGACACCATGGAATGGGATTCCGGCCTGCGGCGGCTGATGATGATCTACCTGCCGCTCGGCTGCTTCGTGCTGATCCTGCTGTTCCCGTTCTACTGGATGGCGATCACCTCGTTCAAGCCGAACGCGGAGCTGATGAATTACAAGGAGCACAACCCGTTCTGGATCTCCTCGCCGACGCTGGCGCACATCAAGCATCTTCTGTTCGATACCGCCTATCCGCGCTGGCTGTGGACGACGATGATGGTCGCGATCGGCTCGACCACGCTGTCGCTGATCGCCTCGACGCTCGCCGCCTACGCTATCGAAAGGCTCCGCTTCCGCGGCAGTCCCTATGTCGGCCTCGGCATCTATCTCGCTTATCTCGTGCCGCCCTCGATCCTGTTCATTCCGCTCGCCACCGTGGTGGTGCAGTTCGGACTGTTCGACTCGCCGCTGGCGCTGATCCTGGTCTATCCGACCTTCCTGGTGCCGTTCTGCACCTGGCTGCTGATCGGCTATTTCAAGTCGATCCCCTACGAGCTCGAGGAATGCGCGCTGGTGGACGGCGCAACGCGCCTGCAGATCTTGCGGCGGATCACGCTGCCGCTCGCCGTGCCCGGGCTGATCTCGGCCGGCATCTTCTCTTTCACGCTGTCCTGGAACGAGTTCATCTACGCGCTCGCCTTCATCCAGAGCGGCGCCAACAAGACGGTGCCGGTCGCGATCCTGACCGAGCTCGTCACCGGCGACGTCTACCAGTGGGGCGCGCTGATGGCGGGCTCGCTGCTGGGCTCGCTACCCGTTGCCGTCTTCTATTCGCTATTCGTGGACTATTACGTGTCCTCGCTGACCGGCGCGGTGAAGGAGTAACAGCTTCCGCACGACCGCAAAGGTTCGTGCAATCGTGATAGATCGCTGACCCGTTTCGTTGGATCTTGCCGCGCGGACGGCGGGGGTCGCCCCTTGACGCCGTCCTTGATCGCATCAGATCGCGAGATCAGCATGGCATCGCCACGTACCCACCAGCTCTCCAGACGCGGCTTTTGCCTGTGCTGCGTCGGCGGCGCGACGCTCGCCGCCACCGGCGGATGGCTCACCCCGAAGCAGGCCTACGCGGAAGCGCGCGGTATCGTCAGCCTGATCAAGGACAGCGCGGCGACGTCGCCGATCAAAACCTACAAGCTGCGCAACAACATCAGCGTGCTCGAAGGACCCGGCGGCAACATCGCCGTGCTCACGGGACCTGACGGCAAGCTGCTGGTCGACGGCGGCATCGGCGTCTCGCGCCCGCAGCTCAGCAAGGCACTGGCCGAACTCGGCAACGAGCCGATCGCGCATCTCGTCAACACGCACTGGCACTTCGACCATGCCGACGGCAATGAATGGCTGCATGCGGCCGGCGCCAAGATCATCGCCCACGAGAACACCCGCAAGCACCTCTCCAGCATTCAGCGGGTTGAGGACTGGGACTACAATTTCCTGCCACTGGCCGCGAAGGCAGTCCCGACGGAGGTCTTCGCCAAGGAGCATCATCTCAAGGTCAACGGCGCATCCATCGCGCTGAAATATAGCGGTCCGGCCCATACCGATGGCGACATCTCGGTCATGTTTGCCGAGGCGAACATTCTTCACGCCGGTGACACCTACTGGAGCGACATCTACCCCTTCATCGACCATTCGACCGGCGGCAGCATCGGCGGCATGATCGCGGCCTGCGACGCCAATCTGGCAATCGCCAACAACGACACCATCATCATCACCGGTCACGGCAAGCCCGTCAGCAACAAGGCCGAGCTGCAGGAATTCCGCGACATGCTGGCGACCATCAGGGACAATGTCGGCAATCTCAAGAAGCAGGGAAAGACACGCGACGAGACGGTCGCCGCCAAGCCCACCGCCAAGTTCGACGCGAGGTGGGGACAGTTTCTCATCGACCCCGGCTTCTTCACCAGATTGGTCTACGAGACCGCGTGAGAGGCTACGCGCGGTGAAGGAATAGCATGAGCCTGCGGCGTTTGGCCCGGCTTCACAAAACTGCAATACGCCATCCGCATAAGGCGTGCGTCCGCCAACAGGAGACGCACATGCGCGCGACTTTTCTTGCCACCGTCGCAACGATCATTCTCATCGCGAGCCCGGCGCTCGCGCAGAGCGAGGGCGAATTCCCCGCCAAGCTCGCCGGCCACGTGGTGATGCCGGCCGAAACCTTCATCGACGCGCCCGCCGACGCCCCCGCCGATCTCAAGACATCGGGGAAATACACCACCGGCAAGCGCGTCGATGCGCTCGGCACCGTGATGGGCAAGTCCTATGAGCGGGCGACCGGCGTGTCGCTGCCGTTCAAGGGCCAGCCGCTGCAGGGCCATTCCGGCATCAAGACCATGCCCGACGGCAGCTTCTGGGTCATCACCGACAACGGCATGGGCGCGCGCGCCAACTCGCCGGATTCGATGCTGTACCTCAACCGCTACAAGATGGATTGGGCGAACGGCAAGATCGAGCGCCTGGAGACCATCTTCCTGCACGATCCCGACAAGAAGGTCCCCTTCCGCATCGTCCACGAGGACACGCAGAAGCGCTATCTGACCGGCTCCGACTTCGACACCGAAGGCTTCCAGATCATCGGCGATGTCTTCTGGATCGGTGACGAGTTCGGCCCCTACATCCTGAAGGCCGACAAGACCGGAAAGATCCTCGGCGTGTTCGAGACGGTCGCGGACGGCAAGCCGGTGCGCTCGCCGGACAATTGGGCAGTGGCGACGCCGGGCGCGCCCGGCGCGACCTACACCAACGTCAACCTCCGCCGCTCCAAGGGCTATGAGGGCTTCGCCGCGTCGAAGGACGGCAAGTTCATCTACGGCCTGCTCGAAGGGCCGCTGTGGGATGCCGAGAAAAAGGACTGGGAGAAGGTCGACGGCAAGGAAGCATCCCGCATCCTCGAATTCGACGTTGCCGCCGAGAAGTTCACCGGCCGCTACTGGCAATATGTGTTCGAGCAGAACGGCAACGCCGTCGGCGACTTCAACATGATCGACCAGGCCTCCGGCCTCATCATTGAGCGCGACAACGGCGAAGGCACCGCCGACAAGGCCTGTCCGCAGGGCACCCGCGGCGAGAACTGCTTCCCCGATCTCGCTAAGTTCAAGCGCATCTACAAGATCGAGCTCTCCGACGCCAATGTCGGCAAGCCCGTGCGCAAGATCGGCTATATCGACCTGATGAAGATCCGGGATCCCGACAAGAAGGCGCGGAAGCCGCTCAATGACGGCGTCTACACCTTCCCGTTCTTCACCATCGAGAACGTCGATCGCGTCGACGAGACCCACATCATCGTCGGCAACGACAACAATCTGCCGTTCTCCTCCAGCCGCGATCCCAACAAGGCCGACGACGACGAGTTCATGCTGCTCGAAGTCGCGGACTTCCTGAAGGCGAAGTAAGGCTGCTCTCTCAACACGGTCATCGCCCGGCTCGACCGGGCGATCCAGTACTCCGCAGCGCCAGCGATTGAATCGCAACGCCTCTGCGTACTGGATGCCCCGGTCAAGCCGGGGCATGACTGCGGAGAGAGCTACCGGATCGCAAACGAGATCGGCACGGTGAAGCCCATCGTGGCGTGCGTGATCTCGGGCGGGAACGCCGGGAATGGCTGCGCGCGGCGGACCATCGCCATGGTCTCGGCGTCAAGCGCCGCATAGCCGGACGAACCGGCAAGACGGCTGCCGAGAACCTGGCCGCTGCGGCTCAACGTAAAGCTCAGGCGTGACACGCCGTGCTCGCCGGCCGCCTTCGAGGCCGGCGGGAATTGCTTGAAGCGCTGCAAATGCGCAGCCACCATCTGGTTATAGGACGCGATCGCTGCCGCCGATGCGCCGCTACTCGCCGCCGATGCGGCCGGCGCCTGCCGCTCCGCGCGCGGCGAAGCGGTGGTGCGTGGCGCAGGCGTCGTGTGACTGGGCTTCTTGGCGTCAGGGCGCACGACTTTCGGCTTGACCGGCTCAGGCTTGGTCTCGGCGACCGCCTTGGCGGGCTCCGCCTCGGTCGGCTTCAGCTTCTGTTCGGGCGGCGCCACCACGTCAGGCTTTTCCTGCGGCGGCGTCGGCGCGATGGTCTCTTCCATGGCCTGCGGCGCGGTCTGATCCGGCGGCGAAGCGTCCGCCTGCTCCATCACCGGCCCCGGCGCGAGGTCGAGCGGCGTCGATTGCGGTGCCGACGTCACTGGCGACATGTCCACCATGATCGCCGGGAGGCTGACGCCCTGCTCCGGCTGCGACCTGACCCAGCTCACCGCAAGCACGGCAGCGGCGATATGCAGCGTGACGATCACCGCGCCCGACACGCCCCAGCGCGCGGTCTCGCGCTCGCCGAGCGGCTCGTGCAGGGCGAAGGCGTTCGCGGCCATCAGCTGCGTCCGTCGAGGCCGACGAGCGCGACCTTGAGATAGCCGGCGTTGCGCAAGATGTTCATCACCTCCATCAGGTCGCCATAACTCACCGCCTTGTCGGCGCGCAGATAGATGCGCTCGTCCTTGCGCCCCTGGGTGGCTGCCGCGAGGGCAGAGGCGAGACCCTCGCGCGCCATGGTGTCCTCGCCGACGGCAACGGTGAGATCTGGCTTCACGGTCACGAACACCGGCTTGTCCGGCCGCGGCGCAGGCTCGGCCGCAGTCGCGGGCAATTCGACGCCGATATCGACGGTCGCGAGCGGGGCCGCCACCATGAAGATGATCAGCAGCACCAGCATCACGTCGATGAAGGGCGTGACGTTGATCTCATGAGCAAGGTCGAGATCCCCGGGGTCGCCGCGCCCACGCGACGATCCCGCGGGCGTACCGAGCTTTGCAGCCATGACCTACTCCGCCGCCCGTGCCAGGCGGAACTCCCTGTGGTCGCGCTGACGGCTGACCAGCAGCATCAGCTGCGCCGAGGCATCGCCGAGCAATGCCCGGTAATTGGCGATGCCGCGGACGAGATGGTTGTAGATGACCACCGCCGGGATCGCCGCGACGAGACCAAGCGCGGTGGCGAGCAGCGCCTCCGCGATGCCCGGCGCGACCACCGCAAGGCTCGTGGTGTGGCTCTCGGAGATGCCGATGAAGGAATTCATGATGCCCCAGACGGTGCCGAACAGGCCGACGAAGGGCGCGGTGGCACCGATGGTCGCGAGCACGCCGGTGCCGCGCGCGATCTGCCGGGACATCGCGGCCTCGACCCGCTCCAGCCGCAGCGCGACACGCTCCTGAAGGCCGTCATCGACAATGCCGCCGGAGAGCTCGGCTTCTTTCGCGCAGGACCGGATGAGCTGGGCGACCGCATCGTGCGCGTCCCCGATCCGCTCCGCCGCGTCCGCCAGCTTCATCCTGCCTTCGAGCGCGCGCGTGCGCTGAACGGCAAGCGCGCCCTTGCGGCGCAGCTCGATGGTCTTGGTCAGCCACACCGTCCATGTCACCAGCGAGGCAATGGCGAGCCCGATCATCACCGCCTTCACAACGATGTCGGCGCCCAGGAACATGCCCCAAGGCGACAGATTGCGCGGCAACAGCGCCTCGTCGATCGCGAAGGCCGGCGCCGGCGCGAGGGTCAGAGCGGTTGCCAGGATCACGTGCCGAAGCCCGAAATTGCTTTGCATCCCGATCTCCCGACTGGTTGAAGCGAACTACGCCGAAGGTGCGGCCGCGATCCGGTCCGCGAGCTGACGGAACCGCAACAACTGATCCGCCCGCAGTGCCCTGGTCTCGTCGCGGCCGACGAAGACCTTGAACATGATGCCGCCGTCGGCATTGACGAAAGCGACGAAGGCGGAGGTCTTGCCCATGAAGGGGCGTTCGACGAACGCAACACCCGCGCAGCGTTCATGACGGAGATGGCCGTGCAGGCCCTTCGGCTGCATCAGGTTGAAATAGCCGCGGCCGATCTCGCCAGCGGGAATGCCGCCGGTGAACTCGAAGATGGCATCGTCCGTGTGGACGATCAGCGTGACCTCGCCCCAGGCTGCGATGTCCTGCATCGCTGCGGCAAAGTGCTCGCCGCCGCCGATCCGCACCATTGAGGATGGCAGCGCCTCGATCACCGCACGCGGGGTGACGTTGCGCTCACGCGCAACGTCCTCGATCACCGCGCCCGGATTGTCGGCCATATACGCCTTGATATCGGCGAGATCGGTGCTCAGCATGATCTGCTCCTGCGCGAACCGCCTCAGGCGGCCGCGTTCGCCTTGCGCTCGGTCAGGATGACCTCGAACCCCTCGAATTTGGGATGGCCGAGATAGAGGCTCTCGCCTGTCTGGTTGTCGGCGCGGGCATGAGCGCGGCGGAATTGATCTGACTTCGTCCAGGCCTCGAAGGCAGCTTTATCGACCCACACCGTGTGCGAGGAATACAACGTGTGATCCTCGAGCGCCGGCCCCTTGAGCAGGTGGAATTCGACGAAGCCGGCCATGCTGCCGAGATAGGATTCGCGGGTGCGCCAGACGGTCTCGAACGCGGCTTCCGAGCCGAGCTTCACCTGGAAGCGATTCATGGCGATGAACATAAAAGTCTCTCCTTCTGGTCAAAACGAAACAGGCCGAAGCCGCGCTGGAGCATCAGCGCGGCCCGGCGGAAGTTTGCGGTGTCGCGACGCGCCGTGCCTTACGCACCTCCAAAGTGGATCTTCATGCCGGCCTTGTAGACCCGGCCCGGTCCGGGGCTCGACCACAGCACGTCGTTCTGCGAGGTGCCGTCGGTCGAACTGCCGGGAATGGCATAGGGCCGGTAATACTGGTTCAAGAGATTGTCGATCGAGGCCGTGAACACGATGTCCTTGGTCGCGTTGTAGGTCATGTACAGGTTGATCAACTCGTAGCCAGTCGCCGGCAGATAACCGGCGGGCACGTCGTTGTTCGGACCGTACGAAGCCCATTGCGCGGACAGGATCAGCGTGCGGTCGAGCAGACGGACACCGCCTGTGGTGACGACCTTGCGCGGAGTGATGGTCGCGAGCCCGACATTGGTGACGGCGTTCTTGCCCTGGATGTAGTGACCGGAGACGCCGATAAACCAGTTGCCGGCATCGTACATCGTCTCCGCCTCGAAGCCCTGGATACGGGCCTGCGCGATGTTCTGGTACTGGTAGTACTGGGCGAACGAGCCGACGCCGGGGAACGTCACGAAGCCGAACGAGACGAGATCGATGTAATCGCTGACGTCGTTGCGGAACAGGTTGATCTTGCCGCGGAACGAGTCGTTGGCGCTGAAGATGTTGTCGTATTTCAGGTTGAAGCCGACTTCCTTGTTCTTGCCGACTTCGGGCCGAAGGCTCGGGTTGGGCAGGAAGCAGAACAGGCCGACGGTGCCATCCGGACAGGGGAAGAGGGCCGGTCCGCCACCGGTCGCGTGCGCGCCGGAGATCACGGTCTCGGTGATCGACGGGGCGCGGTAGCCTTCAGCATAGCTCACATAGGGCTGGAAGCCGGGAACGGGCGTCACGCCGAGGGTGATCTTCGGCGAGAAGCGGTCGCCGCTGCCGTTGGTCTTGCCCGATTCCAGATCGTAGCGATCGTAGCGGATCGCGCTCACCGCCTCGAACCAGGTGCTGTAGTTCTGCTTCAGCTGCAGGAATCCGCCCGACACGGTGCGGATGCCGCTCGGCGTGGTGATGTTGGAATTGCCGCGGCTGTCGGTCGTGATCACGTCGTCCTGGAAGGCATCGAAGCCCACCGTGAGCGCGTTGCGCCAATCACCGACGTTGAACCGCGTGGTGTTGTTGGCGTCGATGCCGAAAGTGTTGAGGACGTAGCCGCGCTTGTCGCCGACACAGCCGGAGATGTTGTTGCCGAAATTGCCGGTGCCGCACAGGGCCGCACCCGAGGTCGAATAGTGGTAAGTCTTGGTCTGGTCGTTATCGACGCGGTTGCCATAGACCGACACGTGCGAGTCGAACAGATTGTCACTCGGCAGCGAATAGTTCCAGGTGATGGTGCCGGTGTAGTTCTTGGCGTCGGACGCGTAGACCGACGAGCCCTGGTAAAGCGCGCGCTGGGCTGCGGTCGCGACCGGCCCCCTGTTGAACTGTCCGATATCGTATTGATAGTCCTGGAACACGGCGCCGAACTTGACCTCGTGGCCAAGGGCGGGACGCACCGTGAGCTTCAGCAGCCCGGCCTCGACCTGGTTGCCGGTGTTGCCGATCTCCGTGCCGTTGCCGTCCTTGTAATTGCCTTGCGTGCGGTAGACCGCGCCGCCGAAGATATCGACGTCGGGCGTGGCGCGCACGCCGCCGAATACCGAGCCGAGGCCGCGATTGTTGTTGGAGCCGTAGGAGCCCGAGAGATCGACGCCCCAGCGCTCGCCGGGACGCACCACATCGTCGATGTCCTTGGTGCGGAACGAGACCAGGCCGCCGATCGCGCCGGAGCCGTAGATGTTGGCGGTCGGACCGCGCACGACATCGACGCCGCCGATCAATTCGGGATCGAGGAAGAAGGAGCCGTTGGCGTTGTGGCCGGTGCGCTGGTAGTTCTGCCGGGCGCCATCGACGACCACCGCGACGCGCCCGAACTCCTGCAGGCCGCGAATGTTGATGACCGTTGCGGGATCGTCGCCACGCTCCTGGAACGACACGCCGGGCACCGCATAGAAGATGCCCGATAGCCGGTTCGGCTGGATGCCCTGGATCTGGTCGAGCGAGATCGAGCTGACAGGCGCCAGAGCATCGATCGCGCGCTGCTTGGTCTTGGTCGCGGCGACCGTGATGGTGTCGAGCACTTGCACGGGCGCCGTGCTGCCGGCCTGGGCGCGTGCGTTCAGGGCTTCAGGCGTTGCCTGTTGCGCGACCTGCGGCTTTGACGGCTTGCGCTTTGCCTGCCTCGGTTGCTCGGACGACGCATTTTCAGCCGACGGCGATGCCGTCTGTGCAAGACCGCTCTCCGTCGTCACCGCTGCAATAGAAATCACCGACGCGCCCAAAATCAGGGCGCGCGAATACCTAGCCCCGTCAGCCATATCAGCCCCAGCCTGCACTTCACTCTAGTTTTTGGAGTCTTCTGGCTGGCGTGCGTTCGCAACGCGAACGACTGGCTGGCTGATTGTCTCAACGAGCGGGCAAGCCGCCCGCTGCCATAATTGGTTACGTGGCAACACTCTGACGGTCAATGACATCAGGTTGCAGTTTATATCGATTGTAAATTGCAGCCGTTGGAATGCGCTTCGTGCCGCCTATACAAACAAGCAGCACTCCAGGATTTACGAAAGCGCATCACACCTCACATGTCAGCAATGTCCGCAGACAACAATGGCGGCGCGGCAGGGACGGCCGGAAGCCCTTCTGCGACAACGAGAACCCTCACCATGCGTGGGAGCCGGATCGACAGCCGCGAGCTGTTTGCGGCCGAGCGCGAGATCATCATCGCGCATGGCGAGGATCATTACCGGCTTCGCCTGACCTCGCAGAACAAGCTGATACTGACGAAGTAATCCGTAATGACATTTTGTCGCACCCTCATCGGCGTCGTGCTCTCCAGCGCAATCGCGCTCGCCTCCGCGCAAGCCGACGGCATCACCGTGCATGACGCGCGCAATCGCGAGATCAATGTAACCGACGCCGCGCGCACGGTCTCGATCGGCGGCGCCATCACCGAGATCCTCTATGCGCTCGGGCTCGAGAGCCGGCTGGTCGGTGTCGACACCACGAGCCTCTATCCGGCAGCGGCGCTGCGGGACAAACCCAATGTCGGCTACATGCGCCAGGTCTCCGCCGAGGGCGTGCTGGGCCTCAATCCCACCCTGATCCTGGCGATCCAGGGCGCGGGGCCGCGCGAGACCATCGACATCCTGGAAACGGCGAAGGTGCCGTTGGTGCTGGTGCCCGACACGTTCACCGAGGACGGCCTGATCGATAAGATCAAGCTGGTCGGCCATGCCATGGGCGTCGATGCGCGCGCCGCGTGCCTCAGTGCCGCGGTCGGCGCCGATCTTGCGCAGCTCGGCGCCTTGCGTGCCAGGGTGACCAAGCCGGTGCGCGTGATGTTCGTGATGTCGCTCCAGAACGGGCGGGCGCTGGTGGCCGGCCGCAAGACCGCGGCCGAGGAGATCATCCAGCTCGCCGGCGCCGCCAACGCCATCGACGATTTCGACGGCTACAAGGTCATCGGCGACGAGGCGATCGCGGCAGCAAGACCTGACGTCGCGCTCGCAATCGAGCGTGGCAAGGACTCGCTTCAAGCCGATGCGATCTATGCCCATCCCGGCTTCGCGCTGACGCCGGTTGCGGCCAACAAGAGCTTCATCACCATGGATGGGCTCTATCTGCTCGGCTTCGGACCGCGGACCGCAGCCGCGGCGCGCGATCTCTCCGCACAGCTTTATCCGGCATTGGCCGAACACGGCGATGGATTCAAATCGGCGCTGTCAGCGGCGAACTGCCGGCAATGAGCGTGGCGATCGGCAGTGAAGCGCGCCAGCCGGAACGACGCGCCGGCGCCGGCCGACCGTCCGCATCATTGACGATCGCTCTCCTGACGGCGGTTCTTGCTGTCACTGCCATCGTCGCGCTGACGCTCGGCGCCGCTGGCATCCCCCTCTCCCGCCTGCCTGCCGCACTCGGGCTGTCAGGCGAGACCACGGCCATGACGGCCCGCGACCAACTCGTGCTGTGGTCGATCCGCGTCCCCCGGATCGCGGCGACGGCAATGGTCGGCGGCCTGCTCGCGGCGGCCGGCGCGATCATGCAAGGCCTGTTTCGCAATCCGCTCGCCGATCCCGCGCTGGTTGGCGTCTCCAGCGGCGGCGCGCTCGCAGCGGCAAGCGCGATCGTTTTCACCGATTCGCGTTTCGGCGAGATGCTGCGCTCCCTGCAGACCGAGCTGCTGCCACTCGCGGCATTCGCGGGATCGCTGGCCACGACCGCGATCCTCTACGGCGTCTCGAGCCGCGCGGGCCGCACCTCGATCGCGATCTTCCTGCTTGCCGGCGTCGCCATCACCGCCATCGCCAATGCCGGCATCGGGCTTCTGGTGTTCGTTGCCGACGACCGCCAGCTCCGCGACATCACCTTCTGGATGCTGGGCTCGATGAGCGGCGTGACCTGGACCAAGGCCGCCGTGCTCGCGCCGGTCCTCGTCGTCACGGTGATCGCCTTCACCTTCATCGCACGCGGTCTTGACCTCTTGGTGCTCGGCGAGGCCGACGCCTTTCACGGCGGAGTCGATGTAGAACGCCTCAAGCGGATCTCGATCGTCATGGTCTCCGCCATGACCGGCGTCGCGGTGTCGATCAGCGGCGTCATCGGCTTCGTCGGCATCGTCGTGCCGCATCTGCTCCGCCTCGTCATTGGACCCGCGCATCGCCTGCTGTTGCCGGCATCGGTGCTGCTTGGCGCAATCCTGATGGTCGGCGCCGACACGCTGGCGCGCACCATCGTTGCCCCGGCCGAGATGCCGATCGGCATCCTGACCGCGGCGGTCGGTGCGCCTGTCTTCCTCTTCATCCTGTTGCGCCAGCGCGGGCTCGCTTCGCTATGAGCGCCGTGATCGAGGCGCGCGGCTTGAGCAAACGCGCCGGCCGCGCGACGCTGCTGGATGGCGTCGGCCTGACGGTTACGGCCGGCGAGATGGTTGCCATCATCGGCCCGAACGGCGCCGGCAAGTCGACGCTGCTGCGGCTGCTCTCCGGCGACCTCCGGCCGAACGCAGGCGAGGTGCGTTTGAAGCAGCGGGATATCGCCAGCTTCACGCCGCGCGAGCTCGCCGCGCGCCGCGCCATGCTGTCCCAGCACATCAACGTCACTTTCCCCTTCACGGTCGAGGAAATCGTGCTGATGGGCGCGGGCGAGCGCGGCGCACGCGAAGCAGGCCTGCTCGTCGACGCGGCCCTGGAAGAGGTCGGCCTTGCGCATTTTCGCGAACGGCAATTGCCGACGCTGTCGGGCGGCGAGCAGCAGCGCGCGCATTTCGCCCGCGTGCTGGTGCAGCTCGCCTGCGGCGAAGCCGAGCACGGCCCGGGCCTCCTGCTGCTGGACGAGCCGACCTCGAGCCTCGATCTGCGGCACCAGATCGACCTCGTCGAAGCTGCGCGCCGCCGCGCCGGCCACGGCACCGCGGTCATCGCCATCCTGCACGACCTCAACCTCGCGATCCGCTTTGCCGATCGACTTATCGTTCTGAACGGCGGCCGGCTCGCGGCCGATGGCCCCCGCGCAGACATCGTCACACGGCAGACCATCCGCGACATTTTCGAGATCGAGGCTGTGGTACATCGGAACGACGACGGCGTGCCCTATGTGCTGCCGCAGTCGATGCAGGCGGTGGTACCGCCGCGGTGAAGGTGCGCTCCCTCTCCCGCAAGCGGGAGAGGGGGCACACCTTGTTCTTGGCCCGCCCTTACCCGGCCGGCACGATCACCATGCTCTTGTCCTTCGGCCAGCGGATGCGCCAGGCGAAGTTGATATCCTTGACCTCGCCGGGCTTGGCGTCGAACGACCATTCCAGCACGCCGCGCTTGTCGCGGATGTTGCTGGCGGTCGGCGGCGTAGTCGCGGGCAGCATCTCGACGACGATGTCCTCGCTCTCGCTGACCGGCAACTGATCCTCGATCGCGACCTTGATCGGGAAATCATGACCGTTGCGGATCGTGGTCTTGAACGCGCGCTCGTCGGTCTTCGACGTCGTGACCAAGAGGCCCGCCGAGCCCTCGTTGCGCTTGAGCACGGCGCGCTCGATCTTGATCTTGTCGTCGGCGCCGAAGCCGAGCCGCACGGTGTCGTCCTTGGCCGACGCCGTAATCTTGCCGCGGCCGACAAAGACGCCGTCGCGGTAGATCGCGACCTTGCCCGGCAGCAGCGTCGTATCATCGGTCTGCTTGAAGCTGGCTTCGAGGAAAGCAGTCGGGTCCAGCACCGGAGCGGCGCGGACCGCGAGATCGGCCGGCACGGTCATGGCCGCAATGCGCATGCTCTTGGCGCCCTCCTGGGCGCCGAGGCTGACGCGACCGGGGATCTTGAATGTGGCCTGGAAGCCGCCGATCTCGGCCACTGCATGCTGCTCTTCGGCGCGCTCGCGCGGCTCGACCGCCTCTGCAATCTTGCCCATCACGGGCGATTGCATCTGGCGCGCAACTGGCGCGGGCCGCGCCATGTCCGAAGCCGCGCCGAGTGCCATCGGCTTCGGCACCTGCGGATATTGCGCCACCAGCGAGTTCAGCTCCGGCGCACTGCCGCCGCGGCCGATACGCGCGGTGGAGACGCCGAGCGTGACGTTGGACCAGTCCTCGCCGGTCGACTGTGTGATCTCGGCGCGACGGACCAGTTCGAGCTGTGGCTTGCGATCCTTGGCACCGGTGTCGAGCCGCGCGTCGTAAAGCGGCATCCAGCGCGCGTTGCGCACGGCATAGGTCACGCGCAGCGTCGCCTTGGTCGCGGCCGCCGAGGCGACGTCGATCCGCACCTCCAGCTTGCTCGGCGGCTTGGCCGAACGCTCGGCCTCGAGTTGCGCGATCTGCCGGTCGAGCTCGCGCTGCTTGCGCGTGGCGTCGCGGATCGCGGTGTCGGCCGCTGCGATCTCTTCGGCCACCGCGGCAAAGGCCGTGCGCCATTCGGTGATCGGCCGCGCCTCCCCCTTGTCGCCAAGGCCGGCGGGAGAGGCCTCTGCAAAGCGCTGGGCGAAACTGCGCCGGGCGCCTGCCGCGTCGATCATGCCTTGCAGGTCGGCCCGCTGATCCCTGAGCGCTTCGATGCGCTTGTCGAGCTCGGGCAGGTTGACGGGCGGCGCGGGCCGCGGCGGCCGGGCATCGATCGTGCCGATGGTGAGCTTGGCGCCCGCCTCGCCTTCGACGCGGAGGGAGGACGGATCGAGCGAGAGCGGAAAATCCCTGGCGACCAGCGTCTGGTCACCTGAGGCGAGATCCAGTGCGATGATGCGGGTGACGGTGGCGCCGTCGGGATAGACGGTGACGGCGTCGATTGCCGAACTGGCGTCCAGTTCGGCCGCCCATGACGGCACCGCGAGGGCCGTGGCCACCAGGACCAGGCTCGTGGTTGCCAGACATTTTGCGGTGATGCGCATGAAATTCCTCCCTGCCGATATCGACGCGTCGCCAGCCGGACGCGCGAAAGATGCCTCGCCATCGTGATGAGACGCGGCAGGGAAGGAACCGGTTCGATTAGGGTTTCCGTGGGGCGCCGCTGCGGCGGCAGCAAGGCCGCGGAACGCGCCGTCGTCCCCGCGGCTGGCCGGTCAAGCCTGGGTGGACGAGCTCTGGACGAAGATGCGCCGGAGCAGATCGGTCACGTTCTTGGCGCCCGCCTTCTTCAGGATGCTGGCGCGGTAACCTTCGACCGTCCGCGCGCTCAGATGCATGCGCCGGGCGATCTCCTTGTTGGTCAGGCCGCCGGCGAGGTGCTCGAGCACACCCACTTCGCGCGCGGTCAGCGGCTCGCAGCCGGGCAGCCAGCTCTGTCGGCTCGCGCCGGGCTGCGCGAATTCATCGATGGCGGCGTCGATCCGGCCGACAACGTCGTGGGTGCGGAACGGCTTTTCGATGAAGTCGGCCGCGCCCTTCTTGATCGCGTCGACCGCCATGGCGATGCTGCCATTCGCCGAGGTCACCAGCACCGGCGCCATGCAGTTCTCCTCGCGCAGCCGCTTGAGCACGTCGAGGGCGGACCGATCCGGCGGCATCTCCAGCACCACGCAGGCCGGCATCCGTGCCTTGGCCTCCGAGAGCAGAGAGGCACTGTCGGCAAAGCAGATCACGTCATAGGCGCTCTGTTGGAGCGCGGTGGAGAGTTGTTCGCGGGAGGTTGCGTCGGTTTCAATGACGAATACCTCACCCTTGGAAAGCATGTTTCCCGGCATAATCCCGATCCAGCAATGTCTTGGTCAAATGAAACGAGACGGCCGGGGGCCCCATCGCGCCCCGCCGTCGATAAGCACGGCATTCACGCCCGTGCTTCGGTTTCACCTATGTATGTTCGGTCCGGTTCCGGGATTTGACGGATTGAGACAGAAACTTTACATTTGGGGACATCTGCGGGAATGCCTGACAGGAACGGTTCGCATGACCGACCTCATTCGCAGCGCAGGCTTGAGCTATTACCCGGACGTCGCCCGGTCGGTCGGACTCGACCCGAAACAGATGATGCGCAAGGCCAGGCTGCCGCTGGCCTGCCTCGACAAGCCCGACACTCCCATCGCCGTTGCCGGCCTGCGCCGTCTGCTCGAATTGTCGGCAGAGGCGTCGGGTGCCGAAGATTTCGGCTTGCGTCTCGCCGAGCGCGGCGGCCTGACCAATTTCGGCGCGGTCGGCCTGATCGTGCGCGAGCAGGCGACCGTCGGCGAAGCCATCGAAGCGTTCTCGCGCTTCATCCATATCCATCATGACGGCATGCGGCTGGACGTCGCGCGCGGAAAGCAGACCGTCACCGTCACGCTGCATCTGCGTGGCCGTCAGCCGATCGCGCCACGCCAGTCGATCGACATGGCGCTCGGCAGCGTCCACCGCATCATCCAGTCGCTGTATGGCCATGACTGGCGGCCGCTGGAGGTCCATCTGCATTATCCGCCGCCGAAGGACCGCAAGCGCTACCGCGAATTCTACGGCTGCCGCGTCACCTTCAACGCGGAGCATGATGCGATCCTGCTGTCGGCCCATGACATGGAGCGCCGCATCCCCAGCGCGCATCCGCTGATCGCCACCTATCTGCGCAAACGGATCGAGGCGATCGAGACACGGCCCGCAAGCTGGGAGAAGAAGGTCGACGAGGTCGTGCGCATCCTGCTCGCCAGCGGCGACTGCACGGTCGATCGCGTCGCCGAGCATCTCGCCTGCACCCGCCGCACCATCCACCGCCATCTCGCCGCGTCAGGCACCAGCTTCTCGGCCATCCTCGATGCGCAACGCGCCGATCTCGTGATCCAGTTGATCGACGACCCCGACCGGCCGCTGGCCGATATCGCCGTGCAGCTCGGCTTCTCCGCGCAGAGCGCCATGGCGCGCTGGTTCCGCGGCCACTTTGGCTGCACCATCACGGATTGGCGGAAAGGTGTGCGGCCGCAGGCGCCGCCCGCCGATACGCCGACGGCGACCGCGGCCTGAGTTCAGCGCGCCGGCGCGGGCACGCCCATCGTGGCAAGGGCACGCCGCCGGCTGCCGGCGAGCAGCGGGCCGAAGGCAACGGCAAATCCGAGGAACGCAACGAGCCAGCCGCAGGCCGCAATGTGCAGCAAGGCGTCGCTCTGCGCTGGCAACACCACGGCAGCGACCCGGCTCAGAGCGGCGATGATGACCGCGGCATAGATCGCCTGGATTGCCGGCGAAGCCGTCAGCGCCTGTCCGGTATGGCCGAGGCTGGCGCGGGTCATCACCGCGAGCGTCATGGTGCCCGCCGCACCCGTCATCCAGGCGTGGATGCCGGCGCTCGGCGGCAGCGCGCCGAAAACCGCACAGGCATGGAGGATGAAGCCGAGCGGCACGAAGACGTAACCGACATGCAGGATCACCAGCAGCCGCTCGCGAAAGGTGCGATCGCCGGCCCAGCGCGCAAGCCGCACCAGATGCAGTCCGCCGACCAGCGCCATCAGACCGCCGGTGACGACGTTCAGCGGCGCCACGACCCAGAAGACGAGCGCGAGCGCGCTGCATCCAATCACCGCGCCGTCGAAGCGTGCGAACGGCACCGGCAGACGGCCCGGATTGAACTTGACCAGCCAGTTGCGGGTAAAGCTCGGGATGATGCGGCCACCGATCAGCGCGATCAGCAGTATGACCACGCCGATGCCGACGCGGATGCTGACATCGGCCGCGCCGCGATAGTGCGCCTCGAGATGGAACGCGACATTGCCGGCGAGCAGAACGGACACCAGCCCCACCACCGGCAGATTGCGCCAGTTGCCGCCCGCGATGATCTCGCGGGCCGCGGCGGCGACGACCAGTGCCAGGAAGGCGGCATCGACGAGGAGCGCGAACGCCCAGCCGGTATCGGCCGACAACGTCACCGCCGCACGCCCGGCAAGCCAGACCATCACCAGCGCGCCCAGCGAGGTGCCCTGGATCGGCAGCCGGCCAGTCCAGTTCGGGATGGCCGTGAACAGAAACCCGGTGATCACCGCCGGCAGGAAGCCGTAGAGCATCTCGTGGACGTGCCAGTCGCGCGGCGCGAATGCGGAACTCACCGACAATTCGCCATAGAACATCGGCAGCCAGGCCAGGATCGACAGCCCCGCCTGGATCGCGGCGAGCAGGAAAAAGGGCCGAAAACTGTTCGCAAACAGCGGCCAGCCCTCATAATTGCGAGATCGGGTGCCAGCCATGGGGTAACTCCAATAGGTTCAGACCGTCGTTTGAGGAAAAATACTGCCACCCGGCCGTCCCGTTTTGCGCTATCGCAAACTGCGAGACGATTGCAGGTGCCATCACACTCCCAAGCGCCAAGGAGACAGAATGGCCAAGGTCGACACATCGCTGGTTGCGCATCTGCCGCTGTTTGCGGGAGTCACGCCGGAAGCCCTGGACGAGATCCTGCGTGAGGCCCGTTCGGCGCGCTATCCCAAGAACAGCGCGATCTTCGAACAGGGCGCGGACGCGCAATCCTTCTTCCTGCTGCTGCACGGCCATGTCCGCGCCGCCAAGACCACGCCGACCGGCGAGCAGATCGTGGTGCGCTACGTCGCGCCCGGTGAAACCTTCGGGCTCGCCATGGCGATCGGCGCCGCAAGATATCCGGCGACCGCAATCGCCGTCGACGACAGCGTGGTGCTGATCTGGCCGACCTCGGCCTGGCCACGGCTGGTCGAGCGATTTCCCTCGCTGGCCGCCAACACGCTCCAGGCCGTCGGCACGCGCCTGCAGGAGAGCCACACACGTATCCTGGAAATGTCGACCCAGCAGGTCGAGCAGCGCGTCGCGCATGCGCTGCTGCGCCTCGCCAAACAATCCGGCAAGAAGCTCGACCAGGGCATCGAGATCGATTTCCCGATCAGCCGCCAGGACATCGCACAGATGACCGGCACGACGCTGCACACGGTCAGCCGCATCCTGAGCGGCTGGGAAAGCCAGGGCCTCGTCGAGAGCGGCCGTCAGCGCATCATCCTGCGCGATCCGCACGGCATCGTGGTGCTGGCGGAGCGGAGCGCCGACAGCGGCGCGGTGTGACGGCGACCAGACGCCTCGACCCAAGCTATAGGGGTGGGGGCGCTTCCGCTTACGGCGAAAGCCGCCCCGCACCCGAGAATCCGCGCGCGCGCGCGCGAACTCCAGACCGTTTTCACGCCGGCACGCAATCAACCAGTGCGGCGAGGAATTTTTCGCGGTCGACGTTATGCTCGCGGCAAGCGTCATCCACCGTGTGGAAGGTCGCGATCGGGCAACCGACACAAGCCATCCTGAAGGCCAGAAACACCCGGATCGTGTGCGGCGCCGTGCGCATGATGTCGTCGACCAGATCGTCGGTTCCAAAGGACATGGACAACTCCGTTCCGACACGAAACTAGCAGAACGGACCGGAGTCTCGTTGTCGAAGCGCAAGCTGCTACCAGTTCCCCAGCTTGTCATTCCGGGCTCGCGCCAACGGGCGCGCCCGGAATGACCGGAGAGAGCTTACACAGCCCGGCTGTGCAGCTGCTTTGCCGGATTGAGATGCGCATCGAACGCGGCGGCAACGCTGCGGACCAGGAAACGCGAGTCTTTTGCGACTGCGAGGCGATTGCCCTCGAGCCTCACGACGCCGTCGGAGATCAGCGGCTTCAGACGTGCGGCCGCGCTCAGCATCGGCTCGGCCTCCGCGCCATGGCGCGCGCAGATATCGCCGATGTCGGCGCTGAACTCGCACATGATGCGTTCGATGATGTCGGCGCGCAGCCGGTCGTCGTCGGTGAGCCCATAGCCCTTCGCGGTGGCGAGGCGGCCGGCGGCAATGCTCTGCGCATAGGCGCCGATCTGCACCTCGTTCTGGACGTAGCCTTGCGGCAAATGCCCGATCGCGCTCGCGCCGAAGCCGAGCAGGACCTCGCCCTTGTCGGTGGTGTAGCCCTGAAAATTGCGCCGCAGCGTCCGATCCTCGAAGGCCACCGCCATGGAATCGTCGGGCCGCGCGAAATGGTCGAGCCCGATCTGCACGTAACCGGCCTCCTTCAGCGCGTTGGCAATCGCGCAGGCCTGGTCGTGACGCGCGAGACCGTCAGGCAGCACACCCTCGTTGATCATGCGCTGGTGCTTCTTGAAATCGGGCACATGGGCATAGCCGAACACGGAGAAGCGGTCGGGCGCGAGGGTGAGGCTGCGGCGAACCGTATCCAGGCAGGATGCGACGGTCTGGTGCGGCAACCCGTAGATCAGGTCGAAATTGACACCCGTAATGCCGGCACCCCGAAGCTGCTCGACCACGGACGCCGTCTGCTCGAAGCTCTGCACGCGGTTGATCGCCCGCTGCACCACGGGATCGAAGCTCTGCACGCCAAGGCTGGCGCGGTTGACACCGGACAGGCGCATCGCCTCGACCATGTCGGCGGTCAGGGTGCGCGGATCGATCTCGACCGCGATCTCGGCCGAGGGCAGCACGAAGAACTTCTGGCGCATCGTCGCCATCAACTCGGCGAACGCCTCCGGCTGCATGATCGTCGGCGTGCCGCCGCCGAAATGGATGTGCTCCACCTTGATGCGGCGGCCGATGGTCTCGGCGACCAGTCCGATCTCGTTGCGCAGCGTGCGCTGATAGCCGGCGATGAGTTCGTCGCGACGAACGATCTGGGTATGACAGCCGCAGTACCAGCACATCTCGCGGCAGAACGGGACGTGGAGATAGAGTGACGCGCTGCCGCCCGCCGGCAGCTCCGCCAGCCAGCTGGCGTAGGCGTCCGGTCCGACCGCCTTCGAGAAATGCGGTGCGGTCGGGTAGCTCGTGTAGCGCGGCAACCGTTCTTCGCCGTAGCTCGCCGCAAGATCAGCTCTCATGTCTTACCCATTCGTAAATTTCGGCCGTGTGCAGACACCACGGCAAATCACGGAATGCATCCCATTACCCCGGATCCGAGGGAGCGACCTTGCGCTCGCGCAAAGTCGGCCGGGCCTGGAGATTGCGCTTGCGCAAAGCACAGCGGCCGGTCCCGGGCCATGATGACGGAAATCGGCACGGCATCCGGAGCGTTTGCCCATGAGGCTTCTTGCACTCGAAATTATTCTGTCCTTGCTCGACGTCCGCGGCCATATCCCGCGTTTCGACGACTTCCGGCCGGCCCCGGTCGCACCGGCCCCGTCCGGCATCGCGGGCGGCCTGGCCGCCGTCATCGCTGTCATCGCCGTGCCGTCGCTGGCGATCTGGGCGATGATCTGGCTGGCAAAGCATCTCTTCTAGTCGCGCCTTCTCCAAGACTTCCGAAGGCTCTCCCCAAGGCTTCCCACAGGGCGGCATCAAAGGCTCCGATCATGATCACATCCAAGCGTGCATTCGCCGGCGCGGTCGTCCTGACATGCCTTGCCGGATCGCCCTCCTTTGCAGCCGACACGACCCGCGGCGACCTCGTCATCACCAAGGCCTGGAGCCGGGCAACGCCCGGCGGAGCCAAGGTCGCCGGTGGATATCTGACGATCGAGAATAGGGGCCATTCAGCGGAGCGCTTGCAGGCTGCATCAGCCACTCATGCGCTTCGAACCGAGATTCACGAGATGACCGTCAACGACGGCGTCATGACCATGCGCCCGCTCGACAACGGGCTCGTCATCGCACCCGGACAGATCATGACACTCGCGCCCGGCGGCGGACATTTGATGTTCATCGGCCTCGACGGGCCGCTCCATGCCGGCGACCAGATGCCGGTGAAGCTGTCGTTCGAGCATGCCGGCGAGGTGAACGTGACGCTTGACGTACAGGCGATCGGCGCACAGGCGCCCGCAAATGCAGAGAGCACCGCGACAGCAGAGCCCGAGCACCGCAAGGAGAAGGCCGCAGCGGCCGCACCTGAAGCAGCATCCGAAGAGGACGAGAGCTTCTTCACGCATCTTCACGCCGAAAAGGCCATGGCCAACGTCACGGTTTCGCCGGGGCGCGCCGGTCCGGTCGAGATCGCGATCCAGCTCGAAGACGCGAACGAGCTGCCGTTGCGCGCCGATGCAGTTGCGGTCACGCTCGGCAATCCCGAGCATGGCGTAGCGCCGATCACGGCGAACGCCGAACGCATCGGCAATGATCAGTGGCGCGTCAAGATGTCGGCACCGTTGTCCGGCCGCTGGTCGCTCGGCCTCGACATCCGCATCACGCCGGCTGACGCGGTTAACGTCGTGTCACCGATCCTGCTCCGATAAGACACCTAAGTACTGTTGCGGAGCCGAATCCGGCAAAAACTTGTCGCAGCGCAAACTCTCTAGCCACGATCGGCGCAGAGTGCATCCGTCATCAAAAACCTTTCCAGATGAAGGATGCCTACGATGTTCACCCGCAGAGTCGCATTGATCGGCGCCGCAGCGACCGCTCTGATGCTGGCGACCCCCGCCTTGGCTGCCGACGATCTCAAACTGCCGCGCCAGAAGGTCGAGCTGGTTGCTCCGCCCTTCGTGCATGCTCACGAGCAGGCGACCAAGCAGGGCCCGAAGATCATTGAGTTCAAGCTCACCATCGAAGAGAAGAAAGTCGTCATCGACGAGAAGGGCACCACCTTCCAGGCGATGACCTTCAACGGCTCGATGCCGGGCCCGCTGATGGTCGTGCATGAGGGCGACTACGTCGAGACGACGCTGGTCAATCCCTCGACCAACACGATGCCGCACAACATCGACTTCCACTCCGCGACCGGCGCGCTCGGCGGCGGCGCTCTGACCCTGATCAATCCCGGCGAGCAGGTCGTGCTGCGCTGGAAGGCGACCAAGACCGGCGTGTTCGTCTATCACTGCGCCCCGGGCGGTCCGATGATCCCCTGGCACGTCGTCTCCGGCATGAACGGCGCCGTGATGGTGCTGCCGCGCGACGGACTGAACGACGGCAAGGGCCACGCGCTGAAGTACGACAAGGTGTACTACATCGGCGAGCAGGACATGTACGTGCCGCGCGACGAGAAGGGCAACTTCAAGTCCTACGACTCGCCGGGTGAAGCCTTCACCGACACCGAAGAGGTGATGAAGAAGCTGATCCCCACCCACGTCGTGTTCAACGGCAAGGCTGGCGCGCTGACCGGCAAGAACGCGCTGACCGCCAATGTCGGCGAGAACGTGCTGATCGTGCACTCGCAGGCCAATCGCGACAGCCGTCCGCATCTGATCGGCGGCCATGGCGACTACGTCTGGGAGACCGGCAAGTTCGGCAACGCGCCGGAAGTCGGGCTCGAGACCTGGTTCATCCGCGGCGGTTCGGCGGGAGCTGCGCTGTACAAGTTCCAGCAGCCCGGCATCTACGCCTACGTCACGCATAATCTGATCGAAGCCGCCGACCTCGGCGCCACCGCGCACTTCAAGGTCGAAGGCAAGTGGAACGACGATCTGATGACCCAGGTGAAGGCACCCGCCGAGATCCCGGCCGCCAAGACCAACTAAGCGCGACAAGGGGCCGGTCATCACCGGCCCCTTCTTTCTTCGAGGAATGACCATGCTGATCGCCTTCAAGCTCAAACTGGCACTCGCCTGCGTCGCGGGGCTCGCAGGGCCGCTCGCGGTCGCGCCGATGGTCTCGAACATGGAGGTCCGTGGCACGGCGACCGAGCCTGCGATCGTCAGGATCGCGCCGGGCAGCCTGACCTACCGCGAGGCCGGCGATTTCACGCGCGCGGGGCAGCAGGCGGAAGCGCCGCTGCGCGCGATGCGCGTCGACCGGCCGCTGCACATCATGCGCAACCAGGTCTCGTCATCCGACTTTCAGCTTTGCGTGCAGGACGGCGCCTGCCGCGCGCTCGATCGCGACGTGGCGGTCGGCGTCGATCGCCCCGCCGTGCAGGTGAACTGGCACGACGCCGAAGCCTATGCGGGCTGGCTGTCGCGCAAGACGGGCCATCATTACCGCCTGCCGAGCGATGCAGAATGGGCCTTCGCGGCCGGCTCCAAATTCAAGGACGACGGCGTCGCGGTCGATGCCAACGATCCGTCCAAGCGCTGGATCAGCCGCTATGAGCGCGAATCCGAACGCGACCTCTCCGACACCACGGCCTATCCGTTCGGCAAGTTCGGCCCGAACGAGCACGGCGTCGAAGATCTCGCCGGCAACGTCTGGGAATGGACCTCGACCTGCTTCGTGCGCTCGCGCGTCGACGAGGCCGGCAATGCCGGCCGCCCGACCGTGAACTGCGGCGTGCGTGTCGCCGAGGGTGCGCACCGCGCCTATGTCACCGATTTCATCCGCGACGCCCGCGCCGGCGGCTGCGCCCAGGGCGTGCCGCCCGCCAATCTCGGCTTCCGCCTGGTGCGCGAGGAGACGTCATGGGTGGCGAGCGTGTCGGCGCGGCTCGGCAAGGTGTGGGCGGCGAGGTCGTAACCGCCCCTGCTGTCATTGCCCGCGAAGGCGGGCAATCCAGTATTCCGAGACGGTGGTGATTGAATCGAGAAGCCGCGGCGTACTGGATGCCCCGCCTGCGCGGGGCATGACGGTGTCGGTTCAGAGACGAACCACGCCTCAAATCGCCCGCGCGAACATGCGAAAGCCGGGCGCGCCGATGATCGCCTCGAAGGCGGGATCGCGCTTTTCCTCGGCAAAGACAAAGCCTGCTTTCGCATAGGCCTTTTCGGCCGCCTCGTTGCCGATCAGAAACGATATCGTCGTCCGTCGGAATCCTGCGGCGCGGCCCTTCTCGAGCGCATGCGCGATCAGCGCCTGGACCAGACCGCGGCCGCGACAGGCGGGATCGGTCGCCACATGCTCGATCATCCAGTCACCCTCGCCGCCCTGAACCCAGCAGGCCCGCGTATAGGCGCCGCGGCGGCGGATGGTATCCAGCTCCGTCGTAGCCAGCCCGGCCGCACGCCCGACTTCCTCGATCGCGCACCAGGCGGCGGGTCCCGTTCCGGCTGCGGGCACCGCGCACACCGCCGCTGCAGGCCTGCCCTCGACCTCGGCGATCAGGAATTGCGAGACGTGCCACATCGACACGGCCTGCGCGACCGCGATGCGCGCGATGAAATCGCGGCATTGCGCGTCGGGCCAGCCGAGCGCGACGTCGAACCAGCCGCGCGACCGGTAGCCGCGCTGCGATGACTGGATGGTCTGTGCGATGAATTCGGCGTCTTCGGGACGCGCCGACCGTATCGTCATGCGCGCCCCTTTCGCGACGACCTTACGTGTTCTTCAGCGCCACGCGGAATTCGGCTTCGGTCTTGGCCTTGACCTCGTCGAGCGTGACGCCGTCGGCGAGCTCGATCAGGGCCATGCCGCCGTCGCCGTGCTTGTCGATGGTGAAGACGGCGAGATCCGTGACGACCATGTCGACCACGCGCTCGCCGGTCAGCGGCAAATTGCAGGTCTTCAGGAGCTTCGAGCCGTCCTTGGCCGAATGCTCCATCACCACGACGACGCGCTTGACACCGGCGACGAGATCCATTGCGCCGCCCATGCCCTTGACCATCTTGCCGGGGATCATCCAGTTGGCGAGATCGCCGTTCTGGGCCACCTGCATGGCGCCGAGGATCGACAAATCCATGTGGCCGCCGCGGATCATGCCGAAGGAATCCGCGCTCGAGAAATACGAGGTCGAGGGCAGCTCGCTGACGGTCTGCTTGCCGGCGTTGATGAGGTCGGCATCCACCTCGTCCTCATAGGGGAACGGGCCCATGCCGAGCATGCCGTTCTCGCTCTGCAGGCTGACGTCGACGCCCTCGGGGATGAAGTTCGAGACCAGCGTCGGGATGCCGATGCCGAGATTGACGTAATAGCCGTCGCGCAATTCCTTCGCGGCACGCGCAGCCATCTGTTCACGGGTCCAGGCCATATGAGTCTCCTGTATTAAGCAGCCGTGCGCGGGCGGGTGTTGCGGAATTCGATGCGCTTCTTGGCCGTGCCGACCTCAACGATGCGCTTCACGAAAATGCCGGGCGTGTGGATATGATCGGGATTGAGTTCACCGGCGGGAACCAGATGCTCGACCTCGGCCACCGTGATCTTGGCGGCGGTCGCCATCATCGGATTAAAGTTGCGCGCGGTCTTGCGGTAGATGAGGTTGCCGGCGGTGTCGCCCTTCCAGGCGTGCACGATGGCGAGGTCGGCGAACAGGCCGCGCTCCATCAGGTACTTCTCGCCGTCGAATTCCTTCACTTCCTTGCCTTCGGCGATCAGCGTGCCGACGCCGGTCTTGGTATAGAAGGCCGGGATGCCGGCGCCGCCGGCGCGGATGCGCTCGGCCAGCGTGCCCTGCGGATTGAATTCGAGTTCCAGCTCGCCGGCGAGGAACTGCTGGGCAAACAGCTTGTTCTCGCCGACATAGGACGAGATCATCTTCTTGATCTGGCGGGTTTCGAGCAGGCGGCTGAGCCCGATGCCATCGACGCCGGCATTGTTGGAGACGACCGTCAGGCCCTTGACACCGGACTCGCGGATCGCGTCCGACAGCTCCTCGGCGATGCCGCAAAGGCCGAAGCCTCCCGACATGATCATCATGTTGTCCTTGAGAATGCCGTCGAGGGCCGACTTGGCGTCGGGATAGACCTTGTTCATACAGGAAACCTTCGGCTTGCAGGCGTCGTGCCCGATTGGCGGCGATTATTAGGCGAAATCGTCCAAAGCCGTCAATGATACGGGGTTCTCGGTTCGGCGGGGTGGTGGTAGAAGCTGCCCACGCCGTGGGCAGAACCGCCCGCGGCCTTGAAAGCGACAAGAAAACCCATCAACTTGCGGCACTTAACACAACAGGACTTGTGACGTAGCAAGGCCTGTAACCTAACAAAGGCTTGGGCGTGGGGCACGCAGGTTTCCCGGCCCGCCTTTCTGGCTCCAACGACCAACCCGATCAGGACACGCCATTGACCATGGCCCAAGGAATGAAGCGCCTCGGGACGCCGATCGCGGCGCTGCTCGGCGTTGCGCTGATCGCCCTGATCGCGACCTCCTGGCTCATCAACCGCGACGCGCTGCGCAAGGCCGTCGAAGCGCAGATCCGCGACGTCACCGGGCTCGAGCTCACCGTCGCGGGCAGCATCGACATCTCGGTGCTGCCGGCGAGTTACATCTCGTTCCACGACGTCGGCCTCAAGGGCGGCGGCACCAGCGATTCCGCACTTCATGTCGACGTGCTCACCGCCAATCTGCGGCTGCTGCCGCTGCTGCTGCAACGGTTCGAGATCGCCGACCTGACGCTGCTGCGGCCGCGCATCCATGTCAGCCTGCAGCCGGACGGCGAGAGCAACTGGACGCCCTTCATCCAGACCATCGCGCGCACCATGAAGCCCGGCGCCGAAAACCAGGTTTCGTTCTCCGAGATCCGGATCCAGGATGGCGTGCTCGATTACGAGGACGCCGCCACCCACGCCACCGAGAAGATCGACGACATCGACCTGTCGCTGGCCTGGCCCTCGATCTCACGGTCCTTCGCCGCGACCGGGCAGTTCGACTGGCGCGGCGAGCGTGTCGACGGTTCGATCAGCTTTTCCGATTTCGTCGCCGCTCTCTCCGGAGATCGCTCGGGGCTGAAGGCGCGGATCGTCAGCGCGCCGCTCAAGCTCGCCTTCGACGGCAGCGCCGCCAACCGCACCAGCCCGATGATGGAGGGGACGCTGACCATCGACAGCCCTTCCTTGCGCAACGCGCTGCGCTGGACCGGGCAGCCGCAACCCGCCAGCGGCGGCTTCGGCCGCTTCGCGCTGAAGGCGCGCGCCAATGTCGTCGGCCCCTCGATCGCACTGACCAACGTCAATGTCGAGCTCGACGGCAACGCCGCCGAGGGCGTGATGACCTACGCCAATAACGGCCGGCAGACGCTGCAGGCGACGCTCGCCGCCGACGCGCTCGACTTCACACCTTATATCTCCACCTTCCGCCTGCTAGCGAGCGGTGCGCGCGACTGGAACAGGCAGCTGTTCGATCTCAACGGATTGTCGACCACCGACCTCGACATGCGCCTGTCGGCAGCCAAGCTGACGGTCGGGGCGACCAAGCTCGGCCGCACCGCGATCGGCGCCAACTTGCGCAACGGCACGCTGGCGCTCTCGGTCGGCGAAGCCCAGGTCTATGGCGGCATCGCCAAGGGCTCGTTCGGCATCGCGCGCTCCGACACCATCGCCGACATCAAGGCGCAATTCCAGTTCACCGACGTCGACCTCCAGGCCTGCGCCACCGAGCTGTTCGGCCTCAACAAGCTGTCCGGCCGCGGCAACATCAACGTCTCGCTGTTCGCCTCGGGCTCGAGCCCGTTCGGCCTCGTGCAGTCGCTCGACGGCAGCGCCACCGTCACCGGACATGACGGCGCGATTGCGGGCTTCAACGCCGAGCAGCTCCTGAAGCGCCTCGAGCGGCGCCCGCTGTCGGGCGGCGGCAATTTCCGCAACGGCTCGACGCCGTATAGCAATCTCACCATCGCGGTGAAATTCGCCGACGGGGTCGCCACCGCCGAGGATATTCGCATCGAGGGGCCGGCGGCGAAGATCACCCTCACCGGCACCGCCTCGGTGCCGACGCGCGAATACGACATGAAGGGCGTGGCGAGCCTCAATACGGCGTCCGGCTTTCAATTGCCGTTCATGGTGCAGGGCCCCTGGGACGATCCGCTGATCTTCCCGGACCCCGAGAGCCTGATCCGGCAATCGCCCGCGGCATCGCCCTTCCTCGACCTGCTGAAGCAGCGCATCACCGGGGGCGGAAAGCGCCCCGCGCAGGACGGATCGCCGACGGCGGAGAACGCCAAAGAGAACGCGAAGTCCAACTGAGGACCGCCATTCTCCGCCGCCGCCCGACCATCGCGAATTGATCGGGGCGAATTGATGCGGCGATTGGATCGATGCGCGCATTAAGCATCTTCGCAGCCCGACAGCCTACGACCTAGGTCTGACTAAGATGCGTTGATTGCGCTACCACCATGCGCTAGTGTTTTATACGACCGGTTAAAAACACCGGCCGTTTGAGGGAGAAAAACGTGAAATCCAAGGTTATTGGCGCAGTATCACTGGCGGTCGCTGCGGCCGGGCTGTTTGCAGCCGCTGCACCCGCATTTGCGCAGCAAAAAACGATCACGGTCTGGTGGGGCAAGGGCTTTTATCGCTCCGAAGACGACGCACTGATCGACACGATCAAGAAATTCGAAGCCAAGACCGGCATCAAGGTCGAATTGTCGCAATACGCGATCCAGGACATGATTCCGAAGACGGTCGCCGCGCTCGATGCCGGCACCGTGCCCGATGTCGCCTATTCCGATTCCTACGACGTGCAGGCGCAGGGCAAGTGGGCCTATGAGGGCAAGCTCGAGGATCTCTCCGACGTCATGGAGCCGATCAAGGGCCGGTTCGTGCAGAACACCCTCGATGCGTCGATCCTCTACAACGACGTCACCAAGAAGAAGGCCTATTACGGCTTTCCGCTGAAGCAGCAGAGCATGCACGTCCAGATCTGGAACGACATGCTGGAGAAGGCCGGCTTCAAGGTGGCCGACATTCCGAACGACTGGTCGGGCTACTGGACGTTCTGGTGCGACAAAGTGCAGCCGGCGATCCGCAAGGCGACCGGCCAGCGCATCTATGCCGTCGGCCAGCCGATGGGCGTGGAATCCACCGACGCCTTCCAGTCGTTCTACACCTTCATGGACGCCTATCACGTCAAGCTGGTCGACGATGACGGCAAGCTCACGGTCGACGATCCCACGGTTCGCGAGAACCTGATCAAGGCGATGAAGGACTACACCGACACCTACATCAAGGGCTGCACGCCGCCGTCCTCGACGACCTGGAAGGATCCGGACAACAACGTCGCCTTCCACAACAAGACCATCGTGATGACCCACAACTTCACGATCTCGATCGCGGCGAAGTGGTTCGAGGATTCCCAGAACCAGGCCCTGACCCAGGAGCAGCGCGACGCCGGCAAGAAGGCCTACGAGCAGGACATCATCACGGCGTCCTTCCCGAAGGCTCCCGATGGCTCGACCATCCGCTACCGCTCCGACGTCAAGACCGGGCTGGTCTTCACCGCGGCCAAGAACAAGGCCGAGGCCAAGCAGTTCATCAGCTTCCTGCTCCAGGAAGAGAACGTCCGTCCCTATATCGAGGGCGCGCTCGGCCGCTGGTTCCCGGTGACCAAGGAAAGCCAGCAAAGCCCGTTCTGGCAGGCTGACAAGCATCGCAAGGCCGTCCACGCGCAGTTCACGGGCGGCACCGCGGCGTTCGACTTCACCAAGAACTGGAAGTTCACGATCCTGAACAACGAGAACATCTGGGCCAAGGCGATGAACCGGGTGGTCAGCGAGAAGGTCCCGGTCGACAAGGCCGTCGACGAGATGATCGCCCGCATCAAGCAGGTCGCGGGTTAATTCACCCGGCCCTCTCCCCGCCTCGCGGGGAGAGGTGCTAGAATAAACACCGGCCGCGTTTCGCGGCCGGCTTCTCTTTGAAGAGTCCGAAAAGAATGGCGATCACGCTCTCTGGCGATCAGGCACTCCCCGGCCCGCCCCTGTCGTCGCGACTGACCCCGGCACAGGTCTGGGGCATCGCACTGCTCGCGCCCTATCTGCTCGTTTTCCTGGCCTTTGTCGTTTATCCCGTCTGCTACGGACTCTGGCTGGCGCGCGCCCCATCGAATTATGTCGCGCTCTACAACGACCCGATCTTCGCACGCGCCGCGGTCAACACGCTGATTTTCCTGGTCATCGGCATCAACATCAAGATGCTGATCGCGCTGTTCCTGTCCGGCTTCTTCGCCGTGCAGCGCCCCTGGATCAGATGGCTCTCGGTGATCTTCATCCTGCCTTGGGCGGTGCCCTCGATCCCGACCATCCTGTCGGTGCGGTTCATGCTCAACCCGGAATGGGGCATGGTGAACCACCTCATCTTCTCCCTCACGGGTGATGACGGCCCGAACTGGCTGAACGACCCGACCGTGGCGCTGACCATGGCGATCGCTGTGCACATCTGGAAATCGCTGCCGTTCTGGACGCTGATCCTGATGACGGGCCGGCTTGCGATCGCGCAGGATCTGTTCGAAGCCGCCGAAGTCGATGGCGCGAGCTGGTGGCAGAAATTCCGCTTCATCACCTGGCCTTCGATGCAGACGCTTTACATCACCTGCACGCTGCTCTCGATGATCTGGACGCTCGGCGACTTCAACAGCGTCTATCTGCTCACCGGCGGCGGCCCTGCCGACCTCACCCACGTGCTGTCGACACTTGGCATCCGCTACCTTCGGCTCGACCAGCTCTCGCTGGCGATGGCTTCCATCGTCTGTGCGATACCATTCGTCCTGCCGCTGATGTACTTCATGATGAAACGGTTGTCGCGATGAAGCTTCCCTCTCTCCGTGACGTCGCGACTGAAGCGCGGCTGCTGCTGATCGGCATTCCCGTCTTCATCTGGACGATGATCCCGATCTATCACATGTTCCTGTTCGCGATCTCGCCGAAGGAGGACGCGTTCTCGGGCAAGCTGTGGCCGGACCATCCGACGCTGCACAACTTCGAAATCGTGTTCAAGCAGCAGCACTACTTCCTGCGCGACTTCTACGTGCAGTTCTGGAACTCGCTGGTGATCGCGGCGTCCGTCGGCGTGCTGACGCTGTTCATCGCCACTGCCGCGGCGTTCTCGATCTCGCGGCTGAAGGTGCCGGGCGGGCGGGTCGTGATGAACCTCGCGCTGTTCACCTACTTCATCCCGGCGGCGTTCCTTGCCGTGCCGATGTACCGCACCATGGGCAATTACGGCCTGCTCAACAACCACTGGGCGCTGATCCTGGCGATGGTGACGATCGCCTCGCCTTACGCGATCTGGGTGCTCAAGCAGGCCTCGGACAAGCTGCCGGTCGAGCTCGACGAAGCCGCGGTGATGGACGGCGCCACGACGCTGCAGATTTTCCGCCTGGTCTATCTGCCGCTGATGATGCCCTCGCTGGTCGCGATCGGCACCTATGCGGTGCTGCTGGCCTGGAACGAATATCTCTACGCGTTCCTGCTGCTTTCCAACGACCGCGAGATCACGCTCCCTGTCGCACTCGGCAACTTCCTCGCCGCCGACGACTCGCCCTGGGAGCTCTTGATGACCACCGGCTTCATCTATGCGCTGCCGCCGGCCGCGGTCTATTACGCCTTCCGCCGCTACATGGTGGGCGGGCTCACGGCAGGCGCGGTGAAGTCCTGACGCGACAGGACGCATCGCGGCGCTGCAAGCAAAGCGTTTGAGGGACGGTGCGGACAATTGAAGATTGTCCGCACCTGCTCTAACCTTCCGGGACCCAAGGCGGGGCCCGGCATCATGCGCAGCAACGACGCGATCCATCTCGGCCTGATGCTGCTGGCGCTCGCCGCGGCCTACCTAGTGCCGTTCGAGCTGCTGCTGCTGGCCTATGTCGTGCTCGGTCCGGCGCATTACTTCACCGAGATCTCGTGGCTGCATGATCGCAGCTACTACCTGCCCCATCGCGGGATCGCGGCGGGCCTTGCCATCGTGGCCGTGGTCGCGGCGCTGATCGACAACGCCTCGTGGTTCGGCTTTGCCATGTGGGGCGCGCTGATCGTATGCGCCATGCTGGCCGCGACGAATTCGGCGATCGAGAGCATGCTGCTGTTCATGGCCGCGATCGTCCTGTCCGCGATCATGTATTCGAGCGGGTCCTCGCTCGCCGTCATCGGCATCCTGATTCCGACCCTGATCCACGTCTCGCTGTTCACGCTGATCTTCATGGTGCTCGGCGCCTACCGGTCCGGAAGCCGGGTGCAGGCTGCGCTGGTGGTGATCTACCTCGCCGCCCTCGCCACCATCCTGCTGCTGCCGCCGGCCGCGGAAATCCGCATCGCGAGCTTTGCCCGGGTCGGCCAGGATTATTTCGGCAATGTCGGCCCCGCCCTCGGCCGGCTGTTCGGCATGCCCGGCCTCGTGCTCGACACCAGGCTGACCAGCCTGCTCGCCTTCGTCTACACCTATCACTACCTCAACTGGTTCATCAAAGCCGACGTGATCCGCTGGACCGCGGTGTCGAAGGCGCGGCTGGCCGCGATGGCAGCCGCAAGTGCAGCGGCCACCGCACTCTATTTCTACGACTATGCGTTCGGCTTCACCTTCCTGCTGGCGCTGAGCCTGATCCACATCCTGCTGGAGTTTCCGCTCAATGCGCTGGCGCTGCGACAGCTCGGCGCGGCCGTGCAGGACGCAGTGCGCACGCGATATGCCAGCCCCGTCACAGCTTCCGCGACGCAGCCGCGCGCAGCAGGCACGAAAGGCCCGAAACGTCCGTCCCGGCCGCGCTGATCATCCGAGCGCGCGCTTGCGCCGATAGGCGATCAGCAGCGCGACCGTCGAGCCGATGAAATAGCCGGCGGTCGCACCGGACACCGCGCGGCCGAACATGATCGCGAATGCGCGATCGCCGGCATCGATGGCCGAGATCACACCGACCGCATATTGCAGCGAGAACACGACGAGGTTGCGGATCAGCGCGAACACGCTGCCCGGACGGATGATCTCACCCGTCCTGTGATCGACGTCGAAAGGGCGCGGCGTCAGCACGCCGAGCGGCAACAGCGCCAGCGCGGCTGCAATCCAGGCGATCAGCGGCCCCGCACCGTCCTGGTGTCCGAAGCCGATCCGCGAGGCGCCCCAGACGATGAACACGACCGGCAGGATCAGCGCACGCCAGATCGGCGTCGTGCGCGGCCGCATCGCCTGAATGCCCTGCCAGACGAGATAGGCGAACAATACAAAGACCCAGACGGGTGTGTGGATCAGGATCTGGTAGGCCATCGTCATGATCCCGGCCCCGCTCACAACGGCGCCGCGCTCTCGCCCTGCGAGCTCGACAGCTTCGAGGCGAGCGAGGCGATGACGATGACCACCGCGATCAGAGCGATCACCAGCGTGCAGATCGCATTGATCTCCGGCTTCACCCCCAGCCGCACCTCGGAATAGATCCGGATCGGCAAGGTGGCCGAACCGGGGCCGGTGGTGAAGCTCGCGATCACGAGATCGTCGAGCGACAGCGTGAAGGCCAGCATCCAGCCCGCGGCGATCGCAGGCGCGATCAGCGGCAGGGTCACTGACACGAAGGCGCGCACGGGGTCGCAGCCGAGGTCCATCGCCGCTTCCTCCAGCGAACGGTCGAGCGAGGCGAGGCGGGACTGCACCACCACCGCGACGAAGCACATCGTCAGCGTGGTGTGGGCGATCGTCACCGTCCAGAAGCCGCGCTCGGCATTGAGCGCGACGAACAACAGCAGCAGCGACAGTCCCGTGATCACCTCCGGCATCACCAGCGGTGCGTAGAGCATGCCGGAGAACAGCGTGCGGCCGCGGAAGCGCTCGCCACGCGACAGTGCGACGGCGGCGAGCGTGCCGAGCAGCGTCGCGATGGTTGCGGAGGACACCGCGACCCGCAGGCTCATCCACGCCGCCTCGATCATGGCGCGGTCATTGAAGAACTCGTGATACCAGCGCAGCGACCAGCCGCCCCACACCGTCACCAGGCGCGAAGCGTTGAAGGAATAGATGATGAGGATCAGGATCGGCAAATAGAGGAACGCCATCCCCAGCGCGAGCGAGGCGATGTTGAAGCGGGACAGGCGGGAGACCGCGCGCATCGCTCTACCTGCCCTGTTCCAGCTGCCGCTTCTGCAGCCGTTCATACAGCAGCAGCGGCACCAGCAGCACCACCAGCAGCACGGTCGCTGCAGCCGAGGCGACCGGCCAGTCCTTGTTGGTGAAGAATTCGAGCCACAGGGTCTGCCCGATCATCAGCGAGTTGGATCCGGCCAGGAGGTCTGGAATGACGAACTCGCCGACGATGGGGATGAAGCACAGCAGCGCGCCGGCACCGACGCCGGGCAGCGACAGCGGGAAGGTGACGAGCCAGAACACCTGCCACGGCGGCGCCCCGAGATCGGCGGCCGCCTCCTCCAGCGCCGGCTCCATCTTGGCCAGCGTGGCGTAGAGCGGCAGGATCATGAACGGCAGATAGGAATAGACGATGCCGATATACATCGCGGTGTCGGTGGAGAGCCACACCACGGGCTGGCTGACCAGATGCAGCGCCAGCAGGATCTGGTTGAGCAGGCCGTCGTGCTGGAGGATGTTGATCCAGGCATAGATGCGGATCAGGAACGAGGTCCAGAACGGCACGATCACCAGCACCATCGCCACCGCCTGCCAACGCTTCGGCAATCGCGCCATGCCGTACGCGATGGGATAGCCGATCAGGAGCAGCAACGCAGTCGCGGTGACGGCAACGGTGAGGCTGCGGACATAGGCGAACACGTAGATGTCGTCGGAGGCGATCAGCCTGAAATTGTCGATCGAGAGTGTGGAGAAGGCGGCCTTGAGCGCGTTCCACCCAGCCGTCAGGTCGAACACGGGCTCGTAGGGCGGCTGCGCGATCGCCGTCTGCGACAGGCTGATCTTCAGCACGAAGGCGAACGGCACCAGGAAGAACAGCACCATCCAGACATAAGGGGCGATCGCCGCGAAGCGAGCCGGGCGCGCGAAGATGCGGCGGGCGCTCATGATTGCAGCACCACACAATCATCGGGCGTGAACCAAGCGACGACCTGCTGGTTCAGGCTGTAGGCGTCGATGTCGAGGCGCGCGCTGTTGGCGACGGACGCCTGCACCGTTCCGCCGGTGTCGAGCTTCACCTTGTAGGTGGTGGTGCCGCCGAGATAGCAGATGTCGGCGACCACGCCGTCGAGCCGGTTGATCACCGTCCCATGACCGGCCTCACTCACCGGTCCACGTCGCGACAGCTTGACCTTTTCGGGGCGGATCGCGATCGCCAGTTTGCCCGCACCGACCGGCTCGCGCGGCTCGGCCACCACCAGCGCACCCGCATCGCGCGTGCCGATGACCAGGCGATGACCGTCGCGCAATTTGGACTCGCCGTCGAACACGTTGACGTCGCCGACGAACTCCGCGATCCAGCGCGAGCGCGGCGCCTCGTAGAGCTCGCGGGGGCTCGCGACCTGAGCGAGCTTGCCTGAATTCATCACACCGATCCGGCTCGCCATCGTCATCGCCTCTTCCTGGTCGTGGGTGACGATGATGAAGGTCATGCCGAGCCGGCGCTGCAGCTCCATCAGCTCGACTTGCGTGCTTTCGCGCAGCTTCTTGTCGAGCGCCGCGAGCGGCTCGTCGAGCAGCAGGAGCCGCGGCCGACGCGCCAGCGCGCGGGCGAGCGCGACGCGCTGACGCTGGCCGCCGGACAGTTGGTCGGGCTTGCGCTTTTCCAGCCCATCGAGCTTCACCAGCGCCACCATCTCCGACACGCGCGTGGCGATCTCGGCGCGCGCCATGGCGGCTCGCTTCAGGCCGAAGGCGATGTTGTCCCGTACCGACAGATGCGGGAACAGGGCGTAGTTCTGGAACATCATGTTGATCGGGCGCTCATGCGGCAGCGCCTGCGCGATGTCGCTGCCGCCGAGCAGAATGCGCCCCTCGTCCGGCGCCTCGAAGCCGGCCAGCATGCGCAAGAGCGTGGTCTTGCCGCAGCCGCTCGGCCCCAGCAACGCAAAGAACTCGCCGGCCTTGATGTCGAGCGAAACACCGTCCACGGCGCGGAACGTCCCAAACGTCTTGGCGACGCCCTCGATGCTCAGCAAGGGCTGACCTGCGGCGACGGCGTCTCCGTCGGCCGCCTTTGTCGCGTTGTGCATCTTGGGCAATTCGTCGGTCATATTTCCTGCCAACCCCGATTCCGCCGCACGCTAGCGGTCGATCGCGCTTTGCTCAACCGTGTCGGGGCAACTTGCATCGCAGATCGTAGCCCGGATGAAGCGCAGCGTAATCCGGGGCAGTCGATCCGCGGTGAGGGTTTCCCGGATTGCGCTCCGCTCCATCCGGGCTACGCCATGAACGCCGCCAGCGCGTCGCGGTCGGCCGCCGGCATGGTCAGGCCGAGCTTGGAGCGGCGCCACAGGATGTCTTCCGGAAAGCGCGCCCATTCCTGGGCCATGAGATAGCGCACCTCAGTGCCGGTCAGCTCCGGGCCGAAGGCAGGGCCGAGTTCCTCGCGGGTCTTGGCTTCACCCAGCACGGCCGGCAGGCGCGAGCCGTAGGCGGCGACCAGACGCTGGGCCTGCGCTTCTGAGAGAAAGCGCCAACGATCGCGCGCGAGGTCGACTTCGTGATCAAAGCGATCCCAGGCGAAATCACCGCCGGGCAGCGCCGCGCCCGCCGTCCAGGGCCGCGACATAGGATAGAACGGCGTCAGCTTCGTCACCGCGCGCTCTGCGCGCAGGCGCGAGCTGGTGACGTCGCCGCCGAACATCGTAAGCAGCGGCGCCTTGCGCCGGCGCGCGTGGAACTGGGTCGTGCCGTCCCCTCGCCGTGCGGACGCCGGCGCCAGATTGACGCCCGAGACCGCCCGCACCACGTCGGTCGGAGCGACGCGCTCGCGGAAATAGCGGCTGGCGGCGTCGCAGAGATAGCTGACGTCGGCGCCTCGCATCGCGACGATCGCGGGATCGCCGGTGAAATCGTGCGTGACCGTGCCGATCAGCGTGAACTCCCGCTCGAACGGGGATGCGAAGATCAGGCGCCCGTCGCTGTTCTGGAAGACGTAGACATTTTCGGAGTCGAACAGCCTGGGCACGACGATCTGGCTCATCTGCATCGCCGCCACAGCGGGCTGCGGCTGGCGCAGCACCGTCTCCGCGACCATTGACGCCCACGCTCCGGAGGCGTTGGCCAGCGCCCGGGCCGTGATGGTGCGGCGATGGCCGCGATCGACCACCGCGAGCCGCCAGATCTCGGTGCGATCGGCCCGCACGCAGCGCGCACCGGTCCGGATCGCAGCGCCACGCTCGGCCGCATCCAGCGCCGTGAGCACCACCAGGCGGGAATCGTCGACGACGCAGTCCGAATATTCGAACGCCATGCCGAACGGACGCTTCAGCGCGTTGCCGACCGGATGATGCGTGATGTCGAGGGTCGCCGATGGCGGCAGGCCGCCGCGGCCGGTAAGGCCGTCATAAACATACAGGCCCGCACGCAGCAGCCATGGCGGACGCTCGTCGGAATGCGCGGGGATCACGAAGCGCATCGGCCGGACCAGATGCGGCGCGATCCGGAGCCAAGTCCGGCGCTCGGCCAACGCCCGGCGCACCCGCCAGAATCCACGCCGTTCCAGCACCGACAAATCGCCGTGGATCAGCCGCGGCGTCGCCGAGGAGGCCGCGCCGCCGAGATCGCCCTGCTCCAGGAGGATGACCCGCAGACCGCGACCGGCCGCATCGCGCGCGAGGCTGACACCGTTCAGGCCGCCGCCGATGATCGCAAGGTCGTAATCCGCCATGAAGCCGTCGAGCAGGAGCAAAGCGCCCCATCATCTCTAGAGCCATTTGCGTTCCGATGAAATCGCAACGCGGCTCGAGATGGCCGTTCTCACACGCTTTCTCGAAGCGAACCGGCGTACGCCTCGCTCGCAATCGCGCTAGCCGGTCTTGAGCGCGAGCTCCATGATTTCGGCGCGGCCGACGAGGCCGGCATATTTCCCGATCGGCAGCGGCTTGCCGAGCAGATAGCCCTGCACGCCGTCGCAGCCTTCCTTGGCCAGGAAAGCGAGCTGCTCGACCGTCTCGACGCCCTCGGCGATGATCGACATTTCGAGGCCGTGGCCGAGATCGATCACCGCGCGGACGATCGCGGCCGATTGCGGGTTGCGGCCGAGATTGATGATGAAGGCGCGGTCGATCTTGATCTTGTCGAACGGGAACGCCTGGAGATAGCTCAGCGAGGAGTATCCGCTGCCGAAATCGTCCATGGAGATGCGCACGCCGAGCGCCTTCAGGCGGCGCAGCAGCGCAAGGCCGCGGTCGAAATCCTCGATCAGCACGCCCTCGGTGATTTCCAGCTCGAGGCGGCCGGGTGCAAGGCCGGTCTCGATCAGGATCGAATGGACGAGGCCGACCACGTCGCCGTGCATGAACTGCGCCGGCGACAGATTGACCGCGACCTGGAGCGGCTTCGGCCAGGACGCCGCCTCGCGGCAGGTCTCGCGCAGGATCCACTCGCCCATCTCGACGATCAGGCCGCTTTCCTCCGCGATCGGGATGAACTCGGCCGGAGAAACCTGGCCGCGCACCGGATGCTGCCAGCGCGCCAAGGCCTCGAAGCCGATGATCTCGCTCTCGGCCACGCTGTGGCGGGCGACGCCTTGGGGCTGGAAGGCGAGCGAAAGCTCGCCGTTCTTGATCGCCATCGACAGGTCCTGGTGCAGCACGCGGCGATCGCGGATCTGCTGGTCCATCTCGGGCTGGTAGAGGCTGATCGTGCCGCGGGACTTCTGCTTGGCGCGGAACAGCGCCGCACCGGCATTGGCGAGCAGCGAGGCGCCGTCGGTGCCGTTGTGCGGGAATATCGCCATGCCGGTGGTAGCGCCGGCGCGGACGGCCCGGCCGTCGATCTGGAATTCCTCGGCGACGGCCTCGCCGAGGTGCTGCGCCAGGGCAAGACCCGCGTCCGGCTGCTTGCCGTCGATGATGAGGCCGAATTCGTCACCGGACAGGCGCGCCACCACGCCGCCGCGGGCGGAATCCTGAAGCCGCTGGGCCACCTCGATCAGGAGCTTGTCGCCGAGCGCATGGCCGAAGACGTCGTTGACCTCCTTGAGGCCGTCGAGGTCGACGCAAAGGACGGCGAATTCCTCGCCGGTGCCTTCGCAGGCCTCGATCATCTGGGTCAGCGCCTGGAGGAAGGCGGCGCGGTTCGGCAAATCGGTGAGGCCGTCGTGATAGGCCATGTGCGCCATGCGCGACTCGGTCTGCCGCCGGTCGGTGACGTCTTCGTGGGTCTTGATCAGATATTGCGGCTCGCCGCCGTCGCCGAGCACGGTGGCGCGGCGGGTCAGGAACAGCCGCAGGCCGTCCTTGGTCGAGATCGGGTGCTCCTCGGTGATCATCCCGCGTTTCTTGATCGCGGCCTCGTCGCGCGCGATGATCAGCTTGGCTTCCTTGGGATTGAAGATGTCGGACGCGGTCAGGCCCGTGGCTTCCTCGCGGCGGCGGTTGAGGATCGTCTCCGCGCTGCGATTGGCAAGCAGATAGCGGCCGTCCTTGACCTGCTCGACGATCAGCGCCACCGGGATGTTGTCGACCACGAGCTCGAGGAACTTCTTGGCGCTCTCCAGCTCCTTCGACAGCGAGCGGCGGTCGGTGATGTCCTCGAACACCAGCAGCAGGAATTCGGGCTTGTTGCTTTCGTTGCGGACCACGATCCGGATCGAGGCGACCATGCGCCGCTCGCCGGCGCGATCGACCTCGAATTCGTTGCGGAACTGACCGTCCGGGGAATCGAGCGCCGCCCGGTCGGTCGCCTCGATGCTGTCGGCCGAGGCGGACGCGAACAGCTCGCGCGCATTCTTGCCGACGACATGATCGCGCGAGAACCCCCAGAACCGCTCATAGGTGCTGTTGGCGAAGATATAGCGGCCGTCCTCGATATTCTTGGCGGCCACGCAGGCCGGAACATTGTCCAGCACCGTCTCGAGGAATTGCTTGGTCGAGGCGAGCTGCCGCGACAGCCGGCGCTGCTCGCTGACGTCGAGATGCGTCGCCACCGAGCCGCCGTTCGGCAGCACGAAATATTTCACCAGGATGGCCCGCCCGTCCGGCAGCTCCGTGATCAGGCCGTTGGTGCTGGCCGCCTTGTCGTAGAACTCGTCGTCGGAGACGCCGAGTACCCCGCGCTTGCGGCGCAGCTCGAGCAGCTCGTAACCGTTCATGTTGGCCCAGACATCCGCGCGCGTCAGGCCGTAGATCTCGAGATAGCGGTCGTTGCAGAAGATGATGCGCCGCTGCGCATCCGTCATCACCACGCCCTGATTGAGGTTGTTCATGGCGGAGGAGACAAAGGCGTTGCGCCGCAACTGCAAACGCCGGGTCCGGCGCAGCGAGGAATGGATCCACAGGGCGATCGCGGCCAGGAAGGCACAGACCACGATACCCGCGATCAGGACTTCCCAGACCACGTTGGGATCGAGCTGGCCGAGATAGCTCGGCGCGGCAAAGTTGTCCGAGAGCGCATAGGCGCGCGCAGGCGCAACCGTGCTGGCCAGGCACACCACGGCCTGCACAGCAATCGGAAGCGTGCTGCCCTCGTGCCAGTTCTTCTCAGCCATCAGCCACCCGCGATTTCAACGTCGGATTGTCTGGCTTCACGGGTTTGGATCGGGTAAACGCCTGTACGCGCAACAGAAAAATCTGACGTGAAATACGGCAATTGCCCTGACATGATAAATTCTTCCTTAACGGAAACCGGCCCCGCGCCGCTGTTTCCAGGCCGAATGCCACCGGCGCGTCCAGCGGACATCCTGCACAACCATGGATAAGGTCGATTCCATCGTCATCGGAGCGGGCGTGGTCGGGCTCGCCGTGGCCCGCAAGCTCGCGCAGTCCGGGCGCGAGGTCATCGTGCTCGAGGAGGCCGAGGCGATCGGCACCATCACCTCCTCGCGCAACAGCGAGGTGATCCATGCCGGCATCTACTACCGGGCCGGGAGCTGGATGGCGCGCATGTGCGTCGACGGCAAGCACGCGCTCTACCGCTACTGCGGCGAACGCGGCATCCCCCACAAGAATTGCGGCAAGCTGATCGTCGCGACCAATCCGAAAGAGACCGAGAAGCTGCAATCGATCAAGGCGCATGCCGAGGCCAATGGCGTGCTCGACATGCAGCTGCTCACGGGCGAGGCCGCACGTGCGCTGGAGCCGGCGCTCGCCTGCGATGCCGCGCTGCTGTCCCCGTCGACGGGCATCATCGACAGCCACGCCTATATGCTGTCGCTGCGCGGCGAAGCCGAGGAAGCCGGCGCAGCCTTCGCGTTTCACACCCCGATGATCCGCGCCAAGGCGGCGAACGGCGTGATCGAGGTCGAGGCCGGCGGCGAGGCGCCGATGACGCTGCAATGCAGCCTCCTCGTCAACGCCGCAGGGCTGTCGGCGACGAAGGTGGCGCGCAACATCGACGGCATGCCGCTGGACCGCATTCCGCCAGCCTATCTCGCCAAGGGAAATTACTTCAGCTGCAATGCCAAAGCGCCGTTCTCGCGCCTGATCTATCCGGTGCCCGAACCCGGCGGCCTCGGCGTGCATCTGACGCTGGACATGGCAGGGCAGGCGCGCTTCGGCCCCGACGTCGAATGGATCGAGACGATCGACTACGAGGTCGATCCGTCACGCTCCGAGCGCTTCTATCCGGCGATCCGCAGATACTGGCCGACGCTGCCCGACGGCGCGTTGATGCCGAGCTATTCGGGGATCCGGCCGAAGATCGTACCGCCCGCGGTGGCGACGCAGGACTTCCTGATGCAGGGCCCGCGCGATCACGGCGTTGCAGGGCTGGTCAATCTGTTCGGCATTGAATCGCCGGGACTGACGTCATCGCTCGCGATCGCAGATCACGTCGCCGAGCTCGCAGACATCTAAACCGCGCAAACATTTTTGCGTGGTGCACATCCAACAGCAGGGATGAGCGCATAGGCTCTCATCCCTGCTGGATAGGGTGCGGTCAACTCTACGCTGTTACGGGGGGTTACTAGTGGAGCGTGTCGCCGTGCCTCAGACGCTCGATCTGGTCCTTGACCATCAACTTCCGGCGCTTCAACTCAACAATTTGCAGGTCGTCTGTTGAAAGGTGCACGAGAGCGTCGTGCAATTCGTTTTCGAGAAGTTTGTGCTTCCGCTCCAATTCAACGAGATGTGCCTGAATTGTCATTCGAAACCTCCTCGGTAGGGTTGAACCTCAGGATTCGATCCGGACAAGGAAGTCTACATCACCGATTCGATCTGTCGATGGGTATCCGTCGTCGCAGTGTCATTTTTGAAATTTCATATGTAACGAAGCGTGAGTAAAGGAACCACGCGGGAAAAATCCATGATATCAATGCGCTTGCGTGGCACTTCGGCGATCCGCAGAAATATGTTGCTGGAGATCGGCGAGCGAGGGTCGCAGATCGCTTGCGATCACGCCGCGCAAGGACGATAATTTCCACAGGGCATCCACAGCCTTAGAGTCTCACGCCTATCGGTTTTCGGCCACCGCAGACATGACCAATGAAGACGAGCGTGAACTCGAATCCGAGCTCACCCGGTTGCAGCAGGAACACCGAGATCTCGATGCGGCGATCGATGCACTGCATCAATCGCCCGCCCCCGACCTGTTGCGGTTGCAGCGGCTGAAGAAGCGCAAGCTGTTGTTGCGCGACCGCATCGCGTTCATCGAAGATCAGATCACCCCGGACATCATCGCCTGATCCACAGGCCCGGCGCGCGGCCCCGCGATGCCGGATCGAATCCGCTTGACTCCAAAAGAACAAAATAAGAACATCCGGGTGTCCCCTACGAGACGCCGAGGAAACGCAGATGTCGACAGCCGCCCTTCTCGACAACAGCCATTATGAACAGGCCTGCGACCAGGCCATTGCGATGTGCGACGGCAATCTGCGGAGCACGATCAAGGCGTTGATCATGGCCAATGAATATCTGGAAGCCGAGCTCGAGGAATTGCACGCGGCGATCTCCGCCGGCTGCATCCCGGAGACGTCGCGCAGCAGGGCGCGGAGCAACAGCGCCGCCTGAGTTCGAGAGCGCGATGAGATCGCACTGTTATTTCAAGGCATGATCCTGTCGATGCTGACGCGGCCCTTCGTTTCCGGATCATGCTCCATCGGAGCAACGCCATGTCAGACGTGACCTATTACGTTGCAATGCCCTTCTTGATCGACGCCGACGGCTCGCCTGTCGCCGGCGCCGCGGAAGAATGCCAGAGTTCGACGGCCGCGTTACGGCGCGCCGAAATGCTGGCGCATGGTGCCGGCCACATCGGCGCGGTCGCGTTCAGCCGCAGCGGCGATCCCATGACCGGCGAGTTCGGCGACGCCACGCTGCTGCGCAAGTTCGGCAACGTGCCGGACGATCTGGCGACGCTGTAGGATCAGCTGCTGACAAGCCTGATCCGCGGCTCGTGCCGCCGATGCGCCTTGCGCACATACATGGCGGCATCGGCCTCCTCCAGCGCGCGGCCTGCATCGGAATGCGATCCCAGCAGCGCGACACCGGCGGATGCGCCCGCGGTCACGTGCTGGCCGCGAAACACGAAGGACAATTCGTCGACCGCCTGCTCGAAGATAGCCGCCTTCGCCTTGGCATCGGTCTCGCTGAGATTCCACAGCAGCATCGCGAACTCGTCACCTCCGAGACGTCCGACGACGTCGGAGGCGCGGATCTGCCGCGTCAGCGTGGCTGCAATCGCCTTCAGCACCTCATCGCCGGCGCCGTGACCGAACGAATCGTTGATCGGCTTGAGGCGGTCGACATCGAGCACGATCAGGGCCCCGCTGGCGCGGTAGCGCTTCATGTAGGCAATGGCGCGCGCGAGCTCGCGCTCGAAGCCGCGCCGGTTTGGAATCTCGAGCAGGAAATCGGTGTCGGCCGCGGCTTCCAGTTCCGCGACCCGGCGCTGCGCCTCCTTGAGCCTGGCCCGCAGGTCCCGGATCGTCGCCTTGGCGTCCCTGGCTGCGCCGTCGCCCGACGCGCCCCGCCGCGGCGGCTTCGCGGCAGGCTTGGTCTGTCGTCTGGAGACGGCTTTGGACCGGCCGGCGCTGGTTTTCCGGCCCTTTTTGGCCTTCGCAGCGCCTGCCCTTTTTGGTTTCTTCATGGGCATCCTGCTCAATGAAGGCTTGCGGGGATTCACCAAGACAGGATAGTGGATTTCCTTCTCCTTGCCACCGCCTTGCGAGCCGCCGGCCGGAACCGTTAATCTGGCCTATCCTTCTGTTTTTCGAGCACAATTATCGTCATGACCGCGCCGATCGCCATCATCATGGGAAGCCAGTCGGACTGGGACACGATGCGGCATGCCGCCGACACGCTTGCCGCGCTCGGCGTCGCCGCCGACACCCGCATCGTTTCGGCTCACCGCACCCCCGACCGGCTGTTTGCTTTCGCCAAGGGCGCCAAGGCCGCAGGTTACAAGGTCATCATCGCCGGAGCCGGAGGGGCCGCGCATCTGCCGGGCATGGCGGCGGCGCTGACCGAACTCCCGGTGTTCGGCGTTCCCGTCGAATCCAAGACGCTCAAGGGGCTCGATTCGCTCTATTCGATCGTCCAGATGCCCGCCGGCATCCCGGTCGGCACCCTCGCCATCGGCAAGGCCGGCGCGACCAATGCCGCCCTGCTGGCAGCGTCCGTCCTGGCCTTGTCCGACACGGCCCTGTCCGATCGCCTCGCCGCCTGGCGCAAGGCGCAGACCGAAGCCGTTGCCGAGCGTCCGGAGGACAAGGCGTGACTGACGCAAAGCAGGTCAAGCTGAAGCCTGGCGATACCATCGGAATCCTCGGCGGCGGACAATTGGGGCGGATGCTGGCGATGGCCGCGGCGCGGCTCGGCCTGCGCTGCCAGATCTTCTCGCCCGATCCGGACTCGCCGGCCTTCGATGTCGTCCTGAACGCGACCTGCGCCGAATATGCCGATGTCGAAGCGCTCGAACTGTTCGCCGGCGACGTCGACGTCATCACCTACGAATTCGAGAACGTTCCCTCGGCTGCCGCGATGGTGCTGGATGCCCGCCGTCCGGTGCTGCCCAATCGCAAGATCCTCGAGACCACCCAGGACCGGCTCGCCGAGAAGGATTTCGTCACCCGCCTCGGGATCGGTACCGCGGCCTATGCCGATGTCACCTCGGTAGCCTCGCTGCGCGAGGCGATCGTCAGGATCGGACTTCCGGCCGTGCTGAAGACCCGCCGCTTCGGCTATGACGGCAAGGGCCAGGCCATCATCCGCGAGGGTGACGACATCGCGAAAGTGTGGACCAGCCTCGCCACCAAATCGGCGATCCTGGAAGCCTTCATCCCCTACGAGCGCGAGATCTCCGTGATCGCCGCGCGCTCGGCCACGGGCCAGGTCGAGTGCTTCGACGTCACCGAGAACGAGCACCGCGACCACATTCTGAAAATATCCCGCGCGCCCGCCCCGATTCCCGATGCGCTCGCCGAGGAAGCGCGCAGCATCGCCGGCAAGATCGCAAGCGCGCTCGACTATGTCGGCGTGCTCGCCGTCGAGATGTTCGTGCTGGCGAACGGCACAGGGCCGAAAGTGCTGGTCAACGAGATCGCCCCGCGCGTGCACAATTCCGGCCATTGGACGCTCGACGGCGCGTCCGTCTCGCAGTTCGAGCAGCACATCCGCGCCATCGCCGGCTGGCCGCTCGGCAAGCCCGTGCGCCACGGCGAGGTCGTCACCATGACCAACCTGATCGGCGACGAGATCAACGATTACGAGAACTGGCTGAGCGTACCGGGCGCAACCGTGCACATCTACGGCAAGGGCGCGCCGCGCCCGGGCCGCAAGATGGGCCACGTCACCGAAGTCAGGCCGCCCAAAGGCAAGTGAACCGGGGCAAGTGAGGGAGCGCAGCAGACTGCGATCCCCCAGCCTTGCGATCAGGCCGTCTTCACGCCCGCGACGACGCCGGCCGGCTCCTCGCTGAGCCAGCGATAGATCACCCCACCCAGCGCGCCGCCGATCAGCGGTGCGACCCAGAACAGCCAAAGCTGCGCCGTTGCCCAGCCGCCGACGAACAGCGCGGGGCCCGTGCTGCGCGCCGGGTTCACCGACGTGTTGGTGACGGGAATGCTGACGAGATGGATCATCACCAGCGCGAGCCCGATCGCGAGCGGTGCGAAGCCCGCGGGCGCGCGGCCATGCGTGGCGCCCATGATGACGAACAGGAACATCATGGTCATCACGACCTCGGTGAGGAAGCACACGATCATGCTGTACTGGCCGGGCGAATGCGCATCATAGCCGTTGGATGCGAAGCCCTTGCCGACGTCGAACCCGGGAGCCCCGCTGGCTATGATGTAAAGCAACTCGGCGGCGACGATCGCACCGCAGACCTGTGCGATCACGTAAGGCAGGATCTGGCCGGCCGGAAAGCGGCCGCCTGCGGCAAGACCGACGGTGACGGCCGGGTTGAGATGGCAGCCCGAGATATGGCCGATCGCATAGGCCATGGTCACGACGCTCAAGCCGAAGGCCAGCGACACGCCGACGAGGCCGATTCCGACCTGCGGGAAGCCCGCCGCGATCACGGCACTGCCACAGCCTGCGAATGTGAGCCAGAAGGTGCCGATGGCCTCGGCGGCATATTTCTTCATATCCATGTGGCGTCTCCCCTGATTTTCCAGTTTTCGGCGCAAAGCGCCGGTCACGACCCGTCAAATGGCGCCAAACCACCCAAATCAGGGCCGCACAGGGGCATTTTCGCCGCATTTAATGGCTGAACTTGGCCCGAAAACCCGCCGCGCCGGTGGACATCCCGGGTTTTGTCTGATACATCGGCGCCCTCAAGGTTAAGGGCTTGCGCGTTTCGCCATCCCCTTCGTCTTACCAGAATTCAAATCCGGTCCACTGAAGAGGATGCCGCGTGCAGGTTCTCGTTCGCGATAACAATGTCGATCAAGCCCTCAAGGCGCTGAAGAAGAAGATGCAGCGCGAGGGTATTTTCCGCGAGATGAAGCTCCGCGGTCATTACGAGAAGCCCTCCGAGAAGAAGGCCCGCGAAAAGGCCGAAGCCGTGCGCCGTGCGCGCAAGCTGGCCCGCAAGAAGCTGCAGCGCGAAGGCCTGCTGCCGATGAAGCCGAAGCCGGTGTTCGGCGCCGGTCCCGGTGGTGATCGCGGCGGTCGCAGCGGCCCGGGTGCTGGTCCGCGCGGACCGCGCTAAGCTACCGGCTCCTGCGAGATTTCAGTTTTCGATAACGCGGGCCCTTGGCCCGCGTTATTGTTTGTGAGGGGTGCCCTTTCCGGGACGCGGCATTCCCGACGCGGCGCCGAAGCGCGATGAGATTAGGACGAATGATCATCGCTCTTTGGCTTGTTGTTCGAGCACGATCTGCGCGCAAATGCGTTCGGCGTTTGCAGCGCGGGAAACCGCTTCACACCATTCGCCAACGCGGCCCTTCGGGTCCGGATCATGCTCTAGCGCGAGCGAACCGTAGATGGCCTCCCCTTCCCCCGAGCGCGGCTTGGCGCGGCGACGCCGGAACTGGCGGCAGCCGTACGCGCTGGCCTTGATGGGAATGGCGCTGTGCGGCTGCTCATTCGATCTGGGATCGTTGACGCCGGAGAAGGATAAGCCGCAGGAAGCCCCCAGGGAGGCTGCCAAGGAAGCCGTCAAGGAAGCCGCGCCCGCCGAAAGCGCGGTGAGCGCCGCCAACGTCACCGAGGCTCAGGCTCACACCGCAAAGGCCCAATCCCTGGCGAAGTCGGGCGAGACCGCGGCCGCGCTCGACGAATTCAATCGCGCGGTCGGGCTCGATCCCTACAACGCCCAGGCGCTCTATGGCCGCGCGGTGATCTATCAGAGCAAGAACCAGCACGACTTCGCGATCGCCGATTTCAGCGCGGCAAACGGGCTCAATCCCCAGAAGGTCGAGCCGCTGCTCGGCCGTGCCACCAGCTATCTCGCGCTCGGCAAGGTCAAGGAAGCTGCAGCCGACATGGATGAGGCCTCCGAGGTCGATCCGCACAACGCACAGGTCTGGACCACCCGCGGACAGGCCTATGAGCGCCTCGGCGACAAGGCCAAGGCAGCGGCGTCCTACACCAGGGCTGTCTCGCTTCGTCCACGCGACGACGCCGCCCGCAGCGGCCTCGCCCGCGTCGGCGGCTGACGGTTCGGCGCAGGCGCCGGCTTAATCGGGGGTAGCGCCCTTCGGCAGAACCGAGTGGAACATCGACTTCATGCCCGACAAGACGTCGTCGGCGACATTGGTCTTCTTCGGCCGGGGCATGGAGGCGCCGGCGTCGGCCCGCAGATCGAGCGGCGGAGCGATCATCGGCACGGGAATGTCGGCCGGCGGCGTGATTCGATTCGGGTCGTCGCTGCCGACCGAGGCCGTGTAGGACGGCGACGAACCGCCATTGCCATATGTCTCGGCCGAGGGCGTCGACACCGTGATCGGCGGCGGCAACGGACGGATCCCTGCGGGCTCCGTCGTGACGACGCGCGGTGCCTCGGGGACGCGGGTGGCTTCGCGCACCGCAGGATCCGGGGTCCGATCGGCCTGCTTGGTTTCGGCAGCCTTGGCTTCCGCAGCCTTGGCTTCAGCGGCTTTGGCCTCAGCAGCTTTGGTTTCGGCGGCCTTTTCAGCAGCCTTGCCCTCAGGCGACTTGCGAAGACGCTCGATGGCGGCCCGCGCCAGATCGTTGGCGTCGGGGGTCACAGCGGGCGACGTACCGGCCGGCGCGGAATTGGCTTCCACCACCGGGGCGGTGGCTGTCGGGGTCGACTTCGCGGCGGCCTTCTCGCGCGCCGCTGGGCGGCCGTGCGCGGGGGTCTCGGCGGGCGCAACGTCCTCAGCTTTGGTCTCGGAAGGCTTGGTCTCGGAAGACTTGGTCTCGGAAGGCTTGGTCTCAGCCTTGTCCGCCACGCTCTTCTCAGAGATTCCCTTGGCCTTGACGCCGGGGGCGGGAAGGTTGGCGGTGTCGGTCGGCTTGGCGTCCTTGCCTGCCTCGGCGGGCGCAACGACGGCCGCGGGGGTGTCCGGCGCCGGCTTGGCGTTGATGTAGTGGTTAACGATGTAGGCCCCGATGATCGTTGCGAGCACCGAGGGGAAAATATCCATCGAGATTTTAGCGAGGTATTTCAGCATTTCTCGGCCACTCCCCGCGCGATCAGATGCGGGAACTTTGGGGCATTGTAAGGGATCAACTGCGACGGATCGATGGCAAAGGTACCCTGCGCACTACGGCTTCAGCTCGATCTCAAGGAACACGATCTCGGTTGAGGTTTCGTTAAGTACGTCGTGTTGGACGCCGGCCTTGCGGAAGTAGGATTTGCCGGCCGCGAGCTGCGCCTTGGACCGCTCGCCGTTGGGCGCCACGATGGTCATCTCGCCGGCGGCGACGGGAACAATCACATAGTCCATGCCGTGGGTATGGTGGCCGGTGGCGCTGCCCGGACCGAGCCGCCATTCGGTCACCCGGACCTGCTCGTTGTCGACCTGAATTTCGGATGTGGCGGCAAGCATCGGGAACTCTCCTGGGAAGCGATCCGGCCCCGAAGGGCCGCGTAAGCGCAAAGTCGGGTCAGGGCACGAAAACCATGAATACGTAGACGGCAAATACCACCATATGGACCAGCCCGAACAGGACGTTTGTTCTGCCCGTGCCGAAGGTCAGCATGCTCAGGAAGAAGGTCAGGAGCAAAAGCACGCTGCCCTGGGCGTTGAGGCCGAGCTCGAGTTCCTTGTCGAGGGCATAGGTGGCGATGCCGACGGCCGGGATGGTCAACCCGATGGTGGCGAGGGACGAGCCCAGCGCGAGATTGATGCTCTTCTGCAGGTCGTTCTTGCGCGCCGCCGAGACCGCCGCGACGCCTTCCGGCATCAGGATCAGGAGCGCGACCAGGAGGCCGGTAAAGGCCGGCGGCGCACCGATCCTGACCGCCACGGCATCGACCACCAGCGAGAACTTCTTGGCGAGCAGCACGACCGCCAGCAGCGCGATCAGCAGCAGCACGATGCTGAGCACCAGCATCCGGCCCGACAGGTGCGCCTCGCCGCTGCCGCCGTCCGCCCGCTCGTGAACGAAGTAATCCTTGTGCAGGACGGTCTGGGTGTAGAGGAACACCCCGTACAGCGCCAGCGTGACCACGTCGACGAAGCCGAGCTGAACCGACGAATAGACCGGTCCCGGCGTGGTGGTGGTGTAGTTCGGCATGATCAGCGTGATGGTCGCGAGGGCGAACAGGACGCTGAGATAGACGTTGGCGCCGGAGAGCTGGAAGCCCTGCTCGCGATAGCGCAGGCCGCCGATGAAGATGCAGAGCCCGACGAGGCCGTTGCAGACGATCATCACCACGGCAAAGACGGTGTCGCGCGCCAGTTCCGGCGCGGGCTTGTCGCCCAGCATGATCGTGGTGATCAGCGCCACCTCGATGATGGTCACCGAGAGCGTCAGGATCAGCGTGCCATAGGGTTCGCCGACCCGTTCGGCGATCACTTCGGCATGGTGAACCGCGGCGAACACCGTGCCGAACAGGATCACCAGCAGCACGGTCGCGAAAACGAGCCCGCTCAGCGAGAGCGTGAACACGTAGCCCGTCGCGCTGACGGCCGCGAACAACAGCACGGCCAGCGCCGGAAAGACCCAGGCCGACCGGGGCATCGAATTATGCGCGCTCATCCACCGGCTCCAATCATCCAGCCGAGCAGTAGCAAATCGGCCGGCAGATTCAATGCCAGCGCAGGATCGGTGCGACCGGCAGAAGCGTCAGCAACAGGAACAGCGGGATCAGGACGGCACCGGCACGCGCGAAATAGCCGAAGAAGCTCGGCATCCTGATGCCGTTCTCGCTGGCGATGCTGCTCACCATGAAGTTCGGCGCATTGCCGATATAGGTGAGCGCTCCCATGTAGACCGCGCCCATGGAGATGGACGCGAGCGTGCCAGACATCTCGTGCATCAGCGTTTGCGGATTGCCGCCGGCGAGTTCGAAGAACAGCAGATAGGTCGGCGCATTGTCGAGGAACGCCGACATCAGCCCGGTGAACCAGAAATAGGCCACCTCTCGCGGGGTACCGTCCGGTGCCGTCACGGCGGACAACAACCAGGCGAAGGCGCCGTGATGGCCGGCATTGAGCATGGCGATGACAGGAATGATGGCGACGAAGATACCCGCGAACAGCTTTGCGACCTCGCGGATCGGCTCCCAGGTGAAGCCATTGGCCTGCCTGTGCTCGTCCGGCGTCAGCCACACCGACAGGGCCGCGATCGCGAGCAGCGCCAAATTGCGGGCGAGGTCTTCGAGCTCCATCTTCGTGCCGAGAATGTCGAAGGCAATGCCGGGCTTCCACGCCGCCGAGGCCAGCAGGCTGCCGATGATGGCCGCGATCAGCACCAAATTGACGAGGCCGCGGATCCGCACCGGCTCCGGGGGGCCGTCCTCGCCCGGCACCGGCTCGCTGCGGAAACGCCAGACGTCGACGACAACGAAAATGGCGAGCAGCAACACGGCAACGATCGCGGTCTGCAGCCAGATGGTCCGCGTGGTCCAGAAGAAATCGATGCCATGCAGGAAGCCGACGAACAGCGGGGGATCGCCGAGCGGACTGAGCGCGCCGCCGACATTGGCGACGAGGATGATGAAAAACACCACGACATGGGCGTTGTGGCGCCGCGGCAGGTTGGCGCGGATCAGCGGCCGGATCAGGATCATGGCGGCGCCGGTCGTGCCGACGATGCTGGCCATGACGGTGCCGAGCGCGAGCATGCCGGCATTGGCCGCCGGCGTTCCCTTGATGCCGCCGGTGACGAGAATGCCGCCGGCCACGACATAGAGCGCGAACAGCAGCACGATGAAGCCGAGATACTCGGTGAGCAAGGCATGCACCAGCGCGGCGGCCGTCGCCATCGCGCCGGCGAGCCCGACCAGCGAGCCAAGGGCCAGCAGCGCCCACAATGCGGCGATCTTGCCGTAATGGTGATGCCAGAATTTCGGAAACAACAGCGGCCCGAGCGCGATCGAGAGCAAGAGGCCCGCGAAGGGCAGCGCGTGCGGCCAGCGCATCGCGGCGCCATCGAGTTCGGCCGCCGCCCAGGCTTGCTGCGGCAACAGTGCTGGAACCACGACGAGGGGCAAGCTCCAGCGCCGAGTGACAAGCCGTTTAGGATCCAATGAAGAGCCTCGCCGTTTCGATCGCGCCGAAGGAGTCGAGATCGTCGTGTCCGCCGCCCGCAAGGCGAACGAACTGCTTCGGTTCATGCGCGAGCGCGAACAGACGCTCCCCGAACACGATCGAAATGGCAAGGTCATTGGTGCCATGCATCACCAGGAGCGGCACAGTGACGCGCGCGATCCGTTCGTCGGAACGAAACTGGTCCCGCATCAGGAGGCGGACGGGAACGAAGCGGAACGCCGAGGCGGCAACGTCGGCCGTCGAGGTGTACGGCGCCTCCAGGATCATCTTGCCAACGGGGTGTTCGGAGGCAGTCGCGACCGCAACGCCCGTTCCGAGCGAAAAGCCCCAGGCGACGATCCGTTCCGCCGCATAGCGAGCCGTGGTGAAGGCATAGGCCGCCGCGGCATCGCGCAGCAGCCCCTCCTCGCTCGGCGCGCCGGTCGACCCCGCATAACCGCGATAGGACAGCGCGACGAGGCCGGTGCCGTCAGCCGTGATGCCTTTGAAGCGATCGACACGGCCTGCGAGAAAATCGCCATTGCCGGGAAAGAACAGGACGACGGAGTGGCCAGGCTTGGCCGGCACATGCCAGACGATGACCTTCTCGCCGTCCGAGGCGCTCAGGACATGCTCTTCCGCCCCGGGAAAGCCTGCGGCATCCGGCGCAGTACGGCCGACGGACGGAATTGGAAACAGCATCTCGCGCTGGCGCACATACAGCACGACCAGACCGGCGCAATAGACGGTTACAAGCAGAATGACGGTCCATTTGGCGATGGTGATCATGGCGCGGTCGGCCTCAGGTGCAAGCTCAGGGCTTGCGATGGCTCCGCAGCAATTTCATGACGTCGGGCCGGAGGCTCGCGGGTATGTCGCGACAGCCGCACGCCGCCTTGTGGGCGGCGTGCCATGCGACGCGCTGCTCGCGCGTCGCCTTGGGTGGCATGCGATGGGACCGGTGCCATTCTCTGTTGATGGCCACGGTCCGTTTCCTCGTTTGCGCTACATCGCCTTGACGATGTTCTCGGTGACCTTCTTGGCGTCGCCGAGCAGCATCATGGTGTTGTCGCGGTAGAACAGCGGATTGTCGATGCCGGCGTAGCCCGAGGCCAGCGAGCGCTTGATGAACATCACGGTGCCGGCCTTCCAGACCTGGAGCACGGGCATGCCGTAGATCGGCGAGGTCTTGTCCTCTTCGGCCGCCGGGTTGGTGACGTCGTTGGCGCCGATCACGAAGGCGATGTCGGCCTGCGCGAATTCGGAGTTGATGTCCTCGAGCTCGAACACCTCGTCATAGGGCACGTTGGCTTCCGCCAGCAGCACGTTCATGTGGCCGGGCATGCGGCCGGCGACCGGGTGAATGGCGTATTTCACCTCGACGCCTTCCTTCTTCAAGATGTCGCCCATTTCGCGCAGCGCATGCTGGGCCTGCGCCACCGCCATGCCGTAGCCGGGCACGATGATGACTTTCTGCGCGTTCTTCATGATGAAGGCCGCATCGTCCGCCGAGCCGAGCTTGGCCGGCTTCTGCTCGCCCGTGCCGCCGCCGGCCGCCGCGGTCTCGCCGCCGAAGCCGCCGAGGATGACCGAAATGAAGGACCGGTTCATCGCGTGGCACATGATGTAGGACAGGATCGCACCCGACGAGCCGACCAGCGCACCGGTGATGATCAGCGCTGAATTGCCCAGCGTGAAGCCGATGCCGGCCGCGGCCCAGCCGGAGTAGGAGTTCAGCATCGAGATCACGACCGGCATGTCGGCGCCGCCGATCGGGATGATCATGAGCACGCCGAGCGCCAGCGCCAGGATGGTGATCATCCAGAAATCGAACGCGCCGCCGGTGAGGACGAGGCGGACGACGAAGAACACCAGCGCCAGAGCGAGCGCGATGTTGATGATGTGGCGGGCAGGCAAGATGATCGGCGCGCCGCTCATCCGCGCGGACAGCTTCAGGAACGCGATCACCGAGCCGGTGAAGGTCAGCGCGCCGATGGCGACGCCGAGCGACATCTCGACCAGGCTCTGCGTGTGGATGTGGCCGGTCGTGCCGATGTCGAAGGCTTCGGGCGCGTAGAACGCACCGGCGGCGACCAGCACCGCGGCCATGCCGACCAGCGAGTGGAAGGCGGCGACCAGTTCCGGCATCGAGGTCATCGGCACGCGGCGGGCGATCACCGCGCCGATGCCGCCGCCGATCGCGACCGCGAGAATGACCAACACCCACGCCACGCCGTCAGCAGGCGGATGGCTTGCGAGCGTGGTGGCGACCGCGATCGCCATGCCGATCATGCCGAACAGATTACCCTGGCGCGACGAAGCCGGGCTCGACAGCCCTCGCAGCGACAGGATGAACAGCACTCCCGCCACGAGATACAAAAATGCAGAGAGGTTAGCGCTCATCTCAGGTCCCCATTATCCCTTCAGCCCGAGGTGGCCGCTTACTTCGACTTCTTCTTGTACATCGCCAGCATGCGCTGGGTGACAAGGAAGCCGCCAAAGATGTTGACGCAGGCAAAGATGAGCGCGACGAAGCCGAAGCCGCGCGCCCAACCCGAGCCGCTCGAAACCATGCCGACGCCGACCGCGAGCAGCGCGCCGACCACGATCACCGAGGAGATCGCGTTGGTCACGCTCATGAGCGGCGTGTGCAGGGCGGGGGTCACCGACCACACCACGAAATAGCCGACGAAAACGGCGAGGACGAAGATCGACAGCCGGAAGATGAAGGGGTCGACGACCTGTGCAGCATGCTCCATGGCGGGTCTCCTTAAGCCTTCGGCTGGAAGTTCGGATGGATGACGGCGCCGTCTTTGGTGAGCGCAGTGGCCTTGACCAGTTCGTCGTCCCAGTTGACGGCGAGCTTCTTCTCTTTCTTGTCGACCATGGTCTCGATGAAGGAGAACAGGTTGCGCGCGTAGAGACTGGAGGCCGAGGCCGCAACGCGGCCGGCGACATTGGTGTAGCCGACGATCTTGATGCCATCGGCATCGACGACCTCGCCGGCTCTGGCGCCCTCGACATTGCCGCCGCGCTCGACGGCAAGATCGACCAGCACCGAACCCGGCTTCATCGACTTGACCATCTCGCCGGAGACGAGCTTCGGCGCGGGCCGGCCCGGGATCAGCGCGGTGGTGATGACGATGTCCTGCTTCTTGATGTGCTCGGCGGTCAGCGCGGCCTGCTTGGCCTGATATTCCTTGGACATTTCCTTGGCATAGCCGCCGGCGGTCTGCGCGTTCTTGAACTCCTCGTCCTCGACGGCGAGGAATTTCGCGCCGAGCGATTCGACCTGCTCCTTGGTCGCGGGACGCACGTCGGTCGCGGTCACGATGGCGCCGAGACGGCGCGCGGTCGCGATCGCCTGGAGGCCGGCGACGCCGACGCCCATCACGAACACCTTCGCCGCAGGCACGGTGCCGGCCGCGGTCATCATCATCGGGAAGGCGCGGCCGAAGGCTTCGGCGCCCTCGATCACGGCGCGGTATCCGGCCAGGTTCGCCTGCGAGGACAGCACGTCCATCACCTGCGCGCGGGTGATGCGCGGCATCAATTCCATGGCGAAAGCGGAGACGCCGGCATCGGCGATCGTCTTCAGCGCGGCCTCGTTGCCATAGGGGTCCATGATCGCGATGACGAGCGCGCCGCGCTTGTACTGCGACAGCTCCGACGCCTCGGGGCGCTTCACCTTGATGATGATGTCGGCATCCTTCAGCGCGTCCGCGCTGACCGTGGCGCCTACCGCGGTAAATTCGGAATCCGGAAGGCCCGACTTGATGCCGGCGCCCGGCTCGACGGCGATCTCGGCGCCCAGCGCCTTGAATTTCTTCACCGTATCGGGCGAAGCGGCGACACGCGGCTCCGACGGATCGATTTCCTTGGCAACGGCGATCTTCATAGGTCCTCCGGCGGCGCGGGACAGCGCGCGCGCAAAACTGAGCGTTTACTCCCGCGGCGTTCGTTACCGGTTTTATCACCGGCTTGGATGCAAATATTCTGGGCAGCTGCTGCCGCTGGCGTGTGCAGCTGCCGACAGGTCAGGTCAGGAAGATCGCCATCAGGATCACGATGAGCGCGACCGAGGCCGTGCCGTACTTCACCAGCTTGATGAAGCCCTCGTAGGTCTGCTCGTGGGCAACGTAGTCGTTGCCGTCGGCGGTGCTGTACGCCACTTCGCTATGATCAGCCATGGAATGTCCCCAGTCGAAAGTTCAATTCTTGGGCTGGGATACCGCAAAGTTTCAGGCAGGGCAACGGCAGGTGGGCGCGGTTTTCCGGCAAATCAGGTGATTTGGGATTCCAATGGCCGCGAATCGGGCTCGCGCGCCGCTCAGGCCTGATCGGTCGTCATGGTCGCGGGCCCCGCGGTCCGCCGCTGAAGCGCCGGCAGGCCGAGCGCCTTGCGCACCTCGTCGACGGCCTTCTCCCCGGCCTCGGTGAACCGCCCCATGCGCGGCGCCGTGCCGGGGCCGACCGCCACGGAGTGGTCGCCGGCCAGGAAGCCGTGGGTCATGTGAAACCCCAGCGCGCGATAGACCTCGAACTGCTCCTCCGAAAAGAACTGGTCGCCGGTGGTCTCGTGGGGAAAGCTGTCGTTCCGGCGCGCATAGTCGCGGATGTAGTCGTTCTCGTCGCTGGAGAGCGAGGACTTGATGTAGACGAGATACCCCCTGTCATCGCCGCCGTAGTCGATGACGCCGATCGCGACGTGAACGTGGTCCCTCGCCGCCTCGTCCGGGGCTGCGACGGCCGGCGCGGACTTGCTGTCGGCGTTCTCCGCCATGATGGCACGCGTGCGGTCCCGGATCGGCGTCCAGGGCAGATCGATGCGAGCGCCGAGATCGATGCGGGCGTAGCGCTGCAGCTTCATCAGCGAGGCAAAGTTCATCGGCGCGTCGGCTTCGGCATCGACCGCGATGATCACCTTGCAGCGCCGGCGCAGCAACTCGTAGACACCGAGATTCTCGATGTGGCCGCCGTCGGTAAGATAGACGCCGTCGCTGTTCTCGTAGAGACGGCCGGAGATTTCCGACCACAGGAACAGCGGCGTGGAGCGGCGCTGCGGCCGGGCCGTGGCCTCGACGTAACGCGGGTTGTTCAGCCAGTAGCCCAGCCGCACGTTGAGCAGCGCGAGCGTCGGCGTCAGCGCCTTGATCGAGTTCGAGCCCATGTTCGACGACGCCGCCGCCCCCGAGATCGCCATGGCGGTGGCGAGGTCGAGGCTCTGCTCCAGGCGCTCGACCGCCGGGGTTTTGGCGTAGCGCGTCGCCTCGCTGCCGACATAGAGCGGCGAGAAGACGAAGAAATCGGCATTGCGGCCGCGCCGGTTGGCGAAGTCGGAGCCCTGAATGTTCAGCGCCGTGTTGATGAGATGATAGGGCGCGCCGAGCTTCGGCGCGGCAGGCTGACCATCTGTCGCGGCGCCGTCACCGGCTGCATAGAGCTCGCTCAGCTTCATCCGATCGAGCGGCTTGAAATCGCGCCCCTGGTCGAGGCTCGCCTCGGCGCGCGCGATGTTGCCGTCGGCCGAACGTCCGGGATCGAACAGGAACGCCTTGCTCAACCGGTCGCGATACAGGCGGTGCAACGAATTGGCGTTGGGCGTCAACGACCAGGACATCGCAAACAGCACCGCGCCGACGAGGAAATACAGAATGACCAGGGGAAGGCTGTGCGAATAGCCGGAGCCCGCATCCACCCAGTGGAATTGCCGTGCGACGTTGCTCGCTGCAAATCTGAGCCAGGCCGGCACGTGTGAGACCGGCGTCAGCCACTCCATCGTCGCCGTCGGCGCCGCAGGCTGTGGGGTGATCTCGGCCGTAAAGGTGCCCGCGCCCGCGTCGAACGCGATTTTGCCTGCCAGATTGCCCGATGCCGCCACGGTCGCTTTGTTGGCGGCAAGACAACTCCTCTGCCCGATGGCGGCCAAAGGCGCCTGACATTTCTCGAGCGGATCGTTGGCGATGCCCCAATAGGACAAATAGAGGTAGGCGACCCAGATGATCAGCGGCAGCGCCAGACCCGCGATCCACAGCGCGACCTTGGCCGCAATCGCGAGCACCAGCGAGCCCCATTGCGAGGAGACGCTATTGCCCTTGAGGAACTCGGCGAATTGCTGCCTGAAGGCCGTGACGAACACGCCGATCGGCGCGGCAATCGCGGCGAGTGCCTTGATCCAGGTGACGGCGACACCGCCGACCGGCCCGCCGATCGCGTTGCTGTCGACGACATCGAACATCTGCGACAGCATGAAGGGCTGGAACTCGAAGAAGGCGATCACCGCAAGCAGCACCAGGAAGGTCGCGCCCGCGGTCGGCCAGTGCGAACGAAACTCCTGGCGCTTTTCCGGGCTCGCCAATGATTGCTTGAGCGCCCAGACGAAGAACAGAGCGACCCCGATGATCCCGGTCGCAAGCGTCAGCGCGAAATGCTTGATCTGCAGGATGCGGGCGAAGTCGCAGGCGATGCCGAGCAGGAACGCGATGGCCGCAGCATAAGTGAGGAAGATCGTCGGCCCCATGCCGCGCTCGGCGCGCGCGAACAGATAGGCAATTCCCGCGCCGGCGAGCAGCACCAGCGAAAAGATAGTGCCGATCGCCGCGAAGCCGTAGCGATCCGCGATCCAGCCGAAATGGTGCAGCTCACATTGCGGCAGCGCGCCGTCGGCGAGATCGACGCCGAAGAAGTTTGCGACCGTCAGGCAGCTCCGCAGCGGGGTCGACCAGATGGTGACGGCAGCGACCAGCAGCACGACCGGCAGCGTCAGCCCGATATTGGCGATCAGGCCGCGCGCCACGATCGCGATACCCGTCAGGAGGTCGCGGAAGCCGGCCGGGACGAGGTAGTTGGAGTAATTCCTGATATGGCCGACCGACGGCGTATCGCTGATCTCGCTGGCGGTGACGGTCGCGCCGGCTGGCCGCTGGCCGAACACGAAACGACCGGTCACCGTCATGGTCGAGCTGAGCGAGGTGCCGATGTAGCCGCCGCCCGACACGGTGGAGAGATAGTCGATCCGGCCGATCAGATCGTGGTGGTTCAAGGCCTGGAGCACGCCGAGGCACATGGCCGAGGAGCGGATGCCGCCGCCGGACAGAGCGAGCCCAATCACGTCGAGCATCTGGCAGGCGTCTATGCCGTCGGGATCGATCCGCCGTGCCGGCTCGCGGCGGGTGTTGATCGCCTCGATCTCGTCGCGCACGATCTGCTGGTGCTTCTCGCACCAGGGCGTTTCCTCGTCGAAGGCTGCAGCGTTCCGTGCTCCGGGTTCCGGGACTTGTCCCTGATCGGGCATCATGACCTCCCGGACGGCAATGGGCGATCAACAATCGAGAGTTGAAGAAATAGATCAAGTATCTACACGGTTAGTCTCGCCGCGGCCCCGAACGTTCAATGCCGGCGAGCAGGATCTCGAGACCGGTCTCGAAGGTCGCGTCGAAATGCGCGGGCTGAAAATACGGCGCGGCCGCCGCCAGATGGCTGAAGCTCGCGGCGATCGTTTCGTTGGAGACTGGTTCCGCAGATGAGGGCCCGCGGGCGTAGCCCGCGGTCTCGTCGAGCGCGGCACCCGTGAGGTAGTAGCCGAGCTCCCGAAAATAGATCGCAGCCTCGCGATCGGAAAAACCGGCCTCGCGCAGGATGCCGATGATGCCGTCGATATAGGCGACGCCAGCGGGCGTGTTGAGCCGGTGCACGGCGAAGAACGGAAAGAAGGCCGGGTGCTTGAGCGCCATGGCGCGAAAGCCGTGGGCGGCGCGGCGCAGGCGCTCGCGCCAGTCCCATTGCGGCTGCATCACCACGCGCGCATCCGCGAGCATCAGGTCGACGAGCGCATCCATCAGATGCGCCTTGCTCGGGAAGTGATGATAGATGCTCATCGCCTCGCAGCCGAGCACCTCGCCGAGCCGGCGCGTCGAGAGCTTGGCCAGTCCGTCGCGGTCGACCAGCGCCATCGCGGCGGCCGCGATCCGCTCGCGGGACAGCGCCCTGCCCCCGTCACGCGTCGCGGAGCGCCGCCGTGGCGCAGTCGAGGCTTTCCGGCCCGCTCTGGCTTTTCTGGTCATGACATCCGAATCGAAACCGCTTGCAACCTTACACCGCAAGGCAGTATCGTGGAATCAACTTACACCGTAAGGTTGGAGTTGCAGCGATGTCGGCGATCGATCTGTTTGGCCTGCTAGTGCCCGTGACCTATCTCGTTATGCTGGCCATCGAGCGCCTGATCCCGGCGCGGCAGTTTCCCGAAATTCCCTATTGGCGGCTCAGGGGGTTCTGCTTCCTGACGGCTCAGGGCCTGCTGGCGACGCTCACTCCGCTGCTGATCCCGGAAGCCTGGCTCGAGCGGCATAGGCTGATCGACCTCAGCGGCCTTGGTGTCGCCGGCGGTGCTGCGCTGGGATATGTAGTGCTGTCACTGGTCAATTACGTCTGGCACCGCAGCGCGCACACGTTTCCCCTGATGTGGCGCATGTTCCACCAGATCCATCACAGCCCGCAACGCATGGACATGTCGGGCGCGGCGCTTTTCCATCCGCTGGAGACGATCGCATTCTTTGCGATCGCGTCCGTGGTGACGACGCTGGTACTCGGGCTCGATCCGGTCGCGGCGGCCGCGACAGGCTACATCGCCGCCTTCTACGGCTATTTCCAGCACATGAATGTGCGCACGCCGCAATGGCTCGGCTTCATCATCCAGCGGCCGGAGGCGCATTGCATCCATCACCAGCGCGACGTGCACGCCTACAATTACGGCGACCTGCCGGTCTGGGACATGCTGCTCGGCACCTTTCGCAATCCGGCAAGCTTCGAGGGCGCGGTCGGCTTCGGCAAGCCGGCGACCGGCCGGCTTGGTGCGATGCTCGGCTTCGTTGACGTCAACGAACCTGCGGCGGGGCAAAACAGCCTCGGCCGCAGCCCCAACGCGAGAGGCTAGCTCAAAGCGGTGGCGCTCAGCCCATCGCCTCCAGCTCGTCGATCATGCCGGCGATGACCGAGAGGCCGCCGTCCCAGAACTTGGGATCCTTGGCATCGAGCCCGAACGGGCGCAGCAGCTCGGAATAATGCTTGGTGCCGCCGGCGGCGAGCATGTCGAGATAGCGCTCGGCAAAGCCCTCGGCCGCGTTCTCGTAGACGGCATAGAGCGAGTTCACGAGACAATCGCCGAAGGCATAGGCGTAGACGTAGAACGGCGAGTGGATGAAGTGCGGGATGTACATCCAGTAGTTCTCGTAGCCCGCCTTGATCTCGATCGCCGGCCCGAGGCTTTCGCCCTGCACCGACAGCCAGATCTCGCCGAGCCGCGTCGCGGTGAGCTCGCCGTTCTTGCGCTCGGTGTGAACCGCGCGCTCGAAGGAATAGAACGCGATCTGCCGCACCACGGTGTTGATCATGTCCTCGACCTTGCCGGCGAGCAGCGCCTGGCGCTGCTTGGCGCTCTTGGTCTGCGCCAGCAGCCGGCGGAAGGTCAGCATCTCGCCGAACACACTGGCGGTCTCCGCCAGCGTCAGCGGCGTCGGCGCCATCAGCGCGCCGTTCTTCGCCGCCAGCACCTGATGCACGCCGTGGCCGAGCTCGTGGGCGAGCGTCATCACGTCGCGCGGCTTGCCCTGGTAGTTCATCAGCACGTAAGGGTGTGCCGATGGCGTCGTCGGATGCGAGAACGCACCCGGCGCCTTGCCCGGCCGCACCGGCGCGTCGATCCAGCGATCGGTGAAGAAGCGCTCGGCGATATCGGCCATTCCTGGCGAGAAGCCGCGATAGGCCGTCAGAACCATGTTGCGCGCATCGGGCCAGCCGATGACGTCGGTCGCGGCAAACGGCAGCGGCGCGTTGCGGTCCCAATAGGCGAGCCGCTTCTTGCCGAACCACTTCGCCTTCAGCGCGTAATAGCGATGCGACAGTTTTGGATAGGCCGCGCGCACCGAGGCGACCAGCGCATCCACGACTTCGCGCTCGACGCGGTTGTTGAGGTGCCGCGAATCCGCGACGTCCTGAAAGCCGCGCCAGCGGTCGGAAATGTCCTTGTCCTTGGCGAGCGTGTTGGTGATCAGTGCGAACGTACGTTCATTGGCCTTGAACGTCTTTGCCAGTGCTTCCGCCGCCGCCTTGCGCTTGGCGCCGTCGCGGTCCTGCAGGAAGTTGAGCGTCGGTTCGATCGCCAGTTCCTTGGACCCGACCTTGAAGCGCAGGCCGGAGATGGTCTGGTCGAACAGACGGTTGAAGGCGGAATAGCCGGTCTGCGACTTCTCCAGGAAAAGCTGCTCGAGCTTGTCGTCGAGCTGGTACGGCTTCTCCTTGCGCAGATCCTCGATCCACGGACGATAGTGCGCGAGCTCGGGCGCCTGCATCGCGCGGTTCAAAATATCGTCATCGACGCGATTGAGCTCGAGCGCGAAGAACAGAAGATGCGTCGAAGCCGCCGTCAGCCGCTCCGACACATCGCCGTAAAACTTTGAAATCGCAGGGTCCACGCTGTCGCCTGCATGGACGAGGCCGGCGTAGGAGCCGAGACGTCCGGCGAGATCGTCGATCGCCTCATAGCGTCGCACGGCTCCCGCGAGCCATTTTCCGCCATCTTCGTTTGCTGTTCCTGTCGCGAGCTTGCCCTTGTAGTCGGTCTCGAACGCGACGCAGTCGGCATTCATCTTGTCGAGATCGCGCGTCACTTCCGGCGCGTCGATCCCGGAATAGAGATCGGCAAGGTTCCACTCGGGAAGCTTGCCTGTCTTGCTCGCAGGCTTTGCGAGCGACGTCTTGGAGGGCTTTGCCTTGGCCACGAGTTTCTTGACGACCGATTTCCTGGCGGCGGATTTCTTGACGGCAGACGTTTTGGCGGCAGATGTTTTGGCGGCAGGCTTGCGGAGAGCGTGCTTTTCAAGAGCGTTCTTGGATCGCGAAGTCATTGTGTGGGAAACCTGTGTTCAACAATCGCGGCGGCGGGCGGGGGCATCAAGGTTTAAGAGTGCGTTAATCGGCTTCGGCCAGAGTGACCCGATTCGAGACAGATAGTAGTAGCGTGCGGGGAGCACCATGGCTGCCAGTATTTTGATCGCCGACGACGATGCCGTAGCCCGCCGGCTGGTCGAGAACATGGTGCAGAAATGCGGCTATGAGACGGTCGTCGTGGACTCTGGCGACGCGGCGATTGCCACCCTCACCGCCCCCGACGCACCGGCCATCGACGCAGTCATCCTCGATCTCGTCATGCCCGGTCTCGACGGTATGGGTGTGCTGGCGAAAATCCGCGAAGCAGGCCTCAGCGTCCCCGTCATCGTGCAGACCGCCCATGGCGGCATCGACAACGTCATCTCGGCGATGCGCGCCGGCGCGGCCGATTTCGTCGTCAAGCCGGTCGGGGTGGAGCGGCTGCAGGTCTCGCTTCGCAACGCCCTCAACGCCTCTGCGCTCAAGGGCGAATTGCAGCGCATCCGGCACAGCCGCGAGGGGCGGCTGACCTTCTCCGATATCATCACCCGCGCCGAAGCCATGGGCCCGGTCATGCGCGCCGCGCAGAAGGCCGCGAACTCCGCGATCCCCGTGTTGATCGAGGGCGAGTCCGGCGTCGGCAAGGAAATGTTCGCGCGCGCCATCCATGGCAGCGGCGAGCGCAAGACGAAGCCTTTCGTCGCGGTCAATTGCGGCGCGATCCCCGACAATCTCGTCGAGTCCATTCTGTTCGGCCACGAAAAGGGTGCTTTCACCGGCGCCACCGAGCGGCACATGGGCAAGTTCGTCGAGGCCCATGGCGGCACGCTGTTTCTGGACGAGGTGAGCGAGCTGCCGCTGACCGCGCAGGTCAAGCTGCTGCGCGCGCTCCAGGAAGGCGCCGTCGAGGCGGTGGGCGGCCGCAAGCCGGTCAAGGTTGACGTCCGCATCGTCTCGGCCACCAATCGCAAGCTGCTGGAGCGGGTGAAGCAGGGACACTTCCGCGAAGACTTGTTCTATCGCCTGCACGTGCTGCCTCTGACGATCCCCTCGCTGCGGGCCCGGCGCGAGGACGTCCCGCATCTGCTGCGGCACTTCCTCGTGCGCTTTGCCGCCGAGGAGAACCGCCAGATCACCGGCATCAGTGGCGAGGCCATGGCTCATCTCGCCCAGCTCGACTGGCCCGGCAACATCCGCCAGCTCGAGAACGCGGTCTACCGCGCCGTGGTGATGAGCGACGGCGACCAGCTCGGCCTCAACGATTTCCCGCTGCTGGCCTCGCAGCCCAACTCCGTCACCGAAATTCCGACCGCCCCGCTGATGCTCGAGCCGGCGGCGACCCCTTCGATGGTGTCGGGTAATGAAATACCGATCGTGCCGCTTCCCGCCGCGGGAACTCTGGCCATGCTGACGCCGACCGGGGACGTCCGTCCCCTCGACGACATGGAGAACGAGATCATCCGCTTCGCGATCTCGCACTATCGCGGCCAAATGTCCGAGGTGGCCCGCCGCCTCAAAATCGGCCGGTCCACCCTCTACCGCAAACTCGACGAAGCCGGGGTTCCCGGGCATGGCGGGAAAAGCGGCGAGGAGACGCACTGAGCCTCATGCGAACGGAGGTTCGCGGGGCGATGCCAGACCGGCTGTAAGCCGTTCGCATGACGACGGAATCGACCGCGCCTTGAACCGTGACTTGGAAGTGACAGACACAGGGAAAAGCGCGCGGGGCAAGCGCACAATCCGTTGCCAAGCGGCTCCCTTGAAGTCAGTTTGGCGTGAGTTGCCCCGGTTAGCGCTGGCTGCAAAATCGGGGCCTGTATATCGTCTGCGTCAGAATCGTTGCGTGCAGGCGTGCAACTTTCGAGAGGCCGGCGCGGTTTAGCCGAAGCTCATAGGCGATAACGAAAGCTGTTCCATGAGGGACAGTTCACCCAAGGGGTGCGACACAATGCGTGACTGTTTGAACCACCGTGCGGGCTTCGACCGTGTCTTGATGACGGTCGCGGCAACCTTCCTCACGGTGTCGGCCAGCTCGGCCCTGGCGCAGGATCAGGCGCGCAGCAGCGCTGCCGAACTCGCGATCGAAGCCGCGATCCCGCGTCCCGAACCGGCCAACGTCCCGCCCCCGACCGCATCCGACATCAAGCTCGACACCACCGCCACCGTTCAGGACTCCGCCAAGGAGCCGGCGAAGGAGCCCATGAAGGCCGACGCCGCACCTGCCCCGGACAAGGTCGAGAGCAAGCCGTCCGACCTCGCCACGACGCCCGCCACCGAGGCGCCGAAGAGCGAGACCGCCAAAACCGAGTCTGCAAAGACTGAGCCCGCCAAGGCCGACACCGCGACGGCACCGTCGGCTGCACCTGCCGCACCCGCCACGGCTGCAGCTCCGGCTGCCGAGCCGGTCAAGGCCGCGAGCAACGTTCCCGCCGCCGACCAGCCGGTCGCCGACAAGCTCAAGGACATCATCGGCGCGAAGGCTTCGCGCCATTTCGACCGCAAGAACGAGCGCGCGGCGATCGAGAAGTTCTATGGCGCACGCGACTTCGCGCCGGTCTGGACGCAGGCCGGCAGCCTGACCGCCGCCGCCAAGGGCGTCATCGCACGGCTGAAGGATGCGGGCTCCGAGGGCCTCAATGCCGCCGACTATCCGGTGCCGGACTTCGCCAGCGCCACCACGCCCGATGCGCTGGCCGACGCCGAACTCAAGCTCACCGCCAGCATGTTCGACTATGCGCGCCAGGCCCAGAGCGGCCGCATGCATTGGTCGCAGGTCTCTGGCGACATCCTCTATCCCGAGCATCCGGTCGACCCGAGCGAGGTACTGACGAAGGTCACCACCGCAACGGACGCGTCCGCCGCGCTCGACAGCTACAACCCGCCGCACAAGCTCTACAAGGAGCTGAGGGCGAAGCTTGCGGAGCTCCGCGGCCAGGGCAGCGGCCCGGTGATCGACATCGCCGACGGTCCGTCGCTGAAGTACACGCCCGCGACCAAGAAGCAGGCTGAAGTGGTCGTGGAAGATTCGCGCGTGCCGCAGCTGCGCGCCAAGCTCGGCCTCGCCGAGAACGCGAACGACACCCGTTACGACGCGGCCGTCGCCGAAGCCGTACGCAAATTCCAGAACGGCGCCGAGATGAAGCCGACCGGCATTCTCGACGACAAGACGGTCAAGGCGCTCAACACGCCCAAGCGCGACAAGCAGATCGACGTCGTGCTGGTCAACATGGAGCGCTGGCGCTGGCTGCCGCGCGATCTCGGCGCGCCCGCGCTGGGCGATGCCTATGTGATCCTCAACATTCCCGACTACACGCTGAAGGTGATGCAGCGCGGCCAGCAGGTCTGGACCACCCGCGTCGTCACCGGCAAGCCGGGCACGCATGCAACGCCGCTGCTGACCGAGACGATGAAGTACATCACGGTCAACCCGACCTGGAACGTGCCGCCGTCGATCGTCTACAACGAGTACCTGCCGGCGCTTCAGCAGGATCCGACCGTGCTGCAGCGCATGGGCCTCAAGCTCGAACAGAACCGCGACGGCTCGGTGCACATCTCGCAGCCCCCCGGTGAAGCCAACGCGCTCGGCCGCATCCGCTTCAACTTCCCGAACAAGTTCCTGGTCTATCAGCACGACACGCCGGACAAGAACCTGTTCGCCAGGGACGAGCGCGCCTTCAGCCATGGCTGCATGCGCGTGCAGTATCCGGATCAGTACGCCTCGGTACTGCTCAACATCGCCATGCCGAACGACAAGTACACGCCCGAGCGCGTGCGCGGCATGTACGGCAAGAGCGAGGTCGACCTGAAATTCCCGACGCCGGTCCCGGTCAACATCACCTACCAGACGGCCTTCGTCGACGACGCCGGCAAGCTGCAATTCCGCAAGGACGTCTATGGCCGCGACGCGACCATGATCAACATTCTGAAGAACAACCGCGGCAAGGATCTCGAGGCCGTCGTTGCGCACTCGCAGCCGAGCTATTCGCGTCCGGCCACGACCCTGCCCTCCGGCGTCGCGGTGGCCAACAATGGCGGCGGCTTCGGCTCCTCCGGCCCGAACTTCTTCGAGCGGCTGTTCGGAGGCGGGTCCCCAACCCCGCCGCCGGCTCCGGTCGGCCGCCGGCCTCAGCAGCAGCGGGTGTTCACCCGGTAAGCTCCGAGCAGGCCAGATTTTCGAATTCTTCAATGATAACAACGGCCCCATTCCTCGGATGGGGCCGTTTAACGTTAACCATTGTCCACCTGTCCGCAGGCTATGGGCGTTTTTTTGCCACACTCAGCCGGTTAGGATTGTATTCTGACTTGGTTTGGGGGCGGGAAGGTCAACCTCGAATTAACCTTCTCGCTTTAAGAAAGCGTTCATCCTCTTTCGCGCGCTAACGGGGTTGGCGGGAGAGTCCATTTTGAACGCTCGTCGACTGGGTGGGCTCAAACGTGCTGACTGGTCTCGCACGCCAATTCGTTGTGCTGTCGTTGTCCCATGCGGGAGTGAAGGCCGGTTCGCGGATCGGCCTCACTGCCGCATTGCTGCTTGCCGGCGCAGGCTCGGTTCATAACGCCGCCGCGCTGAGCGAGACCAAGACGCTCTCCTTCCATCACACCCATTCCGGCGAAGACCTCACCGTCACCTTCAAGCGCGACGGGCGCTACGACGAAGCGGCGCTGAAGCAGCTCAACCATTTCCTGCGCGACTGGCGCACCCAGGACGAGACGGTCATGGACCGCCGCCTGTTCGACATCATCTGGGAAGTCTATCGCGACGTCGACGGCAAGCAGCCGATCCAGATCATCTCCTCCTATCGCTCCCCCGCCACCAACGCGATGCTCCGCCGCCGCTCCTCCGGGGTGGCGCGCTTCAGCCAACACATGCTGGGGCATGCGATGGACTTCTACATTCCGGGCATTCCGCTGGAGCAGATCCGCTTCGCCGGCCTGCGCATGCAGCGCGGCGGCGTCGGCTTCTATCCGACCTCCGGCTCGCCCTTCGTGCATCTGGACACCGGCAGCATCCGGCACTGGCCGCGCATGACGCATGACCAGCTCGCCCGCGTCTTCCCTGATGGCAAGACGGTGCATCTGCCGACCGACGGCAATCCGCTGAAGGGCTATGAGCTCGCCAAGGCCGAGATCGAGCGTCGCGGCAATGGCGACGACGCCGGCAGCAGCAAGCCGAACTTCTTCGCGGCGCTATTCAAGGGCAAGTCGGCAGCTCCGGCCGCCAGCAGCGACGAGGACGACGAGGGCGCGCCGGCGCCGGCCGCAAAGCCGGCGGCACCGACCGTCGTCGCAGCCGCCGCCAAGCCCGCCGAACCCGTTCCGACGCCGCGCGCGAAACCGCAGATCGCCAATGCGATCCAGCTTGCCTCGGCCGATGCGCAGCTCGTTGCGCCGCCCAAGCCGAAGCCCGCGCCGGTCGCCGACAAGGCCCCGTCAGGCAAATCTGGCGACGGCAAGCCGGAGACGCCGGCCGACATCATCAACGCCCGCGGTTTCTGGGATGATGCCCCGACCGCACCGCAGCAGGCGACGCCGGCGCAGGTCGCCGCGCTGAAGGCCCGCCAGGCCCTCGCCGCCGCCACCGATCCGCAACCCACCGCGAGCGTGTCCCATTCGGCGCTTCAGGCGCTGGCTTTCGCGCCGGCCGCCTCGCCGGTCGACCGCGCCAATGTCGTCGCGGCCTCGGCGCCGATCCCGCGTTCCGCCCGCCCCGCGTCGCGCAACCTTGCCCAGGCGACCGAGATCAACACGGTGGTCGGCAAGAGCATCGACGGCATGGTGGCGACCGCGACCCGCCTCTCCGCCGCCAAGGGCGAGAGCATCTGGCTCAAGATCGTGATGCTGTCGCCGAGCGCCAGCCGCGCGATGTCGGTGACGCTGATGGGCGAGCTCGATACGACGGCGCTGCGCGGCTATTTCGTCAAGCCGCAAGCCGTGGTCGCGATGGGTTTTGCCGACGATCCGATGCAGGGCCTGTCCTGCGACAGTTTCTCGGGCAGCGCGACCGCAAAGCTCCAGACGACGTCGTTCGTGGTCCGCACCGCTGCGCTGCGTTGACAGCTTCGACAAACCCAGTCTCGTAGCCCGGACGAGCGAAGCGACATCCGGGAAAGCCGCGCGCGAAAGACATCCCGGATATCGCTTCGCTCATCCGGGCTACGGCTACTTCGCCTTCCTGCCTCGCCGATCCCGATGATAGGTCAGCGCCAGGGACAGGCAGACCGATAGCTCCTGCTTCGGCAGCCTGCCCGTCACCGGCACCAGCAATGCCCGCGTCTGCCGGTATTCGAACTGATCGGGAAAGCGCTCGCGAAATTCGTCGACCAGGGTCGTCTTGCAATTGAACAGGACGGCGGCGTGGTCGGAATCCTTCAGACGTCCGAGCCGGATCGTCGAGCCGCTGCCGGTCTCGTCGGTCAGATAGGCGGGCTCACCCCATTTCAGCGTTTCGGTGAGCTTGCCAACGTCGTCATGTGCCGCAGCGGCCGCGAAGATCAGGTCGCGCACCTGGAGCAGCCGCTTGCCGATCGGCGCCGGTAGGGCGTCGATCGCACGGCTGACCTCCCGCGGCGGCTTCGGTGCAGTCACCGGCGTCTCCGTTCACTGACGAACACACCGGCTTTGTAGCCCGGATGGAGCGCAAGCGTAATCCGGGAGTACGAGGCAGGCTGCAAGAACCCGGATGTCGCTGCGCTTCGTCCGGGCTACGGCAGCTGTGCGAGAGGCCCAATTGCCTCAGAGCATTCCCAGCGCCTGCATGTAGGTCTCGAGAATGGTCTCGGCCTCGGCGCGCTCGTTGGGATCCTGCTTGCGCAGGCGCACGATGGTGCGCAGCGCCTTGACGTCGTAGCCATTGCCCTTGCTCTCGGCATAGACGTCACGAATGTCGTCGGAGATCGCCTTCTTCTCTTCCTCCAGCCGCTCGATGCGCTCGATGATGGATTTGAGCTGGTCCTTGGCAAATTTCGTCGCGGGCTCGTCGTCGCGGACGGCGGCGGTGGTGGCCATCTTGGTACTCCAAATGGAACTGGCAAAACGAGGTGACGCCGGCATCCTCACCGCGCGTGCTGGCTAGAACCCTTAGGGTTGGTGCCGACTGCGTTCAAGGCAGCATCGCGCTCGTCCACAGCGCGCCCACACCTTCCTGCGGCGGGACGAAGAAAGCTGTTGTGTGGTGCGACTCGGGGGGCGTGGCGCGTGCGGCCGCTCAGTGCCCGTGACCGTGGGGATGGACCTTCTTCATCGTCTCGATCTGCTCGGGCGTGGCCGTGCCCTGGTATTTCGACTTCCAGGTCTCGTAGGGCATGCCGTACACGGCCTCCCGGCTCTCGTCCTTGCTCAAGGCGGCGCCTTGCGCGTCGGCGGCTTCCTTGAGCCAGTTGGACAGGCAGTTGCGGCAGAAGCCCGCCAGATTCATCAGATCGATGTTCTGGACGTCGGTCCGGGTCTTGAGATGATCGACCAGACGCCGGAAAGCGGCCGCCTCGAGCTCGGTTCTGGTTTTGTCGTCGATTGCCATGGCTGTATCCCTTGATATCCCGTGAGCCTGACCCGATGGAGGTCACCCTTACGGGATCAGGTGGGCTCTGTCACAGATTTTGCCATATCCCGGCGCAAACCGACCGAAACCGCCGCCGCCGACCTTTTCGGGGTGGTTCCCCGGCCCTACGCCAAATCGTCAATGATCTGGTATAGCTACCGCGACAATGATTGCCGAATCTCCCCGCACCCCGCTTCGCCTGCTCGCCCGGTTGGTCCCGGTGCTGGTCGTCGCTTGGCTGTGCCTTTTCGCCAGCCCGGCTTCCGCCGATTTCAGGCTCTGCAACAACACCTCGAGCCGGGTCGGCATTGCGCTCGGCTACAAGGATGCCGAGGGCTGGACCACCGAAGGCTGGTGGAACATCTCCTCGCGCTCCTGCGAGACCCTGCTGCGGGGAACGCTGGTCGCCCGTTACTATTACATCTACGCGATCGACTATGATCGCGGCGGCGAATGGTCGGGGCAGGCCTTCATGTGCTCGCGCGACAAGGAGTTCACCATCCGCGGCACCGAGGATTGCCTCGCGCGCGGCTACGACCGGACCGGCTATTTCGAGGTCGATACCGGCGAGCAGCGAGCGTGGACGGTGCAACTGACCGACGCCAATGAACAGCCGGCGCAGCAGCGCGTTCCTGGCCTGCCTGGTCCGGTCGGTCCGGGCGGAGTTCCGGGTTTGCCCAATGGCCCGCCCGGTGGTACGCCCCCCGCCGCGCCTGGCCTCCCGCCAGCCCCGCCCCCGTCTGGAAGCAAGCCATGAGGCGTCTTCGCCGTATCAAGATTCTCGCGACCCTGGGACCGGCCTCTTCAGACCTCGCGATGATCCGCCGCCTGTTCGAGGCCGGCGCCGACCTGTTCCGCATCAACATGAGCCACACGCCGCATGACAAAATGCGGGAGCTGGTAGCGACGATCCGCAATGTCGAGTCGAGCTACGGCCGGCCGATCGGCATCCTGGTCGACCTGCAGGGACCGAAGCTTCGGCTGGGAGCCTTCGCCGAGGGCTCGGTGCAGCTCCAGAACGGCCAGACCTTCACGCTCGATTCCAACAAGACGCCCGGCGACGCCACGCGCGTGCAGCTGCCGCATCCCGAGATCCTCGCCGCGCTCAGGCCCGGCCACGCGCTGCTGCTCGACGACGGCAAGGTGCGGCTGATCGCGGAGGAGACCTCCAAGGAGCACGCGGTGACGCGCGTCGTGGTCGGCGGCAAGATGAGCGACCGCAAGGGCGTCAGCCTGCCCGACACCGATTTGCCGGTCTCCGCCATGACGCCGAAGGATCGCGCCGACCTCGAAGCCGCGCTCGTCACCGGCGTCGACTGGATCGCGCTGTCCTTCGTGCAGCGCGCCGACGACGTGCTCGAAGCCAAGAAGATGATCCGCGGCCGCGCCGCCGTGATGGCCAAGATCGAGAAGCCCCAGGCGATCGACCGCCTCGCCGACATCATCGAGGCCTCCGACGCGCTGATGGTGGCGCGCGGCGACCTCGGCGTCGAGCTGCCGCTGGAGCGCGTGCCGAGCCTGCAGAAGCAAATGACGCGGATGGCGCGCCGCGCCGGCAAGCCGGTGGTGATCGCGACCCAGATGCTAGAATCGATGATCCAGTCGCCGGTGCCGACCCGCGCCGAAGTCTCCGACGTCGCCACCGCGGTCTATGAGGGCGCCGACGCCATCATGCTGTCGGCGGAATCGGCGGCCGGCAAATTCCCGGTCGAGGCGGTCTCGACCATGAACCGCATCGGCGAAGAGGTCGAGCGCGACCCGATCTATCGCTCCGTGATCACGGCGCAGCGCCCGGCACCGGAAGCGACCGCGGGCGATGCCATCGCGGACGCGGCGCGGCAGATCGCCGAGACGCTCGACCTGCCAGCGCTGATCTGCTGGACCTCGTCGGGCTCCACCGCCGTGCGGGTGGCGCGCGAACGGCCGAAGCCGCCGATCGTGGCGATCACGCCGAACATCACCGCAGGACGGCGGCTCGCCGTTACCTGGGGCGTGCATTGCGTGGTCGCTGAAGATGCCCGCGACCAGGACGACATGGTCAGCCGTGCCGGCCAGATCGCGTTCCGTGACGGTTTTGTCCGTGCCGGCCAGCGCGTGCTCATCGTCGCCGGCGTGCCGCTCGGCATTCCCGGCACCACCAACATGGTGCGCATTGCCTCGGTCGGCCCCGAGGGCGATGCGGACATGTAGGTCTGCTTCACGCAGCCAAAACTAAAATGTCGAAAACAACCCCATGCACGGTAGCCGGCGTCGTCGGCGAGCGTGCGTGGGTTTTAAAGAAAGAAGCGCTCGGGCAATGACCTGAGCGCCTTTCGCATCGGCGGCGTGGCGATCTTTACGCCCCCACCAGCGCCTTCGTCGCCGGCAACAGCGTCTGCTGCACCACCAGACCGCGGGCACGGGCGTCCATGACGCCGACCGCGCGCAACGCCAGCAGCGTCACGGTTTGCACCGCATCGCGCATCTTGACGGGATCATCGAGATTGTCGGGCGCGAGCGGCCCGACCAGGGCCTCATGCAGCGCACCGAGCAAAGCGGTGGCGGCAAGCGCGGTATCCTGAGCCGGCAGATGTCCGGCACGCACCGCAGCGTCGATCCGCCCCGCCATCTCGCCCGCGATCTCTCGCCGGCTGGCAAGACGCGAGGCGCTGACATCCACATCGACGGGCTCGGCGAGAATGCCCCAGGCCAGCCGGCGCTGCGACAGGGTGTGGACCGCCACCGTCGTCACGGCCGCGGCCAGGGCCGAGGACGGCCCCGGCGCGGCATCGGCCGCCCGCCGGATCGCCGCGAGCTCGTCACGCGAGACCTCGGCAATGAGTTCAGAGATCAGCTCGGCCTTGGAGGGGAAATAGCGGTAGACCGTTCCCGCCGCGACATTGGCGCGAACCGCGACCGGCGCGATCTGCACCGCCGCCATCCCGCCTTCCGCCGCCGTCTCCCGCGCCGCCGCCAGAATCGCGCTGCGCCGCGCCGCAAGGCGCTTAACCACTTGATGCGTCCGCCGATAGACCATGGCGCGCTTCCTGTCCCACACGCCTGCCACACGCCCTGCGGCCGAACGCTTCGTCACGTCAAAGATGCAAATCGTCCCGCAAGGACTGAACAACTATTCAGGAGAGATGACAAGAAGCAAATGCGTGGACCGTCACATGGGCGGACAGGCGCGCCATGCATCCGGAGACGCGGGCCGGAAAGTGCGCTTGCGTGTCGGAGCGGAAATATTCTGCACGGCGTCGCCGCGGCAGACCTCGCCCCAAAACAAAAGAGCCCCGTCAAGGACGGGGCTCTCGAAACTCTCTGGATCGTCCAGCCTTACTTGAGGCTGCTCGAGATCGAGGTGAACTTGGTGTTCAGCGTGGTGCCGAGGTTGTTGACGACGGTGATGATCGCCAGCGCGATACCGGCAGCAATCAGGCCGTATTCAATGGCGGTGGCGCCGGATTCATCCTTCACGAAACGCGCAACGAGGTTCTTCATAGAGTGCTCCAAATGAGTACACGAGGCTACAACTGATCTGGTCTTTTCGGCTTCCCAGCGCCGCCCGACCATGGAACCGAACGTAGAGGCAAAGAATTGCGCCGCAGTTAATTCGACTGCGTAAACACAGAGCGGTTTGCGTGTATTCGGCGATGGTAAACCGAAATCTAAAACGATCCGTTAAATTGTTCGGACATGAAAGCCGTGTGACGCGGCCGATTTACTCGAAGTTATAACCGGCCATGGTCCAATGCCGCCCGCTCGGACCAAAGCGCGACGAGATGGATCGTTCGTCGCGCTCTTGGTGATTGTTCGAGAACAACAGGACAACGAGGCGGCATGTCCCTTTCCTTTGCCAACAGCATCGCGGTGCAGAGCCGCGCGAGGGCCCTCGTGCCGCTGTGCGTCGGCGCCGGCGCCTACCTGTTCTACCTCTTTGTCGGCGACACGCTGCTTCAGGATTCCGACTCCTTCTGGCAGATCAAGATCGGGCAATGGATCCTCGATCACGGCGCCATGCCCACCACCGACCTCTATTCCTTCACGCGAACGGGCGCGCCGTGGATCTCGACGTCGTGGCTGTCGCAGGTTCTGTTCGCCTTCTCCTATGCGCAATGGGGTTGGGCTGGACCCGTCATCGTCACCGCGATCGGCGTCGCGCTCACGGTTGCCGTTTTCGTCTACCTGCTCGACGCGCAGATCGAAGCTCCGCGCGCCGTGCTGTTCGCGATGCTGGCGCTGCTGCTGTCGATCCACCACGTGCTGGCGCGTCCGCATATCCTGGCGCTGCCGCTCATGGTGGCCTGGGTCGGGCTGTTGATGGCCGCCGCCGACCGCAGGAGCGCGCCGTCCTGGTACTGGCTGCCGCTGATGGCGCTCTGGGCCAATCTGCATGGCGGCTTCGTGCTGGGCCTTGCACTGATCGGCCCGATCTCGCTCGAGGCGGTCGAGCACGCCGAGAAGGGACGACGCCTCAAGCTGTTCATGCAATGGGTGCTGTTCGGCATCGCCGCGCTGATCGCGAGCTGCTGCACGCCCTATGGCTGGCGGACGCTGCAGGGCGCGACCAACATCCTCGGCCTCGGCGAATTACTGACGCTGATCTTTGAATGGATGCCGGCGAACTTCGCCACGTTCAACGCGTTCGAAGGCGCCCTGCTCGGCCTGATCGCGTTCGGCTATTATCGCGGTCTCGTGCTGTCGGCGCCCCGGATCTTCCTGATCCTGTTCCTGACCTGGAGCGCGCTGACCCATGTCAGGAGCATCGAGGCCTTTGCATTCCTGATACCGCTGGTGATGGCCAAGCCGCTCGGCGCGATGTTCCCGCGCCCGGTCTCCGACACCTCGGGTGCTGACCGCTGGCCCGCCCGCTATGTCACCGCCATCGGCGCGCTGATGATCGTGGCGGCAAGCTGGACCTCGACATCGCTTTACATGGGACATCACCGCTTCACCTTCACGATGAACCAGACGCCGGTTGCGGCGGTCGACCTGCTCGAGAAGCTCAAGCCGCAGCGCATCTTCAACGCCTATCAGTTCGGCGGCTATCTGATCTCGCGCGACATTCCGGTGTTCGTCGACGGCCGCGCCGAGCTCTATGGCGAGAAATTCGTCATGGATTTCTTCAAGGCGACCGAAGGCAAGAAGCCCGAGCTGCTGCCGCGCCTCCTCGATGAGTACAAGATCGACGCGACGCTGCTGGTCGCCGATGCACCTGGCCCGCAGATCCTCGATCAGCTCAAGGGCTGGAAACGGATCTATGCGGACGACATCGCCGTGATCCACGTGCGAGACCCCGCGGGCAATGCAACAGCCGCGCCCTCGAAGTGAGGCGCTGCTTCGCGGGCTCGAAGACCAGAGAAATGCTTTCAATGGTGACGCGAGCCCGGGCTCGCGCACTGCGGCGAGACCTCAGCGATCCCACGACATGGTACTTTCCAGCAAGCCGCCTCTGACAAATCCGGCGCGTTCCGGCGCGGACCGATCGCTGGCGATCACCGTGCTTGCGGTGCTGGCGGTGGTGTCATTTCTCCCGGTGTTGCTGACCCCCATTCCCGCGATGGTCGATTACCCCAATCACCTCGCCCGCATGTACATTCTGAGCCAGAACGGTACGCCCGATGCCAATCCGTATTACGAGGTGGCCTGGGCCTTCTATCCCAACCTCGGAATGGATCTGCTGGTGCCGCAGCTGGCGCGGCTGACCAGCGTCGAGACCGCCACACGGCTGTTTCTGCTGCTCAGCCAGGTGCTGATCGTCGGTGGCGCGCTTTTGCTCGAATGGGTCCGAAAGGGACGGGTTGAGCTTGCCGGCTTCGCCGCGCTCGCGTTCCTCTATTGTCTGCCGTTCAGCTGGGGCTTCGTGAATTTCGAGTTCGGGCTGGGGCTCGCGCTGTGGGGCATCGCCGTCTATCTGTTGCTGGCGGAAGGCCCGTGGCCGTTGCGCTTCGTCGCCAATCTGATCTTCGTCACCGCGCTGTATGTGGCGCATTTCTTTTCGCTCGGCATTTACGGCGCGGCGCTTGGCCTTTTCGAGCTGTCGCGTATCCAGCAGCGGCAAGTCGCTTATCCCGTCGCGGCCGCACGGCTTGGCGCGCTGGCTCTGCCGGCGCTGGTGCTGTTTGCGATCATGCACGTCAGCTCGGGCTCGATCGGCAGCGAAGGCTCCAGCTGGTTTGTCGGGTTCAAGCCGGTCTGGCCGCTCCGCATCATGAACGGCTACAATCTGACGACGGCCGCGGCGACCGGTCTCGCGCTGATGATCGGGTTGCTTGTCGCCGCAAGACGCGGCGTGCTGCGGCTCGAGCCGGCCGGCATCTGGCTCGCGATCGGCTTTGCGCTGCTCTACCTCGTCATTCCCTCGAAACTGTTCGGGACTTCGTTTGTCGATCTTCGCGTGATTCCCGCGGCGGCTCTGATCCTGCCGGCCTTCTGCTGGCTGTCGCTGCCGAACCGGGCTTGGAGAATGGCTGCGCTCGCCGGCATCAGCGGCATCACGCTGCTCAATCTCGCGGTCGTGCTCCTGGTCTGGCTGCCCTACCGCGCCGACTATGCGGCGATCATCGCCTCGTTCCAGAAGATCGATCGCGGCTCACGCGTGCTGGTCGGGAGCGCGGGCGACAATGGCGACCCGCCCTTCGCCGACCTGACCTCGTATCCGATGTATTATGCGCCGACGCTGGCCGTGCACTACGCAGGCGCCTTCGTGCCCAACCTGTTTACGGAAACGGGCAAGCAGCCGGTGCGGCCGCGTGAGGCCGTGCGCAATATTTCCATTCCTTACGGAGGTCCGGTGCCGTCAGGCCTGCTTGCCGCCATCGCGACGGGCCCGTCGCCGCAAGACGCGCCGCCGTTTGTCCGCACCTGGTACCGGGATTTCGATTATCTCTATGTGCTGGGATCGCCTGCTGCAAATCCGCTGCCGGATCTGCTGGAGCTCCTGGAGACTTCTGAGCGATTTTCGCTCTACAGGGTTCGCCGCAAATCCTAGGCCGAGCGGAGGCTGCCCGAGCGTGGTTAACCGCGCTTCACCATCCCGGCCTCGACCAGCCCTCGCTCCCGCCCCAGCAATGACGGGGGCCCTAGACACTTAATGGTTGCGGCAAGGCGACCTTAACCACCGGCTCCTAGACTTCCGCCCCTGCAACCCAGTCGGAATCCCTTCGCATGGCGGCCCATTCCAGATCGATCCGCTACAGCCTCGTCATTCCCGTGTTCAACGAGGAAGCGGTGCTGCCGGTCCTGTTGCGCCGGCTCGAGCAGGTCATGTCCCGGCTCGATGCACCGGCGGAAGCGATCTTCGTCGACGACGGCAGCCGCGATTCCAGCTCGATCGTGCTGCGGGCGCTCGCCGCGCGCGACCCGCGCTTCCGCTACATCGGCCTGTCCCGAAATTTCGGTCACCAGATCGCCATCACCGCCGGCATGGACGCCGCGCAGGGCGATGCGATCATCGTCATGGATGCCGATCTGCAGGATCCGCCCGAAGTGATCGAGCAATTGATCGCGAAGTGGAAGGAAGGCAACGACATCGTCCACGCCCGCCGCCTGTCGCGCGAGGGCGAAAGTCATTTCAAGCGCGCGACCGCGCATCTGTTCTACCGGCTGCTCGGCAAGATGTCCTCCGTTGGCATCCCCGCCGATGTCGGCGACTTCCGCCTGATCGATCGCAAGGTGTTAGAGGCACTCAGGCAGATGCCCGAGCAGGATCGTTTCGTGCGCGGCATGATCGCCTGGCTCGGCTTCCGGCAGGCCGAGGTCGCCTTCCACCGCCTCGAGCGTGCCGCGGGCGAAACCAAGTACCCGCTGTTCAAGATGGTCCGGCTGGCGGTGAACGCCGCGCTCGGCTTTTCCGATCTGCCGTTGCGGCTTGCGATCTGGTGCGGATTGGCGGTCTCAGGGCTCGCGCTGCTCTACGGCGGCTGGGTGGTCCTGTTGTGGTTCAGCCAGGACAGCCATCTCGTGACCGGCTGGTCCTCGACGATCGTCGTCGTGTCGCTGCTGTGCGGCATCAACATGCTGATGACGGGAATCGTGGGGCTCTATGTCGGCCGCATCCACGCCGAGGTGAAACGCCGCCCGCTCTACGTCGTGCAGGAACGCGTCGGCTTCGGCCGCGACGAGGCGGCGGCGACGCCCGCGATCCACGCCGTCAACGAGTAACCAGCGCATGACCGAACTGTTCGACGGCTATCACGACAATTACCGTGAGGTGGTCCAGTCCTCGATCGACTTCTCGGGCCTGCCGCACGACTTCTTCATGCGAGCGAAGGCCGACCTGCTGCGCGATCTCATTGCGCAGCGGCTCGGCGCAGGGAAGCCCGATATGCTGGATGTCGGCTGCGGCGTCGGCAGCCTGCATCCGCTGCTGGGCGGCATGGTCGGTCGCCTGAGCGGCATCGACGTCTCCTCGGCCAGCCTGGCGCAGGCGCGCGCTGACAACCGCGAGGTCGACTACCGGGAGTACGACGGCCGCACGTTTCCCTTTGCCGACGCCAGCTTCGATCTGGTCACCGCCGTCTGCGTGATGCACCACATCGTGCCGGCCGAATGGGCGCAGTTCATCGCCGAGATGCGCCGTGTCACGCGCCCCGGCGGGCTCGTCTGCGTGATCGAGCACAATCCGTACAACCCGCTGACGCGGCTTGCCGTTGCGCGCTGTGAGTTCGATCGGGATGCCGTCCTGCTCGGCGCCGGGACGACGCAGAAGCTGATGGCTGCAGGCGGCCTTCACCAGATCGGCGCGCGTCATTTCCTGCTGCTGCCCTGGGACAGCAAGCCGGCGCGGCGGCTCGAAGGGGCGCTGGGCGGCGTGTGGCTCGGCGGACAATACGCCGCCTTCGGCACTGCCTGAGCTATTTCTGCGGCGCAGTTCGCCGCTTGTGCACGACCGCCACGTCGTCGCTGTAGACGCGCTGCCATTCGGGCAGCCGGTCGAGCATCGCGACCGCCGGTGTGCGCGGTGAGAGCAGCGTCGCGCCGATGCTGTAGTCATCGAGCAGCTTGAGAAGATCCGCAAGGTCGATCAGCGCCAGCGCACGATTGTAGCGATCGATGAACGGCCCGCCATACAGCTCGCCGCGACCATCGATGAAGGTGGGAATGCCGGCATAGATCAGATAGCCGCCGAACGAATAATCGTTGAGCACGCGCCCTGCCCTGGCGAGGTCGGCCTGCGCGATGGCGGCCTCCGGCGTGATGTTGGGCGCCGGTCGCATGTCGCGCGCCAGGGCCACTCCGCTCATCGCCGCCACTGCGGCGATCGCGGCGAGGCCTAAACCGCGCGACGTGCCGTCGTTATCGATCCTGCTTGGACCGCCGAACTTCCGGCCCAGGGGAGCCGCCAGATAAAGCGGCGCCAGCATCGCCAGCAGGTCGGCATTGCGGATCTGCGCCAGCGCGAAATGGAGCAAGCCGATCACCACGAGGGCCCGCACGACCGGCAGCGTCACGCCGCGCGAGAGCGCGAAGATGCCTCCCAGCAGCAACAACTCGAAGCCGCCGATATGGCTGAAATCCTGCGGTCGCCATTCCCCGATCCAGGCGAGCGCGGAGCCGAGGCCGAGCGTCGTCAGCGGCATCAGCAGCGGTTCCGGCCCGTGCGGCGTCAGGCAGGACGCCGCGAGGGCAAGGGCCGCGAACGGCATCCAGCGCAGCAGCACGCGCGGCCATTCGCTCCGCTCCTCGCGCAGCAGCGCCTCGAGCACCGCCGGGCCGATCAGCCCGAGCGCCAGCACCACGCTGCCGTGCAGATTGGTCCACAGCACCAGAAGCGGCAGCGCCCAATAGGGCGGAGGCGTGCCGCGGTCCATGCAGCGGACCAGGGCCGCTGCCCAGGTCACCATCAGCGGAAGCACGAAGACATGTGGCCGCGCCAGCATATGCGGCGCCAGCAGCACGAGGGCCGCGATCACCATCAGCAGCGTCAGGGTCGGCGACAGCTCGCGCAGCAGGAAGAACGTGAACAGGCCAAAGGCGAGCGCGATCGCCGCGGCCGCGATGGCGACGACGCCAGGCCAGCCGGCAAATCCGTAGACCGCGGCATAGACGACCTCGGACAGCCATTCGAAGGTGATCCAGTGCGCGCCGTGCATCGAGAAGGAAAAGGGATCGGTCGACGGCAATGCGCCGTGGGCGATGATCCAGCGTCCGACCTCGATGTGGGAATAGCTGTCGGGATCACCGAGCAGCCGCGGCCCGGCGACCAGCAGCAGAGCATAGATGCAGAGCCCCACGGCCCAGGGCAGCACTGCACGCGCCGAAAACGGTTGAACCGCGCTGTGAACGACCTGCTCAGTCATGGCGGGCCAAAGTAGGACGCAAGCGTTAAGGTCGTCTTTAATGTTTCGCGCATTTGCACCGGAGCGGGCTCAGGGGCACCTCGCCCGCCGCCGGCGTGGGGCGTCGCGCCCGCGCCGGAGGCGCCCTCCCCGCGAACGGTCGGCCAACAAAAAACGCGGCGTTTCCGCCGCGTTTTTCGATCTCATCTGCCGTTTGCGATCACGCCTGCGGCTGCGGCTCCAGGCCCGGATCCGCATCGGGACGCGGGCGCGGCGACTTGCCGGCCGGGGGCACGGCGGAGGCGCGCGGCGTGGTCGGCTCGAGCACGGACTCGCGGTTCGGCTTCTTGCCCTTGAGCAGGTCGACGATCTCGTCGCCGGAGAGCGTTTCGAACTCCAGCAAGCCCTTGGCGAGCGCTTCGAGATCGCCGCGCTTCTCGGTGAGAATACGCGTCGCTTCGTTGTAGCCTTCTTCCACGAAGCGGCGGATCTCGGAGTCGATCTTCTGCACCGTCGCCTCGGAGGCGTTCTGCGTGCGCGACACCGACATGCCCAGGAACACCTCGTCCTGGTTCTCGCCGTAGGACACGGTGCCGAGCTCTTCGGACAGGCCCCAGCGCGTCACCATCATGCGAGCCAGACGCGTTGCCTGCTCGATGTCGGAGGACGCACCCGAGGTCACCTTCTCGCGGCCGAAGATCAGCTCTTCGGCGACGCGGCCGCCCATCATGATGGCGAGGCGCGAGGTCATCTGCTCCAGGGACATCGACAGCTTGTCGCGCTCCGGCAGCTGCATGACCATGCCGAGCGCGCGGCCGCGCGGAATGATGGTCGCCTTGTGGATCGGGTCGGTCGCGACGACGTTAAGGCCGACGATGGCGTGGCCGCCCTCGTGATAGGCCGTCAGCAACTTCTCTTCCTCGGTCATGACGAGCGACTTGCGCTCGGCGCCCATCATCACCTTGTCCTTGGCTTCCTCGAACTCGGCCTGGGTCACCATGCGCTTGTTGCGGCGCGCGGCGGTCAGAGCGGCTTCGTTGACGAGGTTCATCAGGTCGGCGCCGGAGAAGCCCGGGGTGCCGCGCGCGATGGTCTTGAGGTTGATATCCGGCGCCAGCGGCACCTTGCGGACGTGAACCTTGAGGATCTGCTCGCGGCCGACGACGTCGGGGTTGGGCACCACGACCTGACGGTCGAAGCGGCCCGGGCGCAGCAGCGCGGGATCGAGCACGTCAGGGCGGTTGGTGGCGGCGATCAGAATCACGCCCTCGTTCGCCTCGAAGCCGTCCATCTCGACCAGCAACTGGTTCAACGTCTGCTCGCGCTCGTCATTGCCGCCGCCGAGACCGGCGCCACGGTGACGACCGACCGCGTCGATTTCGTCGATGAAGATGATGCAGGGCGCGTTCTTCTTGGCCTGCTCGAACATGTCACGCACACGAGAGGCGCCGACGCCGACGAACATTTCGACGAAGTCCGAACCCGAAATGGTGAAGAACGGCACGTTGGCTTCGCCCGCGACCGCGCGCGCGATCAGGGTCTTACCGGTGCCGGGAGGGCCGACCAGCAGCACGCCGCGCGGAATGCGGCCGCCGAGGCGCTGGAATTTGCCGGGATCGCGCAGGAATTCGACGATCTCCTGCAGGTCCTGCTTGGCTTCGTCCACGCCCGCGACGTCCTCGAAGGTGACGCGGCCATGCGCTTCGGTGAGCATCTTCGCACGCGACTTGCCGAAGCCCATCGCCTTGCCGGCGCCGCCCTGCATCTGGCGCGACAGGAAGATCCACACGCCGATCAGCGCGATGAAGGGCAACCAGGAGACCAGCAGAGAGACGAACCACGGCACGTTGTCGCCGGGAGGCTTCGCGGTGATCTGGACCTTGCTGTCATAGAGGCGCTTCACCAGCGTCGGGTCGCTCGGCGCATAGGTCTGGAAGCTGGAGCCGTTGGTGAAGGTGCCGTGGATATCGGGACCCTGGATCACGACGTCGCGCACATTGCCGCGGTCAACCTCGCTCAGGAGCTGCGAGAACGCGATGTCCTGCGAGGACGCGCGCTGGCCGGGATTCTGGAAGAGCGTGAACAACGCCAGCAGCAGCAAGACAATGATGACCCAGAGGGCGAAGTTGCGCAGATTGGCGTTCATCGATCTTCCTTCGTGGTCGCGCGGATCGCGGCCTGGTCCTTCAGGAGTTACCTTCAGGTGTTACGTTCAGGAGTTACTTGGGCAAGTTAGAGAAAATCCCCAAGGAATCCTCTCGGTTAGACGCATACAATCTAGGTGCCGCCCGGGTCGCTGCCAAGGGAATGAGATGGGACTATTTAGCCCATCTTAGAGCGATTCCCGCTGAAATAATGGCGCCGGGAGCGGGGTTTTTCCTGCCTGGTTAAGGTGTCCTGACGGTGCCGGGGCGAAATGGCTGGTGTCATGATCCGCCATCGTCCCGGGCCTGTCCGGCCTTGCGGCGCCTGGCCGGCGCCGGTGCGATGTGGATACGCCCGCCGGCGAGGCTGATCAAGGCTCCCGCAAGCGTCTGCTTCAGGGCCGGGCGGCTACCGGGACGACCGCGTAGACCTGCCGAAATCGCCTGATCCAGCACGGACATCAGGGTTTCGACCTTGCCGAGTTCCGCAGGCCCTTCGTGCCCCAGCGCGTTGACGGCCCGCAGCAGCAGCCGCAGCCGGACCTCCTCCGGCAGTGCGGCAAAGGCCGACGCCTCGAAGCTTCGAACGCCCGCCTGCGACGCATCGCCGCGATCCCTCAAACGGAGGAAGCGCTCGGCGCCGTCGGCCAGCAGCTCGACCGCCGCATTGGCCCGCGCCAGCCTCGTCGCCAGCCGCGCCAGATTCCTGGCATCGCCACCCTCGGCCGCGAGCAGCGGCAGCAGCGCGCGTAGCCGCGGCCGGGTGAAGGCGGCGTCGCGGTTGGTGGGATCGTCGGCAAAGCCGACTTTCGCCCGCTTCAAGGTCGCGACCAGTTGCGCCTTCGGCACGTCGAGCAGCGGGCGCGCCAGCACGATCCCGTCGCGCGCGCTGAGCGGCGCCATGGCCGACAGTCCTGCAAGTCCGCTGCCGCGGAACAGGCGCATCAGCAGCGTCTCGGCTTGGTCGTCGCGGGTATGGGCGGTCAGCACGTGGCTGGCGCCGACGGCACGCGCGGCCTCCGCGAGCAAATGGTAGCGGGCCTCGCGCGCGGCCGCCGGCAGTCCCGTCTTCGGCTTGTCGCCGCGCCAGCGCAGGGTCCGGTGCGGCAATCCGAGCTCAGTCGCGAGCCGCTTGACGGCGCGCGCTTCGCGCGCCGCCTCGGGCCGCAGGCCATGATCGATCGTGACGACGGTGAGAAGCGGTGCGCGCGCAAGGCTGCGCTGCCAGCGCGCCATCAGCCACATCAGCGCGACCGAGTCCGGTCCGCCGGAAACGGCGAGCACCAGCGCGGGCGCGCTCTTCAGCGCGGCGAAGAGGCGGCTCGCCGTGCGCGCCGAGATCGGAGAATTATCATCGTCTGACATGACGCTGCCCAGCAATCGCCAGCGGAAGGCCGGCGCAATCTAGCGCAGTGTCATCCGCCTTGTCAGCGAGCAACGCGGCGGATCAGCACTTCACCCGCTTCTGCTCGCGGTCGACCGCGGCTTTGACGCCGGCGGAGGCGCGCGGATATTTGCGGCCGACCTCGCCGAACGCGGCGCAGGCGGCCTCCTTCTCCTTCAGCGCGGCGAGCGACTGGCCGAGCCGCAGCAGCGCATCCGGGGCCTTGGCCGATTTTTCGTATTTGGTGGTGACGGAGAGGAAGGCTTCCGCGGAGTCGCGATATTGCTGGCGCTGGAAGTAGCTCTCGCCGAGCCAGTATTGCGCGTCCCCGAGCAGCGGATCGCTCGGATATTTCTGCGTGAAGTTCTTCATGGTCTGCTCGGCGAGCGCATAGTCCTTGCGCTGCATGTAGCCGATGCCGAGGTCGAACTCGTCGCGCGGCGTCGCCGAGGGCGGCAGCGTGGTCAGCCCCGCGCCGCCGGGCTGCGCCGGATAGCCCTGCGGCTGTGCCGGCGGATAACCGGGCTGGGCCGCCGGCGGAACGCCCTGCTGATAGCGGGGGCTGGTGTTGGCGAGATCGAGCGGCTCGCCGGCGCCGCGGCCGCCGGGCGAGCCGATTGGGCCGCCGGGCGAGCCGGCCTGCTGGCCGGCCGGCATCGGCTGTTGACCGCCGCCCAGCGCGCGCGGCGCGCCGGGGGCATTCGGATTCTGGCCGGGGTCGAACGCATCGCCGCGGCGGCGCGAGCCCGGCGCACCGGGGCCCGGCTGCTCCTGCACGATCGGCGCGGGAGCCGCACCATGCGGCTGCTCGTAATTGGGCTGCATGGCCTGCTGCTGTTGCGGCGGCTGCTGGCGATAGCCGGGGGCGGCTTGAGCGGGCGCGATCTGCGCGGGCGGCGCGGCCGAGACGGACGGCTGGACCGGCACCTGTCCGGGCGCGGCCTGCGCGCCGCCTTCGAGCGCCCGCAGCCGATCTTCGAGCTGGCGATTGCGGTATTGCAGCTCTTCGTTCTGGCCGGTGAGCTGGCGCAGCTGGTTCTCCAGCCGCTCGATCCGCATCTCCGGATCGTCATCGGTCTGGGCGAACACGGGCGTGCACAAAGGGAGCAGCGCGGCGATGGCCACGGTGCCGGTAAAGACCTTAAATCTGGATGACATCTTGCCCTGACGACGAAAGCGAAATGGCCTGCGACGGAACATGCGACGCGCCACACATTGAAGGGGAGTACGCCAAAAATGTGTCTGGCACCACGGGGATTCTGTCACGGATTGCTGAAACGAAACCGGCGCCCGAGAGGGCGCCGGCATAATCGGTTTCTGAAGATGAACGGCGCCTGACTGAGCGTCGGTGGCGCGGGTCGCGGGCGTCAGGAGCTCGCGTTCAGCACGGTGACGGCGCGACGGTTCTGCGACCAGCACGAGATGTCGTTACAGACGGCGACCGGCCGCTCCTTGCCGTAGGAGATCGTGCGCATGCGGTTCGGGTCGATGCCGCGCGAGGCAAGGAACGAACGCACCGACTGGGCACGGCGGGCGCCGAGCGCGATGTTGTATTCACGGGTGCCGCGCTCGTCGGCGTGACCTTCGACGGTGAAGGAGTAGCGCGGATAGCTCTGCAGCCACTGCGCCTGCTTCTCCAGGGTCACGATCGCCTGCGGGGTCAGATCGGTCTGGTCGCTTTCGAAGAACACGCGGTCGCCCACGTTCACCACGAAGTCCTGCTGACTGCCAGGCGTCGCCGCATTGGCCATCGCATCCGTCGCAGCATTCTTGTTGGCGCAGGCGCCCATCGACAGCGCGACGGCGAGTACTGCGGCCAGCTTCAATCCCTGGAGGATACGCATAGGATGTTTCATTCCGGAGCCTCCACGCTCACGTTCGTCCACTGCTGTCCGGTCTACAGGGGGTTGGTTAAGCGAACGTTCCGTCAACCTTGACGGAACCTTGCCTCGGCCGATCAAATGCCCCCAACTGCCGAAAAGCACCCGTCATGGTTAATGGGTTGTAAATGTGGCGCGAGGGTGAAGGCAAGCTTCGCCGGCCGGCAAAAACGGCGAATTTGGCTGGAATTCGGGATTTTTCGTGTGACGCCAGCCTGCAGGTGAAGGGCCGCCGTTCATACTCGGCGCGACGTCTGCGCGCCGGCGCCGATCTCAGGCGTGGGCGGCGTCCGCCACCAGCACCGGCCGCTGCGGCACCTCGCGCTGGCCCGCACGACCGAACAGCATCCGCCGCTCGAAGGCCGTCGACCGCATGATCGGATAGCGCTCGAACACCTTCTTGCGGAAGGTCGGGAAGTCCGCCGCCATCAGGCCGAACGGCTTGGTGAGGCCGGGAACCAGCCGCGGCTCGGCGATGGTCTCGTGCAGGAACACCCGCCGGTAGAACGCCTGATGCTCGGACCGCACGATGGCGAGGCCGAGATCGGCATTGAAATGTTCGCAGGCCATGTAGGCGAGACGGGTTGTCAGGTAAGGCAATTCCGGAACCCGCTTGACCTGGTCGGGATCGGCGACGAAGCGGGTCGGGTCGATCATGACCTCGCCGCGATCGAGCCGCGGATGCAGGATATCCGGGAAGACATCGGCAGAGGTGGATTCGCGCCATTCGGACGTCAGCACGCTGATGCGAACCGAGCTGCAGAGCTCGCCATGGAGATAGACGCCGAAGGTCCACGCGTTCGGCAGCTCGTCGTAGCGATCGGTCACCCGCGCGTCCGCCGAGGGCTTGACGGCACCTTCCCGCAGATAGGCGCGATAGCGGAGGTTGTAGATCTCCTCCTTCTCCGCGGCGGTTTCAGCTAGGTGATAATCGACGTCGGTCAGGAGTTCAGCTCCCCGTCCAACAGCCGAAATGACAGATCTGGCTGAGGACTGCATTCCAACTCCCTACCCACACTTCACGCGACGGCGTTCAAAGACATTCCTGCAAGACAACTTGCGCGGGCGTGGTCATTTATTAACACCTTCTTAACAGGCTTGCAAAGCAATCGAAGGGTTAGGGTTAACCCCCGTAGCACTACGGTAGGCCTGCAACAGCCTGAAATGATGGGACGTTTCGGGAAATGGAGTTACGCGAAGGAGCGTGAGCCGACGACCTGGAGCTGGCCCTCGGAGCGCCGTCCATGCGAGGCATTGAGCAGCTGGCGCATCCGCACGGCGGGCACCGGACGGCTGAACAGATAGCCCTGCGCCTCCGAGACGGTACCGTCGGCACTGATCAGGTCGAGCTGCTCGTTGGTCTCGATGCCCTCGACCACGACGGCCATGCCGAGATCGGCGGACAGCCGCGCGACGCCGCGCAGCAGCGTCAGCGGGCGGTCGGTGTCGATGCCTTCGAGGAAGGAGCGGTCGATCTTCACCTTCTGCATCGGGAAATTATGCAGATAGCTGAGGCTGGAATAGCCGGTGCCGAAATCGTCGAGCGAGATGCGCACGCCGAGCGCATGCAGCTGCGACAGGATATCGTGGGTGAGCTGCGTGTTGCGCAGCAGCGAGGATTCGGTGATCTCGATCTCCAGCCGGTGCGCCGGCAGGCCCGACACTTCGAGCGCGTAGCGGATTTCGCTCAAGACGTCGCGCTGGTGGAATTGCTGCGGCGAGAAGTTCACGGCGACGCTGACGCTCTCCGGCCACTTCATGCATTCCATGCAGGCGCGGCGCAGGATCCAGCGGCCGAGATCGACGATCAGGCCCATGTCCTCGGCGACCGGGATGATGTCGACCGGCGAGACCGTGCCGCGCACCGGATGATTCCAGCGCAGCAGCGCTTCGCAGGTGGTGATCTTGCCGGACTTCAGGTTGACCAGCGGCTGATAGAACAGCTCGAATTCCTCGTTGGCGAGCGCCTTGCGCAGATCGAGCTCGAGGATGCGGCGTGCCTCGACGGTCGCCGCCATCTCGTCGCGGAAGAAGCAGAAGGTGCCGCGGCCGTCGGCCTTGGCGCGGTACAGCGCCATGTCGGCGTTCTTGAGCAGCGTATCGGCGCTGGCGCCCTCGGGCGAGGTCAGCGCGATGCCGACGCTGGCGCCGATCTCGACCAGGTGGTTGTCGATGCGATAGCGCTCGCTCAGCCGCTCGACGATACGGCGGGCGAGCGCGGCGGCGTCCTCGGGCGACGAGATGTTCTGCTGGAACACGACGAATTCGTCGCCGCCGAAGCGTGCGACGAAATCCTCGGGCCGCAGCATCTCGCGCAGGCGGTTGGCGACGGCGCACAAGAGCTGGTCGCCGCAGGGGTGACCGAGCGTGTCGTTGACCTGCTTGAACTGATCGAGGTCGACGAACAGCAGGGCCGAGAGCCGCTCGGCATGATGCGAAAGCGCCAGCAGCCGCTCGATCTCGTCGTGGAAGCTGACCCGGTTGGGCAGCGCCGTGAGCTCGTCGTAACGGGCGAGATGGCTGATGCGGGCTTCCGCATTGGTGCGTTCGGTGATGTCTTCCAGCAGCAGCACGGTGCCACCGCCGGTCATCGGCTGGAACGTCCAGGCCAGCGTGCGGCCGCGCGCGGGGTTCGGATCGGCGGTGACGATCTCGCAGACCCGCGCATGCGCGATCTGGGCCAGGACCTGGTTGCCGCTCTCCGTCGAGATCGAGCCGGCGGACACGCAGGCCGACACGATGTCGGCGGCCGTGGCGCCGCGCTTGACGAGGTCGTCGGGCAACGTCATCAGCTCGCTGAAGCGGTGGTTCATCACCGCAAGACGGCCATCGGCGCGAAACATGCACAGGCCGTGCGGCATGTTGTTGAGGGCGGTGTCGAACTGATGCGCCAGCGCGGATTCGCGGAAGCTCGAGGTCAGCGCCTTGACGAAGATCGCGTGCAGGCTGAGGTTGATGTTCTTGAGCCCGATGAAGAAGAACACGAGCAGGATGGCAAGACCGATGTGGTAGAACCCGCCGTGCAGCAGCAAGGCGAGCGACATCGGACCGCAAGCCAGCGCCACGTGCCACTGGATCACCCGCGGCTGTCCGTAATTGCGGGCGGCACCGCCCGCGGTGTAGCCGATGCCGATGGCGACACAGAGCATGTCGGCCACGGGATCGTTGTTGTTGTAGATGACGACGAAGGCCCACAGGCCGAGCACGGCCGCGTAGCTCAGCGCGCCGATCCAGTAGCGCGGCTCCAGGTGCTTGGCTTCGTCGAACGAGAGCGGCTGGGTGCGATTTTCGTATCCGCGCATCTGGAATGCTCGCGCGGTGCCGATCGCAATCAGCAGGAACGCGAGCGGCCAAAGCCAGACGTCGCCCGTCTTCAGCGCAGTCATCACCGCGGCCACGGCCGCGGAGGCCGAGCCTAGAAAGATCGCCCAGAAATTCTGCACCATGGAGTTGATGAGAGCGGCGTAGAGTATCGGCTCCAGCTCGTCTCGATCACTCTGCTTCTGGTCGGCCAGTTGCATTGGCGTGTTACGCGTCCTGTTTGGCGCGTACTTTTACTCACCCCAGATGAAGCCTTTCTGAGGGAACATCGTTAAAGTCGAGTTGTTTTTCGGTATCGACGAACCGATTTCTGCTTAAATATCAAGCAACTAGGCAACGCTTGCCGAGCGCAAGGTGAAGAAAGGATTGCTTTCCTCACCAAACGCGAAAAAATCAGCGCGCTTTTTCGACAACATCGCGCGTTGCAAGCGCGCGATCTACTGACCCGCCGTCGAGGACAGCAGCGGCGACCATGCCGGGTCGGACGCGAAGCCCGGCGTCGGCACCTTCAGCTCGTTGCGGCCGGAGATGTCGACCGAGTACAGCGAGGGTCCGCCGTTGCCGCCGGGATCGCGGAAGAACATCAGCACGCGGCCGTTCGGCGAGAAGGTCGGGCCTTCGTTGTGATAGCCGGAGGTGAGGAGGCGCTCGCCGGAGCCGTCGGGCTTCATGACGCCGATCGAGAACTGCCCGCCGCCCTGCCGGGTGAAGGCGATGTAATCGCCCTTCGGCGACCACACCGGCGTCGAATAGCTGGCGTTGGTGTCGTCCTTGGAGAAGGAGATCCGCTGCGCCTGGCCGCCGCCCGCCGCCATCACGTAGATCTGCGAGCGGCCGCCGCGATCGGACTCGAAGCAGATGCGGGTGCCGTCCGGCGAGTAGGACGGAGAGGTGTCGATCGCCGGCGTGTCGGTGAGGCGCGTGGTCGAGCGCGAGCGCAGATCCATCGCGAACAGGTTGGAGTTGCCGCCCTGCTGCAGGCTCATGATGACGCGCTGGCCGTCCGGCGAGAAGCGCGGCGCAAAGGTCATGCCCGGGAAGTTGCCGACGATCTCGCGCTGGCCGGTCTCGATGTTGAAGAGATAGACCTTCGGATCGCCCTGCCCGAACTCCATGTAGGTGATCTCTTGCGAGTTGGGCGAGAAGCGCGGCGTCAGCACGAGGTCCGAGCCACGGGTCAGATAGCGCACATTGGCGCCGTCCTGGTCCATCATCGCGAGCCGCTTGACGCGGCGCTCCTTCGGGCCGCTTTCGTCCACGAACACCACGCGGCTGTCGAAATAGCCCTTTTCGCCCGTCATCCGCTCATAGATCTGGTCGGAGATGATGTGAGCGATGCGGCGCCAATATTCCGGCGAGGTGAAATATTGCTGGCCGGCAAGCTGCTGGCCGGAGATCACGTCCCACAGGCGGAATTCAGCCTTCAGCCGGCCATCGGGCTGGCGCGTCATGCGGCCGGTGACGAGGGCCTGCGCGTTCAGCGTCTTCCAGTTCTGGAATTGCGGCGCGACGTCGATGTTGCTGATGCGCTCGATGAAGGCGGCCTGGTCGATCGGGGCGAACAGGCCCGAGCGCTTCAGATTGTTGGTAATGACCTGCGTGACGCCGTTGCCGACATCGCCGTCGGCCGGCGAGCCCGGCACGAAGCCGGTGATCGCGATCGGGATCGGCTGGAATTCGGTGGGATCGATGCGCAGTCGCGGCTGGCCCTGCGCGAGAGTCTGTCCGCTCCCGAGCACAGCAAGCGTCGATCCCGTCAGGGTCATGAAACGGCGGCGGTTCATCGATCGAGCGTCATTCATTGCAAAATTCTTATGTTCGGATGTCACAACATGTCTTTCAGACCGAAAGTCATCGGGATGAGCTTCCAGTTGTCGTATTGCTGCTTCGGCAGGAACGAATAAACCTGACACTGCACGATGGCGCGCTTGGCGCTCTCCGCCACGGCTTGCGCGATCGAGCGCGACGGTCCTCGCACCGCGACGATGACGGGCTCGGACGCGAGCGATCCGTCGATCTTCATGGGAATGTCGATGTCGGCTTCGTACAGATTGGCGTCCTGCCCGTTATAGGTGGGCGTGAAGCAGCGCTTGACCGCGCCCTGGAATGCACCTTGCCAGGTCGCAACGTTGTTGGCGGCAGTCCCGGTCGCGGCTCCCAGCGATGCCGACGCATTCAGCGCCGAGCCGGTCTGCTCGTGCCGGGTCGCGGCGCGCTTGTCGAGGTCGCGCTGGATCTGCGCGGGATCGAAGCTGCGCTCCTTGGGCTTCGGCTGCTGCTGCGGCTGCACCGCGGCAACCTTCTGCTCCACGGGCTTCGGCGGCGGCTTCTTGGCCTCCTGCTTTTTCATGAGCTCGGCGAGCGGATCTTCCTTGGCCGGATCAGGCTTCTTCTCCTGCGGCTTCGGCTCTTCTTTCGGCTTCGCCTCGGCCACGGGCTTCGGCGGCTCGGGCTTCTTCTCGACGGGCTTCTCGACCGGCTTCGGCGGTGGCTCCGGCTGCGAATTGGTCTTGATCAGCTCTTTCTTCTCGGTGACCTTGCCGACGGCGTCTTCTTCCGGCTTGGGCTCCGCGATCTTCTCGACCTTGGGCTTCAGCTCTTCCTTCTTGCCGGTCTTCTGCCCGGCCATCATCTTGGCGAGCTGATCGGTGGAGATGATGTCGATCGGAAGCGACTCTTCCGGCGCGATGTAGGCCTTGCTGCTGAAGGTGACGAGCCCCCAACCCAGCACGAGGACGTGGAGGGCAATCGACGCAACGAGTGTCTTGTCGACGTTCACCTTCACCGGCCTAGGACCCCTGATCCGCTTCCGTGACGAGGGCGAGCTTCTTGAACCCGGCGCCGGAGAGCTGGCCCATCACCTTGGCCACCGTGCCGTAATCCGCCTTCTTGTCGGCGCGCAGATAGATGCGCTCCTCGAGACCGCCGCGCGCGTCGGTGATCGCCTTCAGCTTGGGGATCAGCTCGTTGATCGGGATCTCGGAATCGTTGATGAACACCTTGCCCTTGATGTCGACCGACATCTGGATCGGCTTCTGGTCGTTGTTCTCGAGGCTCTTGGCTTGCGTCTGCGGCAGGTCGAGCGGCACGCCGACCGTGAGCATCGGCGCCGACACCATGAAGATGATGAGCAGCACCAGCATCACGTCCACCATCGGCGTGACGTTGATCTCGGCCACGACGGGCTTGCGCCGGCCGCGGCGCCCGCCGCCTCCGGACGAACTCGCAACGTTCATGGCCATGATCGCGTGCCCAAATTGCCCTTCACACTATACATGCCGTCCGTCAGGCCCGCTCGTCGATCTGACGGGACAGGATGGCTGAAAATTCATCGGCGAAGCCTTCCAGCCGCTGGGCCTGCCGGTTCACCTCGGACGTGAACTTATTGTAGAAGATAGTGGCAGGAATGGCGGCGATAAGGCCGACGGCGGTCGCAAACAGCGCCTCCGCGATACCCGGCGCCACCACCGCCAGAGAGGTATTTTTCGACGCCGCGATCGACTGGAAGCTCGACATGATGCCCCAGACCGTGCCGAACAGGCCGACGAAGGGGCCGGCGGAGCCGACGGTCGCGAGCACCAGCAGGCGGCGTTCCAGCCGCTCGACCTCGCGGGCGATCGAGACGTTCATGACCTTGTCGATACGCATCTGCAGACCCGCGACCGAGCGGGCGTGGCTCTCGAAGGAGCGCTTCCACTCGCGCATGGCCGCGACGAAACAGGCCGCCATCGAATGCGTCGGCTTGGCCGAAAGCGTGCGGTAGAGGTCCTCGATCGATTCGCCGGACCAGAAGGCCTGCTCGAAGCGGTCCATCGAGCGGCGGGTGCGCGCAAACAGGAAGATCTTGTCGATGGCGATCGCCCAGACCCAGACCGAGCAGGACAGAAGTCCCAGCATCACGGCTTTCACGATCCAGTGAGCCTGCCAGAACAGCGCGATCAGCGACACGTCCGCGGAAGCGGCAACCGGAAGGGCTGACTGAGCCACGTCGGCCGGATTCATAAGCAGTATCCTCTCAAGGCGATCGTTATCCGATATGCCGGCCAGCAAATGGCGACCGGTTCCCCAATGGCCGCGCTAGCACCGGCGCGGCCGGCAAGCCCGCTCAAAGCCTTGTCTTTCGGGGTGCAGGGGCTCGTCCAAAGCCGGCCGTCTGCATTCCCTGCCAAGATGTCAAAACTATGGGCCTTTGGCCCCGGGCCTTGACGGGCTCGGCTTCGGGCTTTGGGCGCGATTGTCCGCCCTTACCAGAGCCCGGCGTTGGTTAATGCGAGGTTACCACAGGCGAATTTGGCTGCGGGAAAGGTAGGCAGTGCAGATAGATGGGAGGCAGGCCCGTGGCCGGCGAAAGGTCGGTTCCCTCTCCGCTTGCGGGCGAGCGAGTCCGCGGCGAAATCGTAGCCCGCACGAGCGAAGCGACATGCGGGGATCCGCGAACGGTCCCGAACATCGTTTCATTCATCCGGGCTTCTGCATCCCGCCTCACGCCTGCTAGGCTGCCCTCGCATCGACCAACAAGGGCCGGGACAGCCGGCCTCGCCAAGGGAGCGCGCCGTGCAAAATCCGGGAACAAGCCGGCGGTGGATGACCGCCGCGATCGTCTCCATCTGCCTTGTGGCCAGCCCCTCGCGCGCCGCATCGCTCGCGCCGGTCGCTGCGGAAAACGGCATGGTGGTGTCCGCGCAGCATCTGGCGACCCAGGTCGGCGTCGATGTGCTCAAGCGCGGCGGCAATGCCGTCGATGCCGCGGTCGCCGTCGGCTATGCGCTGGCCGTGGTCTATCCGGCAGCCGGCAATCTCGGCGGCGGCGGCTTCATGACGATCCAGCTCGCCGACGGGCGCAAGACCTTTCTCGACTTCCGCGAGACCGCGCCCAAGGGGGCGACCGCGAACATGTATCTCGACACGGACGGCAACGTCATCAAGGGCATCTCGACCAAGGGGCACCTCGCCGTGGGCGTGCCGGGATCCGTCTCGGGCATGGAATATGCGCGCGAGAAATACGGCACCATGAAGCGCGCCGACCTGCTCGCGCCCGCGATCCAGTTCGCCGAGCAGGGCTTCGTGCTCGACCAGGGCGACATCGACCTGCTGCGCACGGCCACCAACGATTTCAAGGAGGACCCCGCCTCGAGCGTCATCTTCCTCAACAACGGCCAGCCGTTCAACGTCGGTGAGAAGCTGGTGCAATCCGAGCTGGCGAAAACGCTGCGCGAGATCAGCGGCAAGGGCACCGACGGCTTCTACAAGGGCTGGGTCGGCAGCGCCATCGTGGCCTCGAGCCAGGCCGGCAAGGGCCTGCTGACGCAGGACGATCTCGACGGCTACAAGACGCGCGAGCTTCCTCCGGTCGAATGCGACTATCGCGGCTATCACGTGGTGTCGGCGCCGCCGCCGAGCTCGGGCGGCGTCATCATCTGCGAGATCTTGAACATCCTGGAAGGCTATCCGCTGAAGGAGCTGGGTTATCACTCCGCAGCGGCCACGCATGTCCAGATCGAGGCGATGCGCCACGCCTACGTGGACCGCAACAGCTATCTCGGCGACCCTGATTTCGTGAAGAACCCGCTCGACCGCCTGCTCGACAAGGCTTACGCGGCCAAGATCCGCGCCGTGATCGATCCGAACAAGGCGGGCGTCTCCAAGGACATCAAGCCGGGTGTCGCGCCGCATGAGGGCAGCAACACCACGCATTATTCGATCGCGGACAAGGACGGCAACGCGGTGTCCGTCACCTACACGCTGAACGACTGGTTCGGCGCCAAGGTGACGGCGGCCAAGACCGGCGTGCTGCTGAACGACGAGATGGACGACTTCACTGCCAAGGTCGGCGTTCCCAACCTGTATGGCCTGGTGCAGGGCGAGGCCAACGCCATCGCGCCCGGCAAGCGGCCGCTGTCCTCGATGAGCCCGACCATCGTCACCAAGGACGGCAAGCCCGTCATGGTGGTGGGCACGCCGGGCGGCAGCCGCATCATCACGGCCGTGCTGCAGACCATGATCAACGCGATCGACTACGGCATGAACGCGCAGGAAGCCGTCGACATGCCGCGCATCCACCAGCAATGGCTGCCGGACCTGACCAATGTCGAGAACTATGCGCTGTCGCCGGACACGCAGAAGATCCTTGAGGGGATGGGCCATAAATTCGGCCCGCCGCAACCGGCCAATCACCTCGCCGTCATCATTGTCGGCGCGCCGGCGCTGAACGGCAAGCCAGTCGGCAACAACCGCTATTACGGCGCCAACGATCCTCGCCGGAACAGCGGGCTGGCGGGCGGGTATTGATCAAATCAACTGCGCTGGTTCGCAATTCGTAGCGGATGAAGGACGGCGCGCGTCAGGCCGCGGATGCAGGCTCGGGGCAGTTGGTGAGCCGCGCGGGGTTGCCCACGGCGGTGCAGCCGACCGGGACGTCTGAGGTCACCACCGTGCCGGCGCCGATCTTGGCGAGATCGCCGATGCTGACGTTGCCGAGGATGCTCGCGCCGGCGCCGATGAACACGCCGCGGCCGATGCGCGGCGAGCGCGGCGGCAGCTCACTGCTGCGGCCGATGCTGACATTCTGAAGGATCGTAACCTCGTCGCCGATCACGACATCGGCGCCGATCACGATGCCTGTGGCGTGGTCGAGATAGACCGACGAGCCGATGCTGGCCGCCGGGTGGATGCTGACCTGCAGCACGTTCGAGGCCTCGTTCTGAAACAGCAGCGCCGCATCGCGATGGTCGTGACGCCACAGCCAGTTCGAGACGCGCCAGGCCTGCAAGGCGACATAGCCCTTGAAGTGCAGCAGCGGCGCCAACAGGCTGGCGATGGCAGGATCGCTGCGCACGATGGCCCGCAGATCGCAAGCCGACGCTTCGATCAAGTCCGGCGCCGCGCGAAAGGCATCGCGGGAAAAGGCAGCGAAGCGCGCCTGCTCCGCGACGTTGCCGCCCAGCCTGCGCCCGATCAAGGCGGCCAGGGCGGCCGCGAGATCGTCGTGATCGAGCACGGCCTCGGCAAGCGACGCACCGAAGACGGGATCGGATGCAACCGCACGCTGCGCCTCGTCGCGGATCGCCTGCCAGAGCCGGTCGTCCGTCGTCGCGTTTGCTGCTGCCGTCATCGCCATCTCCGGTATCCAGAGACTTCCTCATATAGATCGTCGGCAAGCTGCGCGCCACGCCCCGGGCGACAGGCACGCCCCGAGCACCATGCCGCAGCCCCCCGTGAGGCTACGAGCTTGCGTGCCGGACAGCGGCGACCATATAGTCCGTGGAATTTACGGTCGACGCTGCTTTGGCCGGAATGTCCGTGCAAAGCAGCTCGTTCCAGTCCCCGCGGTGGTCCGCCATCCGCGGGTTTTTCGTACCCGGCCGCCCCCGGAGCTGCCGTCACGAAATTCCGGAATCCCGTTAACCGAGGTCACGCCTAGACATGTCGCCCAACGCGCCCGCCGACGACCACCACGACGACGTCATGTACCCCTCCGCCATACCGTTCGTGCTGGTTCATCTCGGCTGCTTCGCTGCGATCTGGTCAGGCATCACCTGGGAGGCCCTGGCGATCTGCGGGTCGCTGTATGTCATGCGCATGTTCGGGGTCACGGGAGGCTACCACCGCTATTTCTCGCACAAGGCGTTTGCCACCGGCCGGGTGTTTCAGTTCGCCCTCGCCTTCCTCGCCCAAAGCACCGCGCAGAAGAGCGTGTTGTGGTGGGCGGCCAAGCATCGGCATCATCATCTGCATTCCGACACCGAGCTGGACGTGCATTCGCCGCGTCACCGCGGCTTCGTGTACAGCCATCTCGGCTGGATCTTCTACCGCGAGCACGACGAGACCGACCTCGTGAAGGTCGGCGATCTCACGGTCTATCCCGAGCTGATGTGGCTGCACCGGCTGGAGTTGCTGCCGGCCTTCGTGCTCGCGGGACTCTGCTTCCTGATTGCCGGCTGGTCCGGACTGGTCGTCGGCTTCCTCTGGAGCACAGTGCTGGTCTATCATGCGACCTTCTGCATCAACTCCCTCGCCCATGTGCACGGACGCAAGCGTTACGTGACGGGCGACGATTCCCGCAACAATTGGCTGCTGGCACTGCTCACCATGGGCGAGGGCTGGCACAACAATCACCACGCCTATCAGAGCAGCGCGCGGCAGGGCTTCTACTGGTGGGAGATCGACGTCACCTATTACGTCCTCAAAGTGCTGTCCTGGTTCGGCATCGTCTGGAACATGAAGGCGCCTCCCGAGCAGGTGCTGCGCAACGAGCAGCCGCTCGGCGCCCGCGTCATCAACCGGGCTGCCCGCGAGCTTGCCGGGCGGTTCGATGCACCGGCGCTGGCACAGGCGATCTCCTCGGCCCTGCACCGGGCCGACCCGGCTCAGTTGCAACTGCCGACGCTGCACGACATTCTCAACCGCGCACATGAGGGCGTCGACGCGCTGACCCATCTGCATCTGCCGAAGATACCGACCCGCGACGAATTTCTCGCCGAGGCCAAGGCGATATTCGCGCGAACGCGATCACTCAACGAGATCGTGGACCACGCCTACGAGCACTTCCTGGCTTCGGTTCGCGCGCAGCTCGTGACAGCGCGCTGAGACTTGCCGGTCATCAGAGGCACGGGCCTATGGCCCCTGCCCTTGGCCGTGCACCACCCCGCAAAACGCTCGCCCGCCCGCACATGGGCGAAAATGGCAGTCGGGGTCGGCGGCGCAGCCGCCATAGACGAGGCCGACATAGCCCAGCACCGCGAAGGCGGTGATGCCGAGCGACAGGCGGGTATGGAGGTCCATTTGCATTAGTATTGGGGAGCGTGCGCCGGTTCGGCGGCAGAAGCGCGAATGCTTCCGCATCGTCATGGCCGGGCCCGTCCCGGCCATCCACGTCTTGCCAAGACAGATCCAAGAACGTGGATGCCCGGGACAAGCCCGGGCATGACGGAGCTTTGGCTAGCGAGGCCCAAAACCAAACCGCCCGCCTGCGGGTTGCGCAGACGGGCGGCTCGGGGCCATCAGGACTTTGGGGGCATGCGCCTGAAGGCTTTGAGAGTGTCGGCCTCGAGGATCAGCCTTGGAGATCAACCCTGCTGCTGATCGGTCGGCGGCGGGGTCGGACGCGTCTTGTGCTGGGACATGAACTGGTCGAACTCTTCCTTGTCCTTGGCGTGACGCAGACGATCGAGGAAGTTCCTGAACTCGACCTGCTCCTCCTCGAGCCGCTGCAGCGTCTCGGTGCGGTATTCGTCGAAGGCGCGGTTACCGGAGGACGGCGGGCCGAAGCCAAAGCCGAAACCCCGGCGCTCCATGCGGCCGCGCATGCGGTCCATCTTGTACTGCATCCGCTCCATCTTGTTCTGCCAGCGGTCCTGATTGCTCCAGCACGACATTCTTCTGCTCCCGAGTGTGAAAAAGAGAAGGGCAAGTCCGATCGGCCACCAGATGATGAAGCCGAGAATGGTCACGGCGATCCAGCCGGGATGCCAGGGCGTATCGAGCATGCGGGGCCGCTCGTACTGCTGCTGGTGGTCCGAGGGGCCGCGCCAGCGATTGACGTCAGCGGTGTAGGCCATTTCCCTTCTCCATCACGGCATCAGCGCCGTTGTGAATGTAAATAACATTTACATAGCTAGACCATCCCGCGATTTTGTCAAGCTGACCGCCTGACACGCCCGCGTGATTATTTGCGTAATTTTATTTCGGCTTGCCCCAGGGACCACCCGGCGGGACGCCCGAACCGGAGGCCGCCTCCGGCGGCACCGGAGGCGGCTCGGCGCCCTTCGCCGGCGGACGACGGTCGGTCGGGAATCCGAGACCGCGCAGATAGATCAGCACCTCGGCCTCAAGCAGCTCGTCCGGCGACATCGGCAGCTTCCGCCGCGCGGCATCGCCGCGGGAGAACAGCGAGGCGACGCCATGCGCCATCGACCAGATGTGCAGAGCCATCATCATAGCCGGCGGCCGCGGCGTGCCGGGCGGCGCCAGCGCGGCAAGACGCTCGGCCGCTGCACGAATGATGTTGAAGGCGCGCTCGCTCGCAGCCTGTAGCGCGGGATTGGAATCGACGGGAAGGCCGGATTCGAACATCGCGTTGTAGAATGCGGGCTCCTCGCGGGCAAAGGCGAGATAGGCCTTGCCGACGCGCTCGAAGGCCGTGACGGTGTCGGGGCGCCCGTCGTCCCAAGCCGCGGTCAGGCGGGACTCGAATTGCTCGAAGCCGCGCTGGGCGATCGAGGACAATAGCTCGTCGCGGTCGCGGAAATGACGATACGGCGCCGCCGCGCTGACGCCGGCCATGCGCGCAGCATCGGCGAAGGTGAAGCCGGCCGCGCCCTTCTCGGCGATCAGCCCGAGAGCGGCCTGCAACAGGGCTTCCTTCAGATTGCCGTGGTGATAGCCGCGCTCGGCGCGGCGCTGTTCCTTGCGCCAGCTCATGTGAACGACCTTTACATGAGCTGGGCGCGAAGGTCACTAGCACGGGCCGGATTGGTTAACCCGTATTTCCACCGTCAGTCCGGGGCGATGCGGACTACATCTGCGGAATCGGCAGCACGGGCATGACCTCGATCGCCTCGCCCGGAAAGATCGCAAAATGCGGGTGGTTCTCGAACAGTTTGGCAGCCGCCTCCTGCGAGGCGGCCCGCACCACCGTGAAGCCGGTCAGGGCGTTGCTGATCTCGGCGATGCCGCTGCCGTCGATCCTGCGGGTCTTGCCGAGCGGGCCGCCCAGCTCGACGATGACATCCTTGTGCTTCTCGACCCAGCCGTGCCAGGCGGCCATGCCCTCGCGCTCACGTGCCTTCCGTTCCGCTTCGGGCATCGCGTGCCAGGCCTTCATCTTGTCGCCGCTCATGCTGCCCAGATAGACGGCGAGGAATTTGTGCTCGGTGCTCATGGTTTCTCTCCCTTGTTGAAGCTTGGTGACGGCCGCGATCCCAATCGCGGCCATCGTGGCTATGTCTGCGTGACTACGTCTTCAGCTCGTCGAAGCCGGCGGCCGCGGCCTGCACGTCAGGCGGAAAATCGCTGATCTCCTGCACCTGCCGGATTTCGATGATCTCATTCGGCGAGGCCGGGCACTGCTTTGCCCAGGCAATCGCCTCGGCCCGCGAGGCGACCTCGATCATCCAATATCCGCCCAGGACTTCCTTGGCCTCGGCGAAGGGGCTGTCCGTGACCATCGGCTTGCCGGTCGCAAACGAAACCCGTGCGCCCATCGACGGCGGATGCAGGCCGTCGAGCGTGATCAACACGCCTGCGTCCTTGAGCGCCTCGTTGTAGCGCATCATCGCCGCGACACGCTCGGGATCGAGTTGCACGTCCGGCGGCGCGGCCTCGTAGCCAAGCGGGATCATCAGCATCATGAATCGCATTGGGTCCTCGTCACTCTCAGTTCTCTCGGGGTCACGAACCCGGAAATGGCAGCCGTGTCCCCATAAGACGAACGTGGCTGCACGAGACCGACAAGGGCCGCAAAATTATCTCAGAGGTCGATTCCGCTGAGGGAGACGGCGCGAAAGGCGTCGCGACCACGACCCTGCCCGGCTGCAGAACTAGTTCAACACGCCGCGAAAAATAATTCGACGTCGTCCGTACAAATACGAATCCGTCATATGAATTCCGCCGTGCATATGAAACGAGAACGCTTGCCGGTTGAGATAGATGGCCGATGCACGTAAATTTGCGGAACCACCCGCAGACCCGGCCTCGGTTTACAGACGCTCAAGGAGAACATGCAACTTTTCGGCGCGGAGGAAACGGTACGCCAATGTTGCTGATTCGCTCCGAAAGCATGACGGGGCTCACGTGTTCAATTTCCTAAGCAAGAAGGTCAAGCACGCCATCGCGGAAGTCGAGGCGCTCGACCGGTCGCAGGCCGTGATCGAATTCGGTCTCGACGGCACCATCCTCGATGCCAACGAGAACCTGCTCAAGATGAGCGGCTACTCGCTGGCCGAGATCAAGGGCAAGCACCACAGCATCTTCGTCAGCCCGGCCGAGCGCGAGAGCGGGCGCTACCGCGACTTCTGGGCCAGCCTGAACCGCGGCGAGTTCCAGACCACGCAGTACAAGCGTTTCGGCAAGAACGGCAAGGAAGTCTGGGTCCATGCCTCCTACGCGCCGCTGCGCGACGACAACGGCAAGGTGGTCTCCTTCATCAAGTTCGCCACCGACATCACGGCGTACAAGATCAAGACCATGGAGGATTCCGGCAAGATCGCCGCGATCAACCGCGCGCAGGCCGTGATCGAGTTCAACATGGACGGTACCATCATCACCGCCAACGAGAATTTCCTGGGCGCGATGGGCTACTCGCTCGACGAGATCAAGGGCAAGCACCATTCCATGTTCGTGACGCCCGAGGACCGCGCCAGCGCGGCCTATGCCGCGTTCTGGGCCAAGCTGAACCGCGGCGAGTTCGAGGCCGCCGAATACAAGCGGATCGGCAAGGGCGCCAAGGAGATCTGGATCATCGCGACCTACAATCCGATCCTCGACGAGAGCGGCAAGCCGTTCAAGGTGGTGAAGTTCGCGACCGACGTCACCGCGCAGAAGATGAAGACGGCGGACAGCGACGGCCAGCTCGCCGCGATCCAGAAGTCGCAGGCGGTGATCGAATTCAACATGGACGGCACGATCCGGACCGCCAACGAGAATTTCCTGAAGGCGATGGGCTATTCGCTGGCCGAGATCAAGGGCCAGCACCACTCGATGTTCGTCGAGCCGGGCGAGAAGAATTCGGCGGCCTATCGCCAGTTCTGGGAAACGCTCAACCGCGGCGAATACCAGGCCGCCGAATACAAGCGGATCGCCAAGGGCGGGCGGGAGATCTGGATCCAGGCCTCCTATAACCCGATCTTCGATCTCAACGGCAAGCCCTACAAAGTGGTGAAATACGCGACCGACATCACCGCGCAGGCGATCGGCCGCAAGAAGGCCGACAACGCACGCGGACTGATCGAGGCCGTGGCCGCCGGCAGCGAGCAGATGAGCGCCTCGATCCGCGAGATCTCCGAGACCATGGCGAAGTCGCGCGAAAATTCGAAGGTCGCGACCTCGAGGGTCGAATCCGCCGACGGCCAGGCCCAGAAGCTGACCGCGGCCGCACAGGCCATGAGCGGCATCGTCGAAATGATCTCCGGCATCACCAGCCAGATCAACCTGCTCGCGCTCAACGCCACGATCGAATCGGCCCGCGCGGGCGAAGCCGGCCGCGGCTTTGCGGTGGTGGCGTCCGAGGTAAAGAGCCTCGCGAACCAGGCCAAGCAGGCGACCGACACGATCACGACCGAAATCGGCGCACTGAACACCATCTCCGGCGACGTCGCCAGCTCGCTGACCGCGATCAAGGTCGCGATCGCGGGCGTCAACGAGTTCATCGCCTCCACCGCCGCGGCGGTCGAGGAGCAGAGCATCGTCACGGCCGACATGTCAGCCAACATGCAGCGCGCCTCGGCGGAGCTGTCGTAAGGCGCCGACTCCGCTGCCCTATCGGCCCAGGCGCTCGCTGGCTCTCCGGCGTCATTGCGAGCACAGCGAAGCAATCCAGAATTCCTCCGCGGAAAGAGGCTGGATTGCTTCGCTGCGCTCGCAATGACGGAGCAAGGGGATATGCCGGCGTTCTCCAAATTGCATCTCGACTTGCTGCTCCGGGCTTCGAGTCCTCCGAGAACCAAGCACCCGCGGCTCCACCAGCTTGGCTCTTCCTCACTCGCACCAAAGCGCAGTAGAAGGAGCACGTACCCACGCGCCTCCTTTTTCGAGACAGGACAGATCTCCCATGCCGCAAGCCCCGCAAAAAGTCGCCCTCGTCACTGGAGCCGCGCGCGGCATCGGACTTGCGACCGCGAAGAAGTTCCTGGCTGAGGGTTGGCGTGTGGCGCTGCTCGACATCGAGGGCGAGCTGCTCGGCCGGGCGGTCGCCGACATCGGCCAAAGCGAGGCGACGCTGGCGCTGACCTGCGACGTCTCGGACGCAGCAGCGGTGAGCGCTGCAATGGAGACGGTCGAACGCCGGTTCGACCGGCTGGATGCGCTGGTCAACAATGCCGGCATCGCGGTGTTCGCACCGCTGATGGAAACGTCCGAAACCGATTGGCGCCGCGTGATCGAGGTCAACCTCACCGGCCCGTTCCTCTGCACCAAGGCCGCGGTGCCCTTGATGCGCGAGGGCCATGGCGGCGCCATCGTCAACATCACCTCGATCTCGGCGGTGCGCGCCTCGACGCTGCGCTCGGCCTACGGCACCAGCAAGGCCGGGCTCGCGCACCTGACCAAGCAGCTCGCGGTCGAGCTCGCCTCGCTCAACATCCGCGTCAATGCGGTCGCGCCGGGGCCCGTCGACACCGCCATGGCGAAGCAGGTGCACACTAAGGAGATCCGCGCCGACTATCACGATGCCATTCCGCTCAACCGCTACGGCCTCGAGGAGGAACTTGCGGATGCGATCTACTTCCTGTGTTCTGCCAATGCCAGCTACATCACCGGCCAAATTTTGGCCGTTGATGGCGGCTTCGATGCGGCAGGTATCGGCCTGCCGACACTGCGCGGCCAGCGCCGCAACGGATAGGCAATGTAGGGTGGGTTAGCACTGCGGGCCGCGCAAAACGCGGGCCGTTCTGCGTAACCCACCTCTTCTCACACGACGCCGAAAATGGTGGGTTACGCCGAGCCATTGCGCTTTGCGCAATCTCTCAGCTAACCCACCCTACAAATCGAGTTGGTGGAGATTTCATGCTTCGTATCACCTACGTCAAAGCCCTGATGCTCGCATCGGCACTGCTCGCCATCACGCCCGCCGTCGCCGAAATCCGCATCATCCAGTCGCCGGGTGGACAGGTCGGGCCGTTCCTCGATTTGTTCGAGAAGGTGCGCGACAGCGGCGAGCGCGTGGTGATCGACGGTCCCTGCCTGTCCGCGTGCACGCTGGTGCTGAGCATCGTCCCGGGCGAACGCATCTGCGTCACCAAGCGCGCCGTGCTCGGCTTCCATGCGGCGCGTTCGGTGGACCGGCGCGGGCGCTTCTATGCCGAGCCGGAAGCGTCAGTCGCCGTGCTTGCCGCCTATCCAGGCGCGGTGCGCGACTGGATCAGCCGCCGCGGCGGCCTCACCTCGCGACTGCTTCTCCTCAAGGGGCGCGATCTCGCCGCAATCTATCCGCGCTGTCGATGATGAATGTGGCGGTCGCCATGAACCGCGTCACATGCGGGGATGTCTGGCTTGCAAGGCACTTGGCAAAGGCACTTGATTAAAGGCATTTGGCTCGCTTGAGGCCATAAGGCAGGTTCCCTGTGCCGCACGCCACGTGCGCACCGGGGCTCTCCGCTATCACGCGGTGGCTGCCTTCAATAGAGAGTCTGGATCACCGGCACCAGCTTGAGGCTGGCGCAGATAAGCATCCCCCACAGGGCAAAATTGATCTGTAGCGCCGCTGCCATCGGTCGCTCCCCTTCCAAGTGACGTCCACCCCAGTTTATCGATTTTATGACTCACCAATAACGATTCTGACGTGCAGATCACAGCCCAATATTTCGTCAATTGTTGTGCGATGCGATCCGCATTGTTTCACGAAGCGGCCTCACTGCTTGCGCAAAGTGGTGCGAATCCTGCGCTTGTTCTTCGGTCATGCCGGCCAATCGGTTTGCCTTGAGTTCCATTTGACAGACGCGATGCAAGTTTCCCCTGTGGCGCATTCGCATCGCGCACCGAACACTGGATCCGGCATGGTGCGACATGGCTTCATCTTGCTCACTTTCTGCACAGCGCTGCTTGGATGTGCAGTCGCACCGGCGCAGGAGCGTCGTTCGATCGCCTGGGATGGCTTCGGCCAGGATCCGAACAAGATCTCGAAGCTCCCTGTCGCGAAGCGACGCGCCGCGCCCCCTGCGCCAGCGGCGAGTGATCCCAATCAGGAACGCGAAAGAGTGCTCGGCACCTTGCGGCCTTACTCCGAGGCGTGGTGGGCGGTGTATGACGAGATCGAAGCGGAGCGCGACAAACAGCTTGGCACCAAGCTCGTGATCTGCCCCCGCTGCGTTCAGCCGCGGCAGGACGAAGAGGTGACCGGATCGATCCGTTGAGCGGCCGATCCGGTTAGGACTCGATAATGCGTCCCCTGCTCCCGCAAGGAGAGAGGGGACGCGCGTCAATCGATCACGCGCGCGGTCGCACGCCTTACATTCCTTCCGCCGGGCAGTTCACCATCCAGGGGATGCCGAACTTGTCGACGCACATGCCGAATCCCTTGGCCCAGAACGTCTTGCTGAAGGGCATGGTGACGGTGCCGCCGTCGGCGAGCGCGTTGAATTTGCGCTCGCCCTCCGCGGGGTCTGCGTATGTCAGCGAGATCGAGAAGCCCTGCGGCTTGCTGAAATGTTCGCCCGGCGCGTCGGACGCCATCAGCACGCTGCCGCCGGGCAGCGACATCCGCGCGTGCATGATGGTCTTCTCGCGGCCGGGCGCGGCGGGCATGTCCGGCGGCGCATCCGAGGCGCGCATCATCGCGTCGATCTTGCCGCCGAGGACCTTGGCGTAATAATTGAACGCCGCTTCGCAATTGTCCTGATAGAACAGATAGGGGTTGAGCATCGTTTCGCTCCTCTTCGGTTGCGGTTGGCTTATTGCTTTTCGGTGAGCTTCTTCAGGCTGGCGAGGCCTGCTTCGAAATCCTTGCCGATCATGCTGTCCATGTTGATGAACACCTGCATGACCTTGGACAGGAACGGGGCCGGACCATACATGGCCCATGTGACCAGAGTGGCATCGCCCTGCGGCACAAAGGTGAACTCGGCGGTGTTGTGGCCCTCGAACGGCCGCTCGAAATCGAGCTTGATGCGAAGCTTCGAAGGCCCGCTCGCGTCGAGGATCTCCATATGCCCGGCGCCGACATTGTTGTTGCCGTCCCAGGCGTAGGTCGCACCCTTTCCTTCCGCGGCGCCGCCGAACGTCCGCTTCATGGCGGGATCGCGGCCCTCATAGGGCGACCAGCCGGTCCAGCGATGGAAATCCGCCACCTGCGGATAGATCGCGCCCGCGGGCGCCTTCACGGCGAGACTGCGCTCGACGCGAAATGTGTCGGGCTTCGTCAACGCGAAGACGAGAACCCCGGCGATGCCGACGGCGAGCACGACGGCGATGATGGCAACGGCTTTCAGCATGGATGGCTCCGTGGATACGGGCTAAGGACGAACGGGGATGGCGGGGGCCGACAAGGCTGGACGAATCTTTTCGTCATGGGCGGGCGCGTCCCGCCTGCGCGGCCGAAGCCGCTTCGGCGCGGCGAAGGCCCGGCCATCCCCGTTCTTGGACGCCGATGGCTAGACGTGGATGCCCGGGTCAAGCCCGGGCATGACGGCGGAGAGGGTCCGCGTCACGTCGCCTTCGCGCTTTGCTTGGCCTTCGGCTGGCTGTCACGGATCAGGCGATCGAGATGCATGCGGATGTGGGCGGCTTCCGCGGAGGTGTTGGCCAGCGCGATGGCGCGATCGAACGCGACCCGCGCTTCGTCGTTGCGGCCGAGCTGCATCAGGAAGGCGCCGCGCACGCCGTGGAAGTGGAAGTAGTTGGCGAGCTTCTGTGCCAGGGGCTCGATCAAATCGAGCGCGGCCTGCGGCCCTCGCACCTTGGACACCGCAACCGCGCGGTTGAGCGTCACCACGGGAGACGGCTGCACGATTTCGAGCGCGCCGTAGAGCAGGTCGATCTGCGTCCAGTCGGTCTCCTCCGGCGTCTTCGCGCGGGCATGTAGCGCGGCGATCGCTGCCTGGATCTGATAGGGGCCGCTGCGGCGGTGGCGCATCGCCTTGTCGATCAGCGCAAGCCCTTCCGCGATCATGGTGCCGTTCCACATCGAACGGTCCTGATCGTCCAGCAGGATCAGCGAGCCGTCCGCGGCAAAGCGCGAGGCGCTGCGCGCATGCTGCAGCAGGATGAGCGCCGTCAGCCCCATGATCTCCGGCTCGCTCGGAAACAGCCGCAGCAGCAGGCGGGCCAGCCGGATCGCTTCCTCGCAGAGCGGCTTGCGGATCTCGGCGGTGTCGCCGCTCGCCGAATAGCCTTCGTTGAAGATCAAATAGATCATCGCCGCGACACCGACGAGCCGCTCGGAGCGTTCGACCGCGCCGGGCGCCTCGAACGGCGTGCCGGCTTCCGCGACCTTCGCCTTGGCGCGGGTGATCCGCTGCTCCATCGCGGCGTCCGAGACCAGGAAGGCGCGCGCGATCTGCTTCACGGTGAGGCCGGAGACGATGCGCAGCGCCAGCGCGATCTGCTGCGTTGCCGGCAATTGCGGATGGCAGCAGATGAACATCAGCCGCAGGATGTCGTCGCGGTAATGCGAGCCATCGAGCCGCTCGGCGAGCGCACCCTCGGCGTCATCGAGATCGGAGATCGCCTGGTCGTCCTCGGGCAGCGGCTGCTGCTTGCGGGTGCGTCGCACCTCGTCGATGGCGGCATTGCGGCCGACCATGATCAGCCAAGCCGCGGGATCGCGCGGCGGCCCATTCTGCGGCCAGCTCTTGAGGGCGCGAAGCGAGGCGTTCTGGAACGCCTCCTCGGCGGTGTCGAGATCGCGGAAATAGCGCAGCAGCGCGCCGACCGCCTGGGGGCGCGCCGAGGTCAGCGCGGTCTCAATCCAGGCGGTGTCGGCTTCGCTCACGTCAGATTTCCTCCGGGCCGGAACACGCCGACGGGACGCACCTCATAGGCGCCGCCGGGATTGGCCGCACCGAGGTCGCGGGCGACGTCGAGCGCATCGTCGAGATTCTTGCAGTCGACGATGTAGAAGCCCAGCAGCTGCTCCTTGGTCTCGGCATAGGGGCCGTCGAGCACCAGCGGCGGGTCCTCCTTGCGCAAGGTCGCCGCCGCCGTGGTCGGCAGCAGCCGCGCGACCGGTCCGAGCCGCCTCTCCTTGGTCAGCCTGTCCTGCACCACGGCGAGCTTCTTCATCACGGCCTCGTCCTGCTCCTTGCTCCAGGAGCCGACGAAGTCCTCATCATGATAGCAAAGGATTGCATAAAGCATGGGCGACATTTTCCTCGGGTGTTGTTCTAAAGACGCCCCACTATGCCCCGCCCCGACAAGGCTGCGGAAATAATTTGCGAGAAGAATCCGTCAGATCGTGCCAATGAGGGCCACCCAAAGCGGAACCTTATGAGGCACTTCGAATGACCATGGGCACACTAGCCGTCCTGATCAACAGCACGCAGCAGAACTGGCTGCCGGAGCGCTGGAAGGCTCGGTTCGATGCGGTTTGCGGCGGCCGCCGCGTGGTGCTGCTGCCCGATTCCGCCCTCGACCCGGCCGAGGTGCACTATGCCACGGTGTGGAAGCCGGTGCCGGGCGACCTCGCCTCCTTCCCTAATCTGCGGGCGATCTTCAATCTCGGCGCCGGCGTCGACGCTCTGACGGCGGACAAGAGCCTGCCTGACGTGCCGCTGGTGCGCGTCGCCGTGCCCGATCTCACCAATCGCATGACCGAATATGTGGTGCTGCACGTGCTGATGCATCACCGCCAGGAGCTCTACTTGCGGGATTCGCAGCGCGCCAGGCGCTGGGAGCCGAAATATCAATGGCCGGCCAGCGCCGTCACGGTCGGGGTCATGGGGCTCGGCACACTCGGCGCCGACGCCGCCGACGTGCTGCGGCGGCTCGGCTTCCGTGTCGCCGGCTGGAGCCGCAGTCCCCGCGACATCGTGGGCGTCGAATGCTTCCATGGCACCGCAGGCATGGATGCGTTCCTGCGCAAGACCGACATCCTGGTCTGCCTGCTGCCGCTGACGCCCGACACGCATGGCATCCTCAACCGCGACGTTTTCGGCAAGCTTCACCGCGACAGCCCGCTCGGCGCGCCGGTGCTGATCAATGCCGGCCGCGGCGGATTGCAGAACGAAGCCGACATCCTGGCCTGCCTCGACGACGGCACGCTGGGCGCCGCCTCGCTCGACGTCTTCGTGCAGGAGCCGCAGCCGCCGGACAGCCGGTTCTGGACCCACCCCAAGGTGGTGCTGACGCCGCACAATGCAGCCGACACCGACGCGGACGCGATCTCGGCCTATGTCGCCGAGCAGATCGCGCGGTTCGAAGCCGGCGGCGCGCTGGAGAACGTGGTGGACCGGACGCGGGGGTATTGAGGCCGCCCCCACAACCACCGCGACGCCGGTATCCCGTTCACCCTCTCTTAGCGAGAACTTGATATGCGTTCTTAACCAACGGTCAACGAACGAGCCAGACATGCGCGCGAGCCTCGGCCTCAGGATGCGGATCACGGTCGCCCTCGCGGTGACGGCGGCGGCGACGGCCCTGTTTGCCGTGCTCGGGGCCATGTGGATCATCGCGGGGATCATCGACCGCGCCGATCAGCGCGAGCTGCGCAGCCATTACGACGCCCTGCTGTCGCGGATCGCGGAGGAGTCGCATCGCGCCGCCGCCATGAGCACGGTCGTGGCCGCGATGCCGGCGACGCAGGATGCAATGGCCAAGCAGGACCGTAACGCTCTGACCGCCCTGTTCAGGCCGGTCTTTGCCGCCACCAAATCGGAATACGGTGTCGAGCAGTTCCAGTTCCATGTGGCGCCGGCGACCTCGTTCCTGCGCGTGCACCAGCCCGCGAAATTCGGCGACGATCTCTCCGGCTTCCGCAAGACCGTTCTGGTCGCCAATCAGGATCGCAAGGTCGTGGTCGGCCTCGAAGGCGGCGTTGCCGGGCTCGGCATCCGCGGCGTGGTGCCGATCGCGCAAGGGGACAAGCAACTCGGCACGGTCGAGTTCGGCCTGACCTTCGGCCAGTCCTTCCTCGACGACTTCAAGACCAACCGCCACGTCGACATCGCCTTCCATCTGGCCGACGGCTCGGCCTTCAAGCTGTTCGGCGGCACGCTGAAGGGCAAGAGCTTCTTCGACGCGGCCGATTACGGCCGCGCCACCGCAGGCAGCTTCACCGTGAAGCAGGCCAAGTTCGACGACATTCCGGTCGCCGCGCTGCTCGGACCGATCAAGGATTTCTCCGGCAAGCCGCTCGGCGCCGTCGAGCTGGTGATGGACAATGCCGACTACGTAGCCTCGGCCGACCGCGCCTGGCTGCTCGCCATCGGCATCGCGGCGCTCGGCCTCGTGCTGGCCGCGATCGTCGGCTATCTCATTGCCCGCAGCATCTCGCGTCCGATCATCTCCATCACCTCGGTCATGCGCGAGCTTGCCGACGGACATCTCGACGTCGCCGTTCCCGCCAGCAAGGCCAACGACGAGGTCGGCGCCATGGTGAAGGCGGTGGCGGTGTTCCGCGACAATGCGTTGCGCTTCAACGCGCTCCAGGCCGAGCAGCTGGAAGCCAAGGCGCAGTCCGAGGCGGAGAAGCGGCGGACCTTCGCCGCGCTCGCCGACAATTTCGAGGCCAGCATCCGCGACGTCGTCACCACGGTGTCGTCGGCCGCCGTCGAGATGGAGCATACGGCGCGCTCGATGTCGTCCATCGTCGAGCAGTCTCGCGAGCAGACCCGCGCGGTGTCGTCGGCCTCGACGCTTGCCTCGGAGAACGTGCAGACCGTCGCGGCCGCGGCGGAGGAGCTGTCCTCCTCCATGACCGAGATCAGCCGGCGGCTAGCCCACGCGACCGAGGTCGTCGGCAAAGCCGCCAGCGACGGACGTCAGTCGAACGCGCGCGTGCAGAGCCTGGCGGAAGCCGCCCAGAAGATCGGCGACGTCGTCTCCTTCATCAACGGCATCGCCGGCCAGACCAATTTGCTGGCGCTGAACGCCACTATCGAGGCGGCACGCGCGGGCGAAGCCGGCCGCGGCTTTGCCGTGGTTGCCTCCGAGGTCAAGGCGCTGGCGACGCAGACGGCGAAGGCGACCGAGGAGATCGGCGCGCAGGTCAATGCGGTTCAGGGCGAGACATCAGGCGCGGTGGACGGCATCCAGTCGATCTGCACGACGATCCGAGAGGTCGACGAGATCTCGGCCGCGATCGCCGCCGCCGTCGACCAGCAGGGCACGGCGACACAGGAGATCGCGCATAACGTTCAGCAGGCCGCCGCGCGCACCGGCGAGGTCTCGCAGAACATCTCCGGTGTCACGGCCGGCATCGCCGCAACGGGCACCGCGGCGGAGGAAGTGCTGGGTTCGGCGGTCGAGCTGTCGAAGCAGTCGCAGCGGTTGCGCGATGAGGTGGATCGCTTCCTCGCGCAGATCCGCGCGGCGTAGTTGTTGGACGCGGGATCACGCGACATACTCGGTGTCGTCCCTGCGAACGCAGGGACCCATAACCACAGGGAGTGATTGTTGAGCGAGCTGGCAACTCCGAGTCTTCGCCAAACTCCTCCCTGTGGTTATGGGTCCCGGATCGGCGCTCCGCTCAGGGACAACGCTACGCGTTGCCCAGAGCTGCGCTTGTCCGGGACGACAGTCTGCTGCTTGGCTCTCACTACAACGACAGCTAGGCTTTGGCCCCCAGCATCACATCGATCGCACCCTTCACGATCGCCTCCAGCTCCTTGCGCGTGACCCGCGCGCGCGAGCGGATGGCGATGCTGTGGACGGTGGCTGACGCGAGCTGGGCCAGCACGAGCGGATCGGCGCTCTCCGGCAACTCGCCCTTCTCTTTGGCGCGGCGGAAGCAGCTCGCAAAGGCCTTGTCGAGCTCGGTGAGGCCGTCGAGCACCATGGCGCGGATCTCGGGGTCGCCGACCGCTTCGGATGCCGCCGTCACAACGGTGAAGCAGCCGCGCGGGCCGGTCTCGCCCGACAGGTAGATGTTCAGCGCAGAGGCGAAGATGCGCTCCAGCCGCTGGCGCACGGGCATCTCCTCGCGAAAGATCGCCGCCATGGAGGCCCGCGCTTCCTCGCGATAGCGCTGATAGCTCTTGATGTAGAGCTCACGCTTGTCGCCGAAGGCACCATAGAGGCTCGGCCGGTTCATCCCGGTCGCCTCGCTGAGATCATCGAGCGAGGTCGCGGCGAAGCCCTGCCGGCGGAACAGGTCCAGCGCCTTGCCGAGCGCAACATCCGGCTCGTAGGCGCGCGGGCGGCCGCGGCGTTTGGGTTCGCTGCGGCGCTCGGGTTCGCCGCGGCGCTCGGGCTCATTGGCAGCAGCTGGCGGCTTTGATTTTTGTACCATCTTGCAAATTAATCCTTGACCGACCCCATATTATGCAAGACAGTACAAAAATCAATCTGGCCAGGTTGAGCGACCCCCCAAAGAGGAACTTGCCCAAGGAGGCTACAGATGGATCTCTATTTCTCGCCCCTCGCCTGTTCGATGGCGACCCGCGTCGCGCTGTATGAAGCCGGCGCCGAGGCGAATTATCTCGAAGTCGACCCGCCGACCAAGACCGTGATGAACGACGGCTCCGACTTCCGCGCCGTCAATCCGATCGGTCTCGTGCCGACACTGCGCACCGACGAGGGCGTGGTGCTGACCGAGAACGCGGCGATCCTGCAATACATCGCCGACCGCTTTCCGCAATCCGGCCTCGGCGCCGCGGAGGGCATCGAGCGCACGCGGCTGCATCAATGGCTCTGCTTCATCGGCACCGAGCTGCACAAGGGGCTGTTCATCCCCGTGCTCGACCGCAAGGCGCCGCAGGAAACCAAGGCCTATGCGCTCGAGAAGAACCTGTCGCGGCTCGACTATCTCGACAACTACCTGAAGGGCCGCGACTTCCTGCTCGACCATTTCAGCGTCGCCGATGCCTATCTCGTCACGGTCATCAACTGGACCATGGCGACACCGCCGATCGAGCTCGCGAAATGGCCGAACGTGAAGGCCTATTACAAGCGTCTGCGCCAGCGGCCGTCGGTCGCCAAGGCGATCGCCGAGGAGTTCGAGCTGTACAAGGCCGAGCTCGCCCGCAAGAAGGCGGCGGCGTAAGCCGGCTCGAACACTTCACTGCACTGTCGCTCAAGTCGTTGTTCCCCGGAGGTGGGGACAACGACTTGTCTTCGTTCAGGCGGCCCTGACACTGTCGAGAAAGCGGCCGACCTCCATTCGCAGCCGGTTGCTGTCGCTCGAAAGCGCTTGCGCGGCGCCGAGCACCTGCGCGGAGGCCGAGCCGGTTTCGGTCGCGCCGCGCTGGACATCGCTGATGTTCGACGAGACCTGGTGCGTGCCCTGAGCGGCTTGCTGGACGTTGCGCGCGATTTCCTGGGTCGCGGCGCCCTGCTCCTCGACCGCCGCTGCGATGGTCGACGAGATCTCCGACAAGGACTTGATCGTGCTGCTGATCATCTTGATGGCGCTAACCGAATCCTGGGTCGCGCCCTGGATGCCGGAGATCTGCTGGGAAATCTCGCCGGTGGCTTTGGCAGTCTGCTCGGCCAAGGCCTTCACTTCAGAGGCGACGACGGCAAAGCCGCGGCCGGCTTCGCCCGCCCGCGCGGCCTCGATCGTCGCGTTCAAGGCGAGCAGGTTGGTCTGGCCAGCGATGGTGTTGATGAGCTCCACGACGTCGCCGATGCGCGCCGCCGCTTGGGAGAGCTCGCCGACCTTCTGATCGGTGAGGCGAGCCTGCTCGACGGCCTCATTGGCAATCCGTGCCGACTCCTGGACCTGCCGGCCGATTTCGTTGACGGACGATGACAGCTCCTCCGTGGCGCTCGCGACGGATTGCACGTTGGTGGAGGCCTCTTCGGAAGCCGCCGCAACCATGGTCGCAAGCTTCTCCCCGCGCTCCGCGGTCGAGGTCAGCGTGTTTGCCGAGGCCTCCAGCTCGGTCGAGGCCGACGAAACCGTTTCGATGATCTCGCCCACGGCGCCCTCGAAATTCCCCGCGAGCTTGTGCATTTCCACCTTGCGCTGGGTCGCCGCCCGCTTCTCCGTCGCCTTCAGCTCGTCGCGATCGAATCGAACGATGGCCTGCAAGGTCTGCAGATTGCGAAGAGCCGCGCCGAGCTCGTCGTCGCGTTCGACGACGATGCGGTTGTCGAGCTTGGCCTGGTTGATGCTGAGCATCGCATCGTTCAGGCGCTGAAGCGGACGGACGATGGCACGGATCGTCTGCCGACTCACCAGCCCGCCGATAGCGATGCTCGCCACCAGGAGGGCCAGCGCACCGCCGACCAGCCAGCCATATTCGTGTTCGGCTGCATCATATTCCGACTTGGCTTCCTTGACCTGGATCGCCACGAGCTTGTCGAGATCCGTCTTCGCCGCCTCGTACAGCTCGCGCGCGCGCCCGGCCAGCAGGATGGCGAGTTCCTCATATTTCCGCTCGGCAGAGAGCGACAGCGCCGGCTTCAGTCCCTGCTCGACATAATTCACACGCTTGGGCGTGAAGCTGTCCGCAACGCTTTTTTCCTCCGGCGTCAGATAGGTCGCCATGTAGTCAGCCCAGGCCTTCCCGACCTTCTCCAAATTGGCATTCACCTTGGCTGCAATCCCTTCGACCGGCTTCCCGGCCCGTCCATTGGTGGCCGCCTCGAACAGGAGCACCGTGTTGTCCCTCATCCGGTCATTGATCTCGAAGAGCTGCGACAGCGGCACCGCACGGTCTTCGTAAATCGATTGCAGCCGCGAATTGCTTTGGCGCGTCCCCTGCAGGCCCATGATGCCGATCGCCAGCAGGAACAACGAGAGGATGGTGACGAGTGTGACCAGACGCGCGTTGAGCGTGCCGGTGAAGATGGACAATCGATCAAGCGGCGAACGTCGGCGAATCATGCCGGCATCGAGCCTGTAATTGTGCGGCTTGTTCTCGCGGATCTTCGCATACACCTGCTCGGCCTCGGCGCGCTGGTCGGCGGGCAGCTTGGTGCGGATGGAACTGTATCCGACGATCTGTCCGTTCTGCCGGATCGGAGAGGCGGTCGCCAGCACCCAGTAGAAGTCGCCATTCTTGCGCCGGTTCTTCACGGCGCCCGACCAAGGCTTTCCCTGCTGCAGCGTGGCCCACAGATTTTCGAAGGCGGCGGGCGGCATCTCCGGATGACGAATGATGTTGTGCGGCTGCCCCATCAACTCGGCTTCCGAAAACCCGGCGGCTTCGACGAACTGATCGTTGAAGTAGGTCAGCTTCCCTTTCGTATCAGTGTGGGAAACGATCAGCGCATCATCGGTAATTGGATATTCGTTCGTCGTGACCGGCAGATTGGTCCGCATGGGGGCCTCCAAAGGCGCATTCGCAAAAATCGAACCTGTGAACTTCAGGTAAGCGCCGAAGGATTTAATTTGCCTAAATGAAGGGCATCGATCCGATCGATGAAATCATTTTGACTCACGGTTTTCGGCAAAACGCATTTGATGACCGTAGGACCACGGCAACCGCTGGATGGTCGAAACTATCTCGCAGCTTCACGCGCGCTCGCGAATCGCGCGCCGCAACTCTGATCGCACCGACGTTGCAGCCGCTTCTCGTTCGCAGCTGGCCGTACGGCACGCGCGGTAAAATCGTGACGATGTGCGGCTCGGCGTTCGTTCGTAGGATGGGTAGAGCGTAGCGAAACCCATCGATTATCTTCGCGTTGAGACGTGATGGGTTTCGCTTCGCTCTACCCATCCTACAAACTCGCGGACATACCTTTCGCATTCTCGCGGCGTGTTGCGCCCGAGCTTTGCTGTTCTCTTCCGCCCTCATCGAAGCAAGGGCGCAGGGAAGGCCGGGCGCCGGCTGGCACCCGAAGTCCCGCGTGTGCAAAAGACGCGCACGGGGTGGACGACAGGTGATGCCGGTCGCCCGGCCTTCCCTGCGCAGTGGTTTTCACGGT
>NZ_JASVEN010000010.1:0-290389 GCF_051710265.1 Bradyrhizobium sp. U531
TGATGCTGCCCTGCCCCGCGGTCGCGCCCAGGCTCGTGCCGACATTGAGCACGTTCCAGTCGATCGGGCCGCCGTTGGCGGTCAGCAATCCCGAGCCCGTCGTAGCCGCGAGCGTACTGCCGGTGATGGTCGTGGCGGCCAGCAGGCTCGCCGAGCCGTGGGCCGAGACCGAGCCGAGCGTGGTCGCGCCGCCCGACGTCGCCGTCTGCGCCAGGATGAAGCCGGTGTCGGCAGTGACGTTGATGTTGCCGGCGTCACTGCTGTTGCCGGTCGTCATGAGCGACTTGAACGTCACATTCTGGGTCGCGTGGACCGTCTGCGAGCCGCTGCTGTCGGCGGTGCCGATGACGATGCTGCCGTTGTTCGCGATCGCGCTGAAGCTGCCGCTCGCGCCGGTCGCGGTACCCGCCACCACCTGGTCGAGCGTCAGCCCGCCCGTGCCGACGATGTCCACGCTGCCCTTCGCGGCGGACAACAGGCTGACCTCGGTGTCGGTCAGCGCCTTCAGGTAGATGTCGCCGCCACTCGCACTGGCCGACAGCCGCGTGGCGTTGGTGGTGAACCGGCTCGTCGCGCCACCGATGCCGTTCGATGCACTCAGCGACACTTCAGCGCCCGCGCCGGGCACGAGGAACTTGGTCTGGCCGTCGCCATTGTCGATGATCGCACCGAGCGAGGCGACGCCACCGGCGGTCACGATGATCGAAGGCGCGTTGGAGGCGGCCGCATAGGACAGCGACGAGTTCAGCTGGCCGATCGTCGCATCGCCCGTGGTGGTCACCGAGATCAGGCCAGGCGCGTTGATGGCGGAATAGGCGCCCATCGACAGCGTCGCGGCCACCAGCGTTACGCCAGAGGTGTTGCTGGTCGCAACCACCGGCGCCGCGCTGGTGCCGGCCGCAAAGGTCATGCCACGATTAGCGAGCAGCTGCATCAGGCCGTCGCTGGTGATGCTGCTGTTGATGGTGAGCGCGCCGCGCGCCACGTTCAGCGTCATCGCGCCGCCGGACGTCAGCGTGCCATAAGCGCCGCTCCCGCCGATCGCGAGATCACCGGTGACGGCCAGGATGCTGAGATCGCCGACTGACGAGCCGGTCACCGCGCCCGAGATGTTCACCTGCAGCGGCTGGAAGGCCGAGCCGTTGAAGCCGATCTTGCCGCCGGCGCGCAGATCGAGGTCGGTGCCGAGGATGTGGATCGCGCTCCGGTCGGTGAAGTCGGCCTCGGCGTAGATGCTGCCGGTCGCGGCGAGCTGGATCGCATTGCCTGCGGCGATGTTGCCGAGGATGAGATCGCCGGTGGTCTGCTTCAGATAGATGCCCTGCGCCGACGAGACCTGGTCGAGCTGGTCGTTGGCGGGATCGGCAAACGCGATCTGGATCGCGTTCGGGTTGCCGACGGGATTGGCGGTTCCAGAGGGAGCACCGACATTGCCGCGCTCGGCGATCAGGCTCAGGTTGGCGATATCGCCCGAGATCACGGCGCCGCCCGCATTGGCGGTGATGTTGTTGACGGCGTCGAGCTTGGCGTCGCCGCGGCCGGTCACCTCGATGCCGTTGGCCTGCGCGGCCGCGATCGGGCCGTAGTTCGCGGTGACGCCGCCGAGCGAGAGACTGTTCTTGCTGCCGAGATAGATATTGGCCGCCGCCTTCGCCGAGATCGCGATCGGGTTGTCGACGACGACGAGGTTCTGCTGCGACAGGCTGACCGTGTAGGTCGTGACATGGCTCGTCGGGTCCGTGACCGCGCCGACGGTGAGCTGGCCGGGACCGGCCGAGGACAGCAATGCCCTCTGCTCCGTCGTCAGCGACGAAGCATCAACGCTGGTGAAGGTGAAAGTCTGGGGCGCGGCCGAATTGCCGACCGAGCCGCGCGGCGCATATAGCATGATTTGGTTGGCGCTGACATTGGCGACGACGTTCTCGTCGATCGGCGGCGGCGCCGCGCCGATCGACGACGACGAGACGGTGTAGGCCAGCTGGCTCTGCGTCCACTGCGCGCCCGCTGTGATGATGCCGTAGACACGCTCGGTCGATGCGAGCGTAAAGCTGTAGTTCGCGTTGTAGGTGTTCAGCGCCGTCTGCAGCGCCGTGTTGGTGGGCATGCGCTGATTGGCCGTCGAGACGCCGTCGAACAGCTTCGTGAACAGCGTCGTCGACAGCGAGCTGCCGAACACCGTCCCCAGCGGATCCGAAGGCGCGGTGCCGAGCAAGCTCGTCAGCGAGGTCTTGAGCTCGTCGGTGGTGATCTTGCCGAGCAGGAATTGATCCCGGAGGAACCGTGTCGTCGCTTCGGTCTTCATCTGCGTCGTCGTGACGTCGGCGGGATCGATACCGAGCTTGGCCGCGACCTGCGCCCGCAGCACCGTCTGTCCCACCGAGGTCGGGCTATAGGTGCTGCCGTTCTGGAAGGCGATGTTCTTGAGCTGGAAATAGTCGTTGTAGGCCGACGTCACCATCGACTGGTAGCTGTTGACGGCGTTGGTGGCCGCGTTGCCGCTGAGCAAATCGAGGCTGGCCCAGACGTCCTGCAGATGCTGGCTCTGCGCCTGGGTAAGACCGACCGCCGCCCGGCCGTTGAGGATGCTGGCCTGGTTGCCGTCGGAGCCGGCGGCCTCCAGGAACACCGGACCGCCGGTCGACTGGATCGTGCCGAGGCGAAGGTCGCCCTTGGACTGGATGATGTAGGTGCCGGTGGCCGAGGCGCTGTCGAGCACGCCGCCATCGACGGCGCCGCTCGCCTGAACCGTCCCCGTCGCCTGGATCACCAGCGGATTGATATTGGTCAGGGTGGAGGCGTTGTTGACGACGGCGCTCGTCGCGCCGATCGCACCGGACGTGGAGTTGATCTCGATATTCTTGCCGATCACCACCGGATTGGCGACGTTGTAGGCGGAAGCCGAGTTGATGTCGCCGGTCGCCGAGAGGAAGACGCTGCCCTGCGGCGTGGCGCCCGCCGAATTCACCTTCACCTGGTTGATCGACAGCGCGCCGATGGCCGAGATCGCGATGTCGCGGTCGATCGAGCTCGCGGTCAGGCTGCCGCCATAGAGCTGCACCTGGACCGGGGTCCCGTTGGTGCCGAGCGAGCCGATGCCGCCGTCACCCCGGAGCGTCACGCTCGTGCCCGAGACCACGGGGTTGTTGGCATTGGCGCCGACCGTGATGGACGAGCTGGCGCCGGTGGCGCTGAGCGTCGTCGCACCCTGAAGGTTGTTGATCGAGCCGTTGATGACGATGCCGGAGGTCGAATTGACCACGACGTCGCTGCTCCCGCCGCCGGTGAACTTGATGTTGATCGGGTTCGACGCCTTGACCGTGTTGGTCAGTGTCAGCGTCAGGTGATCATAGATCGCCTGGTACCAGTTGAACTGGGCGTCCGCGCCGCAGCACTTTTCCACGTGAGTGTTGAGTCCGACGGGGGACCCGTCCGGGTTCACCCCTCCCGCCCAGTGATAGCTGCCCGTGGCGGTGGTGACCTTCTGGTAGTTGGTGCTCTGCGTACCCGAAATCAGACTGGTGGTACGGGTCCAGTTCTCTCCGGTGGTCTGATTGGGCGTGAAAGCCCAGCCGTAGTCGAACTGCGTGCTGCTGGTCGAACGATCCAGGGTCGCGGTGTCGACCCACTGATAGAGCATGTTCGCCTGCGTCGCGTACTGGATGCCTGCCGTACCCGTCCTGGATGTGATCATCGACGGGTCGACCGCGGCCGCAGTGACGCTGTTGGTCTCGTATTTCGTTACCTGCTGGTTGCTCGCGGCCTTGGGATCGTAGACATACCACGTCGTCTTGCCCTTGAGCTGGTCGACGATCTCGACCACGCTCTGGGCCGTGGCGCCGGTATTGATGGTGTTCGTGACCAGCGCAAGGCCGCTCGTGTTGTTGACCGTGATCGTGCCGGCGCCGCCCTTGATCTCGATATTGCCCTGGGTCTGGGTGTTGTCGGTCGAGGTCGAGATGATCTTGCCGTTCAGATAAACGTAGCCGCCCGCGCCCTGCACCACGCCGTTCAGGACGAACTGGTCGGTGAGAGCGTTGTACCTGACCCCGATCTTGACGTCGTCGCTCACCGACGTCGTCACCGAGCCAGAGACGTCGTAATAGACGCCGTTCCGCGCATTGGCCTGGGCCGCGGCGAAGTCCGCGCCGCCGTTGCGGTTCTTGAGGCCGTTCGTGCCGTAGATGGCAGCATAGGCGTCGGCGCCGATGTTGACCGAGTAATTGCTGCTCGAGCCGGCCTGGATGGTGCCGTTGATGTTGATCACCGACGCCGAGATGATGACCGCCTGGCCGGTGATGGTCCGGGTGGCCGTCGCGGTCGCCGGCGTATTCGCGGTCTTCGCCGTGATCGCATCTGGCTGGATCTGGATGACCTGGAAGAAGGCATCGCAGCCTGCACAATTGAACGGCGTCTTGTACGGACCACTATCCGCGTAAACGTTCCGGCCGTCGTAAGTCGTTTTCTCCCAAGGCGCGGTGGCAACAATGGTCGAGTTCGACGGCTGCCCTTCGATGACCTTCAGCGTAGCGACATCAGGCACGCTGCCGGCATTGGGAGTGCTGGTGTTCCCAGGCGTGCCCCGGCCCACCGGCAGGAAGATCGACGAATAGAGCGAGGTGCCGTCGTAGAACGTCATCAGCATGCGGGCGGTGAAGATCGTGCTGGCGTCAGCGTTGCCGACCGGTGCATAGATGCCGCTACTGCCGCTGGCGCAGCAGTAATAGAAGTACGGGTGATCGCCTCCCGAACCGATGTGCGGAGCGGTGTAATAGTCGCCATAGGCGCCGAGATAGGTCGCCGCCGTCATCACCGCCGTCAGCGTGTCTTCCGGCCTGTTTTCGGTGCTCGACCATTGCGAGGTGACTGCGCTGCTGCTGTCGTAGAAGCTGCCGATGCCGCCGAGGAAGGTGAACGTGCCCTTGGGCACCACGATCTGCACGGTCGCGGCGCTGAGCGACTGCGAGGCGACGACACTGCCGAGATTGTTGAGGACCTTGAGCAGTCCGTTTGCGTTGCTGACGGCGCCGTTGAAATAGATGTCGGGCGTGCGCGTCAGCAAATTGCCGTTCTGGTCGATGCCCTGCCCGCTGTCGGGATCGAGGCGGTTGTAGGTGGCCGAGACGTCGATCACCGGCGTTGCACTCGGCATCGCGGTGAAGGTCACGTTGGAGTGCGAATCAGGGTCGACATGGTCGATCTGGCGGTAGGTGATGTTGCCGCCGCTCACCTCGGTGACCGTGAGGTTGCCGAGGCTCATGAAGTCGAGACCCTTGTTCTCGATCTTGATCAAGGGCGAGCTGCGCGCGATGACCGCGGGCGCGGCCGGATTGGTGCCGCTGTTTCCGGTCAGCTTCTGGGCCAGGATGGAGACGTTGCCGGCGGACACCAGGATGTCGCCGAATGCGAAGGCGTTGCCGGGCGCATCGGAGGTGAACGGCGCCTGCTTGATCAGGGTGTCGATCTGGCGCTGGATGTCGCCGGTCGGATCGGTGCCGGACGGCGACATAGTGGCCGGGTTCGTCGCCGTCGCCGCCGCGAGCTGGGCGCGAACCTGAGCCTCGGAGAGGCCGGTCAGCGTCGCCAGCTGGTTGACCACCAGCTGATAGGGATTAAAGTTGCCGATGGTGGTGTACTGGACCGTCTGATGGTTCCAGCTCATCACCCGGCTGAAATGGTTGACGTCGGACACGGATTCGAGCGTCAGCGCGGAGTACGGGCTCGTCGTGCTCAGGGTCGGCGTGGAAGCGCCGAGGTCGATCGTGATGGTCACGTCGTTGTTGATGCCCGCGACCACGAGGCCGTTGAGCGCGACGTCGCCGGTGCCGCTGGTGTGGCTGTGGTTGTCGCTGTTCTTGGCGCTGAAGATGTCGAGATACGGGTTGTAGTTGCTGCCGTTGCCGGCGGCCGTGACCTGCCCCTGCGTGGCGCCGAGATAGATGTCGCGCGCGCCGAGTATGCTCGAAGTGGGAGCGAGCGTCAGGCTCGTGGTGTCGTCGGCATTGGCCGTGCCGCGGTAGAGCGCGGAGATCGGAATGGCGGTGTTGTTGTAGACCACCGTCGTCGCCATCGCCTGCACGCTGCTGAAGACCGAGCCGTCGCCGGCGAGGCCCGCATACATGGTGATGTCGCGCCAGGCCACGATCTTCGTGCCGTCGCCGACATTGACGGACTGGTTGGCGTGAACCCAGCTGTTGGTGCTGGCGCCGACGCCGGCGATCGCGCCGTAGAGGCTGGCATTGGCATTGTTGGACGCCGCCATCTTCGCGGCCGTGCCGACGTAGATTTTGCCGGCGCTGAACAGCTGGCGGGCGTCGATGTTGACCGCGAGCGTGGCGTTCGCCGTCATGTTGGATTCGGCACCGCCGCCGGCGAAGAAGCTGGCCGTGGCGAGGCTGGCGGTGTCGTTGGTGTTCAGCGTGTTGTAGGCCTCGATGTTGATCACGGCCGTCGAGGTCCGGGGATCGTCGTTGAGGCTGAGAACCGTGCCGGCGCCGATATTCGTGGTGACACGCTGGGTAACGAAGGATTCGCTGAGTGCCGCCGCTCCCGAGAACGAGCCGCCCGAGCCCGAACGCGCGCCGCCGCCGGCCTGGTTGACGATGTCGTTGGCGATGACGACCATGTCGCCGGCGGCCGAGTTGATGATCAGATGCGTCCCGACGTCCGCCGTGGTGGTGGAATCGACGTCGTTCCGTGTTTTTCCGGCGGACACGCCGGCCGTAGACGCCTGATAGGCGTCGCCGCTCGCCATGTAATTCGTGGTGTGCTTGGCGTCGATGCGGAAGCCGCCGAAATAGAGCGTGTCGTCCGTCGAGCCGCCGTCGAACCGCGCATTGGTGACGGCGGTCGAGCTGGTGGTGGCGACCGCCGCCGCGCCGGCATAAGTGCCGCCCGCGCCGACCAACGCGCTGGAGAAATTGGTATCCGTGCCGGTGGCCTTGATCCAGAGGACGCCCGTGTAATTGCCGTGGTTGGCGGCGTCCATATCCGCGGGCGCACCCAGATAGGCATAGGTGTGTGCGCTGGACGACGTCTGCGCGACCGTGGCGCCCAGCGCCAGGAAGCCGCTCGAGAGGCCGGTGGCCTCCGCGTATTGAGCACTGTCGTTTTCGGCTTCGATGGTCACGTTGGCGTTGGGCAGCCTGATCCCCGTTCCGCCATAGGCGTTGACGGTCGTGTTCTGCGACGCCTTGGCGTAGCTGCCCTGCGCGCCGATCAGCGAGCCGCCGCCGCCGGCGAGCGCCTTGGCCCAGGTCGTCGTGCCCACCGTCGGAACCAGCGCCTTGGCGCTGACGTCGAGCGCACCGCCCGAGAAGCTGACGCCGTCGCCGACATCGGCCGTCACGGTGGCCCCGACCGTGGACTGTGCGATGGCGACGCCGACGGCACCGCCGCCGACCGAAACGCCGATCGCCTCGCTCGACAAATTGGGCGCGATCGCCGCCGCCACCAGCGTGCCGATCCCGCTCGCGGACGTCGTGATCGAGGCGCTGGCACCGATCTCCGCCAGCACCGAAGAGTTCTCGGTGGCCTCCGCATCCGCCCCGCTCCCGGAGACGATGCCGCCACCGAGCGCGGTTGCCGTCGTGCTTAGGGTGCCTGCGCCGGCTGCGCCGATCATCAATTGCGAGGTGTTGATGGTGGCGCCGTTCAGGACTCGCGCTGCGACCGAGCTGTGCCGGCTTGCCGTCGCGACCGAAGCGCCGACGGCCACGGCACCGGCCGAGACGCCGCCCGTGAAGACCACCTGGGACGTGGAATCCTGCGCCATGACGGCAGCGCCGGTCCCGCCCGTGCCGCTGATATTGCCGCCGAGCAGCGCCGTCACGGTGTTGGTGACATTGCCGACCGCAACGGCGGCCTGGGCGCCGAAGTAAAGCGCCGCACCGCCGGCGATTGCCTCGGTGTCGATGGTCTTGCCTGCGTAAGGTCCGGTATTGGCGTCCTGGACGACCGCAGCGACGGAGATTGACGGCGCCGCGACGGCCAAAGGCGTATCCGCGGCCACCAGCACGCCGGAACCATTGCGTCCATAGTCACTGAGATTGGCGACCACGGTGCTGTTGACGCTGGTGTAGCCAATGCCGGCACCGATGCCGACATTCTTGGCGAAGCCCGCGCCGAGCAGATACATCTTGGCCGCGTTGGCGCTTGTGGCCGAGACGTTGACTTGCGTGCCCGCGACGTTTCCGCCCGCGATCTGCGCGACCACGACATCGTTGCCACCGCTCAGCACGTTGCTGACGTCGTAGGTCGAGCTGACATTGGCACTGTTCGGATTGCCGGCGGTGCCGCTCGCGACAGCGCCGCTGCCCTGCGCGTTGCTGGTGCCGCTGTTCACGGACGCAATGGTGCCGCTGCCGCCCTGATTGAGCTGGCCGGTCTGCTGGCCCTGGGTGTCGGCATCAGCGGTGTTGGTGCCGATGATGATGACGCCGACGGTCGCGCCGATGCCGACGCTGCCGCCGATGCCGGCGGTGACCGCGTAGGACAGCACCTCCTTGGTGCTGAGCGCAGTGACGTTGATCGCGCCAGACGAATTCAGGTTGCTGTTCCAGCTCTCTGCGACGGTTCGGCTCTTGAACACGATGATGTTGGCTGCGGCGCCGACGCCGACCCCTCCTCCGCTGGCGCCGACCGCGAGCGCGCCCGCGATCTCCTTGATCGCGACGTCCTCATTGGCGTTGATCGTGACCGCGCCGGCCGTGCCCCCCGTCACCCCCTGCAACGTGCTGTCGTAGACGCCGGCGATGGTGGTGTTGTTGGCGACCTCGATGTTGGCCATGCCGGCGATCGCGGCGGTGCCGGTCGAGAGCGCGCCACCGATCGCGTAGGCCTCGAAGCGGTTCTTGGTCTTGGCCTCGACGTCGAGCGCGCCGCTCAAATTGAGCGCGGTGGTGTGCGCGGCGCCATTGCCTTGATAGCGGAACTCGTCACCGACATAGGCCAGGGTCCGGTTCGAGGAGACCTGGACCAGGAACGCCGCGCCGATCGCGGCCTGGCTGCCATAGGCGCCGGAGCCGTTCGCGGAGAAGATGCCGGTGTTGTTGTTGGCGTTGACAGTCAACGACGAGGCCGTCAGCGCGCCGCCGTCGACATAGGCTTCCGTGGTCGCCTGGAACACGTTCAGCCCGACCGAACCCGTGTTGAAGCCGATCGCGATCGAGGACGCATCCTGCTCCGCATTGGCCTTCACGGTGACGGCGCCGACCGTCTCGCTCGACCACTGGACGCCGCCAACCGTGGCATTGGTGATATAGGCAAAGGTCTCGCGCGACATCGTCGTGGAGATGATGGTCGCGCCACCGCCGCCGCTGCTGCCGTAGGCGATACCGGCGCCGAACGCGCCCGAATAGGAGAAGCTCGACGCGGCCACCTCGATCTGCGGCTTGAGCGTCGACGAGGTCAGGCGCGTGTCGATCGCCGCGCTGTCGATATAGGCCCGCGTCGCCCCGCTCATCACATTGGTGATCGGGTTGATCATGATCGAGATGCCGCCGCTTGCGGCGACCGAAGCGACGTTGGTCACGACGGCCTGGTGCGAGCTTGCGACAACGGCAAGGCCGCGCACGCTGTCCTGATTCTCGGAGAGATCGGGCGTGGTGTCGGTCGGCGCATGGGCCGTGCCGAGATCGAACGCATGCACCAGCGTGCCGTTGTTGACCGACAGCGTATCGGTGGTGCTGGTCCCGAGCGCGTCGACCTTGGTGTTCGCGCCCGTGATGTAAGCCGCTGTGGTGCCGGTGATCTGGTTGGTCACCAGCGAGCCCGCGCCGCCGGCCGCGCCCTTGCTGATCGACAAGGCACCCGCGAACACCGCCGCCTTGTCGTTGTTGCCGGCGACCACGCCGACATTGTTGGTGGCCGTGACATCGGCTCCGTTGATGCCGTTGGTGCCGGCGGCGGTGATGCCGGCCGTGACGTTGGTCCCCATCAGATTGGTGGCGACCGAACCTGCGAGGCCAACCTGCGAGGACATCGCAATGCCGACCGCGACCGTCGAGATGTTGGTGTTCGAGTTCGCGCTGACCCCGACATTGCCCGAGGCGGTCAGCTTGGAGCCGGTGACGCCGGCGCTGACATTGTTGGCGATGCTGCTGTAGACGAGCGCAAGGCCCGCGGCGCTGCCTTGCGTCGAGGCGCCCGCGATCGCGGCGGTCCCGGTGATGCTGGAATTGTCGGTCGCGTTGACGGAAATGTTGCGGCCCGTGACGGACGATTGCGACGCGCTCGACAAATTGTTGCCGATGGCGGCCGAAACGGTATTGCTGATCGAGCTGATCGTCGTGCCGCCGACGCCCGCGAACTGCCCGGTCGCAAGGCCGAAGCCGATCGTGACCGCCTGGATCTTCGAGGAATCGACCGCACTGACCCGGACATTGCCCGGGGCCGACATCAGCACATTGGCGATGTAGGCCGAATGCGTGGTGGCGATGGTGTTGTAGACGATCGAGGCGCCGACATTGTTCTTGCCGGCCTGGATCAGGCCCGCGACGGAGACGATGCTGGCGCCGGGACCGTTGCCCGTGCCGTCGTTGAGCGCGGCCGCGCTGAAGTCGATGCAGTTCTGCCCGCCCGTGCCGCCGGCGACCGTGCAGGTGTCGGTGGCGAGATGATTGTTGTTCGACTTCTTGACGAGGTTGCCGAGCGCCGTGTCCAGCGCCGAGACGGCGCCGCTGTCCGCCAGCACCGTCACGCCACCGACATTGATGTTCACGGTCGAGCCGCTGCTGATATAGGCCGTCGTGGTGGGCGTGACCTCGCTGACGACGATCGCGCCGGCAAGGCTGTTGGCGCTGGCCCCTCCGCCGCCCGAGGCCGCACCGGCCGCAATCACGCTGGCGTTGTCGGCCATCACCAGCAGGGTGTCGTAGTTCGAGATTCCGGTGCTACGGATATGCGCGTCGGTGGCGTTGCCGCCCGAGGGATCGGCGATCGACGCATAGGTCAGCCCGATGCCGACGCCGACCTGGCCACCCGATAGATAGAGCGAGCCGCCGCCGATCGCGATGTTCGTGGTCTGGTAGGCGTCGACCTCGAGCGCGCGATTGACGCCGGTCGCCTGGCCCGTGATCGTCGAGCTCTCGATATAGGCGTTGGCGCTGTCGGTGATGATGCCGACCGAGGCCGACAGCGACGCCGCATTGGATCTCGATCCCGCCACGCCGAGAGCGACGACGGTTTCCGAGCCGCCATTCAGCGCCTGCACCGTCACCGAACTCTGGTCGTTCATGGTGGTGCCGTAGATATAGGCAAGCGTCGCGTTGTTCGACATCGCCGACGCAATCGCACCGCCGATCGCAGCCCCGGTGGCGGACGCTCCGGCCAGATTGAGCGCCGCGGAGCCGGACCCGTTGTTGAGCATGGTGTCGTTGAGCGCCTGAACGATCGTATTGGTCGTGACAGCGCTAGCCGTGGTGTATTTGTTGACCGTCGTGTTCTTGATATAGGCGCTGGTGCCCAGCGAGACGTCGCTCACCGACGAGCTGCCAGCGAGATCGAGGCTGAAGCCGCTGGTGCTGGATCCCGAAGTCGAGCTGATCTTGCTGGCAGCCGTTGCCACGCCGGCAGCCCCACCGGTCGCGGCGGCGCCGGCAGCGTCGGCCTTGTCGGAGAAGCTCGACGACGCCGGATCTGAGACCGCTGCCGCGACGGCGGCCGCAGTGATGCGTCCGGAGGTGGTCGCGCTCAGCGTCAGATTGTCGACGTTGACCGATCCGCTTCCGCCGCTGGTGCCGGCGAACGGGTCGTCGGCGCTGAACACGCCGGGCCGAATGTCAGAATGGTTGTCGCCGATATAGGCGGAAGTGTCGGTATTCGCGCCGAGATAGGCGACCGACAGGCCGACCGCCGAACCGCCGCTGCCATTGTAGCTCATCGCACCGGACAGGGTCACGACCGACAAGTCCTGCTGCGCCAGGATGCCGACGGTCGGGGCATAGACGGTGGCCTGGCTCGAGATCGACGCATGGGTCGTGTTGTTGAGGAAACCGAGCGAGGTGATGCCGTTCAGCGCCAGCGCGCCGGCGGCCTTGCCGGACGACGGCGCGACGGCGACGAACTGGTCCGAGGTGATCGCGTTGACGGCGATGTCGTCCGCCGCGCGCAGCGTTGCGCGGTCCGAAACGCCGGCGATGGTGTTGGTGTTGAACTGGACGAGATTGAGCGCACCGCCCACGGACGATCCGCCCGAGGTGTTGCCGAACAGGAAGCCGAGCGTGCCGACATTGCCGGCCGCGTCGATCGACGCCATGGTCGTGGTCGCCGCGATCTGGATGCTGGTGTCGTAGGTGTGGACGTCACCGTTGTTGACCGTCGCGGACCAGCTGCTGCCGCAGGCCGCGGTGGTGCAAGTCGCGGTCAGACTGGCGCTGCCGGCCACCCAGGCCGTCGTGTTGTTGTTGACGACGAAATGGTTCAGCGAGCCGGCAACGCCGATCACGTCTCCAGCGTCGGCCGTAGCGTTGGCATAGCTCGTCAGGATATTGCCGCCAACGCCGAGATTGCCGTTGAGATGGCCGAGGACCTCGGTCAGTCCGTCCCACTTCAGCCAGGTATTGGTGATCGGCATCGAGGTGGTGGCGTCAACGGCGATGTTGGCCGCGTTGACGGTGGTGCCGCTGCCGATATAGGCGTTGGAATTGTGGTTGAAATTGCCCCAGGCGACCGCCGCGCTGATCGCGACGCCCTCGCCGCTGGTAACGTCCTTGGTGATCGCGGAAGCCGTCGCATTGCTGCGCACGCCCCGATCGATGAGAGTGCTGACGACCGCGACGTTGCCGCTGACATAAAGGCTCGGCGCGCCGCCGCTCGGATTCTGGCCGATCGATGCCGTCGCGTTTTCAGTGCTGTTGGCCAGCGACAGCGCACCGGCGGCCTTGAAATTGAAGTTCACCGGCATCAGCGAGACCATCTGCTGAGCCATCATCCCCGACAGGCCGGGGCTGGAGACCAGGAACCCCTGGATCGCGCCGACCAGGGCCGGCGTCCCGACAATGGTCGACGCCATGGTCGAGTTGCTCGTCGTGTTCGAGGTCGCCTCGACCAGAACGGAGCCGTTCATCCGCGACGACGCGCTGGTGCCCAGCGACGAGCCGAGCTTCGCGGTTGCGGATGTGGTGACGTCGCTGATCGCGAGCGCCCCGCCAACACCACCGCTGGCGGTCGGCGTGCTCAGCGCAACCGACGTGGCGCCGGTCGAGAACGAGTTGTTGTTGATCGCCCGCACTGTCAGCGAGTTGCCGGATGCATTCACGGTGCCGACGGAAAGGTTCGCGCCGGTCCCGACATTGGCCGTGGTCGAGACCGAGCCGGTGGAATAGGCCACCGTCTCGACGAATTGCGCGCTGGAGGTCGCTGCGACCGCGGTAACGGCCATCGTTGCATCGTTGATGGCGTGGATGCCGAGGTTGCCGCCTGCGCTGATCGTGGCGCCGGAGGCAACATTGGTGCTGACATTGCCGTCGATCTTGCCGACGACGGCGGCGGCGCCGATCGGCGAGCCGCCGATCAAGGTGCTCGCAATCGCCGGATCCTGCGCCGTCTCCGAACCATGCGAGGCGATGGAGACGTTGCCGGTACCGTTGATGTTGGCGTTGCCGTTGATATTGACCGTCGCGGTGGCGCTGGCGGCCACGTAGCCGCCGTTGATGCCGAGCATCGAGGCCGCGAGCGTGGTGCCCACCAGCGTGAAGAGGCCAGGGACCGAGCTCGTAAAGCTGGACGACGCCGTCGAGACCGATGCGATCGTGATGTCACCGCCGGTGATCCGGCCGTCGACCGTAATTCCCGACGTCGCAGTGGCTTGGCCCGACAGCTTGCTGTCGCTCGCCGTCGCCGCGAGCGTCACATTGCCGCTGGTGTAATGCGTGCTGCCGGAGTTGACGGCCTGCGCGAGAATTTGCGCGCCGTTCTGGATATCGATGATCCGCGCCTCTATCCGGATGTCGTTGGCATTGCCCGTCGAATAACCATTGGCATCGAGACGACGGGTATCGACCAGCGCGTGGGCCGCCAGCGTGATCGAGTTGTCTGCCTGGATGAGGTAGGTGGCGCCGGCGCTGAGCCCGTTGATCGCAGCCGCGACCGAGCTGTTCGACAGCGTCACGCCGGTATCGCCCTGGGCGGCATCACCAACGACGAGATCCGTCGGGTCGATCAGCAGCGTGCCGGCCTTGCCGTTGTCCGCGCTGAGGTTGACCTTGATACCCTGGCCGATGTCGATGACCCCGTTGGCGCTGAAGTCGACGAGGCCGGCATTGCCGGTCTTGGCACTGGCGTTGAACTTCGCTCCGCCCGACACGGTCAGGTTCTGCGCCGCCTTCAGCCGGATCTCGCCGGCATCGCCGGTCTTGCTGGCAATGTTGAGCCTGGCGTTCTTACCGACCTCGATATTGTTGCCGGCCTGAACCGTGATGTTGCTGGGCGTCGAGGTCTTGCTGCGCGCGGTGAGCCGGCCATTGACGCGGGCATTGTTGACCGCGCCGATATGGATCGAACCGTTGCTGACGGTGATGGAGCTAGCGCTGCGCAGGCCCTTGGAGTTGACGGAGGCCGCGAACTTGGCGGCATGATCGAGATTGGCGATGTCACGCTGGGTGGCGCCGCCGACAAAGACGTTCTGCCCGGTCAGGCGCACGCCGTCGATCGCATTGACGCGACCGTATATGCGGATGTTGCCGTCGGGCGAGACCGGGAACGAACCCGCCATCAGATTGCCGACCGCCGACTGGTTGATCTGCCCGCCCGCGCCGATCAGGCTGTCGGTAAACTCGCGCGTCGGCGTCGAGACGTTGAGGCTGCCGACATTGACCACGCCGCTGCGGCCGACCACGAAGCCCTTGGGATCGGCGAAATAGACGTTACCGCCGATCGCGCCGTTCATGTAGGAATTCAGCGTGCCGTTGACGTAGACCGGCGCGTCGCGAACGATGTTGACGAGATTTTGCGTCCCTGTCGGCAGTTGCAGATTGACGGTGTTGCCCTGCCCGACGCTGAACTGCGAGAACGAGTTGAAGGCGTTGTTGCCCGACACCGTCGACGTCGTGACGTTGGTGACGCTGCCGGAGGTCTGCAGGGACGTACCGGTGCGTCCGTCCGGCAGGATGACGTTCGCCGTCTGCGCCTGAACGCGGACGCTGTACACCGGCAGGAAGACCATCTGCATCGCGCAGAGCAGCGACATCGAGCGGAAGCGCGCCAGTCCGCGCAGCGTCGTCGCCTCGTCATTGTCTCGCGCCGCAGATGGTCCGCGCATGTCAGATCCTCTTCATCGGCATTGGCGCCGATCCACAACCGGGTGGGAGAATGTCGTGCGTTCCAGGCATCAGAACTGGCCGGGCGGCAGCTTGAAGATGTCGGGGCTCTTGGCGTCGGCCACGTAGAACAGCAGCAGGCTGGTCGGGGTCAGCAGGCGCTGGTTGTTCTCCTTGTTCTCGAACGTGCCCTGCAGCAGCAGGATCACCGAGCGGTCCTTGGCGTCGCTGCCGCGGAACATCACGATGCCGCCGGCGACGGGCATGTTGACCGCGATGGAATCGGGCTTGAAGCCCTCGCCCATGAAATGGGCGCGCAGGATATTGGCGTTGGAGAACAGCTTCTCCGGCGTGATCGCAGCGTCGGTCGCCTTCGACCAAACCGCGCCGACTTGGATCAGCGATTTGGACTTGTAGCCGAACACGTAGGACAGCTCGGCGGTCCCGCCGTTCGGCAGCAGCTCCGGAACGGACAGCAGGATGCTGCGTGTCAGCTCGGCCGCGTTGTCCTGCGCCTTGATGGCGTCGGGCTTGGCGTTGAAATCCTTCGCCATCGCCGCGCGCACGTCGGCCTCGCTCATGCCGAACTTGGCGGAGCGGAAGCCGTCGATCGCCTTGGATTTCTCCTCCGCTCCCGGCGCCTCGGCCGCACTCGTGCCGGCGGCCACGGGCGTTCCGGCCGCAGCGGGAGCGCCGGCCGCAGCCGCCCTGGGTGCCTGGGCAGCCTTCTGCTTCGGCACGGCGCCCTGAGCCGCGAGCGGCCCGGCTGCAATGGAGGTGAACAGGCCGACGACGGCCGGAATGAGATAGATCTTGCGCATCGAAAACCTTCGAAACAAACCTGAAACAACGCTTCAAAAATCGGCAGCTGCGAAACCGGCTTGCCCGCACCGTCGTCGCAACCGGGACGAAAATGCTGCAACGCCACAAGGCGTTACAAGGCGCCACCGAGGAGACAAAATTCGAAACAGCGACTCTTGGCTGCGTAGGAATACGGTATCGGGCTGCCAAACGCTGCGAATGAACATTCACAAGCGCTTTTTTTGATCAATTGTGGACACCGGCCGTTCGCGCTAAGCAACAAACCGGGGCAAGCCACATGCAAAGAATTCCATGACCGAACGGCGTTCCGCTTTCGCGGTCGATCGCCGCGGCTTCATCCGTCTTGCGGGAGCAACCGTCGCGGGATGGAGCGCGCTCGGCGCAACGTCGGATCGCATGCGGATCGTCGCCTCGTTGACAGCCTTGCCGCTCGACGACGATCTGACCCGGCGGAGCATGATCGACAGCGCGACCTCGCGTCTCGGCGGCCTCATCGTCGGCTTGAGGCAGCGCGGCTGGGTCGAAGGCGTCAACTTCCGTCTCGAGCTTCGTTCGAGCTTTGGTCCGCCGGACCGGCTGAAGTCGGCGATCCAGGAGTTGCTGGCCCTCAAGCCGGATGTGATCCTGACGGGATCCACGGTCGAGACCGCAGCGGTGCTTGCCGCCACCAAGACCATCCCGATCGTGTTCGCGACCGCCAACGATCCCGTCGGCAATGGCTTCGTCGAAAGCCTCGCGCATCCCGGCGGCAACGTCACCGGCTTCACCAACAGCACCGCCGAATTGGGCGGCAAATGGCTTCAGCTCATCCGCGAGGCCGTGCCGGATATTTCCCGCGTGGGTGTGCTGTTCAACCCGGCGACCACGCCCCGGGCGGGACGCTTCTTCCTCGACTCGATCGAGCAGGAAGCGGCCGAGACCGGCGTGGCCGCGGTGCCCACCCCCGTCAACGCGCCGGCGGACATCGACGAAGCCGTCAGGCGCTTCTCAGAGCCGCCCAAGGCTGCGATGATCGCGCTGGTCGACAGCTTCCTCGTCGTCAACCGCCAGGCAGTCATCGCGGCCGTCGACAAATATCGTGTGCCCACGATCTATCCGTTCCACTATTTCATGGATGCCGGCGGCTTGATGAGCTACGGCCCGACGCTGGAAGTGCGCTCGGCCGACTACGTGGACCTTATCCTGCGCGGCACCAAGGCCGGTGACCTGCCGGTGCAATCGCCGCGGAAATACGAGCTCTTGATCAACCGCACGGTCGCCCGCGCGCTTGGATTGACCATTCCCTTCACGCTGCTCGCGCGCGCCGACGAGATCCGCGAGTGAACGAGACGGACGACCAGGGACCTTTGCGGACGCCTCCCGGCCGGTTGTTTCGCAAATATCTCTACTCCATCGTCGCCCTCGCCTTTGCCGCGCTCGCCATCAACACCGGCTTCGACGTCTGGTTCTCCTATCGCGAGCAGAAGCAGCTGCTGGCGGCGACCCAGCGCGAGCAGGCCGCGTCTGCCGCGATCCAGATCGGCCAGTTCATCGGACAGATCGAGAGCCAGATCAGATGGCTGTCGCGCCTGCCGCCGGAATTGTCGACCAACGAGGACGAGCGGCTCAACGCCATCCGCCTCTTGCGCCTGTCGCCGGCAATTGCTGAGCTCGCCGAGCTCGACTCGCGTGGGATCGAACAGGTGCGCGTATCCCGCCGCGTGGCGGACAAGATCGGCAGCAAGGCCGATCTCTCCGCCTCGCCCGCCTTTCGCGGTGCCAATGACAGCCGGGCGTATTACGGGCCGGTCTATTTCTTCGCGGACACCGAGCCGTTCATGACGCTCGCCACGCGCGGCATCGGCCGTAACCCGAATGTCATCGTCGCCGAGGTCAATCTGCGCTTCATCTGGGATCTCGTGACCGGGATCAGGGTCGGCAACACCGGCAAGGCCTATGTAGTCGATCGCATGGGTGTCTTGATCGCGCATCCCGATCTGTGGCGGGCTCTGCAGCGCAGCGACCTCTCCGGCCATCCGGACGTCCGCGCCGCGCTCGATGGCGTGGGACCTCCCTCCGGCGGCCTGGTCAAGGAGGATTTGTCCGGTCAGCGCGTGCTGTCGACCTACGCGACAGTGCCCTCGCTCGGCTGGCTGGTGTTCGTCGAGCTGCCGCTCACCGAAGCCTACGCGCCGATCTATGCATCGATTGGCCGCTCGACGTTTCTTCTCGTCATCCTGCTGATCTGTGCGGTGCTGGTCTCGCTCGTTCTCAGCCGGCGCATGACCGTGCCGATCCAGATGTTGACGCAAGGCGCCAAGCGGATCGGCAGCGGCGATCTCGGCCAACGGCTCGCGATCAGGACCGGTGACGAGCTGGAGGCGCTCGGCGAGCAGTTCAACCGCATGGCGGCGCATTTGCGCGAGTCCTACGCGACGCTCGAGCGCAAGGTGGTCGAGCGCACCTCCGAGCTGGAGAAGGCGCGCGACCACGCGCTTGCCGAGCATGACGCCGCCGAGCGCGCGCGCAGCGTGGCGGTCGCGGCCAACGAGACCAAATCGCGCTTCCTCGCCGTCGTCAGTCACGAGCTGCGCACGCCCCTGAACGGCGTCATGGGCGTGCTGCAGCTGCTCGACGACGGCAGGCTCGGCGAAGCGCAGCGGCGCCATCTCACGACCGCGGCCGCGTCGGGCGAAACGCTGATCGCGCTGGTCGATACGATTCTCGAATATGCGCGCCTCGAGGCCAGCACCGAGGTGCTGGAGCCGCGCAATTTCCACCTGGGCCAGCTGATCGAGACGGCCGTCGATCTGATGCGCCCGCAAGCCCTGGGCAAGGGACTGACCTTCGAGCTCGCCTGCGATGCTTCGGTCAACACCTCCGTGCACGGCGATCCCGTCAGGCTCAACCGCATCCTGCTCAACCTGATCGGCAACGCCATCAAGTTCACGCCATCAGGCGGGATCGCGGTGAGCGCGGCCGCACAGCGGCACGACGACCACATCCTGCTGCGCATGACCGTCCGCGATACCGGCATCGGCATCGCCCCCGACATGCACGAGCGCATCTTCGAGGATTTCGTGCAGGCCGATGACAGCATCGCGCGGCGGTTCGGCGGCACGGGTCTCGGCCTTGCGATCGCGCGGCGCCTCAGCCGCCTGATGCGCGGCGAGCTGACGGTTGCGAGCACGCCGGGCGCGGGCAGCAATTTCACCTTCGAGGTGCCGCTCGGCCTTGCCGCAAGCGATGTCGCGCAAGGCGCGTTGCCGCCCCCGTCGCGCCCGCTCCGCGTGCTCCTGGTCGACGACGATCCCGTCAATTGCGAGGTCGGAGAGGCGATCCTGAAGCGGCTCGGTCATCACCCCACGATCGCCCGGAACGGTGCATCGGCCGTCGAGCTCGCCCGCGATCGATCCTTCGACATCATCCTGATGGACCTGCACATGCCCGACATGGACGGCGTCGAGGCGGCGTCGCGGATCGGCAAGCTCGGCCTGACAAACACGCCGCGCATCATCGCCGTGACGGCGGATGTGTCCTCCCTCGCCCGCGAGCGGCTCGCGGACGCCGGCATCGTCCAGATCGTCAGCAAGCCGATCCTGGTCAACGCGCTGCGCGAGGCCATCGAGGACGGCCCCAGGATGGGTCCAGCAGACGCGCAGCTCGCGGCCGGCGCATTGATCGACCGGCACTATCTCGACGACCAGAGGGAGCTGCTCGGCGTCAGGCAGATCGAAAAGCTGCATCATCTGCTGCAGGAGACCAGCGACGGACTGATCGCGGACATTGCCCGGGCCGCGGCGGCAGGCGATCGCAAGCAGCTCGCGCGCTTGACGCACCAGCTCGGCAGCGCCGCCGGCGCGCTCGGCCTCGTCCGCCTGTTCGAGCGCTGCCGAGAAGTCGAGGACGCCGCCGCCTCAATGTCCGCGCCGGAATGCGCGCGCGCCGCGCAAGATCTCGCCGCGCTGCAGACGGCCTCGATGAGCGCGCTGGATGAGTTGCTCCGGCCGGCGGGACAACGCTCGGCGGGCTAGGCGCGCCCGCGGCGCCCCTCGGTCACACGGCCTTGGCGAGATGGGTCGCCGACATCAGATAGTCGGCATCGGCCGCGACGCGTTTCTCCAGAAAGCCCATGACCGCCTTGATGCGGGCGATGTGCAGCAGGTCCTCGTGAACGGATAGCCAGATGTCGCGGACGGAGAAATAGCTCGGCAGGATCGGACGCAGGTCCTTGTTGTGGGCCGCCACATAGGACGGCAGCATGGCGATTCCGACCCCGTTCGATGCCGCCATATACTGGGATACGAGACTGGTGCTGCGAAACACCACATGCGCCGGCCGCAGGATGTCGGACAGCCAGCGGTTCTCCTTGATGTGGATGTGCTCGTCGATGAAATCGATGAAGTCATGGTTGTCGAGGTCCTTCAGATCTGCCGGAGCTCCCGCGCGCTGCAGATAGGCACTGGAGGCGTAGAGGAAGATTCTGAACTCGCCGACCTTCTTGACCGAGAGCCGCCGTCCCTTCGGCTTGAAGAAGCTGATGAAGATGTCGGCCTCGCGGCGCGTCATGTCGAGCAGGCGCGTATCGGTGATCAGCTCGACCTGAATGGAGGGCCAGGCCTTGCTGAAGGCGGCCATGCAGCTCGTCAGGTACATGCTGCCGATGCCTTCCATCGCGGCAATGCGCACCGCGCCGGCGGCGTCCGCCTTCTCGGAACCGACCACCGTTTCGATGATGGCGTTGGCGTTGTTCTCCATGCCTTCGGCGAACTGCAGCAGCCGCAGGCCCGCTTCCGTCAGCGCAAAGCCCGCCTTGCTCCGCTTGAACAGCGTGGTGTTGAGGCTGCGCTCGAGCTCCCTCACCCGCCTGCTGACGGTGGTGTGGTCGACCTTCAGCTTCTGGCCCGCGCGGACGAGATTGCGGGTCCGCGCGACCTCCAGGAAGAAGATCACGTCGTCCCAATTGTAACGCAGCGTTCGCGCAGCCTTTGCCACCTCGGCCGTCCTGATATACCCGTTCGCGAGCTTCGGCATCTAGCACTCGTTACTTTCGGGCATATCAGCAGGCACGGCAACCGTCAGGCGGCAATGATCGGGGCGTAGGTTTCGACCAGCCGGTTAGCGAACATGTCGACCTTCGGGATCATCAGCTTCTGCCGGCAGACCGCGAGATCGATGTGCTTGGGCATGACGGCCCCGAGCTTGAAGACACGTGGCGCGACGAGGTTGATGTCCCAGAGCGGGAAGCCGGTCGGCGGGATCACCAGGCTGCCGCCCGGATAGGGCGAGTCGACACGGTTCGCCAGCACCACCGCGACCCGATTGTCCTCGGCCCTCGGTATCGCCAGCAGCTCACGTTCGAACGGCTCGCGCAGCGAGGCCGGCCACAGGATGATGTCTGCCGCCGCGATACCGAGACACCGCGAGACCTCCGGAAAGACGGCGTCATAGCCGGACATGATGCCGATCCGCCCGAATGGTGTCTCGAACACCGGATAGTCGTCGCCGGCCCGCGCCCATTTCCGCTCCTCGGCCGTCAGGTGGGTCTTGCGATATTTCCCGACCTCCTTCCCATCGGGCCCGATCAGGAACGTCGTGACGAACAGCCCGGCCGCGGCTCGCTCTACCGTGGGCAGCGCGATCAGGCATTGATAGCGGGACGCGATGGCGGCCGTCCGGGTCAACAGCGATGTCGTCTGGTCGGCCAGGGTTGCGGCCTCAGCCGCATTCGGGATTGCGGACGGACAAAACGCATATTCCGGCAGCGTGAGGACCTTGATGCCGAGCTTGGCCGCGTGATCGACCATGTCGAACACCTCCTCCGCCCCGCTGTCCCTGGTCACGTGCATCTGCACGGCGGCGACCTTGGCGACGGACTTCGCCGGGATCAGCGGCTGTTCCGCGATCCGGTAGACCGGCGTCTTCTCGTACGGCAGCGCCATCAGCCCATACGTCTCGGGACGGCGGTCGGCGATCTTGTCGTTCGCCGAATAGATCGACTTGTCGTGCGCGGCGTCGAGATCGACGTCGGCAATGGCCATACCGTGCACATCGTACGGCACCTTCGACAGCACCCGTCCCTTGGGATCGACGATCATGCTGCCGCCGGGATAATAGATCGATCGCTCGTAGCCGGCCTTGGTTGCCGCCACGAGCCACATGCCGTTCTCGTAGCTGCGAGCGGGGCCCCACATGTCCGCCTGGTCCATAGCGAAGAAGTTCGCCATGTCGACGATCACTTCCGCGCCCTGCATCGCCATTGCGCGGAAGATCTCGGGAATGCGGCCATCGAAGCAGATTAGCAGGCCGATCCTGCCGAGATCCGTGTCCACGACCGGGCAGCCGCGTTCGCCGAACGCAAACCAGTTCTGATCGTGGGTGGCGAGGAACTGCTTGTGATAATGACAGACGGTCTCGCCCTTCCGGCCGAACATGATGCCGGTGTTGAAGATCTTCTCCTTGTCCGGATCCCATTCGGTGACGCCGCTGGCGATGTAGATGCCGTGCTTCCAGGCGAGCGCGGACAATGCCGTCACGAACGGGCCGTCCGACATCGTTTCAGCGAGTTCGCGGCAGTGATCGGCGGAATCGAAGAGATAGCCGGTGTCCATGCATTCCGGGAACACGACCAGTTCGGCTCCCTGCCTCACCGCGTCCTCGACATATTGCGTGGCGAGCGCGATGTTGTGGTCGAAGTCCCCCAAACGGGCAAGCGTCTGGACGGCGGCAGCGCGAAAACGGCGCTTCGTCATGTTGGTCTCCATCTTTCGAAGGTTGATCGAATTAGTCTCGCTTGACCTCGCGCCAGAAGCGGTCGAGGCAATGGCGTTTCAGGGTGATGAACCCCTCGCCGGTGGTGACATCGAGATCCCGCGGCCAGGGCAGATCCACCGGAACGATTTCCGCGACGCGCGTCGGCCGGCGCGTCAGCAGCACGACCTGGTCGGCGAGCTGGATGGCTTCTTCCAGGTCGTGCGACACCAGCAACATCGTGGTCTTCAACTTCATGAAGATGTGCTGCAGCCGTTCGCGCATGAACAGCGTCATTTCGTAGTCCAGCGCGGAAAATGGCTCGTCGAGGAACAGCACTTCGGGCTCGGTCACGAGCGCGCGCAGGATCGAAACCGTTTGCTGCTGGCCTCCGGACAGCGTGTAGGGGTAGGCATTGAGGTCGAACGGTACGTCGAAATCCGCAAGCAGCTTCTCGACGCGCCGGCGCCTCTCCTTGCGATCCAGCCCGATCACCTTCAGCGGATAGTGAATGTTGTCGATCGCGCGCATCCAGGGGAACAGCGCTTCCCTGTAGTTCTGAAACACATACGAGATCCTGGTGTCCCGGATGGTCTGGCCGTCATACAGCACCTCGCCGGCATCCATCGGCATCAGGCCGGAGATCATGTTGATGAAAGTGCTCTTGCCGCAACCGTTCGGGCCGAAGACCGAGATGAACTTTCCCATCGGCAGGTCGATCGAGAAGTCGTCGTAGATCGTCGTGCCCTGAAATTTCTTGCTCAGCCCACGCACCGTGACGTAGGCCTGCCGCGGCTTCGGCGACGGTGCAGGTGACGGGGCTTCAGCGGCTGCCCGGTCGATGCTGCGGATCGCGGTCACGTTCCCCATCGGAGTGTCCACTCAGTTTCCGAGATCGGACTTGGCGAGGAGCTTGTCTTTGACGTTGATCGGACCTACCACCACGCCCTCCTTGATGAAAACGTCGACCAGCGCCTGATACGACTTCAGGTCGGTGTCGTTGAGATCCTTGAAGCCGCGCAGATAAGGCTGCGCCAGGAGTTCGAGCTGGTCCTCCTTGATCGGCGTATACTTGGTGAGGATCGGCTTGTATTTCTTGAAGTCGGCATTCACGAGGTCGGTCGCCTCGTCGATCACGGCGACCACCTTGCGCGCCACCTCGGGCCGCTCCTTCAGGAACTTCGTGGTCATCAACGAGGCGCCTGAATAGAAGGGATCGGCGATCACATGCGCGACCGGATTGGTCATGGCGCGGGCAGCCTTGCCCGAGGCGACCGCGATCGATCCGACCGGCTCCAGCGAGAGCGTCGCATCGACCGTGCCGCCGACCACGGCGGGCACCTGCATCGCGACCGCGAGGTCGACCAGCTTGACGTCGGTATCGGGATCGAGCCCCGCCGAACGGACCATGTGGCGGGAGATGGTGCGCCATTGGATGCCCGGGACGTGACCGAGCGACTTGCCCTTCAGGTCGGCAAAGCTCTTGATCGGGCTGTCCGGCTTGACGATCAGGCCGTCATTGATGCGGTCGACGACGATGCCCCCACCCTGCAGGCCAAACACCTTCAGTTTGCCCGGGAACTTGGCTTCCGCGATCATCGCGATGCCGGCTGCAGCGCCCGGAGGACCGAAATCGGCACGCTCCGCGATCAGGGCGTCGATGATCTGGTTCGGCGCTTCCATCTTGGTGGAAACGATCTCGATGCAGGCCTTCTCGAACAGCTTCTCTTCCAGAGCGACGTAGTAGGCCGTCGTCTGCATGATCGGCAGCCAGACGGCCGTCACCTTCTCGGTCTTGTCGCAGGCCGCATGCGCGCCGGCCGCACCAAGCAGGAACGTGGACGTCGCGAACGCCGCAAGGAATCTCTTCGTTTGCATGATGGCCTCTTCGTTTTGGGTGGGCGGACTATCTGCCGGACCAGTGAATGAACGAGCGTTCGATCATCAGGAGCATGAGGTTGAGCCCGTATCCCATCGCGCCCGCGATCAGGATGGAGCCGTACATGTCGGTGAGCGAGTAGGAGATCTGCGCATCGATGATGCGGTGACCGATGCCGTCCGTCGCGCCGATGAACATCTCGGCGACGATGATCACGACCAGTGCAAGCGACACCGCCGTGCGCAGGCCGACGAAGGTCTGCGGCAGGGTCTCGTAGAAGATGACGTCCTTGAAGATGCGGAGCGACGAAGCGCCCATCGAGCGGGCGGCGAGGATGCGGGTCTGGCGGGCATTCATGACGCCGTAAGCGACGTTGAAGACGATGACGAGCCAGGCGGCGAACGCCGCGACGGCAATCTTGGCGAAATCACCCAGTCCAAACAGCAGCAGGAAGAGCGGGAAGAGTGCGGTTGCCGGCGTGGAGCGGAAGAAGTCGACCAGGAATTCGACCGAGCGATAGATCGCGGCCTTGGCGCCGAGCACGATCCCGATCGGAACGCCCGCGATCACGGCGATCAGGGTCGAATAGCCGACCCGCGCGATGGTGTGAACGAAATCGCCGGTCATCTTGCCGGCTGCGATGCTAGCCGCGGTGTCGCGCAGCGTGTCGACCGGCGACGGCAGCAGGTCCTTGTTGACCAGTTGCCCCTTGAAGGCGATCCACCACAACGCAAACAACAGTAACGGGCCCACCGCGAGTTCGATCGCGCGCTTCACCTTCGGATTCGAGATCGCTGCGGTGATCTGTTGCATCGGCATCCCCGTGGGCTCTGCGGCTCTGCGCACTTCCGCCGCGAGCACGAGAAGTGTTGGCCGCAGCGGCGCGAAAGAAAATGGCGAGATGTGCAATCGATCGTGCAGGAATGCATATTGAAATCAATCTTCCCAGTGATTGATTTGCAGGCTTGCAGTGCCCTTTGCTTAGGCAAACCGCGACTTTCCGCCCATGACAATGGCAGCGGGACGTCGGATGGCAGCGGCACGCCGCCGGCCGATCCTGAGCGGAAAGCCTGCCCTGCCTTCAGATGATGGAGCCGGCCCCGCCTCTCAGCGCGCCCGCACGCGATCCTCCTCGCGCCCAAACCGCTCCACCAGAAAATCGATGAACAGCCGCACCTTCACCGACAGGTGCCGCGTCGGCGGGTACACCGCATAGAGCGCGAGCGGCGGCGCGGAATAGTCGTCGAGCACCGTTCGCAGCTCGCCCTTCTTCAACGCATCAATGGCGATGAACTCCGGCAGCAGGGCCAGCCCCCTGCCCTTGATCGCGACGTCGCGCAGCACCTCGGCATTGTTGACACACAGTGACCACGCCGGCTGAATCCAGTGATCGCCATCGCTGCCGGTGAGCTTCCACTGATTGCCGGTCAGCAGGAAGCCGTAGGTCAGCGCGGCATGCTCGCGCAGATCCTGCGGATGCCCGGGCGTGCCGTGCCGCGCGAGATAATCCGGCGAGGCGCAGATCATCCGCGCCACCGGCATGATCCTTCGCGCAATCAAGCTGGAGGATTCCAGCTCCGCGATCCGCAGCGTCACGTCAAAACCATCCTGCACGGGATCGAGCAGGTCGTCGCTGAGCACGATCTGGAGCTGAAGCTCGGGATAGAGCGCCATGAAATCGGCGAGCACGGGACCGAGCCGCATCGTGCCGAACGACATCGGCGCGTTGACGCGGAGCAGCCCGCGCGGCGCGGATTGAGCCTGCGTCACCGCCTGGTCGGCCGCCTCGACCTCCGAGAGGATGACGAGCGCGCGTTCGAAATAGCGCTGGCCGCTCTCGGTCGGGCTCGCATGCCGCGTGGTCCGGTTCAAAAGCTGGACGCCGAGGCTCTCCTCGAGGTCGGCGATGTATTTGCTGATCGCCGAGCGGGACAGCCGCAATTGCCGGCCGGCCTCGGCAAAACTGCCGCTTTCGACCACCTTCACGAAGGCCCGGAGGCTGCCGAGCTTATCCAAGGGCCGCTTCCGGCGATTGTTTCCAATTCGTAGACATAGCCGTCATATTTGCATGGATTGTCTCCAATCCAAAGCGGAACAATATTTCCGGTCAGAGCAAGACGCTCCCCGAGCTTTGGAGGACGACAATGTCTGGACTGCACCATGTCACCGCGATCGCGGGCGATCCGATCCGCAATTTTGGCTTCTATACGCGGGATCTCGGCCTGCGCTTCGTCAAGAAGACGGTCAATTTCGACGATCCCGGCACCTACCACTTCTATTACGGCGACGAGACCGGCCGCCCCGGCACCATCCTGACCTTCTTTCCCTGGGCCGGCGCGTCGCCTGGACGTCGCGGCGTCGGCGAGACCCATCAGACCGCCTTCCGCGTGCCGCAGCGCTCGCTCGGATACTGGACCCAGCGCTTCACCGAGAAGGGCATCGCCTATGAGGCGCTCGAGAAGCGTTTCGGCGAGTCCGTGCTGCCGTTCACCGACCCTGACGGCATGGCGCTCGCGCTGGTCGGCATTCCCGGCGCCGAGAACGAGCCCGGCTGGAGCAATGGCGATGTCCCCGCGGAGCACGCGATCCGCGGCTTTCACGGCGTGACCCTCCTGCTCGACAGCGCGGCGAAGACGGCCGCCGTCCTCACCGACGTGTTCGGCTTCAAGGAGACGGGCCGCGAAGGCTCCGTGATCCGCTTCAAGGCGACCGGCGACGTCCAAGGCAGCGTCGTCGACATCTACGAGGCCAAGGGCTTTCTGCGCGGCCATCAGGGCGGCGGCTCCGTGCATCACATCGCCTTCCGCGCGGCCGACGATGCCGAGCAGAGCCAGATGGCGCAAAAGCTCGCGAGCAATCACGGCCTGCATCCGACCGAGCAGCGGGACCGCAACTACTTCCGCTCGATCTACTTCCGCGAGCCCGGCGGCGTGCTGTTCGAGATCGCGACCGACATCCCCGGCTTCGCCGTCGACGAGCCGGTCGCGACGCTGGGACGAGACCTGAAGCTGCCTGGCTTCCTCGAGCAGCACCGTAAGCAGATCGAGGGCGTTCTGCAGAATCTGGAAGAGACCGCGTCATGACCGAATTCATCCATCGTTTCGAGCCCGCGCGCGACGCGGGCTCCACTCCTCTACTGCTGCTGCACGGCACCGGCGGCGACGAGAACGACCTGCTCGGGCTCGGCAAGATGATCTCGCCGGGATCCGCCCTGCTCTCGCCGCGCGGCCGCGTGCTCGAGCACGGCATGCCGCGCTTCTTCCGCCGCCTTGCGGAAGGCGTATTCGACGAGGAAGACGTGCGCCGGCGCGCGAACGAACTAGGCGAGTTCGTCGTCGAGGCGCGCAAGCAATACGGCATCGCCGCGCCCGTTGCGGTCGGCTTCTCCAACGGCGCCAACATCGCGGCGGCGCTGTTGCTGTTGCAGCCGGAGGTGCTTGCGGGAGCAATCCTGCTGCGCGCGATGGTGCCGCTGTCGGATCCGCCGAAGGCTGAGCTCGCAGGCAAGTCGGTGCTGTTGCTGTCCGGACAGGCCGATCCTATCGTGCCGGCAAGAAATTCGGCGAAGCTGGCGACGCTGTTGTCGGATGCCGGAGCGCGTGTCGACCACAAGGTGCTGCCGGCGGGCCATCAATTGTCGCAAGCCGACGTGACACTGGCGCGCGACTGGATCGGCCGCGCCAACGCGCAGGCGGCATGACTGGGCGAACAGCCCGATGCATAGGGTGGGTTAGCCTTGCGGCCTGTGCGAAGCGCAGTCCGCAAGGCGTAACCCACCCTACGAAGCGTACGTCATTCGAACCAGCCGCGTCGCTTGAACCAGATCAGGGGCACGATGCCGCTGGCGATGATCGCGAGCCATGCCAGCGGATAGCCGAAGCTCCAGTCGAGCTCGGGCATGTGCTTGAAATTCATGCCCCAGATGCCGACCATGATCGTCGGAGGCACGCCGACGACAGAGACGATGGTCAGGATCTTGAACAACTCGTTCTGCTGAATGCTGATGAAGCCGAGCACGGCGTCGAGCAGCAGCTGGATCTTGTCGGACAGGCGCGTCTCGTAGTCGCTGAGCGAGACGACGTCCTTCGAAACGGCGCTCAGGCGCTTCTTCGACGCCTCCGTGATCCATTCGCTGCCGACGTCGCCGGCAAAGGAGGCAATGCGCCCCACACCGAGCAAGACATCACGAGCCTTGGCAAGATGATCGGCGAGTTGGCCGATGTTCTCCAGCGCCTCGCGCATCCTGCGGCTGGACCTCACTGGCCGCTGGGTGCGGACGAGGCCGCCCTTGAATACACCGCGAGAGAGCGTGTCCACCCGCGCGCCGAGATGCTCGAGCACATCCGCGCCGCGGTCGATCATGGCCTCGAGCAGGCTGGTGAAGACGCACATGCCGTTCTCCAGGCCGTCGTCAGCGCCGACGCGCTTGCCGATGTCGTCGAAGATCGGCAGCTCCGCAAAGCGAACCGTCACCAGCACATGCGGGCCGATGACGAAGCCCACGGGGGTGATCACGGCCTCGTTGTCCTCGGTGAGGCGGACGGCGGGCGAGCTGAGATAAAGCGTGCCATGGGAGAAGATGAGGCGGCTGGACGCCTCGATCTCACTCAGAGAGTCCTCCGACGGAACGCGTATGTTCAGCAACCGTTCGACGAACTGCCGTTCCTCCCCGGTTGCATTCAACAGATCGGCCCAGATGATCTCCGAGGGCAAGTCCGCGCCGATACTCCGCCAGTCGTCGGACGGCCACCTGTAAAGCTTGAGCAAGAACCGAACTCCGTGGCCGCACCGTCATGTCATCTCTGGCGGGCTAACGCATCAGGGTTCCAAACGTTCAATGTCTTGCGGCCCGGTGGCCTTAAGCTTCGGGCGTAGTCCGCATTCCGACCAAAGCTGATGTCGGCAGTGCGACGACGAGGGGGCGAAGGACCAAAAGCGGCTGTGGCGTACCGTCTCCTAGACTGGAAGGAGAAGCCGTCTTGCATGCGGCATCTCCTTCGTGCGGGAAGGCGATGATGGATGAGAGATGTCGTCAAGCTCTGATGAACGAGAGCAGGTCGGGGTTGAGGACATCCGCATGCGTGGTGAGCATGCCATGGGGGTAGCCGGGATAGGTCTTCAGCGCCCCGTTCCTGAGCAAGTCGACCGCACGCGGCACGGAACTTGCGAACGGAACGACTTGATCGGCCTCGCCATGCATCACCAGCACCGGCACGGTGATCTTCTTGAGGTCTTCAGTGTAATCTTCGAGCCAGGAGTCGACAGTCGCGTGGTGAGCGAGAGCACCGCCGGCCATGCCTTGGCGCCACCAATTCGCAATGATTGCCTCCGAAGGCTTGGCCCCATCGAGGTTGTAGCCGTAGAACGGATTCTCGGGGACGAAACGGTAGAATTCCGACCGGTTGCCCAGCACGCCTGCCCGGATCGCTTCGAACCACTCCGGCGGTTGACCGGCCGCGTTGTTCTCGCTCCGGTACATGTTCGGCGTCAGTGAAGCGACCAGAACCGCCTTCGCGACGCGCTCCTGGTGGCGAGCGACATAGCGAGCAACCTCACCGCCACCCGTGGAGTGCCCGATGTGGATGGCGTCGCGCAGGTTGAGGTGTTCAGTCAGCGCCGCGAGGTCGTCAACCCAACGGTTCATGTTGTTGCCCGTGCTGGGCTGGTCGGACCGGCCGTGGCCGCGCCGGTCGTGGGCGATCACCCGATACCCGTGACGAAGGAAGAACGTCATCTGGGCATCCCAGTCGTCCGCCGTCAGCGGCCAACCGTGGCTGAAGACGATCGGCTGACCTGATCCCCAATCCTTGTAGAAGATGTTTACGCCGTCGTTCGTGGTGATCGTGGACATGGAGTCGCTCCATCTGCGCTGTCAGAAGTCGACATCACCTTGCCGAAGCACGGTCGCGACTACGAACCTCATCACGATGATGGTGGAAGGACACAGCTACGTCTTTCGAAAAGACCCGAAATAGAACGACAGGGGGAGTGCGCTCGAGGTACTGCGCGCTGGCCGAGAGACCGCCGTCAAGCTGACAAAACTGTCGCCTGGAAATGCGACTTGGCGACGGGATTTGATCTGGGTGGACATAGAAATTGAAGAGCTATCAAGTGACGCGGGCAAGTTTTGCGAGCGCGCGCTGTTTCTGGTGATTCGGTTGGAGGTAGTCGGATTCGGATCACAAGAAGACAATACCGATGGTAATCGCATTTCCGCCAATCGCTCCCAAGCCGACATCCGAACCGACATCCCCCGTCGGGCGCCTGTTCGTCGACAGATCAATGAGGAGTCAGCGACCTCTAACCCCCCGCCAAATCCGGCGGTGCTTTGCGCATGTTGGAGGCCTGCTCATAGGCATAAGCCAGACGCAGCAGCTTGTGCTCGCTCCAGGCGCGGCCTGCGAAGGTGACGCCGAACGGATAGTCGGGCGTGTCCTTGTCGTCTGCTCCCGAGATGAAGCCGGCCGGCACCATGACGCTGGGATAGCCTGCCTTCGCCGCAATCACACAGCCCGCGGCGCCCGGGAACAGTACGGCATCGAGCTTGTGCTCGTTCATGTAGGCATCCATGCCGCGCGTCTTCGCCGAGAGCAGGTCCATAGCGCGTGCCGACTTGTATTCGCGCTCGCTGAGGTCGCCTCTGGTCATGTCGGCGGAGAGGAACAGGTCCTGCCCGAAGCGCAACGCCTTGTCCGCATGCGCCTCGTTGAAGGCCACGATGTCGGCCATGGTCTTCATGTCGGTGTTGGTGGCCCAATCCCTGAGATAGAGATTGAGATCGCGCTTGAGCTCGTAGAGGAAGACGATCGGCGGTGTCGCCACGTTGCCTTTGTTGCGGCTGAGCGGATTGCGGTTGAGCACGTTCATGCTCGTGCCGGGGCCGCCGATCCAGCCTGCCGTCGGCATGTTGGCCCGCACGATGACGGCGCCGAGATCTTCCAGCACCTTAATCGCATCGGCCATGACCTTGGCCGACCGCGCTGGTAACTTGCCGTAGAAGCGATCGTTCAGCGGGTCGGATGCGTCGCTCGGCACGCCGATACGTGCACCTCTCATCGCATCCGCCGTGAGATCGGCGGTGAAATCGGCCGGCCTCCGCTGCCGCTCGGTCGCGGGATCGAGCGGATCCACGGCCGCTAGCACGTTGAGCAGCATCGCCGCATCGCGCACGGTGCGCGTCATCGGACCCACGGTGTCCTGACTGTGGGCGATCGGCACAACGCCGGCGCAGCTGACGAGGCCGACCGTCGGCTTCACCGTAACGAGGCCGTTCTGGCTGGCGGGATACAGCAACGAGCCCGAGGTCTCGGTGCCGATCGCAGCCGCGCACAGGCCGGCCGCCACCGCGACCGCTGAGCCCGCGCTCGAGCCGCCCGGCGGCACGAGCGGGATGCCGCGGTCGTCTTCGAGCGCCGGCGCGTAAGGATTTTTCACCTGACCGCCCAACGACGAATAGCCCGCAGGCATGTCGGCCGCGAGAATGTTGGCGAACTCCGTCAAATTCGCCTTGCCGAGGATCACCGCGCCGGCCTTGCGCAGCAGCCTCACGACGGTCGCATCGCGCCGGGCGCGCGCGCCCTCCAGCGCTAGCGAGCCTGCCGTCGTCGGCTGCTTGTCGCCCGTCGCGATGTTGTCCTTCACCAGAATCGGGATGCCCGCGAGCGGCCGCCTGGCTGACGCCTTGGTGCCGTCGAGCTTGCCCGCAATCGCGAGCGCATCGGGATTGAGCGCGCGCACGGCGTTGAGCGCGGGCACGGCGCGATAATAAGCCTCGATGCGCGCGAGATAGGCTTTGGTCAGCGCCGCCGCATTGACCCGGCCGTCGGCCAGGGCTTGAGCGATATCGCTCATCGATGCGTCGTCGAGCTTAAGGGGGATCGGCACCGGGATGCCGGCCGCGGCGAGGCCAGTTGGCTTCTTCATGGCGTGCCCCGCCTGACGGCGCGTCCCGAACCATGACGCCGCGATGACGTGATATTGCCAGTGTTTTGCCCGACGGGTCAACGGAATCGCGGCCAAATCGAAAGCCGCCGAGCGCATCGCGCAAGGCATTGAAATGACTAACCCCGTCTACTGTGCATGGGGTTGTTTTTCAGTTTTTTGTTTGGCTTTGCAAAAACAAATGGCCTCTCCCCGATGAGGGAGAGGCCAGGATTGGCCCGACGCGTGATCCGATCGGTCGCCCCTACTCCCAGGCCCAGGTCGAGAAATCATTCTCGAACTGCGGGACTTCCTTCCAGACGCCCTTCAGCTTCTTGTTGATGACGGTCGGCCATTGCGGCTGGAACAAATAGGCGGAGACGGCATCGGTGGCCAGCATGCGCTGGGCATCGCCGAGCAGCTTGGCACGGGCGGCCTCCTCCGGCGTCGACACGATCTGCTTGTAGAGCGCGTTGAAGGCCTCGTTGTTGTAGCCGATGTAGTAGTCGGGCTCGGTGAGCTTGACGAGATCGAACGGCTCGACATGGCTGACGATGGTGAGGTCGAAATTGTGCGGACCGTTGGGTGCGAACACTTGCGACAGCCACTGCGCCCACTCGACGTTCTCGATCTTGGCGTTGATGCCGACCTTGGCGAGCTGGGCCGCGACGATCTCGCCGCCCTGCCGCGCATAGGGCGGCGGCGGCAGCTTGAGAGACACTTCGATCGGCGCAGTCACGCCGGCTTCAGCGAGCAGCTTCTTGGCCTTCTCGGGGTCGTAGGGATTGACGCCGGTGGTGTCGACATAGCCGAGTGAGCCCGGCGTGTAGAAGCTGCCGATCGGCGTGCCGAAGCCCTCGACGGCGCCGTCGATCAGGGCCTTGCGATCGATCGCAGCGAGGATAGCGCGGCGAACGCGAACGTCGTCCAGCGGCTTCTTGCGGTGGTTGATGGCGACGATGGTCTTGGCCCTGGAGCCGCCGATCAGCACCGCGAAGCGCGGATCGGACTTGAACTGGGCAACAACGCGGGTGGCGATACGCGGGAACGCGTCGACGTCGTTCGAGAGCAGCGCAGCCGCCTGGGCGGCCGGATCGGAGATGAAGCGGATCGTCACCTTCGACAGCTTGATCGCCGAGGCGTTGCGATAATCGGCCCATTTGTTCAGCGTGATCGAGGAGCCCTTGGCCCAGGCGCCGAGCTGATAGGGCCCGGTTCCGACCGGCTGCGTCACGTTGGTCGCCGCGCTCTTGGGCTCGACGATCGAGCCGCTCGCCTGTCCGAGCAGGAACGGCAGGTTCGGCTCGGAATATTTCACGGAGATCACCACGGTATCCGCGTCCGGCGCCTCGACCTTCTCGAAGGACTGGAACAGGCTCTTGTCCTTGTTGGTGCTGGTCGCCGCCGCGTTTCGCTCGAACGAGAACTTCACCGCCGCGGAATTGAACGGCTCGCCATTGTGGAATTTGACGCCCTTGCGAAGCTTGAACGTGTAGGTCTTCAGGTCGGGCGAAGCGGTCCAGCTTTCCGCCAGCAGCGGCGAGGCCGAGCCGTCCTCGTTGATCTTGGTCAGCGTCTCGTAGATGTTGTAGAGCGTGACCTCGGCGATCGCGGCGGCGGCGGCATTGGTGGGATCGAGCCCCGGCGGCTCCAGCGTCATCCCCATGACGACGCTGTCCTTCTTGCTCTGCGCCAGCACGGGCAAAGGCGCCGCGACGAGCGCGGCGGCAAACGCGACGATCGATAATTTCCTCAACATGCGTAACTCCCCGGCCTGTTCTGTTCTTGAGCTCAACGCCAATCCGGCTCCGGACTCTAACCTTCCATGGCTGCCTGCGGCAACGCCATCACGGCCTCCGCCCTGTGGCAGGCGGCAAGGTGCCCTTCGCCAACCCTGCGTAACTCAGGCAGGGCCTCGCGGCAATGCTGCTCGGCGAGCGGACAGCGCGCCACATAGGGGCATCCGGCCGTCGCCGCCGATTGCGAGGCGATCGCCTGGCCCCCGCGCCGCCGCCTCGTGCCCCCGGCGCGTGCCCGCGGCACCGCCTCCAGCAGCGCCCGGGTGTAGGGGTGCGCGCAATGCTCGAACAGATCCTCCGGGCGCCCCTGCTCCACGATCCGGCCGAGATACATCACCGCGACCTCGTCGCAGAGATAGTCGACGACGGCGAGGTCATGGCTGATCAGGATGTAGCTCAGGCCGAACTGCTCCTGCAGGTCCTGCATCAAGTTCAGCACCTGCGCCTGCACGGAGACGTCGAGCGCGGAGACCGGCTCGTCGGCGACGATCAGCTTCGGCTGGGTGATCAGCGCGCGCGCAATCGCAATGCGCTGGCGCTGGCCGCCGGAGAATTCGTGCGGATATTTCTCCATGTCCGCATCGCGCAAGCCGACCTGGCGCAGCACCGCGGCGACGCGTTCGCGGAAGGTGGCGCGGTCGGCGCCCTCCAGCACGGTCAGCGGCTCGGCGACGATGCGGGCGATGGTCTGGCGCGGATCGAGCGAGCCGTAAGGATCCTGGAACACCATCTGGAAATCGCGGCGGGCGCGGCGCAGCTCGTCGGCGGAGATGCGATTGAGATCACGGCCGAGCAGCGCGACCTGCCCCGACGTCGGCCGCTCCAGCGCCATCACCAGCCGCGCGAAGGTCGACTTGCCCGATCCGGATTCGCCGACGACGCCGAGGCTCTTGCCGGCGGCAACCTGCACGCTGACGCCGTTGAGCGCATGCACCTGCCCCGGCGGACGAAACAGGCTCTCCCGCGGCAGCGCATAGCGCTGTTCGAGATCCGTGACGTCGAGAAGCAGCTCGGCGCTCATGCAGTCAGCGCTCCCTCGCGTTCGGCCATCGAGACATCCGTCCGGATGCAGCGGACGAAGTGCCCGGGGCCGACGTCGATCATCGGCGGAAGCGCCGCGCGGCACCGGTCGATCACGAGCGGGCAGCGGTCCGAGAAGGTGCAGCCGGACGGCAGATCGGCCAGCTCCGGCACGGTGCCGGCGATCGTCGTCAACCGCGTCCCCTTGCGCGCGCCGAGCCTCGGCCGGGCGCGGAACAGGCCTTGCGTGTAGGGATGCCCCATGCGGCGGAACACTTCGTCGGTCGGTCCGCTCTCGACCACGGTGCCGCCATACATCACCATCATGCGCTGCACGTTCTCGGCGATGACGCCGAGATCATGCGAGATCAGGATCATCGACATGCCGCGCTCCTCGACGAGGTCGGCGATCAGGTCGAGGATCTGGCCCTGGATGGTGACGTCGAGCGCGGTGGTCGGCTCGTCCGCGATCAAGAGATCGGGCTCGCAGGCGAGCGCCATCGCGATGGTGATGCGCTGGCGCTGACCGCCGGAGAACTGGTGCGGATAGGCATCCACCCGCCGCGCCGGGTCCGGCAATCCGACACGGTCGAGCAAGGCAATAGCCTCCTTGCGTGCCTGCGCTGCCGAGTGCTTCTTGTGCCGCCGCAGCGGCTCGGCGACCTGATCGCCGATCGTGTGCATCGGATTGAGCGCGGTCATCGGCTCCTGGAAGATCATGCTGATCCGGTTGCCGCGCAGGCGGCAATAATCCGCATCCGGCAATCCCGAAAGCTCGGTGCCGTCCAGCTTGATGCTGCCGGAGATTACGGCGCTGTCAGGCAGCAGCCCCATCAGCGACAACGCCGTGACCGACTTGCCGCAGCCGGACTCGCCGACCAGCCCGAGCGTCTCGCCGCGCTTGAGCGCAAAGCTGACGCCGCGCACGGCCTGCGCCGGCCCGCGGCTGGTGTTGAGGCGGACGCCGAGATCGTCGACCGCGATCAGCGGGATGTCGGAGCGCTCGGCCATCGTCATCGCTCCCGCGCCAGTCGGGGATCGAGCAGATCGCGCAGTCCGTCGCCGAGCAGGTTGAGGCCGAGCACCGCGATCGCGATCGCGGCACCTGGATAGACCGCGAGCATCGGCGACTGGAACAGCAGCGACTGCGCATCGTTCAACATGCGTCCCCAGGACGGCTGTGGCGGCTGCGTGCCGAGACCGAGATAGGACAGCGCGGCCTCGGCAAGAATGGCGAGCGCGAACTGGATCGTGACCTGCACGATCAGGATCGATAGGATATTGGGCAGCACGTGCTCGACGGTGATGCGGAAGGCGCCCTTGCCGGCGGCGCGCGCGGCCAGCACGAATTCGCGGGCCCAGATCGCGTTGGCCGAGCCGCGCGTCAGCCTCGTCAGCGTCGGGATCTGGAAGATCCCGATCGCGACGATCGAGGTCACCATGCCCGGGCCCACCACCGCGGCGAGCATGATCGCGGAGAGCACGGCCGGAAAGGCGAAGGTGAAGTCGGAGAACCGCATGATGATTTCTTCGGTCCAGCCGCGCCGGGCCGAGGCGATCAGGCCGAGCGTAACGCCGAAGGAAAGACCGATGCTCACGGCGATGACGCCGACCAGGATGGTGGAACGGGCGCCCGCGAGCAGCAGCGAGACGATGTCGCGGCCGAAGGAATCGGTACCGAGCCAGTGCGCCGCCGACGGCGGCCGCAGCTTCGAGGCGATGTCGATCTCGTAAGGCGACCAGGGCGTCCAGACCAGCGACAACAATGCCGAGGCAACCACCAGAAAGGTCAGCGCACCGCCGAGCACGAAGCTGCGGTGGCGGAGCGCACGGGCCCAGAACGTGCGGGCCGGCGCACGGCGCGCTGCCATCGGCAATTCAACCGGCGTGGTCAGGGGCGCGCTCACAGGTCGTGCACCTTGATGCGGGGATCGATGAAGGCATAGAGCACGTCGACCACGAAGTTGACGATGACGACCATGGCCGCGAGCAGCATCACGCAATTGCGCACCACGATCAGGTCGCGGTTGGCGATCGACTGGAAGATAAGGCGGCCGAGGCCCGGCAAATAGAACACGTTCTCGATCACGATGGTGCCGGCGAGCAGATTGGCGAATTGCAGCCCCATCACCGTCATCACGGGGATCATGGCATTGCGCAGCACATGTCTCCACAGCACCTCGCGCTTGCCGAGCCCCTTCGCGCGGGCGGTGCGAACGAAGTCCTCGCGCAGCACCTCCAGCACGGCCGAGCGGGTCACGCGCGCGAGGATCGCCGCCTGCACCACCGCGAGCGAGACGGCGGGGAGCAGCAGCGACCTCACGCCCAGCCAGATGCCGTCCTCCCAGCCGGCAAAGCCGCCCGCCGAAAGCCATTGCAGCCGCACCGCAAACAGCAGCACCAGCAGGATCGCGAACCAGAAATTCGGCAGTGCGATGCCAACCTGCGTCAGCGACATCACGCCGACGTCGCCGAGCTTGTTGTGGTTGGCGGCGGTATAGATGCCGGCCGAGAGCGCCAGCGTCACCGTGATCGCCATCGCCATGATCGCGAGCGGAACGGTCAGCACCAGCCGCTCCGCGATCAGGGCGGCGACCGGCGTGCCGTAGACGTAGGAGTTGCCGAGATCGCCGACCAGAAGGCCCCTGATCCATTGCAGATAGCGAACCGCCAGCGGCTGATCGAGCCCGAGCTTGACGGTGAGCGCGCGCACCGCGTCCGGCGAGGCATCGGCGCCCATCAGCATCTGCGCAGCGTTGCCCGGCAGCGCATCCAGCACGAGGAAGATGATCAGCGACGCGCCGATGAGCGTCGCCAGCAAGGTCACCAGACGTCGGAGGACAAAGACGCTCATGCGCGTTCGGGCTCAAAGCTCACTTGCGGCACGATCAACATGTCCGGGCGCCGGAGGCAAGGGCTTTGAGGATAAGCCTTTTGCGGCCTGTGCATGTCGTCATTCCGGCCAGCGGGACAGAAGGCCCGCGGAGGCCTCGAACAACGCACTGGCGCGCAACAATTCCGCATCATGCCGGAAGCGGCCGACCAGCTGGAGCCCGATCGGCAGGCCGTCGCCACCAAAGCCTGAGGGAAGGCTGACGGCCGGATGGCCGGTCATGTTGAACAGCATGGTCCAGGGGAACCAGTGCGGCCGGACACTGTCGAAATGCCGGCCGTCGATCACGATGGTGCCGAACAGGTCCTGGTCGATCGGCAGCGCGGTGCGCGTCAGGGTCGGCATCGCCAGGAAGTGTCCGCGCGCAAGCAGCGATTGCACCCGGCGGAACAGCGCCGTGCGCGCGAACATCGCTTCCTGGTAGTCGACGCCACTGACCTCGGTCGCGAGCGCCAGCTGCTTGAGGAATGCTTCGCTCAGCTCGTCCTTGTGCTCGGCCGCAAGCTTGGCAAAGCGCGTGCGCCAGACGGTGTGGTTGATGGCGCGCCAGATCGGCTCGATGTCGAACCCCTCGCCGGAGAACTCCTCGAGATCGGCGCCGAGGCTGGCCAACCGGTCCAGGCTCGCCTTGAAATTGGCGGCGACGTCCGCGGAGACCGGCCGGCCCGGCGGCGTCAGGCAATACAGGACCCTGAGCCCGCGCAGGTCGCCTCGCGCTTCGGCGGTGCCGATGAAGTCAGGAACGGGCATTCCGATCGACCAGGGATCGCAGGCGTCCTCACCGGCCATCGCCTGCATCATCAGCGCGGTGTCGGCGACGGTGCGGGTGGTCGGCGTGACGTAAGTCTGATTGCCGAAGGCATCGAGGGCCTGGCTGTGCGGGATCACGCCGTTGCTCTGCTTCAGGCCGACTACGCCGTTGCAGGCCGCAGGGATCCGCGTCGAGCCGCCGCCATCCGTTGCAATTGCCAGCGGCGCGATACCGCTCGCCACCGCCACCGCCGCGCCGCCGCTGGATCCGCCGGAGGACCGGCCGGCATCCCAGGCGTTACGGGTGCGGCCGAACAAAGGCGAATCCGTCAGGCACTTGCTGCCGAACTCCGGCGTCGTGGTCTTGCCGATCAGGATCGCACCGGCGCTGCGCAGCCGCGCTACCGCAACCGCATCCTCGGCCGGCACATTGTTCTTGTAGGGGACGGCACCGAAGGTGGTCTTGACGCCCCTGGTGTTGACGATGTCCTTGACGGTGACGGGGATGCCGTGGAGCAGCCCAAGCTCTTCGCCCGCCATCATCTTTCGCTCGGCGGCCCGCGCCTCTGCCATCGCCTCGTCGCCGCAGATCGTGATGAAGCAGTTCAGCTCGCTCTGGCGCGCCTCGGCCCGCGCGAGCACGGCCCTGACGATCTCGACGGGCGAAACCCGCTTTGCGGCGATGAGGCCGCGCAGTTCGGTTGCAGACAAGAGGCAGAGATCGCCATTCATCGTCACATCACGCTCCGCTGGCCTCGTCGGCCCCAAGACATTGACAGCGAGAATGACAGTTTTGTTTACTCGCCGTCCAATACGATTTTGGACGCCAACCCATACGTTTTCGGTATGCCAATGGATCTTCGCCGGCTCCGCTATTTCGTCGCCGTCGCCGAGACGCGCAGCATCGGCAAGGCCGCCGAGCGGCTGCGGATGGCGCAGCCTCCGCTCTCGGTGCAGATCCGCAAGCTCGAGGCCGAGATCGGCGCGCCGCTGTTCCGCCGCGGCACCCGGGGCATGGACCTGACCGAGGCGGGCCAGGCGCTGCTGACGCGCGCGAGCGAAGCGCTGGCGTTGGCCGTCGACGGCGCCGAAGCCGCGCGCGCGGTCGCCGCCGGCAAGCGCGGGCGGCTGTCGGTCGGCTACATGTTCGTGCTGGCGAATGCGATGCTGCCGCGGCTGATCCCCGAGCTGCGCCGTTCGGTGCCCGGCGTCGACCTCGAATTCGCCGAGCTCAGCGCCTCGACGCGCGAGGCCCGGGTGCTCGATCGCAGCGTCACGGTGGCGCTGTGCATGCCGGCCATCAACCATCCCGAGATCCAGGTGGCCCGGATCGGTACGCAGCGCCTGATGCTGGCCATGCCGAACCGCTCGCCGCTCGCCCGCCTGAGCTCCGTGCCGATGGCAAAATTGCACGGCCGTCCGCTGATCGCGCTGCCGCATCCGGACCACGGTCCCGCATCGTCCGCCGTGGTCCCCCTGCTCCGCCGGCACCAGGTCGTGATGCCGATCGCGAGCCGCGTCGAGACGGTGCATTCGGCGATGAGCCTGGTGCTGGCGGGCGAAGGCCTCGCCATCCTGCCGGCCTGCGCGCAGCTCGGGGCGCCGCGCGGCATCGTGTTCAGGCCGCTGCGCGAGGCCACCGACTCCCTCGACATCGCGGTGTGCTGGCGGCGAGATTCCCACAGCCCGCTGATCGGAACCTTCCTCAAATGTGCCGAGAAGGCCGTCGCGCGGATGTGACGGGTTAGAGACCCCAGGTGATCTCGTGGCTCCACGGCGGATCTGCGCCTGGACGGGTGCAGGTCAATCCGGCGCAATTGGCGGCGAAGGTCAGCGCGCGGCGGAGCTCGTCGATCCCGATACTCGCGAGCCGTGCCCTGTGCAGACGATCCAGACTATGCAACGCGAACAGCAACGCAGCCTGAAAGCTATCGCCGGCGCCGATCGTGTCGACCACCGTGGACTTCGGTGCCGGCACCCGGATCTCACCGGGCCCCTTGCGCCAGGCAAAGGCACCATGCTGGCCGCGGGTGATGACAACGAGGCTTGCCCCCTGCTTCAACAATGTCTCGGCGCGCTTCTCGTAAGGCTCGTCGCCATAGAGATAGGCGAAGTCGACATCGGACATCTTGATGAGATCGGCTTGTTTCGCGAACTCGGCCATGCGCGCGAGGTAGGCCGGCTTGTCCTTGACCAGATTGGGGCGGCAGTTCGGATCGAAGGAGATCGTGGACGATTCGCGCGCGTCCGCGATCAGGGCCCTGGTCTCGGCTGCGCCCTGGTCATTGACCAGCGTGGTCGAACCGACATGGACGACCTCGACATCGGCGAACGGGATCGTCCCGCGCCGATAGGTCCAGCTCCGCGTCGCGGTCTCGGCATCGTAGAAGGCGTAGTGCGACTCGCCCGCGACGATGCGGACGAAGGCGAGCGTGGTCTGATGGTCACTGCGGGTGGCGAGGTTGAGGTCGACATGCGAGGCAGTGGCATGGTCTGCGATCATCTGCCCGAACAAATCGGTCGAGATGCCGCCGACGAAGCCGACGGGCGCCCCCAGCCGCGCCATGCCGATCGCAACGTTGAGGCAGGAGCCGCCGACGGCCGGCATCACCGCCTCGCGCCCCTCGGCGTTCCGCGTCGGCACGAAATCGATCAGCGCATCGCCGCTGGATATCAGCATGTCTGTCAACCTCTCGCGATGTCGGCCATCGCCGCGCGGCTGCCGCGATCGACCTCACGCAACAGCTTGTAGACCTCGCGCTTGCGCGTGTGAAACGCGGCCATGTCCGGCGCCGTCGGTTCGCTCTTCCGTCCCAGCGCCGACATTCTGGCCATGGTTTCGCCGATCGAGGCAAACGCGCCGCCGGCCACCGCGCCCAGCATCGCAGCGCCGAGCAGCACCGGCTCCTTTGTCTGCGGCAGCGCGACGGTAAGGCCGGTTGTATCCGCCATGATCTGCCGCACCAACGGGCTGCGGCTCGCCCCGCCCCCCATGATCATGATGCTCGAGCGCACGCCATGCGCGGCAAAGGCCTCGATGACCTCGGCGAGCCCATAGGCAAGTCCGCACAAGCCGGCAAGGAACAGTCGCTCCATCGCGGCGATGTCGGTGTCGAGATCGAGGCCCGCGATCACGGCGCGGGTCTCGGGATCGGCATAGGGCGAGCGGTTGCCGATGAACTCGGGAAGCACGTGAACATCGCGGGCGAGCAAAGCGGCGCGGCTGGCGCTGCCGGCGCGCGCGATGATGCAGCGCTCGAGGAAGTCGATGAGATCGAGCCCCTCACTCCGCGCCGCCGCGATCGCCTCGGCATGGCCCGGATGCGACTTGAGCAAATGGTCGATCGCCGCCCCCGCGGCGGACTGGCCGCCTTCGTTGAGCCAGAAGTCGGGCACCATGCCGGAGTAATAAGGGCCCCACACGCCCGGCACGAAGCACGGCTCCTTCGTCGTCGCCATGATGCAGGCCGACGTCCCCATGATGTAGGCGAGACGGTCGCTGACATTTGCAGCCCCGCCCGCGCCGTCGCGGCCGCCGATCGCCCCGATGCCGCCGGCGTGGGCATCGATCAGCGAGGCTCCGACCGGTGTCCCCGGCGTCAGCCCAAGCTCGACCGCGGCCGTGCGAGTGAGCCCCGCGCCGAGCCGCGTGCCGGGAGCAACGATCTCGGTGCCGATGCGGGCGTAGGCGTCGTCGATCAGCTCCGCCAGGCCGATGCGCTTGAGGAATTGCGCGCTCCAGCCGCCACCGTCATGGGCGAGATAGTTCCATTTGCAGGTAACGGTGCAAGTCGAGCGCTGCAGCGAGCCGGTCGCGCGCCAGGTCAGGTAGTCGGCCAAATCGAAGAAATGACCGGCGGCGTCGAAACTGGCGCGCAGGTGTCGCTTCAGCCATACCAGCTTCGGCATCTCCATCTCGGGCGAGATCGAGCCGCCGACATAACGCAGCACGGCGTCCCCGGTTTCGTTGATCAGCCGCGCCTCGGCGACGGCGCGGTGATCCATCCAGACGACGACATTGCGCTGCCTGTCGCCGGAGGCACTGACCGTGAGCGGCTCGCCCTGCCCATCGAGGACGACGAGCGAGCACGTAGCGTCGAAGCCGATGCCGCCGACGCTGTCGGGCCCGATGGCCGCTTCCGCCATCGCCGCGCGCACCGATCTGACGCAGGCCTCCCAGATATCCTGTGAGGACTGCTCGACGATGTCACCGGGTTCGTGCCAGATCCGGATCGGATGCCGCGCGGTCGCAAGCAGAGTTCCCGACTCGTCGAATACCCCCGCTCGCGTGCTCGTGGTTCCCACGTCGACGCCGATATACGCTCGCGGCATTGTCACTCCCGGTCGCCTTCCGTCAATTTTGACGGCAAGCCTACCAGCAAGTGTAGCCGCCATCCACCAGCACGATACTGCCAGTCATCAGGCTCGCGGCCTCGGAAGACAGGAACAGCACGACCGAGGCGATCTCCTCGACCTGTCCCATCCGCGCCATCGGGGTGCCGCCGATCCAGGCGTCGTACATCCTCGGATTGCTCTTCACGAAGGCGTTGAGCGGCGTCTCGATATAGGTCGGCGCCACCGCGTTGACGCGGATGCCGCGCGCGCCCCATTCGGCGGCGAGCGACTTGGTGAGATGATGCACGCCGGCCTTGGAGGCGTTGTAGAAGCACTGTTCCTGCGGCTTGTTGACGATGAAACCGGACATCGAGCCGACATTGACGATGGCGCCGCTTTTCGCTTTCAGCATGTGCTTGCCGAATTCGCGGCAGCACCAGAAGGTGCCGTTGAGATTGACGTCGATGACGTTGAGCCAGTGCTCGTCGGTCACCGTCTCGGCCGGCGTTTCGCTGCGGGCGATGCCGGCATTGTTGACGAGAATGTCGACCTTGCCGTGGCGAGCGACGAGGTCGTTCGCGACCTCCGCCACGCGCTTGGTGTCGGTCACATCCATGATGGCGGTCTCGATGTCGAAGCCCTTGGCCTTCAATGTGGCCTTGGCGCTGTCGGCGACCTTGCCGTCGCGATCGCCGATAATGACCCGGGCGCCGGCTTCCGCCAGCGCTTCCGCGCAGGCGAGGCCAATGCCCTGGCCGCCGCCGGTGATGAACGCGGTCTTGCCGCTCAGCTTGAATTTTTCCAGGTACATGATCGCAGTCCCGTTTCTTGTTAGTTTCGAAGCGCGTTGCCGCTCTGGTCGAAGCGGTGGATGCGCGCGGGGTCCGGCACCAGCGATACGCGATCGCCGGCGTGCAGGCTCAGTTCTCCGACGTAGCGTGCGGTCAGCATGCCGAGCGAACCAGCATCGACGTAGAGGAAGGTGTCACTGCCCAGATGCTCGGCGACGGCGATCGTGCCCACCCAACCGCCGTCACCGTCGCGCTCAATCTTCAGATGCTCCGGCCGCACGCCGATGGTGGCCGCGCCCTGCTGCTGGGCGAGCTCGCCGGTGACGAAGTTCATCTTCGGGGAGCCGATGAAGCCGGCAACGAAGAGGTTGGCCGGCCGCTCATAGAGCTCCAGCGGCGAGCCATATTGCTCGATCTTGCCGGCGTTGAGCACGACAATCTTGTCGGCCATGGTCATGGCTTCGACCTGGTCGTGAGTGACGTAGATGGCGGTGGTGCCGAGCTGCTTCTGCAGCCGCGTCACCTCGATGCGCATCTGCACGCGCAAGGCCGCATCGAGATTGGAGAGCGGCTCGTCGAACAGGAATCCCTTGGGCTCGCGGACGATGGCGCGTCCGATCGCGACGCGCTGGCGCTGGCCGCCCGACAGCTCGCGCGGCTTGCGATCGAGATAGGGCGTCAGGTTCAGCGTCGCGGCCGCGGCCTCGACCTTGCGGTTGATCTCGTCCTTGGGCAGGCCCGCCATCTTCAGGCCAAAGCCGATATTGCCGCGCACGCTCATATGCGGGTAGAGCGCGTAGGACTGGAACACCATGGACAGCCCGCGCTTCGCCGGCGGCGTGTCGACCACGTTCTTGCCGTCAATCAGGATGCTGCCGCCGGTGACGTCTTCGAGCCCCGCGATCAGCCGCAGCAAGGTGGTCTTGCCGCAGCCGGACGGACCGACAAACACCACGAAGGCCCCGTCGGCGATGTCGAGGTCGGCCCCCTTGATGATGTGCACGGGGCCGAAGGATTTCTGCACGCCCTGAAGTGTGATCTGACCCATGGCAGCCCCTTTACTTCACCGCGCCAAAGGTGAGCCCGCGGACGAGCTGCTTCTGGCTGAACCAACCGAGGACGAGAATGGGCGCGATCGCCAGCGTCGAGGCTGCCGATAGCTTTGCCCAGAACAGCCCTTCCGGGCTCGAATAGGAGGCGATGAACGTGGTGAGCGGCGCTGCGTTCGCCGTCGAGAGGTTCAGCGTCCAGAACGCCTCGTTCCAGGCCAGGATCAGGTTCAAGAGCAGCGTGGACGCCAGCCCCGGGATCGCCATCGGCGTCAGCACGTAGATCAGCTCACGGCCGATGGTGGCGCCGTCCATGCGCGCGGCTTCGAGGATGTCGCGCGGGATCTCCTTGAAATAGGTGAACAGCATCCAGATCACGATCGGCAGATTGCCGAGGCACAGGATGAAGACGAGGCCGATGCGGGAATCGAGCAGGCCGAACGTCTTGTAGATCAGGTAGATCGGCACCAGCACGCCGACCGGCGGCATCATCTTGGTCGAGAGCATCCAGAGCAGGACGTCCTTGGTGCGCTTGGTCGGTGAGAACGCCATCGACCACGCCGCGGGGATCGCGATCAGGAGCGCAATCAAGGTCGAACCGCCGGCGATAATGATCGAGTTCATCGCGTGCAGCAGATAGTCGCTGCGCTCCTGCACGGTGGCGTAATTCTCGGTGGTCCAGTGGAAGAACAGGAAGGACGGCGGAATGGCGAAGGCTTCCAGCTCGGTCTTGAAGCTCGCCAGCACCATCCAGAGGATCGGGAAGAAGATCAGGAAGCCGAAGAACCAGGCTCCGATCGTCGAGACCACCACCCGCTGCCTCGTTGCCATCCGCGCCATGTCTTATGCCTCCAGGTTGCGGCCGACGATGCGGACGAGGAAGAAGGCGACGATGTTGGCGATCACCACGGCAATGAGGCCACCCGCCGAAGCGCTCCCGACGTCGAACTGGATCAGCGCCTGCGAATAGATCAGGAAGGCGATGTTTGTGGTCTGCAGGCCCGGCCCTCCCCCGGTCGTGACGAAGATCTCCGCGAACACCGTCAGCAGGAAGATGGTCTCGATCAGGATCACCACCGTGATGGGACGCGCGAGGTGCGGCAGAGTGATGTAGATGAAGGTCGAGAGCGCGCTGGCGCCGTCCATCTCGGCCGCCTCCTTCTGCTCCTCGTCGAGCGATTGCAGCGCGGTGAGCAGGATCAGCGTCGCGAAGGGCAGCCACTGCCATGTCACGATCAGGATCACCGCGAACAGCGGCAAATCGTTGAACCAGTCGATCGGCGTCAGGCCGAACAGCGAGGCCAGCCAGGCGAACAGGCCGGAGACCGGATGCATCAACAGGTTCTTCCAGACCAGCGCGCTCACGGTCGGCATCACGAAGAAAGGCGCGATGACCATCAGGCGCACGAAATTGCGCCCGATCACGGGCTGGTCCATCAGCAGCGCCAGGGGAATGCCGAGCAGGATCGTCAGCGCCAGCACCGAGCCGACCAGCACCAGCGTGTTCTGGAGCGATGCGAGGAAGGCGGGATCGGTCAGGAAGTAGCGAAAATTCTCCAGCCCGACGAAGGATTCCGAGCCGGGATCGAGCAGGCTGTAATGCAACGTCGAGAAGTAGATCGTCAGCGCCAGCGGGACGATCATCCAGATGAACAGCAGCCCGACGGCCGGCGTCAGGAGCGCGCGCGCCAGAAACTGCGTTTGCCTGGTTGCCATCGTCGGCTTCTCCTTCAGAGCGTTTTCGAGCGAAGTGGAGACCGGTTCGCGGGACGAAAACGCGTCAAAATGAAACCTCGGGAAGAAGGCGGCCATCCATAGCTCTGGATGGCCGCAAGTCGGAGCTCAGGAGGCCGAGCTCGGGTTCACTTGATGTAGCCGGCGCGCTTCATCTCGCGCTCGGTCGCCGATTGCGCCGCAGTGAGCGCGGCATCGACCGTCATCGAGCCCGCAAGTGCTGCGGAGAATTGCTGGCCGACCTGGGTGCCGATGCCCTGGAATTCGGGGATCGCGGCGTATTGCACGCCGACATACGGTACCGGCTTGACGGTCGGCTTGTTCGGATCGGCCGCATCGATCGAGGCCAGCGTCAGCTTCGCGAACGGGGCGACCTTCAGATAGTCCTCATTCTTGTAGAGCGAGGTGCGCGTGCCCGGCGGCACGTTGGCCCAGCCCTCCTTCGAGGCCACGAGCTTGGTGTAGTCCTTGCTGGTGGCCCAGGCGATGAACTTTTCGGCGGCTTCCGTCTTCTTGGAGCCGGCGGGGATCGCAAGGTTCCAGGCCCACAGCCAGTTGGCGTTCTTGCCGAGCCCGGTGTTGGGCGCGAGCGCAAAGCCGACCTTGTCGGCGACCTTGGAATCCTTGGGGTTGGTGACGAAGGACGCGGCGACCGTGGCGTCGATCCACATCGCGCATTTGCCGGCGTTGAACAGCGCAAGGTTCTCGTTGAAGCCGTTGGAGCTTGCGCCGGGAGGACCGGCTTCCTTCATCAGGTTGACGTAGGTGGTGAGCGTCGTCTTCCATTCCGGCGTGTTGAACTGCGGCTGCCACTTCTCGTCGAACCAGCGCGCGCCGTAGGAATTGGCCATAGCCGAGAGGAACGCCATGTTCTCGCCCCAGCCGGCCTTGCCGCGCAGGCAGATGCCGTAGGTGCCCGCGCTCTTGTCGGTGAGCTTCTTGGCAGCGTCGATGACGACGTCCCAGGTCGGCTTCTCCGGCATCTTGAGGCCGGCCTTCTCGAACAGATCGGTGCGGTACATCACCATCGAGCTCTCGCCGTAGAACGGCGCGGCGTAGAGCTTGCCGTCGGCGGAGACCGCGTCCTTGATCTTCGGCAGGAGGTCGGCGACGTCGTAATCGGCGCCGAGATTGGCGAGCGGCACCAGCCAGCCCTTCTTCGCCCAGATCGGCACCTCGTAGGTGCCGATGGTGAGGACGTCGAACTGACCGCCCTTGGTGGCGATGTCGGTGGTGACGCGCTGGCGCAGCACGTTCTCCTCCAAGGTGACCCACTTTACCGAAATATCGGGGTTCTTCTTGGTGAATTCGCTCGTCAGCCCCTGCATGCGGATCATGTCGCCGTTGTTCACGGTGGCGATCGTCAGGGTCGTTTCGGCCATCGCGGGGACGGCCAGCAAAAGTGCAGACGCGCCGCAGACGGCGCCGAGGACATGTTTCACGGTGACCTCCCCTAAACTCGCGTTTTGAGCATATGCCCACGCGTTGGGCGTATGTTCAACGCAAGCACGGAGCCTTGTCAAGCACGCGGGCTGGCGTTTTCGCAACTTATGAGTGCTGCGATGCGGGAGGCGTGGCAGGGCCGTGCCGCCCACACTCCCGGTCATGCCCCGCGAAGGCGGGGCATCCAGTACTCCGTGTCGTCGATTGGTTTGCCCCGAGTCGGGCCGCGGCGTACTGGATCGTCCGCCTTCGCGGACGATGACAGCGGAGTAAGTGGCGAGATCGCTCGTCGCGCCCCTACCGCTCCAGGATCGCCTTTGCCGTGATCTCGTCGGTGATGAGCCCGTTGACGAGACCGCCGTTCAGTGCCGCCGCGATGGCCGGCACCTTGGCCGCGCCGATCGCGGCACCGATCGTCGTGGTCTTCGCCGGCACTTCCGGCGGAATGCTGGTGAGGCGCTTGTTGGTGCCGGCCTTGAGTAGTCGCCCCTTGGAATCATAGGCCCAGCCGGTGATCTCGCCGATAGCACCGAGCCGCATCATCTCGAACAATTCGTCGCGGGTGACGAAGCCGTCGATGTGAATCTGGGCCTTCTGGTCCATCTGGCCGATGCCGACGAGGCGTAAGTCAGCCTTGACCGCCACCGCCTTCACCCTGGCGATCGGCTCGATGCGGACCATCTTGTTGCGTTCGTCCTCGGACGACATCAGGAAGGGAAGCGGCATCGGATAGTGCCGCGCCCCGGTGCGGTCCGCGAGCCGTCCGACGGTGTCGTAGAAGCTTGCCGAACCGTCGGCGGAGATGGTGCCGACCAGCGAGACGATCTGGTGATTGGGCCGGTCGATCGGCGTGACGCGCTCGACGGCGGCGCGCACCGCCCGGCCGGTGCCGAGCGCGACGATCACGGGCGTCTCCGAGCGCAGCGTTGCGTCGAGCAGATTGGCACAGCGTTCGGCGATGCCCGAGGTCGACTGCGGCGCCGCCGGATCGGCCGGCACCACCTCGCAATGGACGAGGTCGAAACGCTCCCTCAGGCGGGCCGCAAGCTCCATGCAGGCCGCGATGGGATGCTCGAGCCGGAAGGTGATGAGGCGCTCCGCAAGGCACAACGAGACCAGCCGCTGCGCCGAGGCGCGCGAGACCTGCAGCATCTTCGCGATCTCGTCCTGGGTGTGACCGGCGATGAAATAGAGCCAGCCGGCGCGCGCGGCATCGTCGAGTCGCGACTTGTCGTTCTCGGCGACCATGCGGGCCTCACGCCTCCCAGAAATCGCTCATGCGTGCGAACACCCGGTCCGCCCCCGCGCGCGACAATATAGCCGCTCCGTCGCGTCCGCGGTAATGGCTGCCGCCGACAAATCCCCAGACAGTCATGCCCGCCGCCTTGCCCGCCCTGACGCCGCTGACGCTGTCCTCGATCACCACTGTGCGCGCAGGCGAGGCCCGCATCTTTTCGGCCGCGTAAAGGAAGAGATCCGGCGCCGGCTTGCCATGCCGGACCATCTGCGCGGTGTAGATCCGCTCGCCGAAATGCGTCCGCAGGCCGGTGACGTCGAGGGAGAGCGCGACGCGGTCGAGGTCGCTGGACGAGGCGACGCAAGACGGCACGGACAGGCCAGCCATCACGCCGGCAATGCCGGGGATCGGCTGAAGCGAAGCTGCGAATGTCGTCAGCACCTGCGACTTCAGGCGCGGCAAAAAGCCCTCCGGCACGATCTGCCCGAGCTCGCGATAATGCTGCTCGATCGCCTTGGTGCTGCGCCCGAGAAACAGCTCGAGCGCCTGCTCCAGGCTGAGCGCGATGCCAAACTCGGCCAGCACCGCGGACAGGCACCCGCAGCTCAGCAGCTCGCTGTCGACAAGCACGCCGTCGCAATCGAAGATGATTAGTTCGGGTTTTGGCCGGCCCTGCTCCATCCGGCCATTCGATCATATACCCAATTGGTGGGCAATAGCTCAGCCTGAACGAAGTTACCCGCAGTTCCCCGTCAGTGCGCCACCTGCCGGTAGATCGCCGGCAGCGCGGCGGGCAGCCGCTTGATGTTGCCGACGATCGCGTAGCCGCCGCGGCCGAACAGGGTGGGAAAGTAGGATTGCGCGGTGGCGTCCACCGTCACGCCGAAGGCCGCGATGCCGAGCCGGCGCGCCTCCTGCACCGATTTGCGAGTGTCCTCGACCGCGAAGCGGCCCTCATAATGGTCGACGTCGTTCGGCTTGCCGTCGGTGAGGACGATCAGCAGCTTCTTGCGCTGCGGCTGGCGGGCAAGCTCCGCCGCGGCGTGGCGCACGGCCGTGCCGATCCGCGTGTAATAGCCGGGCTTCAGCGCGCCGATGCGGCGCTCCACCGTCGCGCTCATCGGCTCGCCGAAGGCCTTGACCGTTTCGAGCCGCACCCAGGAGCGCCGGCGCGAAGTGAAGGTCAGGATGCTGTGGTGGTCACCGCAGGCCGAAAGCCCGTGGGCGAGCACCAGCAGCGCCTCCTTCTCGACGTCGAGCACGCGGTAGCCGTCGACCCAGGCGTCCGTCGACAGCGAAACGTCGACGAGAAGCGTGACGGCGAGATCGTGCCCCTGCGGGCGCATGGCGACATGGATGCGATCGAGACCGCTGCCGCCGCTGCCGGCGCGGAGGTCGCACTGTGCGCGCACCAGCGCGTCGAGGTCGAGGTCGTGTCCGTCGGCCTGGGCGCGCATCAATTCGTGGCGCGGCCGCAGCACCTCGAAGCGGCGGCGTACCTGGCGGATGTGCCGGCGCGTGGCCTCGTCGGGTACCCAGCTTTCACCCTGCTCGGACGCGCCCGCCGCGAGCACGCGGCAATGATCCGGCAGATAGGAGCCACTGCGGTAGTCCCATTCGGGATAGGTGAGGTCCGCATTCAGCTTCGAGGCATCGAGCGCTTCCGGCGGCAAATCGAGATCGAACTTGAAGCGGCTCGCCGGCTTGCCGGTACGGCGGCTGAGCGTGATCTCCTCGAGATCGTCGGCGGCCTTCTGGGCATCCTCGTCCTCGCTGTCGTCGGCAGGCCGATCGACATTGACCATCTCGGCCATCGCGAGGATCTTCTCGAAGCGATTGAGCACGAACGGATCGCGGCGGTTGGCATTGTCCTCGCGCTCGCGGACGGCAAAGCGCTTGCGATCGTTTTCGGCCGCGGCTTCCGCGCCCGGCGCGCACTCGTCCTCGCCGGAATGGGCGGGCGAGAGCTCGCGCGTCCAGCAATCCCCCCAGAGTGGGCACGGCAGGATCGAATGATAACCCGGCGGTGCCTTGTCGGGCAGCGGGCCCGTTCCCATCATCGCCGGCCACAGCTTGCCCGCGGGCGCCTTGCCGGCTCCAAGGAGGGCCAGCACGATCTGCTCGACCTCCTGCTCGATCCGCGGCAAGGGCCGACGGGGCCTCGCCTCGGCAGTGGCCGCGGCGAGCTGCGCGTAATCGGCGACGAGGCCGGGAAATTGCGTGAGCACCCAGACCGCCGTCTCGCTCGCGCGGCGCAGCACGAGAAGATCCCGCCGCAGCGGATCGGGGTCCGTGATCGTTTCGATCGGTGCGGCCGCAAACCATGCCGCGAGCCAGCGATAGAGCGCCGCGTTCAACGCGCGGTCGGGAAAGATCGAGATGCGATCGGGAAGGAAAATGGTCGCGGCGTCGCGGCCCGGCTGCTCCAATCGCTCGTCGCCAAGACCGATGCGCTGCCGCCAGCCGAGGCGGTGACCGGATTTTCGGGCGCTTGCGCTTGCAATCTGCACCCCGGTCTCGCCGCCGAGCGCGCGGAACATCACCGCGAGCCGGCCCCTCATTTCTGTCAGCGCGACGGCGTGATCGTCGTGGACCGGATAGCTCGCGGTGCCGCCAACCATCCTGTGCCAGGCACGGCCGACCGTCTCCTCCAGTTCGAGGAAGTCGAGCATGAGAGAGCCCTCACCCGATGACGGCGCGCGCGACGTCCAGCAGCGCCGCCTTCACGTCGGCGTCGTCGGTGAGCGGCTCGATCATGCCCGCCAGCACCGCATCGGCGACCGACGTGCCCGCGGCGATCAGGGTCGCGCAATAGACCACGAGCCGGGTCGAGACACCCTCTTCCAGATCGTGGCCCTTGAGCGCGCGCAGCCGCCCAGCCAGCCCCACCAGCGGCCGCACGCGCTCCGGCGACAGCCCGCTTTCGGCGGACACGACGCCGATCTCCTGCTCTGGCGGCAGGAAATCGAATTCGATGGCGACGAAGCGCTGGCGCGTCGAGGGCTTCAGCGCCTTCAGCAGCGTCTGGTAGCCGGGATTGTAGGACACGACGAGCATGAAGCTGTTTGGCGCCACCAGTTCCTCGCCGGTACGTTCCAGCGGCAGGATGCGGCGATCGTCGGTCAGAGGATGCAGCACGACGGTGACATCCTTGCGCGCCTCCACGACCTCGTCGAGATAGCAGATGCCACCCTCGCGCACGGCGCGGGTCAAAGGACCATCGGTCCATACGGTGTCGCCGCCCCTGAGCAGATAGCGGCCGGTGAGATCGGCGGCGGTCAGGTCGTCATGACAGGCGACGGTGTGAAGCGGCAGTCCCAGCCGCGCCGCCATATGCGCAACGAAGCGCGTCTTGCCGCAGCCGGTCGGTCCCTTGAGCAGCACCGGTAGACGCCGCCGCCAGGCATGCTCGAAAAGCTCGCATTCATTGCCGGATGGAACATAGGCCGGCAACTCCGGCGTCGAGGTGACCGTGTGAAGGGCAGCAGCTTTCATGATGTTTCTCCGGACTTTCCAGGAAGCGGGCGGCCGCGGCGATCCGCGGCCGCCCTTTCTCGTTTACTCAGCCGGCTGCAGCGCAGCGGGAATGCTCGCCTGCTTCTCGCGGCCCGGCACCAGGACGGCCCAGACGAACATCAGCGCAGAGATCGCAACGAACACGCCGGAGCCGAGACGGACCCAGTAGAACATCGCAAGCTGATCCTGCACGTCCATGTAGCTCTGGCCGAGCACGCGCTGCAGGTGGACCTGAACCACGCCGGCGAAGGTCAGCGCGAAGGTCATCACCATCATGGCCGTGCACATGATCCAGAAGCTGGTCATGGAGAGCCACTGGTTATAGGGCGCACGTCCCTTGAGCTGCGGGATCGCATAGGCCATGACCGACAGGTTCAGCATCACATAGGCGCCGAAGAAGGCGAGATGGCCGTGCGCGGCGGTGACCTGGGTGCCGTGGGTGTAGTAGTTCACCGAGGACAGCGTGTGCAGGAAGCCCCACACGCCGGCGCCGAGGAACGCCATCACCGAGCAGCCCACCGACCACAACAGCGCGGCGCGGTTCGGATGCTTGCGGCCGGCCTTCCAGGTCATCTGCACCGTGAAGATCACCATGGTGAAGAACGGAGCGACCTCGAGCGTGGAGAACAGCGAGCCGATCCACTGCCAGTAGCCGGGCGCGCCGATCCAGTAGTAGTGGTGGCCGGTGCCGAGAATGCCCGAGAACAGGGCGAGGCCGATGATGACGTAAAGCCACTTCTCGACGACCTCACGATCGATGCCGTTGAGCTTGATCATGAGATAGGCGAGCACGGAGGCCATGATCAGCTCCCAGACGCCCTCGACCCAGAGATGGACGACGAACCACCAGTACATCTTGTCGACGGCGAGGTTCGCCGGGTTGTAGAAGGCGAACAGGAAGAAGATCGCGACGCCCCACAGCCCGAACAACAGGATGTTGGTGATCGTGGTCTTGCGGCCCTTCAGCGCCGTCATGGTGACGTTGAACAGGAACATCAGGCAGACGACGACGATGCCCACCTTGATGATGAAGGGCTGTTCGAGGAACTCGCGGCCCTCGTGATAGTGGAAGAGGTAGCCGACCACGGCGGCACCGGCCGCACCGAAGAACATCCAGAACTGGATCTTCGCCAGCAGCGGGCTGAAGATCTCGTTCTCGGTCTCTTCCGGGAGCAGGTAGTAGGTCGCGCCCATGAAGCCGATCAGCGACCATACGATCAGCGCGTTGGTGTGGATCATCCTGACGATGTTGAACGGCAGGATGACCGACAGGGTATTTGGCAGGACGTAGATGGTTCCGGCGAGCAGGCCAAACAGGACCTGGGCCAGGAACAAGGTCAGCGCGCCGTAGAAATACAGCATCGCGACTTTCTGGGTTTGATATTTCATCTCGAATTCTCTCTGTCTTGAGAAGAAGAAAGCAGCGTGCTCAGCCGGCCTTGTTCGGCGGCCAGCTCTGGCGCTTGATCGTGCTGGTCCATTGCAGGAAGTCGGCGAGGTCGTTGAGTTCCTGATCGGTCAGGTTGAACTGCGGCATCTGCCGGCGGCCCTCCGCGCCCGAAGGCTGCGACTGCATCCAGGCCTTCAGCGTCTCGCGTGCAGCAGCCGGATCCTCATTGCCGCCCCAGCGATCCCAGACGTTGCCGACCTCGGGAGCGAAGTAGGCGCCTTCGCCCAGCAGCGTGTGGCAGTTGATGCAGGAGTTCTTCTCCCAGACATGCTTGCCGCGAGCGACCGACGACGTCAGCGTCGTGGCATCCGTGGACGTCGTGGCCATGTAGTAATGGCTGTGCGCCGTCAGCCCTATGAAGATGGCGAAGAAAAAGGCCGAACCGCCGTAGAACACATTTCGAGCGGCCGACTTGGTCAGGCGTTCAGCCATTGCCAATCCTTTCCGGTTTGAGTCGAGAAAATCTGTGATGCGATTTATTGCCGATCGGCGGGGGTCACTCTTTGACGAAGCGCAAGGATGGCGACGATGCGCGGGACGCGCCGGTCAGATCAGGGCGACGATGGCAGATGCAAGCCAGGCGAACAGCACCACGATGACAACCCAGGCGCTGACGACGCCTCGCCAGAGCGCCGGCGCCGAGCGAAGATCGAGGAAATCGAGCACGATACGGCGGCCCTTGAGGGCGGCGAAGGTCAGCAGCAAGGCATTGGCCAACAGGGGGCGCGACACCAGCGTCGGAACCAGGAGGGTCGCCAGCGCAAGGCCGATCAGGGTGAGCCAGGTGATGTCGAGACGATCAAAAATCACGGGTGCACCAGATAGATGATGGGAAACATGACGATCCAGAGCAGATCGACCATGTGCCAGAAAGCGGTCCCGGTCTCGACGCCCGGCGCCCGGGCACCCCGGGAAACTACGGCCAGGATGACGATGCCGAGGCCGACATGCAGCAGATGGAAGCCGGTGAGGAGGAAGTAGAGCGTGAAGAACGGACTGGTCTCGAGGCCGTTGCCTTGCGCGATTTCGCCGGCATATTCGGTCAGCTTGACCGCGATGAAGACGCCGCCGAGAGCCATCGCGCCGAACAGCCAGCCGCGCGCCCGTCCCCGTTCGCCCGCCCGCGCCGCAGCCGTCGCCCGCGCGGCGGCCCAGCCACTGGTGACGAGCACGATGGTGTTGATTCCCGCCAGATGCGCATCGAGCGTCGCTTGACCGGCGGCGAAGACCGCCGGGTGAAGCGCGCGAGCGATCACGAAGGCGCCGAGGAACAGGCCGAAGGCGGCGAGTTCGCTGAAGATGAGCACCCAGATCATGGGATCGCCGGGAAGATCTTCCAGGATTCCCCAGCCGGTGTCTTGTTGCTCGCAATCCGTCGCCGACATCTGATTTCCAAATCAAGTCGCCGAACAAATATGCCACCGGCCCGATTGCGACTTTGTCGCCGGACAAATAGTGCAACCGGCCTCAGGCGCGTTTGCGCTATCGCAACGTCCCGGCCGCCCCGCCGTCATAGGGTGAATGTATCAGGCGGTTCCGCACAACAGTGAGCGATGAGATGAGCGATGCACAAATCGGGCTGCTGACCGCGACCCCCATCATCATCGTGTTCGCCATCGCGCTCCGGCGCATGGGGGTGCTGTCGACCGTGGCGACCGTATCGGCGGTGACCCTCTCCGTCGCGATCGCGACGGTGCTGTTCACGACGCAGGCACCGCTGCAGTAGGGTGGCCAAAGCGAAGCGTGCCCACCACCTCTTTCGATCGGACAATAAGTCGTGGGCACGGCGCAATGCGCCTTTGCCCACCCTACGACAGCGCCCGCAGTCAGGGTTCGGAGCGTAGCCCGCATGGAGCGCAGCGGAATGCGGGACAGTCTCACTGAGCGGATAGAACCCGGAATACGCTCCGCTCCATCCGGGCTACGAAAGCCCTACCGCCGCTGGTTATACACGTCGATGCACACCGCCCCCAGCAGCACCAGGCCCTTGATGACCTGCTGATAGTCGATGCCGATGCCGAGGATGGACATGCCGTTGTTCATCACGCCCATGATCATGGCGCCGACCACGGCTCCGCCGACACGCCCCACCCCGCCATAGGCCGAAGCACCGCCGATGAAGCAGGCCGCGATGACGTCGAGCTCGAAGCCGAGGCCGGCCTTCGGGGTCGCGGTATTGAGGCGCGCGGCGAAGACGAGACCCGCCAACGCGGCCAGCACCCCCATGTTGACGAAGGTGAGGAAGGTCAGCCGCTCGGTCTTGATGCCCGACAGCTTTGCCGCCTTGGCATTGCCGCCCACCGCATAGACCTGCCGGCCGATCACGGTGCGGCGGGTGACGAAGCCATAGAGCGCGATCAGCGCGGTCATGATCACCAGCACGTTCGGCAGGCCGCGATGCGAGGCGATCAGATAAGTGAAATAGAGCACGGCACAGGCCAAAAGAACGCTCTTGCCCAGGAAGAACGCGTAAGGCTCGACCTCGATGCCGTGCGATTGCTCGCGCGACCGTCCCTTGGCGCCGGCATAGACGAGGCCGAGCGCGAGCACGGCGCCGATCAGCATGGAGGTCGGGTGCAGCGTGCCGGCCTCGGGCAGCACCTCCGGAATGAAGCCGGAGGACAGCTTCTGGAAGGTCGCCGGGAACGGGCCGAGTGACTGGCCCTGCAGCACCGCGAGCGCGAGGCCCTTGAACACCAGCATGCCCGCCAGCGTCACGATGAAGGAGGGAATCCCGAAGAAAGCCACCCAATAGCCCTGCGCCGCGCCGATCGCCGCACCCAGCAGCAGGCAGGCGATGAAGGCGAGCGTGTAGTCGACCTTGTAGGTCACCATCAGCACCGCAGCCACCGCGCCGACGAAGCCTGCGACCGAGCCGACCGAGAGGTCGATATGACCGGTGACGATCACCAGCAGCATGCCGAGCGCCATGATGACGATGTAGCTGTTCTGCAGCACGAGGTTGGTCAGGTTGAGCGGCTGCAGCAGCGTGCCGCCGGTCATGACCTGGAAGAACAGCATGATCGCGATCAGCGACATCAGCATGCCGTAGTTGCGCAAATTGTTCTTGATGAAGCTGCCGTGCCGGCGCTCCTCGGGCAGCGATACCGTCTTGTCGGTCATGGCTGCGATCCTCCCATTTCCACGGTCGCTGGCGCGGCGTTCCCAATGTTTCGTTCGTTGCGCATGATGGCGCGCATGATCTTTTCCTGCGTCGCCTCGGCAGCCTTGAATTCCCCGACAAAGGCACCGTCATTCATGACGCAAATGCGGTCGCAGATGCCGAGCAGCTCGGGCATCTCCGAGGAGATCACCACGACGCCGCGGCCGGCTTCCGCCAGCTCGTTGATGATACAGTAAATCTCGTATTTGGCACCGACGTCGATGCCCCGCGTCGGCTCATCCAGGATCAGGACCTTGGGGTCGGTCATCAGCCATTTCGACAGCACCACCTTCTGCTGGTTCCCGCCGGAGAGCTGGCCGGTCTCCTGGTAGACGTCGGAGCAGCGGATGCGCATCCGGGTGCGATAGTCGCTGGCGACTTTCAGCTCGGCGATGTCGTCGATCACGCGCTTGGGCGCGACCTGGTCGAGGCTGGCGAGCGTGATGTTCTTGCGGACGTCGTCGGCCAGGATCAGCCCGAGCTGCTTGCGGTCCTCGGTGACATAGGCAAGGCCGGCGTCGATGGCCGACGCGACGTTCGGCAGTACCATGTCCCGGCCTTCGAGCCGGAGGGTGCCGCTGATCGCAGTGCCCCAGGAGCGGCCGAACAGGCTCATGGCGAATTCGGTGCGCCCGGCGCCCATCAACCCGGCAATGCCGACGACCTCGCCGCGCTTGACGCTGAAGCCGACATTCTTGATCACCTGCCGCTCGGGATGGATCGGATGGTAGACCGACCAGTTCTCGACGGTGAGCACGGGGTCACCGATGCCAGCGTTACGCTCCGGGAAGCGGTGAGCCATATCGCGGTTGACCATGCTGCGGATGATGCGGTCTTCCTGGATCGGCTCGGCATGGCAATCGATGCTGTCGACGGTGCGGCCGTCGCGCAGCACGGTGATGTGGTCGGCAACCTTGGCGACCTCGTTGAGCTTGTGCGAGATCAGGATCGAGCCGATGCCCTGCTCGCGGAAGGCCATCAGGCGTTCGAGCAGCGCGGCGCTGTCGGCCTCGTTGAGGCTTGCGGTCGGCTCGTCCAGGATCAACATGCGCACCCGCTTGGAGAGCGCCTTTGCGATCTCGACGAGCTGCTGCTTGCCGACACCGAGATCGGTGATCAGGGTATCCGGGGATTCCTTCAAGCCGACCTGGGCCAGCAGCTCCCGCGTGCGCCGGTACACCTCGTCGCGGTCGATCACGCCCAACCTTGAAGGCGGATGCGACAGAAAAATGTTCTCCGCGATCGACATCAGCGGGATCAGCGCCAGTTCCTGGTGGATGATGATGATGCCGAGCATCTCGGAATCGTTGATGTCGCGGAAGCGCCGCTCCTCGCCGTCGAAGACGATGGTGCCCTCGTAGCTGCCCGCGGGGTAGACGCCGCTGAGCACCTTCATCAACGTCGACTTGCCCGCGCCGTTCTCGCCGACGAGCGCGTGGATCTGCCCGGCCTGAACCGAGAAATTGACGTCGCGCAGCGCCTGCACACCGGCAAAGCTCTTGCTGACGTTGCGCATCTCCAGCATGGCGGTCATGGCATCATGTCCTCAAATCGCCGTCGTTCCGGGGCGATGCGAAGCATCGAACCCGGAATCCCGAGGTTCCGGGTTCGCCCTTCGGGCGCCCCGGAACGACGAAGCACTAGTTCTACTGGAACTGCGCCTTCTTGTAGTAGCCGCTCTCGACCAGGACCTTCTCCCAATTGTCCTTGTAGACCACGACCGGCTTGAGCAGATAGGACGGCACGGTCTTGACGCCGTTCTCGTAGGTCTTGGTGTCGTTGACCGCGACCTGCTTGCCGCCGAGCGCGGCGTCGACCATGTCGGCAGTCACCTTGGCGAGATCGCGGGTGTCCTTGAAGATGGTCGAATACTGGTCTCCGCGCAGCATCGCCTTGATCGAGGGAACCTCGGCGTCCTGTCCCGAAATGATCGGCATCGGCTGATCGGCGCTGCCATAGCCGACGCCCTTCAGCGAGGAGATGATGCCGATCGAGATGCCGTCATAGGGCGACAGCACGGCGTTGATCTTCTTGTTGCCGTAATAGGCGCTGAGCAGATTGTCCATGCGGGCCTGCGCGGTGGCACCATCCCAGCGCAGCGTCGCGACCTTGTCCATGCCCATCTGGCCCGAGGCGACCACAAGCTTGCCGCTATCGATGTAGGGCTTCAGCACGCTCATCGCGCCGTTGTAAAAGAAGTAGGCGTTGTTGTCGTCGGGCGAACCGCCGAACAGCTCGATGTTGAACGGGCCCTTGCCGTCCTTCAGCCCGAGCCCCTGCTCGATCGATTGCGCCTGCAGGACGCCGACCTGGAAATTGTCGAAGGTGGCGTAATAGTCGACGTTGGGCGTGCCGCGGATCAGGCGGTCATAGGCGATCACGGTGATGCCCTTGGCCTTCGCCTGCTTGAGCACGTCGGACAGCGTGGTGCCGTCGATCGCGGCGATCACCAGGGCTTTCGCGCCCTTGGTCACCATGTTCTCGACTTGCGAGAGCTGGTTCGGAATGTCGTCTTCGGCATATTGCAGGTCGGTGTTGTAGCCGCGCTCCTTCAGCACCTTGACCATGTTGTTGCCGTCGTCGATCCAGCGCGCCGACGATTTGGTCGGCATCGCGATGCCGACGGTCGCCTTGTCCTGGGCGGACGCGGTGAGGCCCGTGGCCATGGTCGCGGCACCGGCCAAAGCCAGCGCCAGGAATGTCGTCTTCAGTTTCAGCATGTTTCACTCCCTTGGGTGTCAGACTGTTTCTTCGTTTCGTCGAAAACGTGGTCGTGGCGGCTTTCTCGTCTCCTATGCGAGCTTGACGTCGGGCTCCGCGCGACCGCGCGCGGATGCCTCCAACAAAAAAGTGTAACCGGCCTGCGGATCGGCGGCGCGTGCGGCCGCATCCATATCCTGCCAGGCTGAGGTGACGAGAAGGCGCGACAGATCGGGGCCGACGAAAGCGGGACAGCTCGCCTGCTTCGCCGGCACGCTCAGCGAGCGCAGACGCTCACCTTGCGGCGAGTACACGGCGATACGGCCAGTGCCCCAGCAGGCATTCCAGATGTTTCCGTCGGCATCGCACACCGAACCGTCGAGACCGCCGATGCCGCTGTGCCGCAGCAAGACCTCCGGCTCGCCGCGCGGCAGGCCGGTGTCCGGATTGAGCGGAACGGCATAGAGCACGGCGCGCGGGGTGTCGGTGAAATAGCCGGTGGCGCCATCCGGCGAGAAGCAGATCGAATTGGGGATGCTGATGTCCGGAAACAGCGTCGAGATCTTGCCGCGATGCAGCGCGTAGATCGCACCTGCCTTCGGCTCGGCCTTCTTGCCCATGGTCCCGATCCAGAACGTGCCGGACTGGTGCACGCGGCAATCATTGGAGCGCGTGACGGGATTGTCCGCTTCGAGCGGAAGGAACAGCGTCATCGCGCCGTCGGCGAGCTTGCGGATGTAAAGCCCGTCCTCGGCGACGATCAATTGCCGTTCAGAATCGATGCGCCCGAGCGCGCTCGCCATCCGGCCGAGCGCATGGACGCGGACATTGCCACGGCCGAGTTGTGCCTCGAACAGACGGCCCTCGCGGATGTCGAACCACCAGGCCGTATCGGTGGTCGGGTCATAGGTCGGGCCCTCGCCGAGATGGCAGGGATCGCTGGAGAGAACGGTGGTGGCGACCTGCTCCATCATGGCGACCTCACTGCGAAGCGATAGACCGTGTGATGGCGATAGACCTGGCCGGGATCGAGGCGCGGGCTCGGGAAATCCGGACGGTTCGGCGCATCCGGCCAGATGTGCGGCTCCAGGCACATCGCATCCGACTGCCGGATCAGCTTGCCGCCCTTCCCCGAGATGGTGCCGTCGAGATAATTGCCGGAATAGACCTGAAGGCCGGGCTGGTTGGTGAACAGTTCCATGATGCGTCCCGAGCGCGGCGCCTCCAGCCGCGCGGCCAGCGCCAGCTTGCCGTCGCGGCCGAGGCAGTAAGTGTGATCGTAGCCCCTGCCGTTCTGCAGCTGCTGATCGCCTTCACGGATGCGCTCGCCCACGGGCCGGGCGCTACGGAAGTCGAACGGCGTGCCGGCAACGCCGCGCGGCGGCTCCGGCAGAGGAATGGCGGTGGGATCGATGGCGAGGAAATGCTCGGCGGCGACCGTCAGTCTGTGGTCGAGAATGGGCGTGGCCGACGTCGCGCCTTCGAGATTGAAGAAGCTGTGGTTGGTCAGGTTGACGATGGTCGGCCGGTCGGTCCGCGCCTCCATTAAGAGCGACAGCTCGGTCGGGCCGGTGATGCGATAGGTCAGGCGGACGTCGAGCTTGCCGGGATAGTTCTCCTCACCATGCGGGCTCGTATAGGTGAGCGTCACTGCGGGCTCGGCGCCTTCGTCGATCTCCGCGATGTCCCAAAGCTTGCGGTCGAATCCGTCGAGCCCGCCATGCAGCGCGTTCGGACCGTTGTTGACGGGGAGCTGCACCGTCTCGCCATCGAGCGAAAACCGTCCCTTGGCGATGCGGTTGGCATAGCGGCCGACGGTGGCGCCGAAGAACTTTCGCTCCGCGAGATAGCCGGCGAACGCATCATGCCCGAGCACGACGTCGTCATGGCCGCCCTTCGCATCCGGCGCGATCAGTGCCTGAAGCACCGCACCATGGGCGATGATCCGCGCCTCGAATCCGCCCGCACCGCGCAGCACGATGCGCTCGGCGTTGCGGCCGTCCGGCAGCGTTCCAAAGACGTCTTTTTCGATTCTTGAGCCAGCCATGTCTAATCCACAAACGGTTCGACGACGGTGCGCCGGCCGAGCAGGAAGGCATCGGCGACGAGACGGAGCGGCGCCAGATCGACGTCGCTTGCGCCGGTCGCCGCAAGCTTGACGAAGCGCCGGTAAAGCTCCCGATATTCTTCATCGGGCGCCTCGGCAACAATGTTGCCATCGATCGCCATGCGCCGGCCGCCGCCGGAGAGCGTCAGCCGGCCCCGATCGGTCTCGACCAGGATATCCCAGCTCTGCGGCCCGGTCTGGCGGAAGTCGAATTCGGCGGTCACGGGCAGGCCGTCGATGTCGGCCAGTGTCAGGTTCGCCGCGATCGGTGCCTGGCAATTGGAGGGGAAGGCCATCTCGGCCGCGGTGACGAACACGGGCTTGGGCAGGATCCTGGTCAGGATCGACAGCGCGTTGATGCCGGGATCGAACACGCCGAGGCCGCCCGGCTCCCAGATCCAGCCCTGCCCTGGATGCCAGACGCGAACGTCTTCCTTCCAGTTGATGTGCACCGACTTGATGCGACGCTCGCTGAGCCATTGTCGCGCGGGCTCGACCGCCGGCGCATGGCGCGAATGCCAGGTCGCGAACAGCGTTCGCTTGGCCTTCGCCGCCATCGCGATCAGCGGATCGAGTTCGGCAACGCCGGTGCCCGGCGGCTTCTCCAGCATGACATGCTTGCCGGCCGCGAGCGCGGCGGCGGCCTGCGCGCGCCTCACCTGTGGCGGCGTGCAGAGCGAGACCGCATCGATCGGCGGGCCCTTCTCCAGCAGCTCCTCGACGGTGGCGAAATGCGGCAGTCCCGGCAGCGAGGCATTGCGGCTGGCGATCGCCGTCAGCGTCGCGCCCTCCACGGCGGCGATCGCGCCGACATGCTGGTCACGCGCGATCTTGCCGAAGCCTACAATGGCGATGCGAAGTTCCGTCACGATCTTTCTCCAGGGTCCGCGGATGGCAGCGCCTCGACTGATGCGGTCTCGATGACCGTGCCTTCATGGCGGTGCATGCCGTTGTGAATGACGAAGACCATTGCTTCCGATGCGGCCTCCGCATTGCCCGCCGCGATCGCATCGACGATGTTCTGGTGCCAGAGCAGCACGGTGTCGCGGTCCTCCGACTCCACGGGGGCGCTGAGCAGGAACGAGGCCCGCAGAGCAGCCTCGATGACGTGGCCGATCGAGCGCATGAAGAGGTTACCCGAGGCGCGCGCCACGGCCACATGAAGCGCGAGGTCGGCATCGGCAAAGCCGACGGAATCGGACGCTTCGAGCCGCATGCGCTCCATGCTGCGCCGAAGCTCGGCGAGATCCTCTTCCGACCGCTGCTTCGCCGCGAGCGCGGCCGCACGCGGCTCGACCGCAAGACGGATCTCGGCGAGATCGTTGAGGAAACGCTTGTCGATGCCGGCATCGAGGTGCCAGGCCAGCACGTCGGCATCGAACATGTTCCAGGCCGCGCGTTCGCGCACGACGGTGCCGACCCGCGCCTTGGTGGTGAGCAGGCCCTTGGCCACCAGGGTCTTGACGCTCTCCCGCAGCACCGGCCGCGACACGCCGAACATCGCGATCATCTCGGCATCGCCAGGCAGGCGCGTGCCTTCCGCATAGCGGCCGGCGATGATGTCGACGCCGATCGAGCGGGCGACCTCCGCATGGTTGGAGTGAGCCCGCCGCGTCGGAATGACGACGATGCGCGAGGTCATGAGACGGCTCCTGCGCGTTTCGTCACCGGCCGCCGCGCGAGCGCGACCAGGGCCTGCTGAAGTGCTATGAAGGCGAACAGCAACACGCCGGTCGCGATCTTGGTCCACCAGCTCGACAACGTGCCGTCGAAATTGATGTAGGTCTGGATCATGCCCTGGATCAGCACACCGAGGAAGGTGCCGATCACCGAGCCCTGCCCGCCCGTCAGCAGCGTGCCGCCGATCACGACGGCGGCGATGCTGTCGAGCTCGACGCCGACGGCGGAGAGCGAGTAGCCGGCGCTGGTGTAAAAGGAGAAGACGATCCCGGCGATCCCCGCGAGCAGGCTCGACAGCATGTAGATCTTTACCGTCATCTTGCCGACCGCAACGCCCATCAGGCTCGCGGTCGCCCGGCTGCCGCCGAGCGCATAGACATTGGCACCGAATCTCGTGAGATGCAGCAGCAGGGCGCCGCCGATGACGATCAGGAGCATGATGATCGCAATCGAGGTCAGCCGCCCGCCGCCGGGCATCCGAAGCGCGAAGTCGGAGACCGTCGAATAGATCGGCGCCGTGATCGGCACCGACTCGGTGGAGAGCAGGAAGCTCGCGCCGCGCGCCAGGAACATGCCGGCCAGCGTCACGATGAACGGCGGCAGATCGAAGACATGGATCACCGCGCCCATCGCCGCGCCAAAGCCCGCTGAGAGCGCGAGGATAGCGACGAAGGCGACGAGCGGCGGCACGCCCCAACGCTCGATCGCAAGCGCGACGAAGACGGTCGTGAAGCCGATCACGGAGCCGACCGAGAGATCGATGCCGCCGGAGATGATGACAAAGGTCATTCCGACCGCAACGATACCGAGGAAGGCATTGTCGGTGAGGAGATTGCCGACCACGCGCGTCGAGGCGATGTTGGGGAACTGCACGGCGCATGCGGCGAAGCCAAGGACGAGCACGATGGCGGTGATGAGGACGGGCGGCAGGCCTTTCATGGTTTCGACCCCCGCAGCCGCGCGGCAATCCCGCCAAGGCCGGCTAGTTTCGGCGATTGCAGCAGCAGCACCGCAAGCACCACCACCGCCTTGACCAACAGGTTGAACTCCGGCGGATAGCCGGACAGCAGGATGCCGGTATTCATGGTCTGGATGATCAGCGCGCCCAGCACCGCGAGCACCAGACTGAAGCGACCGCCGAACAGCGAGGTGCCGCCGATCACCACGGCCAGGATCGCATCGAGCTCGAGCCATAGGCCGGCATTGTTGGCGTCCGCGCCCATGATGTCGGCCGCCGCGATCACGCCGGCAAGCGCGGCACAGACGCCGCACCAGACATAGACCGCAAGGATCATCGCACGGGTGCCGACGCCGGCGAGCTCGCTCGCCCGGGCGTTGCCGCCGGTCGCCTCGATCAGAAGCCCGAGCGCCGAGCCGCGCACCACCGCGGCTGTGAGGATCAGCATGCCCAGGGCGATCACGACCGGCACCGGCAGGCCGAGCACGGAGCCATTGCCGAGCCAGACCAGATCCGGCGAGGAGAATGTCACGATACGCCCTTCGGTGATGAGCTGAGCGATGCCGCGGCCCGCCACCATCAGGATCAACGTCGCTACGATCGGCTGCATGCCGAGCACGGCCACGAGGAAGCCGTTCCAGAGTCCGCAGACAAGACCCGCCCCGAGCGCGGCCGCCAGCACGACCGGAAGGCTGTGGCTGTCGGCGAGGCTTGCGGCGATCGCACCGCAGATGGCCATCACCGCGCCGACCGACAGATCGATGCCGCGCGTCGCGATCACCAGCACCATGCCGAGCGAAAGCAGCGCCACCGGCGTGCCGCGATTGAGCACGTCGATCAGGCTGCCGAACAGACGGCCGTCCTGGAGGCGCAGGTCGAAGAATTGCGGCGACACCACACGGTCGACCGCGAGGATCACGATCAGCGCGAGGATCTGGGCAAGGCCGCGGCGCGGCAACAGCGCGGTCATGTGTGGGCCTCAAGCGCGACGGCCGCGGCATCGGCGGCAATGGCCGCCAGGATGTTGCCGACGTCCACCGCCTCGCCCGCGAGCTCCTCGACATGGGCGCGGTCCCGCAGCACCACGACGCGGTCCGAATAGGTCACGATCTCGTCGAGCTCGGAAGAGATTACCAGCAGCGAAAGACCATCGTCGCAGAGTTCGCGGATCAGGCGGATGATCTCGGCATGGGCGCCGACGTCGATGCCGCGCGTCGGCTCGTCCAGCACGAGGAGCCGCGGCGAGGTCGCAAGCCAGCGCGCCAGCAGCACCTTCTGCTGGTTGCCACCGGAGAGCAGACCGACGGGACGCTCGGGATCGGAGGGGCGGATGTCGAGCATCTTGACGTAGCGGCGCGCAATCTCGTCCTGCTCGCGGCGCGACAGCGGCCGAAGCAGCCCGCGCTTGGCCTGAAGCGCCAGCACGATGTTCTCGCGCACGGTGAGCTCGGCGACGATGCCCTCGGTCTTGCGCTCTTCCGGGCAATAGCCGAAGCCATGACGGACACCGTCGCGCGGAGACTGAAGGCGGACGGGCGCGCCCTCCACCCTTGCCTGCCCGCGATCGGCGCGCTCGGCGCCGAACACCAGCCGCGCCGTTTCGGTCCGGCCCGAGCCGAGAAGGCCGGCAAGGCCCACGACCTCGCCATGGCGCAGCTCGAGATTGAACGGCGCGAGGTAGCCGGCCTTGCCGAAATTCTCGAAACTTGCGCAGACGTCGCGCACCTTGTGTTCGCTCGCAGTCGCCCGCGCGCTGGTGGTCTCTGCCAACTCGCGGCCGAGCATCAGCCGGATCAGCTCGAGCCGCGGCAGCGAAGCAGTCTCACGCTCGCCGACCAGGCGGCCGTTGCGCAAGACGGTGATGCGATCGGAGATCTCGTAGACCTGATCGAGGAAATGGCTGACGAAGACGATGCCGATGCCGCGCTTGGCGAGCTGCCGCATGATGCCGAACAGGATCTCGACCTCGTGGCGATCGAGGCTCGCGGTCGGCTCGTCCAGGATCAGCACCCGCGCCGAGAGATCGACCGCGCGGGCGATCGCGGTGACATGCTGGATGGCGACCGAATAGCTGCCGAGCGGCGCGGCAACGTCGATGTCGAGGCCGAAATCCGCCAGCAGCGCCTTGGCGCGGCGGCGCATCTCGCCTTCGCGCACGATGCCGAAGCGCATCGGCTGGCGGTCGAGGAACAGGTTTTGCGCCACCGAGAGGTTCGGCAGCAGATTGACTTCCTGATAGACAGTGGCGATGCCCGCCGCCAGTGCGGCCTTGGCCGAGCGCGGCGCGATCTCCTCGCCGCAGATCCTGACAATGCCGGCATCGCGCGGGAATACGCCGGTGACGACCTTGATCAGCGTGGACTTGCCGGCGCCGTTCTCGCCGAGCAGCGCATGGATCTCGCCGGCGCGCAGCGTGAAGTCGACCTCCTGCAACGCACGCACGGCGCCGAAGCTCTTGCTGATCCCGCGCACTTCCAACAGGGGGGCAGCAGGATCGCGGCTGTTCTCCATGGCAAATTCACTCCCACCGGCGGCCCGCTTGCGATGCGGACACCCAGCCTATTCGTTCGCGCAGTGGATTCGAAGGGGTTGCCGGACCACAAGATGCGGTCCGGCAATGTACCGCCTCAGTAACCGAGGCCCTTCTTGCTGTCGTATTCCTTCTGCGGATTGTCGGCGGCGGTGAGCAGCCTGGATTCAGTCTGGATCCATTTTGGCGGAACGGTGCCCTTCTCCTTGAAGGCCGCGACGACATCGAAGGCCGGGCCCGCCATGTTCGGCGTCAGCTCGACCGTCGCATTTGCCTCGCCCGCAACCATCGCCTTGAAGATGTCGGGGACCGCGTCGATCGAGACCGTGAGGATGTCCTTGCCCGGCTTGAGGCCGGCTTCCTTCATCGCCTGGATCGCGCCGACCATCATGTCGTCATTATGGGCATAGACCGCACAGATGTTCTTGCCGCCGCCTTCGGCTTTGATGAAGCTTTCCATCACTTCCTTGCCCTTGGCGCGGGTGAAGTCGCCGGTCTGGCTGCGCACCACTTTCAGGTTGGCATGCTTGGCAATCGCGGTGTCAAAACCCTTCTTGCGGTTTGCGGCAACGCTGGCGCCGACCGTGCCCTGCAATTCGACGATGTTGCAGGCCTTCGTCCCGACGGTCTTGGCCAGCCAGTCGCCCGCCACCGCGCCTTCGTGCACGCTGTCGGAGGTCACCGCGGTGAGATAGAGCTCCTTGCCGGAAGGATCGATATCGCGGTCGAGCAGCACGACCGGAATCTTGGCCTCCTTGGCTTCCTTCAGCACCGAGTCCCAGCCGGTCGAGACCACCGGCGCGAGGAAAATCGCATCGACGTTCTGCGCGATGAAGGAGCGGATCGCCTTGATCTGGTTCTCCTGCTTCTGCTGCGCGTCGGCGATCTTGAGATTGACCTGGCGCTTGCTGGCCTCCTGCTTGGAGACCGAGGTCTCGGCTGCGCGCCAGCCGGATTCCGATCCGATCTGCGAGAAGCCGATGGTGAGCTGACCGGCATTGGCCGGCAGCGCGAGCAGCAACGCGGCCGTGGCGCTGGCCGCAAAGAGGGCTTTGAGGGTCATCAGGCGTGTCTCCCAAGATGTTATCCGGGGCGCCGATTGGTAGCATGGCACCCTCAGGCCAGCCTTTGAGGCGGCGGAAGGCACTATTTCACAGGAGCCGGGTTCCGACTAGTCATATTATTTGACTATTTGAAGGAAAGAGCGAGGGAGCGACGGCGGGCGGTTCTATGACACGCTCAGCGCGATTTTGTTCCAGCGATGCAACGGGGAGATGAAGGGAATTTTCGGCTTGGGGTGCGAGCACTCGATCGGCAGCGACGGTGGTGAACGCCCGCGCGAGCTCTCTCCGCGTCATTGCGAGCGCAGCGAAGCAATCCAGAATCCCTCCGCGGAAAGACTCTGGATTGCTTCGCTGCGCTCGCAATGACGTGGATGGAGCGTTGGCTATGTCGACTGAACCGACTCGCGAAGGACTCCCTCATCCGCCGCGCTTCGCGTGTCGGCCTCTCCCCGCACGCGGGGAGAGGCGAAGAGGTTAGATCAGCTTCCGCTGCGCCAGGTTCTTCATCAGCGCGCCGATGCCGAAGGTCCAGGGCTCGCACTCGTCGCTGGTACGCATGCGGTTGACGAGCTTGCCGAGCTCGGGCGCTGCGATCGTGACGATGTCGTCGCGCTTGTGGGTGAAGCCCTGCCCCGGCGCGTCGCGATCCTTCACTGGGGCGAACATGGTGCCGAGAAACAGCACGAATCCATCGGGGTATTGATGGACTTTGCCGATGGTTTGCTCCACCAGATCGGTCGGATCGCGGCTGATCTTGCTGATCGACGAATGGCCGTCGAGCACGAATCCATCGGCGCCCGTCACGTTCAGGCTGATATCGAGTTTTCTCGCGTCATCGAGTGTGAAGCTGTCGTCGAACAGCCGCAGCAGCGGGCCGATCGAGCAGGACGCGTTGTTGTCCTTGGCCTTCGACAGCAACAGCGCCGAGCGGCCCTCGAAGTCGCGCAGGTTGACATCGTTGCCGAGCGCGCCACCGACGATCTTGCCGCGACTGGAGACGAAAAGCACGAGCTCCGGCTCCGGATTGTTCCAGGTCGACTTCGGATGCAGGCCCGCATCCATGCCGGTGCCGACCGACGACATGGTCGGCGCCTTGGTGAAGACCTCGGCGTCAGGGCCAATGCCGACCTCGAGATATTGGCTCCAGGCGTTCTGGTCGATCAGCACCTGCTTCAGATGCATGGCCTGGTCCGAGCCCGGCTTGAGCTTCGACAGATCGTCGCCGATCAGCCGCGTCACTTCCTTACGGATCGCTTCAGCCGAAGCCGGATTGCCCTTGGCGCGTTCTTCGATGACGCGTTCCAGCATCGAGATCGCGAAGGTGACACCGGCGGCCTTCAGCGTCTGGAGATCGACCGGCGCCAGCAGCCAGGGCTTCCCGGCGTCGCGGCTGTCAGGCGCGGTGTTGGCAACGATGGCTTCGAGATCGCCGATGCGCTCGCCTTTGGTCGCGCTCAGCGCCTTCGCCGGATTGTCTTCCTCGCACAGCGCGCTGACGGTCGGAAACTTCGCCGTGACGTCGAAGACGCCATCACCGCGCACGGCGACGACGGCCGGACCATTCACCTGCGGCAGCCAGACGCGGCCGACCAGGGTCCCCTTCGTTCCATCCTCGGGGAGAAGGTCCTTCACCGTCAAAGTCGTCATGGTCGCGTCCTCGCTGTTCTCGGATCGGCCATTGTCTTGGCGGCCGATCCCATTGGCGAAGACCAATAAACGTCTGGCGGGGGAAGTCCAGAGCGGCAGGAGGCCCTGCTGTTATGCCCCCGGCTCGCGCCTCTATGCGCCTGCGCGCGCCTTGCGCGCCGCGATCTGCTGCAGCGCCCAACGCGCGTTCTTGCGCACGTCGGGGTCGGCATCATCGGCGATGACGGCAAGGAACGCCTCGCCATCGGGATGAGCGATCTCGCCGAGTGCCGCAGCCGCTTCCTTCCGCAAATTCGCCTGGTCGTGGTTGACGCAATTGCCGATCGGACGCACGGCGCGCTCGATCTTCATTTTGCCGAGGCTGCGGATCGCCTTCAGCCGGACCTGCCAGAACTCGTCGGCAAGACAGGCGACCAGTTGATCGGCCGCGAGTGAGCCGTTGACGTTGAGGCCGAGCGTCTCCGCCGCCATCTCGCGGACCATCCAGTCGGAATCCTTCAGCGCCCGCGTGATCGTCTCAGCCGCCGGCTTCATCTGGGAGAACGCCAGTGCGCTCACCGCGGCACGACGGACGTGGGCATCGGGATCGTTGATCAGCGCGGTCAGCGCGGGAATGGACTCCTCCAGCTTGAGGAAACCAATCACGCCGATCGCCTGAACGCGCACGGCTGCATCACCGTCCTGGAGCGCTTCCAGCGCCGGCTTCAGCGTGTCCTTGCAACGTAGCTCCTTCAATGCACGCAGCGCGCCCATGCGGACGAAGGCGTGAGCATGTCTCACCAGCGGCAGGATGATTTCGGCGCAGGCCGAATCCTTGAACTCGGCCATGCTGTCGGCTGCCGCCGCTGCGACGATCCTTTCAGGGTCGACCAGCAGCTTGACCAGCGCGCTCGCCGCCTCCGGCCCGTCGAACTCGCCGAGCGCCATCGCGACCTGCTGGCGCACGCCGGCATCGGGGTCGGCGACCATGTTGGCGAGATGAGCCACGGCAGCCGGATCGCCGGAATGGCCGAGCGCGATGATGGCGACGCGGCGCTCGGCGGGATCGGCGGCCTGAAGCCGCTCGTCGGCGTCTTCGAGATCGTCGTAGGATTCGAACGGGCTCGACATGCTCACCTCAACAGGTAGGGAATGTTGACGGTGACGGCGCCGGTCGGGCAATCGGCTTCGCAGGGCATGCAGTACCAGCACTCGTCATAGGCCATGTAGGCCTTGTTGGTCATGTCGCTGATACGCAAGACGTCGAGCGGGCAGACGTCGACGCAGACGGTGCAACCCTTGTCGGCGATGCATTTGGCGTCGTCGACGACCACCGGAACCGATGTCTGATAGGACGCGAGAGGCATGTGATGTCTCCTGTTGTTCTGTTGCGATGGTTCAGGCGGAGGCGCGGATACGCTGCTTGTCGTAGAGATCCTTCTCGTCGTCGGCGATCGGGACGACATAGGGCTCGACGGCGCGCTTCTCGCTGGTCATCTTGCCGTCCTGCTTGGACAGCAGCGTGTGGCAGAACCAGTTCTCGTTGTCCTTTTCCGGGAAGTCCGTGCGCCAGTGATAGAGGCCCCAGCGACTCTCCTCGCGGTAGAGCGAGGCATGCACCGCCATGTCGGCGCAGTCCATGATCGACTGAACTTCGAGCGCGCGCAGCAGCTCGTGCGCGTTGCGCGCAATCATGTGCTTCTGCATGTCCTGCCGCGTTTCGGCGAGACGGCGCATGCCGAGCTCGTATTTGCGCGTGACCTTCGGCGGCTGGAGATAGTCGTTGACGAGGCGGCGCGTCTTGTACTCGACCTGGTTTGGCGGAATACCGTCCTCGCGTTTGGTCGGCGCCATCACGCGGTCGCGTTCCTTGGCCACGTCCCGCGCATCGAACTCCGCGAAGTCGTGGTTGTCGGCGAACTCCATCGCGTCGATGCCGGCGACCGAGCCGTTGGTAAAGGCGCCCAGCATGTAATTATGCGGCACGCTCGCCATGTCGCCGGCGGCGTAAAGGCCGGGCACGGTGGTCCGCGCGTTGTCGTCCACGAACACGCCGGAGGCGCTGTGTCCGGAGCAGAAGCCAATCTCGGAGATGTGCATCTCAATCGAGTCGTTGCGGTAATCGACACCGCGTCCCTGCTGGAACAAGCCGCGCGTCGGGCGCTCCACCTTGTGCAGCGTGGATTCGATCTCGGAGATGGTGTCGGGATGAAGATGCTTGAGCTGAAGAAACACCGGGCCCTTGCCTGACAGCAGCTCGTTGTAGAACTCCAGCATCATCTGGCCGGACCAGTAATCGCATTCGATGAAGCGGGAACCTTCGTTGTTCGCGGTGAAGGCGCCGAAGGGGCCAGCGACATAGGCGCAGGCCGGGCCGTTGTAATCCTTGATCAGCGGGTTGATCTGGTAGCATTCGAGGTTCGCGAGCGCGGCGCCGGCGTGATAGGCCATCGCATAGCCGTCGCCGGAATTGGCGGCGTTCTCGTAGGTGCCGAACATATAGCCGGAGGTCGGCAAGCCCAGGCGGCCGGCAGCGCCCATGCAGAGGATCACGGCCTTGGCCTTGATCACCAGCATCTCGGCCGTGCGGGTGTTGACGCTGACTGCGCCTGCGATGCGGCCATCAGCGGATTTCAGCAGCCGCGTCGCCATGTAGCGGTTCGAGATCAGGATGCGGGCGCGGCGAAGCTGGCGATACAGCGCCTTCTTCACCGTCTCACCGTTCGGCATCGGCAGCACATAGGTGCCGATGTGATGCACCTTCTTGACGGCATAGTCGCCGTTCTCGTTCTTGAGGAAGCGAATGCCGAAGCTGTCGAGCTCCTCGATGATCTTGTAGCAGTTTTGGGCGTATTTATAGACCGCCTTCTGATCGACGATGCCGTCATTGGCGATGGTGATTTCCTTGGTGTACTGCTCCGGCGTCGCATAGCCGGGGATGACGGCGTTGTTCAGGCCGTCCATGCCCATCGAGATCGCGCCGGAGCGCTTGACGTTGGCCTTTTCGAGCAGGACGACGTTGGCCTTCGGGTTCTTCAGCTTCGCCTTCAGCGCGGCCATCGGGCCGGCCGTGCCGCCGCCGATCACCAGCACATCGCAGGAAACCTCCGAAAGTCCGTCGACGATCTGATCTAGTGACATCACTTGCTCCTGGTTCGCCGATCCCGGCGCCTTTGCGTCAGACTTGTTCAGGTGGATGTCCGGCGATAGCAATTAGTTGTCGCCGGGCAGCGATTTGGCCTCAGCGCTCGACAAAAGCCTTTTCGATCACGAAATGGCCGGGCCGGCTGTGGTTGCCTTCGACGAAGCCCCGCTCTGTGAACATCGCCGGCAGTTCCTCGAGCATCGCCGGGCTGCCGCACAGCATGATGCGATCGGTCTCGATATCGAGACCGGGTTGGCCGATGTCGTCGAACATCTGGTTCGATGCGATCAGGTCGGTGATGCGGCCGCGATTCCTGAACGGCTCGCGGGTGACGGTCGGGTAGTAAATGAGCTTGTCGCGGATCAGGGGTCCGAAGAACTCGTGGTTGCGCAGGCCTTCGACGAGGTGCTCGCCATAAACGAGCTCCGAAACCTGTCGGCAGCCATGGGCGAGCACGATGGTCTCGTAATTCTCGTAGACGTCGGGGTCCTTGATCAGGCTGGCAAAGGGCGCAAGACCCGTGCCGGTCGAGAGCAGCAGGAGGCGCTTGCCGGGAATGAGATTGCCGGTGATCAGCGTGCCGGTCGCCTTGCGGCCGACCAGGATGACGTCGCCTTCCCTGATCTTCTGCAGACGCGAGGTCAGCGGCCCGTCCTGCACCTTGATCGAGAAGAACTCGAGCGCTTCCTCGTGATTGGCGCTGGCCATGCTGTAGGCCCGCATCAAGGGCTTGCCCTCGACCTCGAGCCCGATCATCGCGAACTGGCCGTTCTGGAAGCGAAAGCCGGGATCGCGCGTCGCGGTGAAGCTGAACAGGGAGTCGGTCCAGTGCCGGACCGACAAAACCGTTTCCTTCTGAAATGCGCTCATCATCTCTCCTTGTCGATGGCGCCAAGGTCACGGAGCGAGAAGAGTCCGGCAATTCGGAAGTGAATTTCCTGGTCGATTAGTTTCACATTTCGCGGGCGGTGGTCGAAGGCGAGGCCGCGACAATCGGAGCAACGCGTCCACGCCGGCAATTAGTTGCTATCCGTACGGTCGTGCGCCGACATAGATGGGGGCCGGAGGTTCGTCATGACCATGACTGCATTGGTGGCACCGACCGTTGCCGACTATGAAGCCAGCGCCGATCTCGCCGCGCTTCTGGTCCGCACCACGCAGGACGACGCGTTGAGCGTCCCTGCCGAAGCACTCCGCCTCTCCTGCAAATGCGCCCACTGCACCCGCGCCCGCTTCGACGGCCGCTTCCCGGAAGCATTTCCGGGGATCGCGATCACCGAGATCGGCGATCTCGGTTACGGGCTGAACATCGCGTTCTCGGACGGGCATAACAGGGGGATTTACCCGAAGCCGTATCTGCTGAGCCTGGCGGGGCGGTAGGCCGCACTCACCCACAGCTCGTCATTCCGGGGCGCCCGAAGGGCGAGCCCGGAATCCATAACCTCCGCTTGTGGTTATGGATTCCGGGCCTGCGCGCTTTGCGCGCATCCCGGAATGACGCAGGACGTTCATCTGGCACGGACATTGCTCCTCTTTAGAACGTTTTAACGTTCCGGAGGCAGACGATGTTGCAGGCGGCGAATGTGGTTCGCGGGGCAGCTCCCCCGACAGTCCGGCCTGCGGGCAGTTCCTCGCTGCTGCTCACCGAGAACCAGCAATGGATCGGCGGTCCACCACCGCTGATGGACAAGCTCTCACCGCGCGAGCGGGAGTTGGTGCTGAAGCAGGGCCGCCGCAAGGTGTTGAACCGCGGCCAGACGCTGTTCAGCCAGGGCGGCAAGCATGACGGTATCTGGCTGATCGAGAGCGGCCGCATCCGTGTGTTCTACACCTCGCCGCTGGGGCGCGAGATCACGCTCGCCTATTGGCATGTCGGCAATTTCGTCGGCGGACCCGAAGTGTTCGAGGGCACCGTGCACCAATGGTCCGGCGTTGCGTCCAGCAATTGCAGCGTGGTGCATCTGCCCGGCAAGGAGTTGCGGTCCCTTGCCGCGGAGATCCCGAATCTCGCGATCGGCTTGATCGAAGGCCTGACGTTCAAGGGCAAATGCTATTCGGCTCTGGCGCAGATGCTGGGGACGCGCTCGATCACCCAGCGCCTTGCGCATCTGCTCTTGCATCTCGTCGAGCTCTACGGCGTCGAGGATGCCGATGGCCGCGTCATCGCCGCCGCATTCACCCACGCCGACATCGCGCACATGGTCGGCGCGACCAGGCAATGGGTGACGATCAGCCTGAAGCGCATGCAGGAAAAGGGAATCGTCTTGACCAAGCGGTCGCAGATCGTGGTCTGCCGGGCCGACGTGCTCGAGGAGATGCGCGGTCACGCATCCGATTAGGGAAATTTGCGGCCAAGGCCGATGCACAGGCAAGCGGCTTTATAGTGCAGGACTGCTCAAGGAGTATGCAATCACCTTTTCCCGGCAACTAATCGACTGCTGTCATCATTCCGGATTTGCCCTGCCCCCGGCCTCACCCAATCATGGCAACCACAGCACATCCAACCGAATGAGGATGAGAATGGTCCGCCATCTTCCCACGCTCTCGATCGCGATGTCGGCGACGTCGCTGGCGCTACTTGTCACGCAGCCGGCCTTGGCGGAAACCGTCACGCTCGGCATCGGAACGCAGGACACCACCACCAACACGGTGACCGCGGGCGTCGTGATCCGGCAACTTCATTTGCTGGAGAAGTACCTTCCGAAGGACGGCAAATACGCCAACATCAAGTTCGAGCTGGAGTGGCAGAACTTCACCTCGGGTCCGCCCGTCACCAACGCGATGATGGCGAACAAGCTGCAGATCGGTATGATGGGCGACTATCCGCTGATCGTGAACGGCTTCACCTTCGAGAGTAACCCCGAGAGCAAGAGCCGCCTGATGGGCATCGCCGCCTACAGCCTCTCGGGCTCGGGCAACGGCCTCGTCGTCCACAAGGACTCGCCCTATTACGACCTCGCCGATCTCAAGGGCAAGCTGGTCAGCGTCCCCTTCGGCTCCGCCGCGCACGGCATGGTGCTCAAGGCGATGCAGGACCGCGGCTATGCGTCCGATTTCTTCCAGCTCGTCAGCCAGAGCCCGGAGGTCGGCTCGACCAATCTCCAGGAGAAGAAGATCGACGCGCATGCCGACTTCGTTCCCTTCGCGGAGCTGCTGCCGTTCCGCGGCTTTGCGCGAAAAATCTTCGACGGCGTCGAGACCAATTTGCCGACCTTCCACGGCATCGTGGTCCGCACCGATTTCGCCGAGAAATATCCGGAAGTCGTCGTCGCCTATTTCAAGGCGCTGATCGCCGCCAACCAGTGGCTGCGCGACGACCCCAAGCTGGCCGCCGAGAAAATCCAGGAATGGACCGGGATCAACAAGGAAGTCGTCTATATCTTCCTCGGCCCCAGCGGCAACATGACCACTGACCCGACGGTCAAGCCGACGCTGATCGACGCAGCCGCGACCGACGTCAAGGTGCTGCAGAATCTCGGCCGCATGAAGGAGTTCGATCCGAAGAAATGGGTCGACGACAGCTACATCCGCAAGGCCTATGCCGAGATGAAGCTCGACTACGACACCCAGCTCGCGAGCACGAAGAACTACGAGATCTCAGGTGAAGACGCCTTCTGCAAGAAGCCGATCGCCGATCCCCGCAAGGCCGGTGAAGTCTGGGTCGACGACGCCGGCATCCTGCCGTTCTCGTCCGCGGCCTGCACGCTCGGCGCTTATGCCGACTACAAGGCCAAGGGCAAGAAGATCAACGTCGCCTACGTCTTCGACACCACCCGCGGCATCAAGCTGTTCGCCGACCAGGCCTTCTTCGCGGTCGGCAATGGCGACGTCGCGCCGTTCCTGCTGAAGAAGGATGCCGAAGCCTATGCCGCCAAGATCAGCGGCAAAGTGCTCGGCTTCGATGATGCGGTGAAGGCCGCTGTCGGCGGAGGCAAGACGTGAGCAGTCCCGCCCTCGTTAGACATCCCGAGGACAGCATGCCGGCAACAGCACTTGCAGAGGCGGGCTCCCCGCCCGCCGCGGTCACCCCGCCCACGGCGCCGCCCTCCTTCGGCACGCTCGCGCTGCGCTGGTACCGGCTCAACCGGGCGGGCCTGCGGGCGATCGCGATCGGCGTGATCTCGCTGCTCGCCTTCCTGCTGGTCTGGCACCTGCTCACGACCTATCGGGTCGTGTTCTTCGTGCGCTTCACCAACGTGCCCTCGCCGCTCGCGGTCTATGCGAGCTTCAGCAAGGCGATCCACGATCCCAAATTTCTGATGCACATCCTGCTAAGCTGCCGGCGCATCTTCATCGGCTTCTCCCTGGCGGCGATCGTCGGCGTGCCGCTCGGCCTGATCATGGGCCGCTTCAAGCTGGTGCATGAGATCATCTTCCCCGTCGCCGAGGTGCTGCGGCCGATCCCGGCGATCGCCTGGGTACCGATGGCCATCATGCTGTGGCCGACCAACGAGCAGAGCATCGTCTTCATCACCTTCCTCGGCTCGTTCTTCCCGATCCTGGTCAACACGCTGCACGGCATGTCGCTGGTCGATCCCGTCCTGGTCCGCGCCGCGCAATGTCTCGGCGCACGCGAGCGCTCGATCTTCCGCGAGGTGTATTTCCCGGCCTCGATGCCGCACATCTTCACCGGCCTCACCGTCGGCATGGGCGTCGCCTGGGTCTCGCTGATCGCCGCCGAAATGATCTCCGGCCAGTACGGCATCGGCTATTTCACCTGGGAGGCCTATTCGCTGGTCCAATACGCCGACATCGCGCTCGGCATGATCGCGATCGGCGTGCTCGGGCTCGGATCGAGCGTCCTGATCAGGGGCGCGGGACGATTGGTGATGCCGTGGAGAGCAAGATGAGCGAGATCGTCACCAAAGCACCGCAAGGCCATATCGAGGTCAGGAACTTCTCCCTCGCCTACGAGACCATCGAGGGAGCGGTGCAGGCCGTCACCGACACGCAGATCCACGTGAAGCCCGGCGAGTTCGTCTCGATCGTCGGTCCTTCCGGCTGCGGAAAGTCGACGCTGCTCAACGCGGTCGCGGGCTTCCTTAAACCCACCACCGGCATCGTCACCGTCGACGGCGAACGCGTCAACGGCCCCAGCGCCGAGCGCGGTATGGTGTTCCAGCAATATTCGCTGTTTCCCTGGAAGACGGTGCGCGAGAACGTCGAGTTCGGGCTGAAAATGCGCGGCATGCCGCGCTCTCAGCGCGAGCGCGCCGCACGCACGCTGCTCGGGCTCGCCGGCCTCGAAGCCTTCGAGAAGCACTATCCGGAAAAACTCTCCGGCGGCATGAAGCAGCGGGTCGGCATCGTTCGCGCGCTTGCCACGGGACCGAAGGTGCTGCTACTCGACGAGCCCTTCGGCGCGCTCGACGCGCAGACCCGCGTCATCATGCAGCAGATCCTCACCAACATGTGGCAGCGGCTGAAGATCTCGGTGCTGTTCGTCACCCACGACATCGACGAGGCGATCTTCCTCTCCGACCGCGTCTACTGCATGACCGCGCGTCCCGGCTCGATCAAGGCGGAGATCCCGATCCCGCTGGAGCGTCCGCGGCAGCAATCCATGATGATGTCGTCGGAATTTTTGGCGCTGCGCCGCGGGCTGATGTCGCTGATCCGCGAGGAAAGCCTGAAGGCGATGGGCGGCGAGATCAACGACATGGGCATGCAGGGGCTCAACATCGAGCTGCACGGCCATTCGCTGGCGGATGTGATTTAGCAATCCATCCCGACGATTGCACTCTTACTTCCCTTCTCCCCTTGTGGGAGAAGGTGCCTTGCCGAAGGCAAGGCGGATGAGGGGTCTGCTTCGGAAAATTCCCCTCTCAGCTCAGACTCGTAGATGGAACCCCTCATCCGTCGCGCTACGCGCGCCACCTTCTCCCACAAGGGGAGAAGGAAGAGGAGTTCACCGCGATAGCTCCCCTCACTTGAACCAGTGCACCAGCGCGATGCTGATGCCGAGCAGCAGCATCAGCGACAGCGTCACCGCGGCCGTCACGCGGCCGCCGACATTGGCGAGCACGCGGACGTCGACGCCGAGACCGAGCGCGGCCATCGATACGACGGTGAGAAAGCCGGTGATCTTCGTGATCGGCGCCACCACCGTGCCCGGAACGATCTCGAGGGAGCGCAGGGTTGCGAGCGCGAGGAAGCCGAGGATGAACCAGGGGACCAGGCGGAAGAAGCCGACATTGGTCTTCTTGGCATCGCTCTGCCAGCGCGAGGCGATCAGCGACAGGCCGACGACGACGGGCCCCAGCATCAGCACGCGCATCAGCTTCACCAGCGTGCCGATCTGCGTCGAGACGAGGCCGGCCGGTACGGTCGCCGCCAGCACTTGCGGCACGGCATAGACCGTGAGGCCCGCGAGAATGCCGTATTGCGTCGCGGACAATTGCAGCAGCGGGATCAGCAGCGGTAGGCCCAGCACCATCATCACGCCGAGGATGGCGGTGAAGGAGATCGAGGATGCGATCTCGTCATTGTTGGCGCCGATGATCGGCGCCACGGCCGCGATCGCGGAATTGCCGCAGATCGAGTTGCCGCAGGCGATCAGGATCGACAGCCGCGTCGACAGGCCGAGCAGCCGGCTGAGGCCAAAGGAAACGCTGAGCGCGACCACGACGACCGCGGCGATCGAGGCCAGAAGCGCAATGCCAGAGGCGGCGATGGCCGCGAAGCTGATCGAGGCCCCGAGCAGCATGACCGCGACTTCCAGAAGCTGCTTGGCGCTGAAGGCGATGCCGGCCTGCCAGCGCGGGGCCGGCTTCCAGAAGCTGCGCAGCGCCATGCCGAGCAGGATCGCCATCACCAGCGCCTCGACATAGGGGTGCTCGAAGACGCCCAGTTCCAGGTGCTCGAGCAGGGCCGAGACGCCGGCCACGGCGATACAGAGGAGAATGCCGGGAATCAGCGCGACGACGCGGCTAGCGGCAGTGGTCGGCTTGGCGTCGGCCGGGCTGGATGCTTGATTCTGCGACACAAATCTCTCCCAGAGGAGAAATATTTATACGCAGCGTCAGCTCAATGGGGAATAAGTTTTCGGCATATCAGGGCCGAGAGAAGTTCTGTCCTCGACCCGGAATATCCGCGCCTTGGAAGATCAGGCCAGCCTTAGAAGATCAGGCTCTTGGCGAGCGAGGCGACCCGGCTGAAGCCGTCATAGATGCCTGGCTCGAAGAAAGCAGCCCGAGCCAGCACGATGCCGGCGACGAGCGACCAGAAAACCGTGGTGCCGGCCCGCAGCAGGAGCTTTGAGGCACGCGATTTCGGCTGGGCGTCCGTTGCGGACACCAGCTGCTCGCCGAAGGGCTCAAATCCAGTGCGTTCCATGGCTACGCCAATCCATCAATTTCTGATGGGAATGTCGTCGTTTCCCGCCCAAACGGCAATGGAAGCGATTGGCGTTTTTGCCTGCCCGGAGGGAATCTCCTTCCGTGGGTCGCCTTGGGGACAATAGTTTTCTTCTTCCGGCCTATCTAGGCACCGGCGCCGGGCCTACAGGGCCAGATAGCGCCGTCGGATGGCATCATTGGCTTTCAGCTCGTCGATTCCCGCGGCATAGACGATCTGGCCCTTGTCGATCACGGTGGCATGGCTCGCCAGCCCGAGGCAGAAATGCATGTTCTGCTCGGCGATGAGCACCGTCGATCCGATACTTCGAAGCTGGCGCAGCAATTCACCGATGCGCTGCACGATGATCGGCGCCAGCCCCTCGCTCGGCTCGTCGAGCAGCAGCAGCGCGGGGTTGCCCATCAGCGTGCGCGCGATCGCCAGCATCTGCTGCTCGCCGCCCGACAGGCGTCCGGCGATGCGATGGCGCAGCGGCTCCAGCAGCGGGAAGACCTCGTAGATCCGCTTGATCGGCCATTCGTCCTGGCCCTCCGGTCCCTTCTTGCGGCCGATGACGAGGTTGTCCTCGACGCTGTGCTCCGGAAAGATCTGGCGGTCCTCCGGCACGAAGCCGAGACCCGCGCGCGCGATATGGTGCGGCTTCCGGCCGGAAATCACAGCGCCGCGCAGGCTGACCTTGCCGCGTCGTGGCGGCGCAAGGCCCATGATCGCCTTCATCGTGGTGGACTTGCCGGCGCCGTTGCGCCCGAGCAGCGCCATGGTCTCGCCCTGCCGCACCGAGAGGCCGACGCCGAACAGGATTTGGCTGGTGCCGTAATAGACGTCGAGATCGGCGACTTCGATGACGACCGCGCTCATGCGGCGGCTCCCGCATGCTCGGTGCCGAGATAGGCCTCGATGACCGCGCTGTTGTTGCGGATCTCGTCCGGCGTGCCGGTCGCGAGGATGCGGCCATAGCAAAGCACCACGATTTTGGGTGCGATCTTGAACACGATGTCCATGTCGTGCTCGATGAAGACGACGGTGATCTTCTGGGTCTCCCAGAGCTCGCGCACCTTGTCGATCATGCGCCAGCGCTCTTCCGGACCCATGCCGGCCGTCGGCTCGTCCAGCAGCAGCACTTTCGGTTCGAGCACCAGCGCCAGTGCGATATCGAGCAGCTTCTGGTCGCCATGCGACAGCGTCGCCGCGGTGCGATGGCGTTTGCCGGCAAGACCGAGCAGCTCCATCACGTGCTCGGCGCGGTCACGCGTCTCGGGCAATGGAAAGCGCTTGTGCAGCACCGCGGACGAGTGCTGGTCGGCGCTGACGGCCGCGAGCATCGTCTCCTGCACCGTCAGCGACTTGAAGATGCTCGCGACCTGGAAGGCGCGGCCGATACCGTGCCGCACGATCTCCGGCGGCGAGCGCCCGGCGAGATCGACACCGTCGAGCAGCACCTGGCCGCTGTCAGGCTTCAGCGCGCCGGTGATCAGGTTGAAGAAGGTGCTCTTTCCGGCGCCGTTCGGGCCGATCACAGCCGTGAGCGAGCCATCGGGGAAATCGAGCGTGACATCGTTGGTCGCCTTCACGCCGCCGAAGGATTTTGCGAGGTTGCGGATCTCGAGCATTGTCAGCGCCCCTCGCCCGTCTCGCGCCGGCGCGCGACCCATTCGGCGACGAAATCGAGCAGGCCCTTGCGCAGACCCAGCGCGAAAAACAGGATGACAACGCCGAGCACGATGCCGTGGTATTCGGTGAACCGTGTGACGGTGTCGTTGAGCAGCAGCAGCAAGACGGTACCGACCATCGGACCCAGGAAGGTCGAGACGCCGCCGAGCATGTTGATGAAGATCGCTTCGCCCGAGATCGTCCAGTAGGCGAACTCCGGATAGGCACCGGAAACGAACAGCGCCATCACCATGCCGCCCATCGACGCGAACAGCGCCGCCAGCACGAACACGGTGAGTTTTGCGCGCCAGACGTCGATGCCGAGGAAGCTTGCGCGAGCGGCGTTGTCGCGGATCATGCGCAGCGTGTAGCCGAACGGCGATTGCGCGATCTGGCGCATCGCGAGCAGGCCGAGGATCAGCAGCGCGCAGCTCGCGATGTAGAGATGGACGTGGTTGGCGAGGTTGATGCCGAAGAAGGCGGGACGCGGAATGCCGCCGCGCAGGCCCTGGTCGCCACCGGTGAAGGAAGCCCAGGACAGGATGGTCGAGTGGATCAGCATCTGGAAGGCGAGCGTGACGAAGGCGAAATAGATCTCCTTCAGCCGCACGCAGATCGCACCGATCACGGCTGCGATCACTGCGGTGATCGCCAGCGTCGCGACGAAAGCGACCGGAATGGGCACGCCGAGCTTCTGCATGATCAGGCCGAAGCTATAGGCGCCAAGGCCGAAGAACATGCCGTGGCCGAACGAGGTCAGGCCGGTATAGCCGACCAAAAGATTGAGCGATGTCGCGAACAGGCCATAAGCCGAGCAGCGAATGACGAAGTCGAGCAGCGCCTTGCTGCCCGTGAACAGCGGCAGGCTCGCCAGCACGGCGAAGGCGATGACCGCAATCAGCACATCGCGATAGCGCTGCAGCGCCGCGCCGCTGCGCACCGGCGCCAGCGTTCCGGCGCGTCCGGCCTCGAGCTCGGTCATGCCGCCTCCTTGCCGAACAGGCCGGTGGGCTTGGAGACCAGCACGATCACCATGAACAGATACATCAGCCCTTCGGTGAACAGGGGAAAGCCGAGCGAGCCGAACGAGCGGATGAGGCCGAGCAGCAGCGCGCCGATCAGCGCGCCTAGGATCGAGCCCATCCCACCGATCACGGTGACGATGAAGGATTCGATCAGCACGGAAAATCCCATGCCCGGCGTCAGCGAGCGCACCGGCGCGGCCAGCGCGCCGGCAAGGCCCGCCAGCATGCCGCCCAGCGCGAACACGCCGCCGTAGATCAGGCCGGTGTTGATGCCGAGCGCGGAGACCATGCCCGGATTATGCGCGGCGGCACGGATCACCTTGCCGATGCGCGTGCGCGACAGGCCCGCGCCAAGCACGACGGCCGCAACGAGCGCAACGCCGATCAGCAGCAGATAATAAGGCGGCACCACGCCGCCGGCGATGAACAGCGGCATCACCTGGAACGCCGAGGGCATGCCCATCGACTTGAACTCCGGTCCCCAGATGATACGCACGACATCATCGAAGATCAGCACGAAGGCGTAGCAGACGAGCAGTTGCATCAGGACGTCGGCGCCATAGACGCGGCTCATGAAGACGCGCTCGAAGATCAATCCGAGAATTGCCGTGCCGGCCGCGCCGGCCAGCATCGCCAGCGCGAAACTGCCGGTGAGCTGATAGGCCGTCATCGCAAAATAGGCGCCGAACATATAGAAGGCGCCGTGGCTGAAATTGACCACCTTGAGCACGCCGAAGATCAGGGTCAGCCCGACCGCGACCAGGAATAGCAGCATGCCGATGATGAGGCCGCTGGTGGTCTGCGTCACCAGGCAGGCAGAGCTGGAGAGGCAGCCGGTGAGCGCATCGAGATCCACGAGAACACTTTCATTGTCGCGCGCCGAGGACGGCGCGGAGGACCGAACGAAAACGGCGGAGACGGTCGCCCGCCTCCGCCGCGCATCGGATCAGGTGTAGCCCTTGCTCTTCTTCCACTCGGCCTCAAGCTCGAAGATGGTCTTCCAGTCGCCGACCTTGACCTCGGGCACATAGGGCTCCTGCGGGATCGTGGTGCCCCAGCCGATGGCGTAGCCGACCAGCGTGTGGTCGTCGCCGCGCATCGTCACGGTGCCGTCGGCGCCGAACGGGCACTTGATGGTGAGGCCCTTGAGGACCTCGGCGAGCTTCTTGCCGTCCGCCGAATTCGCCTTCTTGGCGGCTTCGGCCAGGAACATCACCGCAGTTGCGTTCTGCCACGACCAGTTGGTCGGGTATTCGTTGTACTTGGCCTTGTAGGCATCGCCCCAGGCGGCGTTCTCCGGCGTGGTCGGGAACGTCTTGATGTAGCGATTGCCGGAGTGGATGCCCTTCGGCAGGTTCTTCACCACCGTGAGCGCGGTGTAGTCGGCCATGTTGACCGCGAACACCTCCATCTGGCTGAACATCGCGTAGATGTTGGCCTGGTCGATATAGGAGGTGAGATCGCCGCCCCACAGGCAGGAATACAGCGCCTGCGGCTTGGCCTGGAGGATCTTGGTCACGACCTCGGTGTAGTCGGGCTGGAACAGCTTTGGCCAGGACTCGCTGATGATCTCGACATCGGGGGCGAAGCGCTTCAGGTAAAGCGTGAACTCGCCGGTGGTGTCGCGGCCGTAGGCGTAGTCCGGCGAGCAGGTGGCCCATTTCTTCAGGCCCTTGGCCTTCGCGATTCCGGCGGCGTAGCTGCCGCCGACGATGGAATCGTGGATACCCTGGCGCACGCAGCGGAACGCGTTGGGAATGTGCTGCTTCGGATCGGCGGTCAGCGAGGACGCCTCCGAGCAGGTGTGGATGCAGAGCACGCCGAGATCGCGCGCAACTTCGTGCACCGCGAACGATCCGGACGACGCCTCGCCATCCAGCAGCAGCTCGCAGCCGTCGGTGTTGACGAGCTCGCGTGCGACGCGCGCGGCCTCCTGCGGCTGGCCCTTGGAATCGCGGATCACCATCTCGATCTGGCGTCCGGCAAGCCCGCCGGCGGCGTTGACCTTCTCCACCTCGAGCATCACCGCATTGCGCGAAGACGTGCCGAGCTGCGCGACGCGGCCCGAGAGAATGGTCGGCATTCCGATCTTGATGGTCTTGGCTTGAGCGCGCGCCGCCCACGGCGCGGCAAACGTCATCGCACCGGCGCCCATCAGCGCCAGCGTTGAACGGCGGCTGATGCCCGGCGTGCGGGTTCTCTTCATTTTCCCCTCCCTCTTTCGGGTCGGCGTTTCAAATCCCTGCTGGAGATCGTGCCGTCTCCGTATTCCCAAGGATTTCAGAGGCAGGGGGTGACGTCAAGCCAAACATGAATTATGAGTCATCATTCATCAACGGCCAGTCGGGGCCCGCAGGCGGCTCGAAAACAGCGAAATGATCAATCTCTCGAGCTTCATCAGCTTCCACGCCAGGCGCACGCCGACGCGCGCTGCGCTGAAATATCGCGGCGAGGAGATCTCCTACGGAGTGCTCGACGCGCGCATCCGGAAGGTGGCGGGCTGGCTCGCGGCGCAGGGCGTCGGTGCAGGCGATGTCGTCGCCGTGCTGATGAAGAACAGCACGGCCTTCCTGGAGCTTGTCTTCGCCACCAGCCATCTCGGCGCGGTGTTCCTGCCGATCAACTTCCGCCTCTCCCGCGACGAGGTCGGCTACATCACCGGAAATGCCGGCGCGCGGCTGTTGATCGTCGACGAGGAACTGGCGGGGAACGCAGCGGGTGCGAAGACGATTCTGCTGAATGAAGCCGCGCAGCTCAGCGTGACGCACATCGTGGCGGACGCTGCGCCGGCGCCCATACATGTCCGCCAGCCCTCCGACCTGATGCGGCTGATGTACACATCGGGCACGACCGACCGCCCCAAGGGCGTGATGCTCACTTACGATAATTTCTACTGGAAGTCGGCCGATCAGACCATCGCGCTGGGCTTAAGCGCCGAGACGCGCCTGCTCGTCGTCGGCCCGCTCTACCACGTCGGCGCACTCGATTTGCCCGGCATCGCCGTGCTCTGGCACGGCGGCTTCATCCGCATCGAGCGGAACTTCGAGGCTGAGACGGCGCTTGCGGCGATCGACGAGGACAGGCTGAACGCAGCCTGGTTCGCGCCCGTGATGACCACGGCGATGCTCACCTGCCCCACCCGCGACCGCCATGACGTCTCCAGCCTGCGATGGGCCATCGGCGGCGGCGAGAAGACGCCGGAGATGCGCATTCGCGCCTTCTCCGAATATTTCCGCAATGCGCGCTACATCGACGCCTATGGCCTCACCGAGACCGTCGGCGGTGACACCTTCATGGAAGCGGGCCGCGAGATCGAGAAGATCGGCTCGACCGGCCGCGCCATCGCGCATGTCGAGATCGAGATCCGCGATGAGAACGGCAAGGCTCTGCCGCCAAACGTCAACGGCGAGATTTGCCTGCGCGGGCCCAAGATCACGCGCGGCTACTGGAAGGACCCGGACAAGACGGCGTCCGCCTTCTTCGGCGACTGGTTCCGCAGCGGCGACGTCGGCTATCTCGACGACGAGAGCTTCCTGTACCTTACGGACCGCAAGAAGGACATGATCATCTCCGGCGGCGAGAACATCGCCTCCTCCGAGGTCGAGCGCGTCATCTATGAATTGCCCGAGGTGCGCGAGGTCGCGGTGATCGGCCTGCGCGACGCCCGCTGGGGCGAGCGTCCGGTTGCCATCGTCGTGCTGGCGGAAGGGACCGCGCTGGGCCTGCCTGCCCTCACCGATCACTGCCGGACGCGCCTCGCAAGCTTCAAGGTGCCGAAAGAGCTGGTCATCCGCGACAGCCTGCCGCGCAACCCGTCCGGAAAGATTCTCAAGCGCGTGCTGCGCGCCGAGCTGGAGTCGTCTGAATGACGCAAGCCAATGCCAAGGTGACTAAGCTCAACCGCGTCGAGCGCAACGCCTGGACCAAGCAGAAGATCTTTGACGCCGCGACCAAAGTCGTCGGCAAGCACGGCTATGCAGAGGCGTCCGTCGCCCGGATCACGGAAGAAGCCGGCGTCGCGCAAGGCACCTTCTACAATCATTTCGGAAACCGCCAGGAGCTGCTCGACCAGTTGCTGCCGAAGATCGGCCTCGATATGGTCCAGTTCATCCGCGCCCGCACCGGCACCGCCGATGCGGCGCGGCAGGAGATCGCGCGCTTCTCCGCCTTCTTCGACTTCATCCGCGAGGTTCCGGAATTTCTGCGGATCCTCAACGAGGCCGAGTTCTTCGCTCCCGTCGGCTACCAGAAGCACCTCGACAACCTCTCCGTCGCCTACGTCCGCATTCTGCGCCGAGCGCGCGGCGCAGGCGCGATCCAGGATTACAGCGACGAGGAATTCGAGGCCATCGTCCATATGCTGATGGGCTCGCGCGGCTATCTCAGCCGCCGCTACTCCTATTCGGAAGGCGGCGTCACCGCGGTGCCCGACCACGTCATCTCCGCCTACCGCAAGTTGATGACGCGCGGCCTCTTCACCGCATCCGGGGATCAAGAGAAGTCATGAATATCGCATCTTCCCAGAAGCCGCTCGACCTTGCTTCGGCGATCGCCGAGGCCGACATCCGCTGCCTGCTGATGGTGCTGGTGCACATGACCGGCGAGGAGAAATGGCTCGCGCCGCCTTACCTGCCCAAGCGCGACATCCGCCTCATTCCCGATCCCGACGCCGGTGTGCCCCGCGAGGTCCAGGACGAGATCCGCGCCGCGGTGGTCGCGCTGTTCGCGAATGGCACGCCCAAACCCGTCATCGCCGATCCCGGCGAGGAGCTGCTGCTGAGGATGATGCGCGCCTGCCTCGGCGAGAACGTCGCGCCGGAATATGCGCCCCTGATGCGCGAGGAGATGGGTTTCGTGTCCCGCGAAGCGCGCTGGGCCACGCAGCCGTCGAACGACAAGCTTGCCGCGCAGCACGTGCTGATCGTCGGCGCCGGCGTCTGCGCCATCGCGCTCGGCGTCGCGCTCGGCCATCTCGGCATCCCCTACACCATCGTCGAGAAGAACGCCGAGCTCGGCGGCACCTGGTGGATCAACCGCTATCCAGGCTGCGGCGTCGATACGCCGAACCACTCCTATTCCTATTCTTTCGGCACGGGCAACGCCTGGACGCGCTATTTCTGCCAGCGCGAGGAACTGCTCGGCTATCTGCTGAAAGTCGCCGACGAATACGGCATCCGCAAGCATCTGCGCGTCAATACCGAGCTGACGGCGTCGCGCTGGGACGAAGGCAGGAAGCGCTGGATCTCCACGCTCAAGACTACGAACGGCGAAGAGACCTTCGAATCCACCGCGCTGGTCTCGGCCATCGGCCAGCTCAACGATCCCTCGCGCGCCTGCTTCAAGGGCGAGGAGAATTTCAAGGGAACGATCCTGCACTCGGCGCTGTGGTCGGACGATATCAAGCTCGACGGCAAGCATGTCGCCGTGATCGGCACCGGCGCCACCTCGATGCAACTGGTGCCGTCGATCGCCGGCCGCGTCGCCTCGGTCACGGTCTACCAGCGCAGCGCGCAATGGGCGCGGCCGGTGAAGGGCTATGCCGATCCAATCAGCGAGGGCGCGCGCTGGCTGCTCGCGTATCTGCCGTTCTATGTGCAGTGGTACCGCTTCAACATGTTCTGGCGCTACGGCGACGGCCTGCTGCCGTTCCTGCGCAAGGACCCGGCCTGGCCGCATCCCGAGCGCGCCGTCAACAAGGGCAATGACCGGCACCGCCAGGAGCTGACCGACTTCATCCTGTCTGAACTGCAGGGCCGGCCGGATCTGATCGAGAAATGCGTGCCGACCTATCCGCCCTACGGCAAGCGCATCCTGCTCGACAACAACTGGTACAAGACCTTGCGGCGGGACAATGTCGCGCTCGTCAACGACGCGATCGACCGTTTCGACGAAACCGGCATCGTCACCGCGGACGGCAAGCAACGTCCCGCCGACATCATCGTGGTGGCCACCGGCTTCAAGGTCACGGAGATGGCGGCCCGCCTCAACATCAGCGGCCGCGACGGCAAGGATTTGCGCACGGCCTGGGCCAACGACAACCCGACCGCCTTCCTCGGCCTCACCGTCCCCGGGTTTCCCAACTTCTTCTGCATGCTCGGGCCGAACTCGGGCCCGGCCCATGGCGGCAGCGTCATCTTCCAGTCGGAATGCCAGAGCCGCTACATCTCGGCCTGCCTGGTCGATATGATCGAGCAGGACGTCGCCGCGGCTGACGTCCGCCAGGACGTGCTCGACGACTACGTCCGCAAGGTCGATGCCGAGCACGAGACCATGATCTGGACCCATCCGGGCATGAGCACCTACTACCGCAACTCAAGCGGCCGCGTGTTCTCGGCCATGCCGTGGCGGTTCGTGGACTATTGGCGCATGACGCATGATCCGGATCTGCGGCAATACAGGCTGACGAAGGCGTAGACGAGAGGAAGCTCGACGTGTCCAAGCCAATCGTCCGGGTCTACACCGACTACAAGAGCCCCTATGCGTTCGTGGCCAACAAGCGCCTGTTCGAACTCGAGGAGACGCACGGCGTCGAGCTTGAATGGCTGCCCTACACGCTATGCATCGCCGAATTCATGGGGAAGGTCGAGGAGCGCACGCCGCATTTCTGGCGCAAGGTGCGCTACGCCTATATGGATGCTCGCCGCTACGCCAACGCGCAGGGGCTCGTCATGAAAGGGCCGCGGCGGATTTACGATGCCTTCTACTCCAGCGTCGGGATGCTGTTTGCCCAGCGCCACGGCTTCTTCCGCCCTTACCACGACAAGGTCTTCCGGAAATTCTGGAGCCATGAGCTGGAGATCGACGATCTCGATGCGATTACCGATATCATCGCCTCGTGCGGCGGCTCGGCCGGCGAGTTCGAAGCTTACGCCCGTGGCCCTGCCCGCGCCGAGCACGACCGCATCATCGACGAAGCCGAGGCGCTCGGCGTATTTGGCGTGCCCACCATGGTGTTCAACGGCGAGCTGTTCTGGGGCGGCGACCGCATCGACATGCTGATCGAACGTATCGAGAAGCCCGGGACGATCGAGGCCGCACTCGGTAGTCGCCATCGCAAGCCGGTGTAACTGTCACGCCGCCAGCGATGATCCGGGTCCGCTCCCGAATGCACATTTCTGGAGTCCGATAAGAGCCATCACCGGACTCCAGACATGCTTGGGAATCTGGAGGTCAAATGGGCCGCATCGGCGTCTCCTCATCCATTGCCGCCTTCGCGCTGTACGTCTAGTCTGATGCGTCATATCTGCCGAGCATTTGAGAAAGATCGTAATGAGACGCGCCCTGCTTTGCCTTCTTCTGCTTGCAACAACTTGCAGAACTGCCCACGCCGCTTCTGCTGAATGTGTTGCACCTTCCTGTGCTGAAAGGAAAATTGACGCCCCGGCCGGGGACTATAGCACACTTGTGTTCACGACGAATTTAGGCCCCACCGGATATTTTCGAGCAAACGTATCAATCACTGCAATCAAGAGCGATCCAACGTGGTGGCCGTTTTGTAGCCTGATGGTGAGCTCCAAGAGCGAAAACGATTCAAATTACGATTCGATCCGCATATCCCTCGTCAAAGACCCTGGCAAAAAGCAAATCGACTTCTCGATCAAAACCGTTCATCGCGAGAAGCTCGTTAAAGAGGACGAATTTCCCGGCAATCTCTCAATTGGTACTGCTGTGCCGTTGGAGATCAGCTGGAAGCCAGGGGAGTTCGAGATCGCATTTGGCAACCGAAACAAAACTTACAAGACCGCCTTCAGACCCAGGTTCGCATATTTGGCGTGCAGTACAGCGGCGGGAACATTCGAGAGCATTGAAACTCGGTATGATACCAAGACCGACGCGTGTGATGAAGCATTGACCTCACTCAACCTGCGCCAGGACCAAGGCTCCGCAAGAGATACTGAGCTCACGGCCGCGTACCGGAAGGAACGAGATGGTGGCAATCGTCAACAAGCACAGAAGCTTTATTGCGATATGAGGGCGATCACAATCAAAGATCAAACTGAGAGACTTGAGATTTTCAAGAGCGTTATGCGTCTCTGCGCGCGCGACCGGATCTCGACTCGCTGCGATCTCAATTGTCGAATCCGCGACCTGCAGGCCGAGCTCAAGGTTGCGAACAAAGAATGCGGAGAAGACGCCACCTCCCGTTCCACCACTGACAAGCTTCGTCAGCCACCGCCGGCTGAATCCACGCCTGTAGCACCGCCATCCCCCAGCAGTTGGCCGACTGAAGGCAAACGTATCCCTAATTTCTATGGCACCACGTGGTAGCCGGCGATTTTCTAGAGTCCGATGACGGCCCATCACGCCGGCATGATCGCCAACGAACTGCGGGCTGCCTCAAGGCCTTTCGCGGCGGAGGTGGTGAAATGTCCTCCGTCGTGCGTTGCTTCCTGATGTCAAGCACCGACGACTACATCCTCATCGTGCTTGCCCGCGACGGCGGCCGAAGGCCGCCTATGCCACCTTAACCCACAAGGGCAGAAGGGAAGAAAACTACGCCGCCAGCCCACTCTCGACAGGTGCGAACTCCAACCCGAGGCTCTCCGCCACCGCCTTGTTGGTAATGCGGCCGCGGTGCACGTTCAGGCCGTTGCGCAGATGCGGATTTTCCAGCACCGCGGCAAAGCCCTTGTTCGCCAGCATCAAGCCGAACGGCAGCGTCGCGTTGTTCAGCGCCTGGCTCGAGGTCACCGGCACCGCGCCCGGCATGTTGGCGACGCAATAATGCACGACGCCGTCCACCTCATAAGTCGGATCAGCATGCGTTGTCGGATGCGAGGTTTCGAAGCAACCACCCTGATCGATCGCGACGTCGACCAGCACGGCGCCGGGCCGCATCGACTTGAGCATGGCGCGCGTGACGAGCTTCGGCGCGCTTGCCCCCGGCACCAGCACCGCGCCGATCACGACGTCGGCGGCGAACACCTCCTCCTCGACCGACTCGATGGTGGAAAAACGAGTCCGCACGCGTCCGGCAAAGAGATCGTCCAGTTCACGCAGGCGCGGAATCGAGCGGTCGATCACGGTCACTTCCGCACCCAGCCCCGCGGCCATGCGTGCCGCTTGCGTCCCCACCACACCGCCGCCGAGCACGACGACGCGCGCCGGCTGCACGCCGGGCACTCCGCCGAGCAGCAACCCGCGACCGCCGGCCGAACGTCTGAGCGCGGCGCCGGCGGCCTCGATGGCGAGGCGGCCGGCGACTTCGCTCATCGGCGCAAGCAGCGGGAGGTGACCGCTCGCGTCCGTGACGGTTTCATAGGCGATCGCGGTGCAGCCGGAGGCGAGCAGCCCCTTGGCCTGCTCAGGATCCGGCGCAAGATGAAGATAGGTGAATAGAATCTGGTCTTCCCGGAGCTGAGCCCATTCGCTCTTCTGCGGCTCCTTGACCTTCACGATCATGTCGGACTTCGCGAAGATGTCCCGGGCGTTTTCGGCAATGGCGGCCCCTGCCCGCCGGTACACCTCGTCGGATGCGCCGATGCCGGCGCCCGCACCGGTTTCGACCGTGACGTCGTGCCCGGCCGCAACATATTCGCGGACGGCTCCCGGAGTGAGCCCGACGCGATATTCCTGCACCTTGATCTCCTTGGGAATACCGACCCGCATCTTCAGCTCCTTCGCCCACATTGATTCCGCTCCTCATGGTAGCGACGGGGCCGGTTTGGTTTCGTGCAAATATCCGCTAGTTTGAACCTGCCCGCGCCGGTTTCCGGCGCCGAAATCCCCGTTTGCGCTGGAAACCGAACCTTGGCCCTCGACCGGAAAGACCTCGCGATCCTCGCGGAACTCACCACCAATGCGCGCGCCAGCCACACCGAGCTTGCCAACAAGATCGGCCTGTCGAGCACGGCGCTGGCGCGGCGACAGAAGGCGCTCGAGGACGACGGCTACATCCAGGCCTATCAGGCCGCGCTCGACCTCAACCAGTTCGGCCTTACCACCACCGTGCTGGTCCGCATCGCGCTGGAAAGCCAGAGCGACGAGGCGCTGAAGGCGTTCGAGGCGGAAGTGGTGAAATGCCCCTCCGTCGTGCGCTGCTTCCTGATGTCAGGCACCGACGACTACATCCTGATCGTGCTCGCCCGCGACATCAGGGATTTCGAACGCATCCACCGGACCGAGCTCTCCCGCCTGCCTCGTGTCGCGCGCGTTCAATCGAGCTTCGCGTTGCGTGAAATCGTCAATCGCGCCGTGCCGATCGTGGTGTTCGGCGAAGGCAAGCGCTAGCCGAGTCGGCGCCGCTGCTCTGACAACTCTGTCAAGCGCGCAGCTTCACAGTCGTTTTCATTCCCTCATCAAAGATATTTGAGATGTTGCTTCAACCGAACGGTTGAGGCGCTGGAAGCGTGTTCATCAGACCCAATTGACGGGCGCGGAGCATTGCCGGCTTCGCGATCCACGTTGTGCAAACATCATATTCGGGGTCTTCGATGTTCAAATCCAACCGTCGTGTCTTTATTCAATCCGTTGCCCTCGGCGCCGGCGTTCTGGGCGCCTCACAAACCGCGATGGCGGCTCCCGACGGACATGCCGCGGGCTACGATGTTGCTCCTGCGTCGGAATTCCTGAAGACGATCCCGCGCAAGTCCGGCGACGGCGTTGCGTTCACGGCCTCGCTCGACAAGGGACCGATCAAGGCGACGTCCGGCGGCTGGGCGCGCGAGGTGACGACCCGCACCCTTCCGCTCGCGACCGGGATCGCCGGTGCGCATCTCTTCGTCAACGCAGGCGGCGCCCGGGAAATGCACTGGCACAATTCGGCCGAGTGGGCCTACATCGTCGACGGCCATTGCCAGGTGACCGTGGTCGATCCCGAGGGCCAGCTCGAAATCGTCAATCTTGCCCCCGGCGATCTCTGGTTCTTCCCGAAAGGCCACAGCCACGCCATCCAGACCCTGGGGCCGTCGCCCTGCCACGCCATCCTCGCCTTCGATGACGGCCTCTATTCCGAGCACGGCACGTTCGGGATCAGCGACTGGATGAGCCGCTACGACGCTCCGACCCTGGCGCAGGCGCTCGGCGTGTCCACCGAGATCCTCGGCGCCAATCCGAAAGCCGAGACCTACATCATGCAGGGCGAGGTGCTCGCGCTTGACGGTCCACAGGCCAGGACGGCTCGCGCGCTCGATCGCGATCGAACGCACCGCTTTCCCCTGATGTCGCAGAAGCCGCGCGTGAACACGGCCGGCGGCCAGCTCTACGTCGCCTCGGCCAAGGAGTTTCCGGTCTCGAGCACGATGACGGGGCTGGTGCTCAAGCTGAAGCCCGGTGCGATGCACGAGCCGCATTGGCACACCAACGCCAATGAGTGGCACTACGTGCTGAAGGGGCGCACCCGCGTGACCCTCTTTGCGTTCGACAAGCGCGTTGCGGTCGCGGAGCTCTCGGCCGGGGAATGCGCGTACATCCCCGCCAATTGCGGTCATTCCATCCAGAACATCGGCAATGAGGATGCGGAAGTGATCGGCACGCTCGACAGCGGCGCCTACCACGAAAGCAGCCTCGGCGACTGGCTAGCCAAGGCGCCGCGGCACCTGCTTGCCAACAATTTCGGCGTCTCGGAGGCCGCGGTGGCGAATTTCGGGCGAAAGCGGATGGTCATCGCCAGCGCAAGTTGAACGCGCTCCCGCACGCGAACTGCAATCGTCGAACGTGCGAGACCCGACGGTCTCACACGTCGGGGACGCGCTTTGGGTCGCCGCGAAAGTTCCGCGGCGCCCACGCACCGGCTTCAGCCGAACGGTTGAAGACAGCTTTCCCATCACCGCACACACTCATGTCCAAACAAGACCCCCGACAGGGGATGCAAGTGGGAGATCGGCCATGAGCCGCCATATCGTGAAGACGATCCGAAAGGTTGCAGGTTCACTCCTTGCAATCCTGGCACTTGCGCTTGCCGCGCCAGGTTCGGCTTCGTCCAAGGAATTCGCGCCGGCCGTCGGCAGCGGTGGTTCCCCGTTCCGCGATCTCTGTCCGGCCGGTCAATATCTGGTAGGGACCAATGCCCATACCGGCGCGGTGATCGATCAGATCTCGATCACATGCGCGCCCGTGAAGCCGGACGGGACGGTCGGAGCCCTGTTTCACGGGCCGGTCCATGGCGGGCCCGGCGGAGGTACGCCGAAGGACCCATTCGACAAGAAGACGGAAAGGCGCACGACCTGCGCCGACAACGAGATCGTCAACACGATGGGACTGCTGCCCGGCACGCAGCAATCCCGCCAGGTCGTTCGCCTGATCATCTTCAATTGCGTGCTGACGACGGGGACGGAGCGGCATAACCTGGACATTGGAGATGCGCCGTTCTTCCCGACCATCTACCAGAATTGCCCTGCCGGCGAAGCGGCGATCGGCTTGCAGGGACGAGCCGGGGCTTACGTGGACGCACTCGGCCTGATCTGCGGACCGTTCACCAAAGTCGTCGCCGGAAACGGCAACGGCGCCAACCCGGGATCAGGGAGTGGAGGATGCTCGGGCCTCGCAGGCGAAGAGCTCGCCATCTGCAACGAGCATAACGTCGAACGCGCCAAACATGGCGTCGCCCCGCTGAACTGGTCACCTGATCTTGCGAAGAACGCGCAAGCCTGGGTCAATGCCTGCCATACCGCGAAGAACGACAATGGCGACGAGTTCTTCTGTCATCAAAGCACCTCCGGCTGTGGCACGGATGCCTCGTATCATTTCGGCGAAAATCTCTCGTTCGGCTGGCCCTCCCTCGGCGGAAAGGACGCCGTCGATGGCTGGTATTGCGAGATCAACGTCTATGATTTCGACCATCCGGCCGTTCAGGGCGGAAACTTGCAAGGCTGCGACAAGAACCCGAACAAGGTGACCGGCCATTTCACGCAAGTCGTGTGGCGCGGATCGACCCGGTTGGGATGCGCGCGGAATACCTGCTCGCTCGGCGGCAACACCGGTACGCTCTGGGCCTGCGAATACGATCCGCCCGGCAATTTCAATGCGGATCAGCCGGGCGTGCTCGACCAGAACGTCCCGCGGCCCATGCAGGGGCTTTCGACCCGGGTGCTCGTTGCGGGACCGCCCGCGCAGACCACCACCGCGATCATCTCGGATGTCGATCTCTACGACATCCCGGGCGGCGTCGGCAAAGTGATCGGCGTTCTCCGCAAGGGGCAGCACTTCCCGCTGGTCGGTTGCCGGGCCGATGACTGGTGCCAGCTATCGAACGGCTGGGTCTGGGGCTCGTTCATCGTGCGCAATCACGCGCCCTGATGGCGCGCCGTGCCCGGCGGGAAAACGTCAGCCCCGCTCCCGCCCGGTCGCCGTCATCCAACTGTCATCGAATGTGTCGAGAGCTGTAATCCCTGGCACATTCGGGACCGACCATGGACTATTTCAAGCGCTTCAACTTCCTGTTCGCAGCACCCGCCTTCGAAACCGACGACCTCGAGGGCATTCGCTTCAACCAGATCATCGAGGAAATCCAGCGCTCGGGCTTCGAGGTGGTCCGGGCCCGCAAGCTGGAAGACGCCGAGATCGCGGTGCAAACCGATGCCGCGATCGGCTGCATGGTGGTGGACTGGGGCAAGAAGGGCCTGGAAGGCAAGACCTCGGCCCTGATCAACCTGATGCGACGCCGCGGCCTCGACTTCCCGATCATCCTCCTGATCCGGCGCAAGCGCTTCGAAGACCTGCCGGTCGAGGTGCTCGACTTCATCGACGGCTACGTCTTCCTGTCCGAGGAGACGCCGCCCTTCATCGCCAAAAACCTGATCAGCCGGCTCAAGCAATATGCCGAGACGCTGAAGACACCGTTCTTCGGCGCCCTCGTCGACTATGCCGAGGAGGGAAATCAGCTATGGACCTGCCCAGGACACAATGGCGGCGTATTCTACAATCGCAGCCCGATCGGCCGCGTCTTCGTCGAGCATCTCGGCGAATCCGTATTCCGCGACGATCTCGACAATTCCGTGCTCGATCTCGGCGACCTCCTCACCCATGAAGGGCCGGCGCTGAAGGCACAGAAGGAAGCGGCTGCGATCTTCGGCGCGGAAAAGACCTATTTCGTGCTCAACGGCACCTCGACCTCGAACAAGGTCGCGCTCGGCGCTCTCGTCACCGACGGCGACCTCGTGTTGTTCGACCGCAACAACCACAAGGCCGCCCATCATGGCGCGCTGATGATCAACGGCGGCATCCCGGTCTATGTCCCGACCGTCCGCAACGCCTGGGGCCTGATCGGCCCGATGCGCTGGGACGCGCTCGAAGAGAAAGCCTTGCGCGAGGCGATCCGCAATCACCCGCTGGTCACGGACAAGGAGGCCTGGCGCAGGGAGCGGCCGTTCCGCGTCGCCGTCGTCGAGCAGTGCACCTATGACGGCACGATCCACAGCGCCGAGATGATCTTGAAGCGCATCGGCCATCTCTGCGAATACATCCTGTTCGACGAGGCCTGGGCCGGCTTCATGAAGTTTCATCCGCTCTATGCCGGCCGCTTCGCTATGGGACTGGCGAACCTTACCCCGGAAGCGCCGGGCATCATCGCGACGCAGTCCACCCACAAGCAGCTCGCGAGCTTTTCGCAGGCCTCGCAAATCCACATCAGGGATCGCCACATCCGCGGCCAGAAGCGGCGCGTCGAGCATCGCCGCTTCAACGAAAGCTTCATGCAGCACGCATCGACGTCCCCCTTCTATCCACTGTTCGCATCCCTGGATGTGGGCGCGCAGATGATGAAGGGCCGCTCCGGCGAAGTGTTGTGGGACGACACGATCCGGCTTGGCATCGAGCTGCGCAAGAAGATCCGCGCGATGCGCAGGGAGTTCGAGGAGAAGGAGCAAAATCCGGATCGCCGCTGGTTCTTCGAGCCCTTCGTTCCCGATCGTGTCGCCATCGCCGATGTCAGCCGTCCCGCCGCCGTGCATGACGTCGCCTGGGAAACGCTCTCAACCGACGAGCTCGCCACCAATCCCGCACTGTGGCAGCTCTCGCCTGACACCAACTGGCACGGCTTCCCCAACCTCGCGGAAGGCTTTGCCATCACCGATCCGAACAAGCTGACGCTGCTCACGCCCGGCTTCGATCGCACCACCGGCGCCTATGCCGAGCACGGCATCCCCGCGCCGGTCGTCGCGCAATATCTGCGCGAGAACCGCATCGTGCCCGAGAAGAACGACCTCAACTCCCTGCTCTTCCTGCTCACACCCGGTGTCGAAGCGAGCAAGGCCGGTACGCTGATCTCCGGCCTCGTCGCGTTCAAGCGCCTGCATGACGACAATGCGCTACTGGCGGACGCCATTCCGGAGTTCTACCAGCGCCGGCAGGCACGATATTCCGGCGTGCGCTTGCGCGATCTCTGCGGCGAGATGCATCGCTTCTTCCGCAGCGCCGACGTCAGCGCGCTCCAGGCCCGGCAGTTCATGCCTGAGCACATGCCCGAGATCGCGATGTCGCCGCGCGATGCCGCCCGCTATCTGTTCAAGAATGACGTCGACTATCTGCCGATCGAAGCGATCGCCGGCCGCATCGCCACCACGCCCTTCGTAGTCTATCCGCCCGGGATCGCCACCATCGTACCCGGCGAGCGGCTGACCGAGCGCGCCAAGCCCATGGTGGATTATCTCAGAATGTTCGAGACCTGCTTCAACAATTTTCCGGGCTTCGACGTCGAGATCCAGGGCGTCTACAAGGAGATCGATGCCAATGGCCGCATCGGGCTCTACACCTACGTCGTTGCCGAGTAGGTGCCCATGAACGAAGCAGCTGCGCGCGCAAGTGACGAACAGGTTCTGGTCCGCCCGTCACGCGAGAGCGACGTCGAGGCGATGCTGGCGATCTACCGCCATCACGTCCGCAGCGGCGTGCCGCGCGATGTCGAGGGAACCGGCGCGCCGGAGCCGGACGATCTGCGCGACCGGCGCAAGAACCTGAAGCAGACCCGCCTCCCCCATCTGGTCGCGACGTTTCGCGGCGAGGTCGTCGGCTATGCCTATGCCGTGCTGTTTCGCAAACGGCCGGCCTATCGCTACACGGCCAAGCATTCGATCTATGTCCACCACGCGCAGCTCGGCCGCGGGGTCGGACGGCGGCTGCTCCAGGAATTGATCGATGTGTGTGCGGCGGCCGGCTTCCGCCAGATGATTGGCTATATCGACGCCGACAACGCGCCCTCGCTGGCCCTGCACGAAAAGTTCGGCTTCGCGCGCGCCGGCCTGCTCTGCGGCGTCGCCTATCGCCACGGCCGCTGGTCCGACACCGTGATGGTGCAGCGCTCGCTCGGCGCCGGAACGACGGCGCCTCCGCCGGTCACCGCGCCCGGTCGATAGCCTCAGGACGGGAAGTCGGCCGGTCTCACATGGATGCGGTCGGCATGCAGCGACCAGTGATGCAACGCCTGGTCTTCGCAGAACTTTGCCTTCGCCCGCTCCTTGGCCTCGTCCTCGTCCGCGGCGTCGATCTCGAGCGTGCCCTGACAGACCTCGCACTGCCGGCCGTACTCACCGAGTACGTTCTTCATGAACCTGACGACATAAGTAGCCATGGCACCTCCTGCTGCCCCGGCGGCACTTTAGTCCCATTTTAGCGGGTCGGGGAAAGGAGATTTTGACGCGGATCAAGGCCCGCAAGGTTCCCGCCGCCCATTCAGGCGGCAGTTCGCCCTCATGTGGTGATGTCGAGCAGCGACTTTTCCGTCTCCGCGTAGGCCTGAATGACCTTCGCGTTGGCGATGAAGCTGTACTTTGCGGCCGCCAGTTGCGCGAACTCGTTGGCGATATCGACATTCGGCGCCGCGACCAGGCCATCCCCGTTGGCAAAGGGAGCGCTCGGGTCGGACTGGGCGGTATAGCTCGGGGAGACCGGCGACACCGTCGCGCTCGTACCGCCCGGGCTCGAGCCGCTCGATTGGGAAACCTGGTCGACGCGCAACGGTACGTAGGCCGCAGGAAATGTCGGGGCGATGCCCGAGCTGCCTGGCGCGGCCGACGGGCTTGATGCGCCCGACACCGGCAGCGGACCCGTCGTTTGAACATTGGCGATGTTGCTCGCGGCAACGTTGACACGCAAACTCGCCGCGGAAAGTCCGGATGACGCAATCGAGAATATGCTCATGGACCTTCAACTACAGGACAAGTGATACGCGTTCACTTACCCGAAGGATAAGATGCGGCGCTTTGCCTTTCCATCGTGGTAACCAACCGGCGCGGGCCGATCTCTGGCGCGACTACCCCGGCATCACCCCGAAGGCCTGCTTGAAACGCTTTGCGTAGGCCGGCCAGACCTCGGGATTGATGATGCGCGGCGGGCGCTTGCCGTCGAGCGTGTCCAGTACCTGCTCGGCTGCGATCCGGCCCATGTTCTGGCGCGCCTCAATCGTGACGCCGGCGGTGTGCGGGCTTGCCAGCACGTTGTCGAACTGGAGCAGCGGATGCTCCGGCGGCGGCGGCTCCTTGGACCAGACGTCGAGGCCGGCGCCCGCGATGCGCTTGTCGCGCAGCGCCTGGAGCAACGCATCCTCGTCGTGGATGAAGCCGCGCGCCGTGGTGATGAAGTAGGCGTGCGGCTGCATCAGCGCGAACTCGCGCGTGCTGATCATGTTGCGGCTGCCCTTGTCGAGCGGACAGGAGATCGAGACGAAATCGGCGCGGCGCAGGAGCTCGTCGAGCTCGACCTTCTCCCCGCCCCGCTCGGCCATCACCTCGGCCGACAGATAGGGGTCATAGGCCAGTACCTTCATGCCGAGCAGGCCCCTGCACAGAGCGGCGATGCGGCGGCCGACATTGCCGAGGCCGATGATGCCGACGGTCTTGTGCTCGACCTCGTTGCCGACCAGCTCGTTGCGGTTGACGTTGGCTTCCCGGCGCAGCTTGCGATCGGACTGGATGATGCGCTTGGACAGCGTCAGCATCATCGCCAGCGCATGCTCGGCCACCGAATGAGCGTTGCCGCCGGACTGGTTGACGACCAGCACCCCTGCCGCCGTGCAGGCCTCGACATCAACGGGGTCGAAGCCCGCGCCGTTGCTGGAGACCAGCAGCAGGTTCGGCGTTCGCTTCAGCAAGGCGGCATCGACATGGAAATGCGGCGCGAGCTCGTCGCGGGCGGCGCCGATCTGGTAAACATGGGCCGCGCTCAAGATCGGCGCGTAGAAATCTTCGGGGCTCTCGTTCTCGATCCGGTCGAGACGGACGTCGGGCCGCGCCTTGAGGATGTCGATATAAACAGGATTGGCCAGATATTTGACGTAGAAGACGCGCTTGCTGTTGACCGACATCAGGACCCTTCCGGCTCTCTCGAAGGGCCCCGCAAGGTCAGCGCGATACGCGCCCGTCCATGCCTCCCTCCCGTTTCTCGTTGTCGCCGCTTATGACACGGCGCTGCCGGCCACGGCAGGCCGTCTGGCGCAGATCACGGTGCCGGCGCGGACATGTTGACAATCCAGCCCGCTCCGTCAAGTTCGGCGGACAGAAACCGCGCCAAGGCAATGGCCTAGACCAACAAGCATGCGCGGCACGAGGGAGAACGCAATGGCGATTGCGGAACAGCAGACTGCGTCCCAGGCGGCAGCGGGAGCCGGCGACAAGAGCTGGCACGGCATCGTCCTGCAAACCCTGAAGCGGAACGAGATCAGCCTGGTCCCCTACGTGCCCGACCGCGTGCTGACGCCGCTGATCAAGAACCTGCATGCCGATCCCTTCTTCACCACCTTTGCCACGGCGCGCGAGGAAGAGGCAGTCGGTATCGTTTCCGGGGCCTGGATGGGCGGACGGCGCGGCGCGGTGCTGATGCAGACCTCGGGCTTTGCCACCCTCGCCAACGTGCTGGCCTCGCTGGCGGTGCCCTACCAGATCCCGCTAATCATGTTCGTGTCCGAGCGCGGCACGCTCGGCGAGTTCAACTACGGCCAGTCGCTGGTCTGCCGCACCATGCGCCCGGTGCTGGACTCGTTGGCCCTGGAGCACCACACCATCACCCGGCTCGACGAGCTCGAGTTCATCGCCGACCGCTCGATCAAGCAGGCCGTCACCACGCAGGCGCCGGTGGCCCTGATCCTCAATCCGCTGCTCACCGGCGGCAAGACGTTCGACAAGTGAGGCGGGCCGAAATGAACTCGCAAATGAATACGCGCAATACCAAGGTGATGAGTCGCTTCGACGTGACCTCGCGCCTGATTGCAAAGCTCAAGCGTGAGGAAGCCGTGATCGGCGGCATCGGCAACACCAATTTCGACCTCTGGGCCGCCGGGCATCGTCCGCAGAATTTCTACATGCTGGGCAGCATGGGGCTCGCCTTCCCGATCGCGCTCGGCGTGGCGCTGGCGCAGCCCAACCGCCGCGTCTTCGCGCTCGAAGGCGACGGCTCGCTGCTGATGCAGCTCGGCGCGCTCTCGACCATTGCGACCTTGAAGCCGAAGAACCTCATCATGATCGTGATGGACAACGGCATCTATCAGATTACCGGCGCCCAGCCGACACCTGCCGCAAGCGTCGCGGACATCGTCGCCATCGCCACCGGCTCGGGCCTTGCCAACAGCGCCTGGGCCGCCGACGAGGAGGATTTCGAACGGCTGGTCGACGCGGCCATGTCCGCCGCCGAGCCACACCTGATCGCCGTCCGCATCGACGACAAGCCCGGCGTCGGCGCCACACGGCGCGATCCCGTACAAATCCGGGAGCGCTTCATGCACGGGCTCGGCGTGCGCGAGCCACTTTAACGTTTCGTCATTAACTACACGCCGATCTGATGGAAGGACGGTACCGGTCCGTTGCCGATCTGTGCTAAGCGCAACTTATGTCCATTTTAGTTCGATCCATTGCCTGGCTGCTTGCGGCTGCCGTTACTTTCGCCACCCTCGGTCCCCCCGGCCTGCGGCCTCATTCCGACCTTGGCCAGGACGGCGAACATGCACTCGCATTCATCCTGGTGGGGCTGGCCTTCGGCCTCGCCTACCGGCGTCGGCGCCTGCTGACCGCAGCGGCCGCGATCGTCCTGATTGGCGTGCTCGAACTGATGCAATTCTGGGCACCCGGACGCCACGCCCGGCTGGAGGATTTCCTGGTCGATGCGCTCACCGCCTGCACCGGCTTCGCGCTTGCGGCCGGCGCCGATTGGCTGATCTCGCGCTTTCGCGCAAACCCCGCCGTAACGAGCGAAGGCCCCGCGGAGTGACGCTCCGCAGGGCCCATCTTCTCAAGACTTAGTTCTCGAGACTTGGAAACGTAGCCGATCAGTCGATGATCTTGACGACGCGGCGGGTCCGCGGCTCGACGATCACGCGGCGATCGTTCACGACCGCATAGCGATACTCGGTGTAATTCGGCACGGGGCGCAGCACCACGGCCGGGGGCAGCGGCTCGCCGACCACGACGCGCTCCTCGACCACGACCGAGTCGCTGCGCGGGATTCCGCCAAGAACCGCATTCGGAATCTCGAGGCCCGCGCCGACGGCCGCACCGACGGTGCCGCCGACCATCGCGCCGATCGGGCCGCCGATGTCGCCACCCGCGCGCGCGCCGTCCCGGGCGCCCTGTTCGGTGGTCGACTGAGCAAAGGCTGCACTCGACGCCAGCAGCGACGCGGCAACCAACGAAATCGCAAGACGGGTCTTCATGTTGTTATGTCTCCAGTGATTGTCCTGCGCCTTCAACCGCGGGGCCGGATCATTGTTCCGGTTCCCGCGTGCCGAAGGATGCAGCAAAACTGGAGACTGTTACCGCGTAACAGTTACGCCGCGGCGATCTCGTGGCCCGCCATGAGTTCCAGCGCCCGCACCATCGCGGAGTGATCCCAGGCCTTGCCGCCATGCGCGGTGCAGGAAGAGAACAATTGCTGTGCCACTGCCGTGCTCGGCAGTGACAGGCCGAGCGCGCGCGCGCCTTCGAGCGCGAGGTTGAGATCCTTCTGGTGCAGCTCGATGCGGAAGCCTGGATCGAAGTTGCGCTTCACCATGCGTTCGCCATGCACCTCGAGGATGCGCGAGGAAGCAAAGCCGCCCATCAGCGCTTTCCGCACCAGCGCGGGATCGGCGCCGGCCTTGGATGCGAACAGCAGCGCCTCGCCCACCGCCTCGATGGTCAGCGCGACGATGATCTGGTTCGCGACCTTCGTCGTCTGCCCGTCGCCATTGGCGCCGACATGAGTGACGTTCTTGCCCATCTTGTCGAAGATCGGCTTCACGGTGCCGAACGCCCGCTCGGGGCCGCCGACCATGATGGTGAGGCTCGCAGCTCTTGCCCCGACCTCGCCGCCCGACACCGGCGCGTCGAGATAATCCGCTCCCAGCGCCTCGATCTTCTTTGCGAACTCCTTCGTAGCCAGCGGCGAGATCGAGCTCATGTCGACCACGATCTTGCCCTTGGAGATGCCGCTGGCAACGCCGTCCTTGCCGAACAACACCGCCTCTACATGCGGCGTGTCCGGCACCATGATGATGACCGCGTCCGCCTCCTCTGCGACCTCCTTGGCCGACTTGCAGGCGATGCCGCCCGCAGCAATCAGTTCAGGCGCGACCGGGGCGACGTCGTGCAGAAGGACGCGATGGCCCGCGGCCAGAAGGTGCCCGGCCATCGGCCGTCCCATGGTACCAAGTCCGATGAAGCCGATGTCGATCATGTCCAATTTCCTCAGGTCTCGAAGGTCTGCGCGGCATGCCAGGAAAGGCCTTCCAGCGTCGTGGTGCGCGGCTTGTACTCGCAGCCGATCCAGCCGCGATAACCGATCGCGTCGAGATGGCGGAACAGGAAGGGATAGTTGATCTCGCCGGTGCCTGGCTCATGTCGGCCGGGATTGTCGGCAAGCTGGATGTGGGCGATCTGCGGCAGGTATTCCTGCATGGTGCGGGCAAGATCGCCCTCCATGATCTGCATGTGGTAGATGTCGTACTGGACGAACAGATTGTTCGACCGCACCTCCGAGATCAGCTGGATTGCCTGCTCGGTGCCGTTGAGGAAGAAGCCGGGAATGTCGAGCGTGTTGATCGGCTCGACCAGCAGCTTGATGTTCTCCCGCGCTAGCGTCGAAGCCGCGAAACGCAGATTGCCGACCAGCGTCTCCTGAAGCTCGCGCGGATCGGCGTCAGGAGGCGCAATGCCGACGAGGCAGTTGAGCTGCTCGCAGTCGATCGCCTTGGCATAGTCGATGGCGCGGAACACGCCGTCGCGGAATTCGGCGGCGCGATCGGGTAGGATCGCGATGCCGCGCTCGCCGCCGGCCCAATTGCCGGCGGGTAGATTGTGCAGCACCTGCGTCAGGCCGTGGACCTCGAGCTGCTCGCACAGCTGCGCCTTGTCGAAATCATAGGGAAAAAGATACTCGACCCCGGAGAAGCCGGCCGCCTTCGCCGCAGCGAAGCGGTCGAGGAACGGCATCTCGTTGAAGAGCATGGTGAGATTGGCGGCGAATTTCGGCATGGATGCTCTCCCCTACTCGGCCGGCTGCAGCACGCCGGGCTTGACGGTCCCGACCTCGTCGAGCGGAAGGTCCAGCACCTCCTCGAACTCGACGATGTTGTCGATCTCCGTGCCCATCGCGATGTTGGTGACGCGTTCGAGGATGAACTCGACCACCACAGGTACGCGGTGCTTGGCCATCAATTCGCGCGCCGTGGCGAAGGCTGTCTGCGTGTCCTTCGGATCCGTGACGCGGATCGCCTTGCAGCCGAGGCCTTCGGCGACCGCGACGTGGTCGACGCCGTAGCCATTGAGTTCCGGCGCGTTGACGTTCTCGAAGGAGAGCTGGACGTGATAGTCCATGTCGAAGCCGCGCTGGGCCTGGCGGATCAGGCCGAGATAGGAATTGTTCACGACGACGTGGATGTAAGGCAGATTGAACTGCGCCCCGACCGCGAGCTCCTCGATCAGGAACTGAAAGTCGTAATCGCCGGAGAGCGCAACGATCTCGCGATCCGGACACGCCGCCCTCACGCCGAGCGCGGCAGGCAAGGTCCAGCCGAGCGGACCCGCCTGCCCGGCATTGATCCAGTTCCGCGGCTTGTAGACGCCGAGGAACTGGGCGCCTGCGATCTGCGACAGGCCGATCACGGTGACATAGGTGGTGTCGCGGCCGAACGCCTTGTTCATCTCTTCATAGACACGCTGCGGCTTGATAGGAACGTTGTCGAAATGGCTCTTGCGCAGCATCGTCTTCTTGCGATCACGGCAGGAAGCGGGCCACGCCTGGCGCTCGCGAAGCTTGCCTGACCGACGCCACTCCCTGGCGACAGCGACGAAAAGCTCGAGCGCGGCCTTTGCGTCCGAGACGATGCCGAGATCGGGATTGAACACGCGACCGATCTGCGTCGGCTCGATATCGACGTGAACGAATTTGCGGCCCTTGGTGTAGGTCTCGACCGAGCCGGTGTGCCGGTTGGCCCAGCGGTTGCCGATGCCGAGCACGAAGTCGGACTCCAGCATCGTCGCATTGCCGTAGCGGTGGCTGGTCTGAAGCCCGACCATGCCGGCCATCAGCACGTGATCATCGGGGATCGCGCCCCACCCCATCAGGGTCGGCACGACGGGAACGTTGGTGATCTCGGCGAACTCGACCAGCAGGTCGGACGCATCGGCGTTGATGATGCCGCCACCGGCGACGATCAGCGGCCGCTCGGCGGCGTTGAGCATCTCCAGCGCCTTCTCGACCTGCTTGCGGGTCGCGGTGGGCTTGTAGACCGGCAGCGGCTCATAGGTCTCGTCGTCGAACTCGATCTCGGCAAGCTGCACGTCGAGCGGCATGTCGATCAGCACCGGACCCGGCCGGCCCGAGCGCATCACATGAAACGCCTGGCTGAAGACGCGCGGCACCAGCGCCGGCTCGCGCACCGTCACCGCCCATTTGGTCACGGGCTTTGCGATCGACTCGATGTCGACGGCCTGGAAGTCTTCCTTGTAGAGCCGGGCCCGCGGCGCCTGCCCGGTGATGCAGAGGATCGGAATGGAATCGGCGATCGCCGAATAGAGCCCGGTGATCATGTCGGTGCCCGCCGGCCCCGAGGTTCCGATGCAGACGCCGATGTTGCCGGCCTTGGCGCGGGTGTAGCCCTCGGCCATGTGCGAGGCGCCCTCGACATGACGCGCCAGGATGTGGCGGATCGAACTGCGCTTCTTCAGTGCCGAGTAAAGCGGATTGATCGCGGCACCGGGAACCCCGAAGGCGGTCGAGACGCCTTCCTTCTCCAGAATTCGCACGGCAGCATCGATAGCTCGCATCTTCGCCATATCGGACCTCGCTCGTTTGCGTCAGCGAGCGAGATCATCGGGCGCGCAGAAAGGGATCTCAACGAGATCGATTTTATTTTCCACGATGCGGCAGCCGTGGGAAAATCGTGGTTGTCTCAATCGGTTAGATCGAGAGGCACGTGAAAGCAGTTCACTCGAACAGCGGCGCCAGCTCCATCTGCGGAACCAGCACGAGACCCTTGTCGGTGATCCGAATTTCCGGAATGACCGATAGGGGAATCAAATTGAAGCCCATGTAGGGGATGGTGCAACCGGCCTCGGTCCATTCGGTCTTCAAGACCTTAACTTCTTCAGCCACCTCGGTAACGCGCTTGTCCGAGAGCAGGCCCGCAATGGGCAGCGGAACCAGCGCCCTCACCTTGCCGTCGGCGACGACACAGACGCCGCCCTGCTTGTCCTTGATGGCAGCAATCGCGACCTGCATGTCGCCCTCGTTGGTGCCGGCGACGATGATGTTATGGCTGTCGTGCCCGACGCTGGAGGCGACCGCGCCGCGCTTCAGGCCAAAATCCTTCAGCAAGCCATGGGCGACGTTGCCGGCCGACTTGCCGTGGCGCTCGACCACCGCGACGAAGCAGAGGCCGTAGCGGTCGAACAGCGATGGCCAATCCTTGGCCGGTTCGATCCTGACCTTCTCATGGATCAGCGTGATGCCGGGCAGCGCGGTCCTGATCGCGTTGACGGTGCAGGCTTTCGGCGGAAGCTCCGGCGTCAGCTTCATCGTCTCCGGCAGCTTGACTGTCGCATAGGCCGCTTTCGGATATTGATAGCGCCGCGACAACGCCTGATCGAGGCGCGGCGTGATCTTGCCATGCTCGACCACGAGCTCGCCGCCATACCAGGTGCATTGCGGATCGAGATTGTCGTCCATCAGCACGAGATCGGCGCGGCGGCCGCCGCCGAGGCCGCCGATATCACCGTCCATCCCGAAGCGCGAGGCACCGTGCAGCGAGCCCATCGACCAGGCCTGCTCCGGCGACATCCCCGCCTTCACGGCTTCGCGCACCACCCAGTCGAGACCGAACATCATGAGATCGTCGGCATCGCGGTCGTCGGTGCAGACCGCCGTGCGCTTGTGCGAAGCGCCGAGCTCGGTGACCGTCCGGATCGCCTGCGGCAGCGAGTGCCAGGGTGTCGTTGGCGGACCGCCGCGCAGGAACACCCAGACGCCGGCGTCGAGCAGATCGTCGGCGATGTCGCGGTCGATCGCCTCGTGGGTGTCGGTGACACCGGATGCTGCATACGCAGCGACGAATTCGCGGCCATAGACATGTCCGGACACCGGACGCCCGCGCTTCAAGGCGGCGGCGAGGATGGCATGGCTGCGCTCATCGCCCATCGTGACAGGCACAAAATCCATCTTCTCGCCGAGCGCCACCGCCTCTGGCCAGCGGTCGAACAGGCCGGCGATCTTGTCGGGCGTGAGGTCACCGCCTGCGGTCTCGAGCTCGGCCGAGGTCGCGGGAACAGTCGACGGCACCGTCAGGAAGATCGACAGCGGCGCCTCGCGCGCGTCCTCCAGCATCGCCTCGACGCCGGCGACGTCCATGACGTTGCCGATCTCGTGGCTGTCGCAAAAGATCGTGGTGGTGCCGTTGAGCAGCGCAGCCTCGGCATAGGCACAGGCGGTCACCATCGAGGATTCGATGTGGATGTGCGGATCGACCAGCCCCGGCGCGACGATGCCGCCGGCGGCGTCATAGAGCGTCACGTCTCTCCAGGTTTTCTTTGCCGCGCCCGATTGCTTCACCGCCGCGATGCGGCCACCGGTGATCCAGACCTCCCGTCCCAAATGGATGCGCTCGGAATAGGTCGAGAGCACCCGTGCGCCCGTGAGGACGAGATCCGGCGCGATCCGCGCCGAGGCGACGTCGGCCAGACGCCGCGTCATGCTGTGCAGCGGCGCGACGGTGAAACGGGTGAGCTTGGTCATGGGAACCTCGCTTGGCGTTACGGCCGAACGATAGTTACCCCCTGCGCCAAACCGGGCAAACTCAAATATAGCGGGGCGCGCTGTTTAGGCCTTAGGCGCCGAGCCGGCCGCCGCCCGCGACCTTGGACGTCTGCGCGACTTCTGTGGGGCCGGCGGTGCCGCGGCAGCGGCCTTCACCCTGATCCGCACCGACCGCCCATTTGTCTCGTCGATCTCGAACGCGTTCGTCTTTCGGACGAGGTCGCTCAGCTTGCGGAAACCGAAGGTTCTCGGATCGAAATCGGACGCCAGGTTGGCGAGCCGCTGCCCGAGTTCACGGAGCGCGACCCAACCGTCCTCGCTTTCCATCTGTGTGATCACCTTCTTGATGATCGGCGTGGCCGCATCGGGCGGCTGAAGCGGCGCGGACTTCGAGGAGGCATCCGGGGTGGTCGCGGCGCCTGCAAGCAGGTTCTCGGTATAGACGAATCTTCGGCAGGCCTGCCTGAAGCTTTCCGGTGTCTTCTGCTCACCGAACCCAAAGACATCGATGCCCTGCTCCCGGATGCGGGCGGCGAGACGGGTAAAGTCGCTATCGGACGACACGAGGCAAAAGCCGTCGAACCGGCCGCTATGAAGCAGGTCCATCGCATCAATGACCAGCGTTATGTCGGATGCATTCTTTCCTGTCGTGTAGGCGAACTGCTGTTGTGGGATGATCGCATGCTTCGACAGGATGTCAGCCCAGCCCCTCGATCGCGCGCTGGAGAAATCGCCGTAGATGCGACGCACGCTAGCCTCGCCGATCTTGGCAATCTCTTCGAACAACCCGTCCGCGATCTTGGCGGAGGCATTGTCGGCATCGATCAGGACGGCGAGACGGGGCGAGCGAGGTTCGGGCGGCATGGCGTTTCCCCAAGAGATGTACGCAGCATTAGATCATGCGAGCGCGAGACCGCTAGTCCTCGTTCGCCTTGAACCGGCCGAGCCCCTTCAGCACGAACGGCGCCAGCAGCGCGATCAGCGCGAAACCGAGCAGCGTCGCCGAGATCGGGCTCTGCAGCAGCGTCATGGGATCGCCGAGGCTGATCGCGAGCGCGCGTCTTAACTGGCTCTCGGCGATCGGACCGAGGATCAGGCCGACCACGACGGGCGCAATCGGGAAATCGAAGCGGCGCATCAAGAAGCCGAGCACTCCGAAGCCAGCCAGCATCGACAATTCCACCACCGACGGCTTTGCCGCGATGGTGCCCATGGTCGCGAACACGAGAATGCCGGCATAGAGCCAGGGCTGCGGGATCGCGAGCAGCCGCACCCACAGGCCGACCAGCGGCAGATTGAGCACCAGCAGCATGCAATTGGCGATGAACAGGCTGGCGATCAGGCCCCAGACCAGATCGGGCCGCTCGGCGAACAGCAGCGGCCCCGGGTTGAGGCCGTATTGCTGGAAGCCCGCCAGCATCATCGCGGCCGTCGCCGAGGTCGGCAGTCCCAGCGTCAGCAGCGGCACCAGCGTGCCGGCGGCGGAGGCGTTGTTGGCGGCCTCAGGTCCGGCGACGCCTTCGATCGCGCCCTTGCCGAATTCTTCCGGATATTTGGTGAGGCGCTTCTCGGTCGAATAGGACAGGAAGGTCGGGATTTCGGCGCCGCCCGCCGGCAGCGCGCCGATCGGGAAGCCGAACATGGTGCCGCGCAGCCACGGCTTCCACGACCGCTTCCAGTCCTCCTTGGTCATCCACAGCGAGCCGCGCACCGGCTCGAGCTTCTCTTCGGTGTGGTGGCGGCGCGATGCGACATAGAGCGCCTCGCCCACCGCGAACAGACCGACAGCCAGCGTGGTCACCTCGACACCGTCGAGCAATTCAGGCACGCCGAACGCAAGGCGCGCCTGCCCCGTCAGCTTGTCGATGCCGACGAGACCGAGCGTCAGGCCGATGAACAGGCTGGTGAGACCGCGAATGGGGGAATCGCCGAACGTCGCCGACACCGTGACGAAGGCAACGCACATCAGCGCGAAATAATCCTCAGGACCAAAGCGCACGGCGAAATCGACCAGCCATGGTGCAAGGAACGCAAGGCCAATCGTGGCAATCGTGCCGGCGACGAAGGAGCCGATCGCCGATGTCGCGAGCGCCGGCCCGCCGCGGCCGGCCTTGGCCATCTTGTTGCCTTCCAGCGCGGTCGCCATCGAGGCGCTCTCGCCTGGCGTGTTGATCAGGATCGCCGTGGTCGAGCCGCCATACATGCCGCCGTAATAGATGCCGGCGAACATGATCAGCGAGCCGCCGGGGTCGAGCTTGTAGGTGACGGGCAGTAGCAGCGCGACCGTGAGAGCGGGGCCGATGCCCGGCAGCACGCCGACGGCCGTGCCGAGGAACACGCCGATCATGGCATAAAGCAGGTTCATCGGCTGAATGGCGACGGCCATGCCGTGCGCCAGCGCCGCAAAAGTGTCCATCACAGCAATCGCTCCAGCGGGCCGGTCGGAAGGCTCAGCGTCAACAACCGGTCGAACGCGAGATAGATCAGGATCGACATCACGAGAGCGATAATGGAATCCATCAGGATGGCGCGGCGTCCGAACGCCGCCGACGTCGTCACGAACAAGGCCGAGGTCGCCAGGATGAAGCCGCCGCCAAAGCCGATGATGGCAATCAGCAGCGCCAGGCCGACGAGGATCAAGACCACGGGCACCGGGTCGGTGCTCTCGCGTGCCGGCAGATTGCCGCGCAGCGCGTCAACGAAATTGCCGATCGCGAGCAGTGCAAGGCCAATTGCGACCACCACCGGCATCGCCTCCGGCCCCATGCCGTACATCGTGGTCGATTGCAGGCCGCGCGCGTCGAAGACCAGCACCGCGGCGAGAGCTGCGAGCAGTGCCGCGATGACGATGCCGGCGCGATCGACGCGCCGCGGCGGCTGAGCCGGATCGCCCGCCCCGCGATCTCCGGTCATGACTTGACGAGGCCGACCGATTTCAACACGTCGGTGACGCGGACCGTTTCCTTCTTCAGGAAGTCAGCGAAGGCGTCGCCACCGAGATAAGCGTCCTCCCAGCCCTTCTGCTTGAGGACTTCCTTCCAGGCATCCGACTTCACCATCTTCTCGACCGCCTCGCTCAGGGTCTTCTTCTGCTCGGGCGTGATGCCGGGAGGCGCCACCACCGAACGCCAGTTGGCGATCACGAGGTCGATGCCCTGCTCCTTGAACGTCGGGATGTCGTTGCCCGGGATACGCTTCTCCGAGGTCACGCCGATCGCGCGCAGCTTGCCGGACTTGATCTGTCCGTCATATTCGCTGAGGCCCGAGATGCCCGCCGTGACCTTGCCGCCGAGGATCGCGGCCAGCGACTCGCCACCGCCGGAGAACGGGATGTAGTTGATCTTCTTGGCGTCGGCGCCGACCGCGCCGGCGAACAATGCCGCCATCACATGGTCGACGCCGCCGGCCGAGCCGCCGGCAAAGGTGACCTTGGCGATATCGGCCTTCACCGCAGCGGCGAGATCCTGCGCGGTCTTGATCGGCGAATTCGCGGGAACCACGATCACCTGGATTTCTTCGGTGAGGCGCGCGATCGGCGTCACCTGCTCGAGCGTCACCGGCGACTTGTTCATGGCGAGCGCGCCCACCATGACGAAGCCGTTGACCATCAGCTGGTTGCCGTCGCCCTTGGCGCCGTTGACGAACTGGGCGATGCCGACGCTGCCGCCGGCGCCGGGAACATTGGTGACCTGCACGCTGCGCGCAACGCCGGAGGCTACCAGCGCCTGCTGCATCGAGCGCGCGGTCTGGTCCCAACCGCCGCCGGGGGCCGCCGGCGCCATCAGCTTGAGCTCGAGCTGCTGGGCCAGGGACGGCGTCGCTGCCGCAAGGGTCAGCGCGACGGCTGCGCCGGCAAGGCGCGCGGAAAATTGGAACATGTGGACGCTCTCCAGGCTCATGCGGACGTCTGCCGCATTGTGTCGTTTGGTCGCATATCAACCAAAACGGTCGAGGCTGTCCAGCCATCCCCAGGGGTTTCGGGTCAGCGAGGCGTCGGCATCACCCCGCCGAGGGCACCCGTCAGCTCGGCGGCGACATCCCTGACGATCTGCCCGACTTCCGGCAACCTTTGGTCGGTTAACCGGCTGGTCATGCCGGAGACGGAAATCGCCGCCAGCGGTTCGGCGCAGTCGTTGTAGACCACCGCCGCAATACAGCGCAGGCCCATGCAGGCCTCTTCGTCGTCGAGCGCGAAGCCCTGCCGGCGGATCTTTTCGAGTTCCCTGAACAGGTCGCTCGGCCGCACGATCGACTTCTCGGTCAGGCGCGGCATGCCGTGATGTCGGATGACGGCGCCGACGTCCTCGTCCGAATAGGTCGCGAGCACCGCCTTGCCGACGCCCGACGTCACCATGGCGACGCGGCCCCCGACCTGGGTCAGCGAGCGCATGATCTCGCGGCTCTCCATCCGGGTCAGAACGATGATAAACTCGTCGTCGACGACGGCGAGATTGGCCGTCTCGCGGGTGAGGTCGCGCAGCTTGCGCAAATAGGGAATGGCTTGCGTGGTGAAATTGCGCCGCCGCGCAAACGTCGCGCCGACCGAGAAGGCGCGCGAGCCGACATGCCATTTGGATTGGGCACGATCGAACTGGACGAAACGGCGGCCTTCCAGCGTTGCGAGCAGGCGATGTACGGTCGAGGTGGATAGTCCGGTGCGGATCGCCAGATCGCTGAGGCGATAGCCCTCGTCGTCCTCGGCCAGCGTTGCCAGGATCGACAGCGCGCGATCGACGGATTGCACGCCGCCGTCGCGGGTGTCAGGCTCCTGGTCGACCGCGGATTTCGGCTCGACGGTCCTGCGGCGGATCACGTTTTTCCTCATCGCGACCTGCATATCAGCCAGTCAGACGATTGACGTTCGTGCCGTGAAACTTTCCCGCATCGTGGGAAATGTCGCCCCGGTCTGCACCGGAGCGACGTTTTTTGTTGACGGCTCAGGGCAGGCTCTACTCAGAGCAGCCCTGCCCCGCGCGCCCACTTGTACTTGGCACCGAGCACCTCGACCGGCAGTTCGGTCGAGTAGGCATAGGCCGGGATGCCGTTCTGGTAGAGATATTCGGCGGCTTCCTCGACCTCGACGTCGCCGGCCAGCGAGGCCACGATCGGCTTCACGAAGCCCTTGGCCTCCATCTCCTTCTTCACCTCGACCATGTTGCGGGCGAACACCATCGGCGGCGTGACGATGGTGTGCCAGTAGCCGAGGATCAGCGAGTGGATGCGCTCGTCCGACAGGCCGAGCTTCACCGTGTTGACGTAGGTGATCGGGGGCTCGCCGCCGGTGATGTCCACAGGATTTCCAGCCGCGCCGAACGGCGGAATGAACTTGCGGAAGGCAGCATCCAGATCCGGCGGCATCGACATCAGCGACAGGCCGTTGTCGACGCAGGAATCCGACAGCAGCACGCCCGATCCGCCGGCACCGGTGATGATCAGCACGTTCTCGCCCTTCGGCGTCGGCAGCACCGGCACGCCACGGGCGAACTCGAGCAGCTGCCTCAGGCTGCGGGCGCGGATCACGCCCGACTGCGCCAGCACGTCCTCGTAGATCTTGTCATTACCGGCCAGCGCGCCGGTGTGCGACGAGGCCGCCTTCGCGCCGGCCGAGGTGCGGCCGGCCTTGAGCACGACGACCGGCTTCTTCTTGGAGACGCGCTTGGCGGCTTCCGCGAAGGCGCGGCCGTCCTTCAGGTCTTCGCAATGCTGCGCGATAATCGCCGTGTTCGGATCCTGCTCGAAAAAGGCGAGCAGATCGTCCTCGTCGATATCGGACTTGTTGCCGAGGCCGACGATCGCCGACACGCCCATCTTCGCCGAGCGCGAGAAGCCGATGATCGCCATGCCGATGCCGCCGGACTGCGACGACAGCGCCGCCGAGCCCTTGACGTCGTAGGCGGTGCAGAAGGTCGCGCAGAGATTGGCGGGCGTATAATAGAAGCCGTAGATGTTCGGCCCCATCAGGCGGATGTCGTACTTCTTGCCGACCTCGACGATCTCGGCCTGCAGCTCCGGCGCGCCGGCTTCGGCGAAGCCCGACGGAATCAGCACCGCACCCGGGATTTTCTTCTCGCCGCACTCGGTCAGCGCCGCCGCGACGAACTTGGCGGGAATCGCGAACACGGCCGTGTCGATCACGCCCGGCACGTCCTTGACGCTCTTGTAGGCCTTGTAGCCGAGGATCTCGGAGGCCTTCGGATGGATCGGATAGATGTCGCCCTTGTAGCCGCCGTTGATGAGGTTCTTCATCACGGAGTTGCCGATCTTGCCGTCCTCGGCCGAGGCGCCGACCACGGCAACCGCCTTCGGCTGCATGATGCGGTTCATCGCCGCGACGATCTCTTCGGTCGGGCGGGGCTTGGGCTTCGGCACAAAGGCGAAATCGACGACGATGCGGACGTCGGCGGCGGTCGCGCCCTTCGGGGTCGCGAACACCGGATTGAGATCGAGCTCGACAATCTCAGGGAAATCGGTGACGAGCTGCGAGACCTTGACGATGACGTCGGCGAGCGCCGTACGATTCACCGGCTCGCCGCCCCGCACGCCCTTCAGGATCTCGTGGGCCTGGATGCCGTCGAGCATCGAGAGCGCGTCTTCTTTGGTCGCGGGCGCGAGGCGGAAGGTGATGTCCTTGAGCACTTCGACCAGCACGCCGCCAAGACCGAAGGCGACCAGCTTGCCGAACGAGCCGTCGGTGATCGAGCCGACGATGACTTCGGTGCCCCCGGCCAGCATCTGCTGTACCTGGACGCCCTCGATCTTGGCGTCGGCCTTGTACTTCTTGGCGTTACCAAGAATGGTCTCGTAGGCCTTCTCGGCGTCCTCGGCATTCTTGAGGCCGACGATGACGCCGCCGGCTTCGGTCTTGTGAAGGATGTCCGGCGAGACGATCTTCATCACGACGGGGAAACCCATCGACGAGGCCATCTTGCCGGCCTCGCCTGCCGACTTCGCCACGCCTTCCTTCGGCACCGGAATGCCATAGGCGTCGCAGACCAGCTTGCCTTCCGGGGCCGTCAGGCTGGTGCGGTTGTCCGCCTTGACCAGGTCAAGCACCTTGCGGACGGCATCTTTGGAATTGGACATGTGGCTTCTCCCTTGACCTCAGTTCGTTCTTTTCAAAGCGCGCGCGTGTTTGCGGCTGCCCGTGATGCTTGCCATTCGCCGCGCTCTGCTCCATGTCGCGGGCCGGAGCGGCATAAAGCCTGAGAATACTCCGCCGCCTTGGATCAAAAATGGCTGGCGATGGCATTTGGTATGCCAGAAGCCAACTTGTCAAGCTGCAGCATCGCTTAGAACGCCGCAAAAAATAGCCGCCTTGACATTCTGGCATGTGGTATGCCAAAAACTTTCCCGTTAATAATCCTGTAAAAGACGACTCCCACTGGAGGAGATTCGTCGTGTCACTACGGAAACCAACCAAGGCGTTGCCGAACATGGCCGAGGCAGACATCGCAATCGTTCGCATTGCCCCGGAGAGCAGCTTCAAGAACAAGGCGTATGACGCCTTGAAGGAAGCCATCCTCAAGATGGACATCTATTCGACGCCCGAGCCGGTGATGCTGGACGAGCGGGCGCTGTCCGAGCGCCTGGGTGTGAGCCGCACGCCGATCCGCGAAGCGATCGCGATGCTCGAGCAGGATGGTTTCGTCAAGACGGTTCCACGCCGCGGCATCATGGTGGTGCGAAGGACCAAGAGCGAGATCGTCGACATGATCCGCGCCTGGGCGGCGCTGGAGAGCATGGCGGCGCGCCTGATCACCACCACCGCGCGCAAGAAGGACATCACGGCGCTGCGCGACTTCTTCAAGGATTTCGGCAAGGACCGCCTGCCCGAGGATCACGTCGAGGAATATTCCAAGGCCAACATCGCCTTCCATCAGGCGCTGATCTCGCTGTCGGAATCCCCTGTCCTGGTCGACCTCACCAACGACCTGCTGCTCCACGTCCGCGGCTATCGCCAGCTGACGATCGGGCGCAAGGACCGTACCGCGACCTCGCTGCCCGAGCATCTCGGCATGATCGAAGCGCTGGAAGCACGCGACACCGAGCTCGCCGAGAAGCGCGCCCGCGACCACACCCTTGGCCTTGCCGCTTACGTCGAAGCGCATGGCCAGGAATTGTTCAACTAACTGCTTACGTAACTGTTCACCCAGCAAAGTTCACCAGAAGGGCGAAAAACTCGCCCCAGTATTGAGACCAGGGAGACAAGGCCCATGCTGAACACCGCGACCAAGTCCGAGGCACCGGGCACCGAGCAGGAACTGACGGATGGCTTCCATCTCGTCATCGACGCGCTCAAGCTGAACGGCATCAACACCATCTATAATGTGCCGGGCATCCCGATCACGGATTTGGGCCGCATGGCGCAGGCGGAGGGCATTCGCATGATCTCATTCCGCCACGAGCAGAATGCGGGTTATGCGGCGGGCATCGCCGGCTATCTCACCAAGAAACCCGGCATCTGCCTCACTGTCTCCGCGCCCGGCTTCCTCAACGGTCTCACCGCGCTCGCGCACGCCACCACCAACTGCTATCCGATGATCCTGATCTCGGGCTCCTCCGAGCGCGAGATCGTCGACCTGCAGCAGGGCGACTACGAGGAAATGGATCAGCTCGCGATTGCCAAGCCGCTGTGCAAGGCGGCCTATCGCGTGCTGCACGCCCAGGACATCGGCATCGGCCTTGCCCGCGCCATCCGCGCTGCGGTCTCGGGCCGTCCGGGCGGCGTCTATCTCGACCTGCCGGCAAAGCTGTTCGGCCAGGTGATGAGCGCCGAGGCCGGTCAGAAATCGCTGGTCAAGGTGATCGACGCTGCGCCTGCACAGCTCCCCTCGCCCGCTTCGATCAAGCGCGCGCTCGACGTGCTCAAGAGCGCAAAGCGTCCGCTCATCATCCTCGGCAAGGGTGCGGCCTACGCGCAGGCCGATGAAGAGATCAAGAATTTCGTCGAGAAGAGCGGCGTGCCGTTCCTGCCGATGAGCATGGCCAAGGGCCTCCTCCCCGACACCCATCCGCAGTGCGCCGGCGCAGCCCGCTCGACCGTGCTGAAGGATTCCGACGTCGTCATGCTGATCGGCGCGCGGCTCAACTGGCTGCTCTCGCACGGCAAGGGCAAGAGCTGGGGCGAGACGCCGAAGAAGTTCATCCAGGTCGACATCGAGCCGCGCGAGATGGACTCCAACGTCGAGATCGTCGCGCCCGTCGTGGGCGACATCGGCTCGGTCGTCGCCGCCTTCAACCAGGCCATCGGTACGGGCTGGACCGCGCCCGCCGACTGGACCAAGGCCGTCTCGACCAAGCGCGAAGAGAACGTCGCCAAGATGGCGCCGAAGCTCATGAACAACAAGTCGCCGATGGACTATCACGGCGCGCTCGGCGTGCTGAAGAACGTCATCAAGGAGTACCCCGAGGCGATCCTCGTCAACGAAGGCGCCAACACCCTCGATCTCGCCCGCGGCGTCATCGACATGTACCGCCCGCGCAAGCGTCTCGACGTCGGCACCTGGGGCGTGATGGGCATCGGCATGGGCCAGGCGATCGCCGCCGCGCTCGAAACCGGTCACCCCGTGCTGGCGGTGGAAGGCGACTCCGCCTTCGGCTTCTCCGGCATGGAGGTCGAGACCATCTGCCGCTACAACCTTCCGATCTGCGTCGTCATCTTCAACAATGACGGCATCTATCGCGGCACCGACGTCAACGGCGCGAACGCCGATCCCGCTACGACCGTGTTCGTCAAGGGCGCGCGCTACGACAAGATGATGGAAGCCTTCGGCGGCGTCGGCGTGAACGCCACCTCGCCCGACGAGCTCAAGCGCGCCGTCAACGAAGCCATGAAGTCCGGCAAGCCGACGCTCATCAACGCGGTGATCGATCCGGCCGCCGGCTCTGAGAGCGGCCGCATCGGCAACCTCAATCCGCAGAGCGTTCTGCAGAAGAAGAAGTAAGTCCACCCCTCAACCCTTTATTCCCTGCCGGGTGCAGGGGCAGACACAGAGTACGGAGCAACACCATGACCAAAGCGCTCGAGGGCGTTCGCATTCTCGACTTCACCCACGTTCAATCCGGTCCGACCTGCACGCAGCTGCTCGCCTGGTTCGGCGCCGACGTGATCAAGGTGGAACGCCCGGGCGTGGGTGACATCACCCGCGGCCAGCTGCAGGACATCCCGAACGTGGACAGCCTGTATTTCACCATGCTCAACCACAACAAGCGCTCGATCACGCTCGACACCAAGAACCCCAAGGGCAAGGAAGTCCTCACCGAGCTGATCAAGAAGTGCGACGTGCTGGTCGAGAATTTCGGCCCCGGCGTGCTCGACCGCATGGGCTTCCCCTGGGAGAAGATCCAGGCGATCAACCCGAAGATGATCGTCGCCTCGATCAAGGGCTTCGGCCCCGGACCGTACGAAGACTGCAAGGTCTATGAGAACGTCGCGCAGTGCACCGGCGGCGCCGCTTCCACCACCGGCTTCCGCGACGGCCTGCCGCTCGTCACCGGCGCGCAGATCGGCGATTCCGGCACCGGCCTGCATCTGGCGCTCGGCATCGTCACCGCGCTCTACCAGCGCACGCATTCGGGCAAGGGCCAGAAGGTCACCGCCGCGATGCAGGACGGCGTGCTCAACCTCGCCCGCGTCAAGCTGCGCGACCAGCAGCGCCTCGCCCACGGTCCGCTCAAGGAATACAGCCAGTTCGGCGAAGGCATTCCGTTCGGCGATGCCGTGCCGCGCGCCGGCAACGACTCCGGCGGCGGCCAGCCCGGCCGCATCCTGAAGTGCAAGGGCTGGGAGACCGATCCCAACGCCTACATCTACTTCATCACCCAGGCCCCGGTCTGGGAGAAGATCTGCGACGTGATCGGCGAGCCCACCTGGAAGACCGACCCGAACTATTCCAAGCCGGCCGTCCGCCTGCCGCGCCTCAACGAGATCTTCGCCCGCATCGAGCAGTGGACGATGACCAAGACCAAGTTCGAGGCGATGGAAATCCTCAACAAGGACGACATCCCCTGCGGCCCGATCCTGTCGATGAAGGAGATCGCCGAGGACCAGTCGCTGCGCGCGACCGGCACCGTGGTCGAGGTCGACCACCCCACCCGCGGCAAGTACATCTCGGTCGGCAACCCGATCAAGCTGTCGGACAGCGCGAGCGACGTCACCCGCTCCCCGCTGCTCGGCGAGCACACCGACGAGATCCTGCGCGCCGTGCTCGGCTTCAGCGATCACCAGGTCGCCGAGATCCACAAGTCCGGCGCCCTCGACCCGCCGCAGAAGCAGGCCGCCGAGTAAGCGGAAGCACATCACGTGAAGCGAAAGGGCCGCCCGTTGAGGCGGCCCTTTTTCATGAGAACGCCAACGAGCACAGGTCCAGACTCAAAAACTGAAAAACAACCCCATGCACAGTAGCCAAGTCCTTGGTCTCAAACGTGATTTCTGATGTCCCGAAAAGCAATTCGAGGCGTCATGCAAAACAGGGGTATGATGCCATCATCCGAATAGCGAACGACCTGGCCTGACGATCCAAGCACGAGATCGATTGTTCGTTAAGAACAGCAGCCGGGTTGGCCAGTTCTCAATCCTTTGGAGAGAAACAGCCCTACCCAGGCGCCAGCGCCTGTCCGACCGCGTAGAGCGAGCACTCCTTCCATGCGGCCACGCATTGGCGCAACGCCTCGTTCTTTGCGTCGTCGATCGTCCGCTGGGTGACGGTGACCGAGCTGCAATGCCCGTCACGATTCCAGGCATAGGCTTTGACGTCGGTCCACGCCTTCACGTAAGCTTCGAAATAGCCCGTGCACGCCGCATTGAGCGGCGTCGGCGGCGGAATGGCAGCGGGCGGAGGCAGCTCGACGACCAGCGAGGTCGGCAAGTGCAGACGGTTCAGGAAGCTCTCCACCGGGGGCCACCAGAGGTCGGCGGGGCCCATCGGCAACATGGCATGCCCCTCGACGCCGAAGGGCGGCAATATCTGCAACTGCGCCGGCGCGCCCGAGGCGACGTAGGCGTCGAACATGCGACGGCCCAAAGCCGGCGGGACATAATGATCGTTCTCCGAATAGATCCATAGAGCCGGGATCCGCGCCGTGCGGCCGAAGATGCCGGCATCCGCAACGAGACGATCCGCGCTGCAGGTTCGGCCGGGGACCGAGCCATGAGCCCCCTCGAAATTCAGGACGCCGACGAGTCCGGCAGAATTGCTCGCCGCCGCAGCCGTCACCGCAAAGCCGCCGGTCGAATGCCCCATCAACAGAACCTGATCGGGCTGGACCCAGGGCTCATGCCGGAGCGTGCCGACGGCGCCGATGACGTCTTCAGCCGCGATCCGCCCGACGGTCAGATAGTCCCGATCATCGCATGATCCGGAAAGCGTCTCGGCAAACGGCCCTTCCGACCGTCCGAACCCCCGCCGCATGATCGACGCGGCGGCATAACCATGCTGTGCAAACGCGACGGCGGCATTGAGGAGATCGGCCGGCGATTGTCGCACCGCCGCTGCGCGAAACGCTTGCCCTGTGGCGGGGTTTGTACCGTGAACCAGCAGGATGAGCGGAAAGCGCCCTGGCCGATCCGGGCGGATGACCATGGTCTCGAGCTTGACCTGGCTTCCATCACCAAGCGTGATCGGTATCAGCCGATCTTGCCGAACAAGACCCGGCAAAGCCGGATCGGCCGCGGCGGGCGAAAGCAGGAGCACGAGCAGCGCGACCGTGCAGCCAAGTCGCCTCATCATTGCTCTCCGAGCTGCTCGCGAAGATACTTCACCACCGCCGCGTTGAACTCGCGATGGAAGCCAGCGCGATCGAAGTCCGCCGGCGTGTCCACGCAGATGCGCGGAACGGCTGCGGCCTGCTCCGGCGTGCACGGTGCGAGAAACGCGAAGTGGCCGGCCGGAACCACGTGCGTCTCGGGCTTGCCGGCCAGCCACCCCGCGACGCGCGCCACGGGCGAACCGTCGCCCACGCCGGGACCGCCGAACTGCGATCGCCATAGCTGGAACGGGATCTTGATCGCGGCGAGGTTCTTGCGCGTCAGAACTGCGGGTGCAGGATCGACGATCACTGCCGTGCGGATCCGGGCATCCTGCGGCGGGTCAGGCAGCGTTTCTCCGTTATGGAGTTGGGCGCATACTCCGGTTGTCTCCTTGCAATTTTCCGCAAGCCAGGAGAAATCCGGCCGGGTCCCCATCAGCGCCAGACCGGTATAACCGCCCAGCGAAAAACCAAAGAAGCCGACCTTGGCGGGATCGATCACCGCCCTGTCCTTCCAGTCCGTCAACATGAAGTCGAGCAGGCGCACCATGTCCGCCGGACGCGATCCCCACACCGGCAGCGTATCGCGCCGCGACGAATCGTTGGTGGTGTCACCGGGATGGTTGATGGCGGCGACGATGAAGCCGGCATTGGCCAGCGCCTCCTCGGTGTCATGGTTCGCACCGAACCACCCGCCCCGTCCGTGCGAGAAGATGACGAGCGGCAGCTTCGCCCCCGTAACGGGACAGTCCTTCACACCCTTCAGGTCGAAATCGGCGCCGACCGAGAGACTGCCCAGCGCCACATGGGTCGGCTCCCCCGCGCAGGGATACCAGATCGCGCCTGAAAGCGCCGGATCGGACTGCAGAAGCTGAATGCCTGCCGCCTGCACGGGCGAGCCCAGACAAACAAGGATGGCGGCAAGAGCCCACAGCGTGCTGCGCAACGACAATTCCCCCCGATTTCCCGCAGGAGCTGAACGGGGAACCATAGCGGAATTGTGTCTTGGATTGATCGGGCGCGGCTCCTGAAGCAATCTGCCGGACAACAAAGAGGGAGGTCAGCATGGCACTGCTCGGCAAAGCCGCCGTCGCGATGTGGTGGAGAGTTCGCCCCGAGCAGCGCACCGAGTTCGGCGACTGGCATTCGCATGAGCACTTTCCGGAGCGGATGAGCATTCCGGGCTTTCGGCGCGGCTCGCGCTGGAGCAGCACGACGGACCCGGAAGGCTTCTTCGTGCTCTACGAACTCGCCGAGTACGAGGTTCTCACCTCGAAATTCTATCTCGACCGGCTCAACGCGCCGACGCCATGGTCGACCAAGATGATGCCGCATCATCTCGGCATGGTCCGTAGCCAGTGCCGCGTGATCGAAAGCTTTGGCGGCGGCGTTGCGACCTCGCTCGCAACGATCAGGCTGTCACCGCAGGCCGGACGCGAGGCGGACCTGCAGGCGAACCTTTCGACCACGCTCGGCACATTGGCGCACAAGCCGGGGCTGACCGGCGCTCATCTCTTGCGCACCGACACGCCGCGGACAAGCGCGCCCACAACGGAACAACAGATCCGCGGCAAGGACGGCGCCGCCGACTGGATCGTGCTGCTCTCAGGTTACGATGAAGATGCCGTCGAGGCTGTGATCGCCAGCCCGCTATCGCCAGGGTCGCTCGGCGCTCTGGGCGCGCAGGACAATCCGACGATCGGCCGCTATCGGCTGGCGTTCACGATGACGGCGCAGGATGTCGCAGGGGTCTAGCAACTCTGCCCGGCGACCCGCGAATAATTTGCGATTGCCGTGTCGGATCGGCGAGGTCCCCGTCGTCCTCGTGACATGAATGGGTCAGAGACGTGGAGTCGGCCCGTCAATTCAGAAGGATCAACGAACATGCCCGGCACCGTCCGTCTGCACCGCGTTCTCGCCACCAGCCCGCAGAAGGTCTATCGCGCCTTCGTCGAAGCGGATGCGATGGCGAAATGGCTTCCGCCGAACGGCTTCACCTGCACCGTGCACCATTTCGAGCCGAAGGTCGGCGGCACATTCAAGATGTCGTTCCGGAACTTCACGACGGGCAACGGCCATTCGTTTGGCGGCGAATTTCTCGAGCTCGTGCCCGGCGAACGTCTCCGCTACACCGACAGGTTCGACGACCCCAATCTGCCCGGCGAGATCGAGGTCACCGTGCTCCTGAGGAAGGTCTCGGTCGGGACCGAGATCGACATCACGCAGTCGGGTCTGCCCGACGTCATCCCCGTCGAAGCCTGCTATCTCGGCTGGCAGGAATCGCTACGCAATCTGGCGAAGCTGGTCGAGCCCGAGATCAATCAGTAGCGGCGACGGCGGCGTCGTAGGGTGAGCAAAGGCGCACTTGCGTCGTGCCCATGATCTCTCCGATACGGCGACAGGCGCGTGGGCACGCTTCGCTTTGCCCACCCTACGGCACCGTTCGATTGGACGCACAGATCGCTCGCAACGACGGCGAGCGATCGCTACGCGCTCTTCGCCAGCCCGCCGTCCGCGGTCCACTTGTCCGGATCGGGACTGTGCCCGATCAGCGCAAGGCCGTAGGCGATCGACTCGAACTGGTCGCCGGACATCAGCCGTTCGTTGCCGAACCGGTCGGCGAACAGCTTTCTCACCGCGGGCACGAACGAGGTGCCGCCGGTCAGGAACACCTTCTCCACCTCGCGCGCGGTGATGCCGGCTTCGGCCAACACCTTGTCCACGGTAGCGCCGAGCCGGGCGATATCGTCGGCGATCCAGGCGTCAAAGTTCTTCCGCGTGATGGCCGCGCCGATGTCGACGCCGCCGCCCTTGAAGCGGAAGTCCACCTCGTCGTTGCCCGACAGTGCGACCTTAGCGTCGGACACCGCGCGGTAGAGCGAAAAGCCGAGATCGAAATCGACGATGGTGATGAAGTCCTCGAGCAGCTTCGGCTTCAGCGCAGTCTTGGCGAGGTCGCGAAGCTCGCGCAGGTCGCCGTTGCTCTTCATCATCGCCAACTGATGCCAGCGCGCGAGGTTGGTATAGTGGCCAGTCGGAACGGGGAGTACCTTGTCGAACGAGCGAAAGCTGGAGCCCTTGCCGAGCCGTGGCGAGACCACATGATCGACGATGCGATAGTCGAAGGTGTCGCCGGCGATGCCGATGCCGGCATGCCCGAGCGGCTCGGCGCGCAGGGCGCCGCCGGCGCGCGAAAAGCGCATCACGGAGAAGTCGCTGGTGCCGCCGCCGAAATCGGCCACCAGCACGGTGGCATCGCGCTCCAGCCGGCGGGCAAACGAGAACGCCGCGCCCACGGGCTCATAGACATAGCGCGCGTGACCGGCTCCCAGGCGCTCGAAGGCGGCGCGATAGCGCTGCATCGCCAGCGCCTCGTCCGGATTGCCGCCGGCAAAACGCACGGGCCGGCCGACCGTGATGTTGGAGGTCTCGAAGCCGAACTTCTCGCCGCCATGGCGCGCCAAGGTCCGCAGGAACGCCGCCAGGATGTCCTCGAACTTGAAGCGCTGGCGGAACACCTGGGTGGTTTGGAAGCTGCTGCTGGCGGCAAACGTCTTGAAGGACTGGAGGAAGCGATAGACATGGCGTCCCTCGAGAAACGTCTCGATCGCCCACGGGCCGCCTTCGGCCTGGGCGCCAGCGCCCGGCCGCTCCTCCCAGAAGCACAGGGCGGACACGAAGACGCTATGGCGCTGTCCGCCGTGGTCGAAGCGGATGGCCTCGACCCGGCGGTCGTCTGCCGCCAGGGCGACGACGGTATTGCTGGTCCCAAAATCGATGCCGATCGAGACGGCGGGCGGGGCGCTCGACATGAACCACTCTGACAGATGATTGGAAGGGGGCAGACCACTAGCGGCTTTGACTTGGCCTGCCAAGGCCTCGGTCGTGGCCGCCATTGGTCGGAGATCCACCCGCCCGCTCCCCTGATTCCGCGGGATTTCGAGCCTGAACGGGCTTTCGGGCAGGTTTCGGCTGCTTTTGCGGGGCCATTTTAAGCCCGAAACGGGCGCATTAACCCAGCATTATGCTGCAATGCGGGGTAGCGTATGCTGCTATGCAAACAAATGCGTAGACGCTGGCATCTGGTATACATAGATTGTCCTTCGAAACGAGACACCAGCACTGACCGTCTCGAGAAAAGGATTTCCAATGGCCAAGACCGCTTCCGTCGCTTTCGCTCCCTCCGCCTCGCTGTTCAGCCGCTTCCTGGCTGCGGTCGACCGCTTCCTGATGGCGAGCGCCGAGATCTCGAACCACAACGGCGACCTTCCCCGTTTCGGCCTGTAAGCCGGCTTTCCTGCTCTGACCCGCAACTCGGCGGGGTTTCAGAACAGTGCACATACGACTTTTGATGAATGGCCCCGCACGACGGGGCCATTTCTACTTGTGCTGTCCTGAGTCACAGCCGCGGCCGGGAAACGGCCTGCGGCATTTGCGCACGGTGACCGGACCAGCGCTTGAAGCTTGGCATAATGCATACAAGAATGCCTCTCCAGCGCTCGCTTAAAAATTAGAGGCGCCACGGGAGGCTTTATGACGGACATGGTGCAGGCAACCGCCCCTACAACAGCGCGCGTTAGCGACACGTATCGCTGGGCGCAACTGGCGATCGGTGTAGGCGCGATGGTGATGATCGCAAACTATCAATACGGCTGGACGTTCTTCGTCCCCGACATCCAGAAGAAATTCGGCTGGGATCGCGCGTCGATCCAATGGGCCTTCACGCTATTCGTGCTGTTCGAGACCTGGCTCGTGCCGATCGAAGGATGGTTCGTCGACAAATACGGCCCGCGCCTCGTCGTACTGATCGGCGGCGTGCTCTGCGCCGTCGGCTGGGCGATCAACGCGCAGGCCACCACGCTCAACGGCTTCTATCTCGGCATGATCATCGCGGGCATCGGCGCGGGCGGCGTCTACGGCACCTGCGTCGGCAACGCGCTGAAGTGGTTTCCGGACAAGCGCGGTCTTGCCGCGGGCATCACGGCCGCGGGCTTCGGTGCAGGCTCGGCACTGACCGTCGCGCCGATCCAGGCCATGATCAAGGACAGCGGTTTCCAGACCACCTTCCTCTATTTCGGCCTTGGCCAGGGCATCATCATCTGCATCCTCGCCTTCTTCCTGCTGTCGCCGAAAGCGGGCCAGGTGCCGAACGTCGTTGCGAACGCCAATCTGCTGCAGACGCGCCGTAACTATCAGCCGACCGAAGTTCTGCGTCAGCCGATCTTCTGGCTGATGTACTTCATGTTCGTGATCGTCGGCGCCGGCGGCCTGATGGTGACGGCCAACCTGAAGCCGATCGCGGCCGACTGGAAGGTCGACAACGTGCCGGTCACGCTGATGGCGGTGACGATGACGGCCGTGACCTTCGCGGCGACCATCGACCGCGTGCTCAACGGCCTGACGCGTCCGTTCTTCGGCTGGATCTCCGACATGATCGGCCGCGAGAACACGATGTTCATCGCCTTCGGCATGGAAGGCTTCGGCATCTGGATGCTCTACCTCTGGGGCCACGATCCGATCTGGTTCGTGCTGCTCTCGGGCTTCGTGTTCTTCGCCTGGGGTGAGATCTACTCGCTGTTTCCCTCGACCTGCACCGACACGTTCGGCGCCAAGTTCGCGACAACCAATGCCGGCCTGCTCTACACCGCGAAGGGCACCGCCGCGCTACTGGTACCGATCGCCAACTACATGCAGCAGTCGTCGGGCACGTGGGACAGCGTGTTCATCATCGCAGCCGGCGCCAACATCCTGGCCTCGCTGCTGGCGATCGCGGTGCTCAAGCCCTGGCGCAAGGTCGTGGTCGCGAAATCGACCGTCGCCTGACGCGCCCACAACTCTTCACCAAGCAGACGCCCGGCCTCACGGCCGGGCGTTTTCGTTTTGGCGAGGTTTTGCGAGTGCCCCACCCCATCGAAACGGAACCTCAGAATTTGTGACAATCCGCCGCAGTTAGGACTTGCTTTCTGGAATATGGTATACCAAGCTGCCCTCCGCGCTTGCGACGATAAGCCACAACATTTGCGACACTGGGTCATCTTGCAATCCCAGGTCGTAAGCAATCAGGCGCGTTGGGAGGTTATTGATGATTTCCAGCACGGATGGCGCCGTCACGGCCGCGCCTCTTCGTACCGGCTTCCGTTGGCTCCAGCTCGCCATGGGCATCGTCTGCATGGCGATGATCGCCAACCTGCAATACGGCTGGACGCTGTTCGTCGATCCGATCGATGCCGCCCATCATTGGGGACGCGCCGCGATCCAGCTCGCCTTCACCGTCTTCGTCGTCACCGAGACCTGGCTGGTGCCGGTCGAGGCATGGTTCGTCGACAAATACGGCCCGCGCATCGTCATCATGTTCGGCGGCGTGATGATCGCGCTATCCTGGATCCTCAACTCCTATGCCGACTCGCTCACGCTGCTCTACACGGCGGCGGTCATCGGCGGCATCGGCGCGGGCGCGGTGTATGGCACCTGCGTCGGCAACGCGCTGAAGTGGTTTCCCGATCGCCGCGGCCTTGCCGCCGGCGCGACCGCCGCGGGCTTCGGCGCGGGCGCTGCGCTCACCATCGTGCCGATCGCAGCCATGATCGCGTCCAGCGGCTATCAGCACGCCTTCCTCACCTTCGGCATCGGCCAGGGCGTGATCGTGTTCTTGCTAGCTTTCTTCATCCAGCCGCCGCGGCTCTCGATCCCGCCGAAGAAGAAGCAGCTCAATCTGCCGCAGACCAAGATCGACTTCACCCCGCCGCAAGTGCTGCGGACGCCTATTTTCTGGGTGATGTACCTCGTCTTCGTCATGGTCGCCTCGGGCGGGCTGATGACCGCGGCGCAGATCGCCCCGATCGCGCACGACTTCAAGATCGCGAGCACGCCGGTCACGCTCGCCGGCTTCCAGATGGCGGCGTTGACCTTCGCGATATCGCTCGACCGCATCTTCGACGGTTTCGGCCGCCCGTTCTTCGGCTTCGTCTCCGATACGATCGGCCGCGAGAACACCATGTTCATCGCCTTCGGCACGGCGGCGCTGATGCTGCTGACGCTGTCGGCCTACGGCCACATCCCCGTCGTCTTCGTGCTCGCGACCGCCGTTTATTTCGGCGTGTTCGGCGAGATCTACTCGCTATTCCCCGCAACCTGCGGCGACACGTTCGGCTCGAAATTCGCGACCACCAACAACGGCATGCTCTACACCGCCAAGGGCACCGCTTCCCTGCTCGTCCCGCTCGCCAGCGTGATCTCGGCGGCCTATGGCTGGAAGGCCGTGTTCGTGGTCGCGGTGGCCTTGAACGCGACAGCCGCGCTGATGGCGCTGTTCGTGATCAAGCCGCTGCGCCGCTCCTTCATCCTCGGCAAGGAGGCCGAGAGCGAGGCTACCGCAACCGGCAGCGCCAAGACCGAGACGGCCTAGCCGCCACGGATACATCGCAGGGTTCGGACAGGGGCGCAGCGATGCGCCCCTTTCTTTTTTGGTCGGCCGCAAACGTCAGTATTGCTGTCGCAAGATTTTTCGGATCCGCCAAATGCAGCGCTTGACGATTGGCATTATGTATACCACACTTCCCTCAACGTTCACCCCAGGGAGGTTGCAATGCTGGTCGGAGACATTCTGCGCAAGAAGACGCCGCGCGTTGTCACGGTGCGAATGAACGAAACGGTGGGTATCGCCGCAAAGCTGATGCGCGCCAACAACATCAGCGCGCTGGTGGTCAAGGACGTGGTCCGCTCGGAAGGCAACACCGCCGTCGGCATGTTCACCGAACGCGACGTGGTGCGCGCCGTCGCCGAGCACGGGGCCAACGCCGTCAACGTGAAGGTCTCGCAGCTCGTCCTGGTGCAGCAGCTGGTGTCCTGCACCTCTGCGGACACGATCGAGCATGTCCGCCATCTCATGAACCGGCATCACATCCGCCACCTGCCGGTCATCGACGATTACAGCCTCGTCTCCGTCATCAGCATGCGCGACATCGCAGCTGCCATGGACGAGGCCCTCAACGGCACGCCGCAAGCCGCCGCCTAGACCGTACGACATTTCCCCTGCGACTGCCGGCCCCGGCTCGGATCCTTCCGAGCCGGACCGGATCTTTCGTCCCAAATTTTGGCTTCGGCTCCCATTCGGCTCCCTTGGCGAGGATTCCATGAAGATCTGCATCTACGGCGCCGGCGCGATCGGCGGATATCTCGGAGTTCAGCTCGCGCGCGCAGGCGCCGATGTCAGCCTGATCGCACGCGGCGCACACCTTGCCGCGATGCGCGAGCACGGCCTGACCCTGCTCGCCGGCGACGAAAAGCATACCGTTCGCCCGCGCTCCACCGACGATCCCAACGAGCTCGGGGTGCAGGACTACATCATCATCACGCTGAAGGCGCATTCGATCACCGGCGTGATCGAGAAAATGCAGCCGCTGCTGGGGCCGCATACCCGCATCGTCACCGCGGTCAACGGCATCCCCTATTGGTACTTCTACAAGCACGGCGGCCAATACGAGAACGCGACGCTGGAAAGCATCGATCCCGGCGGGCGGCAATGGCGCGAGATCGGCGCCGAGCGCGCCATCGGATGCATCGTCTATCCCGCCACCGAGATCGAAGCGCCCGGCGTGATCCGTCACGTCTACGGCAATAATTTCCCGCTCGGCGAGCCCTCCGGCGAGATCACGCCCGACGTGCAGCGCCTCGCCGATCTCTTCGTCGCCGCCGGGCTGAAGGCGCCGGTGCTCGACCGCATCCGCGACGAGATCTGGCTGAAGCTCTGGGGCAATGTCTGCTTCAACCCGATCAGCGCCCTGACCCATGCGACGCTCGATGTGATCTGCACCGATCCTTCCACCCGCGCGCTGTCGCGTGCGATCATGATGGAGACGCAGGCGATCGCCGAAACGTTTGGCGTCAAGTTCCGTGTCGACGTCGAGCGCCGCATCGAGGGCGCCCGCAAGGTCGGCGCCCACAAGACCTCGATGCTGCAGGACCTCGAGCGCGGCCGCCCCATGGAGATCGACCCACTCGTCACCGTCGTGCAGGAGATGGGCCGCCTCACCGCCATCCCCACCCCCGCCCTCGACTCGGTGCTGGCGATGGTGACCCAGCGCGCCCGCATCGCCGGGCTCTACGACGGCGTCACGACGCCTGCGGATCCCCGCGCACTGGCGGTGGCGTGATGACGGGCGAAACGAGGAAATGGCTGCGCTTCCGCCACGCCGGAACAACCGGTTTCGGCACGCTGACGCCATCGGGCATCAATGTGCATGAGGGCGAGATGCTCGGCCGCAACGCGGCCACAGGCAAGATTCTGGCGCTGTCGGAGGTCGAGCTGCTCGCCCCGTGCGTGCCCAGCAAGATCATCGCGCTCTGGAATAATTTCCACGCGCTCGCGGCCAAGCTGAACCAGCCCGAGCCGCCGGAGCCGCTCTATCTGCTCAAGGCCACCACCACCATCACGACGCCGGGCGCCGTGATCCGCCGCCCCTCTTATTACGACGGCAAGACCACCTATGAGGGCGAGCTCGGCATCGTCATCGGCAAGACCTGCGCACGGGTCTCGCCTGATGAGGCCGACAGCTTCATCTTCGGCTACACCTGCGTCAACGACATCACCGCCAACGACATCCTGACCAGCGACCCCACCTTCCCGCAATGGGCCCGCGCCAAGGGCATTGACGATTACGGCCCGTTCGGCCCCGTCATCGCGACCGGCCTCGATCCGGCGAAGCTCGTGGTCCGCACGATCCTCAACGGCGCGGAGCGGCAGAACTATCCGATCTCCGACATGATCTTCTCGGCGCAGCAATTGGTCAGCAGGATCTCCCACGACATGACGCTCCTCCCCGGCGACCTCATCGCCGTCGGCACGTCCGTCGGCGTCGGCGTGATGAAGGAGCCGGTGAACACGGTCACCGTCGCCATCGACGGCATCGGCGAGCTCACCAACGAGTTTCGGCTCTAGCCGCGAGCGAGGTGCCGTAGCTCGGGCTCGACCGCCATCGTTGCGGCAGCGCGGCAAAATTGATCTCGCGCAAATCGCGCCGTCCCGGCCGCCACTATCCTTCCTGGCAAAAGATCAATTTCCGTAGCCAGGGAGGACACCATGTCGAATGCCGGTAATGCGCTTTTGTGGACGGCCCTGTACTTTGCTCTCGCGTTCGGTGCGATCTTCGTCATCTGGTTCGCCGACAAGATGCGCTCGAACATCGTCGGCAAATGATGGCGCGCACGCCATAGCCCGGATAAGCGTAGCGACATCCGCGACGGCTCTTCGCGTGGTCCCGCATGTCGCTACGCTCATGCGGGCTACGAGCGCGGCTCGCTCCGTCATGGCTTATCCGAGCCATCCGCATCTTCGTTGACCGCACTGGAATCGTGGATGCCCGGGACAAGCCCCAGCCTGACGCGTGCGTAGGACGACCTGTCCGGGAAAATCCGGCACTCTCCCGCACCGCCTCTCCCCACAGGCTAGACGCAACCAGCCGTGGATCGCGCAGCCCGAAACAGCCCACGAAACGCCCGTCCCCCTTGCGCTCGGTTCCACTCTTCGCGATCATGGCGAAAATGTGCGCAGGCGTGAGGATTCACGATGTGGCTGGCCTTCCTGGGTGCCTGGTTCGTGCTGCTGGCTGCCATCGCGTTTCTCGCCCAGCATACGCTTGGGTACGACATGGCCCACCTGCCCGCATGGTTCGCGGGCCTGCCCATGCCGCAACGCATCACCGCCGGCGCGATCGTGGCGGGGACGCTGGCGCTAATCGGGGCGAGCGTCTGGCGCCTGTCACGGCAGGACAGGCGCCTGGACACCCTGCGTAACCGCCTGAAGAAGACCCGCGAGGACGTCGTCGTCGCCCACGCCCTGCAGAACCATCTCGACGCCACCGTCCAGCATTTGATCGAGAGCGATCCCCGGGAGGCGGTCTCCGCCCTCCACGACAAGCTCGGCGAGACCGAGCAACGCGCGCTGCTCCAGCAGGGCCGCAACGAATCCACCGACATGCATGACCAGCTCGCCGAGATCCGCCGCCGCCAGCAGGCGCTGCGCGAGATGGTCGGCAAAGTCGCCGATCAGCGCCGCGCGGTCGAACCCGTCTTCACCGAGATCCGCGACCGCCAGAACCAGCTCGAACGCTCGCTGCATGATCTCGAGACCGACGACCGCAAGAACAATCTCGCCGACCGCCAGCGAGACATCGCGCGCGACGTGGCGGCGCTGCTGGGGCGGGTGAACGCGGTCCAGGACACGTTCGCGACGCTGAACCAGCACAAGGAGGATCTGGCGAAATCCCACGCTGAGCTAGCGCCGCTGCGCGCCTCGGACGCCGGCATCAATGCCCTGATCGGCGAGCTCAGCCTCAGCCATGACCGCCTCGCCAAGACCATCGAGGAGCTCGAGACCGGCGGCGAGGCGCCGCTGTCCACCCGCGTGGAGACGCTGTCGAAAAACAAGATCGAGATCGAGCAGCGCCTTGCCGGCATCGACGACAGCTTCAACATCCTCAAGACCATCGGGCTCGATTTCGAGGAGCTCGGCCAGCGCCGGGCCCAGCTCGAACGCGCGCTTGCTGACGTCGAGACCGACGCCGACGGCAAGACCCTCGCCGAGCGCCAGAACGCGCTGAACGCGTTCGTCCTGCAGTCGCGCCAGCGCCTCGGCGCCCTGCAGGAGACGCTGGCGACACTGAACGCCTTCAAGACGGAGCTGTCGAAATCGCAGGCCGATCTCGTGCCTCTCAAAGCCCCGGTGTTCGGCATCGAGGCGCTGATCGCCGACGTCGGCGCCACGCGCGATCTCCTCGCCAAGACCGTCAGCGAGATCGAAGCGAATGGCGACGTCACGCTGGCCTCGCGCGTCGAGACGCTGGCCGAAAGCAAGCGCGAGGTTGAAGACCGCCTCGCCCGCATCTTCGAGAATTTCAACGCGCTCGACGCCCTGCGCAAGGACATCGGCGGCATCTTCGCAACGATCCGGAACAGCCTCAACCGGATCGGGTAAGTTGCCGTAGGATGGGTAGAGCGCAGCGAAACCCATCATCTCTCCTCGAGCAAATGCCCCGATGGGTTTCGCTGCGCTCTACCCATCCTACGCACCGAAAGCCCCGAAACATCCAGACACATCACATCTGCGCGCGTCAGAGATATGCCGCTGACATGCCCCGGGCGCGCCGCAACTTGGTCGCATTCGGCCGCCCTTCTGGGAGGCGTGTCTGGGGGCACGGTTCAGCCGTGTTTGGACCAAACCTTCTAGGGGTATCGCTGTGAAGAAGATTGTAATTGCTCTGGGTGCCACGCTTGCTCTGGTGACGGCTGCCAACGCTGCGGATCTGCCGCGTCGCCAGCCCGTGCCGGTCTATTCGGAGCAAGCTCCGATCGGCAAGATGCCGATTGGCAAGAGCCCGGTTGGAAAGGCCCCGATCGGCAAGGCGCCGGGCCCGGTCGCCGCGCGCTACTGAGCGTAGCGACACGCGCAGAGTTTGCGTAAGCGGCCAACAGTCGAGGGGCACAGCGTGACGAACAAACCGGATCGATCGGGACCCTGCATCCTTGCGGGGGTTGCCCTCGCGGCGATGATCGCATGCACGACGCCCTCGGCCTCGGCCCACGAAGCCAACAAGCGCGTTGCCGACGCCAATGCGCTTGCCACCACCGACTCCACGTCGCGGCCGGCGTCGCAATCGCGGCGCTCCGTCGCGCGCGCGGAGAAAGGTCCCTATTACGTCGACTTCCGCGCCCGCACGGCCGCGAGCTGGGGTCACGCCTTCGTCTGGTATGGCAAGACCAGCGAAAAGGCGGTCGAGGTCGCAGGGCTCACGCCGGCCGGCGATACGCTCGCTTACGTGCTCGGCCATGTCACCTTCGTGCCGTCGGAGACCGGCGCCAGCTACGGCGATCTCGATCCGGAATATCTGACCGCGAGCTATCGCGTGTACCTCAACGAAGCCGACGCCAGGCGTGTCTTCGCCTACATCAAGAAGAAGCAGGCGAACTCACCGGTGTGGAACGCCGAGACCATGAACTGCACCGGCTTCATCGGCGACATCGCCGAGTTCATGGGCCTAGAGGTCCCCAACCGCTGGCAGCGCCCGGAAAACTTCGTCAACCGCCTCAAGGAAATGAACGGCGGCCGCCCGATGGTACGGCTGTCGGCGGAATAGCCGACGTCTTTACAGCGGCGACTTTGTAGCCCGGATGGAGCGAAAGCGAAATCCGGGACCGCTGCTGCTTGCCGCACGAGCCCTCAACTCCGCCGTCATTGCGAGGAGCGCAGCGACGAAGCAATCCAGAGTCCCTCCGCGAAAAGATTCTGGATTGCTTCCGCCTTCGCCAAAGGCTTCGGCGGACAAGTCGCTGCGCTCGCAATGACGCTGAGACAGCCGCTGGCCCAAACCACGACCGTCACCCTGAGGTGCGCGCTCAGGGGCGCATCGCGCCGCTGAGCGAGCCTCGAAGGGCGACAGCCCGGCTCTCGCAGCGTCGTCATTCATCCCTCGAGGAGCGATCGCCCAATTGTCCGCCTCGCGGAATCCTCTCACCCGCGCGCATAATCGACCCGCCCTCACCGCAAGCCGATCCAATAGACATTTCCCGACCCGGGCGGCATCCTGCCGCCATCAACCGATAACAGAGCGCCGCAACGGGCGGGGGAAACACATATGCTGCAGACACGGTTCACCAAACTCGTCGGCGTCGAGCATCCAATCGTCCAGGGCGGCATGCAATGGGTCGGCCGCGCCGAGCTGGTTGCCGCCGTTGCCAATGCCGGCGCGCTCGGCTTCATCACGGCGCTGACCCAGCCGACGCCGGAGGACCTCACCAGGGAGATCGCGCGCTGCCGCGACCTCACCGACAAGCCGTTCGGCGTCAACCTCACCATCCTGCCCGCGATCAGGCCGCCGCCTTATGCCGAATACCGCGCCGCCATCATCGAGGCCGGCATCACGGTGGTCGAGACCGCCGGCAACAAGCCGCAGGAGCATGTCGACGAGTTCAAAAAGCACGGCGTCAAGGTCGTGCACAAATGCACCAGCGTCCGCCACGCCCTCTCCGCCGAGCGCATGGGTGTCGACGCGATCTCGATCGACGGCTTCGAATGCGCCGGCCATCCCGGCGAGGACGACACGCCCGGCCTGATCCTGATCCCGGCTGCCGCCAACAAGGTCAAGATTCCCATGATCGCCTCCGGCGGCTTCGCCGACGCCCGCGGCCTCGTGGCGGCGTTGGCGCTCGGTGCCGAGGGCATCAACATGGGCACCCGCTTCATGGCGACCAAGGAGAGCCCGATCCACCAGCTCATCAAGGAGAAGATCGTCGCCAATGACGAGCGCGAGACCGAGCTGATCTTCCGCACTATGCGCAACACTTCCCGCGTCGCCAGGAACGAGATCTCGACCAAGGTCGTCGCCATGGAGAAGGAAGGCGCCAAGTTCGAGGACATCCGCGAGCTCGTCGCAGGCGCCCGCGGCAAGATGGTCTACGCGACCGGCAACTCGGACGAAGGCATCTGGTCGGCCGGCCAGGTGCAGGGCCTGATTCAGGACATCCCGACCTGCGGCGAACTCATCTCGCGCATCGTGCGCGAAGCCGAGGCCATCATCCGCAGCCGGCTCGAAGGCATGATCGCTCAACCGAGCGCGCAAGCCGCCGAATGATCACTGCAAGAAGCGAGAGCAATACATGAAAGCCTACGTCTACGGTCCTGAAGGCGCTCGGATTTCCGACGTCGCTCAACCAAAACCCAAGGGCACGCAGGTCCTCGTCAAGGTGCGGGCCTGCGGCCTCAACCGCGCCGACACCGGCATGCGCAAGGGTCACGCGCATGGTGCAGCCGGCGGCGTCGGCACCGTGCTCGGCATGGAATGGGCCGGCGAGGTCGCCGAGCTCGGACCGGATGCGAAAGGCGTGAAGGTCGGCGATCGCGTCATGGGCTCGGGCGGCGCGGCGTTTGCCGAGTACACGCTGGCCGACCACGGCCGGCTGTTCCACGCGCCCTCGAACATGAACTTCGAGGAAGCCGCGACCCTGCCCGTCGCGCTCGCGACCATGTACAACGCCGTCGTCATGGTCGGCGGCGTGCAGCCGGGCCAGGCCGTGCTGATCCAGGGCGCCAGCTCCGGCGTCGGCCTGATGGCGATGCAGATTGCAAAGCTCAAGGGCGCCAAGCTGGTGATCGGCTCCTCGACCGATGCCTATCGCCGCGGCCGCCTGAAGGAATACGGCGCCGACCTTGCGGTCGACTCTTCCGATCCCAAATGGGTCGACGAGGTGCTGGCGGCGACGAACGGCGAAGGCGTCGACCTCATCGTCGACCAGGTCTCGGGCAAGGTTGCAAACCAGAACCTCGCCGCGACGAAAGTCCTCGGCCGCATCGTCAATGTCGGCCGGCTCGGCGGCACCCATGCCGACTTCAATTTCGACCTGCATGCCGCGCGCCGCATCGACTATGTCGGCGTTACCTTCCGCACCCGCACCCTCGAGGAGGTCCGCGAGATCTTCGCGGGGGTCAGGAAGGACATCTGGGGAGCCGTCGAGTCGCGAAAACTGCAGCTGCCGATCGACAAGGTCTATCCGTTCGACCAGATCGACCAGGCGTTCGAGCACATGGAAGCGAACAAGCACCTCGGGAAGATCGTGGTGACGGTGTAAGCGTCATTCCGGGGCGGTCCGCAGGACCGAGCTCCGGTGCGCCATTGCGCACCTGAGAATCTCGAGATTCCGGGTTCGCCTTCGGCGCCCCGGAATGACTGCTGTTCGCTCCTGCAACTCACTCGCGACTACGGCTGTGGATCGCCGCTTGATGTTCGCGGGCGCCCTGCTAAATCCCCGCCATGACCTCCCATCACGACAAAACCTCGGTCGCGGCCATCTCGATCTTCGCCAGCGGCGGCATGGCGGCGGCCAAATTCGCGGTCGGCATCGCGATCGGCTCGCTCGCGCTGATCTCCGAGGCCCTGCATTCCTCGATCGACCTCGTCGCCACCATCATCACCTGGGCGGTGGTGCGGGTGTCCGACAAGCCGGCGGACGACGAGCACCATTACGGCCATGGCAAGCTAGAGAGCATCTCCGCGCTCGGGGTCACCGCCCTGCTGTACGTGCTCGCCGGCGGCATCCTGGTCGAGTCCTATAGCCGGTTGAGCGAGGGAACCCCGCCGCCGACCATCTCGGCCGTGCCCTTCGTGGTGCTGGTGATCGACATCGTCGTCAATCTCTGGCGCGCCCGCGCCCTGCACCGCGCCGCGCGCGAGACGCGGAGCCAGGCGCTGGCGGCCGACGCGCTGCATTTCGCCTCCGACGTGATGGGCTCGTGCGCCGTGATCGTGGGCCTGATCCTCGCCGGGCTCGGCTTCTGGTGGGGTGACGCCGCAGCGGCCGCCGCGGTCGCCGTGATGATCGCAGGTCTCGGCCTGCGCATGGCCGGCTCGACCGTGCAGACGCTGCTCGACCGTGCCCCGGAGGGCGCGCAGGAAAAGGCCACGGCCGCGATCCGAAGCGTGCCCGGCGTGATCGACGTCGAGCGGCTGCGGGTCCGCATGGTCGGTGCCACCACCTTCATCGACACCATCGCAAAAGTCCCGCGGACCTATCCGATCGACCGCGTCGAGGAGATCAAGCGCAAGGCGCATGCCGCCGTCGACCAGGCATTCGGCGATGCCGACCTTTCCTTCACTCCCGTCCCGGTCGCGCGCGACAACGAGACCGTGCGCGACCGCATCATGGTGATCGCCCGCAATTCGGGCCTCGCGATCCACCATGTCACGGTGCACGATCTGGGCGCCAAGCTGATCGTCAGCATCGACCTCGAGGTCGACGGCGCGATGCAGCTGGAGGCCGCCCACGACATCGCCAACACGCTGGAGCGCAACATCCAGGAGGAGTTCGGCGAGGACGTCGAGGTGGACGTCCATATCGAGCCGCTGGAACCGGAACTTCCCTTCGGCGTCGATGCCGCGCCCGAGCGGGTGCAGACCATCGCGGCCGCGCTGACGGAATATGCCGCCGGCGGCGAGATCCACGACATCCATAATGTGCGCGTCCGGAACACCGATGCCGGCGAGATCGTCAACTTCCACTGCCGCGCGACACCGTCGATGAGCGTGATCAAGGTGCACGAGCAGGTCGACGCGATCGAGCGTGCGTTGCGGCGCGCGTTCCCGAGCGTGAAGCGTGTGATCAGCCACGCCGAACCCCCGCGCGCGTGACGAGGCGAACGCGACGAAGAACGTGCGCGGAGTCACACGTTCTCGTTTCGGACTCCTCCCGCCCGTGCGTTTGCGGACGCGCGATGCACAAACTGCGCGTTGGATAAGAATAAATCCGCGTTAACGATTCGTTGACTCTCGACAGCCCGCGAAAACTGGATTCAAATCGCTGTGATTCGGAAGCGATGTGGGGCTGCTTCCGGACTTCAGTTGCAAGCTGGTTTTCAGGGGGCCGAAGGCATGTCGCGTGCAGACGCCGCGAACGCGTGCGTCCAATCCGATTCGATCAAAGGATTGGCGCAATCGATCGCGAAACCTGCCTATCATCGGCTCTTGATCGCGGAGCCGGCGCTTCGTCGCGCCGTGCCGACGCTCATCATCGCGTTCCTGATCACGATCTGCCTCGGCGCGTTCGTGCAGGTCGTCGATCAGACGCGCCAGAAGCGGCAGGTGATCCGCCACGACATCTCCGCGCTCGCCGATTTCCTGGCCGAACGCATCGACCGCCTCACCTTCGTACGGCAGGAGCGGCTCAAGAACATCGAGAACCTGCCGACGCTGCTGCCGGACCTGATCCCGTCCTGGGGCACGGCCAATGGCCGCCACGTCATCGTCACCTCGGCCGGCATCGACCGCCGCGTCCTCGCCCGCATTCCGGTCGACAACGACCCGGCCGGCAATGATCACCTGCTCGACGCCATCACGACCGCACAATTGCTCGCAGCACCGACGCGCGACGGCAACATCTCCGACATGACATTGCCGAACGGCAACGCCGCGATGGCGACCTCGCGCCAGATCAAGTCGCTGCCCGGCTTCGTCACCGTGATCCAGGAGCGCAACGAGCCGATCTGGGGCTCGGACGCCGCGCTCTCGGTGACGCTGTCGGCGACGACGGGCTTCGTCGTCCTGATCCTCGGCTTCGCCTTCCACTGGCAGTCCACCCGCGCCCGTGAAGGCGACCTCATCAACGACGCCGTGCGCGGCCGGATCGACACCGCGCTGAACCGCGGCCGCTGCGGCCTGTGGGATTGGGACCTGTCGCGCGGCCGGATCTTCTGGTCGCAATCGATGTTCTCGATGCTGGGCCTCGACGGCCGCCACGAGCTCCTCACCTTCGGCGAGGTCAACGCGCTGGTGAAGTCCGACGACATCGACCTGTTCGAGATCGCCGACCAGCTCATCTCCGAGAAGATCGACCACATCGACCAGACCTTCCGCATGCAGCATGTCGACGGCCACTGGATCTGGCTCCGCGTCCGCTGCGAGAAGACCCGCGGCGCGACCGATTCCAGCGTGCACCTGATCGGCATCGCCGTCGACATCACCGAACAGAAGAGCCTCGCCGAGAAGACGGTGGAAGCCGACCTCCGTCTCCGCGACGCGATCGAGACCATTCCGGAAGCCTTCGTGCTTTGGGACGCCAGCGACCGCCTCGTGCTCTGCAACTCGCACTTCCAACGTCTGCACAAGCTGCCCGACACCGCCGTCATTCCCGGCACCTCCTACGAGACCGTGCTCGAAGTCGGCCGCATGCCGGAGGTGCGCACCCGCCACAACGAGACCGCGGCCCAAGGCCCGGGCGCGCGCACCTTCGAGGCCCAGCTCGACGACGGCAGCTGGCTGCACATCAGCGAGCGTCGCACCAAGGACGGCGGCTACGTCTCGGTCGGCACCGACATCACGCGCATCAAGGAGCACGAGCAGAAGCTGGTCGACAACGATCTGCGCCTGCGCGCTACCGTCATCGACCTGAAGCGCTCCCAGGCCGCCCTCGAGCGCCAGACCAACGAGCTCGCCGACCTCGCCGAGAAGTACCAGCGCGAGAAGACCCGCGCCGAGGAAGCCAACCAGACCAAGTCGAAATTCCTCGCCAATATGAGCCACGAGCTGCGCACGCCGCTCAACGCCATCATCGGCTTCTCCGAGATCATGGGCTCGGGCATGTTCGGCGAGCTCGGGAGCGAGAAGTACCAGGAATATTGCAAGGACATCCTGACCAGCGGCCACTATCTGCTCGAGGTCATCAACGACATCCTCGACATGTCCAAGATCGAGGCCGGCCGCATGAAGCTCGACATGGAAGAGCTCGACCTGTCGCGGACGCTGGCGGAATCCCTGCGCGTCGTCACCGGCCGGGCCCAGGACAAGAACATCACGCTCGACGCCGACATCGAAAAATCGATCTCCCTCGTCGCCGACCGCCGCGCCACCAAGCAGATCATCGTCAACCTGCTCTCCAACGCCGTGAAGTTCACCCCGGACGGCGGACGCGTCGTGGTGCGCAGCCGGCAGCTCGACGACCGGATCGTGCTGATGATCGCCGACACCGGCATCGGCATCGCGCCGCATTCGCTGGCGCGGCTCGGCCGGCCGTTCGAGCAGGTCGAGAGCCAGCTCACCAAGACCTATCACGGCTCCGGCCTCGGCCTCGCCATCGCCCGCTCGCTGGCCCAGCTGCACGGCGGCTCGATGCGCCTGCGCTCCAGGCTCGAGGTCGGCACCGTCGTCCGCGTGACCCTGCCGCGCGACGCGATCAAGGCGGCCAAGATATCGGCTGCAGCTTGAGGCGGTGCCAGCTCCGTGCTTGCGGCCATCCTTCGAGACGCCCGCCTGCGGCGGGCCCTCAGGATGAGGGCGGAATGCGTGGCGGCCGCTTCAGCAAACCCCGATGCAACGGAAGCCTCATCCTGGGGAGCGCGCCCTGCGCGCGTCTCGAAGGACGAGGCGCTTGCTCGAATCTACAGCTGCAGCGACGGCGCGACCTCGCGCGCCACGTTGACCAGCGCCGCGATCAGCGGCGTCATGGGGTCGCGCTGCGGGATCACCATGCCGATGCTGTAATTGACCTCGGGGTCGACGATCGGGATCGAGCGCACGGTGTCGGACAGGCCGAGCGTTTCGGCGAGCTTGGCCGGCATCACGCTGGCCCAGCGTCCCGTCTTCACATGCGTGAACAGCACCAGCAGCGAGTTCGAGGTCAGTGTCGGCGTTGCCTCCGCCCCGACCGAGCGCAACGCGCGGTCGATGATGCGGCGGTTCTGCATGTCGGGCGTCAGCAGGCACAGCGGCACCTGCCCGACCTCCGTCCAGGTCACCGTCTCGCGATCGCCGAACATTCCGTCCGGCGACGTCAGCAAACGATAGCTCTCATTGTAGAGCGGAATGGTGCGTACCTTGCCGATCGGCTCGTTCTCGATATAGGTCAACCCCGCATCGACCTCGAGATTTTCGAGCAATCCCAGCACCTCCGACGAGGTCGTCGAGCGGATGCTGAAACGCACCTCGGGATGCCGGGCGCGGAACGGCGTCGTCAGCGCGGCCACCATGCCGAGCACGGTCGGGATCGCCGCAATCCGGATCTCGCCGGAGAGCTGATGCTTCAGCCCGTTGATCTCGTCGCGCATCGCGCGGGCATCGCCGACGATCCGCCGCGCCCAGTCGAGCGCGCGCTCGCCTTCGGGCGTAAAGCCCTGGAAGCGGGACCCGCGCTGGACCAGCATCACGCCGAGGATCTCCTCGAGCTGCTTCAATCCGGTCGACATGGTCGGCTGCGTCACGCCGCAGACCTCCGCCGCGCGTCCGAAATGCCGCTCCTTTGCCAGCGCCAGCAATAGTTCAAGCTTGTCGATCAACCGGTCGTCCCCTCGAATTCTCGTCTGGCATGCAAGCTAGCACGCCGGCCCTGCACCAACACGCAAAAACCGGCAGCCGATCCGGCCTTCATTTCCATTCCGTATCGACCGATTGCGGTTGTAAATCGATCGGAATTCGCAATCGCAGCATGAGACGGCTTTATTGATCTTCGAATGATTCCAATTAGTTTGCGGCCAGGAAACGCTCAGGTTGAGAACGACGAATGACAGCGGTTTTTGAGCCTTGGAACGAGACGCGCGGCGCCGAGATCATCGCCGAACATGCCAACCAGGAGGGCGCGACGCTGGTCATCCTGCATGCGTTGCAGGAGGCGTTCGGTTACGTGCCGGAGGCCGCCATTCCCATGGTGGCGCAAGCGCTCAATCTGTCGCGCGCCGAAGTGCATGGCGTGTTCACATTTTACCATGATTTCCGCCACAAGCCGGCCGGCCGCCATGTGCTGAAGCTGTGCCGCGCGGAGGCCTGCCAGGCCGCAGGCGGTGATGCGCTGGCGGCGCACGCCGAAGCAAAGCTCGGCGTGTCGCTCGGCAACACCACGCCCGACGATCGCGTCACGCTGGAGCCGATCTACTGCCTCGGCCTGTGCGCGACCGCACCGTCCGCGATGCTCGACGGCCGCCTGATCGGACGGCTGGATCAGAAGCGCCTCGACGCCCTCGTTGCGGAGGCACAGCGATGAGCATGCGTCTATTTGTTGCACGTGATGCCGGCGCGATTGCCGTCGGTGCCGATGAGGTTGCGCTGGCGCTGGAGCAGAACGCGGCCAAGCGCGGCATTGCGCTCGATATCGTCAGAACCGGATCGCGCGGGATGTACTGGCTGGAGCCGCTGGTCGAGGTGGCGACGCCGCAAGGCCGCATCGCCTTCGGTCCGGTCACGGAAGCCGACGTGCCTTCCCTGCTCGATGCGCTCGCCAACAACACGCCGCATTTGCTGCGGCTGGGCGCGACCGAGGAGATCCCCTGGCTGAAGCGCCAGACCCGCCTCACCTTCGCCCGCTGCGGCGTGATCGACCCGCGCTCGCTCGACGATTACCGCGCCCATGGCGGCTACAAGGGGCTGGAGCGCGCACTCTCGCTCGGCACGGACGCGATCCTGAACGAAGTCACGGCATCGGGCCTGCGCGGCCGCGGCGGCGCCGGCTTCCCGACCGGGATCAAGTGGAAGACCGTCGCGCAGGCCAAGGCCGACCGCAAATTCGTCGTCTGCAACGCCGACGAGGGCGACAGCGGCACTTTCGCGGATCGCATGATCATGGAAGGCGATCCCTTCCTGGTGATCGAAGGCATGACCATCGCCGGAATCACCGTCGGCGCGACCAAGGGCTACATCTACACCCGCAGCGAATATCCGCACGCCATCGATGCGATGAATGCCGCGATCCTGGCGGCGCGACGCGGCGGCTATCTCGGCAACAATATTGGCGGCTCGACCTACAGCTTCGATCTCGAGGTGCGCGTCGGGGCCGGCGCCTATGTCTGCGGCGAGGAGACCGCGCTGCTGGAGAGCCTCGAAGGCCGCCGCGGCGTCGTGCGCGCCAAGCCGCCGCTGCCGGCGCATCACGGCCTGTTCGGCAAGCCGACCGCCATCAACAACATCCTGTCGCTGGCCGCGATTCCCTTCATCCTGGCCGAAGGTGCCAAGACCTACGCGGATTACGGCATGGGCCGCTCGCGCGGCACGATGCCGATCCAGCTCGCCGGCAATCTCCGCTACGGCGGCCTGTTCGAGACCGCCTTCGGCGTGACGCTCGGCGAACTCGTCGACGACATCGGCGGCGGCACGTTCACGGGCCGCCCGGTCCGCGCCGTGCAGGTCGGTGGCCCCTTGGGGGCCTATTTCCCCCGCGCCCTGTTCGACACGCCGTTCGACTACGAGGCGTTCGCGGCACGCGACGGCCTGATCGGCCATGGCGGCATCGTCGTGTTCGACGACAGCGTCGACATGCGCAGGCAGGCCCGCTTCGCGATGGAGTTCTGCGCGATCGAATCCTGCGGCAAGTGCACGCCCTGCCGGATCGGCTCGACGCGCGGCGCCGAGACCATCGAGAAGATCATCAACGGCGAACGCGTCCATGAAAACATCGCGCTCGTCGAGGACCTCTGCAGCACCATGAAATTCGGCTCGCTCTGCGCACTCGGCGGCTTCACGCCCTACCCCGTGCTCAGCGCATTGAAGCACTTCCGGGAAGACTTCATCCCGGCGCCGACCACGCTTCAGGCCGCGGAATAGGAGAACGACGATGTCTCTGATCGAAGAAATCGACTACGGAACGCCGTGTTCGAAGTCGGAAACGATGGTGACGCTCACCATCGACGGAAACCAGATCTCGGTGCCCGAGGGCACCTCGATCATGCGTGCCGCGATGGACGCCGGTCACCAGATCCCAAAACTCTGCGCGACCGACATGGTCGACGCGTACGGCTCCTGCCGCCTCTGCCTGGTCGAGATCGAGGGCCGCGCCGGTACGCCGGCCTCCTGCACCACGCCGGTCATGAACGGGCTCGTCGTGCACACCCAGACCGAGCGGCTGAAGAAGCTGCGCAAGGGCGTAATGGAGCTCTACATCTCCGACCATCCGCTCGACTGCCTCACCTGCGGCGCCAACGGTGATTGCGAGCTGCAGGACATGGCCGGCGCCGTGGGCCTGCGCGACGTTCGCTACGGTTATGAGGGCGAGAACCATGTTTTCGCCAAGACGCCCGGCAAGTCCCATGGCTGCGACAACGACCACTGGATGCCGAAGGACGAGTCCAACCCGTACTTCACCTACGATCCTTCCAAGTGCATCGTGTGCTCGCGCTGCGTCCGCGCCTGCGAGGAGGTGCAAGGCACCTTCGCGCTGACGATCTCCGGCCGCGGCTTCGACAGCCGCGTCTCGCCCGGCATGAGCGAGAGCTTCCTCGGCTCCGAATGCGTCTCCTGCGGCGCCTGCGTGCAGGCCTGCCCGACCGCGACGCTGACGGAGAAGTCCGTGATCGAGATCGGCCAGCCCGAGCACTCCGTCGTCACCACATGCGCCTATTGCGGCGTCGGCTGCGCCTTCAAGGCGGAGATGCGCGGCGAGGAAGTCGTGCGCATGGTGCCCTACAAGGACGGCAAGGCCAATCGCGGCCATTCCTGCGTCAAGGGCCGCTTTGCCTGGGGCTACACCAACCACAAGGAACGTATCCTCAAGCCGATGATCCGCGACCGGATCGAGGATCCGTGGAAGGAAGTGTCCTGGGACGAGGCGTTCTCCTTCGCCGCGGCCAAAATGCGCGGCATCCAGCAGAAATACGGCCGCGACGCCATCGGCGGCATCACCTCGTCCCGCTGCACCAATGAAGAGACCTATCTGGTACAGAAGCTGATCCGCGGCGGCTTCGGCAACAACAACGTCGACACCTGCGCCCGCGTCTGCCACTCGCCGACCGGCTATGGCCTGTCGCAAACCTTCGGCACCTCGGCCGGCACCCAGGACTTCGACTCGGTCGAGGACACCGACGTCGCCGTCATCATCGGCGCCAATCCGGCTTCTGCTCATCCCGTCTTCGCTTCACGCCTGAAGAAGCGGCTGCGCCAGGGCGCCAAGCTGATCGTGATCGACCCGCGCCGCACCGAGATGGTGGAATCGCCGCATGTGAAGGCGCTGCACCTGCCCCTGATGCCCGGCACCAACGTTGCCGTCGTCACCGCGCTGGCGCATGTCATCGTCACCGAGGGCCTTGCCAACGAAGCCTTTATTCGTGAGCGCTGCGACTGGAGCGAGTTCGAGGAGTGGGCCGCCTTCGTCGCCCAGCCCAAGAACAGCCCCGAAGCAACCGCGATCCTCACCGGCGTCGACCCGAAGGTGCTGCGTGAAGCCGCCCGCGTCTACGCCACCGGCGGCAACGGCGCGATCTATTACGGCCTCGGCGTCACCGAGCACAGCCAGGGCTCGACCACGGTCATCGCGATCGCCAACCTTGCGATGGTAACGGGCAATATCGGCCGTCCCGGCGTCGGCGTGAACCCGCTGCGCGGCCAGAACAACGTGCAGGGCTCGTGCGACATGGGCTCGTTCCCGCACGAGCTGCCCGGCTATCGCCACATCTCGGGTGATGCCGTGCGCGAGCAGTTCGAGGCGCTGTGGGAGGTCAAGCTCAATCCCGAGCCGGGCCTGCGCATTCCCAACATGTTCGATGCCGCGATCGAAGGCACGTTCATGGGGCTCTACGTCCAGGGCGAGGACATCCTGCAGTCCGATCCCAACACCAAGCACGTGGTCGCGGCGCTGTCGGCGATGGAATGCGTCATCGTCCACGACCTCTTCCTGAACGAGACCGCCAACTACGCGCACGTCTTCCTGCCCGGCTCGAGCTTCCTCGAGAAGGACGGCACCTTCACCAACGCCGAACGCCGCATCCAGCGCGTCCGCAAGGTGATGTCGCCGAAGAACGGCATGGCCGACTGGGAAGTCACCATCGCGCTCGCCAAGGCGATGGGCTTCGAGATGAACTACAGCCATCCGTCCGAGATCATGGACGAGATCGCCGCGCTCACGCCGACCTTCACGGGCGTCTCCTACGCCAAGCTCGAGGAGCTCGGCTCGGTGCAGTGGCCCTGCAACGAGAAGGCGCCCGAGGGTACGCCGGTGATGCATATCGGCGGCTTCGTTCGCGGCAAGGGCAAGTTCATCGTCACCGAATACGTCGCGACGGACGAGCGCACCGGCCCCCGCTTCCCGCTGCTGCTCACCACGGGCCGCATTCTCAGCCAGTACAATGTCGGCGCGCAGACGCGTCGCACCGAGAACGTGGTCTGGCATGCCGAGGATCGGCTCGAGATCCATCCGCACGACGCCGAGATGCGCGGCGTGCGCGACGGCGACTGGGTAAGGCTGCAGAGCCGCGCCGGCGAGACCACGCTGCGCGCGGAGATCACCGACCGCGTCTCGCCGGGCGTCGTCTACACAACGTTCCACCATCCGGACACGCAGGCCAACGTGATCACGACCGACTTCTCGGACTGGGCCACCAACTGCCCGGAATACAAGGTCACGGCGGTGCAGATCTCACCGTCGAACGGCCCGTCCGACTGGCAGAAGTCCTACGACGAGCAGGCGCGGCAATCCCGCCGCATCGTGCCGGCCGAAGCCGCGGAGTAACCGCATGCACGTGCCCGTCCAGGCCATCGACCGCGAAATCTGGCGCGACGGCGTCGCGTCGGAAGGCGTGCGGCTGATCCCGGAGGAGACACCGCTGGCGCTGACCTACAATGGCGGCACCTATGCCGTCATGATGGGAACGCCGCAAAATCTGGAAGATTTCGCCGTCGGCTTCAGCCTGGACGAGGGCGTCATCAAGTCGGTCGACGACATCAAGTCGCTCGACGTCGTTCGCCTCGACGACGGCATCGAGCTCAGGATGTGGCTTGCACCGGAAGATGCGGCGCTCATCAGCGAGCGCCGCCGCCATGTCGCCGGCCCCACCGGCTGCGGCATCTGCGGGATCGAATCCATCGCCGAAGCCGTCCGTCCCGCAGCAATCGTGCCGCACGGGCAGACCTTCACGCCCGGGCAGATCATGGCGGCGATGCAGGCCATCGCGCCGCTGCAATCGATCAACCTGCAGACCCGCGCGGTTCACGCCGCCGCGTTCTGGTCCCCTGCCGGCAACATCGTCGCGCTGCGCGAGGACGTCGGCCGCCACAACGCGCTCGACAAGCTCGCCGGCGCGCTCGCGCGCAGCCGCACCGACGCGAGCGGCGGCATGGTTCTGCTGACCAGCCGCGTCTCGGTCGAGATGGTGCAGAAGGCCGCTGCGATCGGCGCGCCTGTCATGGTCGCGGTCTCCGCGCCCACCGCGCTCGCGGTGCGCACCGCGGAAGCCGCCGGCATCACGCTGATCGCCATTGCCCGCCAGGACGGGTTCGAAGTGTTCTCGCATGGTGACCGGGTCGTCCCCCGCCATGCCACGGAGGTTGCCGATGTCGCCTGACCGCCTGATCTACATGGCCAACCAGATCGGCAAGTTCTTCCAGAGCCAGGGCCATGGCAAGGCCGTGCCGGGGATTGCCGACCACATCAAGAAGTTCTGGGATCCCCGGATGAAGCGCGCGATCTTCGCCCATCTCGACGGCGGCGGCGCGGGACTGGAGCCCGACGTGCGCGAGGCGCTCATTTCGCTGAAGCAGACTACGACGCTTCCAGCAGCGCCCTGAACACGCGCCGCACTTCGCCCTGCGTCTCCTTCACGCGTGCCTCCAGCGAGGAGAAGTCCGGCGCATCGCCGGCGCGCGCCATCACGCGCTGCAGGTCCGTGCCGGCGGTTTCCGGCTTGAAACCGTCGCTGACGCACAGCCGCAGGATCTGCGTCAGATCGTGATAGAGCCGCGCGGCGGCACGCAGGATCTCGGTCTCCGATTGCGGCAGCACCCCGAGCCTGCAGGCGTTGTCGAGCACCTGCATGGTGCCGACGTCGAGGATCTCCGGCATCTGGTGCGCGTGCACGAGCTGGAGATATTGCGCGATGAAGTCGATGTCGACCATGCCGCCGGCGGCGTATTTGAGATCCCAGCAATCGCCCTCGCCCTTCTCCTGAGCGATCGCGCGCCGCATGTCGGCGACGTCGTTGGCCGTGATGGCGGGATCGCGATGCCGGGTCAGGACCTCGCGGATGACGCGCTCGATCCGCATCCGGAATTCGGGCGAAGCCGACACCACACGCGCGCGTGTCAGAGCCATGTGCTCCCAGGTCCAGGCCTCGTTGGCCTGGTAGTCCGCGAACGAGAGCAGGCTCGAGGCCACGGGGCCGGCGCGCCCCGAAGGACGCAAGCGCATGTCGATCTCGTAGAGCACGCCGTAATTGGTGCGCGTCGTGAACGCGCTAATCAGGCGCTGGGTCAGGCGGGCGAAGTAATGCGCGCCCTGCAGCGATTTCGGCCCGTCGGAGTCGGGTTCATCGGCGTCGAAATCATAGAGCAGGATCAGGTCGAGATCGGACGAGGCCGTCATCTCGCGGCTGCCGAGCCGGCCCATGGCGATGATCGCGGTCTCCTGGCCCTTGATGCGGCCGTGCTGGGCGGCGAAGCGCTCGGCGACGAGTCCGTGCACGGTGTGGACGATACCCTCAGCGACGTCGGCAAAGGCCGTGCTTGCCTGCTGCGCCGAGACGGTGCCGGACAGGATGCGCGTGCCGATCAGGAACAGGCTCTCCTGCCCGAACAGGCGCAGGCGATCGAGGAACTCCTCGTATGAGCCGGCATCCTGCACGGTCGCGGCCAGCCGTTCCGACAATTCCTGCCGGTCCGGCATGGCGCCGAAGAAGCGCGGATCGATCAAGCCGTCCATGAGCTGCGGCTGCCGCGCCAGCATCTCCCCGAGCCGCGGCGCCGCGCCCAGCACCAGCGCCACCAGCGCGACGAGATCACGGTTCTGGCCGAGCAGCGTGATCAGCCGGCCGCCGCGCTGCAGCGCCTTCAGGAAATCGTCGAAGGCCACGACGGCGCGATCAGGCTCCTCGGCATGGGCCAGCCCGTCGATCAAAGCCGGCACGAATTCGATGAAGGCGTTGCGTGTCGCCTCGACGCGGAACACGCGATAGTCGCCGGTGACCCAGTCGCGCACGGTCTGCGCCACCGCGGCGGGCTTCTTGAAGCCGAGCGTGGTGAGGTACTGCAGCAGCCGCGGATCGTCGGCCCCCGCCCCGTAGTCGAGCGCGGGCAGCTTGGCGGTGCCGGTCGGATCGTCGCCCTCGAACAGCTTTTCGTAGTGGCCCTGCACGATCTTGAGCTGCCGCAGCAGGTCGTTCGCAAAGGCCTCGCGATCCCGATAGCCGAAGAAGCGCGCGAAGCGTTCGACAGCGTCCTTGTCTTCGGGCAGCGTGTGGGTCTGCTCGTCGGCGATCATCTGAATGCGATGCTCGACCCGGCGCAGGAACTCGTAGGCCGTGGTCAGCTCGTCGCGCGCCACTGACGTGATCCAGTTGCTGGCGGCGAGAATGTCGAGCGCGCGAAGCGTCGGCCGCACCCGCAACTCTGGATGGCGACCGCCCGCGATCAGCTGCTGGGTCTGGGCGAAGAACTCGATCTCGCGGATGCCGCCGCGGCCGACCTTGACGTTGTGTCCCTCGACCGCGACCTCGCTCTGGCCGCGATAGGTCTGCATCTGCCGCTTCATGTCGTGGACGTCGGCGAGCGCGGCGAAGTCGAGATGCTTGCGCCAGACGAAGGGCGCGATCTCGGCCAGCAGCGCCTCGCCTGCTTTGGCATCGCCGGCGCAGGCCCGCGCCTTGATCATCGCCGCGCGCTCCCAGGTGCGCCCTTCCCGCTCGTAATAGTTCAGCGCGGCGTCCCTGGAGATCGCCACCTGCGTCGAGGACGGATCGGGCCGCAGGCGCAGATCGACGCGGAACACGTAGCCGTCATAGGTGCGCTGCTGCAGGATGCGCGCCATGCCCTGCGTCACCCGGACGAAGAACGGCTGCGGCTCGATGTCCGGCGCCAGCGTCGTCGCATCGGGATCGAAGAACACGATGAGATCGATGTCGCTGGAATAGTTCAGCTCGCCCGCGCCCATCTTGCCCATCGCGAGCACGATCAGCCCGCAGCCCTCTTCGGGAGCGTCAGGGTTGGGCGGCGAGATCTTGCCGCGTGCGGCTTCCTGCCGCAGCAGGTATTGGAGCGCCGCCTGCACCGAGGACACCGCAACGTCGGTCAGCGCCGCCGTCACCCGCATCACCGGCCAGACCCCGCCGATGTCGCACAGGGCTGTCAGCAGCGCCGCCTCCGCCTTCATGCGGCGAAGCAGCCGCATCACCTCGGCCTCGTCCACCGCCGCGAGCACCGCGCCCCGGGCATCCGCGATCAGGGCCGCCAGATGCGCATCCGGATCGCATTCGAGCAGCCGGACCAGGCGCACGGCATCTGCGCGCACCAGATCGAACAGATAAGGCGAGAATTCCGCGATGCCGGCCAGGATATCCCTCGCGAAGGGATGAACCAGCAGCGCCTCGAGACGGGCCGATTGAGCCGGCTCGAGCTCGCTCAGCCAGCTTTCAAGACGTCGTTCGTCGGTTGTGGAAGCGGCAATATGGGGAGCTTCCGCAAAGCGCGCGGCCAGCCTCTCATGCTTGTCCGCGTTTCCCGGCGCGGAGTGGTTCATGCCACCTTCTGTGGCACATCCTGCATTGGCGGAGCAACCCTGTCGCCGGCGCCGGCGCGCGCGGGAAGCACCAGCGTGGCGACGAGGCCGGGCTGGGCATCACCCAACTTCAGCTCGCCCCCGTGCAAGGTCGCAACCGCCGAGGCGAGGCTGAGACCAAGGCCAGAGCCCGGCAGCGTGCGACTCGCTTCCAGGCGGACGAATCGTTCCACCGCATGCGCCCGGTCGGCCTCGGGGATACCCGGACCGCGATCGGCGACGCTGAGCAGCACCTTGTCGCCGTCGCGCCTGGCCTCGATCAAAATTGGCCGGGCCTCCATGCTGACCACGGTTCCGCTCGTCTGCGCGACCGGCTTGCCATATTTGATCGCATTCTCGACCAGATTGGCGAGCGCCTGGCTGACCAGTTCGCGGTTGGCGTGAACAGGCGTCGGATCGGCCTTGACCTTCAAGGTCATGCCGTCGTCCTCGGCGAGCGGCTCGTAGAGCTCGTGGATGCCATTGGCGACGTCGGCTGCGTCGAAATCATCCATGTTGCCGCGCGCCTGCCCGGACTCGGCGCGCGCGATCATCAGAAGCGCGTTGAAGGTGCGGATCAGACCGTCGGACTCTTCGATGGTCCGCTCCAGCGCCGCCCGGTAGTCGGCCTCGCAGCCGGATTTCGCCAAGGCTTCCTCGGCGCGGTTGCGCAGCCGCGTCAGCGGTGTCTTGAGATCATGGGCGATGTTGTCGGAGACCTCCTTCAGCCCCGCCATCAACGCCTCGATCCGCTCCAGCATCGCATTGAGGTTTTCGGCGAGGCGATCGAGCTCGTCGCCGCTGCGCCCGACCGGCAGACGCCCGCTGAGGTCGCCGGTCATGATGCGCTGCGCGGTCCCGGTCATGGCGTCGATGCGTCTCAGCACACGGCGCGCGACGAAGATGCCGCCGCCGAGACCGAGCACGACGACGATCAGGATCGACCATTGCGCCGCCTTGGCGACGATGCCGAACAGGCGACGCCGCTCGGCGAGGTCGCGGCCGATCAGGAGCCGGAAGCCGTTCTCAAGTTCGGTGACGCGCACCAGCGCGCGATGGTCACGGTCGTCGGCGTCTTCGATGCGGCGGTAGGCGGTCTCCGACCAGCCCCGCGTCGCCATCACGCCGGGCGCGAGCGAGCCGACATTGCCGGCGATCGCCTGCCCGGTCGGCGTGGTCACGAGATAGAGGTTGGCGCCGGGCCGCAACGCGCGGTACTCGATCGCGAGCACCAGGCCGCGCAAGCCGCGTCTGTCGTAGAGATCGGAGATCTCCGAGGTCTCGGCATTGACCGTCTGCGTGATTTCCTCGGTGATCAGCCGCCGCGTGTTCCAGGCGAAATAGGCCAGCAGCGAGGCCGCGAACATCGCGAACAGCAGCAGATAGACCAGCGTCAGCCGGAACGCCGTGGTGCGGACGAGTTTACCGAATGCCGTCACGGATCATGTACCCCGCGCCGCGGATCGTGTGCAGCAGCGGCCGCTCGAATCCCTTGTCGATCTTGGAGCGCAGCCGCGAGATGTGCACATCGATCACGTTGGTCTGCGGATCGAAATGGTAATCCCAGACGTTCTCCAGCAGCATGGTGCGCGTCACCACCTGGCCGGCATGCTTCATGAGATATTCGAGCAGGCGGAATTCGCGCGGCTGCAGCGTCAGCTCGTCCTTGCCCCGGGCGACGCGATGGGAGAGCCGGTCTAGCTCGAGATCGCCGACGCGGTAGAGGGTGTCCTCGGCGGGACCGCCGCGGCGGCGCGACAGCACCTCGACGCGGGCCAGCAGCTCGGCGAAGGAATAGGGTTTTGGCAGATAATCGTCGCCGCCGGCGCGCAGGCCCTTGATGCGGTCGTCGACCTGCCCGAGCGCGGAGAGAATCAGCACCGGCGTGGTGTTGCCCTTGTCGCGCAGCAGGCCGATCAGGGACAGGCCGTCGCGCTTGGGCAGCATGCGGTCCACCACCAGCACGTCGTAATCGCCGCTCTCGGCCATGGCGAGGCCCTCCTCGCCGTCTGCGGCGTGGTCGGCAACGTGTCCGACCTCGCGAAACGCCTTCACGAGGTAGTCGGCGGATTCGCGGTCGTCTTCAATGATGAGGAGGCGCATCGTGCGTTCGGCGGCGGTCAAGGAGGTCAACCTTCTCTAAACATGGCGCGAGCGGCAATCCCATGCAAGCCGAGTGGGAGACGCCGGCATGGAGAAAAAGGGCGGGCGGTGAAGCTGGGGGGACTCCACCGCCCTAGGCCTTCCGACGGAGGGGGGCGTAATTCCACCGGAAGGTAGCAAGGGGAAGCGACGTTACGCTGCTTCCCCGAGGGGCGCCGGCGGCGGGGGCGACTGATGCCGACGACACCCCTCATCTCTTGAGGCCTCCCGAGGCTTACCCCTTGGCGAGGGGCACCGCGACGAAGCGCGACTGGCCGCCGCTCTTCACGCGCATCAGGACGCTGTTCTTGTTGTCGGTCCGCGCCGCGTTGATGGCATCGCGAACCTCGCCGGCGGTGGCCACGCTCTTGCCGCCGACCTCGAGAATCACGTCGCCTTCCTTGAAGCCGCGTTCGGCCGCGGCGCTCTTCGGATCGACTTCGGTGACCACGACGCCTTCCTTGCCGGCGCCGGCCACCGAATTGGCGGGCGCGACGGTCATGCCGAGCTTGGGCACATCGGTGCCCTTGCTGGCACCCTTGCCGCTGTCATTGTCGTTGTCGGCCTTGGCCTCGACCGTGTTCGGCAACTGGCCGAGCGTCATGTTCACGACCTTGTCCTGGCCCTTGTGCAGCACGTTGAGCTTCACGGTCGCGCCGGGAGCCATGCCGCCGATAGTGCGGGCCAGCTCACGGGCGTCCTTGACGGTCTCTCCGTTGACCGCGGTGATCACGTCGCCGGATTCGATGCCGGCCTTGGCGGCCGGACCGTTCGCCTGCGGCTCCGCGACCAGCGCGCCCTCGGCCTTCTTCATGCCGAGGCTGTCGGCGATGTCAGAGGTGACGGGTTGGATCTGCACGCCGATCCAGCCGCGGCTGACCGAGCCCTTGTCCTTGAGCTGGGCGACCACGCTCTTCACCGTGCTCGCGGGAATCGAGAACGCGATGCCGACGCTGCCGCCGGAGGGCGAGTAGATCGCGGTGTTGACGCCCATCACCTCGCCATTGGTGTCGAAGGCCGGACCGCCGGAATTGCCCTTGTTCACGGGCGCGTCGATCTGGATGAAGTCGTCATACGGACCATTGCCGATGTCGCGGCCGCTCGCCGAAACGATGCCCGCGGTCACGGTGCCGCCGAGACCGAAGGGATTGCCGACCGCGAGCACCCAGTCGCCGATCCGCGGCTTGGCGTCAGCGAGCTTGGCGAACGGGAAATTCGAGCTGCCCTCGACCTTGATCAAGGCGAGGTCGGTGCGCTGGTCGGTGCCGATCACCTTGGCGGTATAGGTCTTGCCGTCGTCGGTGGTGACCTCGACCTTGTCGGCGCCGTCGACCACGTGGTTGTTGGTCACGGCAAAGCCGTCGGCCGAGATGAAGAAGCCGGAGCCCTGGCCCTGCACAACGCGGCCGCGGCCGCCCTTCATGCCCGGCATTCCATCCGGACCGCCGAAGCGGCGGAAGAAGCGCTCCATCGGCGAGCCCGGCTGGAACGGCGAGGACGAATCATCGCCGTCGTCGTTGCTCGAGGTCTTCTCCTTGATGTTGACCTTCACCGAGATCACCGACGGCTTCACGCGCTCGACGATGTCGGCGAAGCCGACGGGGCGCTCGACCTTGCGGACCTCGTTGTTGACCTGCGCATGCGCCGGGGTCGAGAACAAATCGGCCGGCGAGGTCGAGGGGCTGAAGCCATAGAGGGCCGCGCCGAGACCGGCGACGACTGAGGCCATCAACGCGAACTTGCGCGCGGAGAACACCGACCGGCGGGGCTGCCGGTAGGACGGAAGGTTCGACAGGTCGATACGGTCGCTCATGCAGAGATCTCCAGGGCCTTGAAATCCTTGTGGTGCCCTAAGGGGACGGCACCTTACGGACCTGAAGATGGGGACTCCCGCCTTACCGCGCGCTGGCGGCGGGGTTAAACTTTTGTAATGAAGGGATGGAGCCGATGCGGCCGTTTAGCGCAGGCCGAAAATTCTGTTTTCACAGGAACTTAAAGCGAGTTCCGTGACGGCGCGGCAGGTGGGTTTTGACGCGCTCAGCTGGCCCTGACGCTGACGATGAATTCGTCGACTTCGCGCTTCAGGGTTTCCGCCTGTTGCGACAGGTCGACCGCGGAATCCCGCGCTTCTGCCGCCATGCGGCCGGTCTCGGCGGAGGTCGAGGTGATCTGCACGATATGGTTGGAGACATCGAGGGTGCCGTGCGCGGCGTCCTGGGCGCTCCGCGTGATCTCCTGCGTCGCGGTGCGCTGCTGGGCGGTGTCGACCTCGATGCCGGACATGATCGACGAGATCTCGGACAGCGTCCTCGAAATGGCGTCGATCGCGCCGCGCGTCTCCGCGGTGATGCCCTGGATGCTGGCGACATGGGAGGTGATCTCCTCCGTCGCCTTGCTGGTCTGATGCGCCAGATTCTTCACCTCAGAGGCGACCACCGCAAAACCCTTGCCGGCTTCGCCGGCCCGCGCCGCCTCGATGGTGGCGTTCAGCGCCAGGAGATTGGTCTGCGATGCGATCGCCTGCACGAGCTGGACGACCTCCCCGATCTTGTCGGCGGCATCGGACAGCGTGTGGATGGTGTCGCGGCTCTTCTCGGCTTGCGACGCCGCACCCTCGGCGCGCTGGGTCGCGTCCGTGACGCGGCGGCTGATCGTGCCGATCGAATTCGTCATCTCCTCGGCCGATCCCGCCACCGTCTGCACGCTGGCGCTGGCCTGGTTCGCGGCGCTCGCCACGGCGTTGGCCTTGCTGCTGGTGTCATTGGCGGTCCGCGACAGCGTCTCGGCGTTGCTCTTCAGATGCACCGCCGACGAGGCCACGCTGTCGACGACGCTGGCGACGAGGTCGTTGAAGCGCTTGATCCGGTCGTCCAGGAATTTCGATCGCTCGGCCTGGTGCTGCGCTTCGTGCAGTTGCTCGTCGGTGAGGCGTCGCCGCTCGAGGCCGTTGGTCTTGAAGACCTCCAGCGCGCCGGCGAGCAGGCCGATCTCGTTGGTGCGGCCGAGTCCCGGCACCTGCGTCTCGAACTTCTGGTTCGCGACCTCGCGCATGGCATGCACGATCGCCGCCAGCGGGCTGAGGATGCCGTTGCGCACGGCGAACCAGGTGGTGACGCAGATTGCGACGGCGACGATTGCGATCACACCGCAGGCAGCCAGGAAGTAGGAGAACGCGGCCTGCGCCTCCCGATAGGTCTGCATGGCATGATCGCGCGCAGGACCGCTCAGCGCGGCGAAGTCCGAGGACAGGCTCGTGATCTCGTTGTTGAGATACAGCACCGCAACGAAGCCGGTGCCGCCGCCGATGCCCAGTAGAAACAATAAAGCAGCGACGACGGCGCCAACCAGGAAGCGGATCGTCAGATTGCTGTTCGCGAACATCAGGAGGACTCGGAGTCTGGAATCAAAGCTCGCGACAAGCTTCCAGACAAAGGTCAAAATACCATGAACCGCGCGGGCCGGCGCGGCAGGCTACGTATGATTACGTAGCCGGACGACGTCGCCTCGCTAGGACGATTTGGCCTCGTCCGACATCAGGGCGCGGAGCTTCGCCTGCTCATCGGGCGTCAGCGGCGACAATGGTACATCGACACCATTCTTCGCACGACGCCGGATCTGCAGCCACAACGCCACGCCGCCGCCGATCAGCAGCAGCGGCCCGAGCAGCCACAACACCAGCGTCTGCAGCTCGAAGCGAGGCTTCAGCAGCACGAACTCGCCATAGCGCGCGACGAGGAAGTCGAGCACCTGCGAGTTGCTGTCGCCGGCGCCGATGCGCTCGCGCACCAGAAGGCGCAGGTCGCGCGCCAGCGGCGCATCGGAATCGTCGATCGACTGGTTTTGGCAGACCATGCAGCGCAGCTCGCGCGACAGCTCGCGCGCACGGGCTTCCTTGGCGGGATCCGCCATGATCTCGTCGGGCTGCACCGCGTGCGCCGCAGGCAAGGCCAGCAGCACCAGCGCGATGAGCGCAACCATCATCCGGCGCATCGGATCACTCCGCCGGCTGGAGGCGCTGCTTGGCCCGCGCCGGCTTCGGCGCGCCGACCCGCAGGCGCCGGTCGGACAGCGACAGCATGCCGCCGAACGCCATCAGCACCGGTCCCCACCAGATCATGAGCACCATCGGCTTGTAATAGATGCGCACGGCGATGGCGCCCTCGGCATTGGCGTCGCCGAGCGAAATGTAGAGCTGGCTGGCGCCGCGCGTCAGCAGCGCCGCTTCGGTGGTCGACGAGCCGCGGGTGGTGAAGCTGCGCTTGGAGGGCGTCATGACGCTGACGGGCTGGCCGTCGCGGCTGACGTTGAACTGGGCGATCATCTCGCGAAAGTTCGGGCCCTGACGCTGCAGCAGTCCGTCGAGCTTGACGTCGAAGCCGGCGATCTGCGCGACGTCATTCTGCTTCATCGTTGCGATATGTTCGCTGTTCCAGGTGGTCTCGCAGACGATCCCGATCAGCGCCACGCCGAGGCCGGCATGCGCGAACGCGGTGCCCCAGGCCGAGCGCGGCAGGCCGCGTGCCCGGTGCAGCACTGTGGCGAACGGCAGCCGCACGAGGCCGGTGCGCTCGACGATGTCGGTGACGGCGCCGGCGATGACGAAGACGCCAAGCCCGATCGCGAGCGGCGCCAGTGTGCTGCCGCCCGTGGCCCAGCCCCAGACGATGGCGACGGCGACGAGCCCGGCAACGCCCGCCGCGAGCAGACGCTGCGTCACGCCGAGCAGATCGCCGCGCTTCCACGCCAGCATCGGGCCGAACGGCACCGCGAGCAGCAGCAGCGTGAACAGCGGCGCAAAGGTCAGATTGTAGAAGGGCGCGCCGACCGACATCTTGAAGTCGGCGAGCATCTCCATCGCCAGCGGATAGAGCGTGCCGAACAGCACGACCGCGCAGGCGACGGTGAGCAGCAGATTGTTCAGGACCAGCGCCCCCTCTCGCGAGATCGGCGCAAACAGGCCGCCCTGCTTCAACGACGTGGCTCTCCCTGCGAACAGCGACAGGCTGCCGCCGATGAACAGGCAGAGGATCATCAGAATGAACACGCCGCGGGTGGGATCGGTTGCGAAGGCGTGCACGGAGGTGATGACACCCGAGCGCACCAGGAACGTGCCGAGCAGCGACAGCGAGAAGGTCAGGATCGAGAGCAGGATGGTCCAGACCTTCAGCGCGTTGCGCTTCTCCATCACGAGAGCCGAATGCAGCAGCGCGGTGCCGGAGAGCCACGGCATCAGCGAAGCGTTCTCGACCGGATCCCAGAACCACCAGCCGCCCCAGCCGAGCTCGTAATAGGCCCAGTAGGAGCCCATGGCGATGCCGAGCGTCAGGAAGATCCAGGCGACCAGCGTCCACGGCCGCACCCAGCGCGCCCAGGCCGCGTCGATGCGGCCCTCCATCAGCGCGGCGATCGCGAAGGAGAACGAGATCGAGAAGCCGACATAGCCGAGATAGAGCATCGGCGGATGCACGGCGAGCCCGATGTCCTGCAGCACCGGATTGAGATCGCGTCCCTCGATCGGCGGGGATGCGATGCGCAGGAACGGATTCGAGGTCACGAGGATGAAGAGATAGAAGGCGCTGGCGACCCAGGCCTGCACGGCCAGCACATGCGCGCGCAGGGAGAGCGGCAGATTGTTGCCGAACGCCGCGACCAGCCCGCCGAACAAAGCGAGGATCGACACCCAGAGCAGCATCGAGCCTTCATGGTTTCCCCACACGCCCGTGATCTTGTAGAGCAGCGGCTTCATCGAGTGGGAGTTCTCGTAGACGTTGGCGACCGAGAAGTCCGAGTTCACGTGCAGCATCACGAGGGCCGTGAACGAGGCGCCGACGAACAGAAGCTGGGCCAGTGCCGCGGAGCGCGCCACGTTCATCAGCGCGGCGTCGCGCAGGCGCGCGCCGATCAGGGGCACGATGGACTGGATCAGTGCGAGCCCCAGCGCCAGCACCAGCGCGTAATGTCCGGATTCTGCGATCACCGCACTGCTCCCACCGGATTGCCCTGCGCGGTCGTCGCCGCGGGCTTGCCTGCATCGGACGTCTTGCCGCCGTCGGCGGGCTTGCCGCCGTAATCGTCCTTCCAATGGCCCTGCTTCTTCAGGGCATCGGCGACGTCCTTTGGCATATAGGTCTCGTCATGCTTGGCAAGCACGGTATCGGCCTTGAAGACACCGTGGGCATCGAGCGCGCCTTCGGCGACGACGCCCTGCCCTTCGCGGAACAGGTCCGGCAGGATGCCCTTGTAAGCCACCGGCAGCTTGGCGTTGCCGTCGGCGACCTCGAAGGTCACCGCGAGATTGTCGCCACGCTGCAGCGAGCCGGGCTGCACCAGCCCGCCGAGGCGAAACCGCTTGCCGGGCTCGACATGCTTCTCGGCGACCATGGACGGGGTCGAGAAGAACACGATGGAGTCGCGAAGTGCGTTGAGCACCAGCGCGGCCGCGAGCGCGAGCACGGCGAGCGAGCCGCCGATGATGGTCATACGTCGCTGCTTGCGCGTCATGGCGTATCCGTTCTCCGCTGCTCTCGTCCCGACATCGTCATCCGCCGAGTCCCAGAGTCTTAAGGCCGTCATTGAGCTGGCGAAGCCGCTCGGCATCGCTGGCAACGGCCTGCCGGGCATCGACCGATGCGCCCATCGCCTTGTCCCGCTCGCCCATCACGAGATAGGCACGCACCAGGCGCAGCCATCCGTCGACGTCTTCGCCGTTCTGCTTCAACCGCGTGGCCAGACGATCGACCATGCCGCGCACCATCGCGTTGCGATCGCCCTCGGCCATGTCCTTGGAAGCCGCAACCGTCTCATCGGACAGCGCCGGCATCGTTCCGCCGCCACCGACCCGCGCCAGCGAGGTCTGCACCAGCGAACGCCACGGCGCATCCGCGGGTGCTTTGCCAAGCAGCGTGCGCCAGATCTTGGCTGCATCGTCATTGCGGCCGTCCTGCTCGGCGGCAAGGCCGAGGAAGTAGTTGGCCTTGGGATCGTCGGCGTCGAGGGCGTACGCGCGCTCGAATTCAGACTTGGCCTCGGCGGTCACGACACCGCCGGCTGCGGCCGATATCGCTTCGCCGAGGTCGGCCCGGCGCTCGGCGCTCTCGCCATTGTAGGTGAGCGAATTGCGATAGGCGCGTACCGCGTCGTCGAAGCGGCCGAGCCGCTGCAGCACAGGCGCGAGCACGTTCCAGCCGCGACCGTCGGTCGGATTCTTTTCCAGATGCTGCTGGACCTGCTCGACCATGTTCTCGAGCGACTGCGCCATATTGGTGTTGGATGCGCGCTCCCGCTGCGCCAGCGGAGCGTCCTGAAGCCGGGGCGAGCCGAGCGGCATGTAGACGGCGATCGCAACGAGCGGCAGACCCGCGAGCGCGAGCACGGCCGCCGCGCGGCGCCATTTGAGATTCGACTGCGGCGCTAGTGCGGGCTCGCTGGCGGCCGCGGCGAGCAGCCGGCGGCTGATCTCGACCCGCGCGGCCTCGGCGTCCGGCGCGGGAATCAGGCCCGCGGCGAGATCACGCTCGACCTCGGCCAGCTGGTCCTTGTAGACCACGACCTCGCTGCCCTGCTCCGGCGCACGCTCCTTACGGCCAAGCGGCCAGAGCACGGCGAAAATCGCCGCGACCGTCATCAGCGCGAACACGAACCATAGCGTCATCTGGCAAGCTTCCGGCAGCGCGCGATCCGCGCCCATAGGTGGCTTTACACCACGGCCGGACGATGCGGCAATTGACAATTGTCAATTTGGCGCGACTGCGCGCAGTCTCGAAACGATGAAAATCCAACGGCTTAGCCGATCTCGAAATCCGCGCTTTGTGCGGCATCCTCGCCGTGGCCGTTGAAGGCCTTCAGGAAATATGTCCCCGATTTGACGGCCTCCGGCAATCGGATGCGCAACGCACCGACCGGAACCGGCGAGGCAACCCTCGTGATCGTCTCGGACAATTGGCGACCGCTTGCCTTCTCGACCAGCACCACCTTGGCGCCGACCATCAGCCTTTGATATTTGGCAACGATGACGCGGTTCTCAATTTCGATGGAGCTGATAACGGGTTTCATGCGCCCACAGGTGGAAGGTCCCCAAACTTGCACCGGGAACCTACGGTGCGGCATGGGCACCGTCAACCACAAATTGTGATCACAAAAATATGCGCTTGAATCAGCTCGCGCGCGACGATTTGCGCTCGCCCGTTTCGGCATTCTGTGCCGCGCGGCTCATCAGCGACGCGTAGTCATCGCCGAACAGCACCTGGCAGAATCGGATTGCTGCCTGCACTTGCTGCTGGCGATAGGTGCGCACCTTGTGATCGGCAGCGCGCAGCGACTGAACCAGCTGCTCGGTCGAGCGTTCGACATATTGCTGTAGGTCGGAATAGGTGCGCAGCGTCACCTCGTTGATCGCAAGCTCGCTCGCATAGTTGCGGCAGGTCGCGACGAAATCGATCAGCGACACCGTCTCTTCCACCTCGGTGCTGTCGATCCGCGCACCCGGCGGGATGTCCTTCTCGGGGCGCTGGCGCAGGATGCGGCGGACGCGCCCCGGCACGCTGTCGATCTCGGATTGCAGCGCATTGGAGATGTCGGCCCGGATCGATGTGAGCTGCTTGCCCCAGGCGGAATCGTTGCGCAGGTCGAGCTCGGTGCGAAGTCCGCGCACGCCGTCGTGCAACGTCTTGAGGTTGCCGGCCACGTTGTCGAAATGCCCGCACTTGATGTCCATGCGCAAGGTGGCGGCCACGCAGGACAGATCGTGCAGCGCCATCGTGACCGCGACGCCATAGGGCGTCGCCGCGACGCGGATCTCGTCGTCGGAGGCGGCGATCTTGATGGCGAGACGAATGATCTGCCACGGCGCCGTCATCCGCTGCACGACGATCGAAAGCGCAAAGGGCAGCATCTGCGGCGTCTGCAGCACCGGAATGTTGAGCGCCTGCGTCACCGACGCGATCTGGGAATCGCCGAAGGCGCGCAAGGTGCGCGGCAGCTTCTCGTTCAGCGCGGCGATGGCTTCGCGGACTTGCAGCACCGCTCCGATCGAGTAGAGGTCCTCGATCACGTTGGGCGGGCCGACCCGGGCGAGCGCACGCGACTTGTCGCCGCCGCCGGGGCCGGTCAGCTCGAAAATGGCATCGGCGGCGACCGCCTGGAGTTTCTGCGCCAGGGCCTCGACCTGTCCGGCGCTGTCGGCCGGCATGCGGGCCAGCGCGGCCTCGAATTCCCTGAGCTTGTCCGGCGCACCGTCGCGGCCGAGCCATTGCCAGACCGGCTGTAGCGAGGCGCGGCGGATCTGGCCGACCCGAATCGGGGCACCCGCTTCGACCAGGAACGGTTCCAGCGCCTGGAACAGCAGCCGGGACAGATCGTCCGTGCGCGGCGGCGGGGCTTCGTCGGCTTCGGTCTTGCGGACGATCTTGCGCAATTGCTCGAGCACGAGGGTCGCCACGGCCGTGTCCTGGCCGCGTTCGAGCGCGCGCTCGAACTCCCGCATCAGCAGCGCCTGCGCCTGCGGCGGGAGCTGCGCGAGATATTCCCTCAGCCGCTCGATCGATGTCTGGCTCATGCGCCCGGGTAATGCACGGTAAAATGGCGGACATGGGATGTGTCCGGCGCGATCATAGGTGGGGCCCACTTAAGAAGCCGTTTAGCAAGTGGCACCAAATGCCCTCCTCCGGGTTTTGGCCGGGCCGCGGCAGGGGCGAAAAGCCTAGCTCCCTCAACGCATTACACCCCCGGAAGGACGAGTTCGGCGCGCAGGCCGCCGGTCGGCGCACCGCCAAGCGACAGGCTGCCGCCATAGAGCGCGGCGAGGTCGGTGACGATGGACAGGCCGAGCCCCGAGCCGGGCTTGGACTCGTCGAGACGCTGGCCGCGCCGGGCGACCTGGGCGCGCTCGGCTTCCGACAGGCCGCTTCCATCGTCGTCCACGATGATCCGCAGCCGGGGGCCGGCACCGGCCTGCTGCGGCGTCTCGACCAGGACCTCGATGAAGACGCGCGAGGCCGCCCATTTGCAGGCATTGTCGACGAGATTGCCGACCATCTCCTCCAGGTCCTGCCGCTCGCCGCGGAATTTGGCCGACGGATCGGCCTTGGCTTCGACCGCGATGCCACGATCGCGATGGATCTTCTCCATGGTCCGCCGCAGCGCCTCGATGGCGGGCGCCACGTCCGTCACGGTCGCGACGATCGAGACGCGCGCCGCGATGCGGGCGCGCTCCAGGTGATGGGCGAGCTGGTCGCGCATCACGTCCGCCTGCTCCATCACCTTGGCCGCGAACGGCTCGGCGGCGTGGCTGCCTGCCTCGTTGACGATGACCGAGAGCGGCGTCTTGATCGCGTGGGCGAGATTGCCGACATGGGTGCGCGCACGCTCGACGATCTCGCGATTGGCGTCGATCAGCGCATTGGTCTCGCGCGCCAGCGGCGCGATCTCGACCGGGAATTCGCCCTCCAGCCGCTCCGCCCGCCCGGAGCGGATGTCGGCAATCGATTCCGAGATGCGCTTGAGCGGCGCAAGGCCGAAGCGGACCTGGAACACGGTCGTCAGCAGCAGGACGATGCCGAGCGCGGTGAAGGTGCCGCCGAGGTAATAGTCGAAGCTGCGCGTCTCGTCGAAAATCTCGGTGTCGTCGCCGGCGACGCTGACCAGGAATTTGCCGTCGGCGCCGAGATCGACCGGACGCTCGACCATGCGCAAATTCTGTCCCTCGGGCCCGTCGACATAAGCGAGCCGGATGCCGGCGGCGGTGAGCTCGGTGCCCTGCTCCTCCAGCTTCGGCAGCTTCTTGTCCCAGAGCGAGCGCGAGGAGCGCACTTCCGGCTTCTCGGTGTCGGTGCGGGTGATCTGCCAGTACCAGCCCGACAGCGGCAGATCGAACAGCGGCTCGCCCAGCGACTGGAACTGGCGGTCCGGCGGCTCGTCGGGGGTGGCGACTTCGGCGATCAGGGTGCGCAGATAGAGGTTGAGCCGGCGATCGAAGGCGCGCTCGGTGGCGTTCTTGTAGACCGACGACAGCACCACGCCGGTGATGGCCAGGATCACCACGAGCCAGGCGGTCGCCGACAGGAACAGTCGGTTGGCAAGTGAGCTAGCGGCCATCGGAACGGTCCCGGGAGGCGCAGGATGGCAAGTCGTCGGAGGTCATGACCGGACCAAGGCCCCTGCCGGGCTGCCCGTCAAGCCCCGGAACGCCTCAAGCGGCCGGCGGTGTCAGGAGATAGCCGAGGCCACGGACGGTCTGGATGATGTCGACGTCGAGCTTCTTGCGGATGCGGCCGACGAACACTTCGATCGTGTTGGAGTCGCGATCGAAGTCCTGGTCGTAGAGGTGCTCGACCAGTTCGGTGCGCGACACCACGCGTCCGGAATGGTGCATGAGGTAGGCCAGAAGCCGATATTCGTGCGAGGTCATCTTGACCGGATTGCCCGACACGCTGACCCGGCCGGTCCTGGTATCGAGCGTGACCGGGCCGCAGGAGAGTTCGCTCTGGGCATGGCCGGTCGAGCGGCGCAGCAGCGCCCGGATGCGCGCCAGCACTTCCTCCAGATGGAACGGCTTTGCGACATAGTCATCGGCGCCGGCGTCGAAGCCCTGCACCTTGTCGCTCCAGCGGTCGCGCGCGGTGAGGATAAGGACCGGCATGGTGCGGCCGTTGCGGCGCCAGGCCTCCAGCACCGAGATGCCGTCCTTCTTGGGTAGGCCGATGTCGAGCACGACGGCATCATACGGCTCGTTGTCGCCGAGATAATGCCCTTCCTCTCCGTCGAAGGCGCGATCGACGACGTAACCGGCGTCGGTCAGCGCCTTGGTGAGCTGGCGATTGAGATCGGGGTCGTCCTCAACAACGAGCAAGCGCACGCTTCTCTCCAGAAATTGGCCGCATCAACACCGCGCCAGATGAGCAATTCCGGCGTGAACTGAATATGAACGCCGGGAACCGGCTGCGTTACTTTTTGGTCATATACGACGTGTTCGCAGCCAACGCGACTGCGCCCGCCCTGCGGCCGGACGAGCCGGCAGCAGGACGGGCGCAATGTGCCGCGTGAAGCGGCGGCTCGGAAGGTCCGCCCTTCCCGTGAGTTCAGCCGTCAGGTCCGGAAGAACACGAACCAGATCACGGCGAGGATCAGGATCGCAAGCCCGGTCGAGATGGCGAGCAGTGCGGCAACGGACGGCCCGGGTTCACCCGCACGCGCCTCGGTTGCCGTTTCGACGATCTGATGCTGCTCTCGCGTGGTTGCCATGATGCCCTCAATCTCTGCGTGTCGCCTCCGGTGACCGCGACTTTCTCGCAGCCGTGCATGTCGAGCCAACGCCCGATCCGAGTTGATGTTCCGGCATTTACGACCCGATCGGGCCGCAACCATGGGCCTCGCGACCGGTTAACGCAGTTGCAGGATCGACGACCGGCCTTGCTATGATTCGCTGTTCCCTGATGGTATCCTCATAAGTCTGTCCTTGTTGCGTTTGGAGTAGCCCATGGCCCCCCGCGCCAATTGGAAGGGTTTTCTGCGTTTGTCGCTCGTGACCTGTCCGGTCGCGCTCTATCCGGCCACTTCGGATACCGAGAAAGTCTCCTTCAACCAGATCAACCGCAAGACCGGCCACCGGATCAAGTACCTCAAGGTCGACGCCGAGACCGGCGACGAGGTCACCTCCGAGGACATCGTCAAGGGCTACAAGGTCGACACCGACACCTATATCGAGGTCACCAAGGACGAGCTCGACGACATCGCGCTCGACTCCACGCACACGATCGAGATCGACGAGTTCGTGCCGAAGGCCGACATCGACAACCGCTATCTGATCCGCCCCTATTATCTCGTGCCTGACGGCAAGGTCGGACACGACGCCTATGCGGTGATCCGCGAGACCATCCGCAGCATGGACAAGGTCGCGATCGGCCGCGTGGTGCTGACCAACCGCGAGCACATCATCGCGCTGGAGCCGCTCGAGACCGGCCTGATGGGCACGCTGCTGCGCTACCCCTACGAGGTCCGCAGCGAGAGCGAATATTTCGACGACATCCAGGACGTGAAGCTGACGAGGGACATGCTCGACCTCGCCAAGCACATCGTCGAGAAGAAGTCCGGCGCGTTCGAGCCCGAGCTGTTCGAGGATCATTACGAGACCGCGCTGATCGATCTCATCAACAAGAAGCGCGCCGGGACGCCGATCGCGGCCAAGTCGACGCCGAAGAGCGGCGGCAACGTCATCAACCTGATGGACGCGCTGAAGAAGAGCATCGCGAACGAGAAGGACACCGCGCCCGCGGCGAAGGTCGCCAATCAGGCCAAGGCCAAGAAGCCGAAGAAGCGCGTCGAGGGCCAGCGCGAGATGCTGCTGCCGATCGCCGGCAAGGGCGGCAAGGAGGCGGCGGCGAAGGCTGCGACCGCGCCCAAGAAGGCCGCCGACAAGCCGGTGCGTGCGCCGGCGCGGGCGAAGAAGGCGGGCTAGCAGCGCAGATCGGCGATCGCACCGTGACGCCTCCCCGCGCCCGCCGGCCGGCCTGACATGCCCTGGTCGGCGGCATTCGACGATCCCATCTCCGTTCGCGGCGGACGCCGGCTGCAGACGCTGCAGCAGGCAGCCGACCACATCATGCACCTGCCCGAGGACGTGCAGCATGCGCGCCACTGGCAGACCGCGATCGAAACGCTGATCAACGCGGCGGAGCAAGGCGGCGGCTGGATGCTGTTTGCCCGCATCGCGATGCTGCGGGCGCTGAACGCCGACGCGGACCGCAAGTGAGCCCGCGTTGCGGCTCCTTAGCCTCAACAATCCGTTAAAGCGCGGCATCGTTTTCCGCAGCGGTCCGCCATCGGCGAGGCGCCGCGTAGTCCTACGGAAGACAAAATTAACTGTCGATTGCCATTGCGCCGACCAAGGTCCCGCCCTCGATTGGACCAGGGTTGGCACGCCATGCAGAAGCAGGACGCCAGGAAGAACTATATCGGCCTCATCAGCGACACGACCGAGGACGAACGCCTCGCCGATGGCGCAGCGCGGTCGCAGCCGCGCGTGATGAGCTATCTGGCCGGCCGCCTCGCCGCCGTGCTGAGGCGCCCCGACAGGACTGCGCCCGACGGCCCGGTTGGGTCCTGAAAAAGACCCCGTCAAATCCGGCCAAATTGAGTGACGAAACCTTAAGTCAACGAATGGCAGCATATAACGCCAGAGGTCGGGGTTAGCGCGCCAGTGCATTGACGCGCCCCGGCGAAGACTTCGTGAATCGATTTTTGCATTTCGCAAACGGCGCCGTATACATTGGACGGACGAACGGGAGTTGACGATGGCATTGCTCAGGTCCTTTCTTGCCGACGAACGAGCCGCCACCGCTATCGAATATTGCCTGATCGCCGCCGGCATCGCGCTCGCGATCGTCACCGTCGTGAACAGCACGGGCGGTGCCCTGCTCAACAACAAGTTCAACTCGATCGACGCCGCCACGAAGTAACCGCCCGGCCCGGCCGCATGCGGCCATCCGGTATCGGCGACATCGCCAAGGGGCACCTTCAAGGCGCACCTTCAAGGCGCGCACCGGCAAGCCGGTCGCGCCGTCCATGATCTGGGTCAACAGGACGGGGACCGCGAGGTCTAAGCATGGAGGCCGAGTTTCCTCCCTGCCGGCGCGTCCATGCATCCAGACCTTCCCCACTCCCAACTGAAGATCCGCCGCGTCCGGCTCGATACCGGACGCGAGAACGTCGTCGTCCTCTCCCGGCAATCGAAAGCGCTGCGCGCCGAGATCTTCCGCGGCTTCAGCCGCGTCGAGCTTCGCCAGGGCGACAAGGTGCTGCTGGCGACGCTGCTGATCACGGACGACGACACGCTGGTCACCCCGGACGAGATCGGCCTCTCCGAACCCGCATTCCACCGCTTCGCCCAAGGCGTCGGCACGTCGGTGACGGTCAGGCCCGCCTCGTCCCCCGAGAGCCTCGAGGCGGTGCGCGCGAAGATCCGCGGCCGAACGCTGAGTCAGGCCGAGATTAGCGCGATCATCGACGACCTCGCGCATTATCGCTACTCCGACATGGAAATCGCCGCCTTCCTGATCGGCTCCGCAAGCTTCATCACCAGCGACGAGCTGCTCGCCCTCACCGGCGCGATGGCCCAGGCCGGCACCCAATTGGTGTGGCCGACGCCCGTCGTCGTCGACAAGCATTGCATCGGCGGCATTCCCGGCAATCGCACCTCGATGGTGGTGGTGCCGATCGTCGCCGCGCACGGCCTGCCGATCCCCAAGACCTCCTCGCGCGCCATCACCTCGCCTGCGGGCACCGCCGACACGATGGAAGTGCTGGCACGGGTGAATGTCGGCGTCGAGGAGATGAAGGCGATCGTCTCGGCTTGCAACGGCTGCCTGATCTGGGGCGGCCACGTCAACCTGTCGCCGGCCGACGACGTGCTGATCTCGGTCGAGCGCCCCTTGAGCCTCGACACCCGTGAGCAGATGGTCGCCTCCATCATGTCCAAGAAGATCGCGGCGGGCTCGACGCATCTTCTGATCGACATTCCGGTCGGGCCGACCGCGAAGGTCAGCAGCGGCGTCGAGGCGATGCGGCTGCGAAAACTGTTCGAATTCGTCGGTGACCGCTTCGGCCGCACCGTCGAGGTGATCATGACCGACGGCAGCCAGCCGATCGGCAACGGCATCGGGCCGGTGCTCGAAGCCAATGACGTGATGGCCGTGCTCGGCAACGACAAGGACGCGCCGCGCGATTTGCGCGAGAAATCGCTGCGGCTCGCCGCCCATCTGCTGGAATACGATCCGAAGCTGCGCGGCGGCGCCGGTTATGCCAGGGCGCGCGAATTGCTCGACAGCGGCGCGGCGCTCAAGCAGATGCAGAAGATCATCGACGCCCAGGGCCCGTCGACCTGCAGCAGCGAGCTCGGCTCGCTCAGCTTCGACGTCAAGGCCTCGCATGACGGCACCGTGTCCGCGATCGACTGCCTGCGCATGAACCGCCTCGCCCGCACCGCCGGGGCGCCGCTCGACAAGGGCGCCGGCATCCGCCTGTTCAAGAAGATCGGCGACCGCGTCGAGCAGGGTGAGCCGCTCTATCGCGTCTACACGTTCGACCGTCCCGAGCATGACCTGGCGGCCGATGCCGCCACCGAGGAGACCGGCTACGTCATCAACGGTCATGGCGCCCCGCAAGGCAAGTCGGCGTCGTGAGCACGATCGCGCTCCAGACATTGTCCGGCGGCAGCGATGCGGCCAAGCGCCTTGCGGCGCGGCTCGGGATGTCCTGCGCCGAGATCGCCGTGCATCGCTTTCCCGACGGCGAGCTGCGCGTCGCCGTTGCACCGGCAGCCGACACAGCGATCCTCTACGCCCCGCTCGATCAGCCCAATGACAAGCTGATCACCCTGCTGTTCGCGGCGGAGGCGCTGCGGCGTGGCGGCACCAAGCGGCTGGTGCTGGTCGCACCCTATCTCTGCTACATGCGGCAGGATGCTGCGTTTCATGCGGGCGAGGCCATCAGCCAGCGCGCCATGGGCGATCTGCTCGCAAGGACCGTAGACCGCGTCGTCACCGTGGATGCGCATCTGCACCGCACCGCCGACATCAGATCGGTCTTTCCAGGCATCGAAGCTGAGAACCTGTCCGCGATGCCGGCCATCGCGAAAGCCCTGGCGACGGACGGCATCGATCCCGCAACAATCGTGATCGGACCCGACATGGAGTCCGAGCCCTGGGTGAGCGACATCGCGCGCCGGCTGCGGCTGCAGCATACGGTGGCGCGAAAGACGCGGCACGGCGATCGTTCGGTTGCCGTCAGCTTTGCCGATCCCGCCCTGCTGACGGGACGCCCGGCGCTGCTGGTGGATGACATCGTTTCCTCGGGGACCACGATGATGGAAGCGGCGAAGGCCCTGACGGCGATGGGGACGACTGCGATCGACGCGGTCGTGACGCATGCGCTGTTTCCACCTGCGATGACCGTCGCATTCGCCGGCGCCGGTATCCGGTCGATCCGCTCGACCGACAGCGTGCCGCATCCGACCAATGCGATCCCCCTCGACGAGAGTCTGGCGGCCGCCCTACGGTCCGAACTGACCACCACACTTCCTCCGGAGACGACGCCATGAGCATCACCGTCCGATTTTGCGGTGCCGCCCGCACCGTGACCGGGTCGAGCTATCTGTTTCAGACCGCAGGCGGCCGCTTCCTGGTCGATTGCGGCCTGTTCCAGGGCCAGAAGACGCTGAAGGAGCTCAACTACGGTGCCTTTCCGTTTCGCCCGGCCGATATCGACGCCGTGCTCCTCACGCACGCCCATATCGACCACAGCGGCCTGTTGCCGAAACTGGTGCGAGGGGGATTCGAGGGACCGATCCTGGCGACGCGCGGCACCATCGACCTCTGCTCCTACATGCTGCCCGACGCCGGCAGCATCCAGGAATCGGAGGTCACCCAGCTCAACAGGCGCAACGCCTCGCGCGGGCGCAAGGAGGTGTACCCGATCTACACGCAGTCGGATGCGATCGCATCGCTGCAATCGTTCCGCGCCGTCGACTATGAACACTGGACCGACGTGATAACAGGCGTCCGCGCCCGCTATTGGAACGCCGGCCATCTGCTCGGCTCCGCCTCGATCGAGCTCGAGATCGCCGAACCGGGCGCGCCACGTCCGATGCGCGTGCTGCTCTCCGGCGATGTGGGCCCGGAAGCCAAGCTGCTGCAGCCCGATCCCGAGGCGCCAACCGATTTCGACTACGTCATCTCGGAATCGACCTATGGCGACCGGTTGCGCGAGGCCACGACACCCGCGCTCCGCCGCAAGCATCTCGCGGCCGAGGTGCGCGAGGCAGCAAGCGCCGGCGGCGCGCTGCTGTTGCCCGCCTTCGCGGTCGAGCGCACCCAGGAGCTGATCGTCGACCTCGTCGACCTCATGGAGCACGGCGAGATTCCCATCGCGCCGATCTTCCTGGATTCCCCGCTCGCGATCCGCGCCACCGAAGTGTTTCGCCGCCATGCCGAAAGCCTCGACCCGTCGGTCGACGCCGCGCGCCTGCTCAACTCGCCGCATCTCAAGTTCACCGAGACCGCGGACGAGAGCAAGGCGATCATGCGCCTGTCCGGCTTCCATATCATCATCGCAGCGAGCGGCATGTGCGATGCCGGCCGCATCCGTCATCATCTGAAGCGCTGGCTGTGGAACGAGCGCGCGACCGTGCTGCTCGCCGGCTTCCAGGCCAACGGCACGCTCGGCCGCTTCCTGCAGAACGGCGCCAGGGCCGTGCGGATCCAGGGCGAGGAGATCAAGGTCGCGGCCCGCATCCGCATGATCGACGAATATTCGGGTCATGCCGACGGCGCCGGCATGGCCGGCTGGATCGCGGCGCGCCGGCCGATCTCGCGCGGGTTGTTCCTGGTCCATGGCGAGGAAGGCGCGATCGCAGGCCTCGCCGGGCGCGTCGCCGAGCGCATCATTCCGGCGGCGAAGGTCTATCAGCCGACACTGGACGACATCTACGAGCTCGCCGCGCCCGAACCGCGTGTACTCGACGTCGATCATCGCCGCCGCCTCGCGCCGGAGGCGGTGACCCGTCTCGACTGGCACAACGAGATGTCCGAGCTCATGCTCGACATCAACGACAGGATCGGCGCCGCCGCCGACGACCGCGCCCGCGGCGTCATCGTCCGCAAGCTGCGACGGGCACTGGAGGAGAAGGCGTAGCGGGGCTGGTCGGTATAGGCATTGGCGTCTCAGCAGACTCCGTCATTGCGAGGAGCCCTTGCGACGAAGCAATCCAGAGTCTTTCCGCTGAGGCAGTCTGGATTGCTTCGCTTCGCTCGCAATGACGGAGTGTGTGGCCACGGCGCGCTCCTCTCGTGTCCCGGACGCGCTGCAGCGTTCTTACGCTGCTGCGCAGAGCCGGGACCCATGTTTCCGATAGGCGCGCGGTGAGACATGGGCCCCGGCTCTGCGCCGCATCACTTCGTGCTGCGTCGCGTCCGGGGCACGAGGGCGTTGCTCGGCGATGGTTCGTAGGATGGGTAGAGCGCAGCGAAACCCATCGATTATCTTCGCGGCGAAGGGTGATGGGTTTCGCTTCGCTCTACCCATCCTACGGCATCGGACACACCTTCGCATCCTCGCGGTGTGTTTCGCCCGAGCTTTGCTGTTCTCTTCCGCCCTCATCGAAAGCAAGGGCGCAGGGAAGGCCGGGCGCCGGCTGGCACCCGAAGTCCCGCGTGTGCGAAAGAACGCGCACGGGGTGGACGACAGGTGATGCCGGTCGCCCGGCCTTCCCTGCGCAGTGGTTTTCACGGTGTCCTTCGTGCTCTCCTCGGGGAGCGTTGCACTATTGCCCCCGTCGCCTTGCAGGATGATCGATGCGCGCACCGGTTGGCCGCGACATCTCCGCCAAGACTTGACGCCAGAACCGCGGGCGTCGGGACCACACGACTTCTCCGTCCGCGCACGTCCCTCGTCCGCATTCCCGGGACTGGCGTGCGCTCGCCGCCGGGACCGAATGAAGGACGCTGTCAGCGCCGTGTCGTATCGCACCTGGTGCTGCTCACGGCTTTGCCGCCCTGCAGCCACCATTGCGCGCCGACGCCGTCGCGGCCACCGCATCCCGGCCCGCGTCTCGTGACGATCGCGAAACGCCCCTCGTGGCGGGCGGGATGTCCAAGCTTGTACGGCAAAACCGAACTTCTGTAAATTCGAATATTTTTACAAGGGTCGATCGACCCAGCGCTGGCGTGTTTTGCCCGTCGGGCAACACAACGGGTTGTAGGTCGGGTCCGCCAATGCCGGCGCGAAACACGGTTGCGTGAACTATCGTTTGCTCCTGCCTTCCCGAAAATCAAGCGGTTCTCAAGAAAAACAGGAGGCGATCCGAAGACTTCAGCCAAGCCGGAACTAACGTCCCGGCCTACAGACGATGCTGTTTGCCGTTCGCCCGGCATCGCGAAACGCGTCACGATACCGCCGCACGGCCTATTTCGATCACGTAGAGCGAGAAGTGAGCATGGCTGTCACAGCAAATTTTTCCACCGGAATTCTCACCGTCCTTGGCAACGGTCACAACAATTCGGTCGTGTTGGGCCGCAATGCGGCGGGGACGATCGTCGTCAACCATGGCGCGGTCCCGATCAAGGGCGGCCCGGCCACGGTCGCCAACACCAAATTGATCCAGGCCTTCGGTCAGGATGGCAACGACATCATCACGATCGACGAGAGCAACGGCGCGATGCCCGCCGCGAACCTGTTCGGCGGTGCCGGCAACGATACGCTGACGGGCGGGTCCGGCGCCGACATGCTGTTCGGCCAATCCGGCAACGACACGCTGTTCGGCAAGGGCGGCAACGACCTCTTGTTCGGCGGCTCCGGCAATGATGTGCTGGTCGGCGGCGACGGCAACGACCAGATGTTCGGTGAAGCCGGCAACGATCGCATGACCTGGAACCCCGGCGACGACAGCGACCTGATGGAAGGCGGCGAAGGCATCGACACCGCCGAGGTCAACGGCGGCAACGGCAGCGAGACGTTCGCCATCACCGCCAACGGCACCCGCGTGCGCTTCGACCGCGTCGATCCCGCACCGTTCTCGCTCGACATCGGCACCACCGAGAACCTCGTGGTCCACGCCGGTGGCGGCGACGACGTGATCACCGCAACAGGCAATCTCGCCGCGCTCATCGCGCTGACGCTCGACGGCGGGGCCGGCAACGACACCATCCTCGGCGGCAACGGCGCGGACCTGCTGCTCGGCGGCGAAGGCAACGACTTCGTCGACGGCAACCAGGGCAACGACACCGCCCTGCTCGGCGCCGGCAACGACACCTTCCAGTGGGATCCCGGCGACGGCAGCGACAAGGTTGACGGACAGGCCGGCACCGACACCCTGCTGTTCAACGGCTCGAACATCGCCGAGACCATTACGCTGTCCGCGGCCAATGGTGGACATACGCTGCTGACCCGCGACGTCGCCAACATCGCGATGGACCTCGATAGCATCGAAACCGTCACCATCAACGCGCGCGGCGGCGGCGACAACATCGTCGTCAACAATCTGGCCGGAACCGACGTCAAGCAGGTCAACATCGATCTCGGGTTGAACGGCACCGGCGACGGCGCGGCCGACACCGTGACGCTGGTCGGCACGAACGGCGGCAATGCCATCGAGATATCCGGCACGGGCACGTCGGTTGCGGTCACGGGACTGCCGGCTGCCGTGGCCATCACCAATACGGAAGGCGCGAACGATGCGCTTCTCGTCGAGGGCCTCGGCGGCAATGACACGATCTCGGCGGCCACGCTGGCCGCAGGCATCGTGCACCTGACCATCGATGGCGGCGCCGGCAACGACACGATCACCGGCAGCGGCGGCAACGACACGCTGATCGGCGGCGACGGCAACGATGTCGTCCTCGGCGGCCGCGGCAACGACGTCGCGCTGCTCGGTGCCGGCACGGACGTCTTCCAGTGGAATCCCGGCGACGGCAGCGACACCGTCGAGGGAGGCACCGGCGTCGACACGCTCAAGTTCTTCGGCGCCAACATTGCGGAAAACATGTCCGTCGTGGCGAACGGCGATCGCGCCCTGCTGACGCGCGACGTCGCCAACATCACGATGGATTTGCACGGGGTCGAGCACGTCGATATCCATGCGCTCGGCGGCAGCGACCATATCGCCGTGGGGGATCTGACCGGGACCGACGTGACGCGGGTGAACATCGACCTCGCGGGGTCCGCGGGAACACCCGACGGCGCCGTCGACACCGTCTCGGTCGATGCCACCCAGGGCGCCGAGACGTTCGGCGTCAGCGGCAATGCCGGCGGAGTGACCGTGTTCGGCCTGCATGCGGCGACCCACCTGACGTCGATGGACGCAACCGATCAACTGACGCTCAACGGCCTTTCCGGCGACGACGTCATCGACGCCAGCGGCCTTGCCGCCGGCGTGCTGCAGCTGACGATCAACGGCGGGATCGGCAACGACACCATCCGCGGCAGCCAGGGCGACGACGTCATCAACGGCGGCGACGGCAACGACGTCGCGCTGATGGGCGCGGGCAACGACACCTTCGTCTGGAACCCCGGCGACGACAACGACACGGTCGAGGGCCAGGCCGGCAGCGACACGCTGCTGTTCAACGGCGCCAACATCGCCGAGAACATCAACATCTTCGCCAATGGCGCGCGCGCCGAGCTGACGCGCGACGTCGCCAACATCACGATGGACACGGGCGGCGTCGAGACGATCGCGTTCAATGCCCGCGGTGGCGCGGACAAGATCACCATCGGCGACATGAGCGGCACTGACGTGACGCAAGTGAAGGTCGACCTCGGCAGCAACCCGGGCACTCCCGGCGGCGACGGCGCGGTCGACAACATCGTGATCAACGGCACGAGCGGCGACGACGTCATCACGCTGTCGCTCAACAGCAACGGCGCGCTGGTGATCGACGGCCTGGCAAGCCAGGTCGTGATCGAGAATTTCGACTTCAACGACACCATCACCATCAACGGCCTCGGCGGCGACGACGTGATCGCGGCGTCGGGCGTCGGTCCCGGCGGCCCGCATCTCGTCTTCGACGGCGGCGCCGGCGCCGACGTGCTCATCGGCAGCGCCGGCAACGACACGCTGCTGGGCGGCCTCGGCGACGACGTGCTGATCGGCGGCGGCGGCCTCGACGTGCTGGACGGAGGGCCCGGCGACAACGTCGTGATCCAGTCGCTGCTGGCCCACGCGAACCTTCACGCGGGCACGCTGGTCTGAGCCGGCAATCGCGACAATCACCGTTCGGGGCCTGGATGGAACGAAACGCCATCCGGGCCCCGACGCTTTAACGGGCTTGGGAGTCCTGATACGCTGCACCGGATCGTGGCCCGGCGAGCCATGCTGACCATCGTGGAACCAATGCTGCCGAGAGGATGCGGATGAGAAGCACGGCGTTCCTGGCTCTCGGCCTCTTGTTTGCAGGCACATGGCCGCACGACAGCGCGAGAGCCCAGACTTCGGTTGCGCCGCCCGTTTCGCTCGCGCCGGCCGATACGTCAGTTGCACGTCCCGGTGCCGCCAAGCCCGCACGCGCGGCGACCAACAGGACTCCGGCGGGCTCCGGACGGGAGACGTCGCCATCCGTCATCGGCATGCCCCAACCGAATCCGGCCGCCGATTATGACGGCTTCAGCGTCGGCAATGATGACGACAATGATGTCTTGCGCCAGGCACCGCCGCCCGTGAGGTCGCGCGCCGCAAGGTCCAGTCCGGATGCGGATGGCCTTGATCAGGAAGACGTGGCCCTGAGGCGAAAGCTGATGATCTGCCAGAACTGCAAGTAGCGCATCAGTTCGGACAGGGCTGCCCCGCCGCGCCCCACATCGCCACGTCCTTGACGTGATCCTCGAAGGTGCCAGGCGGCGTCGAACGCCCGGCGCCGGGCGCCCAGCCGCGCGGAATGAAGCCATTCAGCGAGGCATCGTGCCGCAAATGCTCAACGAGGCCAGCGGCGTTGCGACCGCCGTTGCGCTTGGGATCCTTCATCTGCGCGCAGATCTCGGCGCCGCTCTTGCCGAACCAGATGAATTCGACCGGGGCGAGCTGCCAGTCGATGCCGGCGCGCGGCGGCGCCGGTGCGGGCTCGTTGGCCTGGGTGGAGGTCATGTGACAGGTCGAGCACGGGATCGCTTCGGCGCCGATTCGGCTCTCGCCACCGTGGATGTTCATGCCGTGCACGCGCGGCTTGGTCTCCCCGGCGGGCGTCCAGATCGGAATCGCCTTGGCATCGACGTGGCAGTTGGCGCAGCGCGGATGTGTCACCACGGCTTCGATCCGCTTCCAGGCCGCCAGACCCTCCGCCTGGCTCACGCTTCCCGGCGGCAGGATGTCCTTGGCGGTTTCGTCTTTGGCCGCCACGATCCCCGTGAGGACTGCGATTGACGATGCGGCAAGCACCGTCGCGATCAGAAATCCCTTCATCATCCGCCTCACACGAAATCGATGAACTTGTTGAACGGCATCTCACGGATGCGCTTTCCGGTCGCCGCGAAGATCGCATTGGCGAGCGCGGGCGCAGCGGGCGGCACCGGCGGCTCGCCGACGCCCCTCACCTTCGGATCGTTCTCGAGGCCGCGAACCTCGATGACAGGGCATTGGTAGATCCGCATGGCTTCGTGGTGATTGTAGTTGGTCTGCTGCACCGCGCCCTTGGCGTAAGTGAGCTCGCAATTGATGGCGTGGCCCAGGCCCCAGATGACGCCGCCCTGCACCTGGTTCTCGAAATTGACGGGATCGACGACCTTGCCGACATCGACCGCGACCCAGACCTTGTCGATCCTGATGCCCTGCGGCGTCGCCGTCACCTCGACGACTTCGGCTGCCGGCGTCCCGAACGATTCCACGAACGCGACGCCCCGGCCCCGGCCGTTGCCGAGCGGTCCCTTCCAATCCGACATCTGCGCGACCGTCTCCAGCACCTTGCGATAATGCGGCACGGTGCACATCGCGATCCGCGCCTGCATGGGATCGAGCCCGGCCGCATGGATCAGCTCGTCGATGAAGCTTTCGGTGAAGAAGCCCGACGTCGAGGCGCCGACCGAGCGCCAAGTGGTGCTCGGCGACAGGCCCTGCGCCTCGTAGCTGGTGGCCCGGAAATTGGGGATGTCGTAATAGACGTTCCACAGGCCGGCGGCCAATTGCCCGTCGGGATCCTTCGAGGGCGTGCCCGAACGCTCGAGCAATCCCTTGAGCGGCGTCGTTGAGGCCAGTTGCAGATCGGCCGCGACGATCTTTCCCTTCTCGATGCTGCCGCGATGCCGGGCGATCGCAATCTGCCGCGGAATGTCCTGGAGGAAATCCTCCTCGCGCGAGAACACCAGCTTGATCGGCGTGCCCTTCATCTGGTTGGCGATCTCGGCGAGCACGCGAACGTTCTCGTATTCGAGACGATGGCCGAAACTTCCGCCGCTCCATTGATTGTGGAAGGTGACCTGTTCCGGCTTGAGGCCGATTGCCGTCGCCGCGACCCATTGTACGAAGCGGGGGCTCTGATGACCGACCCAGATCTCCATCCCCTGATCGGTGACGAGGCCGATGCCGTTCAAGGGCTCGAGCGGCTGATGCGCCACGTAAGGCGCGCGATATTCGGCCTCGACGCGCGTGCCCGTCTTCAGCCCGGCTTCGATATCGCCTGTCTTCCGCCACTCCTTGCCGAGGAACTCGGGCTTGAACGAGGACTCCAGAACCTTCCAGTGGTCGGCCTGCTCCGCGGGATAGGCCGACGGCGCCCATTCGCAAACGATGGCGTCGACCGCCTTCATCGCGTACCAGCTGTTGGTGGCGATCACCGCGACGCCGTTCTTGATCTCGAGGATCTTCTTGACCCCAGGCATCGCCCGCGCCTTGCCGGCGTCGTAGGATTTCAGCGGCTGCCCCTTGGCAGGGTTCAGCTTGACGGAGGCGTAGAGCATGCCGTCCGCTTTCAGGTCGATGCCGAACTTCAATTCGCCCATCACCTTGGCGCGGATGTCGAGCCGCGTCATCGGCTTACCCAGCATGCGCCATTTCGAGGGATCGCGCGGCTTGGCATCGAGCACCGGCGGAATCTTCGCGGCGTCCGCGGAGAGATCGACATAAGCGATCTTGCTGCCGTCGGGCAGGATGACATGGCCGGATTGGGTGCGCAGGTCTGCCACCGCGATGCCCGAGCGTTTGGCGGCGGCCGCCTTCAATGTTTCGCGCGCGACCGCGCCGGCAACGCGCAGTTTCTCATAGGTATCCGGCAGCGTGCTCGATCCGCCGGTCATCTGCAGGCCGGCCTGCCGCAGCCATTCGAGCGCCTTGGCGCGCGCTTCCTCGGCGGCCGGGCTCTGGTCCGCCGCGACGAACGGCGCAAACTCGTCAGCGAAGCCGGTGTTGAAATATGCGGGGCTCGGCCCTGCGAAGCGAATCTCGAACTGGCCCGGATCGAGATCCATCTCCTCGGCGATCATGATCGGCTGCACCGAGCCGACGCCCTGGCCGATGTCGGCGTGCTGCGCGATCAGCGTGATCTTGTCCGGGCTGATCTCGACCCAGGGATTGAAGGTCACCGCATTCGGCGGAAGGCCGATCGCGAGCGGATTGCCATCGGCGCTGGGGACTGCCGCCTCAGCGCCGCCATAGGCACCGAAGGCAATGCCGCCGGCGACGGCAGCGGAGCCAAAGACGAAAGCGCGGCGCGACAGCGTCTCGATGTGTCCCATCTCACTTCTCCGCCATCTTCTTCGCCGCCGCCGCGTGGATCGCCGCACGGATGCGCGGATAGGTGCCGCAGCGGCAGAGATTGCCGGACATCACCTGATTGATCTCCTCGTCGCTCGGATTGGAGATCAGGTCGAGCAGCGAGATGGCCTGCATGATCTGGCCGGTCTGGCAGTAGCCGCATTGTGGAACCTGATGCTCGATCCAGGCCTGCAGGACCGGATGCTGCTCCTTCTTCTCCAACCCTTCGAGCGTGACGACCGACTTGCCCGCGACTTCGCCGATATGCGACTGGCAGGAGCGCACGGCGAGGCCGTCGATCTGCACGGTGCAGGCGCCGCATTGCGCAACGCCGCAGCCATATTTCGGACTGGTGATGCCGAGCTCGTCACGCAACACCCACAGCAGCGGCATCTCGGGAACGACGTCAACTCGGTGCTTGGTGCCATTGACGGTGAGCTCGATCATGTCGATGTGTCCCTTCGCAATGTCGAGATCAGCGTGCCTCCGGGGGTTCACGACTGTCAAACCGAATCCCGACAGCATCGGCGCACAGTTTCGAATTCGCACGGCAACGATGATTTCGAAGCGAAGCGGATGCGGTGAATTGCCTATTGCGGCAGCAGTTCCGTAAGACGTGCGATATCTCGTCGCGCGACATCTTGATCAGCGCCGGGACACAAGCGCAGAGAAACGCAAGACCAACGCCGCATGACTGCGGCGCTCAAATACTCACGTCAGCTCTCTTGGTCCGGAGGGCGTTTCGATCCGGGCGCTGTAGCGCAGCTTCGGCCCCGTCATGATGTCGGGCGGCCTGTCGATCGTCAACGCACGATACAGCGTCTCGACCGCGACGGGTTCCGGATGTTCGAGCGTGAAGGATTTGAGCCGCGCGCCGAGATCCGCGATCGCAGCCATCGCGCGAGGCTTGCCGCGCCTATCGATGACCGACGGAGCTGCGCCGTCGAGCGGGAGCGAGCCATCGTTCGGAATGGCGAAGTCGAACGCAGGATCGATCGCGGGAAGCGGAACCCTGGTGCCGAAGATCGTTTCCCGGCCGGCGAGGACAGCGTCGATCACATCGGTCCGCGCGACCCAGCCGCGCAGGCGGCGGCCCTCCTCCCAATCGGACCTGACCCGGTGCTGGTCATCCAGCCCGAACCAGCGCGGACGGCCGGGCGCTGCGGCCTCGGGGTCGAGCGCCACGATTTCCAGATAGACGGTGTCGCCGAGCTGCAGCAGATGATTGTGGGTGCCCATATAGGCGTGGCGCTGCCCGAACGGGACATCGAGATCGAGGCAGTTGCGAACGTGGAGCACACCTTCGGCGAGGCTCGGCGCGATGACCGTGAGATGATCGAGCTTCAGCATCTTCCCGAGAATTCCGCAGCGACGTTGCTGCATCATGCGGTCATCGTCCCCGGCTTGCAACGTCGTCGCCCGTGCACCACGCCGGCAGCGCGTCCTGCATGGCTGACCTGACGCATCCGCGCCGCGCCTCGCTTTACGGTCCGGTCGATTCCTGATCCTCTCTCGACCAGGCCGGATCAACCGGCCAAAGCCTCGAGGGAGAGACGCCATGAAGCTCGGCACCGCCATTGCGGAAATCATGCGGCGCGAGGGGATCGAGATCCTCTGCGGCTATCCCGTCAACCATCTGATCGAGCATGCGGCCAAGGCCGAGATCCGCCCCGTGATGGTGCGGCAGGAGCGCGTCGGCATCCACATGGCGGACGCGATCTCGCGCGTGACGTCGGGGCGCTCGATCGGCGCGTTCTGCATGCAGCACGGACCGGGCGCGGAGAACGCGATGGGCGGCGTTGCGCAGTGCTTCGGCGAATCCGTTCCCGTGCTGGTGCTGCCGATGGGCTATCAGCGCCGGCTCGCGCATATCGAACCGAACTTCAATTCCAGCGAGGCGATGAAGCCTTTCTCGAAATCATCCGAGCCGATCATCCTGGCGGCCGAGGTCGCCAACATCTTCCGCCGCGCCTTCACCAAGCTGAAGAACGGCCGCGGCGGGCCTGTGATCGTCGAGATCCCCTCGGACATGTGGAACGAGGAGGTGCCGGAGCCGCTGAACTACGCGCCGGTGCTGCGCACGCGCTACGGCGCCGACCCCGTGCACGTCAGGGAAGCGGCCAACCTGCTCGTCAATGCGAAACGGCCGGTGATCTATGCCGGCCAGGGCGTGCATTACGCGCAGGCCTGGCCGCAATTGACGCGTCTCGCCGAACGGCTGGCGATTCCCGTCACCACCAGTCTCGGCGGCAAATCCGCGTTTCCCGAGACGCACCCGCTTTCGCTCGGCTCCGGCGGCCTTGCGGTACCGCGCGCGGTACCGAAATTCCTCGCTGAAGCCGACGTCATCTTCGGCATCGGCTGCTCGTTCACGGAGACGAACTTCGGCATCGCGATGCCGAAAGGCAAGACCATCATCCATTCCACGCTCGACCTCAACCATCTCAACAAGGATCTGGAAGCGCAAATCGGCCTCGTCGGCGATGCCGGCCTCGTGCTCGACGCGCTGCTGGAGGAGATCGGCAAGACCGTCACAGCGGACCGGGATGCATCGACCGTCGCGGCCGAGATCGCAGCCTCGCACAAGGAGTGGCTGGCGAAATGGATGCCGAAGCTCACCAGCAACGATGCGCCCCTCAGCCCCTATCGCGTGCTGTGGGACCTGCAGCACACCGTCGACATCGACAACACCATCATCACCCATGATGCCGGCAGCCCGCGCGACCAGCTCTCGCCGTTCTGGAAATCGACAAAGCCCCTCACCTATCTCGGCTGGGGCAAGACGACGCAGCTCGGCTACGGCCTTGGGCTCGCGATGGGCGCCAAGCTCGCGAAACCCGACAAGCTCTGCATCAACGTCTGGGGCGATGCGGCGATCGGCTTCACGGGCATGGATTTCGAGACCGCGGTGCGCGAGCGCATCCCGATCATGTCGATCCTCCTCAACAATTTCTCGATGGCGATCGAGCTGAAGGTGATGCCGATCTCGACGGAAAAATATCGCTCGACCGACATCTCCGGCGACTATGCCGCGATGGCGCGCGCCTTCGGCGGCTATGGCGAGCGGGTGACGAGACCGGAAGACATCATCCCCGCGATCAAACGCGGCATCCAGAAGACGCAGGAAGGCATTCCGGTGCTGCTGGAGTTCATCACCAGCAAGGAAACCGAGGTGTCGCGGCCGGGCACGTGAACGGCCCTACTCCGCCATCTCGACCGGCTGCTTCGCCGACGGGCCTGCCAGCGGCCGCTCTTCCATCGCGATCAGGCACAGCGCGGCCGTGGTCATCAGCGCGGTGGCGGCGCCGAACACGTAGCGGAAGGCGTGGCGCATATCGTCGGTGGGAATGGCGACACTGCCCGCGACGTGGTGCTCGCCGGCGAGCGGGACGTCGATGCCGAGCGCGATGAGCAGGATCGCGGCGAAGGCGGCGACCGTGAACGAGGACATCAGCGAGCGGAAGAAGTTCATCGCGCCGGTGATGGTGCCGACCTGCGGACGCGCGACCGAGTTCTGCAGCGAGACCACGCAGACCGGGAACGTGGTGCCGAGCCCGAGCGCGAACGCCGCCATCAGCGTCAGGAGCCCCCAGAGCGGCAGGGTGGTGAGCGTGAGGGCGAGGCCGCACAGCGCGGCCCAGGACGTACCGATGATGGCGACGCGCTTGTAGTGCTTGGCGCGGGCCATGGTGCGGCCGGCAATCGCCGCGCCGCAGGTCGAGACCGCCGCGAGCGGGATCAGCGCAAGCCCCGCCTCGCTGGCGCTGAGATGATAGACCTGCTCGTAATAGAGCGGCAGCTGCACGGTGAGGCCGGTGATGGCCCCGAGCCCGCAGCCGCCGGCGGTCAGCGCGAACGGCGCCACCGATCCGGTCAGCATCTTCAACGGCAGGAACGGCTCGTCCGCGCGACGCGCGTGCCAGACGAAGCTGACCGCGAGCGCGACGGCGCCGCCCACCATCGCCAGCACGGTCGGCGACAGCCAGGGATAGCGCGAGCCGCCCCAGGTCAGCACCAGCATGAAGACGACGGCGGAGGCCATCAGCAGCACGCCGCCGAGCCAGTCGACCTTGCGCTTGCGGTGGAACACCGGGATCTTCTTCATGTTCGGCAGCAGCAGCACGAGCGCCGCGGCCGTCAGCGGCAGGTTGATCCAGAAGATCATCGACCAGTGCAGATGCTCGGCGAACACGCCGCCGATGACCGGGCCCAGAATGCCGCCGACCATCCAGACGCTGGAGAAATAGGCCTGATACTGGCCGCGTTCGCGCGGGGAGACGACGTCGGAGATCACCGTCTGCACGACCGGCATGATGCCGCCGCCGCCGAGCCCCTGAAGGCCGCGCGCCAGGATCAGCATCGGCATGTTCGGCGCGATCGCGCACAACACCGAGCCCGCGACGAACAGGCTGAGCGAGGTGATGATCATGGCCTTGCGGCCATAGATGTCGCTGAGCGTGCCGAACACCGGCGCGACCGCGGTCGAGGCGAGCAGATAGGCGGTGATCACCCAGGAGAGATTGGAGACGTCCTGGAACTGGCGTCCGATCGTCGGCAGCGCGGTCGCCACGATGGTCTGGTCGAGCGCCGCCAGGAACATCGTCAGCATCAGGCTGATGACGATGGTGCGGACCTCGTCCTGAGACAGCGGCACCGGCGGCGCGATGGACGGAGCATCGTCGACGCTGAGGACTTCGCTCGGAAGCCGCGACAGCTCCTCGGCGATGTCGTCGGGCAAAGCCTGGATGTCGGCAGAATGGCTCTGCCGGTCGAACTTGTTCATCTCGCTCGGACGTCGTGGGGCGGCGCAACGCCGCAAAGGATTCGTTCTATGCAGCCAAATGTAGACAGCAAAGTTCTTCCCTGGCAGGCACCGCGGCGCATGGGTGCATCCCGCCCCCGGGTCATCCCCAGGGCTATCGCATATGGCTTTCGGTGACAGCTGAGCGCACGCCTCGTCCTTCGAGACGACCGCTCCGCGGTCTCCTCAGGATGAGGCTAAGCAGCAGCTTTGCCTTCGAAATAGCTGCCACGCACTCTGTCCTCATCCTGAGGGCCCGCCGGAGGCGGGCGTCTCGAAGGATGGCCGCAAGTGAGCTTCTCGTCACGTTGTGCCCATAGGCGATTGCCCTGGGGTCATCCCGAACAAGTGATCGGAGGCGTGCGGCGGCTCAGTCCTTCGGGCGTCGCTTCAGGCGTGCCCGTTTCGGCAGCTGCGCGGGCCATTGCACGATGTGATTTTCAAGCTCCTCGTCCGGGATGTCCGCTTCGCTGCCCTCGACACGGCCGCGCACGGAGACGCCGGCTTCGTGCACGGTGTTGGGATCACCCGAGACCAGCGGATGCCACCAATAGAGGTCGCGCCCCTCGGCCACGAGCTTGTAGCCGCAGCTCGGCGGCAGCCAGTTGAGGGTACGGACATTGGCCGGCGTCAGGCGGACGCAGTCCGGAACCTTGTCGGACCGATTCGGATAGTCCTTGCAGGCGCAGCTGGTCCCATCGAGCAGCTTGCAGCCGATATGGGTGAAATAGATCTGCCCGGTGTCCTCGTCCTCGAGCTTGTTCAGGCAGCAGCGCCCGCAGCCGTCGCACAGGCTTTCCCATTCGGGCCCCGACATCTCTTCCAACGTCTTGGTTTTCCAGAAGAATCCTTCCTGGCCGGAAGGTCGTTTGGGAGCTGCGGTCATGCGCCTCAACAAGAGTTCGAAAAGGGAACGGCAATGCCATCTAGGGCGTGCGGCCCAGGTGGCGCAAGCAAAGCACCCGTAAGGCCCGTAATGACCCGGGGGCAATTAGGCCTGTTGTTCAAAATCGCGAGCGTGACCATTGGTTTATGGGCGCCGCTCGGTTAGAAGGAACAGCAAGTCCCTCGGATGCTGGCCGGGCGCCTTGGGTTTGCCGCAACATTCCCCCAAGACGTCTCGATGCCGCCCCCGGCCGGGTGCTTGAACGCTTTCGAAGCGAGCCTCAAGGGTTCTAGGTGCGCCAGATCATACCACCGCATTGGAAGCAGAAGATCCGGAATTTCTTCCTGGATCTCGATGCGCGCATCGACTCCTCGCTGTTCTCCTCGGGCAAGGGCATTCGCGAGCTCTACGAGCGCTACTCGACCTTCATGGACCGGTTCTATGTCGGACGCTGGAAGCGCTGGGTGTTCATCGAGCCGCTGTCGGAAGCTGCAACCCTCGGCCTCGGCGGCCTGGTCGTGATGCTCACGCTCGCCATCCCCGCCTTCCGCGAGACCGCGGACGAGGACTGGCTGAAGAAGTCCGATCTCGCGGTGACCTTCCTCGACCGCTACGGCACCCCGATCGGCAGCCGCGGCATCAAGCACAACGACTCGATCCCGCTGGAAGATTTTCCTGATGTGCTGATCAAGGCGACGCTGGCGACCGAAGACCGCCGCTTCTACGAGCATTTCGGCATCGACATCGCTGGTACCGCGCGCGCTCTCGTCACCAACGCGCAGGCCGGCGGCGTCCGCCAGGGCGGCTCCTCGATCACCCAGCAGCTCGCCAAGAACCTGTTCCTGAGCAACGAGCGCACCATCGAGCGCAAGGTCAACGAGGCCTTCCTCGCGGTCTGGCTGGAATGGCGCCTGACCAAGAACGAGATCTTGAAGCTCTATCTTGACCGCGCCTACATGGGCGGCGGCACGTTCGGCGTCGACGGCGCGGCGCATTTCTACTTCAACAAATCCGCGCGCGACGTCACGCTGTCGGAAGCTGCGATGCTCGCCGGCCTGTTCAAAGCGCCGACGAAATACGCACCCCACATCAACCTGCCCGCCGCGCGTGCCCGCGCCAACGTCGTGCTCGACAATCTGGTCGACGCCGGCTTCATGACCGAGGGCCAGGTGTTCGGCGCCCGCCGCAACCCGGCCTTCGCCGTCGACCGCCGCGACGAGGCGTCGCCGAACTACTATCTCGACTACGCCTTCGACGAGATGCGCAAGCTGGTCGACACCTTCCCGAAATCCTACACCGAGCGCGTGTTCGTCGTTCGCCTCGCGATCGACACCAACGTGCAGAAGGCGGCGGAAGACGCCATCGAGAACCAGCTGCGCCAGTTCGGCCGCGACTATCACGCGACACAGGCGGCGACCGTGGTGTCCGATCTCGACGGCGGCATCCGCGCCATGGTCGGCGGCCGCGACTACGGCGCCAGCCAGTTCAACCGCGCCACCGACGCCTACCGCCAGCCCGGCTCGTCGTTCAAGCCTTACGTCTACACCACGGCGCTGCTGAACGGCTTCACGCCGAACTCGATCGTGGTCGACGGCCCGGTCTGCATCGGCAATTGGTGTCCGCAGAACTATGGCCATTCCTATTCCGGTTCGGTGACGCTGACGCAGGCGATCACCCGCTCGATCAACGTCGTGCCGGTGAAGCTGTCGATCGCGATCGGCCAGAGGAACGAGCCCAAGGCGCAGAACCCGGCCAAGGTCGGCCGCGCCAAGATCGTCGAGGTTGCACGCCGCTTCGGCCTCAAGGCCCCCCTGCCCGACACGCCGTCGATGCCGATCGGCTCGGACGAAGTCACCGTGCTCGAGCATGCGGTCGCCTATGTCACCTTCCCGAACCGGGGCCGCTCGGTGACGCCGCACTCCGTGCTGGAGGTGCGCACCGGCGCCGGCGACCTCGTCTGGCGCTGGGACCGCGACGGCCCGAAGCCGAAGCAGGCCATTCCGCCGAACATCGCCGCCGACATGGCGGGCATGATGAGCCACGTCGTCAGCGAAGGCACCGCGCGCCGCGCCGCGCTCGACGGCATTCCGACCGCGGGCAAGACCGGCACGACCAATGCGTATCGCGACGCCTGGTTCGTGGGCTACACCGGCAATTTCAGCTGCGCGGTGTGGTACGGCAATGACGACTATTCGCCGACCAACCGCATGACCGGCGGCTCGCTGCCGGCGCAGACCTGGCACGACATCATGCTCGCGGCCCATCAGGGCGTCGAGGTCCGGGAGATCCCCGGCATCGGCATGGGCCAGAAGCTGCCGCCGCAGCATGTCAGCAACGCGCAGGCCAATGCGGCACCGAAGATCCTGGAGACCAAGCCCGGTCCGCCGCCGGTGCTGACCAAGCGCGGCGCCGACATCCTGGTGCGCGTCGAGAAGCTGCTCGACGACGCCGCCAAGGCCGCAAACAAATCGGCCGCCGACGACAGCAAGTCGGCCAAGCCATCGTCGACGAGCGCGCTCGCCTTCCCGCAGAATTATGCGGAAGAGAATGCGAACGCATCCGCCCCGCGCAAGAACTGATCGAAGCAAGTGCGGCTGATCCTGATCACATTGACGGCGCTTCTGCTCGCGGGCGTGGTCGGCGTCGGCGCGACCTGGATGACGACGACGCGCGGCACCGAGATCGGCGCGCTGACCATCGGCGCCTGGACCGCGCGGCCGCGCACCGGCACCGCCGACGTCGATCCCTATTCGCGCGCCACCATCGTGCGCAACGGCGAGCTGCCGATCGGCACCGGCGACGGCGTCGCCTTCACCGCCACGGCCGACGACAAGAAGAAGGCGCTCGACGGCCGCTGCGACGTGATCGTCTCCGGCGTGACGCCGCCGGCGCGGTTCTGGACGCTGACGCTGTACGACCGCAAGGGCCATCTCGTCGCCAATTCGCTGCAGCGCTACGGCTTCACCAGCCAGGAGATCCTGCGCCAGTCCGACGGATCGTTCGAGATCCGCATCGCCTCGCGCTCGCGCGCCGGCAACTGGCTGCCGACCGGCGGCATCGAGCGCTACGCCCTGATGCTGCGCCTCTACGACACGCCGGTCGGCGTCGCCACCCGCACCCAGCGCGATGCGCCGATGCCCACCATCTCGACAGTGGGCTGCTCATGATCCGCCTGGCGTTCACCATCGTTACCGGGATCGTGCTGGGCCTCGTCGTCCATCTCGTCAGCGTGCTGGCGCTGCCGCGCATCGCGACGCAGGACGCCTATTCGCGGCTGACGCCGATGACGAAGGTGAACGGCGTCACCCAGCTTCCCCTCGCCGACCCCTCGACCTCGCCGATGCCGTTCATGGATCCGGCCTTCGCGCTCGCGATCTGCCGCTACGACCTCACGAGCGGGCCGATCAAGCTGACGGTGCCGGTGAGCCAGGCCTACACCTCGGTGTCGTTCTACACCCGCAACGAGATCGCCTATTACGCCATCAACGACCGCTCGGCCGGCCGCAAGGTGATCGAGCTCGACCTGATGACGGAAGCGCAGCACAACGAACTGCCCGAGGACGAAGAAGTCACCGCGGCCGATCGCCTGATCATCGACTCTCCCAGCGCCACCGGCCTGATCGTGATGAAGGCGCTCGCCGCCGAACCCGGCCTGATGCCGCAGGCACAGGCGACACTGCAGGCCGCCTCCTGCGGCCCGCAGACCGAGCCGCCCGCCAAGGCCGAGGCCCCGCGCGGCCGGCGCTGACGCGCGGCGCACTCAGCAGCCTGACAAAAAGTTCGAAAACAACCCCATGCACAGTAGCGGGGGTGTTGAAATCATTGGGCTCTTCGGTCGTCGATGATGGCGCTGCCGGGCTTAGATGACGTTGCTTTGACGCGTCGGGCAAAACACCGGCAGAATGGCATCGTCACGACGAACGTCGCTCCTATCAATGAATGATCTGACCGAGGAAATCCCGCGCGCGCTCCGTGCGCGGCGCGCGGAAGAAGGTTTCGGGATCGGCTTCCTCGACGATCACTCCGCGGTCCATGAAGACCACGCGGTCGGCGACTTCGCGGGCAAAGCCCATCTCATGCGTGACGCAGACCATGGTCATGCCGTCCCGCGCGAGCTCCACCATGATGTCGAGCACCTCCTTGACCATCTCGGGGTCGAGCGCGGAGGTCGGCTCGTCGAACAGCATGATCTTCGGCTGCATGCAGAGCGCGCGCGCGATGGCGACACGCTGCTGCTGGCCGCCGGAGAGCTGGCCCGGATATTTGTCCGCCTGGTCGTGAATACGCACCTTGCGCAGGAAGCCGAGCGCGCGTGCGTGCGCCTCCGCACGCGACAGGCCGCGCACCTTCATCGGCGCCAGCATGCAGTTCTCGACGATCGACAGATGCGGAAACAGGTTGAAGCTCTGGAACACCATGCCGACTTCGCGGCGAACGCTGTTGATGTCCCCCAGCCGGTCCGTCAGCTCGACGCCGTCGACGACGATCCGGCCGGCGTCGTGCGTCTCGATATGATTGATGCAGCGGATCAGCGTCGACTTGCCCGAGCCCGACGGCCCGCAAAGCACGATCTTCTCCCCTGCCCTCACACTGAGATTGATGTCGTTCAGGGCCGTGAAGCGGCCGAACCGCTTCACCACCCCCTCCACGGCGACGATGGCCGGCGGTCGGCGCGTCTCGTCCACAACGGTCTGCTGCACCATTTTCGTCTCCCAGGAAGCAGAATGTCTCGTCCGATTGCCTATCGACGCGCTCCGGCGATCGCATAGCGCTTGCGCAGCATTGCAACGCCCTGCGAGGCCGCCGAGCTGATCGCGAGGTAGACCACGACGATCACGAGATACATCTCGACGAGACGGCCATTGAGCTGCGCCAGCTTCGAGGCGGCGCCGAGCAGGTCGGTGAGCGAGAGCACGTAGACCAGCGAGGTGTCCTGGAACAGGATGATGGTCTGGCTCAGGATGATCGGGCTCGCCACGCGGAGCACCTGCGGCATGATCACGCTGCGATAGGTCTCGAACGTGGACAAAGCGAGCGCCTGACACGCCTCGAACTGCCCGCGGTTCACGGCGCGCAGGCCGACGCGAATGATCTCGGAATAGTAGGCCGCCTCGAACAGGCCGAAGGTGATGAACGCCGTCCAGGTGGCGCCGATCGGGACCGGCCGCCCGCTTCCGCTGAGATGGCCGAGCACGATCGGCACCAGGAAGAAGAACCAGAACAAGACCAGGATCAGCGGGATCGAGCGGACCAAAGCGATGTAGGCGCGCACGACCTTTCCGATCACGGGCACCTCGAAGTGCTGCAACAGCGCGAAGGCGGTGCCGAGGACCATGCCTACCACGAAGGCGACCGCGGTGAGCGCCAGCGAAAACAGCAATCCGGACCAAAGATAAGGCCACGCCTGCAGAACGATCGAGAAATCGAGGCTGTTCATTTCGCGATCTCCATCCCCGCCGGCAACGAGCCGGCCTGTCGAACGTCCTCGGCGAGGTTCGGCGCGATATCGTCCTCCGTCCGCGCCGTGCCGGGGATGCGCACGGCCCTGTCGATCAGCGCCATCCCCTGATAGGCAATCAGCGCCAGCGCGAGGTAGATCAGCGTTGCGGCGCCGAAGGCGGTGAAGGTCTGGAACGTCGCTTCGCTGATCTGGCGCGCCTGCGCCGTGAGCTCCATCAGACCGATCGTGAGTGCGACCGATGTGTTCTTGTAGATGCCCATCACCTCGCTGGTGAGGCTTGGCACGATCAGGCGCAGCGCCTGCGGCACGATGATGTGGCGATAGGTCAGATACGAGCCGAGCCCGAGCGCGCTCGCCGCCTCGGTCTGCCCCCTCGGCAGGGCCTCGATCCCCGCACGGACCTGCTCGGCGATCCGGGCCGCGGTGTAGAGCCCGAGGCAAATGAGCGCCGGAAAGAACGATCCCCAGGGCGGCGGAATTTGCTTGATCGCGTTTCCAAGCGTCGTGGGAAGGATCTCCGGCAGCACGAAATACCAGAGGAACATCTGCACCAGGACGGGGATGTTGCGGAAGATCTCGACATAGAGCCGCGCCAGCGCCGCGACGGTGCGGTTCTGCACCGTGCGGCCGATGCCGACGACAATCCCGACCGCAAAGGCAATCCACCAGCCGAGGAAAGCCAGCGCCAGGGTCCAGCCGAGGCCCGACAACAGCCAGTCGATATAGCGCTGGCCATCCGCCGTCTGTTCAAGAAGCACTGCGAACATGGCCAACCTCGAAGCTTTCGGATGCGAGAGTGGATCAGCGTACGCGAAAAATTCCTGTTCTCCGCTAGTCGACCGCGTCGCTGGGTTGGGCGATCCGCTGCTGCAGTTCGTCCGTGAGCGGGAAAGCGAGGTTCTCGCCCTTGGGCGGAATCGCCCGGGTGAACCACTTGGCGTAAGTCTTCTCGAACTGGCCCGAGGCCATCTGCTTCGACAGGACGTCGTCGACGAGCGCCTTGAAGGGCGCATCGCCCTTCGTGAACATCAGCCCATAATAGATCTTGGCGTAGCCCTCGGGGAGAAAGATCAGCGCATCCGGTTTCGGAGCGGCGGCCTTGAGGCCGGCGAGAAGGATGTCGTCCTCCATGAAAGCGACAGCGCGGCCGGTATTCAGCATCAGGAAGGATTCGGCGTGGTCCTTCGCCTGGACGATGTTGAAGCCGAGCTGCTCCTTGGCGTTCACGCCCTGTGCGAAGCCGACGGCGTTGGAGCCCTGTGTCACGACGACGGTCTTGCCCTTGAGATCGCCCGCCGTCTTCAGGCCGCTGTCCGCCTTGACCAGCCAGCGCGGCTGGCTGACGAAGGTGGCGACCGAGAACGAGACCTGCTCCTGCCGCTTCTTGTCGTTCGCCGTGCCGCCGCACTCGATGTCGATGGTGCCGCTCTGAATGAGCGGGATCCGGTTGGACGAGTTCACCGGCGTATATTTGACGGCGAGATTGGGCAGGTTCAGCTCCGTCTTGACCCTCTCGACGATCGCCGCGCAGAGATCCAGCGAGAAGCCGATCGGCTTTTGATCGGGACCGAGATAGGAGAACGGGATCGACGCCTCGCGGTGACCGATGGTGATGGCCCCGCTCGACTTGATCCTGGCGAGCGTGGGGCTGTCGGCCGCGATCGACGGCGCGGCAAAGGCGGCGGCGGCCGCGAGGCCGGACAGAACGCCCCAGACACGTGCAAAACCAGTCATGTGCATCTCCCCTTCTGAAAAACGGTCTAGGCGGCCTTTGACGGCCTCACGCCGCGCCGCCTGACGACGTCGATCAGGCGATCGACGTCGTCGAAATCGTTGAACATCCCGAACGACACGCGAATGCCGTCGCGCTCGGGCGACACGCGAATGCCGTTCTCTTCGAAATGGCCGAGCCATTCGGCGGCGGGCAGCGCGATGACATAGATGTGCGGCGCGCGGTGCCGCCGCTCGCGCGGGCCGACGAGGCGAACGTCCAGCGCATCGAGGCCCGCGATGAGATGATCGCCGAGATCGAGACAATGGTTCTGAATGTTCTGCACGCCCAGGGCTTCGATCATGTCGAGCGAGGCGCCGAGCGCGTGGATCGCCGGAAGATTGAAATTGCCGAGCTCGAAGCGGCGCGCGCTCGCGGCCGGCTCCAGCCGGTCAGGCCGGGCGATCAGATCGGTCGGGACCTCCGCAAGGCTGGCGGCGGCAAGATAAGCGGGCTCGAGCTCTGTCCTCGATTTGTCCCAGACCAGCAGGCCGAGACCCTGCGGCACGAGCAGGCCCTTGTGGCTCCCCGACCCGACGAAGGTCGCGCGCATCGTCCTGGCGTCGATCGGCACGATGCCGATCGCCTGCATCACGTCGACGATGAAATTGAGCCCTTTCTCCGCGCAGAGCGCGCCGATGCTTTCGACGTCGAAACGATGGCCGGCGTGGAAGGTCACCTGCGACATCGAGATCGCCCGGGTGTTCTCGCTGATATGCGGACGAAGGCTGTCTGCGTTCACGACCTCCGTCATCGGCGCGAAATCCACCGTCACGCCCTTGCGCCCGAGATTGAGGAACGCATAGGCGTTGTTGGGATGATCGCCGTGGATCATCAGCACCCTGTCGCCGGCGCACAAAGGCAGCGCATTGGCGGCGATGTTCATGCTTTCCGACGTGTTCTTGGTGAAGGCGATCTCATCGGCCGTCACGCCGAGAAACCGCGCCAGCTTCGCGCGAGTCTGCTCGACGCGGTCGAGCCACACGCTTTTCGGGCCAGCCGTCTCAAGACCCTCGCGGAGGAAGAGATCAATCGCCGCCTTGACCGGCCGCGCGAGCGGCGTCTGGAAACCGGAGTCGAGATAGGTGATGCGCTCGACGGCCGGAAATTCCTTCCGCACGGCATCGACGTCGTAATGGCGAGACATCCCGTTCTCCCGATGAACGCACCCGGCGGCGCGCACGCACTGCACAAATCCCGATCACCTGTCGGCAACGCCAACGATATGGGCAATGCGCTTGGACGGTCGAGCATAATTTTCATATTTCAATAGTATTCATTCCGAAAAATGATAATTTAAAGATACGACCTCGGGAGGATAGATGCCGCAGATCAACGCCGATGGACCGCTCGACCGGGCCTTCGCCATCGTGGGCTATGTCGCCGGCCAGGTCAGAGCCGTCTCGGTTGCGGAGATTGCCGGCGCACTGGTCCTCCCGTTGCCGACTGCGCATCGCCTGATCGGCAATCTCGAGCAGCGCGGATTGCTGCAGAAGGCGTTGGGGACCAAGCGCTACGTGGTCGGCAATCAACTGGTCACGCTGTCGGCCAAGGTCATCGGCGCGGCCTTCCGCACCGCGCGCCGGCATGCCGTGCTGCGCGCCGTCGCGGCCGAGATCGGCGAGCAATGCGAGATCGGCGTCGTGCGGGACAACGTCGTTGCCTATGTCGACAGTGTCCGCGTGTCGCAGCCACAGGGGCTGCAGTTCAATCCCGGCGAAGCGGCGCCGCTCCACTGCACCTCGACGGGCAAGATCTATATGAGCCGGCTGCCGGAGCGCGCGCGCGAGAAACTGTGCCGCGCACTCGCACTCACCAAATACACCGAGACCACCATCGTCGATGTCGAAAGCCTGATGAAGGTCCTCGACGAGACCCGCAAACGCGGCTGGGCCAAGACCAACGAAGAATATGTGCGAGGCGTGGTCGGCTGCGCCGTGCCCATCCTGTCTCCGGATCGCCAGCTGATCGCCTGTCTCGGCGTCTCCGTTCCCGTGGCCCGCGTCAGCTTCGCCGAGCTGGACCGGTTCATCGCGCCGCTTCAGAAAGCCGCCGCGCTGCTCTCGGAGACCATTCTCCAGGCTGACGAGGACGCCAGCGAAGCATCAGAGGAGTCTTGAGCTGCGTCCACTGGCGCCGTTCGCGACGAGTTCATCGGATCTCGGATTCCGCGGGGACTGAATAAGCCGGTCTCGGTGCGGGATGCTGGGTCGCGAATTTGCGCCAAACGCTGCGGTCCGTCGCGCAAATGCTCAACGCGGCCAAAGCCACGCCCGCGAAGACGTCGACGAAGTAATGTCCGCCGATCAAAGGTGTTGCGATGAGCATGCCGCCATTGAGGATCAAGGCCAGGGGTCGTAGCCACCAGACCGCCCAGAATCCCCACAGCGCAAGGATCGCCGCAGCGGCGTGAAAGCTGGGAAACGTGACAATGCCGGAAATCTGGGAGAGCTCGAGAATACGCAGCGACCCGTCCCGCGCGAGCGGCAGGCGCTCGAGCTGGATCAGATATCCCATCGCCTTGAAGCTCTCGGAATCGGCGGGCAATCCGTATTGCTGGTACGTGCCGATGGCGGGGACCAGTGCCGACACGACGGCAGTCACGCACACGGTCAAGGTGCAGGCCAGAACGAAGCGCTGTAGCCGGACATAGTTCTTGCTGAACCCGAGAACGATGGGAACGGTGAGCGTCGGCGACAAAATCATCGCGTAGAAAAGGACGGCGTATTGCAGCATCACCGGCCTTGTGACGAAGAACTCGTAATAGGCGGGCCAGTCGAGCCAAAGGAGCTGATCGAGATGAGCGAGACTGGCGTCCTGCAGGGGCAGATTGGCCGAGGCCGCGATGTAGGTCAGCGGAGCTCCGAACAGTCCGAGAACCGTCAGCTGCGCGATGGCGAGGAGGACGAACGCCGATCGCGTTCCCCATGTCCGCGAGATCAGATAGCGACCTGATATCACGAGGCCGGCTGTCACGAGCAAGCTCGTCACCAGATCGGCGTCGATGGCCACCGAGAAGTGCGATAGTGCGAGCGCTCCTGCGAGCATCGCGCCCATCGCCGCCAGCGGGATCCAGTTGGCCCGGTAGAGCCGCCAAGCCTCGCGCTGCTTATCCGCTTCCGCCATTGCAATCCACCCGCATAGCCGCTTTCGCGAAGGTTGTTTTTGTGACGTGTGGCAATCGGTTGTAACAACCCGTATGTACGCGTGAGCGCGTTAAGGGCGACTGAATGCGCTTGGTCGACTTGAATCCAATTGAAGGAAATCTATAGGGGAAGGTCCCGTGCCACGGCCGGGCACGCGCGGCGGCGGCGCCCGGCGTCCGCGGAGGTCAGTGCGCGAATTTGAAGTGAGCGAACGCCGCCGAAGCGAGCGTCAGCAACGCCGCGGCAATCCAGATCGGCACCAGCACAAAAATGGCTATCGCGCCCTGCCCGCAGTTACCGCATCCGAGCTCGAACACGAGGGGAAACAGACAGAGCAGGACGGCGACGGCAAATCCCGCACCGAGCCAAACGCCCTTCGTTCCCCATCGCGCGCCAAAGAGCCATGGCGCGGCGGGAAAGCCGAGGGATAGCCAAGCCAGGAGGTTCACCAGAACGTCGAACATCATCTCTGCCGACCGCGCGCACGGCTGTTGGTCGGGAGCACGCGGCGACTGGTTCAATCGACACGACGATCCGCGCGCTAACGGTCCTCGGTCGGATGCACCCATTTGTAGGGCGTGATGCTGCGCGTCGCGGTCAGCTTGATCATGTGGACGGGCGGCGCGGAGCGTCCCTTTCGGCATGACCGGCACTTCAGCGAGGCCTCCAGCTTCCAGATCGGCGTATCGCGCGGCCGGCGGATCGCATCGAGCGGCAGGCTCGCGCGCGTCTTGCACCTGTTGCACTCGACCTCGAGCCAGCCCATGCCGCCGTTGAGGCATTGGGCGATCGTCGGCGACGGCTGCGAGGGCCCGCCGTAACCTTCCATGCGGACCGACCAGGCTTCGGCCTCCGCCCGGTCGGCCTCGCGGACCGCCTTCCTGGCCTCCTCGCGCGCGTGCTTGGCCGAAATTTCCGCACCCAGAATTCGACCGCTCCAGATGACCTCTCGTGATTTGGTGCTCATCTCGCTATCAAAGCGGCGGCCGACAACGCTGGCAAATTATCGATCGCTGGTAGGTCGAGCGCGTCATCCGATACTGCGGGTCGTGGGTGTGGACAACACTGGATAACCCGCACGGCTCGCGGGCGGCTTATGCCGTGCCGTAGGCGCCCCGTCATTGCGAGCGAAGCGAGTTGTGCGCCGGAGCGTTGGCGAAGGCGGAACCAATCCAGACCGCCCCTTCGCGGCAAGACTCTGGATTGCTTCGTCGCAAGAGTCCTCGCAATGACAGCGGAGAGAGTTTTCCGGAGGAGCCGGCATGGCCCGCTCGGATCTCGCAACCTGTTCCGTTATTCCGCGGCCTGCCGGGCGTCGGCTGCATTTGCTGTCGTGGCATACTGGTCGGCGGGAACCTCGCCGCCGGGCAGTCCCCGTCCCTTCACCAGGCCGAAGATCGCGGGGATCACGATCAGCGTCAGCAGGGTCGACGAGATCATCCCGCCGATCATGGGCAGCGCGATGCGCTGCATGATTTCCGATCCCGCGCCGGTGCTCCACATGATCGGCAGCAGGCCCGCCATGATGGCGACCACCGTCATCATCTTGGGCCGGACGCGCTCGACCGCGCCGACCATGACGGCCTCGTGGAGATCGGTCCGAGTGAAGACGCGGCCCTCGATGCCGCGCTTCGCCTTCATCTCGGCAAGCGCGTGATCCAGGTAGATCAGCATCACGACGCCGGTCTCGGCGGCGACGCCCGCGAGCGCGATGAAGCCGACGGCGACCGCGACCGACAGGTTGAAGCCGAACCACCACATCATCCAGATGCCGCCGACCAGTGCGAACGGCAGCGACAGCATCACGATGAGGGTTTCGGTCAGCGCCCTGAAGTTGAGGTACAGGAGCAGGAAGATGATCGTCAGCGTCACGGGCACCACGATCTTGAGGCGCGCGGCGGCCCGCTGCAGATATTCGTACTGGCCGCTCCAGACCACATAGGTGCCGGCGGGAAACTGGATACTCTCCGTCACGGCGCGCTGCGCATCCGCGACGTAGCTGCCGATGTCACGGTCGCGGATGTCGACATAGATGTAGGTCGAGAGCTGGCCGTTCTCGGTGCGGATCGAGGTCGGCCCGCGCGCCGGCTCGACCTTGGCGACTTCGCCGAGCGGCACGGCGCCGCCCGTCGGCATCGGCACCAGGATATCGCTGGCGATGGCCTTGGGATTGTCGCGGAGGTCGCGCGGATAGCGCATGTTGACCGTGAAGCGCTGGCGGCCTTCCACGGTCGTCGTCACCGTTTGGCCGCCGAGCGCAGCGGCGATGGTGTCCTGCACGTCCTGGATCAGGATGCCGTAGCGCGCGAGCGCCTCGCGGTCCGGGACGATCTCGAGATAGTAGCCGCCGATGCCGCGCTCGGCGTAGGCCGACGAGGTGCCCGGGACGGTCTTGATCACCCGCTCGACCTGCCGCGCCAAATGGTCGATCTCGGCGAGGTCGGTGCCCATGACCTTGACGCCAACGGGCGTGCGGATGCCCGTCGACAGCATGTCGATGCGCGCCTTGATCGGCATGGTCCAGGCGTTGGAGACGCCGGGGAATTGCAGCGCCTTGTCCATCTCCGCGATCAGGCTGTCGATGGTGACGCCCGGACGCCATTGCTCCCTAGGCTTCAGATTGACCACCGTCTCGAACATCTCGGTCGGCGCCGGGTCGGTCGCGGTCGCCGCCCGTCCCGCCTTGCCATAGACAGAGGCGACCTCGGGGAACGACTTGATGATGCGGTCCTGCATCTGCATCAGCTCGGCCGCCTTGGTGACGGAAATACCGGGCAACGTGGTCGGCATGTAGAGCAGCGTGCCCTCGTTCAACGTCGGCATGAACTCGGTGCCGAGCCGGCCTGCCGGCCATGCCGTGACGGCAAGCACTGCGACGGCGGCGAGGATCACCAGCGTCTTGGCGCGGAGCACGCCCTTGATCACGGGACGGTAGATCCAGATCAGGACGCGGTTGATGACGTTCCTGCTCTCCGGCACGATCTTGCCGCGGACGAAGATCACCATCAGCGCCGGCACCAGCGTCACGGACAGCAAGGCCGCAGCAGCCATCGCGAACGTCTTGGTGAAGGCGAGCGGGCTGAACAGCCGCCCCTCCTGCGATTCCAGCGTGAAGATCGGCATGAACGACACGGTGATGATCAAGAGGCTGAAGAACAGCGCCGGCCCGACCTCGGAAGCGGCATCGATCAGGACCTGCACGCGCGACTGGCCGGGCTCGGCGCGTTCGAGATGCTTGTGGGCATTCTCGATCATGACGATGGCGGCATCGACCATGGCGCCGATCGCGATCGCGATGCCGCCGAGACTCATGATGTTGGAGCCGAGGCCGAGCAGCTTCATGGCGCCGAAAGCCATCAGCACGCCGACCGGCAGCATCAGGATCGCCACGAGCGCGCTGCGGACATGCAGCAGGAACACGATGCAAACCAGCCCGACAACGACGCTTTCCTCGAACAGCGTATGCTTGAGCGTGTCGATCGCCGCATAGATCAGGCTGGAGCGGTCGTAGACCGGAACGATCTCGACTGATTTCGGCAGGCTGCTCGCGATCTCCTTGAAGCGCCTCTTCACGTTCTCGATGACGTCGAGGGCGTTGACGCCGAAGCGCTGCAACACGATGCCGCTGGCGACCTCGCCCTCGCCGTTCAGCTCGGTGATGCCCCTGCGCTCGTCCGGCCCGAGCTCGACATGGGCGACGTCGCGGAGCAGCACCGGCGTGCCGCCAGAGGTCTTCAGCACGATGTTGCCGAGGTCGTTGATGCCCTTGATGTAGCCCTTGCCGCGGATGACGTATTCGAACTCGGCGAGCTCGACGGTGCGCCCGCCGACATCGGCGTTGCTGGCGCGGATGGCGTCACGGATCTTCTGCATGCTGATGCCACGATCGCGCATCCGCTGCGGATCGAGCACCACGTTGTACTGCTCGACGAAGCCGCCGATGCCAGCGATTTCAGCGACGCCTTCGGCCTTGGCCAGCGCGAACTTCAGATTCCAGTCCTGGAGGGTGCGGGTATCCGCCAGGTTCAATTCCCTGGACATCACCGCGTATTGGTAGACCCAGCCGACGCCGGTCGCATCGGGCCCGATGGTCGGGCTGGCGCCGGCGGGCAGCCGCGACGCCGCGCCGTTGAGGAATTCCAGGACGCGCGAGCGCGCCCAGTAGATGTCGGTGCCGTCCTCGAAGATCACGTAAACGAAGGAAACGCCGAAGAACGAGAAGCCGCGCACCACCTTCGATTTCGGCACGGTCAGCATCGCCGTCGTCAGGGGATAGGTGATCTGGTCTTCGATCACCTGCGGCGCCTGGCCGGAATATTCGGTGTAGACGATGACTTGCGTGTCCGAGAGATCCGGGATCGCATCCAGCGGGAGATGGACCAGTGCGTAGAGGCCGGCCGCGGTCGCAAAGCCGGCGCCGAACAGCACCAGCAGCAAATTGCGCGCCGACCAGGCGATGATGCGGGCGATCATTTGTGCTCTCCCGCCTCAGCAAAGCCCTTGAGCGCGGCCTTCAGATTGCTTTCGGCATCGATCAGGAAATTGGCGGATGTGACCACCGCCTCGCCGTCGGCAAGACCCTCGCGCACCTCGATATAGCCGCCGCCGCGCCGGCCGAGCTTCACCTCGCGCGGCTCGAACCGCCCCTCGCCCTTGTCGACGAGGACGGCCTGGCGCGCGCCGGTGTCGAGCACCGCGCTGTCCTGGATCGCCAGCACGGGTGCACTATCGGCCGTGTCGATGTCGGCATCGACATACATGTCCGGCAGCAGCGCCGCATCGGGATTGGCGAGCTCGATCCTGACGCGAACCGTCCGTGTGTCACGGTTCACCTGCGGATAGACGATTGCGATCTTGCCGCTGAAGGTGCGGCCGGGATAGCTGCGCGCGCGCACCGCCACGCCCTGCCCGACCGCGATAGTGCCGAGATCGCGCTCGGCGACATCGACCAGCGCCCAGACCTGAGAGATGTCCGCGATCCGGAACAGCACGTCGCCGGGATTGGCGCGCATGCCCTCGATCGCGCTGCGCTCGAGCACGATACCGTCGCGCGGCGCCGACCAATGGACGGTGACGGGCGCGACCCGCGTCCGCTCCATCTCGGCGATGACTTGCTCGGGAACATCGAGATTGACCAGCCGCTGCCGCGAGCCGCGGCCGTAGACCTCGACGCCGCCCACCGTCTTCGAGGTGATCGTCGCGAGATAGTCCGCTGCGGCGGACGCGACCGCCGAACTGTAGATCTCCATCAGCGGCTGGCCCGATGTCACGCGCGTGCCGGTGGTGACGTCGGCGACCTTCTGCACAAAGCTCTCGGCGCGCATCGCGATGACAGAGACGCGGCGCTCGTCGAGCTGGATCGTGCCGGGCGCCTTGACCGCGACACGGATGGCGCGACGCTCCACCGGCTCGGATTTCACGCCGGTGCGCTGGATCTTGCCCGGCGAGAGCTTCACCGCGCCGTCGTCGGCGTCGTCGCCTTCGTAGACGGGAACGTAATTCATCCCCATCGGATCCTTCTTCGGCACCGGCGAGGTGTCGGGGAGGCCCATGGGGTTGCGATAGTAAAGAATCTTTCGCGATGATTCCGCCTGCGCCGGCTTCGAGGCCACCGCGGCCGCCTGATCATCCTCGTAAACCGGCAGATAGTCGCGCCCGCGGTCGTCCTTCCGCGGACCGGCGGACCAGAGCGGCGCACCGCTGGGATCGCGGTAATAGAGAGGAGCTCCATTTGTTTGAGCCGCAACCGGGGTCGCCTCCGCATGAACGGACCAGCGACCGTTGTTCGCGAGCCAATAAGCGCCCAAGGCAAGGCCGCCGCCGAGAGCAAAAGTCGTCAGGAGACGCAGCGTCTTCATGGTGTGTTTTCGCGCGGCAAGCGCGCGTCCATGTGAGTGGAATGGAGAAGGACGGACGCCGCGAGCGGCGTCCGCACGCTCACTTGATCGCCGTGACGATCACCTTGCCGGTGACGGTCTCCGCCTCGCCCTGCACCTTGGCCGACAGCGTGACCTGGTAGCGGCCGGCCATCGGCAGGTCCGTCCTGAAGGCGTAGACGCCCGGCTCCTGCGACGGCAGCGGCGCCACCGCCGATTCCATCTCGGCCATCCCGTCCGGCGCCATGTCGACGCGGGTCTTGAAGATGACGGCGTCCGCCACCGGCTTGCCGGTTTGCTTGTTGGTCAGGCGCACCGAGAGCGTGACGTCGTCGCCCTTCTTCATTTGCGTAGTGACCGGCTCAAAGGCGTAGTCGCCGGCGCCCGCCATCGCGGCGGAAGCGGCAAGCGAAAGGGTGGCGGCGAGCGCCGCTGTGCCGAAATTGGAAAGCATTGTCCTGTCCTCATGATCTGATCTTCCGCCGTGGCGCGTGAAGCGCGCACGTCAGTCCTCGCGCGCAGAGCGTGCCGCACGCGTCTTTGGGCTTGGCGAGATCAGATTCGAGGAGGCCGGAAGGGAGGACTGGCGCCGCGGACAGTGACGACCTGATCCTCAGGGATGGGAAGCGTGCTGGCGACAATGGCAAGGGATTCGAAGGCAACCGGCTTGACATCGGCGAGCGCGATGATCCCGCCGACGCAGCAGAAACCCATCCCGCATTTATCGCCGTCCGTATTGGAGGCCGGCCCCTTCATGTCCGCACAGCAATCGTCCATCGACATCTCGGCGCCGCCGCCCATCTGCATGGTCACCTGCATGTCGTCTTGCGACATGGCAAGATGGGACGCCGACGCGCCAACGGGCAGCATCGCCAGGGACATGGCGATGGCAAATGCCAGGATGGTACGGACGAACCGCATCGATATCGACTTTACCTTTGAGAGGCGGACCGCCTCTTCGGTAACATATACCAATGCCAAAGGCTCTTGTTGATGCGGATCAAGCATTCGTGAGAGAGACGCCGGCTTGCACCGCCGCCTGCCCGGCTCAGATCTTCGGAATCTTCGCCCGCTCGACCACGCCCGTCCATTTGGTGATCTCGGTCTCGATCAGCTTCTTCATCTCCTCCGGCGAGCTGCCGCGGACTTCGCCGCCGACGGCGGTTTCCAGACGCTGCCTCAGCTCGGGATCTCCGAGCGCCTCCAACGTCGCGGCATTGAGCGCGGCGACGATGGTGGGCGGCGTGCTTTTGGGAGCCAGCAGGCCTGCCCAGGTGCGCACGTCATAACCCTTGATGCCGGCCTCCTGCACCGTCGGGACATCCGGCAACAGCGCGGTGCGCGTCGGCGAGGTGACCGCCAGGCCACGGATCGCGCCGCTCTGGATCTGCGGGGCGAGCAGCACCGGCGTGCCGACGATGACGGGAACCTCACCACCGAGCAGCGCGGTGGTCGACTGAGAATCGCCGCGATACGGCACGTGCACGATCTCGACGCCGGCGGTGGCGTTGAGCAGTTCACCCGCGAGATGATGGGTGCTGCCGAAACCGACCGATCCGAAGCTGAGCGAGCCCGGCTTCGCCTTGGCCAGCGCGACGAGCTCGCCGAGCGATTTGGCGGGGTAGTCGTTGCGCACGGCGATGACGAGCGCGTAGTAGACCAGCGTCGAGATCATCTCGAAGCTGTCGGCCGGCTGGTAGGCCAGGCTCTTGTAGGTCGCAGCCGAAATCGCGTGCGCACCGGTGACGAGGCCGAGCGTGTAGCCGTCGGGCACCGCCTTTGCGATCGCATCCGCCGCGATGTTGCCGCCCGCGCCCGGCTTGGCCTCGACGATGATGGGCTGGCCGAGCTTCTTCGACAGCCCGTCGGCGATGATGCGCGACAGCGTGTCGGCCGCGCCGCCGGCGGCAAAGCCGTGCAGCAGGCGGATCGGGCGCGACGGATAATTATCCGCCGATGCAGAGCCGGCCACCAGACAATTGCCAAGAAAGCCGCCAAGCAGAAAAATGGCCGCAGCAAGCCGCTTCATCCCTCGCATGGATGCATCCTCCCTTTGATTGTTATGTCGTTGGCCGCAACGCGTGCGGCGTCGTTTAGATCAAACCGAATTCGCTAGCGCGCAAACTCCGTGCATTCAGGCGACGGCGGCATGCCCCAGACGTCGCGCGGCAGCCCGACCCAGACCTTTGGCCGCTGCGGACGATCGCGATGCCACGGCCGCGGCTCGAAATAGCCGAGCTCCTCGTCCGCCATCCGGTCGAGATCGCAGAACAGCTCGACCAGATGCCCATCGGGATTGCGATGATAGATCGCGGTGTTGTGGCCGGGGCCATGCCGCACCGGCCCCCAGAGCACGGGGAGCTTGTGCCGCGCGAGATGATCACAGGCCCGATGCATGTGCTCGGGACCGCGCAGCTCGAACGCGAAGTGGTGCAGGCCGCGATCGGGAGCGCGGGCAAAATTCAGCGTGTGATGCTCGAAGCCGCTGCGCATGAAGACGAAGCGATCCTCGATCCAGTCGGAAACGCGCAGGCCCATCGCGTTCGCAAAGAAGTCCGAAGCGGCCTTGGGATCGGGCGTGCGCAGCGCGACATGGCCGAGCTTGGCGACGGCGAGCGCACCGATCCGCTCCTGCGCGGGCGTCGGCGTCCAGCCCTGGATCAGTTCGAAGCGTGTTCCTTCGGGATCGGTGAAGGACAATAGCCTGGAAACACCAGGCAGGGGATCGCTCTGGAGTTCGGGCCGCAGATCAGCCTGCTTCAGCGCGGCGCCCAGCGCCTCGATCTGGACGTCGGGAGATATCTCGAAGGCGATGCTTGTCAGCGCGGCGTTGCCGGGCTCGATCACGAGCGAGAGCTGCTCGGAATCGCTCGCGAGGAACAGGCGTTGTCCGTTGCGGGCAACGAGGCCGAGGCCGATCACGCCGCGATAATAGTCGAGCAGCCGCTCCGGATCGGGCGAGGTGAAGGTCGCGTGCCGCAGCCGGGTGAAGCGTGCGATGGGTGCCTGTGTGCTCATCGTGCGGTCCATCCCCTCATGGAATCATGATGATCTTGCCGAGCGCGGAGCCCTGCTCCAGCAGCGTATGCGCCTTCCTGACCTCGTCGAGCTTCAGCACGGCCGAGATCGCCGGCTTGATCGCGTTGCGGCTCAGAGCATCGATCACGCTGCGCATCAGCGCGCGGCGCCCGTCACGATCGTGGTCGTAGATGTGGAAGGAGAAGCAGCGCACGGCCGGGCAGATGTCGAGATGATCGCGCATCGCCGCCATCAGGTTTTCTTCCGGCAATCCGGCGAAGGCGTTGTAGGACAGCAGCGTGCCCCATTTTCCGAGCGCGCCGAGATAGGCGGTGAATTCCGGCCCGCAGACGTGATCGAGCACGAGGCCGACGCCCTCGCCTTTCGTCAGCTCGCGGGTGCGCGCGACCACGTCCTCGCGCCGGTAATAGATGATGTGATCGGCGCCATTGGCCTTCGCAAAGGCGGCCTTCTCTTCGGTGGAGACCGTGCCGATCACGGTCATCCCGGCGAGCTTCGCCAGTTGCACCAGCGCGGTGCCGACGCCGCCGGCCGCGCCGATCACCAGCGCGCTTGCGGGCGCGCGCGGATGACGGCACTCGTGCAGCAGCGCATAAGCAACCTGGTAGTTTGACAGGCACACGGCGGCTTGCAGGTCGACATTATCAGGCAGGGCGTGAACGGCATCCGCGGGCGCGACCACGACATCCGCGTAGCAGCCGCCGCGCTGGGACAGATCGCGCGCGCTGAGCAGCACCTTCTGGCCAATCGTAAAACCTTCGACGCCGGGCCCGAGCGCGGAAATGCGCCCCGCCACGTCGTTGCCGGGATTGGCCGGCAGCGGCGGCATCCATTTGTAGACGCCGCGCCGGATCAGCACGTCGGGCTGGCCCACCCCGAACGCCTCGGCCCGGATCTGCACCTGGCCTTGGCCCGGCTCGGGCACCGGCAGCTCGACCACCTCAAGTGCATCCGGCCCACCCGGCTGACGCACCAGCACTGCCCTCATGTCTCACCCCCCAGACCATATTTTCGAAAATCATACCGTTTACGAAAATTATTGCAAGATGGTCGTTAGAGCGGCATGTTGAGGCATCGATTCATTGGCAGGCCCATGCCCGACAGCGCCATTCGTCCCCGCAAGGAATTCGGCAAGACCATCGCCGCCGACATCACGCATCGGCTGCGCGAGGAGATCATTGCCTGTGCGCTTGCGCCGGGCGAGCCGCTGCGCTTCGACGTGCTGCGCGAGCGCTTCGGCGCAAGCTTCACGACGCTGCGCGAGGCGCTGACCGCGCTTGCCGCAGAGGGTCTCGTCGACGCCCAGGAGCAGCGCGGCTTCCGCGTCGCGCCGGTCAGCCGCCAGGATCTGATCGAGATCACCGACGCAAGGGTGCTGGTCGAGGTGGAATTGATCCGCCGCTCGATCGAGCGCGGCGATGACGACTGGGAAATCGCGGTGATCTCCACACTGCATAGATTGAAGCGAATCGAGCAGCGCGACCCCGAACACCCCTTGCGCGATCCCGAATGGAAGATCGCCCATCGCCAATTCCACGAGGCGCTGGTGTCGGCTTGCGGCTCGGCGACGCTGCTCGCCATCCGTGCCGAGCTGTTCGACCGCGCCGAGCGCTACCGGCACCTGTCGGCCAATTTCCGGCCGCGCCCGCGCGACAAGGCCGGCGAGCACCAGGCCATCATGCAGGCCGCCATCTCGCGCAATGCCGATCTCGCCGTGCAGCTGATCGAGACGCATATCCGCTCGACCGCCGACAACGTCGCGACCTACGCCGCCCACCTGCTCGACACCGAATAGGCACGACGCATTTTTGCGGCGGCGGGCTTGCGTCGCGCACTATTTTCGAAAATAATGTAAAACATCGAAAATCGGAACCCGCGGGGCGGAACCATGAAACTGCTGTCGTTCTTGGACGGAAATCGGGAAAGCTGGGGCGCCGTTGTCGAAAACGGCGTGGTGGATCTCGGCCGTGCCCTGCCCCAATACCCGACGCTGGCGGACTTCCTCGGCAGCGCCGATTACGCTAAGCGCGAGGCCATCGTCGCCGGGCACAAGGCTACGATCGCGCTGAGCGACGTCAAATACCTCCCGGTGATCCCGCGCCCCGAGAAGATCGTCTGCGCCGTGCGCAACTATCTCGATCACCACAACGAAGCCGTGGCGTTCGGCATGAAGCGCGAGATCACGGAGTTTCCGCCGATCTTCCTGCGGGTCTGGCGCTCGCAAGTTGCGCACAACGCGCCGGTGATCCGGCCGAAGGTCTCGGACAATTTCGACTGGGAGGGCGAGCTCGCGGTCGTCATCGGCAAGGGCGGCCGTCACATCCGCCAGGCCGACGCCTGGAATCACGTCGCGGGTTACTCGATCTACAACGACGTCAGCGTGCGCGACTGGCAGCGCCACGCCCAGCAGATCGCTTCGGGCAAGAATTTCGTCGGCACCGGCCCGTTCGGCCCGTGGCTGGTCACACCCGACGAGATCGGCGACCCCACCAAGCTGAAGCTGGAAACGCGCGTCAACGGCGCGACCGTGCAGTCCTCCGACACCTCGATGCTGATCTTCTCGATCCCGCGCCTGATCGAATATTGCTCGACCATCTTCGACCTCGTGCCCGGCGACGTCATCGCGACAGGCACGCCGGCCGGCGTCGGCTTCACCCGCAAGCCGCCGGTTTTCCTGAAGCCCGGCGATATGGTCGAAGTCGAGATCGAGAACATCGGCGTGCTCAGCAATCCCGTCGTGGACGAGGCCTAGCTTCAGCATGGCCTACGACATTCGCAAGACCGCGCTCGGCGTCGAAACCGTCTGGCACGAGCGCGGCCCGCGGCTGGAGACGCCGCTTTTGGTCGGCACCGCCATTGCGGTGATCCGCAATCCCTTCGCCGGCCGCTATGAGTCGGACCTGATGCCGTTCCAGGCGTCCTTGCGCGAGCTCGGGCGCGAGCTCGCGAGCGGATTGATCGCGCAGCTCGGCGGCGCGGCGAAGATCGAAGCCTATGGCAAGGGCATCATCGTCGGCGAGGACGGCGAGCTCGAGCACGGCGCCGTCTGGCACGAAGCCGGCGGCCAGGGCATGCGCGAGGTGCTGGGGCAACCGAAGGCGATCGTTCCGGCCGCGAAGACCATCGGCGGCCCCGGCACGCGTCTGATGGTGCCGCTCGGCCACATCCACGCCGCCTATGTCCGCAGCCATTTCGGCACGGCGGAGATGACGCTGTGGGACGCGCCACGCCGCGACGAGCTCGCCTTCGGCCTCGTGATGGCAACCGGCGGCCGCCCCCACGCACGCATTGGCGGCCTCAAGGCGTCCGACATTTCCGTGCATGACGGGCAGCGCTGACTGGACGCCTCAATGCCCTCCGCAGCGGCAGCGCTCGTAATCGGCGGGGTCGTGGCTGTTGACGATCGTCACGCGGTCGCCGTGATCGCGCTTCAGCGCGCGCAGCCGTTCCTGGTTGGCGATCCGCATGCCGCGGTCCATGTCGCCGCGGCGCTGGAAGTAGCCGAGCATCAACGGCACGCGCGGCGATGCGTCGAGCTGGGCATGATGGAAATAGCTGTCGCCGGCGTGCAGCAGCCAGGTGTCGCCTGATCGCACGGCGATACCGCAATGGCCGAGCGTGTGGCCGGCGAGCGGAATCATCAGAATGTCGGCCTCCTTGTCGCCGAGCGCGCGAACGCCCTTGAAGCCGAACCAGTCCTCTCCGGCTTCGCCATAGAATGACCAATGCGGGCCGTGGCTCCATTGCCCCGTGACATAGCGCCCTTCGGGCGGCGCCGGCTTGCGCAGCACGGCCATGTCGTATTCGGCGCGATGGACGTGGATCGCGGCGTCGGGAAAATCAGGCACGCCGCCGGCATGATCGCGGTCGAGATGCGTCAGCAGCACATGGCGCACGTCCTTGAGGGAATAGCCGAGCGCCCTAACCTGCTCGGCCGCCGTCTCCGCAGGATCGAGCCTCGGCGCGGTCTGTCGCACCCAGCGCCGCCCCAGCCGCCCGGGCGCTGCGATGTCGCCGAGGCCGATGCCGGTGTCGACCAGCGCGAGCCCGTCATTGGTCTCGACCAGCAGGCAATGGCAGACCAGGCGGGCGCGCTGGAACAGGCCGCCGCTGCCATTCACCAGGCGGCGGCCGATCGGGCACATCGTGCCGGTGTTGAGATGGTGGATCTTCATCGCGTGTCCCTGCCGGTTGTGAGCAGGACGTTCTTGTCATCGCGCGATCCATAGGTAAAATATCGACTATTGATATCATCTCTAGGCCAATCCTATGGATATCCGCGAGCTTCGCTACTTCGCCGCCGTCTACCGCGAGCGCAATCTGACGGCCGCCGCGCGGGCCTGCTTCGTGTCGCAGCCCTCGATCTCGACCGCGATCACCCATCTGGAGGCCGAGCTCGGCACCACGCTGTTCGTCCGACACAAGAAGGGCGTCGCGCCGACCGCCTCGGCCGAGCAGTTTCACGCCCACGCCCGCCGCATCATCGACGAGACCGATGCGGCGCGCGGCCTGTTCAGGAAGCCGAGCACGAAGACGACGCTCACGCTCGGCCTGATGCGCACGCTCGACGTGCCCCGAACCATCGCACTGCTCAAGCCGCTGACCGCGCGCAGCGACGTGGCGCTCCGCCTCGTCGGCAGCGACGAGCCCGCCGATGCGCGCATCATCTCCAGGAGCATGCTGCGCAAGGACGAGCAGTTCGTCGCGCTGTGGAGCGAGCGCTATGTCGCCGCGCTGCCGCCGTCGCATCCGCTGACGCTGAAGGAGAAGCTCCGCGCCGCCGATCTCGCCGGCGTGCCGCTGATCGACCGCTGCCATTGCGAGCAGAGCGCGTTCTTCGGCCGGGGCGCTCAGCGACGCCAGACCGCGGCGATCGCGCAGTCGGAAGACTGGGCCATCGCGCTGGTCGCCGCCGGGGTCGGTATCGCCATCGTCCCCGAGGGCGTCGTGCGCGGCAATCCCGACATCGCGGTGCGCGAGATCGAGGTCAAGGTGAAGCGCGAGGTGGGCCTTGCCTACCGCGCCGCGGTCCCGCTGGCGGACGCGCTGAGGGAGTTCGTCGGAAAGCTGCAGAAGCGGCGCGGGGCGGATCGAACCGAGGGCAGCGCTCGCGCGCGCAAGGCGCTCAGCCCTTCGAGATGACCGCGCGGCCGTAAGGCGGTTGGGCCTGGACCGGCGGGTTGGCGGTCTGGGCGGCGAGCTCGCCGATCAGGCGGTCGGCGTCGGCGGCCATGCCGTCGGGCGCCTGGATCACCAGACGCTCCAGCGCCCAGCGATAGGACGAGACGCGCTGCTCGAGGCAGAGCTGCACCCACTGCACAATCAGCGAGTTCTCCTGCATGCGCGCAACCGCGTCCTCCTTCTCCCTCGGCGAGAGGACAGATACGCGCGCCATGCTGGCGTCGCGCTTCCTGTCGAGGTCGATGACGCGGATCGCGGAGGCGAAGAACGGCTCGAAGCGCGTGGTGTCGTTGCGCACGTCCTCGATCAGCTGCGCATAGCGCGAGGAATGGGAGCGGTGCGGCTCGTCGATCAGCGTGCGCCCGTACATGGTGCGGTCGAACACGATCTTCTGCCGCCAGGGCGAGGGCATCGCCTTGTAGTCGCCGAACACGCTCTTCCAGGCCGGCCGCGACAACGGCGGCTCGATCATGGGATAGGCGAGGTCGCGCAGTTGGCGCTCCTCGTCGGTGAGCTGGAATTGCGAAGGCTTCAGGCCGACGCTGCCGGTGGCCTCGGCGCCGAGCCAGCGATGCATGTCGTCGCTACGCATGTCGGCGCGGGTACGACCGAAATCACCGCCGCTGCAGGCGCCAAGGCTTGCGGCGAGCAGTGCGAGCAGGACGGCCGATAGGACGGGCCGGATCTGGCGGATGATGTCCGGCATTGCACGAAGCCGGACGTCAGCGACGGCGACGACGGCGTCCCGGCGCTGTGCCCTGCTCGGGCCCGCGGTCACCGCTGGGTTCGTCCGCCTCGCGCTCGATACGGATCACGGGAAGAATCAAGATCGTTCCCATGTCCGCGCGCGGAGCGACATCCCCCGACGAGCCCACCCGGCGACCGGCCGGAAATTCAATGATGGTCCCCATGTCAGCTCTCTTCAATTGCCGCGCGACCGGCCGCGCCCTTGCAACATGCGCTCATTAAGATCAGTTCATGGTTAACGGGGTGTAAACAGGGCGTCCTGACCGTAGCCGCACGGGCCGGACCGCGGCGTCCCGTTCAGGCACGAGATCGCTACAAAGCGAGCGTTCGGCTTCACGCCTCGTTTTCCTTAACGAGCCTTTAAAGGAGCCTGCGCTAGGCTGGCGGCCAGTATCTTTTCCAGGTCGCGTATCTCCATGACCAAGTCGTTGTTTCCCGGATTCGACGGGCTGATGTCCCTCTCCCGTCGCGAAGGCGTCGATGTTCGGCCGACGCTGCTGCGCGTGCTGACCGACCTCTATGTCCAGACCCGCATCCACAGCGACGACGAGCAGCGCCAGTTCACCGAGCTTGCCACGCGCCTGATCGACCAGGTCGACGATGCGACGCGCGCGGCCATCAAGGCCAAGCTCGCGATCTATCCGCAGACGCCCGTCCCGGTCCTGCAGAAGCTCGGGCTGGTCGCGGCCCAGGAAGGCCGCAGGGTTCCGCTCGCCCGCGAGATTCCGGCCCCCGCCCCTGCGCCTGCGCCTGCGCCGGTCCGCAACCCGACCGACGCCGAGCTGCGCATGGCCGCCAACATGGCGATGCAGCCAAAGGACGCGGCCGAGATCCACGACATGTTCTTCCGCGCCGGGGCATCCGAGCGCGCGCTGATCCTGCACAATCTGGCGCAGACCCCGCTGAAGGCCGCGCCCCGCATTCCGACCGCCCGTGCCAAGCGCGCGATCCAGATCCTGGAGATGGCGGCGATCGCGGGCGACGTCGACAGCTTCGTCCTGGAACTCGGTGACAGCCTGATCCTGCCCTCGCGCGTCGCAGCTCAGATCGTCGACGATGCCGGCGGCGAAGCGCTCGCTGTCGCCGCGCGCGCGCTCGACATGCCGAGCCCGAACTTCCAGCGCATCCTGCTGTTCTTCAAGCCGGAGATCGGCAATTCCGTGAATGAAGTGTACCGGCTGTCGCGGCTCTATGATCGCCTCAGCGAACGTTCGGCGCTGGTGCTGCTGGCGGCCTGGCGCGGCTCGACGCTCGCCGTCACGCGCGCAAAGTACCAGTCGTCACTGCACGACGGCGAACGCCAGCGCGCCCGTGCCGGCGCAAGCCAGACGCGGCCCGGCGTGCAGCCCGGCTCCAGTCCGACCGTTCGCACCGGGACCGGCGGGTCGTCGGAGCGGTAAGGCCGAATGCGACTTGATACGGTCGCTCGCTCCACAAGCCCGGCCATGACGGCGCAATAGCGTCCGGATTAAATCTTCGCCAGTTCCAGGAAATGCCGCCCGGCGCGGTCCTCGGTCTCGACGATCCAGGCGTCCGGATCGAAGCGGACTTCCTTGGTCAGCCGTTCCTCGACGGTGTGCTCCGGCAAGGGTTGCTGCGCCACCGGCACGAAGAACCGATCGACCGGGCGGCCGTCGTCGTAGGAGGTCTGCGGCGCCGGCGCATAGAGCATCGCCTGGCCGTCGAGCAGCGACACTTTCACGAAGACCGCCCCCGCCTCCTCGGCACCGCGACGGCGCACCGCGCCGAACACGCCCTCGGTCTGACACCGGCGCAGATAGGCCGCGACCCATATATTTGATTTCAAACGCATGAGTCGGACGATAGGCCAGCGTGGCGCGCGCCGCCAGTCTCAGCTCGCGCGGGTCAGACGTTGCGCAGGCCCTGCCCGCCGCGGATCTGGCGTGCGACGAAGTATGACAGCGGAATCGCAAGCGCAAATCCCGTGGCCACGGCGCAGGGAATGTTCCGGATGGCGTCGGCGGCGAAACCCGGCACCATCAGCACGACGATCAGGCTGACGCCCGCCAGCGTGGTCCCCAGCATCATCCAGACCAGAACCGAGACCTTGAACATGACATCCTCTCTTCCTCGTTGAAGATGGGCGATCATGGTCCGGGACGTTGCCGGCCGTCATTGATTTCAAGCAAATCCTGCCGCCGGCACGCAATGCAGGGAATTGATCCGCCTCAATGACAGCGGGCGTGTGACTATTCGACGGGATGGCCGATCGCGGCGCCGAGCTCGCGTAGCAGGCGGTCGGACAACTGGCCGGTGACCTGCATCTTGTGCTCGCGCTCGAACTTCTGGATGGCGGACTGGGTCTCGCCGCTCATCGCGCCCGTGATCTTCAAATTGCCGTAGCCATATTCGGACAGCGCGCGCTGCACGCCGGCGATGCGCCGTGCGGCCGGGCTCTGCGCCACCGGAATCGGCGCCGGCGGACGCATGGCGGATTGCGGCGTCGAGGTCGTCGCCTTGACCAGATTGGTCATGGGATCGTTGCTGGCGCGCGACGTCGATGCGGTGGCCTCGACGGGCTTCTCGGGCGACTTCTCGGCGGCCCTCTCTGCCGGCCTCTCAACGGGCTTGGGCTCGGCGCGGAACTCGGTCGCGCGCGGCTCCAGCGGCGAGGTGTCGGCGCCGACGGGGCGCGGGCGCGGCAAGGGATTCGACAACGACATGGATGACGGCGCGGGGAGATTGATCACGGTGCCGAACATCGGCGCCGGATGCCGGCCGGTCTGCAGGAACAGCGCATTGGCGACGATCGCGGCGATCGCGGCGACGGCGACGAGGCCGGCCAGCGTATCCTTGGGGCTGTGCAGCAGCACGCGCATCACGATGTTGCGCTCGGTCTCGACGTCGACAACCGCGGCCTTGGCGCCACGGCGACGCGGAGCGGCTCCGTCCTTGTTCGACTTCCTAGGCACTTTTCTTCACCAGAGCGGGTTGGTCCTGAGATTTGTCACGAGGTTCTTCTCGAGATTCCTGGCGCAGCACCGGCGTCAGGGTCGCAATCTTGCTCTCGCTCGCCTTCTCGTCGGCCGGCTTGGCTTGCGGCGGCGTGTAGACGAGCGGCAGCTTGACCGTGACGGCGGTGCCCTCGCCCAGCTTGCTTTGTACCGTCAATTCGCCGAGATGCAACGCCACGAGGCTCTTCACGATCGAAAGTCCGAGGCCGGTTCCTTCGTGACGGCGCTGATAGGTCTTGCCCGCCTGGAAGAACGGCGCGCCGATGCGCTTGAGGTCCTCCGGCGCGATGCCGACGCCGGTGTCGCTGATGCGCAGCGTCAGCTGCGATCCGCTCGCCGCGGCGATAACGGAGACCTGGCCGCCGCGCTCGGTGAACTTGATGGCGTTGGCGACGAGATTGAGCACGATCTGCTTGAAGGCCCTGGGATCGCCGGTCATGACCGGCAGGTCCTGCGGCGCATCGGTGACGAGGTCGATGCCGTTCTCCCGCGCCTTCAGCGCCAGGAGATTGCAGCAATGCATCAGCGAGGCGCGCGGCGCGAACGGCTCCGACGCGATCTCGAAATTGCCCGACTCCATCTTCGACATGTCGAGGATGCCGTTGACGACCGACAGCAGATGCTGGCCGGAATCGTTGATGAGCTGGGCATATTCCCGGCGCTGGGCCGCGCCCAACATCAGGGTCTGCTCCTGCGCGATCATCTCGGAGAAGCCGATGATGGCGTTCAGCGGCGTCCGCAGCTCGTGGCTCATGGTGGCGAGGAAGCGCGTCTTGGCGGCATCGGCCGCCTCGGCGGCGCTGCGCGCCTGATCCAGCGCAAGCGCGGACAGCTTGTGGTCGGTGACGTCGCGCATCACGGCGACGACTTCGGCCTCGCCCGCGACGCCGCCATGAGAATTCTGGGCCAGATCCGGCTCAAGCGGGCGGCAGCGCATCTCGACCCAGAGAAACTCGACCTGACCGCGCTCCGAACCGTCGGCCTCGCGCCGCAGCCGGAACTCGACGTTGCGCACCTCGCCGCGCGCGGCATCGGACAGCGCGGTGAGATAAGCGGGGCGATCGGCGACATGGACGCGGTCGAACAGGCCATGACCGAGCAGTCGCGCGACAGGCATGCCGATCATGGTCTCGGCGGCCGGCGAGATGAACTGAACGGCGCCGTTGCGCTGATGCCGCGAAATCACATCGCTCATGTTGCGGGCCAGCAGGCGATAACGCTCCTCCTCGCGCGACAGCAGTGCAACGCTGGTGCGCGTGAGCGATTCCGCGCCGAAGGAAAGGCCCGCGGCATAGAGCGTCGCCGAGGCGACGCCGCATGCCATCAACACGCCGCGTTCGGCGGCGCTGGCGTCCGCGGACGGCAGCCAGCCGAACTGGCCGCCGAGGATCAGAAGTCCCGCACAGGACAGCGCCAGCACCGAGGCGAAGGCGGCGACGCGGCGCGAGGCCGAGAGCGCGGCCTCGAGGGGAACCACGACCAGCCAGACCGCGGCGAATGAATCGATGCCGCCCGTCGAGCCCGCGACCGCCATGATCAGGCCGGCAAGCGCCAGCGACGACAGCACATGCGCGCCTTCATAGCGGCCGGTGCGCGACAGGAACCACGACAACAGGATGGGGGCGATCAGCCACGCGAAAGCGGCGACCTCGACCGCGCTCGGTGCGCCGCGCAGGGCGAGATAGACCGGGAATGCAGCGAAGGCGGCCAGGCTGCCGAGCAGCCGCGGGGCCATGAAAGCACGATGACGCGCTCGCATCAGCGCATCGTAACGCGCGGAGGGATGCAGCAGTGCATCGAGACAATCGCGGATGATACTCAAAACTGTCACGGGTCTCGCGCTTCGGCTCAATCGTCTTGATGAAGACGCGCCGCAACGCCTCCTTGTCGTTGAGCCACCGTGTCAGAGCGACCTTAAACGAGTGCTAAGGCGCCGCGGCGCGCCGCCGGACGCCGGGATATCGCGGGGCTTTTTAGACGATTTGGCGACGCCTTCGCTGCGGATGGTGAACACAGGGTTTCACGCGGTCCGCCATGGTTTCGAATTGGTGGACGCGCAAGGCCAGCAGAAACACGGGCGCGCGCGTCAATCGAAAATTTACCGGAATGTCGATCCCGAAGAAATTTCCGTAAATTTTCCGCGAATTAAGCTCAAGGCAATCACTTGCGATTTATCGAGAGTTGCTAGGTCCGACATCCGCGGCGATCGCCGCGAACGGGATCGAACGTACAGGTCGCTAAGATGCGCTTTCTGCTCCGCATCACATTCTGGCTCGGGCTGGTGCTGGTGCTCCTGCCCAGGGACAAGACACCCGAATCGGAGAAGCTGCCGCAGATCGGCGCCGCCGACGCGGTGCAGGCTGCGACCGCGGCCGTCTCCGACATGACCCAGTTCTGCAAGCGCCAGCCGGCGGCCTGCGAGGTCGGCGGACAGGCCGCGACCATCATCGGCCAGCGCGCCCAGGACGGCGCGCGCAAGATCTACCAGATCATCAACGACAAAAAAGACCAGATCGGCAACGAGAAGATCGACAAGAACGACAAGAAGGCGCCCGACCACACCGGCTCGATCGCGATGGCCGGCGAAGGCGAGGCGATCCCGAGCGAAGCGCCGCGCGATACCCTGAGCCAGGACGACCTCGCGCTGGAATGGCGCGGCCCTCAGCCAGCGAATTAGCGCCCAAAACCCTATCGATTTCGGCGTCCCGCATCCCTATATTGCCGGGAAGCGGAACCTTTGGGACAGCATGACGACGATCGACGAAATCAGGGACAATTTCGAGCTTCTGGACGAGTGGGACGACCGCTACCGGTACGTCATCGAGCTCGGCCGTACCCTGGAACCGATGCCCGAGGCCGAGCACTCCGCCGCGAACAAGGTCAACGGCTGCGTCAGCCAGGTCTGGCTGCAGAAGCTGGTCGACCGCGATGGCGGCGCACCGATCCTGAGATATCGCGGCGACAGCGACGCGCATATCGTGCGCGGACTGGTCGCCATCGTGCTCTCGCTCTATTCGGGCCGTACTCCGCGGGAGATTCTCGATACCGACGCGATCGCCGTGTTCAACGAGTTCGGCTTCCGCGATCATCTGACGCCGCAGCGCTCCAACGGCCTGCGCTCGATGGTCGAGCGCATCAAGACCGACGCGAAAGAGGCTCTCGCGGAAGCGTCGTAGGATTCTTCGTAGGGTGGGTTAGGCGAAGCCGTAACCCACCGCTTCTCCATCCGCAGAAGCAGAAATGGTGGGTTACGCTGCGCTAACCCACCCTACGAGACCGAGCGCGCGGCTTTACTTTCCCTTCTTCCGCTGCTGCTGACCCAGACCCATCTGCTTGGCCAGTTGCGAACGCGCCACCGCATAGTTCGGCGCGACCATGGGATAGTCGGCCGGCAGTCCCCATTTCTCGCGGTACTGCTCCGGCGTCATGTTGTACTGCGTGCGCAGATGACGCTTGAGCGACTTAAAGCGCTTGCCGTCTTCGAGACAGACGAGATAGTCGGGCGCGATCGACTTCTTCAGCGACACCGCGGGCTTGGCCGGCTCGAGCGGTGCGCTTTCCGTGCGACCCGACGACACCCGCACCAGGGCGCCATGCACCTGGCTGATCAGGTTCGGAATCTCCGCGGCCGGCGTCGGATTGTTGCTGAGATAGGCCGACACGATGCCCGCCGTCAGCTCGATGAAATTCTTAGCCCCCGCGTCCGACATGGGCCCGCCTCTCTCCACCTTGCGCCTCTCGGGATAGACGACGCTCGACTATTCCGTGTCAACAAATACGTTCGGCTGAAATAAGACGGCCGGCGACGAAGATCCGACAATCGACGACGAAAGTCGTGGTGCGCCGCGATCTTCGCGCCGAGCTCAGTTGCGCTGGTCGAGATGAGTGCGCAGCTCGTCGATCGAGGCGAAGCGCATCATGCCCTCCGGCATCTGCGCTTCGATCGAGCCGTCGGAATAGAGCGAATAGGCCATGCCGTCGACGACGCCCGATTTGAGCACGGTCACGGGGGCCTGCTCGGCCGGTGGCGGCGGAGACAATGGAGGCGGCGGCGGAGGTTCGGGCGCGGGCGGCGGTGCGGCCTCCGCAAAGGTCGACGGCGAGCGCGGCGGCGGACGGCGCGCGGCCGGCGGCTCCGGCGGGCGGCTGCGATCCGGCTTCGGCCAGGCATCGTCAAAGCTTGCAGGCGGAATGTCCGGGACTTCGCTCGGCTCCGGTGGCGACGACGTCTCGGTGCCTTTCGCCTCGGCGCGCTCGCGCTCCTTGCGCGAGGTCGACGCGAACATCAGATTGCGTCGGCGCGGCGCTTCGGGAGCTGCCGGCGGGGTCGGAGCTTCCGGCTCCGGCGATGCCTCGACGCGCGGACCGCGCGCGGCAGCCTCGTTCTGCCAGGGCGGCGGACCTGCGGCGGGCGGTGGCGGCGCCGGCTCCATCCTCGTCTCGATTCGTGCCGCGGCGGCAGGCATCGACTCGGGCGCCGCGCCTGATGCGGCAAGGCCCGGCAGAACGGGCCTGACCCGGACTTCGGACGGCGCACCCGCCAGCCGGCGCGCAATGGCTTTCAGCTCCAGGACCACGACATGGAGACCGACCAGTAACATCCCGGAGCAGACGCCGATGGTGCCTGAGATTATGAGGGGACTGCCAAGGCTGAACTCCCTGACGGAGAAGCCAAAGAGGATCGAAAGGAGACCCGCCACGACGGCGAAAATCCCTGCGATCAACAGTGCCAAGGTCATCGAACTCACCCCCGGCCGCACATCCACACGCGACCCGCTACGCCACGATACCGTCATACGGTGTTCCACGCCAACGGCCAATTGCAAGCAGCGTTCCTAATGGGAAGGAAATCAGGGACTTATTCACATTCCCTTCAGCTACGGCCCGCTACTGCTAGTCCGTGCTCGAAATCCGGAATTGCTGCGTCGCATCAGGAATTTAGCCATAATGCCCAATTACTTGGTAATGGAACTGCGCTATAGGGAGTCCGGGGTTGAGGCCCGCACGCACCAGCAGGGCCAAAAGGGGATTCCGGGGCACCGATAGCCATGACATCCATCACGACTTCGGCGATCGACACGCCTCAGCGGCGCTCGGTCGAACGGACTTGCGACGATCTCGCCATGCTGGTGCTGGCTGCGGTCGCCGTCATCGCAGGCTTGACATTCCGCGACTACGGGCTCGGCTGGGACGACTACACCCACGCCGAATATGCCGACCTGCTGCTGCGCATGTTCGGTTCCGGCTTCAAGGATACCGCGGCGCTCTCCTTCGCCAATCTCTACATGTATGGCGGCGGCTTCGACATGGTCGCGGCCCTCTTGCACAAGATCATTCCGCTCGAACTGTTCGAGACCCGGCGTCTGGTCGGCGCCATCGTCGGGGTGATCGGACTTGCCGTGACCTGGCGCCTCGCCCGCCGCATTGGCGGTCCACTGGCCGGTCTTGCCGCCCTGCTGTTGCTGGCGCTGTGCCCGATCTTCTACGGCCACATGTTCATGAACCCGAAGGATGCGCCCTTCGCGGTCGCCATGATCATCCTGATGCTCGGCCTCGTCCGGCTCGCCGAGGAATATCCTCAGCCGTCGCCGCGCACGATCCTGATCGTCGGCTTGGGCGCCGGGCTTTCGCTCGGCTGCCGCGTTCTCGGCGGGCTCGCGCTGGTCTACGCGATGCTCGGCTTCATTCCGCTGTTCCTGGAGGAGCTGCGCACCGAGGGCGTCCGTGAAGCAGCGCGTCGCTTCGCCCATGTCGTCTATGTACTGCTGCCCGGCCTTGCCTTCGGCTATCTGGTGATGGGCCTGATCTGGCCGTGGTCGATCCTGGAGCCCGGCAATCCCTTCGAGGCGCTGACCTATTTCTCGCATTTCTTCGAGAAGCCCTGGAAGGAGATGTTCGACGGCGCGATCGTGTCGGTGCCGGACATGCCCTGGTCCTATCTGCCGACGCTGTTCGCGCTGCAGCTGCCCGAAGTGATGCTGGTGCTGATGGCCGGTGCCGTGTTCAGCACGTTCGCCATGTTGCCGCGCGGCGACGTTCCGGCGCGACGCAAGACCGTCCTCCTGATGCTGACGCTCGCTGCCACCCTGCCGCTGGCGATCGCGATGGTGAAGCGGCCGGCGCTGTACAACGGCATCCGCCATTTCGTGTTCGTGATTCCGCCGATGGCCGTGCTCGGCGGCGTCGCTTTCGCCTGGGTCATGGAGCGCCTGCGCGCCAATCACCGCACCTGGCAGCCGGTCGTGCTCGCGACGTTCTGCTTCGGCCTTGCGCTCTCGCTCGCCGAGATGATCCGCCTGCATCCCTATCAATACACGCATTTCAACCACATCGCCGGCACCGTGCGCGGCGCCGACGACCGCTTCATGCTGGACTATTGGGGCCTCGCGCTGAAGCAGGCCTCGGATGAGCTGCGCGAGCAGATCGTCGAGCGCCAGGAAGTGCCGCCGGCCGGCCGGAAATGGAAGGTCGCGGTGTGCGGTCCGCAGCGCCCGGCGCAGGTCGCGCTCGGCCCCGACTTCACCATCGGCTGGGATTCCAACGCGGCCGACTTCGCCATGACGCTCGGCGAGTTTTACTGCAAGGGCCTCACCGCGCCCGTGATGGTCGAGATCAAGCGCGACGACGTCGTGTTCGCCCGCGTCTACGACATCCGCGGCCGCAGCATTTCCAGCCTGCTGTCGATCCCCGCGCCGTAGTAATTTTTCCAAGCCGTAGCCCGGATGAGCGAAAGCGACATCCGGGACCTCTTTTGAGCGGCCCCCCGCATATCGCTTCGCTCATGCGGGCTACGCGCTACGGCGGACAAGCATGCGGGCCACGCTTGACTGCCGCGCTTCCGGCGCGCCTTGCCGCTCGCGGTGAGCGGTACTAGGCTCCCTCCCCGCAACAACGATGTTCGGAGAGACCAGCCATGTCGCCAGCGGAAGCGCGCCTGAAGGAAGTGCCGTCAGACATGACGGAGGCCGAGTGGCAACAACGGGTCAATCTTGCCGCCTGTTATCGCCTGGTCGCGCTGTACGGCTGGGATGATCTGGTCGACACCCACATCTCCGCGCGCGTGCCCGGCCCCAACCATCACTTCCTCATCAACCCCTACGGGTTGATGTTCGACGAGATCACCGCATCCAGCCTCGTCAAGGTCGATTTGCACGGCAACCAGCTCAGCGAGAGCGAGTACAGCATCAACCCGGCCGGCTTCACCATCCATTCGGCGATCCACGAGGTGCGCGAGGACGCGATCTGCGTGCTGCATCTCCACACGCTCGACGGCACCGCGGTGTCGAGCAGCGCGGAGGGCCTGCTGCCGCTGAACCAGACCGCCCAGCTCGTCACCCACGATCTCGCGTATCACGACTATGAAGGCATCGCGCTGGATCACGACGAGCGGCCGCGGCTGCAGAAGGATCTCGGCGACCACAACCACATGCTGCTGCGCAATCACGGCACGCTGACGGTCGGCCGCTCGGTCGCCTCGGCCTTCGAGCGCATGTATCACCTCGAACGCGCCTGCTCGATGCAGGTGCGCACGCGCGCGCTCGGCACGCCGGTCTATCCGGTCGAGGAGATCGCGATCGAGAAGAACACCGAGCTGCTCGCCAACCGCGACCGCGCCGAGCTGCGCGCCACCAACCTCGTCTGGCCGCCGCTGCTGCGCAAGCTCGACCGCGAGCTGCCGGGTTACCGGTCTTGAGATTCTCGAAGTTTCGTGTAGGGTAGCTGCCACATACCTCTGCACGTCTTGGAATGAAACGCCGCCCAATTCCGGGCGGCGTTTTTGTTTTGAGGTGACGGCGTTGCGAACGAGGCGACCCTTCGTAGGATGGGTAGAGCGAAGCGAAACCCATCCTGGGTAACACCGGCATCGAAGCGATGGGTTTCGCTGCGCTCTACCCATCCTACGACCTACTGGATTGCTTCGCTGCGCTCGCAATGACGAGAATTGAGCGCCGGTCTACTTCACTTCCGCCAGCGCGGCGAGAATGCGCGCCCACGAGCGGATGCCCTTCTGGAAGCTGCGCAGGTCGTACTTCTCATTCGGCGAGTGGATGTTGTCGTCGTCGAGGCCGAAGCCGACCAGCAGCGAGTCCAGGCCGAGCGTGCGCTTGAAGTCGGCGACGATCGGGATCGAGGCACCGGAGCCCATCAGCACGGTCTGCTTGCCCCATTCCTCCGTCAGCGCCTTGCTGGCGGCGGCGAGCGGCTTCATGTTCCAGTCGAGCGCGACGGCGGGCGCGGCGGAATGGTCGCCGAACTCGACCGTGCAGTCGCCCGGAAGCCGCGCCGTGACGTAGTCGCGGAACGCCTTGCGGATCTTTTGGGGGTCCTGTCCTTCGACCAGCCGGAACGAAACCTTGGCCGAGGCGTGCGAGGGGATCACCGTCTTGGAGCCCTCGCCGATATAGCCGCCCCAGATGCCGTTGACGTCGCAGGTCGGGCGCGAGGAGGCCTGCTCGATCAGGAGGCGTCCCTTCTCGCCCGCCGGGATCGACAGGCCGATCGGCTTCAGGAACATCTCCGGCGTCAGGTTGAGCTTCTTCCACTGCTCCAGGATATCCGGCGGCAGATCCTTCACGCCGTCGTAGAAGCCGGGAATGGTGATGCGGTTGTCGTCGTCGAACAGGCCGCCGAGAATTTTCGTGAGCACCCGGATCGGGTTCATCGCGCTGCCGCCGAACACGCCGGAATGCAAATCGCGATTGGCGGCGGTGATCTTCAGCTCTTCATAGAGCAGGCCGCGCAGCGAGGTCGTGATCGCCGGCGTGTTGCGGTCCCACATGCCGGTGTCGCAGACCAGCACGTAATCGGCCTTGAATTCGTTCTTGTTGGCCTCGATGAAGGGCACGAAGTTCTTCGAGCCGACCTCTTCCTCGCCTTCGATCAGGAAGGTGATGTCGATCGGCAGCGAGCCCGTCACCTTCTTCCAGGCGCGGCAGGCCTCGACGAAGGTCATGACCTGGCCCTTGTCGTCCTCGGCACCGCGCGCGACGATGATCTTGCGGCCATCGGCGTGGTCGGTGACCACGGGCTCGAACGGCGGACGATGCCAGAGATCGAGCGGATCGACCGGCTGCACGTCGTAATGGCCGTAGAAGATCACATGCGGCCGCCCGCCGGCGCTGGTCTTGCCGACGATGGCGGGATGGCCGGCGGTCGGGCGCACCTCGGTGGCGACACCAAGGCTCGCGATGTCCTTGGCGAGATGCTCGGCCGCCGCCTTGCAATCGCCCGCGAAGGCCGGATCCGCAGAGATCGACCTGATCCGCAACAGCGAGAACAGACGCTCCAGGCTGTTGTCGAAATCCTTGTCGATATGATCGAGCACGGATTGGAGCTGCGCATTGGCCATGATGGGATTCCTGACGTTTGAGACTTAGGTCGGCTTCGCGAGATTCCCGGGTTTTAGCCCCGTCGCAAGCTCAGGGCCAGCCGCAACCGGGGGATGGCGGATGTGCCATGCAAGGCTCCCTGCAACGACGGCGGTCGCGACGAGGTTATTGCCCCAGGCCTGCAGGATCGGCGGAAACCACGGCAGCGCCAGCAACATCAGGATGCAGGTCGCACCGAGGGCGAGCCAGGTTCCGAAGCGCACATTGGCCCGCGGGTCGAAGGCCGCGCGATGGACCAGCACCGTCATCGGGAAGAACAGCCACATGAAGTAATATTCCCGCGCTAGCGGCGAAGCCACCGTGATCAGGCAGAGCAGGATGCCGAGCTCCTCGGCATCCGAACGCGCCGTCCGCCGCGCTTGCCGCGGCATGACCGCGAGGAAGCCGAGCCCGAGCAAGGCCGACACCGCCAGCACGATCCAGTTCGCCGTGCTGTAGTCGACGGTGATGACATTCATCGTGCGCGGCGGCGTCCTGGGATTGTCCTGATTGTAGTTGATCGGACGGACCAGCCGGTGCGTGACGGCGATCAGCGACTGGTTGACCCACGACCAGTTCTGCTCGTCGCGCTGGCCGAAGCCTTTCTCCGAGCTCGTTCCGACCATGCCTTGATACCAGACCGCAAGCTCGGCCGCGTTGCGCTCGAAGCCGCGGATCGGCGCCGGCACGAGGTAGAGAAGGATGCCGGTGAAGGCGATCATACCGACGGCGGCCGCCCATTTCCGCCGCCAGAGCAGATAGGGCAGCACCGCGATGGGGAATACCTTGATGACGGTCGCGAGCGCGAACACGAAGCCGGCGAGCCATGACCGCTGATGCCGCAGGCTCCAGAAGGCGAACAGCACCATCGCCAGCAGGACGAGGTTCGGCTGGCCAAGGTCGAACATGTCGAACACGAAGGGCACGGTGACGATCGCGGGCAGCGCTTCCAGCCAGGGACCGGGCTTGCGGTCCGAGCCGGCCATGACCTGCGAGAGCGTGCCGGTGTACCACCACGCCAGGACGTTCAGGATCGACAGGACGACGTAGAGCGGGATCTTGCCGAACCAGCTCGGGATCGCCAGCAGGATCGCCGGAGGCGGCGGATAGATGTAGTCGAAATACTCGATCGGCGTGGCGGGATAGAGCGGCCCACCGTGCAAGACCTGCTGCCCGGCCCAGTACCACAGCGGGTAGTCCTTGGTCTTGCCGCCGCCGAAGACTTCAGGGACGAGCACGTCGGCGGTGAGCAGGACGCAGCAGAGCAGAAACAGCAGGTCCAGCGGCGCGCGCAGCGACAGCCGTCTTGGCGCGTCAGGCTTGGCGAGCGGGGCGAGCAAGGTCACGGACTGGTCCTGTTCGGCGACGAACAGGACGTAGCAGACCGGCGCAGGCTTGGAGAGCCCCTCACCCGAAATTGTAGCGGTGGGGGCCTGCCTACCGCCGCAGCAGACCGCCGAGCGCGCCGCGCACCAGGGTGCGGCCGATCGAGCCGCCAAGCTGGCCGCCGAGCGATTTGCCGACATTGGCCGCCAGCCCGCCGATCACCTGGTTGGTGACCGAGCGCGTCACGTCGCGCGCGATGACCTGGCCGGTCGATAGACGCCCGCGCTTGACGTTGGTGCCGAACACGCTGCCGACAATCGAGCCGATCTGGCCGAGGATGCCGCCACCGTTTCCGCCCGCTGAGCCGTCGGCCGTCGCCGCCGTACCGGCAATGCGCTTCTGGATCATCTCGTAGGCGGACTCGGCATCGACCGCGGTGTCGTATTTGCCCTTCACCGGGCTCGCAGCCATGATCGCCTTGCGCTCGTCCGGCGTGATCGGCCCGATGCGCGCCGATGGCGGCCGGATCATCACGCGCTCGACCATGGCCGGCGTGCCGTTGCCTTCGAGGAAGGACACCAGCGCCTCGCCCTTGCCGAGCTCCATGATCACCTTGGCCGTATCGAGCTTCGGGTTGGGCCGGAAGGTCTGCGCCGCAGCCGCGACCGCCTTCTGGTCGCGCGGGGTGAAGGCGCGCAACGCATGCTGCACACGATTGCCGAGCTGGCCGAGCACGCGATCGGGCACGTCGACCGGATTCTGCGTCACGAAGTAGACGCCGACGCCCTTTGAGCGGATCAGGCGGACCACCTGCTCGATCTTGTCCATCAGCGCCTTGGGCGCATCGTTGAACAACAGATGCGCCTCGTCGAAGAAGAACACCAGCTTCGGCTTCGGAAGGTCACCGGCCTCGGGCAGCTCCTCGAACAGCTCCGACAGCATCCAGAGCAGGAATGTCGCGTAAAGCCTAGGGCTCTGCAGCAGCTGGTCGGCGACCAGGATGTTGACCATGCCGCGGCCGTCGCGGTCGGTCTTCATGAAGTCCTTCAGCGTCAGCGCCGGCTCGCCGAAGAATTTGGTGCCGCCCTGGTTCTCCAGCACCAGAAGCTGGCGCTGGATGGTGCCGACGGTGGCCTTGGTGACGTTGCCGAACCCTTGCGCGGCCTTGCGGATGGCGGCGAGCGGATCCTCCTCCGCATCCGCGCCCTTCTTGCCGCTGTCGGGCACGATGGCGTCGAGCAGCGCGCGCAGATCCTTCATATCGATGAGGGTCAGCCCGGCGTCGTCGGCGACGCGGAAAGCGACGTTGAGCACGCCTTCCTGCACGTCGTTCAGGTCGAGCATGCGCGCGAGCAGAAGCGGCCCCATCTCGGTAACGGTCGCGCGCACCGGATGGCCCTGCTCGCCGAACACGTCCCAGAACACCGTCGAGAACTGGTCGGGCTGGAAATTCAGCCCCATTTCGGTGGCGCGCTTGACGATGAAGTCCTTTGCTTCGCCGACCTCGGAGATGCCGGAGAGGTCGCCCTTGATGTCCGCGGCGAAGACCGGAACACCGGCACGCGCAAATCCTTCCGCCATCACCTGCAGCGTCACCGTCTTGCCGGTTCCGGTTGCACCGGTAACGAGGCCATGGCGATTGGCCAGCGCCAACGTCAGCCAAGCCTGCTCGTCTCCCTTGCCGACGAAGATCTTGTCGTCGGTATCGCCGAGCTTGCTGTCCTGTGCGGTCATCATTCTCTCTGATCTATCTGATCTCTCTGCCGGGTTTCGCGTATCGAAACTCGAATGCAGCAGTTCCGTAGTTTAACGCATGTCGCGCACCGATTAAAACGGTTCAACGCGCTCCAAGCATGCGACATTGTCGGAAACAGACCGACGGCATCAGCCAAAAGTAGGAACGAGCCGTTCGCAACGCGGCAATTTTTCGCCGATTCCATCTCCGCTCTTGCACCGCTGCAACACTTTTTGCGCGTTCGAGGATGAATCGCGACGACGCTTGCGTTCATCGCTTGAATTTCACATCACACCGGCTCAAGATCATTTTCGAAAGAAATACTCCGGCATTCAAACCGGCTGAGGGGCGGGCTTTATGGACGAGCTGATCGGGCGGCTGGCGACAAACGCCAGCATAGATAGTGCTGTCGCTGAAAAGACCGTCGGCATTATCCTGGGCTTCCTCCGCAACGAGGGCCCCTCCGACAGCGTGCAGGCCCTGATCGATCACATCCCCGGAGCCGAAGCCGCCATCGAGGCAACCAGGAGCGGCGGCGGGCTGTCGCGGCTGATGGGCGGCGGCCTGATGGCGGTCGGCACGCGCCTGATGGGCCTTGGGCTCGGCATGTCCGAGATTCAAAACATTGCCCGTGAACTTTTCCGCTACGGCCGAGACAAAATCGGAGCAGATCAGATGGGCAAGATCATTGCGGGGACACCGGGCCTCAGCCAGTTCGCCTGAAGCCGTCGCATTTCATATCGAGTATCATGACATATCCCATCTCCGAGATTGAGGGCCTGTCGGTCTTTGCCGCCAACAAGTTGAAGGCGCAAGGCATCCGCACGACCGATGCGCTGCTCGAGGCGGCCGGCACGGTGAAGGGCCGCAAGGCGCTGTCCGCCAAGACCGGCATCAGCGAGCAATTGCTGCTGGAATGGGCCAACGTGTCCGACTACATGCGCATCCCCGGCATGGGCCGCGCCAAGGTCGGCCTGGTCCGCGCCGCCGGCGTCACCACGGTGCGCGAACTCGCCTATCGGAATCCGGCAAGGCTCGCCCAGAGCATGCGCGACGCCAACGAGAAGAAGAAGCTCCTCCGCATGCTGCCCACGGAGAAGTCGGTCGGCGACATCATCGCCAAGGCGAAGAAGCTGCAGCCGAAGATCACGTATTAGCTCACTTACTCTCTCCGTCATCCTGAGGTGCGAAACACGGGACGCAAAGCGTCCCGTGGAGAGCCTCGAAGGATGCGCAGCCACTGCGACATCCGCACCGAGAGAGCTGGGCCGTCGCCCTTCGAGGCTCGCCGAAGAGGCGAGCACCTCAGGGTGACGGTTAGAGAGCAACGCCGCATCCCAACCTCCGCCGTCATACCCCGCGAAGGCGGGGTATCCAGTACGCCGCGGTCTCTCCGTATCACCGAGCTGCCGCTGGAATACTGGATTGCCCGCTTTCGCGGGCAATGACAGCGGGGCGCTGGCCTTGAACTCGCCCTCCCCGACCGCTAAAGCCACCCGCATGAATGCCTCGCCCTCCCCAACCGTCCCGCCGGCCGGCTCGGCCAGGCCGGATGTGCTGCGGATCCTGCTGGAACGGCCCATCCCGGCGGTGATGGGCGTGCTCAACATCACCCCGGACTCCTTCTCCGACGGCGGCGAGTTCATCGCGCCCGAGCAGGCGCTCGCGCGGGCGCGGGCGATGATCGAGGCCGGCGTCGACATCATCGACATCGGCGCGGAATCCACCCGGCCCTACAAGGGCGCCAAGGCGGTCACGGCGGATGACGAACTCGCCCGTCTGAAGCCGGTGCTGGCAGGAATCGTCGCCCTCGGCGTGCCGGTCTCGATCGACAGCATGAAGGCCGAGGTGGTGGCCTACGCGCTCGACCAGGGCGTGGCCATCGCCAACGACGTCTGGGGCCTGCAACGCGATCCCGCGATGGCGCCGCTGGTGGCCGCACGCGGCGTCCCCGTCATCGTCATGCACAACCGCGACGACGCCGACCCCGCCATCGACATCATCACCGACATGAAGACGTTCTTCCTGCGCTCGCTCGACATCGCCGCCAAGGCCGGCATCGCACGCGACAGGATCGTGCTCGATCCCGGCATCGGCTTCGGCAAGACCGCCGAGCAGAGCATGACCGCGCTGGCGCGCTTGCGCGAATTCGAGATGTTCGGCCTGCCGATCCTGGTCGGCGCCTCGCGAAAGCGCTTCATCGCCTCGGTGTCGCCGTCGGAGCCGAAAGAGCGGCTCGCCGGATCGATCGCCGCGCACCTGATCGCCGCCCAGCGCGGCGCCAGGATCATCCGGACCCATGACGTCGCCGAGACCCTGCAGGCGCTGCTTGTGGCGCACGCAATCGAGAGCAAGCCAGAGAGCAAGCCATGACTGATACGATCTTCGTCACCGGCCTGTCGATCCATGCCCGTCACGGCGTGATGGAGCACGAGACCGAAGTCGGCCAGCGCTTCGTCATCGATCTCGAGCTCTATACCGACCTGTCCGAGCCCTCGCGCAGCGACCGGCTTGCCGACACGGTGTCCTACGCCGAGGTCGTGGCGACCACGACGGCGGCGTTCAAGAACACCAATTACAAGCTGCTGGAGCGCGCGGCCGGCGCAGTCGCCGACGCCATCCTGTCGCATTTTCCGCGCATCCGCGCCGTGAAGATCACCGTGCACAAGCCGCACGCGCCGATCGCAGCGATCTTCGACGACGTCGGCATCATGCTGACGCGCTCGCGGCATCCTTGACATGGCAAGCGTGCTGATCGCGCTCGGTGGCAATGTCGGCGATGTCCGCACGAATTTTCGCAAGGCGATCTCGCATATCTGCGGCATGGCGCAGGCCGCGATGATCGCGCGCTCCTCGGACTACGCAACGCCGCCCTGGGGCGACGAGGACCAGGATCCCTTCATCAATGCCTGCGTCGAGATCGAGACCGACCTCGATCCGCATGCGCTGCTGTTCGTGCTGCAGAAGGTCGAGCAGAAATTCGGCCGCACGCGAGAGAAGGATCGGCGCTGGGGACCGCGTACCCTCGATCTCGACATGATCGCCTATGACGACGTCTCCTTGCAGAAACCGGACCTGACCTTGCCGCATCCGCGCCTGTTCGAGCGCGCCTTCGTGCTGGTGCCGCTGGCCGAAATCGCGCCGGACCGCATGATCTCGGGCATTCGTGTGCGTGACGGGCTCGCCAGCGTCTCGACGCAAGGCATTGAGCGGCTTCCGGATACCGGTTAACCAAAATCGACCGTTTGCAGGGACGGTCCGCCGTGGCAAATTCGCCCCGCGAATAACGATATGTTTGGGAGCCCTTGGCCGTATGACCTCCGTGACTGACGACCTGAAGCTGGCGGCCGATTTTCCCAAGGCGACTGTCGACGACTGGCGCAAGCTGGTCGACGGCGTGCTCAAGGGGGCGCCGTTCGAGAAGCTGGTCGGCAAGACCTATGACGGTTTGAAGATCGATCCGCTTTATCCGCGCGCCACGGCCGTCGCGCCCGTCGTGGGGCGAGCGGCCGCCGCGCCATGGCAGATCATCCAGCGGATCGATCATCCCGACGCGGCGCTCGCGAATGCGCAGGCGTTGCAGGATCTGGAGAACGGTGCGACCGGGCTCGCACTGGTGTTCGCCGGCGCCAATGGCGCGCGCGGTTTCGGCCTGGAACCTTCGGCCGAGGCGGTCGCCAAGGTCCTGAAGGACATTCACCTCGACGCGGGCATCGGCATCGAGCTCGAGATCGGACCGCAATCGCGGATGGCCGCGATCCATGTCGCGGAATATGTGAAGAGCAACGGCCTCGATCCCGCCGCCTGCAACATCCGCTTCGGGCTCGATCCGCTCGCGGCCGGCGCGGTGTGGGGCCACAGCCCATACACGTGGGAGGAGATCGCTCCCGCGATCACCGGCGCCATCAAGGGCCTCGCCGGGCTCGGCTTCAAGGGGCCGTTCGCCTCGGCCGACGGACGCGTGATCCACGATGCCGGCGGCTCCGAGGTGCAGGAGCTCGCCTTCGTGCTCGCCTGCGGCGTCGCTTATCTGCGCGCGATCGAAGGCGCCGGTATTCCGCTGGAGCAGGCGCAGGACATGGTCTATGCGCGGCTCGCCGCGGACGCCGACCAGTTCCTGACCATGGCCAAATTCCGCGCGCTGCGGTTGCTCTGGGCGCGGATCGAGACCGCGTGCGGGCTCACACCCAAACCGCTCTTCATCGCCGCCGACACCGCCTGGCGCATGCTGACGCAGCGCGACCCTTACGTGAACATGCTGCGCGCGACCATCGCGACATTCGGCGCCGGACTTGCCGGCGCCAACGCGATCACCGTGCTGCCGCACACGCTGGCACTCGGCCTGCCCGATCCGTTCGCGCGGCGCGTGGCGCGCAACACGCAACTTCTGCTGCTGGAAGAAAGCAACCTCGCCAAGGTCAGCGATCCCGCGGCGGGCGCCGGCGGCATCGAGACGTTGACCGCGCAACTTTGCGAGGCCGCCTGGGCGCTGTTCCAGGAGAGCGAAAAAGCCGGCGGTGCCTTCGCCGCGCTTCAGCAGAGCCTGTTCCAAAGCAAGGTCGCGGCGGCGCGCAAGGCGCGCGACGCCAACATCGCAAAGCGCCGCGACGTGCTGACCGGCGCCAGCGAGTTTCCGAACCTGCACGAGAGCGAAGCCACCGTGCTGAAGGCGACTCCGGTCGCGCTGGCTCCGTACGGCGAGCAGACATACAAGTTCGAGCCGCTGCCGCCGATCCGGCTCGCGGAACCGTTCGAGGCGCTGCGCGACAAGTCCAATGCAACGCTGAAGGCGCGCGGCTCCCGGCCGAAAGTGTTCTTGGCCAATCTCGGCACGGCCGCCGATTTCACGGCGCGCGCGACCTTTGCCAAGAGCTTCTTCGAGGCCGGCGGCATCGAGGCCACGGGCAGCGAGGGCTTTGCCGATCCGGCCAAGCTCGCGGATGCCTTCAAGGCCTCCGGCGCCGAGCTCGCCTGCCTTTGTTCCAGCGACAAGGTCTACGCCGAGCACGCGGAACCTGCCGCCAAGGCCCTGCAAACCGCGGGCGCCCGACATATCTATCTTGCGGACCGCCCTGCTGATGCCGAGGCGGCGCTGCGGGCCGCCGGCGTCACGGGTTTTGTCTACGCCGGAGGCGATGCGCTTGCCACGCTGCAAGACGCCTACCGACGGATGGAGCAGCCATGAGCGACGCCAGTAAACCCGTTCTCACCGGCGGCTGCCAATGCGGGGCGGTGCGCTTCGGTGTCACGACAGCGCCGAACCGGGTCTCGATCTGCCACTGCCGCATGTGCCAGAAGGCGGCCGGCGCGCCGTTCGCGTCCTTTGCCGACATCAACAAGACGAACTTCACCTGGACCAAGGGGCAGCCGTCGTTCTTCCGCTCCTCCACCATCGCCGAGCGCGGCTTCTGCGCCGCCTGCGGCACCCCGCTGAGCTTCGGCCGGATCGATGGCGACCGGATCGAGATCATGACCGGCGCCTTCGATCGCCCCGACCGGGTGATCCCGACCCGGCAGTTCGGCACCGAATCCCGCCTCGGCTGGGTGGTCGGCATCGCCAACCTTCCGAGCCAGACCACGCAGCAGAACTACGGACCGGAGAAGATGGCGACCATCGTCAGCCATCAGCATCCGGATCATGATTGATGATATGGTAGAAGCCATGAGCCGCATTCCTGATTTCGCAAACGTCGCGTTCGAGCGCGCGACCACCGCAACCCCTGCCGGCAGCGCTGAGCCCTGGCTGACGCCGGAGGGCATCCTGGTAAAGCCCGCCTATGGCGAGGCGGATCTCGCCGGGCTCGATTTCCTCGAGACCTATCCGGGCATCGCGCCGTATCTGCGCGGCCCCTACCCGACCATGTATGTCAACCAGCCCTGGACCGTGCGGCAATATGCCGGCTTCTCCACGGCGGAGGATTCCAACGCGTTCTACCGCCGCAACCTTGCGGCTGGACAAAAGGGCCTCTCGGTCGCCTTCGATCTCGCCACCCATCGCGGCTATGACTCGGATCATCCGCGCGTCGGCGGCGACGTCGGCATGGCCGGTGTCGCCATCGATTCCATCTATGACATGCGCACGCTGTTCGCGGGCATCCCGCTCGACCAGATGAGCGTGTCCATGACCATGAACGGCGCGGTGCTGCCGATCCTCGCGCTCTACGTCGCCGCGGCCGAGGAACAGGGCGTGCCGCCGGAGAAGCTGTCGGGCACCATTCAGAACGACATTCTGAAAGAGTTCATGGTGCGCAACACCTACATCTATCCGCCCGCGCCCTCGATGCGGATCATCTCGGACATCTTCGCCTATACCTCGCAGAAGATGCCGAAATACAACTCGATCTCGATCTCCGGCTATCACATGCAGGAGGCCGGCGCGACGCAGGACCTCGAGCTCGCCTATACGCTCGCCGACGGCGTCGAATATCTCCGCGCCGGTCTTGCCGCGGGTCTCGACGTCGACCGCTTCGCGCCGCGCCTGTCGTTCTTCTGGGCGATCGGCATGAACTTCTTCATGGAGGTCGCCAAGCTGCGCGCCGCGCGGCTGCTCTGGGCGAAGCTCCTGAAGCCGTTCAACCCGAAAGACCCGCGCTCGCTGTCCCTGCGCACGCATAGCCAGACCTCGGGCTGGTCGCTGACCGCGCAGGACGTCTTCAACAATGTGATGCGCACCACCGTCGAGGCGATGGCGGCAACGCAAGGCCACACCCAGTCGCTGCACACCAACGCGCTCGACGAAGCGCTGGCGCTGCCGACCGATTTCTCGGCACGCATCGCCCGTAATACGCAGCTGTTCCTGCAGCAGGAGAGCGGCACCACGCGCATCATCGATCCCTGGGGCGGCTCGTACTATGTCGAGCGGCTGACGCGCGACCTCGCCGCCAAGGCGTGGGGCCACATCCAGGAGGTCGAGGAGCTCGGCGGCATGGCGAAGGCCATCGAGGCCGGCGTGCCCAAGCTGCGCATCGAGGAGGCCTCGGCCAAGACCCAGGCGCGCATCGATGCCGGCAAGCAGGCAGTCATCGGCGTCAACAAGTACAAGCCGACCGACGAGATGCCGATCGACATCCTCAAGGTCGACAACACCAATGTCCGCCGCCTGCAGATCGACAAGCTGACGCGGCTGAAGAGCGAGCGCAGCCAGAAGGACGTCGATGCCGCGCTCGCGGCGATCACGCGCTCGGCCGGCGAAGGCAATGGCAATCTGCTGGCGCTCGCCATCGACGCGGCGCGCGCCAAGGCGACCGTCGGCGAAATCTCGGACGCGATGGAGAAGGTGTTCGGCCGGCACCGCGCCGAGATCAAGTCCATCACCGGCGTCTACAAGCGGGAGGCGTCCAGCATGGGTAACCAGGTCGAGAAGGTTCAGGCGCTGATCGACGCGTTCGAGGAGGCGGAAGGCCGCCGCCCGCGCATCCTCGTCGCCAAGATCGGCCAGGACGGCCACGACCGCGGCCAGAAGGTGATTGCCTCGGCCTTCGCCGACATCGGCTTCGACGTCGATATCGGGCCGCTGTTCGCAACCGCGGATGAGGCCGCGCGGCAGGCGGTCGAGAACGACGTGCACATCCTCGGCGTCTCCTCGCTCGCCGCCGCCCATCTCACCGCCGTGCCGGAGCTGAAGGCCGCGCTGAAGAAGCAGGGCCGCGAAGACATCATGATCATCGTCGGCGGCGTGGTGCCGCCACAGGATTACGATGCGCTCTACGCCTCCGGCGCCGAAGCGATCTTCCCGCCGGGCACAGTGATTGCGGACGCGGCCGAGGAGCTGATCCGCAAGCTGAACACCCGGCTCGGGCATAGCGAGGCGGCGGAGTAGATGATACTCTGGCCGGGTGACCGGCCAGATTGTGTCCATGACACGCGATGAAATCGTTGCAGCGATAGGCAAGAACGCCGATGCCATCAAAGGCAAGGGCGTGTCGAAGCTTGCCCTCCTCGGCTCGCGGGCTGGAGAAGACTACGGCGCCAACAGCGAGATCGACATTCTGATCGAGATCGAACCGGACATCTCCTTTTCGCTGCTCAACCTGATCGATGTCGAACACATCATCGAGGATGCGACGGGCCTGCAGGCGCAAGCCACCGTTCGCCGCTCGATGTCCCCCGGCTTCGTGCCGCACAGTGCAGATGACATTGTCGAAATATTCTGACGCCCACCTGGGAGCCCTATCCTTGAAATTCATGACCCGTTTGAGCGTCGCCCTGGCGCTAAGCGCAACATGCGTGTTTTCCGCCCTCGCCGCCGATCCCAAGCCCGATGCCGTCGTCAAGACCAAGAGCATCGAGGCGCGGCTCTTCCTCGACGACAAGATCAAGGCCGATGCGCCGCTGGCGGCCGATTGCCTGGCCGAAGGCAGGAAATGGCTCGACAAGAATGCCGCGGAAGCTGCCGCCGCGCGCAAGGCCGATCCGCAGTTCTTCAAGGACGCCGGCTGGGATTTCGAGCGCAAATATACGATCCGCTCCATCGTTGCCGACCGCTATGTAAGCGTCCTGCGCAACGACTACATGAACACAAACGGTGCGCATCCCAATTCGGACGTGAACACGATCCTGTGGGACAAGGCGGACAACAAGCGCATCTCGATCCGGCCGTTCTTCACCGAGACCGCCGACAACGGGGCGACCATGAAGGCGATGGTGAAGGCCATCATCGCCTCGCTGAAAGCCGAGAAGAAGAAGCGCGACGCCGGCGAGACCGCCACCGACGAATGGTTCAAGGAGCTGAAACCCAGCCTGCTCAAGATCGGCGCGGTGACGCTCGCACCCTCAACGGAAGCCGGCAAAAGCTCCGGCCTCACTTTCCATTACCCACCCTATGCCGTCGGTCCCTACGCCGAAGGCGAATATGTCGCCTTCGTGCCGTGGGAAACGCTGAAGCCTTACCTGACCGCGGAAGGCACGCGCATCTTCGGCGGCGCGCGGCCGAAGGGCGACGCCGAGGAGCCTTGAGCGGCCGCTAGAGCCTTTTCGGTTCTGATTGAATCAGAACCGAAGCTCTAGAGTCTTGGTTTGACGCGTTTTCTTCACGCGAACCGGTGTCCACTTCGCTCGAAAACGCTTTAGCCGGGCCGCGCCAGCGTCCGCGCAAGCGAATCCGTCCAGTCCGGAATCCAGGACGCGAACAGCGCCTGCCAGCGATCGGCGTCCGCACGCTCGGTCTCGAGGTCGACCGACCATTCGATCAGGGTGCGGTCGCCCTCGACGATCGGGCGCAGATGCATGGTGCCTTGATAACGCGTCGGCGCCGGCTTCTCGTGCCCGTCGTCTTGCGGATACGGCAGCGCTTCGAGACCGGCATAGGTCAGGGTGTGCTGCCGGTCCGAGTGATCGACCAGGCGCTGGCGGATCCAGTTTCCGAGATAGCAGAAGCGTCTGACGGCGCCGACTTCATCGCCGCGCTTGTCGTCTTCGATCGCGCTTTCGCTGACACCGTCGATATAGGCGGGATAATTGTTGAAATCGCGGATCAGCGACCAGACGTCGTCCAACGGGCGGTCCAGCACGGCGCTGTAATAGGCTTGGGTCATCGGCTTGCCTCTGGCTTTCAATTGCGCGCGCAGGTTGGATGTTTGCGTGGACGAAACCCACCCGATTTCCGACTGCCCATCCGATGGGCATGCGGTTTTCACACAACATGTCGATCTCGTTGGTAGCGCTACCTTGCGGCGGCGCTGCAAAGCCGACTAGAATGTCGCCATTGACAAGAGCGCCCGACCTCACGGGCGCCGCTGGGAGGCATTGATGTCCAAGATTTCGCGCCGCACCTTTGCGGCTTCGACCGCCGCAGTCGCGGCATCCGCCGCGTTCGGGTTCAAGCCCGCACTCGCACAAGCCTATCCGGCCCGGCCGGTCACCGTGATCGTGCCCTGGGGCGCGGGTGGCGGCACCGATGCCACCGCGCGCATCGTGGCAGCGCTCCTGGAGAAGGACCTCGGCCAGCCCTTCAACGTGGTCAACCGCACCGGCGGCTCCGGCGTGGTCGGCCATAGCGCGATCGCGACCGCGCAGCCCGACGGCTACACCATCGGCATGCTCACGGTCGAAATCTCCATGATGCATTGGCAGGGCCTGACCGAGCTGACGCCGAAGAGCTACACGCCGCTGGCGCTGATGAACGAGGATCCGCCGGGCATCCAGGTCTCCTCCTCATCGCCCTACAAGACTGTCAAGGAGCTCGCCGACGCGATCAAGGCGGCGCCTCCCGGCAAGTTCAAGGCGTCGGGCACCGGCCAGGGCGGCATCTGGCATCTGGCGCTGGTCGGCTGGATGCAGGCGATGGGCCTGCCCGCCAACCAGGTCGCCTGGGTGCCGTCGAACGGCGCCGCGCCCGCGATGCAGGATCTCGCCGCCGGCGGCCTCGACCTCACCACCTGCTCGGTGCCGGAGGCGCGCGCGATCATCGAGGCTGGCAAGGCGAAGAGCCTCGCCATCATGGCGCCCGCGCGCAATCCGGTCTTCAAGGACGTGCCGACGCTGAAGGAGGCGATGGGCATCGACTACGCGACCGGCGCCTGGCGCGGCATCGGCGCGCCGAAGGGCCTGCCGCCGGAGATCGCAACCAAGCTCACCGCAGCGCTGAAGAAGGTCTACGAATCCGCCGAGTTCAAGGACTTCATGAGCAATCGCGGCTTCGGCACCGTATGGGGCGATGCAACCCAGTTCGCAGGCTTCATGGACAAGGGCGACGCCCAGATGGGCGAGGCGATGAAGGCGGCCGGCCTCAGCAAGGCGTGATCCGGTACCACGGCGCTCCGATCGCCTCTCCCCGCTTGCGGAGAGAGGCCGGAATGCGCGCGAAGCGCGGATTCCGGGTGAGGGGGACTCTCCGCGAGTCCGTCTTTCACCTGCCTCGCGGAGGCTCCCCCTCACCCCAACCCTCTCCCCGCAAGCGGGGCGAGGGAGAAGAACTCTCATAGGACCCTCTCCATGCGTCTTCCCGACTCCGTCACGGGATCGTTTCTCGTCGCACTCGGCGCAGCCGCCGCCTATGGCGGCTACATCTTGCCGCCGGTGCCGGGCCAGCCCGTCGGCCCCAACGTGTTTCCGCTCGTGATCGGCTCGGGGCTCGCGCTGTGCGGGCTCGCGATCGCGTTCGGCATCGGCCACTCCTTCGAGGAGGAGGAAGAGCTGATCCCGCTGGAGAATGGCCAGGCCGCGGCCCCGCCGCCGCAAGGAAAGCTCTACGGCCTTCGCGCGCTGCTGCCGCCGGCGCTGCTGCTGTTCTACGTGTTTGCGGCCGACCGGCTCGGCTTCATCATCACCGCGGCGATCATGGTCTACGTCACCTCGACCGCGCTCGGCGCCAAATGGAAGCTGGCGCTGCCGCTCGCGGCGCTCTCGCCCTTCGCCATTCACCTCATCTTCGGCAAGCTGCTGCGCGTGCCGCTGCCTGCCGGCCTGCTGCCGACGCCCTGGTAATTCCCCATGCTCAAGACCCTGATTGAAGCGTTCGCCCTGATCTCCACCTGGGAGGTCATCATCGCGATGGTCGCAGCCTCCGTGTATGGCCTCGTGATCGGTTCGCTGCCCGGCCTGTCGGCGACGATGGCGACCGCCCTGCTCGTCCCCGTCACCTTCTACCTGTCGCCGATCGCGGCGATCGCGACCATCGTCGCGGCGTCCTCGATGGCGATCTTCTCCGGCGACATCCCCGGCGCGCTGCTGCGCATTCCCGGCACGCCCGCGTCCGCCGCCTATGCCGACGAGGCCTACGCCATGACGCGCAAGGGCCAGGCCGAGCTCGCGCTCGGGGCCGGCGTCTGGTTCTCCGCGGTCGGCGGCATCGCCGGCGTGCTGTCACTGATGATCCTGGCACCGCCGCTCGCCGAGATCGCGCTGTCGTTCTCGACCTTCGAATATTTCTGGCTGGCGCTGCTCGGCCTGATGTGCGCCACGCTGGTGGCACGCTCCTCGCCGGTGAAGGCGATCGCCGGCATGTTCCTCGGCCTGCTGGTGTCCTGCGTCGGCATCGAGAATCCCGGCGGCGTGCCGCGCTTCACCTTTGGGATCACCGATCTGTTCGGCGGCATCGAGCCGATCCCGGCGCTGGTCGGCGTGTTCGCGGTGGCACAGGTGATGCGCGCGATGCTGACGCCGGAGCCGCCTCCCCTGCCGCGCCGAAAATTCGGAAGCATCATGGCCGGCCAGTGGAAGCTGACCAAACAGTATCACTGGCAGATGACGCGCGGAAACATCGTCGGCATCATCATCGGCGTGCTGCCGGGCGCCGGCGCCGACATGGCCGCCTGGGTGTCCTACGCGATGTCCAAGCGCTTCTCCAAGGAGCCGGAAAAGTTCGGCACCGGTCATGTCGAAGGCCTGGTCGAGGCCGGCGCCAGCAACAATGCCAGCATCGCCTCGGGCTGGGTGCCCTCGCTGCTGTTCGGCATTCCCGGCGACACCATCGCCGCGATCGCGATCGGCGTGCTCTACATGAAGGGCCTCAATCCGGGCCCGACGCTGTTCACCGAGAAAGCGTCGAGCATGTACGCGATCTATTTGATGTTCATCATCGCGAACATCCTGATGATCCCGCTCGGCATCGCCATGATCCGGATCGCCGCCTACATCCTGCTGGCGCCCCGCTCTGCCATCATGCCGATCATCATGCTGTGCTGCGCGGTCGGCTCGTTCGCGATCGGCAACAACATGTTCGGCGTCGTCACCGTCGCCGCCTTCGGCGTGATCGGGTACGTCATGGAAGCGAACGGCTATCCCGTCGCCGCCATGGTGCTCGGCATCGTCATGGGCACCATGGTCGAGCAGGCTTTCGTCACCTCGCTGATCAAGTCCGACGGCAGTATCCTGCCGTTCTTCGAGCGCCCGGTCGCCGCCATCCTCGCCGCAATGGCGATCGGCGCGCTGCTATGGCCCGTGATGGTGTGGGTTTGGCGCAAGGTGAAGCCGCCGCAAGCCGCGGCGGCCACGAGCCGGTGATATCGGGCGGGCGGGCCTCGCCTGCTCCGGCTTGGCGTTGTAAGCAGGGGCATGACTGAGAAGAAGGTCCCGCTCGACATCAAGACCCTCGCCAGGGAGCTCCGCGCCGGAAGCCGCGCGGCGCTGGCCCGCGCCATCACGCTGGTGGAGAGCCGCCGCGCCGACCACCAGGCGCTGGCGCGAGAGCTGGTGCAGACGCTGCTGCCGGACACCGGCAAGGCGTTTCGCGTTGGCATCACCGGCTCGCCCGGCGTCGGCAAATCCACCACGATCGACGCGCTCGGAACCTACCTCATCGAGCAGGGCCACAAGGTCGCGGTGCTCGCGGTCGATCCGTCCTCGGCTCGCAGCGGCGGCTCGATCCTCGGCGACAAGACGCGGATGGCACGGCTGTCGGCCTCGGATGATGCCTTCATCCGGCCCTCGCCCTCCTCGGGCACGCTCGGCGGTGTGGCTGCAAAAACGCGCGAGGCGATGCTGCTCTGCGAGGCCGCCGGCTTTGGCGTCGTGCTGGTGGAGACCGTCGGCATCGGCCAGTCCGAGACCGCCGTCTGCGACATGACCGATTTCTTCCTCGCCCTGATGCTGCCGGGCGGCGGCGACGAGTTGCAGGGCATCAAGAAGGGCCTGGTCGAGCTCGCCGACATGATCGCGATCAACAAGGCCGACGGCGACAATCTCAAGCGCGCCAAGATCACAGCCGCCGACTATCGCGGCGCGCTACATATCTTGGCGCCGCGATCCGAGCATTGGCATCCGCCGGTCGAGACCTATTCGGCGCTGACCGGCGACGGCATCGCAAAGATCTGGCAGAAGGTGCTCGACCATCGCAAGGCGATGAACGCCTCCGGCGATTTCGCCGCGCGGCGCCGCGACCAGCAGGTCAAATGGATGTGGTCGATGCTGGAGCAGCGCATGCTGGCGCGGCTGCGCAGCGAGGCATCGGTGCGGACCAAGGTCAGGAAGATCGAGGCGGAGGTCGCCGAGGGCCACCTCACCCCCGCGCTCGCCGCCGAGCAGATCCTGGAGTTGCTGCAATGAGCGACAAGATCCGCATCCTCCTCACCGGCTTCGGCTCTTTCCCCGGCGCGCCCTATAACCCGACCCAGCCGCTGGTGGCGCGGCTGAGGCAATTGCGCCGGCCGGCGCTCGACGATGTCGAACTGTCCAGCCACATCTTCCCCGTCACCTATGCCGCGGTGGATCGGCAATTGCCCGACGTGCTCGCGAAGGTGAAGCCGGACGCGCTGTTGATGTTCGGCCTCGCCGCCCGCACGCCTTACCTGCGCATCGAGACCCGCGCGCGCAACGCCGTCACCATGCTCTGGCCCGATGCCGCCAATACCCGTTCCAGCAAGCGTGGTATCGCAGGCCACGCGGATGCGATGATGTTCGGCCCACACACGGCACGGCTGCTGCGAGCCGCCCGCCTCACCGGCATCGACGCCCGCGCCTCGCGCGACGCCGGCGCCTATCTCTGCAATTATTTGAGCTGGCGCGCGATCGAGAACGTGCGGGCCGGCGGGCCGCAGCTCGCGGCCTTCATCCACATCCCCCTGCTTGCGCGCGGTGGTGCCGTGCGGCGCAAAGGTGCAGCCCGGATCACGCTGGAGGAACTGGTGGATGCCGGCGAGGCCATGCTGATGGAGATGGCGGGGCTAGCGAGGAAGCGGCGGCACTGAGATTTCATAGGGTGGGCAAATGCGCCCTTACGCCGTGCCCACCACTCTCTCGATCGCGGAAAATACGTGGGCACGCTTCGCTTTGCCCACCCTACGACACCTCTGCCGCGGTAAACATTTAACCCTACCGCGAACAATCCCCGCGCCCGCTCCCGCCCTGCGCTACCTAATCCGCGCGGAGGACGCGTCATGGACCTCAATCGCCGCCATCTCATTGGAGCTTCGACCGCAGGCATCGCCGGTGCACTTGCCATGCCGGCTGACGCTGCGCGCGCCGCGCCGCTGACGTCACTGCTCGGCCGCGATGTCACGCAATATGGCGTGCGGCCCGGCAGCAGCGAGGATCAGACCCGCGCGCTGCAACGCGCGATCGATGAGGCCGCGCGGGCGCAGATGCCGCTGGCGTTTCCGCCCGGCATCTATCGCGCGGGGCTGCTGCGACTGCCGAACGGCGCACAATTGATCGGTGTGCGCGGCGCCACGAAATTCATCTTCACCGGCGGCGCCTCGGCGATCCAGAGCGACGGTTCGAACGCCATCGGTCTTACCGGCATCACCTTCGACGGCGGCAGCATTCCATTGGCCGCGCGGCGCGGGCTGATCCATGTCCTCGGCGGTCGCGACGTCCGCATCACCGATTGCGAGATCACGAACTCCGGCGGCAGCGGCATCTGGCTCGAGCAGGTCTCGGGCGACATCTCCGGCAACATCTTCACCGACATCGCCGTGACCGCGGTGGCCTCGTTCGACGCCCTCGGCCTCAGCGTCAGCCGCAACACCATCATTGGCACCAACGACAACGGCATCGAGATCCTGCGCACGGCGATCGGCGACGACGGCACGCTGGTGGCCGACAACCGCATCGAGAACATCAAGGCCGGCCCCGGCGGCTCCGGCCAGTACGGCAACGCCATCAACGCCTTCCGCGCCGGCAACGTCATCGTGCGCGGCAACCGCATCAGGAACTGCGACTACTCGGCGGTGCGCGGCAACTCCGCCTCGAACATCCAGATCACTGGCAACAGCGTCAGCGACGTGCGCGAGGTCGCGCTCTATTCGGAGTTTTCGTTCGAAGCCGCGGTGATCGCCAACAACACGGTCGATGGCGCCGCGGTCGGCGTCTCCGTCTGCAATTTCAACGAAGGCGGCCGCATCGCGGTGGTCCAGGGCAACATCATCCGCAATCTGATTCCGAAGCGGCCGATCGGCACCGCGCCCGACGACGACGCCGGCGTCGGCATCTACGTCGAGGCGGACACCTCGGTGACCGGCAACGTGATCGAGAACGCGCCGTCCTACGGCATCGTCGCCGGCTGGGGTAAATATCTGCGCGACGTCGCCATCACCGGCAACGTGATCCGCAAGGCCCTGGCGGGGATCGGCGTCTCCGTCGTGCCGGGCGCCGGCATCGCGCTGGTCAACAACAACATGATCTCGGAGACCCCGCGCGGCGCCGTCGTCGGCCTCGATCACGCGCGCGCCGTGACCTCGGACCTCTCGGCCGACGGCGCGCAACGATTTGCCCAGGTGGTGCTCGGCGGAAATGCAGTGCGAAGGTAGGCGCGGCCAATAGCCGGGCCGTCCATCCTTCGAGGCTCCGCATGGGACGCGCTGCGTCCCATGCCTCGCACCTCAGGATGACGGGACGCAAATCCCTTGCCGGACGTTCCCTAGAACGCGTTCCTGAGCAGCGGGTACTTGGCTTCGAGGCCGTCGAGGCTGAAGGTGAATTCGACGACGCGCTCGGGGGCTGCGACGATCTCCTCGGCCGGCGGGGCGAATTGCGGCAGGAGCGCTGCCATCACGGCAGGCACGGCCTTCGGCGGCTTCGTGGCAGGCGCCGCGAGCGGCGGCCTCACTTCCGGCGCGGTGAATGGCGCCATTGCGGCAGGTGCCAGCGGCGGCCTCACGGCGGGTGCAACGAACGGCGCCCGCGCGGCGGGAGCCTTCAGCGGCGGCATCTCGGCAGGTGCGATGAACGACGCGATTGCCGCTGACGCCGGTGCGGCGAGCGGCGCGATCGGGGCTTCGGTGATCTCGGCGAGAACGTCCGGCTTGGGATCGAGTCTGACAGGCACGGCGGTCTCGGGAGCGATGTGCACGGCCTTTGGCTGCATGATCTGGGGCTGCAGGGTCTTGGGCTGCAGGGTCTGCGCCTGCGTCTCGCGCGGAAACACACGGGGCATGGTCGCCGGCGACCAGCCGAATGCGGGCGTCACGCTTGCGGCCGCCTCGGCGACGTCGGCGCCGGTTGCGAGCGCGCGCCAGGTCTGGACGGCCCGCTTGGCTTCCTGGATGTTTTCGAGGAACGCGATCTCGGAATGATAACGGCGCCAGCGACCGGTCTCGAACATTTCGGAGAGATGCTGCAGCCGCTGCTCGGCAAGGGCGCACCAGCGCGTCGCAACGTCGTGACCAACGGCCACGGCACGAACGGGCGTGCAGTCAGATTCTTGGCGAAGTGTCATAGACCAGCCCGTCAGGAGAAAACACGGACGCGGGGACGCAACGCACACGAATCAATCTAGAAGCGACATGAATATTTTGTGGAAAAGATTTGACTTGTCCAGCAACGACACCGGATCGGCCCCGAAACACCGTAGTCGTGCGGAGATTCAACGGCTTTTCGAGTCAAGCCTCGCACAAGCATAGCGCGCTTGCGGAGCGCTGCCCGGGGCAGTGGCGTCGGACGTCGGCACGAGCGTTCAACCGAAAGCTGAGCGCACGCGAAGTTTCAAAGAATCCGACACCCGGGGCTTCGCTGTGATGGATCGGAGCCGACGCTGAGGATCTCCGACGCGTGCTCTTCCCGCGAACCGGAATCGACTTCGCTCGGAAGCGCTCTGAAAAGAAAAGACCCGTCCGGGGGGACAACCGGACGGGTCGAGCCATATGGGCGCTTGGGGTGGATGGGCGCTCGCGCCTAATATGACTGATGGGGAGGGATGACCGCTCCCACATAATTTGGTCGTGGCAGCGGGCTGAACGTTCAACGCGATGTTCGCTTTTTTGGTGCCGGCCTTGCGCGCAAGTTTGCCGCAGCCGCTATCGCGTCGCCGGTCTATCCACCTGAGAAATCGTGGATTTATCGTCCGCGCTCGACAGCGAGGGTTGTTCGATCGCGCGGCTGTTGGGTTCGTCGCGGCGCTTCGCGGCATCTTCACGTTTTGTTGTACCGGACGCAGCGGCGACTGGCGTCGCGCCGTCGGCGGGAACGGAGCTGACCGCGGCAAACGCATCGGTCTGGCCGTCGCCGAACAGTTCGTCGCGGCCGGGCGAGCCGAGGTCGCGGGCGGTCTTCGTCAGCGCCGTGCGCAGCGCTTCCGGCTTCAAGGTGTAATTGCGCTCAAGCAGCAACGCCGCGACGCCTGAGACATAGGCGGCCGAGAACGAGGTTCCCGACGTCATCTGGTACTTGCCGTCCGGTGCCGGCACGAAGATGTCGACGCCGGGCGCTGCGACGGCGATGTAATTGCCGCGGTTGGACGCGCTGAACAACCGGTCCTGCTGGTCGGTCGCGCTGACCGCGATCACGTTGGGATTGGCGGCCGGGTAAAGTGGCGGCGATTTCGCGCCGGCATTGCCGGCAGCGGCAATCAGCACCAGGCCGCGCGCGGCGGTCGCCGCGATGGCACGTTCGATCACCGCATCCTTCGGGCCGGCAAAGCTCATATTGACGATCTGCGCGCCGTGCTCGGCGGCATAGCTCAGCGAGCGCAGGATGATGTAGGACGAACTCTCGGCGCTGCCATTGGCGCCGCCGAAGGCACGGATCGCGATGATACGGGCCTCGGGCGCGCTGCCCATCAGACGGCCATGCGCCACGATCGCGCCGGCGATGCCGGTGCCGTGGATGTGCGGCCCCTCGGCGCTGCCGAGCGCATCGAAATTGTCGGAGACCGAGTTGGCAAGCTCGGGATGTCCGGCGTCGATGCCGGAGTCGATCACGGCCACGGTGACATTGGCGCCGTGCGCCAGCGTGTGGGCCTGCGGCAGGCGAAGCTTGGCCAATGCGTATTGCGCGGGATCGCCCTCGCTCAGGGTCGTCGATTTCTGGTCCTGGAGCAGATAGCGGAAGTTCGGCTGGACCGAGCGCACGCTGCCGTCGGCTGCGAATTCGCGCTTCACGGTCTCGTACGGCCGGCCATCCGTGATGCGGAAGAGACCGAAGGTCGCCCCGATCAGCGGGAAGCTCTCCGACGAGATCCGCATCAAGCCGTGCCGGCGGGCGAGCTCGTCGGCATCGCCGGGCGACAGCATGCCATCGATCTCGGCGACGAATTCGTTGGCGAAGCTGCGCGGATTGGCGGCGGTCGGCGTCGCATCGCCGCGGCCCTTGCCGGCGTTCTTCTTGCCGGATTTGACCGAGCCGCCACCGCCTGCATTCGACTGCGCGAGACATTCGCCGTCGGCATCGCGATAGGGCGCGGTGCAGGCCGGATACAGGTTCGGCGAGTAGCGCGCATAGGGCAGCACGGTGATCGGCCGGATGCGCGAGGTCGTGGTATGGGGGATGGCCGCGATCGTGCGCGGGCCGCGATCGACGGACACGACGCGGGCGGACACCGTCGGACTGACGCGCGCGGCGATGCTGGGGGAGATGGTCGGCGTTCGCGAAGGCACGCTGATCGTGGGCGTGCGCATGATCGCCTGGGCCTGCACGACCTCGACGCCGATACAGGTGGCGATCAGAAGCGCGGCGCCGACGGATGAAGCGTAGACCCCGGCGCGCACCCTGCTCTCGGACTTGCCTGTCATCGGCTCAGCGGCGCCTAGGGCGCTGCGACGGCGAGGTTGACGAACTTCTCGCGCTGCATCCTGCCGAGCAGCGAGGCGAGCTCGGTCTGGCTCATGGCCTTGTCGAACTGGAGGCGGAACATGCCGCCTTTGGCATCTCCGATGATCGAGGCCTGGTAGCTGTCGAGCAGCGAGGTGATGTCGGCAACGCGCGCCTCGGGCGTGAAGCGCACCAAGGCGCGTGCGGGGGCCACGGATGATCCGAGCTCGCGCGTGATCGGCGCGCCGGTCGAGAGCGAGGCGGTCTGGAAGGTCGCCGGCTGGTTCTTCATCAGCACGGCGCCGATGATCCCGGCCTGCAGCACCAGCGCGACGGCGCCGAGGCTCGCCGACCAGGCCAGCGTGCGCGGCGACAAGCTCGCAAAGAAGGTCGCGATGCGCGCCGACAGCGGCAGCGAACCGACGGGCCGCGCGGGCTCGGCGTCGATCGCGGCGAACAACTTCTGCATCGCACGCGCCGACGGAGCCCCGAGGCTCTCGTTCAGATGAATGGTCTCTTCGTACTCGCCGCGGATCGCGGCGTACTGCCTGGCGAGCTCCGGATCCCGCGCCAGCGCTTCCTCGACGCGGCGGGCGTCGCGCGCGTTCAGCGTGCCGGCGGCGTGCCAGGGCAGCAGCAGTTCAATTTCACTGGGCTCTTGCTCCAGCATCTTCTTGCTCAATGCCATCATGGCCAGCCTCGCTCAATGCCGGCTGCCTTCAGCAGTTCGGCCAATTTCTTGCGCGCATAGAACAAGCGCGTCTTCACAGTGTTCTCCGGGATGCCGACGATTTCAGCCACCTCTTCCACGGACTTCTCGTGGTAGTAGACGAGATCGACGATTTCCCGATGTTCCGGCGTGAGGCCCGTCAGACACTCCCGCAACGCTTCACTGGTATCCTTCTTCTGCACCACCGTTTCCGGATTGTCGGACGAATCCTCAATCGCGTTCGCGGCGTCTTCGTCCAACTCAAAATCCTTCCTGCGGCGAAGCGCAGACAGGGCCTTGAATCGGGTGATTGCCAGCAGCCAGGTGGAAACGGCGGATCGGCCCTCGAACTTGCCGGCTTGACGCCAGACGTCGAGAAACACCTCGCTGATGAGGTCTTCCGCCGCCTGCTCGTCCCGCACGAGCCTCAGCCCGAAACGATACACCCTGACATGGTGCCGCCCGTACAGCACCTGCATGGCGAGCCGGTCACCTTGAGCGATCCTGGCGATGAGGACCTCGTCCGAAGCCGCCTGGTTCACGCTCAATGGCCGTCTCGCAAAGTTGGTCGGGTCGGCGCGGCGGACGGTTCGACGGGGGGTGCAAAATTGTTCAACCTACCGCAGTCATACGGGTGCCTGTGTGATCCACCCCACATACCCGCATCTTTCTCGTCGTACTCGCGGCCGTCGGCCGCCATGATCCAGATAGGTAACATAATACTGCGAAACTTCCCTGCGGAATGGCCTGTCCGGCACAGGCGGCCCCGGCTTCATCCGGTTCCATAGCAGCCTTGCACGACATATGTCTCGCCAAGCCGGCGTTAGGCTCGATCGCATCGCAACCTAATGCCCGGCCGCCGGCGAATTTCTCCCGCCGGCCCATCATCTTGTTCCGCGCTGCACGGTTCGGATTCGGTTTCAAAGGATACCAAACCTAAAGGCTTGCCACGTAGATTTTTCCGCTGACATCTACCATTGGCGGGACCATGAGCACGGCCGCGACGTCCTTTCCCGAGAGGAATGCTGCTGAGGTCGCGGATCTCGTGCTCGCGCCCGCGGCGGCGGGCCCCGAGGTCCTCGTCCGCCGGGCCCGGCAGCGCCGCCAGATGTATATCGGCCAGGTCGCGAGCTATTCGCTGGGTGCCTCGGTCCTGCTGCTCTACGCCTATGCCGGCGTGGTCGCCATGGCCGTTCCATCGCTGTTCTGGCTCGGCGGCCTCCTGATCATCGGGACGTTCACCGTGCTGTCGGAAGCCGGCTTCGGCGACCGCTTCGAGGACCACTATCTCACCGTCTTCCAGATCTCGGCGCATATGGCGCTGCAACTGGTGTTCCTGCTCGCCGTGCCGACGGTCGGGGTCGCGTTCATCGCTGTGCTGTTTCTGATCTTCGCGTTCGGCACCCTGCGGATGACGTCGCGTCAGGCGATGGTCACCTGGGGCCTCGCCACCGGCGGGCTCTCCCTGGTCTTCCTGGGCTCGGACCTGCCGATCGGACTGCCGGTCGGCACCCGTCTGGAGCGAGCCGCCTCGATGCTCTGCTTCGTGCTGGTGATCGGCCAGTGCGCCTTCCTCGGCCTGTTCGGCGCCACCCTGCGCAAGATCCTGTACCGGCGCAGCATCGAGCTGAAGGCCGCCTATCAGCGCATCGAAGAGCTGGCCGAGCTCGACGAACTCACCGGCTCCTACAACCGCCGCTGCATCATGCGCCTGCTCGACGCCGAGATCGAGAAGGCCCGACAGACATCGGCGCCCTTCGCGATCGCGCTGATCGACCTCGACTGGTTCAAGCGCATCAACGACGCCTACGGCCATCCGGTCGGCGACGAGGTGCTGCGTACCTTCGCGATCACCATTTTCGCCAATGTCCGCCCGGCCGACAGCTTCGGCCGCTACGGCGGCGAGGAATTTCTGCTGCTGCTGCCGGACACCCCGGCCGATGCCGCGCAGCGCATGCTCGACCGCTTGCGCAGCATCGTCGCCGATCTCGACTGGAGCGCATTCTCGCTCAACATGCACGTGACCATTTCCGCGGGCGTCGTGACGCTGCGCGATGCCGATACTGCCGACACGTTTCTCGCGCGCGCCGATTGCGCGCTCTATTCCGCCAAGGCGCAAGGGCGCAACCGCGTTGCAACGGGCTGACCAATCCATTTTCTCCCGGTGCGGCAATAGCCGCTGCCGGACCGAACGCTCCAGGACAGGGCAATGAGATCCAAATCCGCGAAATCATCCGAGAATTTGCTCGAGGAATTGCAGGCCGCGCTCTCGCACGGCACCGTCGCGCGCCGGGTCGAGACACTGCGCCGCGTCACCGATCTTTTCGTCGGCAACGCGGTCGACTATTCCGACGACCATATCCGCGTGTTCGACGACGTGTTCCAGTGCCTGATCGAGCAGATCGAGACGTCGGCCAGGGTGCTGCTCGCCGACCGCCTCGCGCCGATCGCGGCCGCGCCTCCGAAGATCATCCGCACGCTCGCGCTCGACGAAATCATCGAGGTTTCCGGCCCCGTGCTGTCGAAGTCGGAGCGGCTGGACGAGACGACCTTGATCGAGATCGCACGCACGAGGAGCCAGGCGCATCTCAAGGCGATCTCGCTGCGGCGGGTGCTGTCGGAAGCGCTGACCGACGTGCTGGTGACACGCGGCAACGAGGACGTGGTGCAGTCGACCGTCAGCAATCCGGGCGCGGAGCTGTCGGAGGGTAGCCTCTCCGACCTCGTCACCCGCGCCGAACGCGACGACGAGCTTGCCGCCTGTATCGGCCTGCGGGCGGATCTGCCGCGCCATCATTACCTGAGGCTGGTCGCGAAGGCCTCCCTGAACGTGCGCCGGAAGCTCGAGGCCGCGCATCCGGAGCTCGCGGACGAGGTATCGAGCGTGGTCCAGGAGGCGGCCCAGCGGCTCCGCGCCGCCGCCATGACGAAGCAGACCGAGATGGCGCGCGCGCTGGTGCGGTCACTGCACGAGGACGGCCGTCTCAACGAATTCCAGGTCACCACTTTCGCCGAGCAGGGCAAGTTCGACGAAACCAATGCGGGGATCGCCGCGCTCGCCGGCGTCGCCGTCGAGACCGCCGAAGCCATGATGATCGAAGCCCGCACCGAGGGCGTGATGATCCTCGCCAAGGTCGCCGGCATGTCCTGGCCGAGCGTGCGCGCCATCATCGCGATGCGCGAGAAGCTCTCGGGCGGCGCGCGGATCGACATGCTGACGCTGCGCGACACATACGAGGCGCTGCGCTCGTCGACCGCACAACAGGTGCTGCGCTTCCACCGCATGCAACAGAGCGCGACGGCCTGAAGCGCGAGGCGCAGGCTCTAAACCGCGATGAGATCTGGATGAATCGCCATCGCGCTTTAGTTTATTATTCCTGCATGATCTTTCCGGAAACCGCTTCGCACTTTTGCGGGCCATGCCGTCAGTATCTCAGGACTTTCGAACCCGCCAAAGCACCGATCGCCGCCACGAGCGCCGCCGCGAGCGTGTACCAGGTCGCCACGAACAGCGGCGAATCGTCGGTGCAGTGCGAGGCGTAGAGCGTCGCGGCAAGGCCGGCCGAAACCAGGCCTGCGAGCGCGCCGGCAAGCGCGGGATGCGAGGGTGCGCCATGGCGCAGGCCGAACAGCGCGCCCGCGAGCAGCGGCAGCGACATTGCGGGAATCGCGATCAGGCAGACTCTCGAGTTCTTGCCCACCAGCCGCATCGTCATCGGCATGGCCGGCGCCATCATCGCCTCGCTGCCGATCGCAACGGCAAGCAGCCCTACGGGCAGCAGCAGCAGCCAGGCCCAACCGCGCATCAGGGCTTCGGGGCGTGACAGATGCAGGCTGACGATGATCGCGGGGATCGCGAGCGACAGCGTGACCGCGAATTTCATGTCGAAGAACGGATTGTGCATGGCCGTCATCACGTCGGGCCGCACGCCGAGGAAGGTCGCGAAAATGAGGATCGACAGGGGCGCGGCCACCAGCAACGCCATGGTGAGCACGGCACCCACGCGCGGCGCGCGGTGCGCGTTGTCGGCTGTGAGCGAGCGGATCAGTTGATCGGTGTCCATGACTAGTGATCCCGCAGTTTGGCAGTCAGTGCGGCAAGTCCGCGATGCAGTGCAACCCGCACCGCGCCTTCGCTCATCGAAAACTTCGTCGCCGTGTCCTTGATCGAGGCGCTCTCGACCGCGATCGACTGCAGCACGTCGCGCTGGCGCTGCGGCAGCGCGTTGAGCTGGGCTGCGACCTCGCCTGCGGAAGCCGTCTCCTGCGGTGTCTCGCCCGGCAGCGTCTCGGCGAAATCGTCGATATTGACGAAGACGCGCCTGCCGCGCCGCCTGAGCGCATCAATCAGCTTGTTGCGTGCGATCGCAAACAGCCAGGGTGCGAAGGGAGCCTCGCTGTCCCAGGTGTGCCGCTTCAGGTGCACCGCCAACAAAATCTCCTGCACGATATCCTCGGCCTGGTCGGGAGGCTGCCCGGCCCGCGCCAGACCACGCCTCGCCGCGGCGCGCAGCACCGGCGTGATCGCCCTCAACAGGCGATGATACGCAGCATCATCGCCCGCCATGGCCGACCGCATCAGGCCGGTCCACTCGTCCTCACGTCCGCGCACGCGCGCCCCTCACCATGCAATTCGGCGGTTCGGTCAATTTGTTACGCGGACCGGATGTTGATCACGAGTTCGTGATCAATCCCCCCTCCGCGACCGATACGGCCGTCTACGTCTGCGACGGCTCATAACACCGATCGGCTCGCCCCGCACCCGGCGGCCGGGCGTTTGAGGCCGGCTTGCCGCGTTTTTGCCCGGTGTAGCCCGAAGATTCCCACTTTCTGCCCCGCTGTCGTCACGGCCCAGGGTCTCTCTTCGCCCTCGGGACTGGCGGAATTGGGGAGATCATCACCATGATGAAAGCCAGCGGGCGCGCGGCCCTGATCGTTCTGGCCGGGCTTTTGTTGCTGTTCGGAGGCCTCGCACAGGCGGCCCCGAGCTCCGCCACGGGCAAGTCGGACGGCGCCGGCAAGCAGGCCGACACGGCCAGGCCCGGCAAGCACCGGCGCCACGAGTCACGCCGCACCGGCAGCAAGACGGTCCAGAAAGCCGACGACAAGGCCGATGCCTCGGCAAAGGCCGACGAGGCCAAATCCGATAGCAATAAGGCCGATAGCAACAAGTCCGATGACCAGACGGCTGAGAGCAAAACGGCCGACAAGGCCGACGGTGGGATGCCGGCTTCGAGCCAGATGCCGCCGGCGGTCGCCAACGCCAATGCGCAGCTCGCTCCCGCCGATACACCGACGGCGGCCGCAGCCACCGCAATGACGGACCGCGCCAACGACAATGTCCAGGCAGCCGCCGGCGAACCCAATGCCGCGAAGACCGAGAGCCAGGTCGTCGCCCCCGATCAGCTCAACGACATCGATCGCGCCCTGCAGCAGGATACCGCGCCGGCGCAGAAGACGGTCATTGCCGCGGCAGAGGCCCAGCCCCGGCCCGCGCCGGTGATGGCGAGCCAGCAGAGCTCGGCCTGGGACCAGAGCTCCCTGATCGGCAAGATCTTCATCGGCGTCGGCACGCTGCTGACGCTGGCATCCGCCGCGCGCATGTTCATGGCCTGATGGGGGGCCCGATCCCGGCCTGACTTGCTGGCCCAATTCCTGGCTTGAGAGACCCCACGAGAACGCGTGCCTTGCCGCGCGTTCCGGCGGCCTCGAGCCCCCTTGAAGGCATCCGCGCCAGCGGGCACATTGCGCGCCCTATCAAAAGCGCGGGTGAAGCATGAGCACGTTCGAACACATCATCGTTGAAAGCAAAGGCGCAGTCGGCATCATCAAGCTGAACCGGCCGAAAATGCTCAACGCGCTCTCCTTCGGCGTCTTCCGCGAGATCGCCGCGGCGGTCGAGGATCTGGAAGCCGACGACGCCATCGGCTGTATCGTCGTGACCGGCAGCGAGAAGGCCTTTGCCGCGGGCGCCGACATCAAGGAGATGCAGCCGAAGGCCTTCATCGACATGTTCTCCGAGGATTTTGCCGCGATCGGCGGCGACCGCATCGCGCGTTGCCGCAAGCCGACCATTGCCGCGGTCGCCGGTTATGCGCTCGGCGGCGGCTGCGAGCTCGCCATGATGTGCGACTTCATCATCGCCGCCGACACCGCCAAGTTCGGCCAGCCCGAAATCACGCTCGGCACCATCCCGGGGATCGGCGGTACCCAGCGGCTGACGCGCGCGATCGGCAAGGCCAAGGCGATGGACCTCTGCCTCACCGGCCGCATGATGGATGCGGCGGAAGCCGAGCGCTCCGGCCTCGTCAGCCGCATCGTGCCCGCCGACAAGCTGATGGACGAAACCATGGCGGCGGCCGAGAAGATCGCCGCGATGTCGCGCCCCGCCACCGCGATGGCCAAGGAAGCCGTGAACCGCGCCTTCGAGACCACGCTCGCCGAGGGCATGAGCGTCGAGCGCAACCTGTTCCACGCGACCTTCGCGCTGGAAGACCGCTCCGAGGGCATGGCCGCGTTCATCGAGAAGCGCAAGCCGGTGAACAAGAACCGGTAATGTCGGAGAACGGTCAGGCTGGTGTAAGGCTCGGCCGCGTTCCCGCAGAATCCCTGTGACGAAGCTGCAACAAGCACGGATTTCATGGGGGTTTCCCCCGCGGCAGTTTGCCTGCGGGACCTCGGCTGGTTAAACAGTTAAGAGGCCACCGTCGGCGGGGGCGGACAGCCGGGGTTAAGCGGGATTAGATGATTGGGCGTGCCGCCAGAGCTGGTCGCGTGATGACGCGGCATCGATCGGGCGTGGGTCCCGTGCTCGCAACATGGACCACGCTGGCGCTCTGTTGCGCCCTGCCCTCAGTCGCCCTGCCCTCAGCGGCCCGGGCCGAAGCGCTGCCGGAAGCGCTCGCCAAGGCCTACCAGACCAATCCGCAGCTCAATGCTGAACGTGCGCGACAACGCGCCACGGACGAGAACGTGCCGCAGGCCCTCGCCGGTTACCGCCCGCAGATCGTGGCGAGCCTCAGCGCCGGCCTGCAGACGGTTCGCAACCTGCTGCCCGACAACACGGTCCAGACCGGCAATTTGAAGCCATGGATCATCGGCGTCACCGTGACGCAGACCCTGTTCAACGGCTTCCGCACCGCCAACAACGTGCGTGCCGCCGAACTCCAGGTGCAGTCGGGCCGTGAGGCGCTGCGCAATGTCGGCCAGGGCGTGCTGCTGGACGCGGTCACCGCCTATACCAACGTGCTCGCCAACCAGTCGCTGGTCGAGGCGCAGCGCTCCAACGTCGCCTTCCTGCGCGAGACGCTCGCGGTCACCCAGCGCCGCCTCAATGCCGGCGATGTCACGCCGACCGACAGCGCGCAGGCCGAGGCGCGCCTCAATCGCGGCCTTGCCGATCTCAATGCCGCCGAAGTCGCGCTCGCCGTCAGCCAGGCGACCTATGCGCAGGTGATCGGCAACTCGCCGTCGCAGCTTCGGCCCGCTGAGGTCGTCGACCGCTATGTGCCGAAGAGCCGCGAAGACGTCATGACGATGGCGATCCGCCAGCATCCGGCGGTGATGGCCGCCGGCTTCGACGTCGACGTCGCCTCCACCAACATCCGCATCGCCGAAGGCACATTGCTGCCGAGCGCCACCATCCAGGGCAGCGCCAGCAAGAGCCGCAACAACGATCCGACGCTCGGCACCTTCGCCGAGGACCAGGCCTCCATCGTCGCCAACATCACCGCGCCGATCTACGACGGCGGACAAGCCGCCGCGCAGACCCGGCAGGCCAAGGAGATCACGGCGCAGAGCCGGCTCGTGCTCGACCAGGTGCGCAACCAGGCCCGCACGGCAGCGATCAGCGCCTGGGTTACCAATGAGGGTGCCAGGGTCGCCGTCTCCGCCTCGGAGTCCGAGGTGAAGGCCGCAACCGTCGCGCTGCAGGGCGTCCAACGCGAGGCCGCCGGCGGGCAGCGCACGACGGTAGACGTGCTGAACTCGCAGGCCGACCTGATCCAGGCCAAGGCCCGCCTGATCGGCGCGCAGCGCGATCGCGTCATCGCCTCCTACACGCTACTCAGCGCCATCGGCCATCTCGACGTCAAGACGCTGAACCTGAACACGCCGGACTACTTGCCCGAGGTTCACTACCATCAGGTCCGCGACGCCTGGCACGGCCTGCGCACGCCCTCGGGGCAGTAGCTTCAAATCATCGGATTGGCGCATCGGCGGCTCGCGCGCGCTTGCGGTGCTTGTCGAGCAGCCATGCAGCGAAGCGCGGCGGCGGCCGGCGGGCCGATGTGATACCGTTCCGTGCGACCAAAAAAACATCAGGGAGAGAACCGTGCTCAACCGACGCAGTCTTCTGCTTGCCTCCCTCGCCGCCGGAGTAGCCATGACCAACAGAGCCCACGCGCGCGCGGCGCAGCCCGCGACGCCGATCAATTTCGACGTCCCGCCGCATGCCTGCGACTGCCATACCCATATCCATGGCGATCCCGAAAAGTTTCCGTTCTTCGCCGGGCGCGTCTACACGCCCGAGCTGGCCTCGCCCGAGGAAATGGCCGCCCTCCACAAGGCGCTGCATATCGAACGCGTGGTGATCGTGACGCCGAGCGTCTACGGCACCGACAATTCCTCCACCCTGTTCGGCATGAAGGCGCGCGGCGCGAATGCGCGCGGGGTCGCCGTGATCGACGACAAGACGACGGAAGCGCAGCTCGATGCGATGCATCAGGACGGCTTCCGCGGCATTCGCCTCAATCTCGCGACCGGCGGCGTCAACGATCCCAATGTCGGTCGGCCGCGCTTCACCGCGGCCGTTGAACGCATGAAGGCGCGCGGCTGGCACGTGCAGCTCTACACCACGCTTGCGATGATCTCCGCGATCAAGGATCTCGTCGAGGCCGCGCCGGTGCCGGTCGTGTTCGACCATTTCGGCGGGCTCGAAGCGGCACGCGGCCTCGAGCAGCCGGGCTTCTCCGATCTCGTCGCGCTGGTGAAGTCGGGCAAGGCCTATGTGAAGATCTCGGGAGCTTACCGGTCGTCGAAGCTCGCGCCGGATTACCAGGACATGGTGCCGTTCGCCCAAGCGCTGATCGCGGCCAATGCGGATCGCATCGTCTGGGGAACCGACTGGCCGCATCCGGATTCCAGCCGCGTCGAGGGACGCAAGGCCACCGACGTCGCACCGCTCTACCAGATCGACGACGGGCGTCTGCTCAATCAGTTGCCGGTGTGGGCGCCCGATGCCGCCGTGCGCAAGAAGATCCTCGTCGACAACCCGGCGCGGCTCTACGGCTTCTGAGTCGCGACAAGTCCGATAAGGTTCAACGCAACATGACGCGGTTGCACGCCGCGCAGTGGAACCGTTGTCGCGAAAGCACAGGCGCGTTCGATTCACACGAACGTGTTTGTGCTCGCGCCGTATCTTCAACCCTTCGGTTGAGGCAACGATTCAGTTTCATCGATACGCACGCACAGATTTCATTGGTTTGTGCGGTCGCATGTCCTTGTCGCATTATCTCGCCGCGCTTTTGTCCGGCATCGGAATCGGTTTCACCGTCGCCGCTCCCATCGGGCCCATGGGGATGTTGTGCATTCAGCGCACATTGGCGTCGGGCATGGCGACAGGGCTCGCAACCGGCTTCGGTGCAGCGACGGTGCACCTCACCTACAGCGCTTTCGCGGTCCTCGGGCTCGGCGCACTTGCGCAGCCCTGGGTCGAGGCGAATGCGGCGATGTTCGGTATCGTCTCCGCGCTGACGCTGCTGTGGTTCGCGGTTCGCACGCATCGCAACTGCGTCGTGCTGCAACAGACCGGCGAGATCGACAGGGTACGCCTGGCGCGGGCCTATCTCAGCGCAATCGCGCTCGGGTTCACCAATCCGCTGACGGTCATCCTGTTTCTGGCAGCTCTGCACGCGTTCTCCACGCAGGCAGCGGCAGCCCCGCTGATTGCGGGCGTCTTCGTCGGCTCGACTGTCTGGTGGATGATACTCAGCACCATCGTCGCGACCGCACGGTCGCGGCTGACGCCGCAGATGCTGTCATTGAGCAGCCGCTTCGCGAGCCTGTTGCTGCTGGGGCTCGGCACGATGATGCTGCTGCGGATCGCGCAACGGGCGTTGGGTTAGCGCGCGAGCCTCAGCGTGCGCGGCGCGAGAAGAAGGAGATCAGGACCGGCAGGGTCACGAGGATCACCACCGGCGCCAGCATCATGCCGGTGACGACGACGACGGCGAGCGGCTTCTGCACCTGCGAGCCGATGCCCTCCGACAGCGCGGCCGGCAGCAGGCCGACGCCGGCGACGACGCAGGTCATCAGCACCGGCCGGAGCTGCAGCTCGCCGGTGCGCACCACCGCGCTCATGCGGTCCATGCCCTCTTCGATGAGCTGGTTGAACTGCGACAGGATGATGATGCCGTCCATCACCGCGATGCCGAACAGCGCGATGAAGCCGATCGCCGCGGAGACGCTGAACGCGGTGCCGGAGATCAGCAGACCCAACACGCCGCCGAAGATCGCCATCGGGATCACGCTCATGGCGAGCAGCGTGTCGGCCATCGAGCCGAAATTGAACCAGAGCAGCACGCCGATCAGCGCCAGCGAGATCGGCACCACGATCGACAGCCGACGGATCGCGTCCTGGAGATTGCCGAATTCACCGACCCATTCCATGTGCGCGCCGGGCGGCAGCTGCACCTGCTCGGCGATCTTGTCCTGAGCCTCGCGGATCGCGCTGCCGAGGTCGCGCTCGCGCACCGAGAACTTGATCGGCAGATAGCGTTCCTGCTGCTCGCGATAGATGTAGGCCGCGCCCGAGACGAGGCTGATGGTAGCGACCTCGCTGAGGGGAATCTGCGTGACCGTGCCGTTCGGCCCGGGCGCGCCGATCCGCAAATTCTGGATCGCCTCGGCACTGCGGCGATATTCCGGCGCGAGGCGGACGATGATCGGGAAGTGACGGTCGGAGCCGGGCTCGTAGAGATCGCCGGCCGTATCGCCGCCGATCGCGACCTTGATGGTGGCGTTGATGTCACCGGGCGAGAGGCCATAGCGCGCGGCCCTGGCGCGATTGATGTCGATCTGGACGGTCGGCTGCCCGAGCGAAGTGAACACGGCAAGGTCGGTGACGCCCTGCACGGTCGACAGCACCTGCTTGATCTTGTTTGCGGTGTCGGTCAGCGCCTGGAGATCGCTGCCGAACAGCTTGATCGAGTTCTCGCCCTTCACGCCGGAGACGGCCTCGGAGACGTTGTCCTGGAGATATTGCGAGAAGTTGAACTCGACGCCGGGGAAGCGGTCGTCGAGCTGCTTGAGCAGTTGCGCGGTCAGCTCTTCCTTGTCGCGCGTGCCGGGCCATTGGCTGATCGGCTTCAGCGGCGCGAAGAACTCGGCGTTGAAGAAGCCGGCGGCGTCGGTGCCGTCGTCGGGACGGCCATGCTGCGACACCACGGACTCGACCTCGGGCCGGGCGCGGATCACCTTGCGCATCTCGTTGACGTAGGAGTTGCCCTCCTGCAGCGAGATGGTCGGCGGCAGCGTGGCGCGGATCCAGAGATTGCCCTCTTCCAATTTGGGCAGGAACTCGAGGCCGAGCAGCCGGGCGAGCGCAACCGTCATCAGCACGAGGCCGACCCCTCCGCCGAGCACGATGGCGCGATTGGCGACCGCCCATCGCAGCAAAGGCGAGTACAGGCGGTGCAGGATCTGCATGACCCTGGTCTCGGTTTCCTCGACATGCGCGGGCAGGATGATCGCGGACAATGCCGGCGTGACGGTGAACGTCGCGAGCAGCCCGCCGGCCAGCGCATAGGCATAGGTGCGGGCCATCGGCCCGAAGATGTTGCCCTCGACGCCGGACAGCGTGAACAGCGGCAGGAAGGCCGCGATGATGATCGCCGCGGCGAAGAAGATCGAGCGCGAGACGTCGGCGGCCGCGCTGAGGATGGCGTGGCTCTTCATGCCGAACAAGGTCTCGTTGGACATGTGCTCGGATTCGGACATCGGCGTCGTCTGCGTCAGGCGGCGGAAGATCGCCTCCACCATGATGACGGTGGCATCGACGATCAGGCCGAAATCGATCGCGCCGACCGACAGCAGATTGGCGGATTCCCCGCGCAGCACCAGGATGATGACGGCGAAGAACAGCGCGAACGGAATGGTGGCGCCGACGATCAGCGCGCTGCGGAGATCGCCGAGGAAGATCCATTGCAGCAGCACGATCAGGAGAATGCCGACCACCATGTTGTGCAGCACGGTGTGGGTGGTGAGCTCGATCAGATCGCCGCGGTCGTAGATGCGCTCGATGCGCACGCCGGGCGGCAGGATGCTGGAATTGTTGATGACCTGGACGAGGTGGTGGACCCGCTTGATGGTCGGCGAGCTCTGCTCGCCGCGCCGCATCAGGACGATGCCCTGCACGATGTCGTCGGCGTCGTCGAGGCCGGCGATGCCGAGGCGCGGCTTCTGGCCGACGGTGACGGTGGCGACGTCCTTGACCAGCACCGGATTGCCGCCTGTCTGCGCCACCATGGTGTTGGCGAGGTCGTCGATCGAGCGGATCAGGCCGACGCCGCGCACGACCGCCGATTGCTGGCCGATATTGACGGTGTTGCCGCCGACATTGACGTTCGAATTGCCGACCGCCTGCAGCAGTTGCGGCAGCGTCAGGCCGTTGGCGACCAGCTTGTTGAAGTCGACCTGGAGCTCATAGGTCTTGCTCTTGCCGCCCCAGCCCGTGACGTCGATGACCCCCGGCACGGCGCGGAAGCGGCGCTGCAGGATCCAGTCCTGGATGGTCTTGAGATCGAGCACGCTGTAGTTCGGCGGCCCGACGAGACGGTAGCGGAAAATCTCGCCGATCGGGCTGAGCGGCGAGATCTGCGGCTGCACGTTACCGGGCAGTGGCGCGAGCTGCGCCAGGCGGTTCAGCACCTGCTGCAACGCCTCGTCATAGGTGTAGGCAAAGGAGAACTGGATTTTGACGTCGGAGAGACCGTAGAGCGAGATGGTGCGGATGGTCGTGATGTTCTTCAGGCCCGCGACCTGGGTCTCGATCGGGATCGTGATGTAGCGCTCGATCTCTTCCGCAGACAGACCCGGGCTCTGGGTCACGATGTCGACCATCGGCGGGGTCGGATCGGGATAGGCTTCGATGTTGAGCTGGTTGAACGCGATCAGGCCGCCGATCAGCACGGCGACGAACATCCCAACCATCAGAAAGCGCCGGTTGACGGCAAGGGCGACGAGACGATCCATTCAAGCTTCGATTTGTCTTGAGTTCTTGGGTCGTCGATCAGCTACCGGACGCCGCGCGGTCGATGAACAGGCTGCCCTTGACGACGATCTGCTCGCCGGGTCTGAGATTGCTGGTGACCTCGACGAGGTTACCGTTGATGAGGCCGATCTTGATCTCGCGCAGCTCGACCGACTTGTCGTCGCGCGCGACCCAGATGCGGACCTTGTCGGCTTCATAGATCAAGGACTGCTTCGGCACGGCCGGCGCGGCGCGGTCGCCGGCCGAATAGATCGTGACGTTGGCGAACATTTCCGGCTTGAGCAGGCCGTCCTTGTTGTCGATGGTGGCGCGCACCAGCAGGCGGCGCGTGGTGGGGTCGATCGCGGCGGCGACGTAGTTGATCTTGGCCGTCAACGGCCGGCCCGGCAGCGCCATCACGTTGACGGTGATGTCCTGGCCGATGCACACCGCGGCGGCGTCGCTCTCGCGCACGAAGGCGGTGAGCCAGACGGTGGAGAGGTCGCCGATCACGAAGACCGGATCGCTCGCACCGGAATTGACGTACTGGCCGGGGCCGATCTTGCGCTGCACGACAGTGCCGGAGATCGGCGAATAGATCGTGACTTCCGGATTGATGGCGCCCTTGTCCTGGAACGCCTTGATGGTCTCGTCGGTGAAGCCGAGGATGCGCAGCTTGTTGCGTGCGGCTTCGAGCGCGGTTCCGGAGGAACGCATGTCGTTGCGCGCCTGAACCTGGGTCGCCTCGGCCTGCTGATAATCCTTCAGCGGGATGGCGTGGCCCTCATAGAGGTCCTTGGCGCGCTTGAATTGGATGTCGGAGAGCTCGAGCGCCGACTTCGCCTTGTTCTGCGAGGTCATCGCCGCGATGAAATCGTTCTGGGCCTGCACCGTGTCGGCGGCTTCGATTGTGAACAGCGGTTGACCTTGCTTCAGCATCTCGCCCGGCTTGGCCAGCAGCTTGGTGACGCGGCCGGCATAGGGCGAGAACACCGGGGTCGAACGGTCCTCGTCGACGGCGACCTTGCCTTCGGTGACGTATTCGGCGCGGAAGGCCTTGGCCTTGACCGGCTCGATCGTCAGCGTGGCCCATTCGGACGCTGTCGGCGTGAAATTCTGCGCGTTACGGCGCGACTGGCTGGAAATCTCGGAGTGCTTCTTGTCCTTGGCCCCCGAACCGAAGAATCCGTAAGCACCGCCGGCAAGAGCTAGTAAAACTACGGATGTGATCATCCGTTGTTTCGTAAACACCTGCAATCGCTTGGTATTTTCAACTACCATGGAGCCCGGTCGTGTCTGCGACGATCTCGGCAGGTCCCTGCCTTATCGGTTGCGCTAATAGTGCTGAATTGGGATTTCAAACAACCTAAAAAGTGCGGATTGGCTTTCGGTTTGCGTTAAAATATTGCGATGCGTCAGCTTCACGTCAGCTTCGCGACGGCCACTGAGCCGGATGACTGCCGAGCGGCATCGCCGGACGAAGCCAATGCGCCGGTGTCGCCGACAGCACCGCAGAATGGCGAACTGCCTTCAACACGCCGAACCCAGATGGCATGCGCTCGATGAACGCAGCATGTACGGCTTCTCCCGTAAGATCCGGGATAGTCAGTCCGCCGTCCAGCCGGCCGAGATTCCACAGCCAGCGCCCTGTCTGCGCCAGCGACACGCGCACGTGCCAGCTGCCGCCTTCGCGGGCCTGGCGCATCTTCGCCATCATCGCGCCGAACGCCATCAGATAGCCGGTGGCATGGTCGAGCATCTGCGCCGGCAATTCCTTCGGGCCGTCAGTGCCGGCGGCCTTGCCTTCCGCATGGTTGAAACCGGTCGTGGTCTGCACCAGGGAATCGAAGCCGCGCCGCTCCGCCCAGGGACCGGTGTGGCCATAGGCCGACAGCGTGACGTAGACGATGCCGGGATTGATGCGCGCGGCGTCCTCCGGCGAGAAGCCGAGGGCGGCCAGCGCACGCGGACGATAGCCTTGCGAGAAGATGTCGGCGTCTTCCAATAGCCCGCGCAATTGCGCCCTGCCCGCCTCGCTCTTCAACTCGATGAAGCTGGTGAGCTTGCCCCGGCCGGTGTCGATGGTGAGCCAGTCAATGGCGGGCAGTTCCGGCCCCGACACCAGCAGCACGTCGGCGCCGTGCGCAGCGAGCGTGCGGCCGGCGACGGGACCTGCGATGACGCGGGAGAGATCGAGCACGCGAAGGCCTGCGAGCGGACGATCGCTTTTCGTGTCTCCTTGCGGCCACGGCTTCGGCGCGGCCTCGCCGATCTTCTCGATCGAGATCAGCGGCAATTGCGCGAGCGCGTGCGCCTGCGGAAGCACCGACCATTCGTCGTAAGAGCGCATCAGGGCGACGACTCCGCCCGCCGCATAGGCCGCGGTTTCAAAATCTTCGCCCTTCCATTGCATCAGCGCCGCCTGCACCTTGTCGCGCTCGGGCTCGCAAGCCAGCACGCTGCAGACGGCGGCGCGATGGTGCGGGAAGTTGGTGTGACAGCGGACGAAGCGGCCATCGCCGGTGCGGTAGACGCCGGCAATGGCGTCCCAGGCCGGCGGCGGCGGCTTGTCGTCGAGACGCAAATAGCGTTCGGAGCGGCACTCGGCGACAGCATGGCGCATATCGACGGAAACGTCTTGCACCTGCCCGCTGCGCAGCCGCCAGATCTCGGCGGCGGCGAGGCCCGCGGCGGCGATGCTCGTCTGTCCGGCGACGGCGACACGGAACGAGGACGGAATCTGCGGCTCATCGCCGGTCAGCCGCACGCGTTCGAGCGCAGCCCGATCGCCGCCGGCGGAGGTCCAGATGCCTTCGAGAATATCGGCGGGGCTTTGCATGGCCGCTTCTCTCCCTCGTCGTTTGCTGTACTTTTCTCGACCATGTCATGATCGCAGAAAGGAATGCAATGGTCGCCATCGATCCCCTCACCGCCGGTGCCGTGTTCATCGCAACGGCCGCCACCGACGCCGTCTACGTCATGTTCACCTCGGCCGTGATCGCGCGACGACGCGTGCCGGCGGCGAACTGGAGTGCGATCTGGTACCTGCTCTCCTCCTATGCCGTGATCAGCTACACTGAGAACGCCTTCTATGTCGCTTTCGCCGCGATCGGCTCCTGGGCTGGCGCCTATGCTTCGCTGACCTTCCTGCACCGCCCGCCCGGCGGCCCGCCGGTGGGAGCTGCGCCGGAGTGAGGGCGGCCCCGCGTCCCTCCACGTCATTGCGAGGAGCCTTTGCGACGAAGCAATCCAGACAGTTTCCGCAGATGCATTTCTGGATTGCTTCGCTGCGCTCGCAATGACGATGTGGAGGCTTCTGCAGGTCACCTGAAACAGTTACACTCATTGCACCAACAAAAAAGGAAAACCAGCAATGGATCTCGGTCTCAAAGGAAAGAACGCCATCGTGCTCGGCGGCACGCGCGGCATCGGGCGGGCGATCGCGGCAACGCTGGCCGGAGAAGGTGCCAATGTCGCGGTGTGCGCGCGTAATGCCGATCAGGTCGCGGCCACCGTCGCTGAACTGAAGGCGGGCGGCATCAAGGCGACCGGCGGCGCGGTCGACGTCACCGACGGCGCGGCGTTGAAGTCCTGGATCGAGGGCGCCGCCAAGGGGCTCGGCGGCGTCGACATGCTGTTCTCCAATGCCGGCGCGATGGCGCAGGGCCACGATCCCGCATCGTGGGAGCAGAACTTCCGGCTCGACGTGCTCGGCGCGGTGCATGCGTTCGACGCGGCGCGGCCGTTCCTCGAAGCGAGCGGCGCTGGAAGCGGCGACGCCGCCTTCGTGATCATCGCGTCGATCTCGGCGGCGCAAGCCGACACCGCCAGCTCCTACGGTCCGATCAAGGCGTCGCTGATCCACATGGCCAAGGGACTGGCGCGGCAATATGCCAGGAAGAAGATCCGCGTGAACGTCGTCTCGCCCGGCACCGTCTATTTCAAGGGCGGCGTCTGGGAGATGATCGAGCAGAACATGCCCGACCGCTACAACGACGCGATGAAGCGCAATCCCACCGGCCGCATGGCAACGCCGCAAGACATCGCGAGCGCAGCAGTGTTCCTGGCAAGCCCGGTGTCGGGGTTCACGACGGGGTCCAATCTCGTCGTGGACGGCGCGATCTCGAACCGGGTGAATTTCTGAGGGGGCTGGCTTGCCGGGCTCTCTCCTCCGTCATGGCCGGGCTTGACCCGGCCATCCACGCACTGCTGCGCTCGTGGAAAGACGTGGATGCCCGGGTCAAGCCCGGGCATGACGACCGAGGGTGAGGCGCGCGATCGCTTCGACAAACTCGTCATTGCGAGCGCAGCGAAGCAATCCAGGCTGCTTCCGAGAAGGGATTCTGGATTGCTTTGCGGAGCCTGTCATCGGGCCGCGCTTCGCGCGGACCCATTGGCTCGCAATGACGGTGTAGAGGCATCCCTCGCCACCCCTCAATGAAAATCCCGCGACGGCGGCAGGATGCGGACGTTGCGGGGGTGGCGGATTTTCTGCGCGGGCATGTCCGTGAGCGCGCGGGGATCTTCGTTGAGCGGCTCGACCAATGTGGCGCCTGCGGGCACCGGGTGCTTGCGGCTGAGCGCGTCGTTGGCAAGCCCGACCAGATCGTGCGAGCGGTCGATCATGCGCTGGGCGATCAGGTGCGTGACCTTTTCGGGACTGCTCTGGATATAGCCCTGGACCTCGATGAGACGCGCACCCATGACTTCCTTCCGGTACTGCTCCATGACCTTGGGCCAGACCACGACATTGGCGATGCCGGTTTCGTCCTCCAGGGTCATGAACACGACGCCGCTGGCGCTGCCCGGCCGCTGCCGGACCAGCACCACGCCGGCGCAGCGGACGCGCCGCCGCTCATTCTCATGGCTGATCTCCCTGCAGGCGACGATGCGCTCGCGCGACAACATCTCGCGCAAGAATTCCATGGGATGGCCCTTCAGCGAGAGCCGGATGGTCTGGTAGTCCGCGACGACCTGCTCGGGAAGCGGCATCTCGGGCAAGGGCATCGCGTGCTCGTCCGGCTGCTCGCGCGCGGTCGCCGCCTCGAACAGCGGCAGCGGCACGTCGTCAGGCAGCCGCCGCACCTGCCACAGCGCCTCGCGGCGATCGAGCCCGAGCGAGCGGAACGCATCGGCATCAGCGAGCAGGATCAGCGCGCGCTTGGGCAGACCGGTGTCGCGGGCGAAATCCTCGAGCGAGGTGAAGGGACGACGATTGCGGGCGGCGACGATGCGATCGGCCCAGTCTACTTTCTCGTCATTCCGGGGCGCGCCATTTGGCGCGAGCCCGGAATCCATCGAGCCGCGAATACGTGGAGAAATGGATTCCGGGCTCGCGCTGCGCGCGCCCCGGAATGACAGCTGAGAGTGCTTCAACCGCTCCTCATCCTCATCCAGCCAATGAAATCCGTCGATCTGGCGGAAGCCCAGACGCACCGCGCAATATTTTTTGTCAGTATTCTCCAGCGTGTTCTGCGCAAAGCTGTAGGACACGTCGATGTCGCGCACCTCGACGCCGTTCTTGCGGGCATCGCCGACGATCTGCGCCGGGGCGTAAAAGCCCATCGGCTGCGAATTCAGGAGGCCGCAGCAGAAGGCGTCGGGGTGATGATATTTCAGCCATGACGAGATGTAGACGAGCTGCGCAAAGCTTGCGGCATGACTCTCCGGGAAGCCATAGGAGCCAAAACCCTTGATCTGGTCGAAACAGCTTCTGGCGAAATTGGCATCGTAGCCGCGCGCGACCATGTTTCCGATCAGCTTCTCCTCGTATTGGCCGATGGTGCCGACATTGCGGAAGGTCGCCATCGAACGGCGCAGGCCGTTGGCTTCTTCGGAGGTGAACTTTGCCGCCTCGATCGCGATGCGCATCGCCTGCTCCTGGAATAGCGGCACGCCCTTGGTCTTGTGCAGCACCTTGTAGAGCTCGTCCGCAGGGCCGTGCTCGGGTGCTGGCGAGGGATAGGTCACCTTCTCCAGACCGTTTCGCCGGCGCAAGTAAGGATGCACCATGTCGCCCTGGATCGGTCCTGGCCGCACGATCGCGACTTCGATGACGAGATCGTAGAACGTCCGCGGCTTCAGGCGCGGCAGCATGTTCATCTGCGCGCGGCTCTCGACCTGGAAAACGCCGAGCGACTCCCCCCGCTGCAGCATTTGATAGACTTCGTCGTCATCCTCCCCCTTGATGTCCGCCAGCACATAGCGCTTGCCCTTGTGCAGATCGATCAAGTCGAAACACTTCCGGATGCAGGTCAGCATGCCCAGCGCGAGCACGTCGACCTTCATCATGCTGAGCGCATCGACATCATCCTTGTCCCATTCGATGAAGGTGCGGTCGTCCATCGCGGCATTGCCGATGGGGACATAGGTGTCGAGCCGGTCCTGGGTCAGCACATAGCCGCCGACATGCTGGGAGAGATGGCGCGGGAATTCGATCAGCTCGGTCGCAAGCTCGACCGCGAGGTTGATCATGGGATTTTTGGGATCGAGACCGGCCTGCCGGACCTGCATGTCGTTGAGGCCCTTGCCCCAGCTGCCCCAAACGGTGTCGGCGAGCGCGGCAGTGACGTCCTCGGTCAGGCCCAGCGCCTTGCCGACGTCGCGGATGGCGCTGCGCGGACGATAATGGATGACGGTGGCGATGATCGCGGCACGGTGGCGACCGTAGCGGCGATAGACATATTGCATCACCTCCTCGCGCCGCGAATGCTCGAAATCGACATCGATGTCGGGCGGCTCCAACCGCTCCTTGGAGATGAAGCGCTCGAACAAGAGGTCGACCTTGGTCGGATCGACCGAGGTGATGCCGAGCACGTAGCACACGGCCGAATTCGCCGCCGAGCCGCGGCCCTGGCACAAAATGTTCTGGCTGCGCGCGTAGTGGACGATGTCATGCACGGTGAGGAAGTAGTGCGCGTATTTCAGCTCGGCGATCAGCGCGAGCTCTTTCTTCAGCGTTGCGCGCAGCTTGTCGCCGATATTCTCGATGCCGCCGAAATATTTGTCGACGCCCGCCCAGGTCAGATCCTCCAGATGCCCTTGCGCGGTCTTGCCTGGCGGCACCGGCTCATCAGGATATTGGTATTTGAGCTGGTCGAGCGTGAACTCGATCTTCTCGGCAAAGCGCATCGTCTCCCTGATCGCATCGGGAAAATCGCGGAACAGCCGCGCCATCTCTCGCGGCGTCTTCAAGAAGCGCTCGGCATTGGCTTCCAGCCTCCGCCCGACCGCCTCGATCGTGGTCTTTTCCCGGATGCAGGTCAGCACGTCCTGGAGCGGACGGCGGCCGGGATCGTGATAGAGCACCTCGTTGGTCGCGAGCAGCGGCACTTTTGCCTTGGCGGCGAGATCGTCGAGCCGTGCCAGGCGACGGCGGTCGTCACCGCGATAGATCAGGCTTGCCGCCAGCCATACGCCCCCGGCGCGGCTCGCCTTGAGCCTTGCAAGGAGATCCAGCACCTGCCCGGCGTCGAAACGATGCGGCAGCGTTGGGATCAGGAGCTGGCCTTCCGAGAATTCGAGAAGGTCGGCGAACCTGAGATGACACTCGCCCTTCTCGATCCGCGTGATGTCATCGCCGCGCTTGCCCCGGGTCAGGAGCTGGCACAGCCGGCCATAAGCCGCACGATCACGCGGATACACGAAGATATCGGGCGTGCCGTCGACGAAGACGATGCGGGCGCCGATCAGCAGTTTCGGCTTATGCAGCACCTTGTCATTGCCAAGCTCATTCCAGGCCCGCACCACGCCGGCGAGCGTGTTGTGATCGGCGATGCCGATCGCGGCAATGCCGAGCTTGCTCGCCTGATGCACATAGGCGCGCGGATCCGAGCCGCCGCGCAGGAAGGAGAAATTGGTGGTGATGCCGATCTCGGCATAGCCAGGCGTATTCATGCGAAGAGACCGTGCACATACCAATTGGGCGGCGCGGGCTTGCCGTCGGCGTCGAACACCTCGCCTTCGTAGAGACCGTCGCGAAAGATCCAGAAGCGCAGACCCTCGGCATCCTCGATGCGGAAATAATCCCGCGTCAGCTGCTTGCCGTCCTGCCGCCACCATTCCATCGCGATGCGCTCGGGTCCTTCCACCCGCACCACCGCATGTTTTGCGCGCCGCCAGGTGAATTGATGCGGCGGGCCATCGGGCACGGTCGCGAACGGCACGGTGACCGGTTCCGGCTTGTCGAACAGCCGCAAGGGGCGCAGCGGCGGCTCGCTCTCGGCACGTGCAGGCCATTCGGCCTGCATGGCGGCGGCGAGATGATGCTGCGCCGGCGCGGCCAGCACCGCCTGCTCGGGGATATGGGTGTCCTCAGGCAGATGCACGACGACGCGTTTTCCCCCGATGCGCGCGGCGATGCGGTCGATCAGCGCGGAGAGTTCGTCATTGTCGTGGACATGGGCGTCGAGATCGCGTTGCTCCTGCACCACGATCTCGGTGCGGCTCGCCGACAGCCGCACCATGTCGAAGCCGAAGCCGGGATCGAGGGGATCGGCGAGCGCATCGAGCCGCTCGCGGAACAGACGGTCGATCACCGCGCTGCGCGTCACGGGACGTCCGGTCTCGACCACGATCGCGCGCACCGCGCCGTCGGTGCGGAAGAACGCGGCTTCGAGGCGCCGCGCGCCCTTGCCCTGCTTCTCCATGGAGGCGATCAGCGTGCCCGCCAGCCGCGACAGCGTCATCGCGATCATGGTGTCGGTCGCGATCGGTTCGGCGAAGCGCTTCTCGACGATGTAATCGGGCAGCGGCTTGCGCGGGCTGATCGGCGCATCGCCCTGGCCCAGCGCATGCGCGAGCAACGTGGAGAACCGGGCGCCGAACCGCGCCGTGATCTCGCTCGGCGAGCGCGCGGCGACGTCACCGATGGTCTTGAGGCCGGCGCGGCGCAGGCCGGTGGTGACGGCCTCGTCCGCACCGAGCGCGGATACCGGAAACCGGTCGATCGCCGCCGCCTCGCCGCCATCGGCAACGATGCTGCCGGAGGCCTGCCGCGTCAGCGTGCGCGCGCAGACCGAGGTGCCGGCGATCGCTGCACCCACGGCAAAGCCCTGGCGCGCGAGCGCGCGGACCAGCGTCTGCAGCAGCGCCGCCTCACCGCCGAACAGATGCGCGCAGCCGGTGATATCCAGGAACAGCCCGTGCGGCGGATCGAGCGCCACCAACGGCGTGAAGCGGTCGCACCAGTCGGCGATGTCGCTGAGCGTCCTGGCATCGGCCACGGTATCGGCGTCGAACACACGCAAGTCCGGGCACATTGCCCGCGCATTGGCCAGGGGCTGGCCGATATACAGGCCGAGACGTTCGGCGGCCTCGTCCAGCGCATGGATCACCAGCGCATTGTTGTCCTTGATGACGACGATGCTCGGTTCATTAGTCTTATCCAACGCGTTGAAGAACCGCTGGATCCGGTCGATAGGCAGGCGCGGCAGCCACAGGCTGAGAATACGTCGACGGTTCACTGAACTGGCACTCATCACAATTCCATTCCATGATCCACCGGCCGCATTGGCCGTGACGATTACGCAAGAGCTCGGCATCGAAGCGCGGCGCGCCCCAGGCGTCCCATGCTGCGCCAGGCGGCGAATGCGCCGCGCGCAGCATCCATCGCGTCTCCGCGGTCGAGGGCAGCGGCTGTGCCGCCATCCGCAGCATCAGCCCGGTGACGCCGGACGATTGCGCGGCCAGCGTCAGCTTGCGGCTCGCCACGAGATCGAACTGCCTGACATCGCCCCAAAGCTCGAGCACGACGGCGCCGAGCGCGTCGCAGGCCAGCGCATCGGCCGAGCTGCGTAGCGCGCTCTCGACATCGGCGGCGCGCACCATCACCAGGCGGCGCGGATCGAGGCCGAGCTCGGCGAGCCCGCTCATCGACAGCGCGCCGGCTTCCAGTTCCGAAAAATCCTGCCGCACCCACAGCAGCGGCCGCTGCGCCGAGACCCGCCCCGCCAGACCCATGACGAAACCCGTCGCGGCCGTGCCCTGGCGCCCTTCGCAAAACACCTCGTGGATCGCCGCGCGCGCGAGCCCGCCTTTCAGCACGGCGTCGGCCTCGCTGTGGCCGAGCGCGACGCGATGGTGCGGATGCACGACCGCCGCCGTCTCGATGCGCTCGATCTGGCCGCGCAAGGTCGCAAGCGCGCTGATGCGTGCGCCGCTCATGCTCGCCGCTCCTTCGAAAGGTGAGTGCCGAAATTCCTGGAAATAAGAACCTGCGGCTGGCTCATTTGTTCATGATATGTTCTAATATAAAGCTAACGCCGGCCGGTGAGTCAATCGAATTGCGGCTCATCCGGATTCGTCAGCTGAATCAAAGGGATTCCGGGATGGACGTACAACGCAAGCTGGAAATTCTGGCGGATGCCGCCAAGTACGACGCCTCGTGCGCCTCCAGCGGCACCGAGAAGCGGGATTCCAGCGACCGCAAGGGCATGGGCTCGACCGCGCCCGGCATGGGCATCTGCCATTCCTACGCGCCGGACGGGCGCTGCATCTCGCTGCTCAAGGTGCTGCTGACCAACGCCTGCAATTACGACTGCCTCTATTGCGTCAACCGCGCCTCCTCCAACGTGCCGCGCGCCCGCTTCACCGTCGACGAGGTGGTCAAGCTGACGCTCGATTTCTACAGGCGCAATTACATCGAGGGCCTGTTCCTCTCCTCCGGCATCATCCGCAGCCCCGACTACACCATGGAGCAGGTCGTGAGTGTCGCGCGAAAACTGCGCGAGGAGCATCACTTCCGCGGCTACATCCACCTCAAGACCATTCCCGAGGCCGACGACGCGCTGATCGCGGAGGCCGGCAAATATGCCGACCGTCTCTCCATCAACATCGAGATGCCCGAGGAAACGAGCCTGCAGCAATTCGCGCCCGAGAAGGACGTCCGCGCGATCCGTCGCACCATGGGCCGGCTGCGGCTGAAGCTCGACGAAGCCGAGGAGAACCGGGTAGCGAAGACCAAGGCGAGGCCGCAGCGCTTTGCGCCCGCAGGCCAGAGCACGCAGATGATCGTCGGCGCAGATAGCGCCTCCGATCACACCATTCTCCACACCAGTTCAAATCTCTACGGCTCATACAAGTTGAGGCGCGTCTATTACTCCGCCTTCAGCCCGATCCCGGACGCCAGCCGCGCCTTGCCTCTGGTGCAGCCGCCCTTGCAGCGCGAGCACCGGCTCTACCAGGCGGACTGGCTGATGCGGTTCTACGGCTTCGACGTTGCGGAGATCGTCGACGACAACGCCATGCTGCCGCTCGACATCGACCCGAAGCTCGCCTGGGCGCTACGCCACCGCGACCGCTTCCCGCTCGACGTCAACCGCGCCAGCCGCGAGGAGCTGCTGCGCGTGCCGGGCTTCGGCACCAAGGCCGTGGAGCGCATCATCGCAACGCGGCGCACCACCACGATCCGCCTCTCCGACCTGGCGCGGCTGCATGTGCCCAGGCACAAGGCGCTGCCGTTCATCGTCCTCAGCGATCACCGCCCATCCCCGCATCGCCTCGATGCGGCCGGGCTGATCGAACGCTTCAAGCCGAAAGCAACGCAATTGGGATTTGGCTTCTGATGCCCTACATCACCCTCGACACCGAAACCGATTTCGACGGCTGGCGCAAAGCCGCGCGGTCGCTCGTGCTGCGTCACGTCGAACCGCGCGAGGTCACATGGGCCGTGCATGGCGGCGAAGCCGATCTGTTCGCGCCGTCAGCACCGTCTCCGATCCTCGAGGTCAATGACGGCACTTTCAATGTCTCGGCGAAATTCGTCGATCTCGCCAGGGCCGCGATCCTGCATCGCGATCCCGAACGCTTTGCGATTCTCTATCGCCTGCTCTGGCGCCTGAAGGACAATCACGACCTCATCGACGTCGCGACCGATGCCGATGTCGCGCAGGTCGTTGCGATGGCGCGCGCGGTCCATCGCGACGAGCACAAGATGCACGCCTTCGTCCGCTTCCGCGAGATCGGCCGCGAGCGCGCCGCGCATTACGTCGCCTGGTTCGAGCCGGAGCATCACATCGTCGAGCTCGCAGCCCCGTTCTTCGCCAAGCGCTTTGCCGACATGCCCTGGTCGATCCTGACGCCGGACCTCTGCGCGCATTGGGACGGCCATGCGCTGTCGTTCACGCCGGGCGTCAGCAAGAGCGAGGCACCAAGCGAAGACCGGCTGGAGGAAACCTGGCGGCGCTATTACGCCAGCATCTTCAATCCGGCTCGCCTCAAGGTGAAGGCGATGCAGGCCGAGATGCCGAAGAAATACTGGAGGAACCTGCCCGAGGCTTCGATCATTAAGCCGTTGATCGAAGACGCCGAGCGCATGACCGGCGCCATGATCGCCAATGCCGCGACCGATCCGCACAAGCCTCAGAAGCGGCCGGAGGCCCCGATGACACGCAAGACTGCCGCCAACGATCTCGAGGCGCTCCGCGAGGAGGCCGCGCATTGCCGCGCCTGCCCGCTCTACAAGGACGCAACCCAGACCGTGTTCGGCGAGGGCCCGAAGAATGCAACCATCATGCTGGTCGGCGAGCAGCCCGGCGACAAGGAAGATCTCGCCGGCCATCCCTTCGTCGGCCCGGCCGGCCAGATGTTGGACCGCGCGCTGGAGGAAGCCGGCGTCGATCGCCAGAAGGTCTATGTCACCAACGCCGTGAAGCACTTCAAATTCGTGCCGCGCGGCAAGATCCGCCTGCACCAGAAACCGGCAACGCCGGAGATCCGGGCGTGCCGGCAGTGGTATGAGCGGGAAGTCGCGGCGATCCAGCCCGATCTGATCGTGGCGATGGGGGCGACCGCGGCGCAAAGCGTGTTTGGCAAGATCACCCCTGTCGGCAAGACCCGCGGCCGGCTCATCGACCTCGACGGACGCAAGGTGCTGGTGACCGTGCATCCCTCCTATCTGCTGCGGCTGCCCGATCCGGAAGCCAAAGTGCTGGAATATCGGCGCTTTGTCGAAGATCTGAAGATCGCCGCCGGCCTGCAGAGAAAAGCCGCGCGCGCCGCCTGAATAGTGGTGGGAAAACGGCCTTCAACCGCCGCTTGTCATCCAGCCTTCAAATCCATCGCGGACAATGCCCCGAGCTGCAAGTAAAGGGGCGTCCAGACATGACCGATGTTGCATTCGACCGCGCGGTAGCCGATCCCGCGCCAGTCCAGCCGGCCTCGCGGCCGAATCTCGACAAGGGCTTCAATCCGCTGACGATGATCCTGTTCTTCGGCATCCTCGCCGCGGGCCTGCTGTTCGTCGCCTACAGCATCTATGCCGACGTCAATGCGACCGGCACGAAGGTGACGACCTATGTGCCCTACATCCTGCTGCTCGTTGCGCTGCTGATCGCGCTCGGCTTCGAATTCGTCAACGGCTTCCACGACACCGCCAATGCGGTGGCGACCGTGATCTACACCCATTCGCTGCCGGCCGAAGTCGCCGTGATGTGGTCCGGCTTCTTCAACTTCCTCGGCGTGCTGATGTCCTCCGGCGCGGTCGCCTTCGGCATCGTCTCGCTGCTGCCGGTCGAGTTGATCCTCCAGGTCGGCTCCAGCGCCGGCTTCGCCATGGTGTTCGCGCTCTTGATCGCCGCGATCCTGTGGAATCTCGGCACCTGGTTCTTCGGCCTGCCCGCCTCCTCCTCGCACACGCTGATCGGCTCGATCATCGGCGTCGGCATCGCCAACGCCGTCATGCGCGGCCGCGACGGCACCTCGGGCGTGGACTGGAGCAAGGCCACCGAGATCGGCTATGCGCTGCTGCTGTCGCCGCTGGTCGGCTTCGCCTGCGCCGCCGCGCTGCTGCTCGTGCTCAAATTCGTCGTGCGCAACCCGGCCCTGTACGCTGCGCCCGAAGGCAACAAGGCCCCGCCGCTCTGGATACGCGGCCTCCTGATCGCGACCTGCACCGGCGTCAGCTTCGCGCACGGCTCCAATGACGGCCAGAAGGGCATGGGCCTGATCATGCTGATCCTGATCGGCACCGTGCCGACCGCCTACGCGCTCAACCGCGCGCTGCCGGACTCCCAGGTGGTCCAGTTCCAGAAGACCTCGGATGCCGCGTCCAAGGTGATCGCGGCGAAAGGCGCCGGCCACAGCATCATCGGCGATCCCCGCCCCGCCGTGACGCAGTACATCGCGCTGCATCAGATCAACGAGGGCACCTATCCCTCGCTCGCCGTGCTGGTGAAGGATGTCGGTGACCAAGTCGCCAAATACGGCACGCTGAACAAGGTGCCCGCCGAATCCGTCGGCAACACCCGCAACGACATGTACATGACCTCCGAAGCGATCCGTTTCCTGATGAAGGACAAGGAGAACGATCTCAGCAAGGAGGATGTCGCGACCCTGAACGCCTACAAGGGCTCGCTCGATGCCGCCACCAAGTTCATCCCGACCTGGGTGAAGATCGCGGTGGCCATCGCACTCGGCCTCGGCACCATGATCGGCTGGAAGCGCATCGTCGTCACCGTCGGCGAGAAGATCGGCAAGACCCACCTCACCTACGCACAGGGCGCTTCCGCCGAGCTCGTGGCCGCCGCCACGATCGGCGCGGCCGACGTGTTCGGCCTGCCGGTCTCCACCACCCACGTGCTGTCGTCCGGCGTCGCCGGCACCATGGCCGCGAACGGCTCGGGCCTGCAATGGTCCACCATCCGCAACCTGCTGATGGCGTGGGTGCTGACGCTGCCCTGCGCGATCGCGTTGTCGGCCACGCTCTACGTGATCTTCTCGCGGATATTCTGAAGATCTCTCCACTCCCTCTCCCCGTTCTTACGGGGAGAGGGCAATTGCTTTTTTGAACATTCAGCGGACGTCGTCATGCCCGGGCTTGTCCCGGGCATCCACGTTCTCGGTGCTGCGTGGAAAGGCGTGGATGGCCGGGACAAGCCCGGCCATGACGCTGCGGTTACTGGCGGTGCCCCACCACGCTTCATTCCTACGACGCCGCGAGCTGCTCCTCGACCAGCTTCACCCAGTACGACGTACCGTAAACAATCGCCTTGTCGTCGAAATTATAGGCGGGGTGATGCAGGCCGGCGCTGTCGCCGTTGCCGCAGAAGATGAAGGCGCCGGGGCGCGCTTCCAGCATATAGGCGAAATCCTCGCCGCCCATCAGCGGCGGCATCTCGTGCACGTTAGCATCGCCCGCGACCTGCCTGGCGATACGACGCGCCACCTCGGTCTCCGCGGCGTGGTTGTTCACGACGGGGTAGTTGCGTTGATAGCGCAAGTCGATCTTGGCGCCGGTGATCTGCGCGACGCCCGCCACCACTTCGTGCACGCGCTTCTCGACCAGCTTGCGCACCTCGGGCGAGAGCGTGCGAATGGTGCCCTTCAGCGTCGCCGTCTGCGGAATGACGTTGCGGGCGTTGCCGGCGTGGAATTCGCAGATCGAGATCACCGCCGACTCCAGCGGATCGACGCTGCGCGCGACGATCGACTGCAGCGCCGTGATCACCTGCGCGCCGACCAGCACGGAATCGATGCATTTGTGCGGACGCGCGGCATGACCGCCGACGCCTTCGATATTGATGTCGACCTCGTCGGTCGCCGCCATGATCGGGCCCGGCCGGATCGCGAACGAACCGATCGGGATCCCGGGGCCGTTGTGCATGCCGTAGACCTGCTCGATGCCGAAGCGCTCCATCAGGCCGTCCTTGACCATGGCCGCGCCGCCGGCGCCGCCTTCCTCGGCGGGCTGGAAGATCACGATCGCATCGCCGGCGAAGTTGCGGGTTTCGGCGAGGTAACGGGCTGCTCCCAGCAGCATCGCGGTGTGGCCGTCATGGCCGCAGGCGTGCATCTTGCCGGGGGTCTTGGAGGCATAAGGCAGGTTGGTCTGCTCCTCGACCGGCAGCGCGTCCATGTCGGCGCGCAGGCCGATCACCTTGAGCCCGTCACCGGCCGGCTTGTTGCCCTTGATCACGCCGACCACGCCGGTCTGGCCAAGGCCGGTCACGACATCGTCGCAGCCGAACTCGCGCAGCCGGTCGGCCACGAATGCTGCAGTGCGATGAACATCGTACAGCAGCTCCGGATGCTCATGGATGTCCCGGCGCCAGGCCTGAATATCGGGTTGGAGGTCGGCGACGCGGTTCACGATGGGCATGGAGGGTCTCGATCTCTGTTGAAAAGACAGCACTGTCTAACATGCAAGCAGCAGTCCACCCAACTGCCTGAGGGTCCGGGGTAGCTCTGTCCTCTCGTCATGGCCGGGCTCGTCTCCAACTTGTCTTGGCCATCCACGTCTGCCTATTAGGACAGAAAGCGCGTGGATGCCCGGGACACGCCCGGGCATGACGCCTGTTTTGGGTGGAAGCAGAATGCCGAGACGGCTCGAAGGTGAGTTTGACTACATTGTCGTCGGAGCCGGCACGGCCGGCTGCATCGTCGCCAACCGGCTCTCGGCCGTGCCTGGGAATCGCGTGCTCGTCCTCGAAGCCGGCGGCGACGACAACTGGATCTGGTTCCACATCCCCGTCGGCTACCTCTTCGCGATCGGCAATCCGCGCTCGGACTGGATGTTCAAGACCGAGGCCGAGCCGGGCCTGAACGGCCGCGCGCTGTCCTATCCCCGCGGCAAGGTGATCGGCGGCTGCTCGGCAATCAATGCCATGATCTCGATGCGCGGCCAGGCCGCCGATTACGATCATTGGCGTCAGCTCGGCATGACCGGCTGGGGTTATGACGACGTGCTGCCGGCGTTCAAAAAACTCGAAGACCATTTCCTCGGCGCCAGCGAGCATCACGGCGCTGGCGGCGGCTGGCGCATCGAGGCGCCGCGGCTGTCTTGGGACATTCTCGATGCCGTCGGCGATGCCGCGGAAGAAATGGGCGTCAAGCGCATCCCGGATTTCAACACCGGCGACAACGAAGGCACTAGCTATTTCCACGTCAACCAGAAGCGCGGTCGACGCTGGTCGTCGGCGCGCGGCTTCCTCAAGCCGGCGCTGAACCGCCCCAATCTGCGGCTCGAGAAGAATGTGCTGGTCGATCGCCTCGTCATCGAGCAAGGCCGCATCGCGGGCGTGCGCTTCATCCAGAACGGCGAGATGATCGAGGCCCGGGCAAAACGCGAGGTGGTGCTCTCGGCCGGCTCCATCGGCTCGGTGCAGGTGCTGCATCGCTCCGGCATCGGCCCCGCCGACTGGCTGTCGCCGCTCGGCATCGACATCGTCATGGACAAGCCCGGTGTGGGTCGCAACCTGCAGGACCATCTGCAGCAGCGCGCGATCTACAAAGTCGAGGGCGTGCGTACGCTGAACGAGACCTACTACAATCTGTTCCGCCGCGGCCTGATGGGGCTCGACTACGCCTTCCGCCGTCGCGGCCCTCTCACCATGGCGCCGTCGCAGCTCGGCATCTTCACGCGCTCCGACGCGACGCGCGCGAGGGCGAACATCCAGTTCCACGTGCAGCCGCTGTCGCTCGACAAGTTCGGCGATCCCTTGCACCGCTTCCCCGCCATCACCGTCAGCGCCTGCAATCTGCAGCCGACCTCGCGCGGCACCGTGCGGCTGCGCGCGGCGAGCCCTGACGAGAAGCCGATCATCGCGCCGAATTACCTCTCGACCGACGACGACCGCCAGGTCGGTGCCGACGCGATCCGCACCACCCGCCGCCTGATGCAGCAGAAGGCGCTGGCAAAATATCGCCCGAGCGAATACCTGCCCGGCCCCACCGTCGGCGACGACGATACCTCGCTTGCGAAAGCCGCCGGCGACATCGGCACCACCATCTTCCATCCCGTCGGCACGGCGAAGATGGGCGCCGTCAGCGATCCCATGGCAGTGGTGGACGAACGCCTGCGCTTCTACGGCCTCGATGGCCTGCGCATCGTCGATGCCTCGATCATGCCGACCATCACCTCGGGCAATACCAACACGCCGACCGCGATGATCGCCGAGAAGGGCGCGACGATGATCCTGGAGGATGCGAAGTAGCATCGCGTCTTCATGCTCATCCCCCACCGTTTTTCCATCGGCCCCACCGACGCAGAGATCGCCATGCTGCAATGGGGCGAGAGCGGCAAGCCGCCTGCCCTGCTCGTGCACGGCACCGGTTTCGTCGCCGACGTCTGGGACGAGGTCGCGCGCGAGCTTGCATCGACCTACACGGTCTATGCGCTCGACCGCCGCGGCCATGGCGCCAGCCACAAGCCGTCCTCGTATCAATTCCTGGACTTTGCCGAGGATATCCGCCGGGTGATCGAGGCGCTCGATCTGCGCGACGTCTACGGCATTGGCCACAGCGCGGGCGCGACCGATCTTCTGCTCGCGGCGAAACTCCTGCCCGGACGCTTCACACGCCTGTTCGTGGTGGAGCCGACGGCGATGGACCCGCGCGCGGCGCGCGCCGGAAGCTTGGACGAGGACTCCATCGCCCGCGTCGAGGGCGCGTTGCGCCGTCGGGCCGAGTTCGACAGCGCAGACGCCGTTTTCGAGCGCTACCGCACATCGCCGACATTTACTGATTGGACCGAGGCCTCGCTGCGAGCCTATGTGCGCCATGGCTTCGTGCCACTCGGCGATGGCCGGGTGCGGCTCTGCTGCACGCCGGAGATCGAGGCGGCGATGCTGCGCCCGATCTACGAGGCGATGGCGCAGGTCTATGTCGGCGATATCAGGGGCAATCCGTTTGGTTCGCTCGCCGAGATCGACTGCCCGGTGCGCGTTGCGACCAACGCGAAGTCGGGACCGGTCTACAAGGTGATGGCAGCGCGGGCCGTGTCGCTGATTCCTGGGGTCAGCACGATGGTGTTCGAGGGCGCCGGGCATTGCGTGGCGCAGGAGATGCCGGCGGCGGTGGTGAAGGCCGTGAGAGAGTTTGCGAGATAGGTCTCGCGCCCCGGACGCGCTGCAGCGTGCAACGCTGCTGCGCTGAGCCGGGGCCCATCTCACAGCTCGGCGTACGCTTACTGGGTCCCGGCTCTGCGCAGCAACGCTCCGCGTTGCAGCGCGTCCGGGACACGGATGGCCCAACCTCACGAAAACGTCATCACAACCGGGAATAAGCCCCCCGCTCCCCCGATCACCTCCCCGAAGCCCAATTCCGGGCGAAGTGGAGACGTTGCGATGAGCGGACATGATCATGGGGGCGACGGCGTCAGCCGCCGCAAGGTGCTGGAATGCATGACCTGGGCCGGCACCGGCGTGCTCTGGACCGTCACGGGCGGGGTGCCGCGCTCGCTCGGCATCATCGATTCGGCTGAGGCGGCCACCGCAGCCGCGCCCGGCATGAGCTTCCTGCAGATCAGCGACAGCCATGTCGGCTTCGACAAGGCCGCCAATCCCAACGCGCTCGGCACGCTGGAGGAGGCCGTCAACAAGATCAACGCGATGCCGGCCAAGCCGTCCTTCATGATCCACACCGGCGACATCACGCATTTGTCGAAAGCCTCCGAGTTCGACAACGCCGAGCGCATCATCTCGCAAACCAAGCTCGACGTGCACTACGTCCCCGGCGAGCACGACTTCATCGACGAGGAGGTGAAGCTCTATCGCGAGCGCTACGGCCGCGGCACCAAGGGCCACGGCTGGTATTCGTTCGACGCCGGCGGCGTGCACTTCGTCGGCCTCGTCAACGTCGTCGACCTCAAGGCCGGCGGGCTCGGCAATCTCGGCGCAGAGCAACTCGCCTGGCTCGAGGACGATCTGCGCGGCAAGTCGAAATCGACGCCGGTCGTGCTGTTCGCCCACATCCCGCTCTGGACCGTCTATCCCGAATGGGGCTGGGGCACCGAGGATGGCGGCCGCGCGCTCGAATACGTCAAGGGCTTCGGCTCGGTCACCGTGCTCAACGGCCACATCCACCAGGTGATGCAGAAGGTCGAGGGCAACGTCACCTTCCACACCGCGCGCTCCACCGCCTTCCCGCAGCCGGCGCCGGGGGCTGCTCCCTCGCCGGGTCCGATGAAGGTCGAGGACGCCCGGCTCCGAAGCATGCTCGGCGTCGCCAGCATCAACTTCAAGCAGAACGAGCAGCGGCTCGCGATCATCGACACGCCGCTCCAGGGCTAAGGTGGAAGCTGACAATGAAGACTCTCAATCGCCGCGACTTCGGTGTCGATCTCGGTCTCGCCTTGGCCGCGGCTGTCCTGCTGCCCGCAACGGCGGCACGTGCCGACGACCTCGAAGTCCATATCGACAATTTCGTCTTCAAGCCGGCCGAGCTCAAGATCAAGGTCGGAACCACCGTAACCTGGACCAACCGGGACGATATTCCGCACACCGTGGTATCGGCCGGCAAGTTCAGGTCCAAAACCTTGGACACAGACGACAAGTTCTCCTTCACCTTCACCAATGCGGGCGACTACAAATATTTTTGTTCGTTGCACCCGCACATGACGGGGATGATCACGGTTGAGTAACGTCTCCAACCAAGGCATCAACGCCTTGCCCGGCCGGTGGTCCCACGCCGGCCGGGCTCGTCTGCCTTCGGTCACGCAGCCGGACCGGGCGAACAGGGACGAAGCGAAGCCACAAGCAGAACAAGAGGCAAAGCGAGGAGCGATGCCCGCCAACGACGATTTGCAGAAGGCGCAGCGCTTCCGTGAGGCGGCACTCCCCTATCTCGACGACGTCTACACGCTCGCGCGCTATCTGCTGCGCGACGCCTCCGACGCCGAGGACGCGGTGCAGGAGTGCTATCTGCGCGCGCTGAAGCACTTCGACAGCTATCGTGGCCCGGCCATGAAACCCTGGCTGTTCGCGATCCTGCGCAACGTCTGCAACGCCGAATATGCCAGGCGCGCGCATCGACCCAGTGCGATCGAGGATACGCCCGGCGCCGCCGACCAGACGCCGATCTGGCAGGAGAGCGAGGCAAGCCCGGAAACCGAGGTGCTGCGCAGCCGCGATGCCGGCGCCATCCGCAAGCTGATCGACGCGCTCGCCGAGCCGTTCAAGGAAACCTTCGTGCTGCGCGAGATCAACAATTTGTCCTATCGTGAAATCGCCGAGGCCGTCGGCGCCCCCGTCGGCACCGTGATGTCCCGCCTCGCCCGTGCCCGCGCCATGCTGCGCGCGGCCTGGACGGCGGAAGAGGAGCACTCAAGATGACCTGCGACGAAGCAAGGATCATGCTTCACGCGCTGCTCGACGGCGAGCTCGACGCCGGCCATGCGCGCGAGGTCGAAGCCCATATCGCCGGCTGCCCCGGCTGCGCTGCGGAACTGGCCGCACAGCGCGACATGCAGCGCGTGCTTGCCGATACCAATTTGCGTTACACCGCGCCCGCCAGCCTGCGCAGCCGCATCGAGGCCTCGCTGCCGCAGCCACAGCGCCAGCAGCCGACGCGCCGCTCGGTGCTGCGCAGCTTCGCGATGGGCTCGGCCGTCTCTGCCCTCGCCGCCTCCGGCGTCGTCGCCGTGGTGCTGCGCCAGGACGACCAGCAGCGCATCCTGTCGGAGGTCGTCTCCGCGCATCTGCGCTCGCTGCAGGCCGGCCACCTCATCGACGTGGTCTCGACCGACCAGCACACGGTGAAGCCCTGGTTCAACGGCAAGCTCGATGTCGCTCCGCCCGTGATCGATCTCACCGCGCAAGGCTTTACGCTGGTCGGCGGCCGGCTCGATTATATCGACGCGCGCGCCATCGGCGCCGTCGTCTACAAGCGGCGCCAGCACGTCATCAACCTGTTCGTGTCGCAGACGTCGAGCACCGAGCATCGGCCGCCGAAGACGCAGACCATGCAGGGCTTCAACTGCCGCCGCTGGGGCGAGCGCGGCCTTAACTTCTGGGCCGTCAGCGACATCGGCGGTGACGAGCTCGCCGAATTCGTCGACAAGTTCGAGGCGGCGATGAAGGCGAACGTGGAGGGCTAACGAGTCCGCGCCCGCGGGCCGGCCTCCCCGTGACGCGCCTCACTGTTCTCCCGACAGTTCTCCATCAGATTGGAGCTGTCGAGGAGAACGAAAATGGTTGCTTTGATGATCGCTTGCGCCGGCCTGCCGTCGATGTTCGCTACCGCCTGCGCCACCTTGCTGGCGCTGAAGGATCGCAAGCAATGGGTCTGGTTCGCCGGCCTTGCCATACTCGCGGGCTTCGCCGGTCTGACGGTCCTGAATATGCTCGAACTCTGGCGGTACAGCGTGCATGGCTGAACGGCCGACACGGCCCTTCAGCTTTGCGACCGGGTTGTTACGCCGACCTTCGCACCGCGTTGTCCACCAGCGTCTTGCCGAGCGACCAGATCGCGCCGGGGACCTTGTGGCTGCCGGCGATGACGTCGTCGAACGCCTTCTCGATCCAGGTGCAGTCTTCCTCGGTGATGGTGAGCGGCGGCAGCAGCTTGATGGTGTGGCTGCCGTGGCCGGCGACCTGCGTCAGGATCTTGTGGTCCTTGAACAGCGGCACGGTGATGAGCTGGCAGAACAGGCCCTTGTTGGCGGTCTCCAGCACGTTCCACGAGGCGCGCAGGCGCAGCGACTTCGGCGGACCGAACTCGACGCCGATCATCAGACCCTTGCCGCGCACTTCCTTCATCAGCTCGTAGCCGGGCACCATGCGCGTCAGCGCGAGGCGCAGCTCGGCGCCGCGCTTGGCGGCGGACTCGATCAGCTTCTCGGACTCCATGACGTCGAGCGTGGCGATGCCCGCGGCCATCGCAAGGTCGTTCTTGGAGAAAGTCGAACCGTGCACCACGGCGCGGTCCATCTGGTTGAAGATCTTGTCGAAGATGGCCTTGCGCGTCAGCACGGCACCGACCGGCACGTGGCCGCCCGAGAGCGACTTCGACAGCAGCACCATGTCGGGCTCGACGTTCCAGTGCTCGACCGCGAGGAAACGGCCGGTGCGGCCCATGCCGGTCTGGATCTCGTCGGCGACGAACAGCGTGCCGTATTTCTTGCAGAGCGCAGCTGCGCCCGGCAGGAATTCGTCGGTGGGCATGTTGACGCCCTTGCCCTGGATCGGCTCGACGACGAAGGCCGCGACCTCGCGCGAGGCCAGCGCCTTTTCGAGCGCGGCCAGATCGTTGAACGGGATCGAGGTGCAGCCCGGCAGCAGCGGCTCGAAGCCGTTGCGGAAATTCGAATCGCCGGTGAGCGACAGCGCGCCGTAGGTCAGGCCGTGATAGCCGTGGGCGCAATAGACGATGCCTGGACGCCCGGTCGCGCCGCGCGCGAACTTGATCGCGGCTTCGACGCATTCGGCGCCCGAATTGGCGAAGAACACCTTGTCGAGATAGGGGACGTATTTCAGCAGCCGCTCGGCCAGCACGCCGGCGAGCACGGAGACGTCGAACTGGACGAGGTTGGGCAGCTCGGCGTCAAGCACGCTCTTGAGCGCGTCGCGCATGACCGGATGATTGCGGCCGATCGCAAACACGCCAAAGCCGGACAACAGATCGAGATAGCGCGCGCCATCGCGATCGAAGAGATATTGTCCCTGCCCCTTCTGGAAGCCGACATCGTAGCCGATGGTCTTGAGGACCCGAACGAACTGCTCGTTCAGATACCGATTATGCAGGGTGCTGCGCTGGGCCTGACGGTCCGCGAATAGCTGAGACATGTCTGGATTTGGGCTGTGCATCCGTTACATACTTCGGTTGAGGGTCGTGTCGTCAACTGAAAAGGGACCGTGACTGAAAACGGTCTGTGCGGCCTTTTGCCCTTTTTCGGACCATCTTCGCAAGCACAGCTTTAAACCATGTTGCACTGCCGAGGAACTATCATGCGTTTAGCCCTTTACACCGGACTAATACTGGCTGGCGGTTACGCCTGCCTGACACCGGCGCTCGCCGCCGATCCCACCGGCGACTGGCGGGTCGCCGACGGCGTCGCCAACATCCGCGTCGCCCAATGCAATGGCAGCATGTGGGGCGCCGTTTCCTGGGAAAAGCAGGCCGGCGGCCGCGACGAGAACAATCCGGATGCCTCGAAAAAGACCCGGCCGACGCTGGGCATGGCCACGCTGATCGACATGAAGAAGAAACCCGGCGTCGATCAGTGGGAAGGGCAGGTCTACAACGCCCAGGACGGCCAGATCTACAGCGCAACCATTACGCCCACCGGAACCGACCAGCTCGAAATCAAGGGCTGCGTGATGGGCTTCCTCTGCGGAGGCGAGACCTGGACCCGGGTTGGCCCGCCGATTCCCTTGAGCCCCAGCAATGCCATGGCCAAGGGCGGGCCGAAGCCCGCCGGTGCGGCGCCGAAAGCTGCAGGCACGACGGTTGCCGCCGCACCCGCGCCCGCCCCTGCGGCCCCGAAGGCCGCCGGCGCGGCCAAGCCCGGTCAGAAGGCCGCCGCCGACCCGGTCGGCGACATCTGCCTACTCCCTGAGATTGCGGGGTTTGCCCATTAGGGCCGGCTGAAACAGCAGCACGGCCGCGAGCGTCGTCACCAGCGAGAGGGCAAGCAGCTTGCCCATGCTGGATGTGCCTGGATGGCTCGACAGCCACAGGCTGCCGAACGCGGTCGCGGTCGTGAGCGCGCTGAAGAAGATCGCACGCGTCAGGCTGGTTTGCAGCAGGTTCGTCCTGCCCGAGCGCCACGCCACGACATAATAGATCTTGAAGGCGACGCCGACGCCGAGCAGCAGCGGGAATGCGACGATGTTGGCGAAGTTGAGCGGCAGGCCGATCAACACGCAGATCTCGAGCGTCACCGCGCCCGCAACCAGGAGCGGCACCAGCGTCATCAACACGTCGACGAACCGGCGCAGCGTGATCCAGAGCAAGAGGCTGATCACCAGCAACGCATAGATGCCGGCGTGGATGAACGCCCGCACCACGGTATCGCCGGATTTCAGGATCGAGACCGGTCCGCCGATCGCGGTCGGCTCGGCAACGAGCACCGCCGCCGCGAATTTGCGCAGCGTGTCGTTGTCGTTGGGATCGCCCTTGGGCAGCGCCTCGACGCGGATGATGCCGTCCTTGCTCTTCCAGGCGTTGACGAGGTCGGGCGGCAATGACTTCAGGGTGACCGGCTCGGCCTGCATCGCGTTCCTGAGCTGGCCGAACACGATCTTCAAGGGCGTGACGAAGACTTCCTGTGCCTTGTTGCGCGTGGCCTCGTCGCCATTGGCCAGCTTTTCGAGCGCGTCGGCCAGACGGCGCGAGGCGATCGCACCAGGGCCCTTCGCGTCGCCCGCGGTCCGGCGCAGATTATCCACCGACGATTTCAGCGACTCCACGTTTTCCTGATCCGACGGCGCCGCATCGATCTGCTCGGGATTGAGCGCAGGGTTCAGCACCTTGGCGCCCTGCGCGAGCAGCTTCAGCTTCGGCGGCTGGTCCTGCGGCACGAAGCTGTCGAGCGACATCACCCTGAGCACCTCGGGCACCTTCTCGAGCTTCGCCTCGATTTGCCTGGCCTGCTCCTCGGACGTCGCCATCACGTTGATGGCATTGGCGCCGGTGTTGGGATCCTTGCGCAGATCGAGGAAGGTCGCGATCGATTCGGCCTTCGGGTTGCGCAAATTCATCGGGTTGAAGTCGAACTTCATGAAGTAGAGCAGCGGCAGGCCGGCGAGCGCGAGCAGCAGTGTGCCGCCCACGACCAGCACGCGGTGCGTCTCCAGGAAGTTGTCGAGCGGCGCCAGGAAGGCATAGCCGACCGGCTCCTTCTCACCGGGCGGGTTCAGCAGCTTCAGCATGGCCGGCAGAATGGTGATCGACGAGAGGAACGCCACCAGCATGCCGACGCCGGCGATCTGGCCGAGCTCCGCGATACCCTTGTAGTCGGTCGGCATGAAGCAGAGGAAGCCGGCGGCCGTCGCCATCGCCGCGAGCGACAGCGGCACCGCCGAGCGCTTGGCCGCCAGCACCAGCGCACCCGAGAGGTCGTTGTGCTTGTAGCGCTCCGAGCGGTAGCGGACGCTGTACTGGATGCCGAAATCGACGCCGAGGCCGACGAACAGCACCGCGAACGCGATCGACAGCAAATTGAACGATCCGACCATCATCAGGCCGGCCGCGGTCGTGATGGCAAGGCCGACGAAGAGATTGACGAACACGGCGAAGATGATCTTCGACGAATGCAGAGCCAGCCACAGGATGACCAGCACGACGAGAACCGTGCCGACGCCGTTGATGACGGCCCCTTCCTGAACGGTCGCGTATTCCTCGTTGGCGATCGGAATCGGGCCGGTCAGCCGCACCCGCGCCTGGTACTTGTTCGCGAAATCGAGCTCCGCGGCGGCTTTGCGGATCGCGTCGGTGGCATCCTTGCCGGGCTCGAGCGCGTTGTAGTCGAGGATCGGCTTGAACTCGATGAAGGCGCGCTTGTCGGAGTCCTTCAGCGGCTCGTCGCCGACGAGCTCGCGCCAGGAGAAGCTCGCATTGCCCTTGTTGAGCACGGTCTCGACCGTCTGCGCGATCAGGCCGAAGGGCCGCTCGGTGCTGTCGAGCTTGACCTGGCCGCGCTTGACGCCGGCAAGTCCCGTCTCGAGCGCGCCGGTCAGGCCGCGGATCGAGGGGTCGCCGGCCATGATCTCGATCAGGGGAGCTGCGGATTCGAACTGGCCGGTGATCTTGCCGACCTCTTCCGTCGGCAGGAACAACAGGCCGTTCTTCTCGAAGAACTCGCCGCTGCCGAGCTGCTGCATCGACTGGAAGTTGGTCTTGTCGTCCTTCAGCTTGGCGTGGAGCGCGTCTGCCGCCGCGCTCGCCATCTCCGGCGTTCGGGCTTCGACCACGGCAAGGATGAGTTCGTTTTGGTCGAACGCCTTGTCGAATTGCTGGTCACGCTTGCGCCAGTCGAGGTTTTGGGAAATCAGCGAATTGATGTCGGTGTTGATGGCGAAATGCTGGGACGCGTAATAGCCCGCGCCCACCGACAGCAGGAGCCCGAGAATGACGACGAGGGAGGCAAACCGGGTGCAGGCCCTGACGATGGCAACGACGACGCTTTGCAGCACTTCTTTTCTTTCTGCGGTTAACAGCTTGCCGGAAACGCCCGCTCTTTAACGGAGTTCCCGGGCGAAACCTATTGCTGTTTTGGGTAGCTCTCGCCGCGAGAAGGTTCGAGGTAAACGGCGGGAGACCGTGGCAAAACCATGCGGGCGGTTCGTATAGCCGGGGAGATGAGGCGGGAAAGTGACGAAAGCCTGAGCGCAAATGTCGCCATTTGTCCCCGAACAAATTACGTACTATAATACCTGTAAACGTCGGCGTGGCGAGCCGGAGGTTTCATTCGACCTTTCCTTGCTGCCGATTTTTTGACACAAAGTATTGCGCCTCCATGCGCCGGAGCCCCGACGGGGTGGGTGGCTACCGCGTGCGCGAACCAATGGTGCGGATATTGCAACTCATTGGTTGGTATCGGGTGCCGCTGGGGACCTACGAAGCGGATTGGTGCAACTTGCGTGATGGGCGTCCCATGGAAGTTTATCTGGCGCAACCGCGCGGCTTCTGCGCGGGTGTGGTGCGTGCGATCGAGATCGTGGAACGGGCGCTGGAGAAGTACGGCCCGCCCGTCTACGTGCGCCACGAGATCGTGCACAACAAATACGTGGTCGAGAGCCTGAAGGACAAAGGCGCGATCTTCGTCGAGGAGCTGTCCGAGGTTCCTCCGAAGGCGGTGACGGTGTTCAGCGCCCATGGGGTCGCCCGCAGCGTCGAGGAAGAGGCCGCCGCGCGCGACCTTCCGGTGCTCAATGCCACCTGCCCCCTGGTCACGAAAGTTCACAATCAGGGGAAGCGCTACATCGGCACCGGCCGCACCCTGATCCTGATCGGCCATGCCGGGCACCCCGAGGTCGAGGGAACCATGGGCCAGATTCCCGCCCCGGTGCTGCTTGTTCAGAGCGTTCAAGAGGTTAAGGCCCTCACCCTGCCGGCGGATCGGCCAGTGGCCTATATCACCCAGACCACCCTGTCGGTGGACGATACCAAGGATATCATCGCCGCCCTCAAGGCCCGCTTTACAGATATTCAAGGTCCGGATATCCGGGATATCTGCTATGCGACACAGAACCGCCAATCTGCGGTAAGGGACTTGAGCAAGCTGGTCGACGTGATCTTGGTGGTGGGCGCTGCCAACAGCTCGAATTCGAACCGGCTTCGCGAAATCGGCACCGAGGCCGGCGTCGCGAGTTATTTGATTGCGGACGGCAGCGAGCTCAATCCGGCGTGGTTGAAAAGTGCTAGGACCGTCGGCATCACGGCCGGCGCTTCGGCGCCCGAGGTACTCGTGGATGACGTGATCGAAGCGATGCGGCGGATTGGACCGGTGAAGGTCCAGGTGTTGCCGGGCCGCGAGGAAAACATCGAATTCCGGCTTCCGGCCCAATTGGCTGCGAGCTGACCCACCCGAATTCAAAAGCCCAGAAAGAAACTTGTAATGGCTATCCCGTTCTTCAAGGAAATGCGTATCGGCGGCTATTTGCTCAAGCAGAAAATGCTTGGCCGCAAACGCTACCCGCTCGTGCTTATGCTGGAGCCGCTGTTTCGCTGCAACCTTGCCTGCGTCGGCTGCGGCAAGATCGATTATCCGGATGCGATCCTCAACCGCCGCATGACCGCCCAGGAGTGCTGGGATGCGGCCGACGAGTGCGGCGCGCCGATGGTAGCGATTCCCGGCGGCGAGCCGCTGATCCACAAGGAGATCGGCGAGATCGTGCGCGGCCTCGTGGAGCGCAAGAAGTTCGTCTCGCTCTGCACCAACGCGCTGCTGCTCGAGAAGAAGCTCGATCTGTTCGAGCCCTCCCCTTACCTGTTCTTCTCCGTCCATCTCGACGGTCTGAAGGATCATCACGACAAGGCGGTGTCGCAGAAGGGCGTATTCGACCGCGCCGTCTCCGCGATCAAGGCGGCCAAGGCGCGCGGCTTCACCGTCAACGTCAACGCCACCATCTTCGACGGCCACCCGGCCGAGGAGATCGCGAAGTTCCTGGATCTCACCGTCGAGCTCGGCGTCGGCGTCTCGATGTCGCCGGGCTACGCCTATGAGCGCGCGCCGGACCAGGAGCACTTCCTCAACCGCACCAAGACCAAGAAGCTGTTCCGCGACGTCTTCGCGATGGGCAAGGGCAAGAAGTGGAACTTCATGCATTCCGGCCTGTTCCTGGACTTCCTCGCCGGCAACCAGGAATACGAGTGCACGCCCTGGGGCATGCCCGCGCGCAACATCTTCGGCTGGCAGAAGCCCTGCTATTTGCTCGGTGAAGGCTACGCCAAGACCTTCAAGGAGCTGATGGACACCACTGATTGGGAAACCTACGGCACCGGCAAGTACGAGAAGTGCGCCGACTGTATGGCCCATTGCGGCTACGAGCCGACGGCTGCCACGGCCGCGCTCAACAACCCGCTGAAGGCGATGTGGGTGTCGCTGCGCGGCATCAAGACCTCGGGCCCGATGGCGCCGGAGATCGACATGTCGAAGCAGCGCCCGGCGCAGTACATCTTCTCGGCGGAAGTGCAGAAGCGCCTGTCGGAGATCCGCAAGGACGAGGCGGACGCCGCGGCGGAGAAGGCTGCACGGAAGGCTTCGACGGCCGCGTAAACGGACATCAAATTTCACGACGAAGGCCCGGCCGCGATCGCGACCGGGCCTTTTCTTTTGTGGGCCGCTGTGCCGACGGCTCGTGTCCCGGACGCGCTGCAGCGCCCTTGCGCTGCTGCGCAGAGCCGGGACCCAGCGGCCGCGTGCCGCGTCGATGCATGGGCCCCGGCTCTGCAGCGCACCGCGCAAGTGCGCTGCGCTGCGTCCGGGGCACGAGGCGCGAATGTATCGCTCGCTCTCTCCACGTCATTGCGAGCGTGTGGCAAGCGGATCGCATTTCATCGGCTCTCGCAATTGCAGACACGCCTTCCCGTTCTCGCGGCGCCTTTCGCCCGAGCTTTGCTGTTCGTTCGCGCCCATGAAGACCAGAGGGCGCAGGGAAGGCCGGGCGCCGGCGGCACCCGCAATCCGTGCGCAACAGAAATGCA